>NZ_JBFUPS010000001.1:0-1344233 GCF_041360695.1 Chitinophaga sp. RCC_12
TTAAATGGCTTGAGTCCAATACAATATCGAACTCAAGCCGCCTAATCAAAAAAGTCTAAACTTTGGGGAGCAGTACATATATCCGCTTCTATCTCCCATAATCCTTTATAAAATCAAAAAAGTAAAAATCCAGGTAATCAGTATAATCAGCGTAATCCTGAGCCAAGACAAAATCCGCGTTATACCCGTCCCACATAAAGTTTCGTTTCGTAGTGGAATTTCACCATCCCCTGCTCCTTGTATTTTCCGAAGAGGTCTTCGAATGCTCGCATCATGGGGATATGCGACGGGTGGTCTTGTTCGGGGACGTAGGAGGAGGAGAGTAATCTTCCTTTGAGGGCAGGGAAATCGAATAGCTGGGCGTTCTGAAATACTTTTTCCTGCATGGTGCCGGGCTGAAAAAAGCCTGCTAACTGCGACGCCCCAACGTTTCTGTGCTGCATATCTTTATAGTCGGTGCCGTATTGATGGAGGAGTTTTTCATAACCTTTTTCAAACGGCAGGTCGGCCTGGCGTACATTCCACATCAGTACTACCTTTGTATTTTCGCGGCCGATGCGGCGGAATTCTGCGACGGCGGCCTGCTGATCAAACCAATGAAAAGCGGTGCCGGCCACCACCAGGTCTACCGAGGCATCCGGGAGGGTGGTATGTTCTGCGCTGCCGTTAATGGCGGTGAAATTCGGATACCGGTTCAGCAATCTTTCAGCGGCCTCCCTCATTTCTTTGTTGGGTTCCACGGCGTATACCTTGTTGCCATTGTCGAGGAATGGCTGCGCAGAAATGCCGGTACCCGCACCGATGTCGGCCACAATAGTATGGCGTGTTAAGCCGGTTTCGGCTTCGAGATAAGGGATAATGGCCACAGGATAATGTGGCCGGTATTTGATATAGTTATCTACGCGGGTGCTGAAGCGTTCAGTATTTTTCATCGTAATGAAGTTAGGGTTATTCTCCTAATCCTTTTGGCTTTTTCTCTTCATTACCATGGGCTTCGAGGTCAGCCAGTTTCTTTTTACCGTAAGATAATTTCGTGATCAGCACATACAAAACGGGTACGGTAAAAATTCCCAATAAGGTAGCAGCAAGCATCCCTCCCACTACGGTAAAGCCTATATTAACACGGGAAGCCGCGCCGGCGCCCTGTGCCAAACACAATGGCAACACCCCTAGTATGAATGCGAAGGAAGTCATCAGGATTGGACGTAAACGCAGTTTTACGGCCTCCAGTGTGGCGTCTAACAATGGCATGCCCCTGTCTACACGCTCTTTACAGAACTCTACGATCAGGATGGCATTTTTTGCCGCCAAACCGATCAGGGTGATCAAACCAATCTGGGAGTATACGCTATTGGATTGTTTCGTTAACGACAGCGCCAGGATAGACCCGAACAACGCGATGGGTACAGCCAGCAATACGGAGAACGGCACCGACCAGCTCTCATACAGCGCGGTGAGCAACAGGAATACAAACAGGATAGACAATCCAAAGATGAGCACACTACTGTTACCCGCTTCAATTTCCTGCAGGGATACGTTCGCCCATTCGAAAGAGAAGTTCTCCGGCAGCACCTGTGCAGCCACTTCTTTCAGCGCATTGATACCATCACCGCTGCTGTAACCGGGCTTGGTGTCACCGTTGATTTCAACGGAGCGGTACAGGTTAAAGTGGTTGATTACCGGGGCGCCGGATGCTTTCTTGGTGGTGATCAGTGCGCTGAGCGGCACCATCTGCCCCGTGGCATTGCGGACATAATAAGTGTTAAGATTATTGATGCTGGTACGGTAGGTAGAATCTGCCTGCAGTACTACGCGGAAGCTCCTGCTGAATTTGGTGAAGTCGTTTACATACAATCCTCCGAGGAAAGTTTGCAATGCATTGAACACATCGCTGACGGCTACACCGAGTTGTTTACATTTGTCGCGGTCCACCTCCACGTTGAATTGCGGGGTGTTGGCGCTGAAGAAAGCATATGCCCTCGCTATTTCCGGCCGCTGGTTGGCAGCCATCAGGAACTGTCCCATTACCTGCAGGAACTGGTTGATATCGGGATTCGTCCGCTGCTCCAGCATAAAGGAGAACCCACCGGTATTACCTAATCCACGCAGTGTGGGTGAAGGGATACAGATGATATTGGCCCCGATGATA
Source organism: Chitinophaga sp. RCC_12 (assembly GCF_041360695.1). Classification (NCBI taxonomy): domain Bacteria; kingdom Pseudomonadati; phylum Bacteroidota; class Chitinophagia; order Chitinophagales; family Chitinophagaceae; genus Chitinophaga; species Chitinophaga sp. RCC_12. The sequence continues at coordinate 2,150 of NZ_JBFUPS010000001.1, forward strand.
CGACTGGTCGCCATTTGAATTCTTCCCAATACGGTCCCCATATTATCCCCGTGCTTGTATCGCTCATCCCATGGGCGGAGGCTCACGAAGAAGGTGCCGGAGTTAGGCTTGGTGGCATTCGCCACGAAGTTGATCCCTGTTATACCAAAAAAGTGCAGCACGGCACTGTCCTTCAGCAGGATATCGCTGATCTGTGCCACCACTTCTTTTGTTCGCTGGGAAGAAGACGCTTCCGGCAGTTCCAGTGCAATGAACATGGCGCCCATATCTTCCTGGGGAACAAAGGTGGTGGGTGTTTTCTTAAAGAGATAAAATGCCGCGGCAAACAATACGGCCATAATCACCAGTACTGCCGGCGTTTTACGGATGCTGAACATCACGCCTTTACCGTAGCGGTTAGTAAATCTTTCAAACCATTGGTTAAATTTGAAGAAGAGTTTATTCAGTCCTGTTGACTTCTGGGTAAGATGCGCGGGCCTCAAAAGAATAGCCGTGAGTGCAGGCGTTAACGTTAGTGCCAGGAATGCCGACAACAACACCGAAAAGGCGATGGTTAAGGCAAACTGCTGGTATAGCCGTCCGCTTACACCGGGAATAAAGGCTACCGGCACAAACACCGCTGCCAGGATGAGGGCGATGGCAATTACCGGTCCCTGTACTTCCGACATCGCTTTGAAAGTGGCTTCACGCGGCGACATCAGGTTTGCATCGATATGATGCTGCACGGCCTCCACCACCACAATAGCATCATCCACCACAATACCGATGGCCAGTACAAAACCGAACAGCGTGAGGGTATTGATGGAGAAGCCAAGTAACTGGAAAAATATAAAGGTACCTATCAGTGAAATCGGGATTACCAGGATGGGGATGATGGTGGCCCGCCAGTTCTGCAGGAATACAAATACCACGATCACCACCAGTATCAGGGCTTCTACAAAGGTTTCTATTACTTCTTCGATAGAAATTTTAACGAAAGAGGTAGATTCAAACGGCACCAGCCATTTCACATCTTCCGGGAAACGTTTGGACATTTCCTCCATTTTGGCCATTACCAGGTCGTTTACGTCCAGTGCATTTGCACCAGGCGCCAGGTAAATAGCCATACCACTGCCGGTTTTACCATCTGCTTTTGCTTCGATGGCATAGGTAAACGAGCCGAGGTCGATCCTGGCTACATCACGGAGACGAACAAGGCTACCATTCTGACTGGTAGCTACTACCACGTTGCCAAATTCTTCGGTGGTAGCCAAACGGCCTTTTACACTCACCGTATATTCAAAAGCCTGCGTACTGCGCATAGGTGCGGCGCCTACACTACCAGCCGGCACCTGTTGGTTCTGTTCTGTGATGGCCCGGGCAATATCGCCGGCGGTTAATCCGAGGGCGGCCATTTTATCCGGGTTCAGCCAGATACGCATACTATAATCCTGGGAAAAGGCATTTACGTCACCTACACCGGACACACGGGCCAGCTCGGGTTTCAGGTAAATATTCAGGTAGTTATCGAGGAATTCGCGCGAGTGTTTTCCTTTGGGAGAGTTCAGCGCGATTACCATCAACATATCATTGGAACGTTTCTTAACGGTTACCCCTACACGACGTACTTCATCCGGGGTGCTTGGCAGCGCGAGACTTACCCGGTTCTGCACATCCAGGGTAGCGATATCCGGGTTGGTACCCAGTTTAAAGCTGACGGTAATACTCATGGAACCATCATTTGCACTTACGGATTGTATGTACATGGCGCCTGGTGTACCATTCACCTGGTTTTCTATGGGGGTGGTCACTGTTTCCTCTACCGTTGTGGAGTTGGCTCCCACGTAGTTGGCCCTTACATCCGTTACCGGCGGTGCAATATCCGGCAGCTGTGCAATCGGGAGGTTAAACATACAGATGAGCCCTACAATCACAATAATGATAGCAATTACGATCGTAGTATTCTTTCGCTCTATAAATGTTTTTGAGATCATACTGTGATGGTGATTTAGGATTTATTGTTTTGCCCCTGCTCCTGCTCCGGCGATATTCACGGTATCTCCCGGTTTCACCCGCTGGATGCCGTCCACCACGACCCTGTCGCCGGCTTTCAGTCCGCTGGTAACCAGCTGCATGGTATCTGTAACCGGGCCGGGAACAATGTCCGTAGCGCCAACTACATTGTCTTTTGAAATAGTATATACACTGGTTTCCGACAGGTTCTGGATAATTGCTTTAGCCGGAATTGCCAGCTGGGTGGCGGGAGTGCCGTATTGCATTACAATGACGATGCTCATACCCGACTTCAGCATATTTTCCTTGTTTTCAAAAACGAGTCGTACCCGTACGGTACCGGTTTGCGGATCCACAATATTATTGATGGTTAACACTTTGCCTGCTTCGCCGTAGCGGGTGCCATCACCGAACTGGATGTAAAATTTCTGATCACCGCCTTTGCCTTGCTGAATGCGCAGGAATTCCGGCAGGCGGGCCTGTGGAACGTCCATATCCGCAAACATGGGGTGTTCATTTACGATGGTGTTGATGAGGGTTTGACCGGCATTAATCACGTCTCCCACTTTTATTTGTGCGATACCGATTTTGCCGGTTACGGGCGCCCGCACCACGGCATGGTTTACATCGGTACCGGCCCTTGCCACGGAAGCTTTTGCCGCAGCCACATTGGCCTGGGCGGTTAACATAGCCGTGTAAGCCTGATCTACCGTTTGTTTGGAGATCGCATCATGGTCCAGGAGGGATTTATATCTTTCGTAGTCGCGTTGCCGTTGTGCCAGGTCGGCTTCGGCCTGTTGCTGGGTAGCGGCTACCTGTCCGTAGGCGGCGGCATAGCGGCTTCTGTCAATATCATACAGGGGCTGGCCTTTTGTTACATTACTGCCGTCGGCCACCCGGATGGCTTCCAGGTAACCGGAAACATCCGGCTTCAGCTGCACAACATCATGGGCCATGAGGGTAGCAGGGAATTTCTCCGACACGGTATATACGGCCGGTACTACTTCAACAGCTACCACCGTTGGCTTCATCTTCCCCATCATAGCAGCCTGTTGTTGCTTTTTGCTGTTGCCACAGGCCACACAGAGTATCATTCCTGCCACATAAAAGGTCCGCTTGTAATTTATTAGATACATATGAGAAATTGATTGCGAATTACGAATGCTGATACTTTATTTGATTTTGCCCATGGCTTTATCCAGTTCTGTTTTGCTGATCAGGGTGTTTAACAGGGCCTGCACATAATCTACTTGTGCCTGTTTCAGTTCACTTTCTGCGGAGATCACATCAAGACTGCTGGCTACTCCCTGTTCAAATTTGAGCACAATACGTTCATAAATGCCCTGGGTGAGTCCCATATTTGTTTTCTGGGTAACGAACCTGGACTTGTTATTAAGGTATTGCGTATTGGCGTTGGTAACTTCCAGTTTAATCTGCTGGGACAGGTAACTGAGGTCGTTCTCTGATTTCTCTAAAGTAATTTTGTTCTGCCTGATCTGGTGTATTCTTTCCGTACCAGTAAAAATGGGCCATGCGAGGGTAAGTCCGAGAGCCGAGGCGCCGAAACCGGTTTTATACAAATCCCCGAAATCCGAGGAGAAATAGTTCCAGCCATAGTTCACAAAACCATTTAATGATGGCAGGAAGCTCATCTTTTTACTTTTCAGGTTCAGTTCATTCAATGCAATCTGGGTGGTTTGTATCCCGTATTCTACGCGGTCCTGTACCTGGTAATCAACGGTATCACTGATAAACGATTCCACGTTGAGGTCCTGAACGGTTTGTGTAAGATCCAGTTTTGCTTCCTGGGGCATGCCCATCTGGAACTTTAATAACTGGGTCGTATATACGAGTAAACGGATCTGGGTTTCGATATCGGTTACCACATTATTGTAAGACACCTGGATCCTGTCTACATCTACTCTTTCTGCCACACCTACATCATAGCGGGCCCGGGTATCTTTCAGGGTTTTCTCCAGCTGGTCCATATTGGCTTTGGAGAGGCGGATACTTTCTTCGTTGGCCAGCACGGCGTAGTAGGCTTTTGTAATAGCCACGCGGGTGTCGATCTCCGTTCTTTTATAGGATTTCTCTGCCAGGCCGCCATATACTTTTGCGGCTTTCAGCCCGAGGAAGTAGTCGCTGTTAAAAATGGTCTGGTTTACCTGTCCTGTTACAGCAGAGGCAAACCGGGTTCCAAACTGAACGGGGATTCTTACACCGGAAGTCGGGTTGGTCAGATCGGGTATCAAAGAGGTGGCCAGTTTCAGGTTATCTGTAAAGCTGGCATTGACATCTGCGTGGGGTAACAGCTTCCCGGTGGCTTCCTTGATCTGTTCCTGGGAGAAATTGATATCCAGCCGGGCATTTACGACATCGTTCTGATGAGCCAGGCCGTACTGTATGCAATTCGCCAGATTAAAAGCAAAGGGTCCCTGCTGCGCTGTATCTGTTTGCCCGTAAGCTCTTGTTATCCCTGAAAGTAAAACAAAGGTGAATAGAAAAAGACGACAATGCATACGTATTACTTTGAAAGTATATGATGATTGATAAATACTTAACAACAAACAGGTAAAAAGGTTCTGTTGACGAGCCGGCTATTACAAGGCTCCGGAAAATGAACAACATGCCTAATAACTGCCGGCTAAAAGCTATTTTCGTATCTTTCGGAAAAGTTATTGTTAACTATGTCTATGTCTGTTATAAAAGAACCCAAACCGTTTCATCGTGAGTTTGAGCTGGATCGATTGATGTTTTTCAGTGATGCGGTGTTTGCCGTTGCCATTACTTTACTGATCATCGGAATAAAACTGCCTGCCCTTCCGGGAAAAATGCCTGCCAACGGTTACTGGGATTTTTTTGAGCCTACTGCTATTGAGTTTTTAACTTTCGTAGTGAGTTTTGTGTTTATTGGAAACTTCTGGGTACGGCATCTTCAATTATGCCGGTTTCTCCAAAATTACAATGAAGGATTGATTCATCGTCATCTTTTCTTTTTATTTTTTATTGTGACGTTTCCTTTTTCTACTTCTGCCTTGCTGCATACGAGTTCCCACTTTATGCTTCCTTTCTTTATCTACCTGTGTAACCTGGCGGGTTGCCTGGCGGCTTTGTTCTGGATCAGCTATTATGTATTCCAGAAAAATCCGGACCTGGCCATTGCCGGTCATCATACGGAAAAAGAACTGTTATACCAGCGGTTTAAATACGGGTTTCTCACTATGGCAACTGGTTTCACCTGTATAGCGATGACTTATTTCCTGTATCCGGAAAATACGGCGTACCAGCGTGTCAGTTATATGCTGATACCTGCGCTGGCTTTGTTTAATTATTTCCGTTTAAAGATAAAAAAACGTAATACGCTCCGCCTGGTACACAAAATGGGGGCAAACAACTGAAAAAGCGGCCTATGTTAGAACTAGACAAAAAGGAAGCACAGATAGTACAACGGGCGATTCAGTCGTGGCAGCGCGACCGGCTCATCAGCGATGAGCAGGCCGGCGAGCTGCAGAAAAGCTACAAGGTGGTGAACACCGACTGGCAAACGCTTACGCTTTATATTTTTATTGCGGCCATATCCTGTGCGCTGATGGCGTTTGGATCGCTGGTGCTGGATGAGAAGTGGATAGAGATTATCCGGAAGAAGTTTTCGCTGACCGATAGCGTGATTGCCCTGGTATTTGGTGCGCTGACCATTTTTCTTTGTTATGAAGGCTGGCGGCGCAATAAACATCAGCCGCTGTTTTCGTTTAACCGGGAGCTTTTCTGGCTGCTGCCGGTGCTTAGTATAGGCGTGAGCGTGGTTTACCTGGGTAAAAGCGTTAACTACCTGGAAGGTAATTATGGCGCGTTCTGGTTGCTGGCTACGGCCTGCTACGGCGTGCTGGGCATTACGCTTCACTCCCGCCTGTTATGGATTGCCACCCTGCTTTGCCTGATCCCGGCTTATGTAAAGCTCACTTATTTCCTTACCGGCGATGCCGCTTATTTCCTGGGCATGAATCTTCCCTGCCGCATGGCCCTGCTGGGGGTGCTGCTCACGGGCGTGGCCTGGATACTCCGTCAATTCAAAGTATATGCGCCCATCAAAGACATTACGTGGAGCGGAGGCTGGCTGCTGCTGCTTATTTCCGGCTGGCTGATCTCTATTTTTGGGAATTGTGGTACCTGGGACGAATGGCAGCAATTGCGGCAGGTTCATCTGTTGCAATGGGTAATCGTTTACACCGCGCTGTGTGCAGGTGTATTGCTGCTGGGGCTGCGGTTAAAAGACGACCTGCTGCGCGACCTGGGTGTTGCCTTTCTGTTGCTGGACCTGTATACCCGCTACTTTGAATACCTCTGGGACTTCACCAACAAAGGACTCTTCTTCGGCATCCTGGCGTTATCCTTCTGGTGGGTAGGGCGGCTCATTGAAAAACGGATGAAACAGGGAACTGAACGAAAATAAAAAAGGCCTGCGGCAGTATACTTCTTTCTGAAAAAACAGATGCTTCTTTCTGAAAAAGCAAATGCCGCAGGCGCTCTTCTAGGCTGCTACTACCTCTCCTACGGCCATACCATACCGGCCGGTATCTTTCACACTCCAGTCGTAATTTCCTGTAATCCAGGACCGGAGCACCGACACGTACCGCAACAGTTCATAATCGGTTTCCATACCTTTCAGGGGAAGGAGTTTTTCCAGGGTAACAAAAATGGCTACTTCTTCATTGTGCATCCGGACCGCTTCGTTAATTGCCTCCTGGAGGCTGCATTGCCGGGCATGTTGTAATACCAGCACCAGGTTGTGCACGTCGCCCTGCTTCGCTTCCTTCGTACAGGAAAACAGGTCGTTTGCCCAGCAAACAATATTGTTGCAGGCCTGGATCATGCGCTGGATCAGGGGTTGTTCGACCACTTCCCGGCTGAGATACACTTTTTCGATGATTTCTATGGCTTCAATATCCGCCAGGAGTGCGCCGGTAAAGGGCCGCATGTGCACATAATCCGCCACAGAGGGAACAATACCGGCTTCCCGGTTTTCGGCTTCCCAGATACAGGACGTAAAATAATCGTCCATGCTGCGGATAAAACGAAGGCGCCAGGCGGGGCTGCTGATGGCGCGCATGCGCTCCCATATGCTGCTCAGGGCCGCCGGCAGCGGGCCACCGGCTTCCGGGGTTACCACGCGGTTGTGATGCAGGATGTCCATTAATCCCGCCATCATGCTTTTGAGATAGTCGGCTTTGCGGCCCATGGAGGCTTCGTCGCACTGATCATCAAGGATAAACAGCCAGGTGTTGAAATCCGCGATGATGCAAAGCTCGTGCAAAGCGGCATCAGGAAAAGCCCTGGCAGCCAGCCAGGCGAACCGGGCTTTCTCAAAGCGCCGCCAGGCCAGCTCAGAAGTGATCAGACCATAAGCTTGTACCCAGGAAACAATGTGTTGCTGGGCTTCATCTGCGTGTTGGTTAACGCCGGAAGGGAAAGGGTAACTGACAGTTGGCATTTGGATGGTTGTCATGTGTCTTTGGATTTAATAGTTAACTATGGTGGGTAATAAAAACGACGTTGGCATTACCGGGCGGGAATCCCGGAAAAAGTGTGAAGGAGCGGGCACAGGGAAGCAACCGCTACTTAAAGCAGTAAATAAGGCAGGTAGGTGCTATCATCTTTTAATTAAATGATCCGGTTAACAGCAAAATTGGCATAGTAAAATAAAAGTTTAATTATACAGCGCTGATCGGCGTACCCAGGTATTGTAATACCATTGGCAGTGCACGATGAAACCAGATGGTAAATGCAGCCGGTTCTTTTTTCATTAATTCCAGTATCTCGCCGGGAGACAGGTAGCGGTAATCACACACTTCGGATGCTTCGGGAAATATGTTGCCGTTATAGGTACCCAGCAATACATGATCAAATTCGTGTTCGGTTAACCCGTTATCAAAACCGGTTCTGTAAGTAAAAGAAAAAATCTCCTGCAGATCGCAATCGAAACCCATTTCTTCCCGTAAACGCCGGTGCGCGGCAACAGCAGTATCTTCACCTGGATACGGGTGGCTACAACAGGCGTTGGTCCATAGTCCGGCAGAATGATATTTCTCCAGCGCCCTGCGCTGCAATAAAATCTCGCCTGCATCATTGATGATAAATACAGAAAAAGCGCGATGAAGTAATCCTTTCTCGTGGGCTTCCATCTTCTCCATCGTTCCAATAGCCTCATCCTGTTCGTTCACTAATATTACGTCCGGTGATTTCATAGACTGTCAAAGATATTTGATTTACGCTTCCGGCAGATAAAAAATAGGACAAAGAATCAAAAAACTATGCTTAAACAAATAATAATTGGTTGAGTGGTTAACAGCAATACTTTAACGGTTACTTAGATAAATATAATATAAATTTTCCGGACTTTTGCAATATTAACAACCACAAAAAAATGGCAGAAGACTTACAAATCATCAAAGGAAATAAAGCGGAGCAATACACTTCCCTTCTTCCCCAGATAAAAGGATTACTGGACGGGGAAACCGATCTGGTGGCCAATATGGCCAATGTAGCCGCTGCGCTGAAAGAGCAGTTTGGATGGCTTTGGGTAGGTTTTTACCTGGTAAAAGAAGATGAACTGGTACTCGGTCCGTTTCAGGGCCCGGTAGCGTGTACCCGTATCCGTAAGAACCGGGGTGTTTGCGGCAGCAGCTGGGCACAGGCCAGAACACTCATTGTACCTGATGTGGAAGCCTTCCCCGGGCACATTGCCTGCAGCAGCTTATCGAAATCTGAGATCGTGGTGCCACTGATCCGTAACGGCGAAGTAACGGCCATACTGGATGCAGACAGTGAGCATCTTTCTCATTTTGATGTTACTGACCAGCAATACCTGGAGGAAATTGTGGCACTGATTGTGTGATAGCAAAGCGGATTTTCGTATCATCGCTTTATTGAGGGACCATTATTATGCTTTTCTTCAGAAAAAAAAATACCGAAACAACGCCGCCTGCAGACCTGCTGGCGTTCATGGCTACAGATATCCACTCCCACCTGGTGCCGGGAGTGGATGATGGCGTACCTGACGTGGCTACGTCGTTACATTTTATTGAACAGCTGCAGGCGATGGGGATCCGGAAAATTATCACTACCCCGCATATTATGATGGACCGGTACCCTAATTCCGCCGGTACATTAACCGATCCATATCAACAGGTACAACAGGAGTTGCTCCGGAAAAATAGTCCCCTTCCTTTTCACTTTGCTGCAGAATACTATCTTGATGAACAGTTTGTGCCGCTGATGCAGCAACCTTTGCTCACCATCTCCGGGAACAGGGTGCTGGTGGAAATATCGTTTATGTCGGCCCCGCCGCAACTGGCGCAATGGCTGTTTGATATACAGGCCGCCGGCTATCAGCCCGTGCTGGCCCACCCCGAGAGATATGGCTACTATCACGCAAACATACCGCAGTACGAACAACTGAAACAACAGGGCTGCCTGTTGCAGCTTAACCTGCTGTCGCTCACCGGTTACTACGGAAAACATGTACAGCAGGCCGCTGAAAAGCTGATGGCGGCTGGTTTACTTGATCTTATCGGTACCGATCTTCATCATGAAAAACACCTTCGTGCCATTGCCGGCATAGCCAAAAATACGAAGCTCCGCAAGGCATTGGAAGCCTATCCCTTTGGCAACGCCGCATTATAATATCATTGGATCAGCATCACCGTACCGGTTTGCTTTCTCGCCTGTTGCTTGCTATCAGTATACAAAAGTACCCACACATAAGCGGCCGTAGGTAACATTTTCCCTTTGAAAAGGCCGTCCCATGCGCCATCGGGACTATTGGTACTGAATACTGTTTGTCCCCAGCGGGTATATACTTCCAGCTTGTAGTCAGTTACATCGTCGTGTACTTTTGCACGGAACAGGTCATTCTGGCCGTCGCCGTTGGGGGAGAATGCGGTGGGAACGAAAACGGCGCACTGGCGGATGTTTTTATCAACATCTGCAGATCCTTTCACCTCACAGTCGTTTTTATCTTTTACCTGAAAATAATACCTGCCTTTGTCAAGGTGTCCAAGTATACTGTCCATCTGCCATTCAGTGCCTTCCAAACGATACGCATAGGGCTGGGTACCACCGTTTGCCTGTAAAAAGATCCTGCCATCAGTTGTTTCGCTGCAACTGGCTGCTTTCGTGGTAACGCTCAACAGTTGCAGTTTCGGTGGTTCTTTCAAATCTATTTTTTCATACGGATCTTCACATCCCTGTTCATCCTTTACCATCACGCGGTAAGTACCGGGATGCAGCTGATTAAATGCAGGTGTGTAACTGGGTTGCGTATCGTCATTTAAATAATAACGGTAAGGAGGAACCCCGCCGCTGGTTGTGAGCGCAATTCCATTTTCGTTATCCCCGTTACATTTTGAGATGATGGTGTTTACAACGCTTTTCAGATCCGTTTCTTTAATGACCACATCTACAGTAACCGAAGCGCCATTAAGCGCAGTAACGGTCAACTTATAAGTGCCGGCAGACAAGCCACTGACATGAGAGGTCGTTTGCCCGCCAGGCATCCATAAATAGGTGACCGGATTATGGGCACTGAGCAGCTTCACGGATGCTTCGCCGGTACCGGCATTTTTACAGGTGGTGGTAGTGGTTACTGATACCTGTGGCACCTCGCGGATAGTAGGAGAGAAATTATCCACCAATACAGCCGCATAACTTCTCTCTTTACATTTAAATATTGAATTAGGTCCGAAAATGATCTGCCGGTAATCTTTTTTAGGCGTAAAAACCGGAGCGTAACGTTTCCAGGTGGTGTGATTAAAATTACCGGACTCCCAGAGCAATTCGGGTTGTTCGCCGGGATTACATCCATAAATAGCGAAAGAGCCATTACAAATATCTCTCGTATAAAATGTGGTAGAAGCAAGGTCTACTGAAAGCGTATATGTTTTACCTGCTTTTAGCGGACTGCGAAGATTTTGTCCAAAAAGTTCCTGCCAATCATTTGTAAGCACTGCGCCAATATAAAAATCTCCGGCTGACGCAGGAAAAGAAAAACCGGCAATTCCCGGTTGCTGATCCGGCGATTGGCTTATCACCAGCCAGGGTTTGGGTAAACGTCCTGACACCGTTACTTTTCCTTCCAATGAGGGATTATCTATTACAATATCCTGTGCAGCAGTATCAAAGGCGGATGTTAAGAAAAGGGAAAGGAAAGTTGCCACACAAACAACTTTCCTTAATAAGCTATTGCTTATTAAAGAAGTGTCTGCACGGGCTTTCAATAATGCGATATGCACTATACAGGATATGGTCTTCATAGATAATACTAATTTCAAAAACAGGATACTGATCACATGTACATTCTCCCGGTTGAGGGAATAACGGTTGAAAAGTATTTATATTATCCACCATGACTAATGTAACGAATACTTCATTGATATCCGTGCAGTTTTTTTCCAGCGTACACAGTGGTATAAGGATTCAGCATAAAAACAGGATTAATCACCTACCACTGTTAGTGGTGGTACCACATCGCCCTGTGCAATAACGGTATTTCTCATTATAACGGCACCCTGGCCTATCAGTGCGCCATTACCAATAACAGCGCCTCCGCCTATATAGGCATTACCTGCAATATGAACATAGTCACCTATCACCGCGTCGTGATCCACAACAGCCCCGGCATTGATGATGGAGTGATTTCCAATAACACTGTTGGCCTGCACTACCGCATTGGCCAGTACAACACTGCCTTCACCCACCACCGCATTGCCGGCTACATAAGCAGCCGGATGCACTAAAGCGGTAAAACGGTGCGATACCTTTTCAGATAAATGCCGCCGGACTTCGTTATTACCAATCCCCAATACAAGCGGCGCCTCCGGAAAAAGTGAAGGCTGATATGCCTGTATCAGGGGGCTTTCACCTGTTGCCTGATCCGTGAACATTACGGGAACGGATCCGCCTGACAACATGACCAGATCAGCCAGTACATTTGCATGGCCACCAGCACCATAAATAAGACACGACTCCATTGTTAAACAGTTTTATGCATCAGTTTTGATTTTGCAATAACATATACCAGCACAAGCGGCAAACATACCACTAAGATATTTACCATCAGGTTAGTGGCATTGCCGATTACAAAAAAATTAACCAGCAACTGGGCCGCTGCATATAAAGACGTTACTACCAGGTGTGGTATTTTTCTTTCATTAGCCAGTATCTGGTAAAAATGCAAACGGTGTGCTTTAAAAATATTCTGGCGTAATGACAACCGGTGAATGATCGTTAAAATAGTATCCACCCCATATACAGAAAGGAACAGAAGATACTTCCAGTCGCCGGTAGTAAATATCAGTTTCAGCAACATGGTAACGATCCAGAAGGCAATGGTAACGCTTCCTACATCGCCGGCGAAACATGCTGCTTTTTTTCTGAAATTAAAGAACAGAAACACAACGCATGCCAATGCCGGTAACCAGATAAGATCTTCACTGATAAAAGCCTGTTGCCGGATATTTACATACTGCATCGCCGCCAGTACTACCAGGCTGTATAAGCCGGTGATACCATTGATGCCGTCCATAAAGTTATAGGCATTAATAATACCTATAACAAGGATATACAACAGGACCACCATAAAAATATTTACGTTGGCGAATACCTGCAGGTAGTACAGCATCATGGTTACGGCGGCCACCTGGAATATCATCCGGACGCGGTTAGGAAGGCTGTTGATATCATCCAGGAAACTAACGGTACCAATAATCAGCATACCCAGTACGGGCAGCCAGTATTCATCAAAGTGCCACACCAGCGCTGTCAGGGCGGCCACAACAAAGATGATACCACCACCCCGGATAGTAAGGGTGGTATGGGAACTGCGTTCGTTTGGTTTGTCGATAATGTTATAATGCGCGGCTATTTTAAAATATACTTTAATAGTAAGAAAGAAAACCAGCGCTAAAACAAGGTAGATCATACAACAAATCGTATTTTTTCTGCAACCGGCGATGGCCTCCAGTTAAGCGAAGATTTCGCCCTGGCGTCATCAAATGTCAGCGTTGCTGTTATTTTTTTTAATTTATCCGTATTAATAGGAAATCTGTCTCCCATTACATCTCCGGCTAGAGCCAGCAGTTTTGCCAGTGGAAGCGGAATTGTCAGCGGAGCTTTTCTACCCAGGCCTTCGGCTATTTTATATTCCAGCTCCCTGAAGGAAGGATGCCGGCTATCGGTCAGATTATAGATACCTCCCCTTTGCGCAACTGCAGGTATAACCATTGCCACATCGTATGCCCATACCATGCTTTTGCGGGCATCTGCCTTACCGATGCTCAGGTACCGACCAGTACGGATGCCATTTATCATTGCCTGAAGGTTGCCGGGAGGAGTAGGTCCCGCTATCAGCGGCAGTCGTAATATGCCCAGTTTAACGTTGTTAACGGCCGCCCATTCCTGCAGGTATTCTTCTGCCATAATTTTACTCTTTGCATACGGACTGGTGCCGTCCAACGGATCATCCTCGCTGATAAGCACTCCTTCTTCTTTCCCGTAAACTGCCACCGTACTGATAAAAATAAAGGACCGGGGAACTTTACCTTCCTGTTGCAGCGACTGACACAAGTTTACTGTTCCGCGATAATTTACCTGGAAGAAGCTTTCCTTTTCCTCTTCCGTTTTTGGCACACTATGGGCCTTCCCTGCACAATGAATTACACAATCAACATCAGGCAGGCCGGTAATCAGTTCCTTTGAAAAATCGGCGGTCAGATGCCCGCCGTTTGCTACAGCAGGTCCTCTTCCCACAGTGGTAATGAGGTGCTGCGAAGAAAGAACCTCGTATATCACCTTTCCAAGAAAACCGGATGCCCCGGTCAATAGAATATCAGTTTTCACTCATTGTCAGTTTTACATATTTATCCAAAATGATGTCCTGTGCATATTTATTAACTGCCAGGGTTCTTGCATTCTTACCTTTCTGTGTAAGCTGTGCTACATCAGTAACGGATAATCCATTGAAAAAATCAAGCAGGGCCGCTGATTCAGACACATCAAAAGTCCACCCTACATTGTGTTCATTTATCATGAGTGAAATCTCGCTGTTGGCATTGCCAATAAACAATATGGGCTTGCCTGCAGCCAGAATATTATATGACTTCGACGGTACTCCCAATCCGGCCATTCCTTCCTGTAAAGACACGATACCAACATCAGTTGCGTTCAGAAACTCCTGCTGTTTGCTCCTGGAGAAAGAATCCAGCATAGATACGTTACTCAATTGATGCGTTGCTATAAACTGCAGCATTTCCTTTTTTACGGCGCCTTCGCCTATAAATATAAAATGCAGCAACGGATTCCGGATATCTTTGATGATATGACATAATTCCATTAATCCTTGTACCCTGCCCAGGTTACCGGCAAACTGGAAAATGATCTTATCGGCAACACCCAGTTTCCTGATGACAGGGTTTTCATCTTTCGCTGTTGGAGCAATAGATACCGTATCCGCCCAGTTCTCTACAATCTTTATAACAGGTTGCTTTTTATACCCCTGCAATTTGGATTCAAACACCGCTTTCATATCCCTGCCGAGCACAAATAGCACCGCCATATTACTATAAGCCTTGTTAAAAACTGATTTCAACAGACGATATGGCAAGCTTCCCGGCTTCATTATTTTTGCCGCCACCAGGTTCTCCGGAAACACATCATGTACAATGGTAAAGCACTTCAGGGATTTCCACCTGCACACCCATGTTACCAGTGGCACTACGGGAGCGGGATTGGTTACGATCAGCACGTTGTCGCCTCTACCGGCTTTTCTCCATAATTTATACGTTAACTGAATACTTAGCAATGCCATCCGCAACGCACGTTGCAACAATTTATCTTTATTCAGCCCGGGCGTTTTCACCCGCGTAATTGTTATGTTAGCGTTAAGCGCTTCCGTGGCTACCAGGTTTGACTTCTGATAGGCAGCCGGCCCGCATATAACATGTACTTCCGTATCCCTGGCAAAATGCTCGCTGATCTTTGTCATGATATACGCGGTGGAAGTTTCTTCCGGGAAAAACAACTCAGTAACTACCCATAATTTCCGTTTGTCTTTTTTCATTAGTCGTTTATTTTCCAGACAGTCCTTCTCACATAATCCACATAAGAAATAATGATTCTGACTACTTTATCGGAAACATTTGGCATGGAATAGTCGCTTACCTCCCTGAAGTTCCTGCGATCACCCCGTTCCTGGTATTCAAGCTGCTGAAGACCCTGCAATATCCTTTCCGGATTCAATCCTACCATCATAACAGACGCTTCTTCCATAGCTTCCGGTCTTTCGTGCGCTTCGCGCAGGTTCAGCGCGGGGAAATTAAGGATGGAAGATTCTTCAGAGATAGTGCCGCTATCCGACAATACCGCTTTGGCCTGCATTTGTAAGGAGATATAATCACTGAGTCCGTATGGTTTCATGAGTTTTACCAGGGGGTTAAACGTCACTCCTTTTGCCTCTATCATTTTGCGGGTGCGTGGGTGCGCACTTACAATCACCGGCACATTAAATACTTCTGCAATGCTGTTCAGGGAAGTTACCAGGTGGTTAAAGTTGCGTTCCGAATTGATATTCTCCTCGCGGTGTGCAGACACCACGAAATATTGGCCAGGCTGCAGCTTCAGCTCCTCCAGGATGGTAGCGGCTTTTATCTTCGGCATGTAGTGATGCAGCACCTCATACATCGGACTGCCTGTTTTAATGATACGGTCTGCCGGCAACCCTTCCCTTAGTAAATATTCCCTGGCAATATCTGAATAGGTTAAATTGATATCACTGATATGATCTACTATTTTCCGGTTTGTTTCCTCGGGTACCCGCTGGTCGAAGCACCGGTTACCTGCTTCCATGTGGAAGATCGGGATCTTTCTCTTTTTTGCGGGTATAGCGCATAAACAACTGTTCGTATCTCCCAGTACGAGGAAGGCGTCTGGTTGTATGGTTTCCAGGAGAGGATCGATTTTAATCAGGATCTGCCCGATGGTTTCGGTGGCTGTTTTCCCGGCGGCCTCCAGGAAATGATCCGGCTTCCGCAAACCAAGATCTTCAAAGAAAATCTGGTTCAGCTCATAGTCGTAGTTCTGACCGGTATGCACTAAAATATGCTCAATTGCTGCCGATTCATCCAGCTTCGCCAATACCCTTGATAAGCGTATGATCTCAGGTCTGGTGCCTACTACCGTTAATACTTTTAATTTCTTCGTAACCGTGCTCATAAAAATTATATGATTAATTAGTTGCTATACCGTTTCAAAATAAGTATCGGGGTCCTGTTGATCAAAGAATTCATTGATCCAGAATACTGTGTACAGTTCTTCTGTACCGGTATTTTTAATATTATGTGTATACCAAACGGGCATATCTACATAGGAAGGCGTATCTCCATCCAGTTCGAAATCCAGCACTTCATCTGTATTATATTTCCTCAGCTGGATAAGTGCCTTCCCTTTAATCACCAGGAAACGTTCTATTTTCCTGGTATGAAAGTGATTTCCCCTGGTGATTCCCGGGTGTGTGGTAGAGAAAGACACCTGCCCTCCTACTTCGAGGCGGATCATTTCCACAAATACACCGCGGTTATCTGCGTGTTTTTTTAGGGGGAAAGGAAAATAGTTTTTATGGTCTATATAACTACGGAATGTATTAAACAGCTGGATGGTGAATTGATCTTTCATTTCAGGAAAAACGCCTTGTTCCAGGTATAATTCCCTGAAGGTATTCAGTTTTGCCAGGATTTCAGACACGTATATTTCACTGGTGGGTGCTACTTCATATACGCCGTCGTTGTTGCCGGTTTCCACTGCATGGATGATAGCCGTGGCCAGTTCATCTACATAAATCAGTTTCAGAAAACCATCCTGATCTATTTTGGGTATTTGATTATTACAGAGCTGATGGCAGAAGGTAGCCACCACGGAATTATAAAACGGTTTCCCAAATGGCCCGAATACATTGGGGATTACCATCCCGGTAAATTTGGCTCCGCTGGTAGCAGCCCATTGCTGTAATAATTCGCGGCCGGCTTTCTTTGATTTTCCATAAAGATTATCCCGTTCTTCCTGTGTGGAAGAAGAAAAGATGACATGCGGTTTATTGCCCGTTTTCTTTAATGCATTTACCAGTTGCTGTGCAAGACCCAGATTGGTATCATGGATCACCTGCTGATCCGGATGCCGGTTCAGGCCGGCGAGATGAACGATAACGTCACATTGCCCTGCCCAGTTTTCCAGGGCTTCGGCGGTATCAAAGAAGGATCTGTCGAACGGCACCAATGTAAATGTTTCCTTTAACAGCGAACACCTGTTAAACAAATAAGATCCTACAAATCCATTCTGTCCGGTAATACCAATTTTTTTCATTTATAAACTACTTGATTTATGATAATAGTTATGCGGTCTGTTTACAACCTGGCATGCTGCCAATCGAACCACTGATCTTCCGGGAATGACCACCTGTCGGCAGCCGATTCCTCCAGGGTCAGATCACTGTAAACCATCAGCACCGATCCGGGTATAAGTGCCTTGATACCATTGGCATATCCGGCGGGCACACTCAATACTACCGGCTCATCTTCATTTAATATCACATGGTCTGCCTTCAGTCCGGGAGAGGGTTTGTCCCAATCGTCTATTTTCACCCATGCCAGTACAAAAGCTCCTTTTACCACGTAAAAATATTTCTGCTCCACCCGGTGCCCCTGCCATGCGCGTACAACAGAGATATCATGATGTAACATCTGGTAAAACCTTTTTACGTCCGGGAAAGAGAAATCATTGACAAATTTCAGCGTTCCCCTGTGATCAGTGAAGGATGCTCCTTTTATGAGTGTTACTTCTTTCATTCAATGTTATTGTTTCCTGTTTATTACTAATGTACAAACTGAAGGTCCGTTTTTTTACTAACGGAGTTGATGATTAAGTTCCGGGTCTGACTGGAATCCAATACCCTCCTGTTGGCGGAGGATATTTTAACACCGGAGAAATTCAGCTTCAGGTTCTTTTCATATACACCCATGGCGTCAAGGGCTCTTTTTGAGTTGCTGTTCCAGTGTGGATTAATAACCGAGATATTCCCACCAAGATTACCGCCGTTGCCAGGCTGCAGCCGATAGGCAACCACCCTTAGCCCTCCGGCGGAATAATTATCATTATGGTTTTGCACGGTTACATCTACCAGGTTGTTCCCCCCGCCATATAAGCGGGTAATGTTCATCAGGATACCATAGCTTTCGTTTTTTTCCGTTACCGCATCTGTGATACGGATGCGCTTTAGTACATTTTTTGCATTGTTAGGCTCTACGTCGATACCGCACATAGGAGATTGGCCGTTCGTATATCCCGCATAGGGCGATATCAGCTGAAGACCGTCCACACTCACCACAGAAATGCCGTTTCTCCGGTTATTCCTGCAATAGGCGCCGGAAATCAGAATGTCCCGGCTTTCCCTACCCAGTTTCATATCTTCCCCGATATAAATACCATCTCCCCAGCAATCGTATACCTTTGGGTTTTTGATAGTAATATTATTGCCCGAATAAATGCCAATTCCTGCACCCCATTGACCGCCTGTTCCGAGATGCTGCTTCCGGTCGCCATAGATCACCGGATTTACAATGGTAACATTACTCACATCACGCATCCTTAATATCGCATACGACCCAGCGGTGGTTGGCTTTAACATAATTTTCGCCCCACTCTCAAAAGTAATATGCTTATTGCTGCCAATGATCAGGCCCTTATCATTTACCAATACCGGAAAACCAGGGAAGATGATTACATCATGCGTATCAATGGCCTTTTGTATTACATCCGTATAATCGACAGAACCATCTTTCACATAGCCCGGTGGCAAAGCATCTTTTATATTAAAAGCGGCGGATTGATCCGGTGTACCTGGTGCAGTACCCACACTATATATTGCTGTTTCCCGGCAATGGCTATCAACGGCGGAATTTACATCCGGAGATGCAAAAACCAGACTAAAGGCAACCAGCGGATATAATGGCAAGTGGATCATTCCTTTGCTTTTTAATATTGAACGTTCGTGTTTCTCTCCTATGATGCTATATTGGCCACGGCTTCCTTGCTGTTCATCAGTTCCGCCTTCACGAGCGGTTGTTTCGCCAACAGCTTCTTCATAGCCTCCACATCCAGTTGTTCCGCATTATGGGAATGATAATCATCTACAGTGGCTACATTCACTTCTCCTTCGGAGAAATACTGGCTGTAGTTCAGGTTCCTGTTATCAGCAGGAATACGGTAGAAATCTCCCATATCCTCTGCCTTCACCATTTCTTCGCGGGTGCAAAGGGTTTCATATAATTTTTCACCATGACGGGTACCTATTATTTTTATTTCGTTGTCCGCATGGCATAATTCTTTTAAAGCAGCTGCCAGGTCACCAATGGTACCAGCCGGCGCTTTATTTACAAAGAGATCGCCCTGGTTACCGTTTTCAAAAGCAAACAATACCAGGTCCACTGCTTCTTCCAGCGACATGAGGAAACGGGTCATATTCGGATCTGTGATCGTTAAACTTTCACCGTTTCTGATCTGTTTAAGAAACAAAGGAATAACAGAGCCCCTGGACCCCATTACGTTACCGTAGCGGGTAAGACATACCCTGGTGGCGTTTTCGGGAATATTGCGGGAAGCTGCAATGGCTACCTTTTCCATCAGGGCCTTTGAAATACCCATGGCATTAATGGGATAAGCAGCCTTATCTGTACTAAGACAAATAATCTTCGATACATTATTTGCTACTGCCGCATCGATAGCGTTCTGCGTTCCAAACACGTTTGTTTTGGTGGCTTCTATCGGAAAGAACTCGCAGGAAGGCACCTGTTTCAGCGCCGCCGCATGAAATACGTAGTCAACGCCGCGCATGGCCTTTTCGATGCTGTTATAATCCCGCACATCGCCGATATAAAACTTGAGCTTCCCGTTTTTCAACTGGTTGCGCATATCGTCCTGTTTCTTCTCATCCCGGCTAAAAATCCGGATCTCCCTGAAATGATCCGTATGAAGAAACTTATTCAGAACAGCGTTTCCGAATGAACCTGTTCCACCTGTGATCAGTAATACCTTATCTTTAAACATATCAGTTCTTATAGTTTAATGAATACATTTTTAAAATCAAATAGGGCGTCAGGTAAACTACCTTTGACATAAATTCCAGTGTTTTCCTGTTCTTAATAAAATATTTCTCTGTAAAATCAATCAGCGAGCTGCCTGCCTTACAAAATTTATAACTGAACCTTACGCCCGGCTTTAGCGTTTGCAATTCCGGTTTAATAGCGTTGTTATTATTAAAGAGCGTCCAGAGCTGCGCCTTGGACTTTATCTGTACCCTGGCCCGCAGCGCTGCATTGGCGCCTCTCAGCCGCACCCTGGTAAGAGATGCAGGAATAGCCAGCAACGGAAACAATCTTGCCATCATGATCCACAAATACCAGTCCTGTCCGTGTCTCATAACATTTGAAAATCTGCATGCGGGGTTCTCTTTCAGGTATTTTGCCCGGATCATCACACAAGGAGTGGCAATGGGCGTAGAAAGTAAACCCCTCTTAAATACTTCGCCGCTGAAGTCAGAAATGTCTACCAGTTTATAATCGGCTTCACTGCCATCGTAAAACGATGTATAGCTGGTATGCGACCACACTGCGTTCTCCGCAATCATGGCATTCAGCTGCACTTCCAGCTTCTCCGGCATCCAAAGATCATCTGAATCCAGGAATGCGATATATTCTCCCTCTGCCATTTCTATGCCCAGGTTCCTGGCGCTGGCAGGGCCTGCATTCTTTGTTTTTATGTATTTGATCTTAGTTTCATACTGCATCAAAAAATAGGTATCATCTTCCGGTGATCCATCATTGATGACCAGTATTTCATAATGCGGATAAGTTTGGGCCAATACACTGTCAATCGCCTGAGCCAGCCAGTCAACATTCGTATAAAACGGAATGATTACACTTATTTTCGCCTGATTCACCATACTATTCAACTGCTGTTTTATGTTTGATTAATTTAGCCGGCGCGCCCCCCACAATGCTATTGCCGGGAACGGGTTTTGTTACGATAGCACCGGCGGCAATCACTACATTATCTCCTATTTCATAAACATTCGACAGGATCATGGCATTCAGTCCCACCCACACATTTTTCCCGATCACCAGTTTCTTCCCCTCCGGTTTACTCCTGGGATCCAATCCATGATCATGAGATTGGATGATAACACCTTCTGATAATAAAGTACCTTCTCCTATATGTATGTCCCCGCTAAAATCGATCCTGCAATTCCGGCCAATCACCACGTGATCATCCAGTCTGATTTGTCCTGCAGGTATTTCTGAGGAGAAGATGACATTCATACCTATTGTTACATTGTTTCCCAGGGAAATATTGCCGGGATTTCTGTATTTGAATCCCCTGAGAATAGTAACTCCTTTTCCAACGCTGCCAAGGTTCTTTTGTACCAGGACGCCACCCAGCTTATCTTTGAACTGCTCAACACAGCGGGAAGCCACCAACATTACCAGTCCTCCCACGCCACTTATCCTGTTATTCCAAAAACCGCTAAGCCTTGCCATTACTAATCATTTTTACTTCGTCCAAAACAATATCCAGGTGGGATTTGCTATTCTCCTCCAGATATCTTTTTATGGTAGCGGTGCCGTTTACCGCCACCTGTGCGTGTTTTTTATAATTATTAAAAAAGGGCAACATCTTCGCATACAGATCTGCGCCGTTTTTAGGCTGTATTTCATAACAGTTCTCCTGATCTTTCATCACGTATGAAATACTCCCTACAAACGTGGTAATGATAGGTGTACCAAAGATCATCGCTTCATAGAGTACCCTCGGGAATCCTTCATGATGCGTGGGCAGCAGGAATACATCTGCCTGCAGGTAAAAGTCCCTGATACGGTCTTTATCATATACCGGGCCATGCAGGATTACTTTGTCAGCCAGCACGCTGCCTTGCAGCATTTGCTTTACGGCCTCCATATCGGCTCCTTCCCCTGCCACATCCACTACAAAATTGGTGATGCCGCTTTCCAGTAGTTTATTGAACGCTTCTATCAGCTCGTAAATACCTTTGTCGCGCTCCACCCTTCCTATAAACAGAAACCGCAGTACCGGCTTTGCTTCATAAGTTCTGTCCGTTACGATATCCCCGGCCCCAAACCCCATCATGGGTTTGATGGTATATGACTGGTCGCAGAACGGCTTTGTATTGTTGGTAAACCGCGGAGACACTGTAGCTATAAAAGCCGCACGTTTAAATAAAAAAGTGGATGGCCAGCTGCTAATCCCCTTCTCTCCTCTCACATACAAGCCAAAAGGTTTTCTTAGTATCACTGCTGCAAATCCCAGTAAAAAGAAACTATTGGGATAAAACAGATAAAGGAAATCATTGCTCATTAACCGTTTTAAACCGGTGGTATAAGCCACTACATAAGACAGTACCTTGCTTTTCCTGATCTTTAATGCCGTTAACTGTATTTGCGTTTCTTTCAGATTGTAATTGGCCATGGCGTCATTCCCGTTGAAAGGACGCTTATAATGAAAGTTCTCTATCTGGAAAACATGATTCAATTCATTCAGAAATTTTCCTGTTTCCTTATAGATATATAGCCCCTTACTATCTTCAAACATCGCGTTACTATTGATAACTAATATCTTCATGGAATATCAATTTTGTTGTTGTCCTTTGACGCTTATAGGTCATGAACCTGATGATGGCCAGCAAAATAATGGGCCATAAAATATTACGGAACGCAGAGAAATAGGATGCTCTCGGATAATAAATCGCGAACGACATGGAGATCACATAAGCGATCACATAATTAATATCCTGTGAATAAAGCATCTTCTGCTGAAATCTTGTATGTATATATCCGAAAAACAACATGAATGCCACCACTCCCAGCACACCAAACGACAGGTAAATATCTCCTATCAGGTTGGTTCCTACCCCCCATGTGGCATCATCGCCGATGGTGAGTTTATTGATAATCCTTCCTGAAGACATCTCATCTTCCGTCATCCCAAGCACCGACAAAACAACAGGTTGTAAACCAGGTACGATCCCTACTACCTGGGTGATCATGGTTTTGCCATAGTTGATGCCGTTCTTGTCGGCATAATCCACCGCTACATACAGGTTCCTGTTGTTCATCGTCAGGTCCATTCCCAAATCAAAAATGGAGTTGAATTTCATATTGCTCGAACCCCGCTCAAGAAATCCCCCGATGGAGTTGCTGTCGTTAAAACCGGATGTTCTGGTTACGCGGGCGGAAGAAATAAACAGCATGAGGAACATGCCAAGAGAAGCTCCGAGCAGGAATACTTTTAGCTTCACTTTTTTTACGTACACGGCATACAGCGTTACCAGGATCAGGAATACCTGCAACGCAGGTCCCCTGTCGCCGATAAAAAAGAACAACAATATGAACAGGAACATAAATCCTAAAAAAACCTTATCGAACTGCCCAACGAATTTCCAGAAGGTTATCTTTTCGGAAGACCTGTAATAGCCGGTATAGCATACCACTGTTACTGTTAGTGCAACCAGTGACTGAAACCCGATGAGGAAATAATTGGAACTGGAGGTGCCGGAGTTGAAGATACCGGAGAAGAAGTCGCGCCCCACAAAAGCCAGGAACAAACCAAAAAAGGCATATGTGAGCAGTTTCAGAATCCCGGTAAACCGGGCAAACTGCATTGGGCGGTAGTTCGCTTCAAACGTATAATCTGATTTTATTCTCAACATGGCCGCGCCAAGTGTGTAGGCACTTGATCCCAGCATAGCGAGCGCGGTAGACTTAGAGATCAGGTTCTCGTTAAAATCGTAATTAAATACAGGGAAATAATACTTATCTACAGGAAATAAAAAGACAGGGTATACAAAATTCACAAAAAAGTAGCTGATCAGGAACAGCACGTGAAAATTGAAATAATTTCCATTGGACCGCTTCCGGATCACCCAAAGCGATGAAACCAGGAATACCACGAATGTAAGCACGCAATAGTCGTATGAATACACACCGGGTGCAAACATGTATATAACAATTGATACCAGTAACAGGATGATTTCAACAATCATTTATTACAATCTTTATGATTATCCAAATAAATACCTATAGCCATTGCTGTTATTTTTTTGTTTTATATATCGTCAATACCTGTTTACCCTCCTTGACAATATCGGACACCCTGAAAACACGGAGCAGCACAAAGTAAGTAACCGCAAACACCGGTGTTAAAAGCAACAACAGCGGTCCTTTCAGGTTTATGTAGTTAAACAGCAGGCCCCAGGCGAGTGTATTAAAGGCGGCTATCACAATGATCTTTGCCACTACGATCAGTTCATACGCCGAAACACTTCCAAGTATTTTACGGGAATAGTAGAAGTTGATCAGGTAACTGATAGCTGATGTAATAACAAAGCCCACGAGCATAATATGCAGGTCCCGGTAAAACACTCCTATCACAAGGCTGACGCAGAGTATCGCCTTTTTAACAAGTTCAAGATGCAGTATGGTCCTGGTTCTGTTAAACACCTTGAAAATATTCCGGTTCATGGTTTCCTGGAGAAAAAAGAAGGAGCCCAGTGTCAGCATCTGGATGAAATAAGTAGAGTCTGACCATTTAGCCCCAAACAGGAATACAATTATTTCCTTTGAAAAAAGGAAGGTAACTGATGTTATTAATCCCATGAGCACGGTAAACAACAGGATGATTTTATTATAGGCACGGGAAAACTGTTCCTTATCATTCTGTAATTGTGATAAAGAAGAAAACAGGGCTCCCTGTATGGTTAAGTTTAACACGTTACCGGGAACATCCTGTAATTTTTTTGCCTGGTAGTATAATCCGACCTGCATAATTGAAAAATACTTTCCTATTATTATCTGGTAAATATTATCAAAGGCGGTGTTGAGAATAGATGCCAGCGTGGTATTTACGCCATAAGCATATAAATCCTTAAACGACGCCCTGCTAAAGATCCATTTGCGTACCGGTCCTTCATAGTACCATAACAGTATGGTCAGGAAGAGGGAAGAAAGGATCTGGATTAATACCATAGCCCATACACCGGCCCCCTTCCATGCTGCAATAATACCTATGACCGAAGCCAGTGCAATGGCAACAAAATTGAAAACTGACTTTCTTTTGAAGGAAAGTTCTTTAACCAGTTTTGCGTTCTGTACCATTTGAAACGCATTAATAACCAGTACAGTGCTCAGTACCATTAATATGCGTTTCAATGACGGATCTTTATAAAAAGCAGCAATGGTTCCTGCAAACAGGATCAGCAATAAGCAAAGCGCTACGCTTACAACAAGATTAAAGATGAATACCGTTGAAAAATCTGTTTCACTGGCATCACTTTTTCTTACCAGCGCGCCGCTTAATCCGCTTTCCGTGAGCACATTTGCGATCACGATAAAGAACATCACAATACCCACCTGCCCGAATTCATAAGGGGATAATATCCTGGACATAATGATGTTGGTAATCAACATCACTCCTACGTAAGCAACTTGTCCGAACATTGACCAAAAAGTACCTGTAAGTACTTTATATCTAAGTGCTGTCATTAAAAAAGAATACGGTACGTAGTTTTTACTTAAAATATGGAAAGGATTTCTGTTGGTGTACCGCATCACCGGCACACTCCGGGAGAAGTGGCGATGATGGTTTCAATAAAGACATGGTATCAACAGAATGAATCAGGAAGCGCAAAAACTGATAATCTTCCTGGTTCTCCTATTACTCAAAAATATGGTTATACAATAATATTATACTTCTTCTTACTGACGGCTGTCCCAGTACCAGTTACAAGCCAGTTTCAGTCCATCGCGCACAGAAAATTCCGGACGGTATCCAAGAACTGTTCCTGCCTTGTTTATAGAAGCCAGCGAATGAGGAATATCCCCGTTCCTATTACTTCCGTGTTTAAACTCCGCCTGGCTGATAGCCGGGTCAAAAGCAGACAGGTTATCTTTTAAAATCTGTGCCAGTTCCAGTAAAGTGGTTCTTTCGCCAAATGCTACATTAAACACTTCTGATATTGCTTTACCAGCGGTATATGATTCGCCTATCCCTTCGTAATACCGTGCCAGATCCTGTTTCAATGCCGCAGATGGTTTAGCGGCCGCCAGCAGGTTCGCCTGTATTACGTTATCTATGTAAGTAAAATCCCTTGAATAGGAGCCATCGCCATTGATAACGATCTGCTCCCCGTTGATCAGGGAAGAAACAAACTTGGGTATCACTGCAGCGTAGGCCCCGTTGGGGTCTTGCCTTCTGCCGAATACATTAAAGTACCGCAAACCTATTGTTTCAATACCATAGATATCGGAGAAATTTTTTGCAAATAACTCGTCTACATATTTTGTGATGGCATAGGGCGACAGTGCATTTCCAATTTTATGTTCCACTTTTGGTAAATCAGGATGATCACCATAAGTAGAGGAACTGGCGGCATATACCACCCGTTTAACACCCGCTTCCTTTGCTGCATGGAGCACTTTTACAAAACCACCGATATTTACATCTGTGGTAGTCATGGGATCAATGATAGAACGGGGTACAGAGCCCAGGGCTGCCTGGTGAAAAACGAATTCGCAACCTTCCGCTGCTTTTACGCAGGTTTCATAATCGCGGATATCGCCCTCCAGGAGTGTAAAACCGGGCTGTTGCTCCGCAGGTTCCAGGTTAGTTTTTTTCCCGGTAGCGAAGTTGTCCAAACAGATCACGGTGTTGTTCTGTGCCAGTAGCTGGTCAATCAGATTGGAACCGATAAAACCTGCTCCCCCTGTTACTAATATTTTACTATTACTGATCATCTCGTAAATACTATCTTTTCTGCTTTAATGATAAAATTCCTGCCTGATGAATATAATGTATGTACAATGGCGGCAGGCATTGCCGAACCGCCATTGACGGTTATTACAATCTGGCATCAATGCTGTTTACATTCAATACCCCTTTCACATCATAGATCACTTTATTTTCCTTGCAAAGCTTACCCAGATCCAGTGTTTTGAAATCGTCGTGGGATACAGCAAGGATCACCGCATCAAATTGTTGTAAATTTTTCAGTTCTGTAACAGACTCCCATCCGTATTCATGTGCCACTTCTGCCGGGTTTGCCCACGGATCATAAATGGTGATATTGGTATCGTAGCCTTTAAGTGTTTGCAGGATATCAACCACTTTTGTATTGCGAACATCCGGGCAGTTTTCCTTGAAGGTGATACCAAGTACAAGGATGTTGGAATTTCTGACAGCGATGTCTTTCTTTACCATCAGTTTTACCACTTCATGCGCCACATATTCTCCCATTCCGTCGTTCAGGCGACGGCCAGCCAGGATAATTTCCGGATGGTAACCTACTTCCTGTGCCTTTTGCGCCAGATAGTAAGGATCTACACCGATACAGTGGCCGCCTACCAATCCGGGTTTGAAGTTCAGGAAGTTCCATTTGGTGCCGGCAGCTTTCAGTACATCGTCGGTATCGATGCCTAAACGGTTAAATATTTTTGCAAGTTCATTTACAAATGCGATGTTGATATCGCGCTGTGCATTTTCGATTACCTTGGCTGCTTCCGCTACTTTAATACAGGTAGCTTTATGCGTACCGGCAGTGATAACGGAGTTATATAGCTGGTCTACCTTATCTGCTATTTCAGGGGTTGAGCCTGAAGTAACTTTCTTTATTTTAGCAACCGTATGTTCTTTATCTCCGGGATTGATACGTTCAGGTGAGTATCCTGCAAAAAAGTCAACGTTGAATTTAAGTCCGGATACCTTTTCCAGCACCGGAACACATTCATCTTCCGTTACACCTGGATATACGGTGGACTCATACACTACGATATCTCCTTTCTTCAGCACCTTACCCACTGTTTCACTTGCTTTATACAAGGGGGTGAGATCCGGCCTGTTATATTTGTCTACCGGGGTGGGTACTGTAATGATATAATAATTGCAGCTGCGGATATCCTCCAGGGTACTGGAACAGTAAAGTCCGGCCGGAGCATTGTTGTCTGCAGTAAGTACATTTTTCAGATCTGCTGAGGTAACTTCCAGTGTTCTGTCTGTTCCTTCGTTGAGTTCCTTTACCCGGCTGCTGTTGATATCGAAGCCTATAGTTTTGTACTTCTTTGAAAATTCAACCGCCAGCGGTAATCCTACGTAACCTAGTCCTATTAGGGCTATCCTGGCATCCTTTACGGATGGAGCATTATTGTTCATATCCAATTTAATTACTGTTTATGTCCTTGTTTATTAGCTTCGTGAAATAGATTTTCCTATTCTTTTAAAGATGCCTTTTTTGTTTTCTTCCTCATATCCGTAGCCATAGCCATACCCGTATCCGTAGCCATAACCATAGGTGCTGCCGCTTTTAACGTCATTGATAATGAGATTAAGTTTAGGCATTTTTCTATGAAGATATAATTCCCTGCTGATCTGGAGCTGATCTTTGAAAGTATAGCCCTGCCGGACCAGGTAGAGGGTGGCATCTGCCCATTTGGCCAGCAACTGTGCATCAGTTACCATGCCTATCGGGGCGGTATCAACAACAATATAGTCAAAGTTTTCTTTCAGCTCCTTGAAAAGCGATTCTGTTTTATCCAGCAGCATTAATTCTGCGGGATTTGGGGGTATCGGGCCGGAAGGTATAACATAAAGGCCTTCATGTAACCCTGATGGCTGGATAATAACATCCATCAGTGATTTTCCGATAGCATAAGTGCTGAATCCTGCCTGGTTACTGAGTCCCAGCATGGTGGATATTTTGGGTTTTCTCAGATCCATTTCCATCAGGACCACTTTTTTGCCGGAGAGGGCCAGCATAGTTGCCAGGTTGGTGGCAACAAAGGACTTGCCTTCGCCACTCATACTGGAGGTAAGCAGGATCACTTTGTCGTTCGCGCCGGACAATACAAACTGCAGGTTAGTGCGTAACGCCCGGAACTGTTCTGCCAGCGGGGTTCTTGTATTGTTACTGATCACAGCTTCGTGTTTATCACTGTGTCCGATCTCTGATAAGATAGGCACCGGTGTGTTATTGGTAATATCTCCCCTGGAGCGGATACGCCTGCTGAGCATTTCTTTCAGGTATAATATCAAGGCAGGAAGACCGGCGCCTAATATTAAACCCAGCGCAAATATAAGGAGCTTTTTCGGTGAAAACGGCAAGGCGTCGCTCTTTGCGGGGTCTACTACCTGGGCAATGGCCAGGTTGGATGCCTTTGAAATAGCCGATTCCTCGCGTTTCTTCAGCAGAAACAGGTACAGTTCCTGTTTCAGCGCCTGTTGCCTGGAGTAATCCAGGAATACTCTTTCCTTTGCCGGCACCTGGCGGATCTGCTGGTTGGCGGCATCTGCGTTCCTCTTCAGCTCCCGGATACTTACCTCCACATTACGTTTAAAGGACGACAGGTTGCTGCTCAGATCTGTCCGTAATCCGCTTAATTGCTGATCTATATTACGGATCATCGGGTTTGATTCGGTACTCGACAGCAACATCCGCTCCCTTTCCAGCTGCAGGTTGTTATACTTTTCTACCAGTGAGGCAAAGGTAGGATCTTCCATTACCAGGGCAGAAGGTACAATACGTTTATTGTTCTTGTCGTCCTGCACATACTGGTTCAGTGATTCTATTATATTCAGGCGTACCTGCTGATCTATCAGTTGCTTGGCAAAATCATTGGTATTGGAGAATAATAATTTGGATTGTTCCGTCAGATCTGCCAGTTCATTCGTTTGTTTAAATTCCTGGATGTCTTTCTCCACCCCGCTTAGCTCGCGGCTTACCACCGACAGGCGGTTATCCACAAAAGCAATCGTACTGTCTACTATCCTGTTTTTGTCCTCCACGCTGTTATGCAGGTATACGTCAATCAGTTTATCCAGGATCTTTTCTCCTTTACCGGGAACGGAGCTGGTAATGCTGAGATCTACCGTACTTACCTGCTTATTGGCCACACTCACATTTAATACCTTCTGGTAATCGGCCACTGTTTTGTCTACCGAACGGATTTTAACAAGGTATGCATCTTCATTCAGCGGTACAGACGCCATTCTTGTTACCTGTAAGATTCCTTCCCGGGTATGTAAAGTATCGTTCCATTTCAGTTTCCTTGCCTGGCCATCTTCCCTGGTGATCCGGAAAGCGGTTTCTGATTCGGGGATCAGCGAATAATTTACTTCTTTGTTAAGCGTATCCCGGAGCGTGATCCAATGAAATGCAAAGGGAACATTATTGAATTGTTCGCTTTTCTTTACCCTTCCTTCCACATAATATTCAACATTCAGCTGCATATCCTTTACCACCCGTTCCATCAGGCTGCGGGATTTGAGGATTTCAGCTTCATTATCCACATTACTTTTGCTGTCAAATATTTCCAATTGTTCCAGGATTTCTCCTCCCGGGATGCTGGGTCCCTTCTGATCGTCTCTTACGAGAATCTTCGCACTTATTTTATAAGTTGGTGTGGCATATCTCAGGTACAGGTAGGCACCGAACACACAAACCAGGGTACTGATGAGAAACCAGTACCAATAGTGCCACACCCAATCCACAATTTGCCTCAGTTCGAAACCGTTTTCCTTTGGCTCCTCTGAAGGTATAAACCCATTGGGAGGCATTTTCCCGTTCCCGTTAGTATAAAATGTTTCTCTCATTTTCTAAAAATTAACCCTGGTCGCAATTACTATCAACAAGGAAAGTACAGATGCTAAAATTGAAATACGTTTTACCTGTGCCATATCTGTGGAGGCTGATTTAGCCTTGTTTGGTTCCACATATACAATATCTCCCTGGTGCAGAAACAGGTAGGGAGAAGTAAATAGCTTACTGTCATTGAGATTAAAACGTATAAACTCTTTCTTCCCGTTGGTTTCCCTGATCAGCAACACATTTTCCCTCTTGCCATAAATGGTCAGATCGCCGGCTATACCTATTGCATCCATGATCGTTACCTTTTCATTGGGCATTACATAGGACGATGGCCTGGCTACTTCCCCCAGTACGGTTACTTTAAAATTTGCGAAGCGTACATTTACTACCGGATCTTTATAGTAGGTGCTTACTTTACCTGTTATTTCATTCCTTACACTGTCTGTTGTTTTATCTTTTGCCAGGATCCTGCCTACCAGTGGTAACGTAATATATCCATCCTTATCTACTACATATCCGCTTACTCCCGGACCTGCATTGGAAAGCCCTGCAGCGCTACCGGTTCCTACCACCGGCCACTGTGCGGTGTTCTGCTGGTTAAGCAATGTGGAAGCAGCCGGGTCCAGTGTTTGAATAGTTACCTGCAAAATATCATCTGTCTGGATGAGGGGCATGGAATAAGCCGCCATATCTACCAGTTGCCGCTTTACAGAATCCGGAACATCCCTGAAGTAGGTAATATTTTTAGGTCCGGAACAGGAACTCACACAAAAGCTAAATACACTCAATAACAATACAGCCAGAGCTGGAACACGTCGGGCCGAATGTTTACCCTGATAGATTATACTCATTTTAAGACAGACTAATTAAAAATATGTTTTGGTATTATTCCCTGATGAATCAGGTAGTTATTTTTCCCTTATCTAATTCTTCGTAAGCAGAGTTTTTACTGATGAACTCTGGTACCAGCGCCTTCATCCTGGCAACAGTGGGCGTCAGGTAGTGCTCTTTTGCTGTAGCTATCAACTGATTGATCTGCTCATTTACTTCTGTAAAATCAGATGCCCTTACTTTGGCGATCATGATCTTTTCGTGGTAAGTGGGCAATGTATTTTCTGCATTGTTCAATAGTTCTTCGTAGAGTTTTTCCCCGGGACGTAAGCCGGTGTATACGATCTGGATATCCTTTCCGGGCTCCTTACCTGTCATACAGATCATTTTCCGGGCCAGTTCTGCAATCTTCATGGGTTTGCCCATATCAAACACAAATATTTCCCCGCCTTGTCCCATTGCTCCCGCTTCCAGCACCAGTTGACATGCCTCTGGTATGGTCATGAAATACCGGGTGATATCGGGATGCGTAACCGTCAGCGGCCCGCCTTTTTCCAGTTGTTGTTTAAATCGTGGAATTACAGATCCATTGGAACCAAGTACATTACCAAAACGCGTAGTGATAAAACGTGTTGGTGGTGTGCCGTACACCGGGCCCAGTTTCTGGTATTTTTCGTTCAGGTGGTTATTAAAGGATTGGGAGAAGATTTCCGCAATTCTTTTGGAAGCTCCCATTACATTAGTAGGGTTCACCGCCTTATCGGTAGATACCATTACAAATTTCTCTGCACCATACTCTACTGATAACTCCGCCACAATTTTTGTTCCCAGTACATTGTTCATCACTGCCACGGATGGATTTTTTTCCATCATCGGAACATGTTTATATGCTGCTGCGTGATACACGATGGAAGGAGCATAAATTTCAAACAGTTGTTGCATACGCACCTTATCACATACATCTCCGATGAATGGGATGATGGGTACGCTCACTGCTTTTTCTGACATTTCCAGCTCCAGCTCATGGAGCGGGGATTCCGCCTTATCGCATAACACAATCACAGAGGGTTCATAACTCACCAGTTGTCTTACTATCTCACTGCCAATAGAACCGGCAGCCCCCGTTACCAAAATGCTTTTACCTTTCAGCTCTTTGCTGAGCTGTTGATTTTTAATGCTGATAACAGATCTATCAAGCAGATCTTCAATGTTGATGTCTTTCAATTGAATACTGTTATTGTTAGAACCTTCTGTCCACTGACTCACGGGAATAATTTTTTGCACTCTTATATTCAATGCAATACATTCTTCTACGAGTTCATTCAGATGCGCTGCATCCAGGTGATCATCAGGAATGAGCAACAACGAAATTTTGCCCTCTTTTACCATCTTAAAGAGTTGTCCCTTACGGGAAGCATACACTGGCAGCCCTTCAATTGATTTGCCAGCATGGGCATTGGTATCGGCCAGGAACGCCGTTATCCTCACATCCGATTCAGGGTTGTCGCTGATGGCCTTGCGCAGCATAAGACTGGTATGCCCGGTATAATAAATAGCGGCGCGCGTCCGGCTTTGGCTCCTGAAATTGTTGTAGTACTTAAACGTCCACTTTACCAGCAGGCGATAAGATAATAAACAGAAGGAGCTGATAAAGAAATTAATCAGGATTACTGAAATGGGAAAGAGGTTCTGTTGCTGATCCATCACATGACTATAGCCAATGGTGAAAAGGATGAGGCAACTCACAATATTCAATCCTGCTATGCGGCCAATATCCGTGAGGCTTGTAAATCTTACAATACCGCGATAAGTACGCAAAAATAAGGAGAGGAAAAGGTTTACACCTAAAACAAGCATTCCGATTTTTCCCAGAGGAAATGCTGCATATAACTCAGCATCAAAGTTCAGCCTGAGAAGAAATGCTAAATTGATTGCGATGACAGAGCACCCCAGGTCTAATAGCAAGATTAGCCACGACGGGGTAATCCATGATGAATTACGCACCATAGGTTCAATAATAAGATATGGTTATTAAATATAAGCTCGCCTGTTCAACTAAGGTCGCGCAAGTTTCAAGGTTTTCATAGAGGCGCTTAGTTAAAATACAGGACGGAGAATTAAACGATTACGATCTTTCTTTCGGTTTTCAAAGTTAGCGCAAGATAAGTACTAAAAGTGAAAAGTTCTGTTATGAAAAAGTAAACTGTTGAAAAAAATTTCCAGCTGCTACTCTTCTGAAAGATCAACAACACACGCATTCCCCAACCACTCTAACAAAGCGGTTATGACAACCATTTTTTCCTATGGATTATTTGCTCAAACACTGATCAGTTGGCACATAACGGCAAATAACCCCGTCGGTTAAACGAAAAATGCGGATCAGCCAATCATGCTGTCCATTTTGCATACTATTAAAGAGATTTCTCCCGTGATGCTACATTGGTGGTGATGCACCTGGATCTTTTGCTGTAACGACGTGTTCTGATGCCGCTCTAAAGTGTTAAGTAGATGAAACATGGTCTTTCTTTTTTTCTGGTTAACGCAGCTACTAAAAAATATGGCTATAAATACTATGGTTAAAAAATCACTGCGCTATCGATTCTTGCAACGCACGCAATTGAACAAACACCATACCAACTTCGGGGGATCTATTTAATTTCCCGGCCTAAAGTTAGTGAAGTATTTATTATACTGCTTCAATTATTGAAAAATAACGAAAATATTCTGTAGATAATTTTAGCATTCCCATCCAGAAGATTTCACTACAGAAACGGCCTCACCGGTTACTGGTGAGGCCGTTTCCACAAAGTGTAACGTACTTGTGTATACGTAAAAGATATTATGCTGCTGTAATAAATACGACCAGGCTTTTAGCCCCATGCGCGCCCAGTACCAGCGATTGCTCGATATCCGCGGTTTTGGAAGGACCCGCAATAAATACCCCGAAACCCGTTTGCGGAGCGCCTATCTTTTCATAAGCTTCATGCATAGTAGGAAGTAGCTTATCCGCAGGCAACACAATTGCCAGGTGTTGACATATAAAAGGCAGCACCCTTACCGGTATTTCCGCCTCTGTAAGCCATATGGCGCCATTCTCCGCTACTCCCCACTGACCGGGCACAACCGCCATATCCACATCCTCCAGCAAATGCGGATCTTCGTTTACCCATGCACGTTGTTCACCGCCTACCCTGATAATACGTTGCAGATGCGGATAATGTTCCGCCAGTAACGCCGGTATCTCATTTTCATCCTTTATCTCGAACAAACTACCACCTAATCCTTCCAGCACTTTGCGGTAAGCTTCCAGCGTACCTGGCATATTGCCGGACAACCCTTCCAGGGAGGGTAATACGGATGCCTCCGGCTGATTTTGCTTAACGGCGGCTAATATCTGGTCCCTGCTGCTCATGACTTTTTATTTTTTTCATACCACTGGGAGAATGATTGCGCCGGCGGGGCAGGCATCTCCCTTTGTTTATACCAGGGGTTTAAACGGTTATTTACCATACCGGGGAATGCACGCATTACCCAGCGCCCCATTTTGCCCGCTGTACGATAAACACGGGGAGTAGATAATACACCGCTCATAGCCTTCATACTGGCTGTTTTTGCGGCCGTAGTATACCCCTCCTTTACCAATACCTGCCGCCACTTATACAACTGCTGATGAATATCTATTTTCACGGGACATACGTTGGAGCAGGAGCCGCACAGCGTTGATGCAAAGGGCAGGTCGGCATAATCCTTCATATCCAGGTTAGGCGCCAGGATAGCGCCAATAGGTCCCGCTACAGCGGTATGATAACTATGCCCGCCACTGCGGCGATATACGGGGCAGGTATTCATGCAGGCGCCACAGCGGATACATTTTAATGAATTGCGGAAATCTTCCCTGCCCAACTGCCTGGAACGGCCATTATCCACCAGTACAATATGCAGCTCCTGGCCAGGCCGGGGCTTTCTGAAATGACTGGAATAGGTGGTAATGGGCTGCCCGGTGGCGCTGCGCGCCAGTAAGCGCAGGAATACGCCCAGGTGCTTACGTTGCGGGATTATTTTTTCGATGCCCATACAGGCAATATGCACATCGGCCAGGTGGGCGCCCATATCGGCGTTTCCTTCGTTGGTACACACCACCATTTCACCGGTTTCCGCTACCGCGAAGTTCACGCCGGTGATAGCCGCTTTGGCCTGCAGGAACTCCTTGCGCAGGTGTTGCCTGGCGGCGGCGGTAAGAAACTGCGGGTCTGCGTTCCCGGCGGGCGTTCCCAGGTGTTCGTGGAACAGCTCTCCTATCTCTTCTTTCTTTTTATGGATACAGGGCAGTACAATATGACTGGGCGGCTCTTTGGCGAGTTGCACAATCCGTTCGCCCAGATCGGTATCAATAACATCAATGCCATTGGCGATGAGATGGGGATTCAGGTGGCATTCTTCCGTGAGCATGGACTTACTTTTCACGAGGTGGTGTACCCCATGTTTCTTTAATATGTCTGTCACGATCCGGTTATGCTCCGCTGCATCCGCGGCCCAATGAACAGTGGCGCCATTTTGTATGGCCTGTTGTTCAAACTGTACGAGATAATCATGCAGGTTGCCCAGGGCGTTCAGCTTAATGCGGGAAGCGGCTTCCCGCAGCTGTTCCCATTCGGGGATGGTCCAGGCCATCTTATCCCTTTTGGCGCGTACCCACCAAAGGGTTTGGTCGTGCCAGTCGACCCGCGGCTCATTCTCGTTGAACTTATCTGCCAGCGTGGCGTGATCAGCTGTTTGCCTGTTCATGGATATTCTGATTGAGAATTTCTGCAATATGCATCACTTTTACGCCTGCATGCTGCCGGCGTAAGATACCTTCCATGTGCATGAGGCAACTCACATCTGTTCCGGTGATCACCTCTGCGCCATGTTTAACGTGATCGGCTACACGATCTTTACCCATTTTTACAGATACCGCTTCTTCGGTCACACAGAAGGTACCGCCAAAGCCGCAGCACTCATCCTGCCTGTCGAGCGGTACCAGCTCCACTCCTTCCACCATGCGCAGCAGCTTTTCCGGTTTGGAGAAAGGCGCCGCCACCAGCTCACTCATCTGGGCGAGGGCGAGGCCGCGCTGCCCGTGGCAGCTCTGATGCAGTCCTACCTTACAGGGGAAACGTGCCGGCAGGTTTTCCACTTTGAGTACATCCGTCAGGAATTCGGTGAGTTCGTAGATCCGTTCACGGATATGTGTGGCAGCTGTTTCTGCTGCCGGATCATGCAGATGATCTTTGATATGTAACACACAACTGCCGGAGGGGCCTACGATGTAGTCGTAGTCAGCAAAATTTTTTATGAACAGGCTATTGCACTGGTGCGTAAGATGTTCGTATCCTGAGTTGGCCATTGGCTGGCCGCAGCAGGTTTGCCCCTGCGGGTATTCCACTTCACAACCCAGCTTTTGCAGCAGTTGCAGGGTGGCAACGCCTACCTGCGGGTAGAACTGGTCAATATAACATGGTATAAATAATCCTACTTTCACGGGTGAAGTAATTTAAATGATCATTGCTGACCTGCAAATTTAGCGGGCAACGCGACAGTAATCCTCCCTCTTTTTTACCGGTTACTGGCTTATTTTTCACTGATACAAATTAAAGCAGTGTTTGGAGAGTGGCAACCCGGTCTGTCCTGTTGCGCGCCTTCGGCGCGGTGCGGAGGTTGTCTTACTCAGGATTACGCTGATTTTGCTGATTTATTTGATTTTACTTTTTGGATTTTTGAATGATTTTAAAAGATTATGGGAGATATGAGCGAAAATATCCGCTTATATCTCCCATAATCATTTATAAATCCAAAAAGTAAAATCAAATAAATCAGCAAAATCAGCGTAATCCTGAGTAAGACAACCTCCTAGTCGTTCATAATCTGTTCTTCCTGTTTCTTTTTGAGGTACCACTGGACCACGCGGATTTCAGCGAAGGTGGCGGCATCGCCAACCCTTTCCTTGATGGGTCCTGCGGCGGTAGCGCCTAATTCGCCGATGTGGCGGAGGATAAGGCGCATGGTGCCTTCTGTAACGAAGCGGTTGATGTCCATTTCGCCGGCTTCCACGCATTGGGCCAGGTGGCTTTCAATGGTGCTGACAGCGAGTTGGCGTGTGGTGGCGATGTCGGGGATAGATTTACCGGCGAGATATAGTTCCAGGGTGCCCCGACGGCTGCTGCCCTTTTCTACTTTGCCTTTGGCGGCTTTTTCCTTTGCGGCGGCAACGGGTGCTGCTGCGGCGGCGGCATCTGCGTCTCTGAGTTTGGTATAGTCTTTCAGGCCGGTGGTAAAATCCAGGTCTGCATAGGATACTTCCCAAACGTGACGCAGCTTGTTCCAGCAATCGGCTTCAAGCGCCATGAGCTGGAGAAGATATTTTTTCGACTTTGCTTTCTTCACATCAGCGATGTGCGCCTGCAAAGGCTGGATGAGGTCTTCGTAAATGCTTTGGGTAAAGTAGCCGATGGCTTTATTTACGCGTTGCTTCAGCTGTTCCATTTCGCCTGTTTGCACGGCGGTGTCCAGCAGTTGGTGCAGCTGTGTCACAAACCTGGCTGCTACTTCCTGCTGCTGTTCTACTTTGGCAGACATGGCGCGGCTGAGTTTAATGGCGGCGTCGAAGTCGGGGATCTTTTTGTCCTGGATCCAAACGGCGTGGCTTCGGATGGTGGCCTGCATACGGTACCAGTCGAACAGCTGCAGCAGGGACGTAGCCTGGAACTTCTTCTTTTCCATTTCCAGCAGCACTACCAGTTCATTGGCTTCGTTTTCCTTTTCTGCAAATTCTATTACCTGGCGGTCTGTTCTGATGCTGCCGTGCCCGATGCGGGAATGCAGTACCAGTCCGTCCAGCGAAGTACAGCGGCTCAGCGCCACGTATACCTGTCCGGGTGCAAAGGCGTATCCTGCGTCGATGATGGCGCGTTCAAAGGTAAGTCCCTGGCTTTTGTGGATGGTGATGGCCCATGCCAGCCGTATCGGGAACTGGGTGAAGCTGCCGATTTCTTCTTCCTCGATGCTGTTCTCGTCCTGGTTGTAGGAATAGCGGATGTTGCGCCAGGTTTCCTTTCCCAGTTTAAGTTCTTCATGGGAGCCTGCCAGCACCAGTACAATTTCTTCGTCGTTGATTTCCTTTACGGTGGCAATTTTGCCGTTGTAATAGCGGCGTGGTTGTGCCAGGTCGTTTTTGAGGAACATTACCTGCGCGCCTATTTTCAGTTGCAGCAGTAGTTCCGTGGGCAATGCCTTGTCGCTGAAATCCCCTTCTATCTTTCCTTCAAAGCGATATACTTTTCCGGGCATATCTGCCAGGCGCCTGGCATTGATTTCATCGGCCTTCCGGTTATGAGTGGTGAGTACGATGTATTCTTCATCCTGTCCCGTAAAATTCGGCTGATAATGTTCATTCAGCAGCTGCAGGTCTTCGTGCAGCACTTCATTATTGCGGATCCTGTTCAGCACATCAATAAAATGCTGCTCATTCTGCCGGTAAATTTTCTTCAGTTCGATATACAGTGGCGGCGCCTGTTCTATTACTTTGGCCGCAAAGAAAAAGGTGCTGTTGTAATATTCCGAGAGCATCCGCCATTCCGCGTCGGGCACTACCGGCGGGAGCTGGTACAGATCCCCGATAAACAATACCTGCACACCGCCAAAAGGCAGCAGTGGTTTATTACGGAAATGGCGGAGGATAACATCGATAGCATCGAGCATATCGCAGCGCACCATGCTTACCTCATCGATGATGAGGAGTTCCATTTCCTGTAGCAATACTTTTTTATCGTTGGTAAAACGAATATTGCGGAACAGGCCGTGTTTATCTGTACTGCTGATTTCATCCATTCCAAATCCTCTTTTAGTGCCAGGGATAAAGGGTCCGAAGGGCAACTGGAAAAAGGAGTGCATGGTAACACCACCGGCGTTGATAGCGGCTACTCCTGTAGGCGCTACTACTACCGTGTTTTTACGCGTATGTTCTTTGATGTATTTCAGGAACGTAGTTTTCCCTGTACCGGCTTTACCGGTAAGGAAGATATGGCGGTGTGTGTGGTTTATGAAATCTGCCGCCAGGTGAAAGATAGTATTTGTATTATCCGGTTGGGGCATTTGCTGTTAAATTGAAAGGGCGAATATACAGAAAAAGCGGCGAAAATAGCGGAGATATTGCGTGTAACCAAATGTAAAGTATCTTCGTTTTACTTTCTGCCAACAAAAAAATTTTCTTATATGAACGATCTGAAAATTGCTACCGCGCAATTTGAAAACAGGAGTAATGATAAAGCGTATAACCTGGGGGTTATCCGGGAGTTATCGCGGCACGCTGCCGCTGATGGTGCAGATGCAGTGGCCTTTCACGAGTGTTCAGTGACAGGATATACTTTTGCCAGGAGTTTATCGCGGGAGCAGATGCTGGAGCTGGCGGAAATAATCCCTGATGGCCCGTCTATCAAGGTATTGCAGGATATTGCCGCTGAAAATAATATTGCCGTGCTGGCGGGGTTATTTGAAAAAGATGCGGACGACAACCTGTTCAAAGCCTACGTATGTGTAGATAAAAACGGGCTGGTGGCGAAGTACCGCAAGCTGCATCCGTTTATCAATCCGCATCTGAAGCCGGGAAATGAATATGTGATTTTTGACCTGAAGGGATGGAAGTGCAGCATATTGATTTGTTACGATAATAATATTACGGAGAATGTACGCGCAACGGCCCTGCTGGGCGCAGAAATCATTTTCATGCCGCATGTAACTATGTGTACGCCATCTACGCGGCCCGGCGCTGGGTTCGTGGATCCGGCGCTATGGGAAAAACGCCGGGAGGATCCTACTTCGCTGCGATTGGAATTTGACGGCATGAAGGGCCGTTCCTGGCTGATGAAGTGGCTGCCGGCGCGTGCGTACGACAATGCGGTATATGCTGTTTTCTCCAATCCTATCGGTATGGACGACGACCAGTTGAAAAACGGCTGTTCCATGATCATTGATCCGTTTGGCGATGTGATAGCAGAATGCCGGAAACTGGACAATGATGTAGTAACGGCTACGCTTACACGAAATAAGCTGACCGACGCGGGCGGGTACCGGTACCGGCTGGCACGCCGTCCTGATTTATATGGGGAGGTGATTGCGGCAGCGCATACGCCGGTGCAAAAAGTAGTATGGCTCCAGGAAAAACAGTGAAGGCGCGACTGATAAGCGTTCCGGAGCGGCCTTCCCCGGACTTGATAATTTAAACTAAATTATCATACAAATAAAAAAACACGATTGGTTGCGGGTTTTGGCTGACCGGCCATAAATAAAAGCGGCAAATCCGGCTGACCGGTTATCTTTGCAACTTATTTACACCGTTTACAAAGCTTTAAGATAACCCGTTTTTTAGCTTCTTGTATAAGAGAACCGTTCCCTTGTGGAGCGGTTTTTTATTTCCCGGAACTGCGACTGGCCGGGATTGCCGGGCGCCTTCGGCGCTTTTAAATTGTCTTTCTGCCTGATTACGCTGATTATACTGATTTTTCGGATTTGATTATTCCGGCCAGAGAGGGCTGTTATTGGATATACATGGTTATAACAGGGATATTACGTGGCGATGGGATAGGAAATACAGTGGGAATGGGGATGACATGGAGTAAAAGCGGAGTTCACGTGGAGGTGACGTGGACTTGATCAGGAACTGTACTGGCAGTAGGGGTTTTGACGGTTTTTTGTTTGACGGTTATGGCGGGTACCACCTGCATGATATCGGCGGCCGAACTGCGGCGGTTCGCCAATATAGCGCCGTCGTTGGAGGTAATTATTTGTAAAACGTGCAGCAGGGCGCCGTTGCCCCGGAGGTGGTTATCCAGTATTGTGCCGTTGAAAGGCTTATGGAGGTCGATGGTGACGGTACTGGTACGGCTGCTGATGATGCGCCGTTGTATAAAGCTGATGCGGACAGCGATGGCGGTG
Source organism: Chitinophaga sp. RCC_12 (assembly GCF_041360695.1). Taxonomy (NCBI): domain Bacteria; kingdom Pseudomonadati; phylum Bacteroidota; class Chitinophagia; order Chitinophagales; family Chitinophagaceae; genus Chitinophaga; species Chitinophaga sp. RCC_12. The sequence goes on from NZ_JBFUPS010000001.1 coordinate 43,686, forward strand.
AGATGGAGGTGTGTGGCACTCCCCTGGGGAAGCAGCTCCTGTGCGGGTATATCCCAGCTTCCTGCGGGCGTTAGCTGCGGTTGCCGGCAAAAAAATTGTGACACCGGGGTGTGCCTGTTGAAGCGAAACCCTTCGAGATCCTGCAGGCGGTTATTACCGGCCTTGATCAGTGCTTTATTGAGGCGGTTTACGCAAGTATTGTCCGGTATCATATCCAGCAGCGGACTGATGGCATGCCGGATCAGCCTTCCTTTTTGGCTGGCCATGCCAAACTCCCGGGCAGACCGCCTGGTAGCGCTGGTTTGCCGCACTGTTTGCGCCATTGCGCGGATAAAATAATTGCCATTTCTCCGGTAACCTACCTGGTTTTCCAGCTTACCGGTAAAAAGGACGATTCCTGTTTGTTTTGCCATCGTTTAATACACCTGTGTTTTTAAAAATTGTTTCCTTAAAAATACGAAAACAGGCTGGATGGCGGGACACTGAAAGAAGAGTGAACAAAATGAACAAGGAGGATGCTGTTCATTCCTGTTTTATGCGTAAAAGTTTATGCATAAAAAAAACCGCCCTGGCAAAGCCAGCGCGGTTTATAAAGAACTATTATAAAATAAATTATGCCAGTCTTACGTTAACAGCATTCGGGCCTTTTCTACCTTCTTCCACGTCAAAAACTACGCGGTCATTTTCGCCGATGCTTTCTTTGATACCAGATACGTGAACAAAAATTTCTTGTCCTGAACCTTCGATTTTAATGAATCCAAAACCTTTAGCTTCATTAAAAAATTTTACTACACCTGTTTGCATTATATTTAATATTTAATTGTGAACGTGTTCTCGCCATTATTTTTACAGCAGGCGGCTACCTGGGCAACTAGAAGAAAGACTGTAAAAAAAAGCTGAATGTGAGAGGTGATCTACCAACAGAATTGAAATACATTATCCTTAAGAAGCAATACGAAGATAGGTGTTTTCCAGAATACAACCCTAATTTTTTTTCAACTTTTTCTTCGCCACCATGGCCTCCTGGCTCATAATTCCGTATTAAAATATATTTTCGCATTCTATATGAAACATCCTGACGCATGGCGAATTAAAGCCATATTAACCGGGTCTGCCGGCAACCTCGTAGAATGGTACGATTGGTACATTTACGCCACGTTTTCCCTTTATTTTGCGCCGGTATTTTTTCCGAAGGGCAGTTATACGGCACAGCTGCTTAATACGGCGGCCATATTTGCGGTGGGATTCCTGATGCGGCCTATCGGCGGCTGGATGTTTGGCCGTATTGCTGATAAACAGGGGCGTAAAGCCTCTATGACGCTGTCGGTGCTCCTGATGTCGCTGGGTTCCCTGCTGATTGCATTTACCCCTTCCTATAACAGCATTGGCCTGGCGGCGCCCGCACTGTTGCTGATAGCGCGCCTGTTACAGGGCCTCAGCGTAGGCGGTGAATACGGCACTTCCGCTACTTATCTCAGTGAAGTTGCCACAAAGGACCTGCGGGGCTTTTATTCCAGTTTCCAGTATGTAACGCTCATAGGCGGGCAACTGGTAGCGCTTGGCGTGCAGATGTTGCTGCAAAAGGTATTCCTTACCCCTGAGCAGCTGCATGAATGGGGATGGCGTATTCCGTTTGTGATCGGGGCCGCGCTGGCATTTTTTGCGCTGTACCTACGCCGGCATATGCAGGAATCAACTTCTTTCGAAAAAATAAAAGCAACAAAAGACAAAGGCTCCCTGAAGCTGCTGTTTAAAAAGCATCCGCGGGCAGTGATGACAGTGGTAGGCTTAACGATGGGCGGTACCCTGGCCTTTTATACCTACACCACTTATATGCAGAAGTTCCTGGTAAACACCGTACATCTCACAATAGAACACGCTACTACCCTCACCTTTTTCCTCATGCTTATTTTCGCGGTTTTGCAACCGCTTTTCGGCTGGATTTCAGACATCTATGGCCGGAAGCCGTTACTGATTGGCTTTGGCGTGTTAGGAACGCTGTTTACCGTTCCTATTCTTACGGGGATTAGTCATGCGGCCTCCGAGTGGACAGCCTTCTGGCTTATTTTAATGGCGCTGCTGATCGTAAGCGGGTATACTTCTATCAACGCCGTGGTAAAAGCGGAAATGTTCCCCGCAGAGGTGCGGGCATTAGGTGTTGGATTTCCCTATGCCATTACAGTGGCGCTTTTTGGCGGCACTGCAGAACCTATTGCGCTGTACTTTAAAAAGATTGGGTATGAACCGCTGTACTATTGGTATGTAACCATCTGCATCTTTATTTCGCTGCTGGTATACGCCACTTCGCGGGATACTAAAAAGACGTCTTTGCTTGATAAGGATGCGTGATCTCCCTGACGGTGCCATCGGCGTTACCGATGATGAGCCGGCTGGCGTAGTGGAGAAATAAACCATTTTCCACTACGCCGGGAATATTATTCAGCTGTGTATGCAGCGCAGCTGCATTGTGTATTTTCTGGTAATGACAATCGAGGATATAATTACCGTTGTCTGTTACAAAGCGGTTGTTATCCTTTAAACGCAGCACAGGATGGGCTCCCAGCGCTGCCAGTTGTTTGAAGGTAAGCTCCCATCCAAACGTGGCTACTTCTACCGGTAAAGGAAATTTGCCCAGGTGTTTCACGAATTTTTTTTCGTCTATCACCACCAGCATTTCTTTGGAAGCTGCTGCAATAATTTTTTCCCGCAGCAATGCGCCGCCGCCTCCTTTGATCAGTTGCAACTGAGCATCGGCTTCATCTGCCCCATCTATATCAATATCTATCTTTTCAATTTTTTCAAAATCCACCAGGGGGATCTGCTGTTCAACAGCCAGCTGCTCCGACTGTGCAGAAGTAGCTACTGCTTTTATTTCAAGACCGGCCCTAACTAACTCGCCTATACGCAGAATTGTATAATATGCGGTGCTCCCGGTACCCAAACCAACGGTCATACCAGGCTTAATATACTCAGCGGCTTTTTCGCCTGCTGCTTTTTTTCCGATATCTGTTTGCATGGAACAAATATAACTATTAGCTGTTAGCTAACGATATCTTGCGGGAGAAAATGCGGCAATATCCATACTGGTATTGGCGTTATTGGCCAGTTCCGCCAACAGCTTGCCCGTAGCGGGTCCCAGGCTGAGGCCCATCATGGCATGACCGGTACCCATCAGCAGATTAGTATGGGAGGGCGCATAACCGATATAGGGCAGGCCATCCGGTGAACAGGGACGGCAACCGCTCCATACCTGGTTTTTGTTAGGTATTTGTATAGGGAGATTTGTAAAATAACGGTTCACGGAATCCACGATCCCCGCCACACGGTTCATATTTACCTGGTCGTTCACCGGTGCTACTTCCATAGTGCCGCCATAACGCAAACGGTTACCCATTGGCGTTAGTGCTACTCTTGCCTCGCAAAGGATGGCCGGAATATTTAAATTTACGGACGGCGCTTCCAGGGTAACGGAATATCCCTTGCCGGGCATCATGGGCAGCCGTTCACCTGCCAGCTGTGCTACAGCAGGGCTCCAGGAGCCGGTTGCCAGTACAAACACATCTGCAGTATGGGTTTCCTGCCCGGTTATGACCGCTGTTACTTTATTGCCATTGGTTTTGATCTTTGTTACTTCTCGCTGCGGCAGGAACTGCACTTGTTTTTGTTCCAGGTATTGTTTCAGTTGCTGCATCAGGTCGTTGGGATTGAGATGGCTATCGCAGCGATAATGCACGCCACCCAATACATCCAGCTCCACCTGTGGCTCCAGCGCCTGCAGGGCAGCTTTATCCAGCACTACAGCGTCCAGTCCCATGGTATTGGCCTGGGCTGCGAGGTGCGCTTCCTCTTCTGCAACGGCTGCTGTTTTATAGTACATGATAATGCCTTTCCGTTCCAGTCCGAAGTTAAACCCGGGCTGTTGCGCCAGCGATGTGTACAGCGAGCGGCTGAGTAAATTAATATCCCGCAGCGGCTGCGCGGAGGCTTCTACATGCTTTGCGGTAGCGCTTTTCATGAATTTGAGGCCCCAGCTGACCAGTTGTTTGTTCAGTGAAGGCTTCACGTAAAAAGGGCTTTTGCTGCTAAACATCCACCGGATTCCCTGTGAGATAATGCCTGGTGCTGCCAGTGGTACAAAATGGCTAGGTACAATCATGCCCATATTTCCATAGGAGCAGTTGTTACTGAAATCTCCTTTATCGAGTACGGTTACATCCCAACCGCTTTCGTTCAGGTAATAGGCGGTACAAAGACCAATAATTCCACCACCGATGACGATTGCTTTCATGTTTTAATAAGTTAGATCACCTGGAATCCGTGTACATACGGGTCGTCGTCATCCAGTATAATAGTGTTATAGCCGGTAACCATTGCCCAGCCTTCGATACCCGGTACAATAGCGGGTTTGCCACCGATGGTGGTTTCTGCTTCAATGGTGCCGGTGAATTGTGAGCCGATGATGCTTTCATGGATAAAGCGGTCGCCTGCTTTCAGTTTTCCTTTGGCGTGCCACTGTGCCATCCTTGCGGATGTGCCGGTGCCACAGGGTGAGCGGTCGATGGCTTTATCGCCGTAAAACACCGCATTGCGCGCGGTTGCCTCCGGGCTGATAGTAGCGCCGGTCCAGAGGATATGGCTTAATCCTTTGATGTGCTCATTTTCCGGATGCACAAAGGAATAGTTTTCGTTTAGTCTTTTCCGTAATTCCCGGCTCCAGGATACCAGTTGATCCGCAGTATGATTTTCCAGTCCTTTGAAGTTTTCCTGCGGATCTACTATTGCGTAGAAGTTACCGCCGTAGGCCACATCTACTTTCAGCATGCCGAGATCAGGGCACATTACTTCCAGGTTTTCTGCAGCAAGAAAGGATTTTACGTTGGTGAGCTTTACTGACTTCACTTTCTTTCCTTCCTGTACGTAGCTGACCAGTACCAGTCCTGCCGGCGTTTCCAGTCGCAGCTGTCCGGGGACTTTCGGGATGATCAGGCCCTGTTCAATGGCGATGGTAACGGTGCCGATGGTACCATGGCCGCACATGGGCAGGCAGCCGCTGGTTTCAATATATAATACGCCTGTATCGTTTGCTTCATCAGTGGGTGGATACAGGATACTGCCGCTCATCATATCATGGCCACGGGGCTCAAACATGAGCCCTTTACGGATCCAGTCGAACTCCTGCAGGAAATGCAGTCGTTTTTCCATCATGTTGTTACCCTTCAACACCGGGCCGCCGCCGGCAACCAGTCGAACCGGATTGCCGCAGGTATGCGCATCTATACAAAAAAAAGTCTTGGTCGACATAAGCATTTAATATTTTAACGACTAACGGTGTCCTTTGTCAGCTGACCATCTATTTTTCTCCAGATACCTAAGGGATTCTCATCTTTCAGGGCATCCGGTAGCAGCTGCTGTGGCCAGTCCTGGAAACATAGCGGTCGTGCAAAACGGATGATCGCCGATGCGCCCACAGAGGTACTTCGTATATCCGTGGTAGCAGGGAACGGGCCACCGTGATGCATGGCGTAACCGGGTTCCACGCCGGTAGGCACATTATTTAAAATAACGCGGCCTACTTTCTGGCACAGGGTTTCAACGGCTTCTTCATATGCTAACAAGTCTGTAGGCGTAGCCATTACAGTACCGGTTAGCTGACCGTGTAAATGTAATAACAACTTTGTCAGTTCCGTAGCATCTTTACATACTACCAGTAATGACGCGGGCCCAAACACTTCCTGTTGCAGTTCTTCATTGGTTATAAAATCCTGCGCCGCTACGCGGTAAAGCGCCGGAGAGCCTTTGGTAGCGTCTTTTTCCGGCTTGCCGGCATACAGGGTTTGCACTCCTTTGCGACGCGACAGCTGGTCCCTGTTTTCATAATAGTGATAACAGATACCGGGATTGAGCATGGTTCCGGCATTGATGGAAGCCAACTCCTTTTGCAATGCCACCACGAATTGTTCCGTGGCATCGCCGGCCAGTGCTACCAGGAGACCGGGGTTAGTGCAGAACTGCCCTGTGCCCAGCGTGATAGATTGCGCATACTGTTGCGCTGTTTGTTGCGCGGATTCCGCCAGTTTGCCGGGTAACAGCAGTACAGGGTTAATGCTGCCCATTTCCGCGTACACGGGGATAGGCTCGGCCCTTTGATTCACGGCATCAAAGATAGCGGTGCCTGCCTTGAAGGAGCCGGTGAAGCCGATGGCTTTAATGCCGGGATGTTTTACGAGTTGTTGTCCCAGTAAAGCGCCTGGGCCATTCAGGCTGGAAAATACGCCATCGGGCATACCGCAGGATTGGGCTGCTTTCTGTATTGCGAAGGCCACCAGTTCGTTGGTGCCTAAATGTGATTCATGGGCTTTGACAATAACGGGGTTACCGGCAGCCAGTGCGGATGCGGTATCGCCTCCGGCAGTAGAGAATGCCAGCGGGAAGTTGCTGGCAGGGAATACGAGTACGGGGCCCAATGGCACCAGCATTTTTCGTATATCCGCCCGCGGTAGCGGGGTGCGTTCCGGTTGGGCCGGATCGATGATGGCTTCTACCCAGGAGCCCTCGCGCAGCACGGCTGCGAAGAGGCGGAGCTGGTTCACGGTGCGCATACGTTCGCCGGTGATGCGGGCCAGCGGGAGCCCGGATTCCGCTACGGCCCTTTCCAGCAGCGGATCGCCGATGGCCAGTATTTCCGTTGCGATGGCTTCGAGGAATACGGCCCGTTGTTCCGGGGAAGTTTGGCGGTATGTTTTAAAAGCTGTGGCAGCTTTTTCTACTGCCAGGTTTACTTCTTCTGTTGTTGCTGTTGCGAACATTTCCGGCAGGGCGGCATTGCTAACGGGATCGTATGCACGAAGTGTATCCGTTCCCGTAGCAGCTGCCGTGAAGCCGATAATATTTTTGCCTGTTATCATGCAGGGAGTTTTAAATAATCCGGTAGTTGCGGGCGTACGGCCAATGCTGTTGCTATTACGTTTTCCGCGTAGGCGAGGTCGGCGCCCTGTGGTATGAGTCGTGGTGCGCGTACATTCGTAGTGCCGATACCTGTAGCAGTGGCTGCCAGTTTAATATATTGCACCAGTTTAGGATCGATGTCCAGTTCCAGCAGTGGCATAAACCAGCGGTAGATGGCCAGTGCTTCCGCGATGCGGCCGGCTTTCACGAGGCGATAGATAGCAACTGTTTCGCGGGGGAAGGCGTCTACCAATCCGGCTACCCAACCATTAGAACCCAGTACCAGGCATTCCAGCGCCAGTGTATCCACGCCGCAGAGGATACTGAAACGGTCACCGAAGCGGTTGATCATGCGGGTTACGTTGGTAGTATCGCGGGTAGATTCTTTCACTGCCTGGATGTTTGGCGCTTTCGACAATTCTTCAAACATATCCAGTGTGACGAGGATCTTATAATCCACCGGGTTGTTGTAGATCATAATTGGCAAAGCGGTGCTGCCTGCAATGGCGAGGAAGTAGGCCACTGTTTCGCGGTCGTCTGCCTTGTAGCGCATGGGGGGCAGGAGCATCAGTCCTGCTGCACCGGCTTCCTCTGCGGCTTTCGCACAGGCGATACCTGCAGCAGTAGTTTGTTCTGCAATATTCATCACTACCGGTACTTTACCAGCCAGAAAAGCCACCGCGTGTTTCACGAGCGCATACTTTTCTTCGTTCAGTAAACTACTGGCTTCTCCCAGCGAGCCGCCGAGGATAATACCATTAACACCTGCATCGATCTGCGTCTGCAGGTTTTTGTCGAACATCTCATAATCAATATGATCATCCGCAGTAAAAGGGGTGAGCAGTGCGGGAAATACGCCTTGCCAGTTAATTGCTGCCATTTTTTCCTATCTTTTTTATGTCAACAAAAATAGCCGTGGAGGCCCGATAGCACGCTGCTGTAATTAATCAATACTACGCAGATTTTAACCGAAAAAACTCATCTTCTACCGAAATTTAAAAAATATCCGCATATTATCAACTCACCTATTTTTTGGAATTCTAGCTTAAGTCCGCTAATTTTTGCCCTGAATAAACCGTAAAACATTGAAAGTACCTATCATACTGGCGCTTGCGGCGCTTTTCCCCGGTATTGGGCTGAAAGCGCAGGATTCAACGGCCATCAAAGCTATTAACCCGGCAGATTTTGCACGGCACATCAGCGTACTTGCATCCGACGCCTTTGAGGGCCGCAAGCCCTTTACCCGCGGGGAAGACAGCTCCATTCAATACCTGGCGGCGCAGTTTAAGCTGCTGGGGTTAAAGCCTGGTAATGGCAACAGCTATTTCCAGGAAGTACCGATGGTGTCTATCAGTTCTAAGCCCGCCGGCAACCTGGTAATAAAAGGTGCGGGCGGTGAAGTATCGCTGCAATACCTCAAAGACTTTGTGGCCGCCACCCGCCGCATGCAGGAGCAGATAACCATTCCCACCAGCGAACTGGTGTTTGCCGGCTATGGCATTGTAGCGCCGGAATATAACTGGAATGATTATAAAGGGCTGGATGTAAAAGGCAAGACGGTGATTGTAATGATCAACGACCCCGGCTTCGCCGACAGCACGCTGTTTAAAGGTCGCATTATGACCTACTACGGCCGCTGGACCTATAAATTTGAAGAGGCATCGCGGCAGGGTGCTGCCGGCGTAATCATCATCCATGAAACCGCCGCCGCCAGCTATCCCTGGAAGGTGGTGCGCAGCGGCTGGTCAAACTCCAAGCTGCACCTGCAAACCGCCAACAACAACATGCATCGTACCGCGCTGGAAGGATGGATCACACTCGATGCTGCAAAGAAGATCTTTCAACTGGCCGGCCTAACACCTGATATTATGCAGCAGGCCAGGACAAAAGGTTTCAAGCCGGTAGACCTCCACCTGCAAACATCTCTCGTTATAAATAATACTATTAAAAAATCTACCTCGCATAATGTGCTGGCCGTATTGCCGGGCGCCAAACGCCCGCAGGAATGCGTCGTATATTCGGCCCACTGGGATCATTTTGGTATAGGCGAGCCCGTTAAAGGAGATTCCATCTACAATGGCGCAGTAGACAATGCCACCGGCACCGCGGGACTGCTGGAGCTGGCCACGGCCTTCACCAGGCTGCCACAGCGCCCGGCACGCTCTCTCCTGTTTCTTTCCGTTACCGGCGAAGAACAAGGGCTGCTGGGATCGGAATACTACGCGGCGCATCCCGTGTTCCCGATGGAGAAGACCGTAGCAGATATTAATCTTGATGTACTCAATACGTTTGGCCGTACCCGCGACATCACGGTGATAGGTTTTGGTCAATCGGAACTGGACGAATACGCGCTGCGCGCCGCCCGGAAACAAGGCCGCGTCACCGTGCCTGAAGCCAATCCTGAAGGTGGCTGGTTTTTCCGCTCCGACCATTTCAACTTCGCCAAAAAAGGTGTGCCGGGATTGTATATCGGCCCGGGCAACGATGCCATCGGCCATGAAGCCGGCTGGGGGAAAGAACAGACAGCTGCGTATAACCGCTTACGTTACCACTCCCCTGCCGATGAATTTAATGCCGCCACCTGGAACATGGACGGCATGGTAGAAGATATCCGCCTCTTATTCGACGTAGGCTACCACCTCAGCAATGAAAGCAGTTTCCCTGCATGGAAGAAAGGTTCAGAGTTTAAAGCATACAGAAAATAACTACAGACATGGTTTTATTCGGATTGATAATGATAGGACTCATCCTGTTCCTGTACTTTCAAAATATGTACGGCCGCAGGAAAGGTAAGAAAACGGCGGTACCTGAAGGGTACCAGTCGTTGTTAGAAGAACATGTACGCTACTACCAGCAGCTGCAACCAGCAGAGAAGACGCGCTTTGAAGGCATGCTGCAACGCTTCCTCAAAAGAACCAGCATAGAAGGCGTAGGCACCGAAGTAGAACCGCTGGACCGTGTGCTGGTAGCCGCCAGCGCCATCATCCCCATCTTCGGATTCAAAGACTGGGAATATTTCAATCTTACCAACGTAATCCTCTACCCCGACACCTTCGACGAAACCTACCAGTATGAAGGCAATCGCCGTAACATCCTCGGCATGGTAGGCAGCGGCACACTGAACGGACAGATGATCCTTTCCCGCTCCGCCCTACGGGAAGGCTTCTCCAATGTAACCGATAAAAACAATACCGCCATTCATGAATTTGTGCACCTCCTGGATAAAACCGATGGCGTCATTGACGGCTTCCCGAGCAAATTACTGGATCACAGCTATAGCATCCCGTGGATGAAACTGGTGCATCAAACGATCCAGGAGATTTCAGAAGGGCATACGGATATCAATCCTTATGGCGCGATGAATGAAGCGGAGTTTTTTGCGGTGATATCGGAGTACTTTTTTGAACGGCCGGATTTGCTGGCGGAGAAGCACCCGGAGTTGTATGGGATGCTGGTAAGGATATTCAGGCAGGATCCGGTTGATCTTATGCGATGAGTTTGTATAGAAAGATATACACAAGACAGATTACTACACTTAAAATCAACAGGCTTTTAAATGGTAGTATTTTTCTACACCAATAATAGTTGAGGATTAAATGAATGAAAACCAGTGCGGTATAGAGAACCATAAGCTGGATAGGATACCTATCCGGATTAGAGGCATATCCAGATGCAAAGGCAAGAGCTGTAAATGAAATGATGGTGATGATAAGTGATAGTAGGTTGATTAAGACTGGTTTGATGAACATAGAGGATAGATTGTGTCAAAAGGGACTATTTCAATAAGTGTGTAAACTTAAAAATCGGGACACTATCTCATAAACTGTGTAAGTCATAAAAATCGAGGTCAAATACCCCGATTTTTATGACTTACACAGTTTATGAGATAGTGTCTGTCAAAAATTACTTACGTTTTCTGTTCTCATATAATCCGATATAGAATTTAATTATTACAGAATCAGGCTTATATGTAAGGGGGATAGGAGGCTTAATTCCAGAAATTTTCACTAATGCAGTTATCTTACTCTGATAAACGCTTATCCCTTTAAATCTCATATCATTTGAGATACGACCGTCATTTAAACTATCTAAAAGGAATGATAAAAATGTAGTATCATTCACTTCTCCAATTTTATAACTAGCTAGTATATAATCGGTTGGCAAATTCGTTGATGTCAATCGGGAAATATCACTATTAGCAGTGCAACTTATAATACTCAAACCAATTCCTATTAAAATTATATATAGTCTCATTATAATAACTGTCAGCTAACTTCAACGTGCATTCGAACTTATTCTGCTATCGTCAACCCAAACGGATAGTAATGGGCTTCTTCTGTAATAATATTCACTGCTGTCTTAAATACTTATCATCCAACTTAAACTTTCGTTTGTTCATGACAATATAATTTCTAATGGGAATATCAGTCAATACAGTAAGTGCTATCTTTCTTTCATTGGGTTTATCGGCAATCCATTCTGACGAGTGGTTCTTTCGGACCTCATATCAATTTTCTGCTTCTTATCAGTCAGATTACACCCACTGAGGCAAACTAGCACAACTAAAATCCATTCCATTCTTTAGTCTTCTCAAATAAACTGACCATTCCTGTTTATAATTATATAATCTGACCTGCCCTGAGTTACAACAATATTGAAATATCCAGATCCTAGTTTTCTAGTTGTCTTCCATAATTTGCCACCATCTGTCTAACTGTGGATCAGGGTTTCTTTAAACCGCATCATATTGATTCAAATCTGGATCCGTTGTATGCTCTATCCCGTTAAATTCGTTTCTATCCTTCGTATAATTCGTTCCTACGATTCTTTTCGCCACATCGGTTTTTGTTCCATGTATTTATGCAGAAATTGATTCTTCAACAAACTTAAATATCCTGACAATAACGAATCATCCATTGAATTTCTATTCACTCTTATCTTTGAATTAAAGGCCAACAAATAGGTCGGTCCATCAAAAGCGCTATTTTCATCATCCCGAACAGGTCTGGTATTCAGAATTTCAGTTGCAGCTCTCACTGTACTGCTCCAGGTAGCAGTATCAATACTAAAGCTAAATCCTTCAAAAAATTGGGGGCTTTTCTGATTTCCTCTAAGGTTTCCACCATTCCGATAATAAGGTGGTGCCACTTGATAAACAACAACTTTGATTCTATCTGCATCTTTCTTAAAAGATACTAACAGAGTAGTATCAAATCTTTTTTCGTAATAAAAAATCAACTGATTACTGTCAGCTAACATTTTATCATTTGCCAATGAGAATTTCTCTACCAGAGACTCTAGTAAATATTGAGTAGAATCAGTGTTGGTTTGTTTGGCGGAATGTTCCTGACGTTGGCAGGAAATCATCAGGCATGTTGATATTATCAATATTAATATTCTCATCGTTACCTTTTGAGACTTTTATAAAGTAAAAAACTGTTGTTCGATGGATTCACTTGATTTTCAACGGTTAAAGAATTTCCGTATGTTGTCCTGCTGGAACTTGTTCCTGTCCCATAGATGGTCACCCCGTACGAAGTTGGTATGAGTGCAGGAGATTGTCCTTTTGCAGAAGCACTTCCGCTCCTATATAATCCAGGTTGATAGTCATTGGGATCAGTAGGATCACCTAAAAATTTCTGCATAGTCATTGGAGCTCCATCGCCATACAAAAGGCCATTCATCAACCCTTTGTAATGGGTATGTCCCAAAAGAAATAAATCTGCCTGTTGCTCCTTTGAATAATTTTGATCTAGTTGACTAAGAAGATTAACTGATGCGGTGTTATTATTCCCGTCTACTTTCATAGCTGTTAGCCGTATTTCTTTATCACTACCAATACTACCAACAAAGCCCAGTTCTTTGTTGAGTTTATCAGATTGATTGGATATCGCTTGCATATCAGCGGCAGTCTTCTCACCCATAAATGCTACAGACGCTCCCCTCATTTCTTTCGCAAGCTTTTTTGCCTCTTTCGCAGTTAGGCTACTTGCATCGAAGGGTTTTGTTTTAGTATTGTTATTATTCATAAAATGTACTTGATTTGCCAGCCTGTCATTAATAATTCCAAGATATTGGCCAGCAGTACCAAAAACCCAGGTAGTATCACCTCCTGGATCAGAATACAATATTGGATTATTAGCCATAGCAGCATAAGGCGCAAGCATTTCATTAGGTTTAGGGTCTATTTGCCACCATCTCCCTATCTGTGGATCAAGATTTCTATAAAATGCATCATACTGATTTAGATCTAAATCGGTCGTATGCTCTATCCCGTTAAACTCTTTCTTGTTCGTTGAGTAATTACTCCCCTTCAACGCATTCGAACTAATCCCACTCATGGTGAGTCCAAACGGATAATAATGCGTCTCTTCCAACAACGGCCCACTTGCCTGAGCCACTAACACATTATCAAAGAACACCTCCTGCGGGCTTTCATTACTTGTGTAAACATACAGAAATCCACTTTTCTCCATCACCATTTTATCCTGGGCCAATGTCTGCAATTGATCCGGTTCTGCTTTTACCTGCTTAACGCCGCTGTTTCCGTCTACTAATTTAAACTGATCATCGAACAAAACAAAATTAAGGTATGCTTTAGGGCTGTCTGTGTTTGGCTGATCAGGTTCCTTTTCCTTCAGGCGCTGGTAATCATTGTTATAAAAACTGCTATTAAACGGCGTAGCCTGTTGGGAGGAAGCAACACCGTGAGTAGCATCTGAAGAAGCGGCGCCACCAAATACCTGTACCAGGTCAGCCAGCATACTTTCAGCAGGTGCCGGTGAGTTATTCTTATTCTGCGGTCCTGTGGATTTATAGAAAGCTTTTGCGCCAATCTGGATCGTATCACCTGCCATGACCTTCAGTACAAGAGAAGGGCCTATTTTTTTACCACCGCTGGTTGCTGTCAATTTCGACACGGAGGCATTAGTGCCTGCACTCTCATCTGATGGGTATCCTGCCGGCTTAGCTGAACGGGTGTTATCAATATTACTGAACAAAGCCGTTTCTGTTGCAGCTGCGGAGGTTTCCATGGTGGCAGCATACATGGAGAAATCTGATTGCTCGGTCAGCACCATTCGTATATTTCCCAGATGGTCCTTTACGAAGTAATCGTATTTAAAAGCTGGCGATTGGCCCGATTGAAAAACGGCGCGCACGCGTCCTTCCTCATGACTTAAAAACTGCAAGGTATCGTTCTGATAAACAAACCCATTAATATAGTCCGTCGTGGTTGTTCTTGCAGGGGCAAGGGTGTTATCTATAACAATCTTTCTTAGTTTATTACCTGCAGCATCATACTGATATTTAATAATGCCTTTACTGGTTATAGCTATACTATCCGGTAGATTAAGATGATTATAACGAATGGCGGCTATATTTTTATTTGCGTCTTTAGTAAGATTACCATTGGTATCATACGTATAATCCGCTGTTTCATTGTTATTGATCTCCTTAAAATCACCCAGCTGGCTTTGCGTGTTATTTTTTCTATCTGTTACAAATGATAATTTGTTACTTGTAGCAAGATAACCATACTTCAAGCTGTCAATGGTTTGCACTACTGCGCCATTTAACCCTTTCTGGTTCATGTACAGGATATTACCGTTGGCATCGTATGATAACCCGCTTACAGAAAAGTTTGCCAAATTATCAGTCCAGTTGGAACTACCGGTGTTCTGTTGGGTAAAATCCGCTACGGTCAGGCGATTAGCCTTATCATAACTATATCCATAGGCGCGTGCAATACCATTATTGCGGCTTTTCCATTTCGCGCCTGCAATGTTTCCATTGAATTGAGGCGTGGAGAAACCATAATCATAATTAAGCTCCTGTCCAAACCAGTTTGTTGTGCTTCCTACTGCAGGAATAAAATCCTTGTTAATTCCCCTCAGCCAGCCACGGATATTATAATCGTAATTCAAAGTTTCCAGTTGAGTACTGGCTCCGGTGATGCCTAAACGCTTCTTCTTTAACTGACCAAGTTCATCATACTCATTTACGGCTACTGTCCTTTCAAGATTTACGTCATTATTCAGCCGTTTCCTGATATTAAGCAGGCGACCACCGGCATCATATGCCAACATGGTTAATACCTCGGTTTGAGGAATAGTCCCACTACGCTGATTTCTGTGACGAAGATAGGTGCTCAGTAATTTCCCGTTAAAATCATACAGGTTAGTGCTCACATCTTGTCCTCCGCTGACATTGTCCGATATCGTTTGGATCAACCGTCCTTTGTCGTTGTAATAGTTGGTGGTGGTCAACCATTGGTCGGTACCCAGCACTTTTACTTTGGTACCCGTAACCAGTCCTTTTATCATAGTGCTGGCAACGGCAGGTAGTGCTTCCGCATTTAAGTTGCTACCGGCTTGTGGTTTGGTGATATCTGTACTGGCGTAATTTTCCTTATCAGCAAACCCGTAACTCTCGTAAAAGGTATAAGTCAGCGGTGTTAGGGCACTGATGGGTATATTAGGCAGCGGATTGGTAACAGTAATATTGGCATTACCATTAGTAGCCGCCGCATTGATTTCAGCGATCACTTCTGTTCCTGTTCCGGTGTCAAAACCATCTGTTAGTGTAATACTATTAGTAGCTACGTAAGAAGTGCTTCCATTATGGGATGCCAGTACCAGGTCCGCTGTTCCAGGAAAGTTATACGACAGGCTCTGCGTATTGCTGATTGCTGCGTTCATAGTTCCCTGCAATGTGAGCCGGTCGGTAGCAAGGTTGTAAAGAGCGGTCATCGTAGGCCGGTTCAGCCCATCATAAAAAGTAACCAGCCAGCTTTTGTCTTTCATATTGCCGTCACGCGAAAAAGCCAACCTGTCGCGTACATCATAAACCATTTCTGTGGAGTCGGCACCCGGCACTTTTTTTACGATCATGCGGTTGCGCCCATCATAACGGTACATAAAACAGAGCTCGGCTGCAATAGCAGGGCTGATCGTCCAGTTACTGATAATGGCTTCCACCGCTTTGGGTGGAATTACAAAACGCAGGTTTCCCAGATCGTCATATGCATAATAAGTACAAAGCCAACCTATGTGACCAGTACCAGGATTTGTACCCAGTTGTACTTTTTTAAGAATGACCTTCCCTTCCTTATCCTTGTATTCAACTAGCTGATTATTGGCCTCATCGATTGATACATTTTTATACAGCTGGCCAGCGGCATATATACGCCCTGCTACACTGGTAGGAATAGTAGCTCCGGCAATAAAATCCCAGATACGCACTGAATCTGCAAGGGCGTTTATCAGGTATTGATTCTGGACTGGATGATTCCCTCCCCTTTCCACTGTTGATGGGTCGTTTTTTGCCCAGCTATTACCTGGCGCATAGGTTTTTAAAATCCTGTTTAAAGGCGATGCTTCATAATCAATACGACTATAATACACACTTTCCCCACTGGCCCCAGGCACCTGTGTCTGGTAGAAACTTTTTTGCGCGTTAAATGGATCTGTTTTGAACTTGCCATCTTTCACGTTTTGCGGAACATAAGGAAGATATTTAGTTTGTTCTCTTCCAAATTGATCATAAACAATGGGAGATACGATATCGTTACCACCAAAGCTCATGGCTTTTGACACCGTTTGTAACGGCCGGCCAAGTCCATCCACGTAGGCTGTTGTTTGCCTCACCTCCGCAACTGATCGACTGGCGGATGCCACATAGGCGGTGTCAGTAGTTGGCAATGCGGGCTCCCAGGTACGAACGTAATTGATTACCGGGTTGGTATATGCGGAAGGTAAGCCAACAGGGGTGGCTGCTGGCAATTGTGTTCCGCTGGGTGTTTGAGCCTCAAGGTTAGCCACAGTCAGAAACAGGGAGATATAAGGTATTATTTTCAGCGTATGGATTGACAGATGAAACATGAAAATTTATTTTACTCGTAATTATTGAAACCAATGCAAAAATCAATCAGGTTGAACCAAAGAGCTTGTTATTATTTTTCATTTACTGACTAATCGATTTTTGATATTGATAATCGTATTGTTTCAATATTTTGCCATTCTGATCCAATATCACTTTTAATCTATTTAAATCATCATACTGATAATACGATGTTTTTCCGGTAGGATCAGTGACACTGGTAATACCTATCATAGGCGCATAGGTATAAGTGGTAACCATCACAGATTCCGCCAACAATTTGGTGCGAATCAAATTTAACTCGTCGCGTAATTGTTGTTCTACAGGATCTTTAAGTAGGGCAGGTCTTATATATGACAAGGCTTTGGTATAATCACAACCCGTAATTTCTGCCACCGGGTAATTGTTATTATACCCCCAAATAAAAGAATGAACTACCCCGTCTTTACCGTAGCATTCCAGTAGATTACCTTTTTCATCATATTTTGTATACACAATTTCCGTATCAAGACTATTGCTATACAACGCCTGCTGAACACTTGACAGAGCTAAAATATCTGCTGAAGTCCGTGTATAATTCGTCTGTTTTCGAAGTAGTATCTTATTACCCGTGTTATTAAACTGAGTTTGTTGAATAACAGGTGTAATGATATTACGAGCTACCATGGTATCGTATACCGCAGTACCCTTATAATCATTGGGATAATTATTGAGGGTACTTACCTGCTCATTTTTACTATTAGCCGCTTTCACCTCTGTTGGTTGCAAACTCAACCCGTTCTTGTATTTATAGGAAGTAGTTGTTTTTAACTGGTCGGCAGAACTGGGTGAAAATTGCGTAACAACCGAGGAATCCAGATGAAGCCAGGCAGAGATATAATGATAGTCATTAAAATCAAAACGTGGCGGCTTTACAGTTGCCCCTACTGACATTTCAGGTACGATTTCACGGACAGTAACACCAATACCCTTTAAATGTGCCGGCGGTTCCGGCACGTTATACATCAAACGCCAGTATACCGAATCCGGTCCTACGCCATATTTATTTTCTGTAGTTTGAAGCAATTTATAAGTACCATCGGCTTTTTTAATAAAGTCGTCCTGTTTCAAGAGTGAGCCACATAGCCAGTCGAAATTGCTGGAAGGAACAAATGGGTATCCATAGTATCCCCCCACATTGGCTGCATAAGAAAAATTATACACTGTTTTACCATTAGCACCATTATCCCCATTATATACAGTTACCGATGGGTAGAAAATATGTCCATGGTCATTCCAGAGTGGCAATAAACTATTGGCCGATTGTACTGCTACCAGGCAGGACTGTTCTATAATCTCCGGCCCCGAAAACTCCCCTGTTCCTGGAATTATTTTGCGCAAAGTGAGGTTACGAAGATATTCATACTGTGGTTTTGATGCCGGCAATGTACCACTTGAATGTAACGGAACTATATCCGGTATTGCATAGGAATAATTATACACCTTATCCCCTGCAGGAGTAAATGGATCTTTATATGCCAGCCTCTTTATCCTCCAGCCGCCTACAATTTTGTTGCCGGTATAATATGAAGTATCGTACTTCTCATATTTCAGTTCAAAAAAAGATCTTGAATTATCGCCGTAAGTATCTACCACAACTGTGTACTGACCAGGTCCCCAGTTAACAGCTTCTCCATTTGGATTTGAATTACTGCCTAAATAGTCTATGGGTGGCAATCCATTAGGTCTTATCACTGTTATATTACAGGTTCCTTCGTCTTCTCCTGGAGGATCTTCTATTCCACCACCACCTCCTCCCGTTGAAGGAGGGGAGGCATAAGTGTTATAAAAGATTTTCTTTGATTGCGCTCCAGGAGGAATCGTAAAGGTCCGCTCCTTACGCGTAAAAGGCGTACCGTATACACCTTCTGTTACAGCACTATATGTAATCGTTTGCTCATTCTCCACCCAAACGTCATTGGGCTCATAAGTAAAATCAGTACTTCCACCTGTGGGATATTGCAGCCTTGTCATAATACCAGCTTTTGATTTACTGGTATCTTGTTCCCTGTTTGCCGATACCGGATCTAACGGCCAATAAATATCATTTTTGGGCAAGCGGGTACTTCCCCCACTGCTGTTTGCATAACCCCAATGATCCTGTCCGTTACTAAGTCTTGAGGGTAAAGCAGTAGGATCATAAAAAAACTTGTATGGTGCTACCTTCATCCCGTTTTTCCCTTCCTCATAAACTTCTGATAACCACAATCGGCAAAAATCCGGTCTAGTTGAATCTCCCCGGTATTCCTGTTTCAGTACAAACTTTTTAATAAAGCCTGTTTTATAATAAAGAGAAATATCCTTTAAAGCATTTGTTCCCGGCAAATCCTTACGGCCAGTTGTGAGGTAAGAAAAATTCACATTCATACCATTTGTGCAGTTAATCGCCTTAATCCGCCATCCTGTTACCCGTACACTATCATAGCTGTTTAGGTGCGCAATCACATCTCCTGCCTGTGCAAGCAATTCAGGACTATTAACCCCGGATATAAATTTCACACGGGACTCACCAAAATAACTTTTATAAGTATAATTGCTGGCTTCATAAACATAGTCAACCGTGTCTTTTGATGGTGTAATGATACGGGTCAGATAATAATTATCGTTTGCCGATCCGGCCGCAGTTGCATAGCTGATTTCACGTTTACTGAAATAATAAACAACCCCTTTTTCGCTGACTATTTTAATTCCATCTCCATCATAAAGTTTCACTTTCACTGGTTGTACAGGAACTATATGAGCAGCCCCTTCCAATCCGAGAAAAAATTTACCGCTAATGCCTGGCGCGTTAAAATTAAACATATCGGGTTCGGGGTCCGAAAGCCCTGCAGCAATATCTCTACACCATAAGAATGAAACACCACCTTCGGATTGGTTTATATCGTACTGCCCATGTCCTGCATAAATCTGATCGGTAATAGGCAAATACCCAGGATAGCCATTACTCAGATCATCGCGTCCACGTATCATGGCGTTCACACTTCCTCCAGCAGATAAGGTCCAGTTCATTCCAACGGTGGATGCTACCTCATCTATCTTTATCCCTCCGGTGTGATATTGCAATGTAACAGGAATCGTCAGGTCCTTTAGCTTTATCTCAAACATGGAGATACTCACATTAGGTAACCCAGTGTACAATGTTACCGGCAATTCACTGAATTTAAACAGTGAAGCCACTTCCGGGGAAGGAGGAACAGGCCTGGGAGGCGTTATTTTAGAATCCGCTGATTGAGCTAACAATGGCATTACACAAACACAGCACAGGGCAATCTGTAAACAAATCTGGCGAATGATACTACGCCTTGGAAACGAACATTTCATTCTTAACAAAAGTATAGGTCTTTAATACTAATTCTATCTCTAAAAAATTATACCCCGGCCTCACCTTTACCGGGTCTGTCCGTGGCAAATGCTGGTTGTACAAAATTTAAAACACGGCATTTCTGCAATTGCCCGGATCTGGTAATTTACTAATCCTCTCCTTCAACATCTCCAACTCCCTCCGCTGTTCCACACTTTCCTTCTTGAGATCAATAATATACAACGTCAACTCCTCAATCTTCTGCAACAGCTTCTTATCCATCTCTCCCACATCCAGTCCTTCTTTCTCAATCTCCTTCTCAGATGGAATTTGCGGTAAATGCTTATTGGTCTTAATAAAACGTTCTACTTCCTGTAATGATGGCAGCTCATAATCCGGATGAAATACAAAATCCGCCCAGCCACTTTGTGTAACCTTCACTTTCTGGGCAACAATATCTCCCTTCACTGCCAGTTTTGCCTGGGGGGCATTCGTCCCTATTCCGACGTTACCGTCACCTCTTACGTATAACAGTGGCTTACCTCCGCCAGCAGCACCGGAGCCATCTGTATTAGCATTGTTAAAAACGGCAAATGAATAGTTGGCAGCTGTTCCATTCAGCGTACCTACCGCGGCACCATAGTACTCTCCCCACAGGTAAGCAGATGCTTTAGCAGTATTACCTTTTGCAACCGTATGCAGCACATATCCCGGCACCGTACCTATCCCCATCTTCCCCATATTCGTGGTATTTCCCTGAACATCTTCATAGGACAACTGATAATACTGATTATTATCGAAATCGCACTTCAGGCCATAGGTACTGGTATTTGCGACAAAGCCGGTCGGGGCTGTGGTGGTTTGTTCGAAAGGTGCTGTATTTATAGGGCTGTTTGGCAGATAGTCAATAGTGCGATAGTAAATACTCCCCCATAGGCAATTGGATTTTACCCATAAAGCGTCATTAAAAACATAAAAGGTAGCTGCGGATGGATTCCCGGAAATAGAGCGAATTTCCAATCCATCAAATCTACCGGTGGTAATTTCATATTTGTCGATACGGATACGGTAGGTACCTTGCAAGTTATAGTAATTGGCATCTCCCTGTATATCCAATTCAATGGTAGTGCCATACCGGTGTGCGTCACTATTAATTTTGGCTACTTTATAATAGTAAAAATTGTAGGGAGATACATTGGTATTTGTATTCCCCATTACAAGCCAATCTCCCGGTCCCGTTACACAGACGGCTTTTGTACTTAAGCTGGAAATAATTAAAATGATACAGGTTAAAAAACGGTACGGGTTAAAAAAAGAACGCATTTCAAAAACATTTTGGTTAACAAAAAAATTAAAAATTATACCCCAGCCTCACCTTCACCGGATCCGTCCGCGGCACATGCTGGTTATACAAAAAGTCAAACAACACCATCATATTACCTTTCAGCTTACTATTGATCTTGTACTTCTTACTGATCCCAATCAACCCGCTCTGTGTCCACTTCTGCCCTACTCCTTCCGGTACCCCTGCGTAATCCGGTTGATAATTCTGCTCATAGCCGCCATTCAGGAAAAAGGTGCCTTTCAGTTTCCAGTCGATGAAGGAACGGATGCCCATACCCTGACCGGAGAAATGAATGTTATCAAAGCCGGTACCCATGCCCAGTTTGTATGAAAGACCAAGACCTGCGCTTCCATTCTTATGGAATTTATAGGCTGCTTGTCCGGCGAGGTCGCCGGTAGTGGGGAAGAATTTATTGCTGCGCTGAAACTGGATATTGCTGCCAAACTCCAATCGCTGCAGGAAGCTTTTTGTTTTCATTTCCTTTGGCTTGAAATCGGGCATCTCCGCGGCGTTGTCAAGATCTGGGAACTTGCTTTTCAGTTCGTCGAATTTGCTGCGGGCTTCTGCCATTTGCTGGCTTACGGCCGCACTGGCATTGGGGCCGCTGCCTAAGCGCTGCTGGATCAGCTGTTCTACCTGGTTGCGGGTTTGCAGTCCTTCAAGGTTGGGGGCTGATGCACTCCCGCCTTGTATATTAAACAGGCTGGCGAGCTGAGAATGTTTTTGCATGAAGTCATTGAAAGCGGGGATCTTCTTAATCACTTCCATTGCTTTTTGCTCTGCTTTCTTTTTATCTTTAAAAACCTCTTTGTATTCTTTCAGTTGCTGCGCATAATAGTAGGCTTCTTTATTCATCTTCTGCAGATCTTTGGTGAAGCCGGTATACTGACTTAACTGTTCTTTCAGCAGCTGTTTACGCTCACGGATGTACGCTTTGATCTGCTCTGCCTGGGCCAGTTTATCTTTCAGGTTATCGACTGACTTTAACGAGCCATTCAATTTATCGGTAACACCCTTGGACTTTTCCAGTAAACCTTTGGAATCTTTTAGAAAGGACAATGAATTGCTAAGGCTATCAAGATAAGGACCACCGGATTGGGTTAAGGCACCGGAATACTTTCCCAGCTTACCTTTCATACGGGATTTCAGGCTCCCGAGGGAATCGATGGAATGTGCAAAAAGATTATTGGCTTTGAGGGAATCAATGCGGCCCAGCCGGCGTTTCAGCTTTTCCTCCTGTTTCATAAACCGGCTCAGGGCTTTTTCGCTGCGCTGGGTGATCTGCCGCTCCATTTTATCTGACTTTTGTTTTACCTGCGACAGGTACTTACCCGGAATGGCGTTGGCTTTCTGCAGCAGGCTGTCCTGCGCCTGTGCGGTGCACAGGCAGACGAACAATAGTAAGGTCAGTTGATAAATAGTTTTCATGGCAAATCCGGGGGTTATTTAGTCGCGATCTTCTGTTTAAGCACTTCTACTTCTTTAGAAAGAGTAGCCAGCTGCTTATTCATCTCTATAATATACAACATTTGCTCCTCTACTTTCTGCAATAACTGCTTATTCATCTCTCCTACATCCACTCCGTCTTTTTCTATTTCACTGGCAGATGGAATACCAGGAAGATGTTGATTCTTTACAACAAACTGCTCTACTTCAGACAGGGCTGGCAATTTGTAATCTGCGTGAAAAACGAAATCCGGCCAGTTGACATAGGTTTTCACCACTACCCTTGTAAAGATGCCGCTGCCGTTTACGGCCAGCTTATAGCCTTTGGTATCTGCGGTTCCTATGGCTACGCTGCCATTGGCTTTTACCAACATGAGGTTTACGCCGGCACTGTTGACCGCCAGTACGTTACCGATTGCCAGCCTCGCACCTGTTTTATTTCTGCTGTCAAGTATTATTCCTCCATAGGCAATATCAGAAGCAGGGAGTACATCCTCCACTTCTGCAGTAAGATAAAGACCTAATGACCGGCCTGGCGCATAACTGCGTCCCTTTATATGAGGAATATAACTCGACAGGGTATCAGTGGCACTCATGAAGCTCAGTGCGCCATCTCCCACAGCAACATTTTTTTGTGTAAATCTGGCAAATACAGTTCCAGGTGAACCGGCAACATGCAGCCTGGCAGACGGTGAGGTTTCTCCAATTCCCACAAATCCATTATTTACAATCCTCATTGCTTCAAATTCACCACCACTGCCTCTCACAAAAAATTTCATAGCAGACATTCTTCCTGAAGCGTCAGTTCTCTCCACTTCCAGTTTTCCCAGGTCAGAACCAGCCATATTAAATTTGAGCGCACCTACCACTCCTAAAACGTCGGAGGGATGGGTCAGTTTTATGTTTGATAAACCCGCGGAGTAAATTTCCAGCTTTTCTGTGGGCGAAGTGGTGCCGATACCTGCATTACCGGTGGCTTCCAGTTTATTCTGGGCGTAGCTGCTCAACGCAACAAAAGAAAGAAGCAGGGAACAAGAATATTTCATAAATAAAGGATAAAATAATAAAACCAACTTATCAGGTATACAACTATGACTTACTATCAGGGTAAACAGTTACATTCTTACTGGGTTGAACACTACAGTTAATTCTGACGCAAAATAGTAAAAATCAGTTAAATCCGGGCCAAAAGTAATTAACTTATTATTAACCGGATCATCCCACATTCGTGGGATTTTATCTTATACTATCCAGGGCCCGGAAGGAAGAAATATTGACCGGTACAGCCATAAAAAAACCGCTCCTACTTGCGCAGGAACGGTTCTATATCTCAAACAAAAAACTACAGCGTTTTCACCCTGATATTCCTGAACCTCACAATTGATCCATGTCCGAGGAAACCGATATGACCAGTTTCCCTGTTCAGGCCAGGATGCTTCTTATGATCCAGTGTACCGTTTTTACGGGCGTCTGCAATGTCGCCGTCGAGGATAACGGTGCCATTCAGTATTATTTTGACATGCGTGCCATCTACAATGGCTTCTTCTGTATTCCACTCTCCAACAGGTTTCAGGAAGCCACGTTTGGCAGGGATTACACCGTATACGGAGCCATGATATTGATATACCTGCAGGTCTTTATAGATGTCTGCTTCGTTATCGAGGATCTGTAACTCCATACCTTCATAGGCGGCATCGCCTTCCAGTGGTGCGCGGATACCAAGACCATTGTTAGCGCCAGGTGTCAGCTGGAATTCGAAACGGAAAGAGAAGTTTTTATATTCATCTTTCGTATAGAGATTACCATGACCACCATTCGTTGGATAGATCACCAGGTTGCCGTTATCGATTACATAGTCTTTGGTGTTGCCTGTCCATTCGTGCATGTTGGTGCCATCGAACAACATTTTGTAGCCGGCTTTCTTTTCTTCATCGCTCAGCACGTAAGGCTTCGGACGGGGAATTTCACGGATGTACAGGTCGCGGTACGCTACGTAGGTGCCATGCGCCTGTAGCTCAATCTGCTCTTCCGGGAAGATCGGCAATCCGCGGTTCCAGTAGTTTTCCAGGATGGTGTTGTCAGTAACAAGTTCTCCGTTGAGATATACTGTTACGCGATCGCCCTGCATGAGGATGCGGAAATGATTCCATTCGCCGATAGCGTTGTCTGCTAATTTAAGTGGCTTGCTTTCATGCTGCTGATTATTGTATAAACCGCCGGATCCTACCTGTGCGCCCACATCGGTACGGGAGGTGTCCCAGATCTGTACCTGCGGGGAACCACGGAGATAAATACCGGCATCGCCCTGGGAGGTGATCTTCCAGTCTACCAGCATTTCAAAATCGCCATATTTCTTTTCGGTGCAGAGGTTATCGCCACTGCCGCTAAACACCAGCAGGCCGTCTTTTGCAGACCAGCCCTTGCGCATGTTGTCGTTTGCTTTGTCCTGCGCTTTGCCGAGTGCTTTGGCATCCATTTTACCGCGTGCTACCGGGTTCTCTACAAGTCCTTTCCAACCGGTAAGGTCTTTACCGTTGAAGAGCGGAACGAATCCTTCACCGGCGGGCATTTCAGCGAGGTATTTGCGGATCGACTGCCGTTGGTAATCGGCATCGGGGCCGTTCAGCACCTTTGCTGTTTTCTCTAACAGGGAACGCACGATGGCGCCATTGTAACTTTTATCCGCCAGCGCGATATTCATTACGGCATTAGCAGCGGCCTGTTGTACCGGTGCATTGTCGAGGTAGTTGCCGGCAAATAACAATGCAGGCAATGTTTTGCAGCGCTCTACACCTTCCAGTACTTTTTGCTGTATCGCCGTTGAGGGCGACAGCTCCATGGCGTTGCGGAACATCAGCAGCTGCTGATCGGCAGGCAAAGCGGAGCGGCGGATAAGCGCTATATAGCCTGCAAGTGCTTCATCACGATAGGTAGCATCTTCGCGCGCAATTTTTAAGAGCGCAGGGGTAGCGGCCATATCTTTCCAGGAAGACAATGCCCTTACTGCTGCTTTTTTCGTAGCGGCGTCTCCGTTATTAAAAGAGGTAACTACCGGTACCAGGGCATCTTTTTCACCGATACCCGCCAATACAGGAAGATAGCGGGATTGCTGTCCGGCAGGCGCCTGCTTCATTTGTGCAAGCACATCGCTGCTGGTGGCGCCGGCACTGATGAGCGCAGCCTGTATGCTGGCGATATCCGTTTCGCTGGTGGTGTTATTGAGTAAGGTAAATAATTCGGGAAGATTTGCCTTTGTAGCCACATCCTTCAATGCGGCAATGGCCGCACTGCGGGTACCGGCATCTGTGCTGGCGGTCAGTGGCAGTACATCATTTACGCGGTTGTCTGCTTTACGTGCGGCCAGTACCGTTAGTAAGGCTGGTTGCGCTGCAGCCGGCATGATAGCCAGCGAAGCGCCGGATTGTGCAGCTACTTCGTCGCCGGGCATAACCAGGAGCGCCTGCTTTACGGCTTCCACGGTAACTGCATCGCCGGTTTTCATGGTTTGCAGCAGGGTGGGTAAGGCAGCGGCGCCGCCGGTTTGGCCGGCCGCTTTGACAGCAGCAAGTTTTACGCCTTCATATTTGCTACCCAGTAACTTCTGGAGCGCAGGTAAAGCAGCGGCCACTTTATTATCTCCCAACATACCTATCACGGCGGCTTTATTGGCATTATCGGAACCCGACAGCTTCTTCAGCCACAAAGCGTTGCCGGCAAGGCCGTATTGACCTGCAAATTTCAGTGCAGCATCACGATATTCCGCATTCTTATCATCAGCGGCGGCCAGCAGCAGCGGCATATTCTTTTCACCGCGGATGGCGGTGAGCAGTTTTAATGCTGCCGTGCGCGTATGTACCTGCGCGTCTGTTTTTGTTTGCTTCAGCAGGTTCTCTGCTATTTTCGCGGCGGCTGTTTTATCGGTGATATTATTAGCGTAGTACAGGTAAGAAGCCGTTGCGTCGGTCACATCATAGGAGTAACCGCTGTTGGCAGCGGCGGTAGCCAATACAGGGGCAGAAGCCGGCGCACCGATCTGCGCCAGCGCATACAGCGCTACTTTAGCGAGTTTCTTATCGGCACTGGTGGCCAGTGGTGCAATAGCGGCGGCAGCAGCGGTATAACGGCTATCTCCCAACGCTTCTGTAAGGGTGATACGGCTATCGCCGGAAGCGGTGCTGAGCGCCTGTAACAGGGCCTGTTGCGCGGCGGGTGTGTTAACCTTTACCAATGCGCGGGCAGCAGGATCGCACAAACGGTTGTCTGTGAGGTACGATTGTAACGTGCCTGTGGCATTATCATCTGCCAGGGTTTCCAGCTGGGTGATCAGGAAAAACTTATTTTCCGGCTCCGCTGTTTTGGCCAATGCTTTGCAAAGCGCCGCAGAAGCCTGTTTACGGGCTGCTTCTTTTCCGGGTTGCGTAACATAATAAGCATATCCGGCCAGTGCATATTCCAGCTGCGTATTATTCCCTTTTCCGGGCGCTGCCAGCATACCGGCAATGGTAGTAAGCCCTTCTTCCCCCAGCGCCGCAATCGACTCCATATTGGTGTTAAACTGCGTTTTATTGGGGGCTGGCATCAACGCCAGCACATCGGCTATTTTAGTATGAAACGCACGCTGATCTGATGGCCCCTGTGCGGAAACCAGGCTACTCCAGCCAACCAGTAATGCAACGAGTAAGTATTGTATCTTTTTCATAATTCGTTTACTTGATGGTTTAGATAGTCCACGGTCCGCGCATTGGCTGATAGATCAGCGCATTGGCGCCTGCATCCTCTATAAATTCCTGTTTCACCGGATCGAATTTCAGCGAGCGGTTCAGGCGCAGGGCAATCTTACCCATGTTCACCAGGGTAGCGGAGCGATGACCATTTTCTTCGTTCAACGCAAACTTCCGGCGGTTCTTTACAGCGTCCACAAAATCTGTTTGTTGTGGCGCGGGGTCAGGGAATGCCGCCAGTTTCTTTTCCAGGTCCTGGATATCTGAGCGGAAACCCGGGTAGAGTTTTCCTTTGGGTCCTTCTATATAAGCGGCCTTTTCATCGGCGCCATCGCCATCGAGGATGATCTGGCAACCATCTGCATAGGTGTAGGTAATTCTTCTCCAGGTGCCCACTGCATCAGGATGCTGTTGTGGCGCATCTACTTCCACACTTACCGGGCTGGTGTCATCTTTACCCAGGAAATACTGGATAGGATCCAGGTAATGCTGGCCCATATCTCCCAAACCACCTCCATCATAGTCCCAGTAACCACGGAAGGTTTGGTGCACCCGGTGGGGGTTATACGGACGGTAAGGCGCCGGCCCCAGCCACATATCATAATCCAGTTCTTTCGGTACCGGCATGGCTTCCAGGTTGGTTTTACCTACCCAATAGAATTTCCAGTCGAAACCCGTATGCTTGCTCACGGTAACTTTCAGCGGCCAGCCAAGCAGGCCGCTGTCTACCAGTTTTTTAATCGGCTTCACCGTAGTGCCCATTCCATAAAAACGGTCTTCAAAGCGGAACCAGGTATTCAGGCGGAAGATCCTTCCATGTTGCTGTACTGCTTCCACGAGACGTTTGCCTTCGCCAATGGTGGCTGTCATCGGTTTTTCACACCAGATGTCTTTACCGGCGCGTGCGGCGTCTGCGGCAATGATACCATGCCAGTGCGGCGGCGTGGCCACGTGTACAATATCTACCTCCGGCAGGGTGATCACTTCGCGGTAGTCGCTAAAGGTTTTTACACCTTTACTTTTATCTCCCAGCTGGTCCATTGCCAGTTTCAGGTGACTGCGGTCTACATCGCAGAGCGCCACTACCCGGGTGCCGGCGTAGCCAAAGTGGCCGCGTCCCATGCCACCGGTGCCTATAACGGCTTTGGTCAGCTGGTCGCTGGGCGCCAGGTAACCGCGGCCCAGCACATGCCTGGGCACAATTGTAAATGCAGCAAGCGCTCCCAGGGAATTTTTGAGAAATGCCCGCCTTGAATCGCTGTTTTGTTTCGCCATAATTCAGTTTAATTGAATGCCTGGATTTGTTTTGATTGATAGTATTAGTTCACTGTATGATGATATATTCACTGTATTGTCACATCGTGGTTGTATGAATGGTAAGATATAATCTAACAAGATGATATGCAAGTACAGTAATGAAAATTTGATAAACGGTAAAAATTAATACCCGGTGTTCTGCGTCATTTCCGGGTTAGACAACATTTCCTTTTCCGGTATGGGCCAAAGGTAATCCCGGTCGGTATACGAACGGTCCTGCACCTTTACGGCCACACCTGTTTCGGGATTGGTAGCGCCAAATACCTGCCCGTTCATCACCTGCTTAACAATGCCCCATCTCCGGATATCAAAATACCGTTGTCCTTCAAATGCCAGCTCCGCCTGCCGTTCCCGGCGCACCAGCTGCCGCAGCATGGCTGCACTATTGTAGCGCTGCTGGTCAACCACCGGCATACCGGCCCTGGTACGAACATCATTCAAATATTGTATGATCAGCGGATCCTGCCAGTCGCCCAGCTCAATCATGGCTTCTGCATAGGATAACAAGATCTCACTGTAACGGATATACATAAAATCGAGGGAACCTTTCCTGCCCTGCCGGTCGCGCGGATCGAGGTATTTCCGGATCCAGTAACCGGTGGCAGTGGATTTCTGCACACCTATTTTATCGGTGTTGCTGGTAGCATTATCAAAGGGAGAAAGAATATAATTGGCGTCCAGGTAAGATTGACCGGGATACAGGACAGATGCGGCCAGGCGGGGATCACGGTTATTTTTATAGTTAGGATCCTTGCGGTATAATGCCATGGAATCAGGTCCCAGCTCCGCCGGGGTTTTACCCTGTTTTGTTTCAAAGTTATCTACTACCTGCGCAGTGGGCGATACATAGGTTTCTCCGCCAATGCCATAAGGCGCAAAGGTGGTCCATGCGTTATCGCAGCCATTGGCTTTGAAAAAAATACGCTCTTTGTTTAATTCACCGGTGTAGCTGAACAATTCAGCATAACTGTTCACGCCAGCTTTTTCACTGCGGTGCAATTTATATACGCCTGTGCCAATGATCTTTGCCGCTGCATCCCTGGCCACATCATAGTGATGGAAAAACAACGCCAGCCGCACAATCAGCGCATTACAGGCCCCTGCGGAAATACGCCATGTTTCATCGCTGTCATATTCTTTCGGTAAGTTCTCCGCACAGTCCTTTAACTCGCTCAGGATAAATTCATACACCTTTTCCGCAGGATCTCTTTTGAGGCGGTTCTCCAGCGGGGTAACCGACTTCGTTACAATGGGAATGTCACCAAAAAAAAGCATGATCTCCATATGATAAAAGGCACGTAATGCACGGGCTTCATACTTCATACGGGTGCGCAGCTCGTCGTCCATAAAACATTTATCTACGTTTTCCAGAAAACGGCAGGCACGGCGTACATCTATATAATCATCCCGCCAGATCCATTCGGCCACATCCCAGGTAGGATTTTGCAATCCGCGGGTATAAATATCGTAGTTGCCCCGGAAGTCGCCGCGGCAAACGGCTTCGTCGCTCAGGCCCGACCAGAACATTACATTCCTGCCGCTGGAACCTGCCGGCACCCCGGCATAAATAGAACCCAGCGCATTATAGGCGTGAGTCTCCGTTTTCCACCACTCCAGGTCGGTAACACCGGAGGGATTATCGTGGGTGAGAAATTTTTTGCAGCCCGGTGAACACAGTAATACCAGGCCCAGTATCATCGTTATGTTGAATTTCATTTTCATCGCGAAAAGTTGAATGGTTATAGTTGAATACTTACCCCTGCGGTATACATTTTCATAATGCCATACGTCCATTGGTTGCCCTGGCTTTCGGGGTCTACCAGTTTCATGGAAGTGAATACAAACGGATTTTGCGCATTCAGGTATATCCTGGCACCGTTAACGCCTATACGTTTTAACGTAGTGCTGCTGAAATTATAACCCAGCTGGATGTATTTCATCCTGATATATGCGCCGTTCTGGATCCAGAAATCGGACGACAGCTTATTGATATCCGGTGTGGTTGTTAAGCGCGGAAAGCGGGCATTGGTGCGTTCCGGCGTCCAGTAGTTATCGGCGTAATACTTCGTTGGAACGCCGCCATCGGACGACATATCCAACGGGTAAGCCAGCATGCCGCTTAATACTGCATCGCTTTTGCTCACGCCCTGCAACAGCATTTCCAGCTCCCATTTTTTATAGGTAATGCGAAAGTTGGCGAAGAAGTCGGCCTGCGGTGTGGGATTACCAATCACCGTTTGATCATTCCCATCAATGATATTATCCCCGTTCTGATCCAGGTAGCGGATATCTCCTGGTTTGGCATTGGCCATAACAGGCACCAGCGGCGTACCATCCGGCTTGAAATCGGACGATTGGAGCAGGCCGCTTGTTTTATAGCCATACAAACTTCTCAGTGCGTATCCTTCTTTGTTAATGTTCCTGCCACTGATATAAGGACCGCCCAACACTGTAAGGAAGGTGTTATTATTATAAGAAACACCGGGACGTATAGAAAGAGTGATATCCTTACCTATGCGACCATTATAGTTTAGCGACAACTCCACTCCCCTGTTCCGCAGTTTACCCGCATTGATAGGAGGAGTGCCCATACCGCCTACATAGGATACCGGTGGCTTGAGGATAATACCATTGGTGGTTTTGTTGTAGAAATCAAAAGTAAATTCCAGTTTGCTTTGAAACAAAGCCAGGTCCAGCCCAAGGTCCAGCATGTCTACTGTTTCCCAGGTAATGTCCGGGTTACCAAAAATTGACTCCACACCATCTGTGGCGCTGATCATATTCTGATATTGATAAGGGTCTATATTCTCATTGCCCAGCCGGCCGAAGGAAGCGCGGAGTTTCATGTTATTAATGAAAGACACCGGCGTCATAAAATGTTCTTTATGCACATTCCAGCCCAGTGCTACGGAAGGAAAAGTGCCGTATTTATGACCGGGACCAAAACGCGATGAACCATCTGTACGAATGGCTCCTTCCAACAGGTATTTATCTTTATAAGAGTAATTTACTTTACCGTAAAACGATAACAGGGAATTTACATCCCAGAATTTACTATTATTCTCTTCCTGTGAATAGCCACCCATCAAGTAAAAATGATGATCTTTCAGGTCATAGGTATAGTCCGCGGTAACACCTGCATAATAATAAGTAGTCCTATCCATTTCGGCAGATCGCTGCACACCCCATGTTTGTACCAGTTTGCCGGTATAATAATCAAAGAAGTAATAATTATCGCGGGAAGCGCGGGTTACATCACTGTTGAGCCGGAAGCTGAACTGACCGCGGAGATTCAGACCGGGCAACACCTCCCACTTTGGCTGCAGGTTGATACTGGATTGCCCGTACTCGTTAGCAGCCTTACCACCATGTTCGGCGTAAGCCACGGGGTTCACGATATCCACATAGCGGCCGTATATTACCGGTGCACCATCTTTAGCCGGGTATTTGGGAAGAATAGTGGGCGGCACACGGAAAATATCTTCCAGTATCCTGTTTCCGTTACTGCCATTGGGACGGTTAGGATAAAAAGTATTCCGTTTGATGGCCAGCATGTCCATATAAACCAGGAACTTTTTGTTGAGGGTAATGGAAGTATTGGCGCGGATATTATATTTATTGGAGTGATTGAGCGGGATCATCCCCTGCTGGTTCTGGTAGTTGGCCGTTAAGGCAAAACGTGCGAGGCTGTTACCACCGCTCACTCCCACCGAGTGACTGGTAATAGGCGCTGCGCGGTTCAGGATTTCCTTCTGCCAGTCGGTGTTCGGATATTTTACCGGGTCGTCGCCGGCCTCAGTGTGTTGAATATCTTCTTCGGAATAGAATGGCGCGTTGCCGGCATTCACCTGTGCTTCGTTAAACATGCGCATATATTGCGGCGCTTCCACCAGCGCCGGCATGGAGGAGGGCGACTGCACACCATAATAACCATCGTAGGTAACGGCTACCCTTCCGGCTACGCCGCGTTTGGTAGTTACCAGTATAACACCGTTAGCGGCGCGGGCGCCGTACACAGCGGCAGCGGCAGCATCCTTCAGGATGGTAACGCTTTCCACGGTAACGGGATCAATATAGTTCATGTCCATTGGCACGCCATCCACCATCACCAATGGATTGGAGGCGTTCGTTGTGCTGATGCCACGGATCTTTATTATGGCGGCATCGCCGCCGGGCAGACCAGAACTTTGCGTTACCTGTAGACCGGTAACGCCTCCCTGTAATGCCTGCGATAATGCGGTAATGGGCTTACCATTGGTTTGCTGCGCAATATTTACAGAGCTGATGGAGCTGGCAATATGTTTCCGTTGCTGCTCCGAAAGGCCCACCACTACTACTTCATCGAGGGCGGCTACGTTTTCTTTCAGGGAAATGTTCAATGCATTGTGGCTGCGGATAATGGTATACTCCTGCGCGAGGTATCCCATTTGCGTAAAAACAAGCACCGCATTTTTTTTAGCGCGGAAGGTGAAGTAACCATCGGCGTCGGTAGTGGTACCAAGACTGTTATTGTCTTTTACCCGTATCGTCACTCCCGGTAGCGCCTGCGGAGGTTCATGCGTATCGTATACCCGTCCGCGTATAAGATAGGTACTGTCTTCCGACGGCGAGGCGGCTGACAGGCGTTGCTCCGGCTTACTTTTTTCCTTCGGAATGATGGCGACCTGGTTGCGCATGATACGGTAGCTGAGACCTGTATTTAGCAGGGCTTTGTCCAGTACTTCGTTGATCTTTTTGTCCTGCAGATCAAGCGTCAGCGGTTGTTCCCTGTTTACCAGTTCATCTTTATAAAAGATACGCCAGCGGCTTTGCGACTGGATCTGGTTAAAC
This sequence comes from Chitinophaga sp. RCC_12, assembly GCF_041360695.1. Lineage (NCBI taxonomy): Bacteria > Pseudomonadati > Bacteroidota > Chitinophagia > Chitinophagales > Chitinophagaceae > Chitinophaga > Chitinophaga sp. RCC_12. The sequence continues at coordinate 77,509 of NZ_JBFUPS010000001.1, forward strand.
AGCTGGGGTAAGGTTCCCTGGTGCAGTTTGATGTTGAGGTGTTCGTCCTGCGACTTGCCGGTAGCAGAAACCCCAAGGATAGCGATGAACAGTAAAATTACAGTCAGTTTCATTGTTCTCAGGAGTTTAATGGCAAAAACATTGCCTGGCGGTACCCGCCATTGTGCATAGATTTTTTTCATAACTTCACTACAGTTTTTTTAGTTAAACAAAAAGACAAGCCCGTCCCCGCTTCGGCGGGGCTGTGCAACCGGAAGATGTCCCACCATCTTCCGGTTTTTTTTTGGTGATATGTATGGTAATTAGTCTTTCTCTTTCAGTACGATGCGTTGTCCCTGGCGCTCATAGCGCAGTGAGTTGGTAGCGCATATCACGTCAAGTACGTTTTCAAGATGATCTTCCAGGTCAAGGTTGCCGGAACAGGTTTCCAGTCCGGGTTGTGTTGATGCAAGGTCCAGCTGTATATTATAGTAACGCGTTAATTTTTTCAGGATTTCTTTCAGCGGTGTACTGTAAAACAGCAGGCGTCCGTCTTTCCAGGCGGTATAGGTAGCTACGTTCACGGTGCTTACCTGCAGGTTTTCGCTTTCCATGCCTACCGTAGCCATTTCGTTGGGTTGCAGCTGACGGGAATGTTTCCCGAAGCGGCGCTGTGAAGGCAGGTGGAGGCGCACACTTCCCGATGCCAGCACCAGGCTTTGCTGGTGGTCGTCCGGATAAGCGCTGATATTAAAGGAGGTGCCGAGCACTTCTGTTTCTATACGTGAAGCATATACGAAAAATGGCGATCCGGCATTGGGGGCTACCTCAAAAAAGGCTTCCCCTTCCAGGTATACTTCCCGTTTTTTCCGGTGAAAGGTAGTGGGATAAACAAGGCGGGAGCCGGCATTCAGCAGCACGATGGTGCCATCTTCCAGCTGGAGGCGGGCGCGGCGGCCGTAAGGTACCAACAGGGTATTGTATGGGGCTGTAGACGACAGGGTGCTATCCGCGTTGATGGTTACGCTTTTACCTCCATATACCAGTGATGCGTTTTTTCCTTTTACCACGATCGCGGGTTGCTGCCCGAGGATCAAGCGGGTATCGGTGGCGCGTTCCAGGTGTTGCTGCTGAGCAAACTGTACCAGTGAGTGCGGAGCCTGGGGCCAGAACAACCAGGTGGCCACGGACAACAACAGCAGGACGGCAGCGGCGATTTTGAGGAACAGGTATCTGTGCACAAATGGTTTGGCTACTAACCCCGCGGCGATATCCTGCCACAACAGGGCTTTATCGGCCGGGTCCCATGTTTCTGTGGCGGCGTTTGTGATCATGCGTTGCACGGCATCTGCCATTTGTTGTTGCACGGGATCATCGCTTTGTGCAGGCGGCTCCTGGTCATTACCAAGCAGGTCTTCCAGTTTCAGGTGTTTCTTATCAGGCATCTTACGGCATCTTTGCTATATAGAGCAACAAACAAACAGGATATAGACTACGGAACGAAACTTTTTTTTATTCAGGGATGTTCCCGGGAAATCCAGGACATTAAGAGGATCATTAACGGCAGCACCGGTACCTTTTCCATGTTGGCGCGCAGTTGCCGGAACGCCCTGTAGGCGAGGGTGCGACAGGTAGGTACACTTATTTTCATGATTCCTGCCACTTCTTCGTACGACAGGCTGCAGTTGAATTTGAGGAAAAGGACTTCTTTCTGCCGGGCGGGTAATTCGTTGAGTTCACGGGCCAGCAGCCGGAGCATTTCCTGTTGCTGCTCCGCTGCAATCAGCAGCTGTTCTGCATCCGGCTCATAGACAATCGAGAAATAGTCTTCCGGATTGGCGGTATGCAGCATAGTAGCATTCTTTTTTACGGCCTGGTGGATTTTCCTGCGGAATGACCGGAGCAGGTAAAACCGGATGTTCACGTCATGCGCCAGGTTATTCCTGTAGTGATAAAGACTGGTAAAAAGCTCCTGGATACAGTCTTTTATCGTACTGGTATCTTTTATATATCTTAAGCCATACCGGAAAAGCACATCCGCATACATCTCATACAACTCCCTGTAGGCTTGCTGATCCCCCAGGATGACATTGTTCCACAAAATATTATCAGCTCCAATTAGGCGGTCTTTCAAACAGTAAATATTTAGAAGTGGTTGATGCCCCTAATATAAAGGAAAAAGCAGAAAGGTGAAAGCAATAAACAAAAAGCTACTGGCACAGGCACCGGAGCGGATATTTTTTCCGGAGATGAATATGCTCCGGGAACTTACCTGCTTTGGTCATTGCGCCAATAGCTTCTTATTATTTTATGCTTTTGCTGAACGGGTGGTGCTTATGCTTCCTGGAAGGCATACCATAAGCTGGCTGCGCCGATCAGTGCTGCGGCTTCGCCGAGGGTAGCCGTAACTACCGGGATGGTGATCTGTTGTTTTTCCAGTTCTTTTTTCAGTTGGGGAAGAAACAGGTCAGCCGCATTGGCGATATTTCCGCCGATCACTACAATTTCAGGTTGTTCTTCTTTAATAAAGCTGGTAAGGAAAGTACCGAGGTTTACCGCAAACTCATTGAACAGCTGCAATATCCTATCGTCAACGCCTATACGTGCTACCAACGCTTTTACATCTGCTACTGCTTCGGCGCTTATTTCTTCATAGCGTTTTACAAACCAGCGGGTAGAGAGATAGTCTTCCGCCATACCCTCTTTAAAGGGAGCGCACCAGCGGTTGGCATCGTTGGCTGTTCCGTCGCGATAGATGGCGGAACCCAGTCCGGTGCCCAGTGTCAGGCCAATTACCTGTTGGTGGTTCCTGCCGGCGCCGCTGAATACTTCGCCCTGCAGGAAGCAGCCGGCATCATTGATAAAGCGGATTTGCTGCGGGGAAATGCCGAGGCGCGCTGCCAGTAATTCCTTTACGTTCAGGTTGTATAAAGCGTCATATTTGTGTTGCCCTTTCATGAGACTGATCCCATGTTCATAATCGAACGGACCAGGCATCCCGATGCCGATGTGCCGTACATCTGCGGAAGCGTGCGTGAATACTTCACTGATAACAGCCGCCCAGCCATCGATGATATCTGCTACTTCGCCCTGTGAGTTAATACGTGTGCGGTTCCATGAACTTTCTATGATGGATCTTGTGCCAAGATCTACCAGTGCTGCGGTAATGTGAGAGCCGCCGATATCTATTCCTAACGCCGTGGAATTTGTCATAAATTCAATAATAGAATGTTTTGCTAAATCGTTAAAGCTATACAAATATAAAAAACTATTTGGTTGACATGCTTGGAAAAATCGTTTTAGCAGAGTGAATAATGGTTAAACTGCTCCCAATATAGGGCGTTTTTCCAAAAATCAAAAAAAACGGACAAATTTTCAACGGATATCAAAAAAAACTGCCCGGCGTTATCTGAAACAGTTTGCAAAAATGATCCGGAACAACTTATCTGAAAATCCAGGCTAAAGGAACTATCGTTTGCCCGGAATTATTTTGACAGATGAAAAATAATCATCACTTTTACATCGTAATTCATTCTTCAATGGAATCTGATCATTGCTCCGGCAACAACATCCTGATATCTTATATCGCTACGAACTTCAACACTTCGCCCCCACTTTTCTGAAACATACCTGCATGGCCCAAACCTTGATCTGACAAGTCCGTCAGCAGTATCGCCGTGCCGTTAAATTCATCTTACACAAATACATACCTTAACAACAACCCTACAAATGGAAAACACATTTCTCAGATGGGCTTTGCTTATCGGCCTGCCCATTCTTTGCCTTGTACTGTACAAAGTCATTCTTCGTATATGCTTTGGCGTAGTAATCGTACCGGAAGACCGTATTGGTCTGGTTACTAAAAAATTTGTACTGATCGGTAAACAGGAACTGCCGGAAGGCCGCATCCTCGCGACCAACGGCGAAGCTGGCTTCCAGGCGCAAACACTCGCTCCCGGCGTATACTTCTGGAAATGGATCTGGCAGTACAGCGTTACCTTCCAGCCATTTACCATCATCCCTACCGGTAAAATAGGACTGGTACTGGCCAAAGACGGTTCAGAACTGGAAACAGGTGCTATCCTGGCCCGCAAGGTTCCCTGCGACTCCTTCCAGGACGCGGTGGCCTTCCTCCAGAATGGTGGCCGCAAAGGCCGGCAAACTGCTATTATCACGCCTGGATCTTATCGTATCAATACCTTCCTGTTTGAAGTGGAAATCACGGACATGCTGTCCATCCCCGACAATGCCGTGGGAATTGTGACCACCCTCGAAGGACAAGCCATTGAAACCGGCTCCATTGCGGGTAAAACCATCGACAAACACAACAACTTCCAGGATGTGGATGCCTTCCTCGAAAAAGGCGGTTACAAAGGCTTGCAGGAACAGGTGATCCTGGCCGGCTCCTACTTTATTAACCCCTGGTTTGCCAAACTGGAAATGGTTCGCATGACGGAAATCGCCATCGGCCATGTAGGCGTGGTCATTTCCTTCGTGGGTAATGATGGCGTGGATCTCAGCGGCGCAGAATTCAAACACGGTAATATTGTGGCCAAAGGCACCAAAGGCGTATGGGCAGAACCACTGGGACCCGGTAAGTATCCCGTTAATCCCTATATCATGAAAGTAGAACTGGTACCTACCACCAACCTGGTGCTGAACTGGGCCACCGCCAGAAGTGAAGCCCACCAGCTGGATAAGAACCTCTCTACCATCACCGTGAGGAGCCGCGACGGTTTTACTTTTAACCTCGACGTGGCACAGATCATCCACATCCCTACTACCGAAGCCCCTAAAGTAATTGCCCGCTTTGGTAATATGAGCAACCTGGTCACCCAGGTGCTGGAACCCACCATCGGTAACTACTTCCGTAACTCCGCCCAGGGATCAGATGTGATCAGTTTCCTCACCAGCCGTAAGGAACGGCAAACCTCCGCGAAGGAGCACATCGGCCAGGTACTGGACCAGTATAATGTGTTCGGGGTAGATACCCTCATCGGCGACATTGTGCCACCGGAAACACTGATGAAAACACTGACCGACCGTAAAATTGCAGAAGAACAGAAAATCACCTACGACACAGAACGACTGGCTCAGGAAACCCGCCAGTCGCTGGAAAAAGAAACCGCCATTGCAGAAATGCAAAAGGAAATTGTAAAAGCCGACCAGGGTGTTTGGATTGCGGAAAGACATGCAGACGCCTCCGTGAAAAAAGCGACTGGTGACGCTAACAGCGTGCGGTTGCAAGCCAACGCGGAAAGCGACCGGATGAAATTACTGGCCGGTGGTGAAGCAGAAAAAGTACGCCTGCTGGCCAAAGCAGAAGCGGAACGTACCGAGTGGATTGCAAAAGCGGATGCAGAAAAAATTGCCCTCACTGGTAAAGCAGAAGCAGAAAAGATCCTGGCTATTGGTCAGTCCAGCGCGGAATCATACAAACTGGCGGTAGAAGCAATGGGTGGCAACAACTTTACCCAACTGAAAGTGATGGAAGCCATCGGCACACAGCAGATCCGTATCATGCCCGATGTACTCATCAACGGCGGAGATGGCGCCAACGGCCCGATCAGCGGACTACTCGGACTCAGATTGCTGGAAGATGTGGCAAAGAAAAACGAAGCCGGCAAACAGGCAGAATAGCTGCTGCTGTAAGTATAACAAGAAGGGAAGGCCGTAATGCCTTCCCTTCTTGTTTAATAAGCTCCCCGGAACAGGGTTCCACTATAGCAGCGCATTGCGTATCTTTATACCAGAAAGAAAAAATGAACGTATGCGAAAAGAAAATTCCTCCAATGCCATCAACGGAAAGCAGCTGCGCGGCGACTGCGGCACAGCATATACCCTGTCGTTGATCGGCGGACGCTGGAAACCCAGCATACTGTGGCGATTGCTGGATGGTAAACTACGCTATAACGAACTGAAAAAGTCGATCACCGGCATTTCGGAAAGAGTGCTGGTATTACAGTTAAGGGAACTGGAAAACGACCACCTCGTTAAGCGGATCGTGTACCCGGAAGTACCCCCGCGGGTGGAATATGAACTCACTCCGCTGGGATGGAGCATGGAAAGCATGTTACAGCATATCTCCGACTGGGGAAACATGCACCGGGAAGATGCCATAGCGCGCCAGGCGTCTAAAGAGAAGACCGTAGCGGCTATGGCCGATAAAGGTTAAACAGTAAGTCCGGCGTCTTCCAGCGCACCGGAAGCCAGCGCGGTCCAGTCGGCATCATGTATATCCTTCGCAAGGATGGTTGTGAGCCGGTTCTGCACCAGGTTAGCCAGCGGCATCGGCGTATGCGATTTCCGCGCTGTTTGCAATACCAGGTCCATATCTTTCAACCCTAATTCCGCACTGAAAGAAGGATTACCGGTAAATTTACGGTCAAGGATCATGGCTCCATAATTCCTGAAGATGGGACCCGAAAATAAAGTAGTCGTGAGCATTTCATATGCCTCCCTGGGATCTACCCCGTTTTTCTCCGCCAGCGCAAAAGCTTCTGCCATCAGTTCCAACGCCCCGGCAATCATAAAATTACCGATCAGCTTCAGCACATTGGCGCTACCCGCGTCTTCTCCTAGATCAAAAATATTGCGGGCAAATCCAGCCTCCAATAAAGGACGGATCCTTTCTTTAGCCTTAGCCGGACCGGAAATTACCGAATTACCCGCCTTCGCGGTCGCCGCTTCCGGACGCGCAAATACCGGCGCCCCTACAAATAACACCCCGTGCTTCGCATGACCCGCCGACAACTCCCTGGAAATATCCGGTGATACCGTACTCATAGACACATGGATACCACCTTCACCAAGGGCCTGCACCAGCGTATCGGTAGCTATTGCTTCCAGCGCCTTGTCGTCCGCTACCAGGCTCAGTACAATTCCTCCTTTAACAGCAGTTTCCTCCGGGCTGCCCACCAGTATAGCGCCCAGCTGCTCCAGCGGCAACGCCTTCTCCCTCGTACGGTTATAAATTCTTAAAGTGTATCCTGCCTTCAGCAGGTTCTCTGCAATGGGATAGCCTAAATGGCCAGTGCCGATAAATCCAATGGTTTCCATAATACTTCAGTTAATGACTTCCTGATTCAAATCTATCAATTCAAAACGATAATAGGAACATATTTGGATATTGCTTTGTTAGCGGGGATTTTTAGTTTCCCTTCTTTTCCTTAAATTCAACACACAATCCTTATACCTTGAAAAGAATTTCATTGTTTCTGCTGTGCATATGTAGCATCACAGCCAGCGCCCAGCAATACATCTCCCAAAGTAAAACTACCAGTGAAAGAAATAACATCTATAAGATAACAGACCAGGAGGCCCTCCGGATATTTAAGCTCGGCAAGGCATTCAAACCCTGGGCAGATGAAAAATACCTGCACACCGCAGCAGGGACTTATCCGTTTAACGCCAGCTTCCCTGCGGGTACCGCCCCCGGTAATTATGTGGTCGTAACAGCCCTGCAAAATAAGCTGGCGTACGAATACAACCCCGTACAGAATGTGATACTGAAGGTAGTCAGCAATAACTACGACCTGGCACTGCTGGTACATGATAAAAACGGGAAGCCGGTTTCCAATGCCAGCGTGATGGTCAACCGACGAACCATTCCCTGGGACGCCCGCACACAAACCTATCGCATTCCACGCTACAAAAAGGGCGGCATCATACAGGTGTACCATCAACAGGTGCTGAACCTTTTTGACCTGGAAGCTCCCAGCCGCAAAGGCAGGCTCCCTTTCTGGAAAAAGCTGTCCCTCCGCAGGAAAAGTTATTACTACAATCCACCCAGGTTTTCCCAGTCTACCTCCACTGAAAAAAAGTACAAAGGCTTCATGGCCTTCAGCAAAGCGAAATACAGGCCCGGCGACACCCTGCGGATGAAAGCATTCATTATTAACAGCCATACCAAACCGGTAAACGAACCGCTGTTACTACGCCTTTACAGCAGAGACATGGACATCGATACCATCCTCACCACTATCCGCCCTTACCGGCCGGGTGGCTATGACTACGAAATGGTGCTGAATGACAGTCTCGATCTCGACCTGGACAGCGACTACCTCTTTACCCTTGAAACCCAGGACAGCAGGAAGTACACCTCCGATAACAACGAAACCGACCTGGATGATGAGGAATACTTCGCCAGGCGGAAAGTATTGATGCGCGGCACCTTTGAATATGAAGAGTATGAGCTGAAGTCGATCCGTTTTACCGCCCGCACCGATGTGAAAGAACATACCCGGGGCACGCCGGTATCCCTGTTCCTGAAAGCCACCGATGAAAACGACCTGCCGGTAATGGATGGCCGTGTAACCATCACCGTTACACCCGGTAATGTTTCACAATATCACGCGCCGGTCGTATTTATACCCCATCAGTTATGGGAGCATGAAGTAACGCTGGATATGACCGGCGAAACCAAAGTAACGCTGCCCGATAGTATTTTCCCGGCTGCTTCTTTCTCCTATAATATCGCCACACATTTCCTGAATAGCAACAATGAAAGCCAAAGCAGCAACCTTTCCCAGCAATATTATTATGACACTGATGAAATCACTGTCACCCCACAGGGCGATAGTTTATCTGTTGACCTTAAACGGTCCGGCCATGCCATTCCCGCGCAGGCAACGCTGCTATTACTGAATGCGCAATATGATACTGTTGCCCTTTCCCCTATTTCATTACCAGCCGTATTGCCGCTGCATCCTTACGTGAACACCTACCAGGTAACGACGGGTAACATCACCAAAAGCTACCTGCCAGCCGGCCAAAATGGTGCGGTACAGTGTAATGCCAGCCGAACCCGTGATTCCGTATTTGCAGACATTGTGAATCCAAAGAAATTGCATTTCTGGTATAGCATCTTTGCCGGCAACAAGCTGGTTGCACAGGGCTATGATCAGCAGCTGTCATGGAAAGCCGCTTCTACCACTCGCGGGTATTATTTTGTTTCCCTGCAGTATATCTGGAATGATAAAGTGAAAGATGAACAATTCATTATCCCTTACCTCGAAAAACAATTACAGGTAACTATCAATAACCCTATAGCTGTTTATCCAGGGCAAACGGCCCGTATAGGCATCACCGTTACCGACGCAGCAGGCCGGCGGGTAAAGGATGCAGATGTTACCGCTTATGCCATGACCGCCAGGTTTAATTATAATATGCCTTACTTACCCAATCTTGATAAAAGCCATCCTATGCGGAAGATGTATAGCCGGCAGGGGTTAGGCGACAAAAAAATAGACCCCGGCAAACAATCGATGAACTGGGGCCGGTGGAAAAACGAAATGACGCTGGACAGTAATGCCTACTATCGCTTCCTGCACCCCGATGGCATACGGTACAGTACAGAACCTGCGAAAAATAATATCACACAGGTATCTCCGTTTGTTACAGAAAATGGCGCTGTACAGTTTATCAGTCATGTGAAGATAGATGAGCAACCGGTGTTCTTTGCCAATACAGACCTCCGGCCCGCCTATAGCTTTGCAGTACGCCCCGGCAAGCACAAACTGGAAATCCGTACTTTCAACAAAGAAATTATTATAGACAGCATCTATGCAGCAGAAGGACTTAAAACCTTTATCAGCATCGCGGCCGATAAACCCGGTGAACAGGTACACATTACCAAAATGCCAACGAAACTTATCCCCCTGGAAGTTAATCTGCGTAAACGTTACCTGGTACCGTTTCTTACGGATAACAATGACGGGTATACGTATATTAACCAGAATGGAAATATACAATGGTTTAATCCCGGCAGTGGTTATTCCCAGAGCATCCAGCTGGCGGGGCCGCTGAAAAACGACTATGCCGACTACATCGTAAAAGGCGCATTTATCCAACCTTTTGAACCTGAACCTGGCTATACCTTTGAGATACGGCCAGGGTTAGTGAAAGAAAAGAGTGTCGACAACGGGTGGCCATTCGGGCTCACCCTGTTAAAGGAAGTGGATCAGCCACGATTATACGATCATGTAGTCACCGAAACTGAAATAGACAGTATCTGGAGTGATCACCTGGATGGCCTGCAAATTAATCAGGACCTATACTCGAATGCAAAATCCGATCAAAACGCCTGCAGTATTATCATCCAGCCGGATACTGCGTTCAATACAGAGGCGGTTCGGCAACTGTTCCTTTACCGTTATGATGACCCTAACTATATCCGTATTTATCGTGGAGAAACCACTGAGCTTTATAACCTGGAACCAGGTAATTACCGGCTGCTGGTATTACTGAGAAAAAATAGATACTACGTGGTTGATAGCCTGAAAGCCAATGCCGGTGGCAATACTTATTACCACTTACATGCCCGCAAAGTATTGGAAAAGGATTCTGTCAGTGCTGCGTTATCAAAGGCGATACTGAACTGGAGAGGCCGTGAAAAGCAACAGATGCCGTTTAACGCCGTAGCCGACTTTACCACACCTTTCAACAATCAATACCTGGATACATCCAACTTCACCCGGCGCATTTCCGGGGTGATAACGGATGCAAACGGACCTGTACCCGGAGCCACGATCCTCCTAAAGGGAACCAAATACGGCACCCTTAGCAATGCACAGGGACGCTTTTCCTTGCCTATTACCGAAAAAGGGCAACTCTCGGTTAGCGCTATCGGATATGACCAAGAAACCGTTACTTTAAACAACGAGGATTTTATTGAGATAAAATTAAAACCGGCGGTACAATCCCTGAATGAAACAATAGTGGTAGCTTATGGCAGGCAATCCAAAGCACTCGTGGCCAGCGCCGTATCAAATAGCTTTTCTAACGCCATGAGTGGCAGGGTGGCAGGCATTATGGTCCGGGGCATCAACAGCACTAAGGCACCCCCACTGATTATTATTGATGGTATTCCCTATGAAGGATCCCTGGAAAGTATAGACCCCTCTCTTATTAAAAATATCTCGGTGCTGAAAGATGCCGCCGCCACTGCCATATATGGCGCCCGGGCTGTCAATGGCGTAATCCTTATCACCAGCAGCAAGGCAGGTCTTTTAACAGCGACCGGCCAGGAACCTTTATCCGCAGAAGCCAATAGCCTCCGCAGTAACTTCCGCGATGATGCATTCTGGCAACCACGGTTACGTACCAACGAAAACGGCGAAGCTTCTTTTAAGGTAACTTTCCCGGATGATATCACCAACTGGAAAACCTATGCGCTGGCCTTCACGGAACAGGGACAAACCGGCAGCGCACAGGTGCAGATCAAATCGTATAAACCATTGAGCGCAAATTTATCGCTCCCGGTGTTTGCCGTTGAAGGCGATAGCGTAAATATTATAGGCAAGGTGCTGAACTATGGCAACGACAGCGTTACCATCAGCCGCAGCTTTTACACCAACCGGGTACTCACCAACACCCGCTCCATGGGCGTCCGTAACAGCCTGATCGACACTTTCCCCGTACATGTTCCTTTATCCGGCGACAGCATCTCCTTTAAATATACCATCACCGGTAACCAGGATTACTTCGACGGTGAATACCGCGCTATTCCCGTCTTTAAAAAAGGAGTAACTGAAACCAATGGTTTCTTTGTTCCGCTACCAGTGGATACCAGCTTCTCGCTGTCTTTTGCGGATGATACAGCGGCTGTTCACCTGTATGCCTGCACCGGCCTGTTGCCGGTACTGCTGGATGAGATAGATTATCTCCGGCGTTATGAATACCTCTGCAATGAACAACTGGCCTCTAAACTCACCGGCCTGTTGCTGGAAAAACAAGCCCGCAAATTCCTGGGACAACCGTTTAAAGATCTGAAGAAGATCCCTGAGCTGATCCGTAAGCTGGAACAGAATAAAAATAAAGATGGCGGCTGGGGCTGGTGGGATAAAAGCACCTCCGTATACTGGATTTCGCAACACGTGGTAAGGGCGTTGCTGATGGCGGAAAAAGAGGGATTCCAGCCCAACCTCGACAAGGCAGCGTTGATCAACTACTATGTATTCCAGTTAAACAGTGCCGCATACACCGATAAATTAACCCTGCTGGAAACGTTGTACGAACTGGATGCCAAAGTTAATTTCCCGGCTTACCTCGATACCATCCCTGCCAATAGCGGCAGTAAATATGACCAGTTCCGGTTGTTGTACCTGAAACAACGGACAGGTATACACGTAACTACAGACCCGCTTATGACCAGCCGGCAAACTACCATGATGGGAAATAGTTACTGGGGGGAAAACAGCTATCACCTGTTTGACAACGAAGTACAACTCACCCTGCTGGTCTATAAAATATTACGGACCGAGGGCGGGCATGATGCATTGTTACGCACTATCCGCGACTGGTTCATGGAAAAGCGGCGCGGCGGCAACTGGCGCAACACCTATGAATCTGCCGCTATCCTTGCTACCATTTTGCCCGAGACGCTGCAAACTGCCGAGACGCAACCACCAGTACTCCGTATTAACGGCGAGCGGGTAAGCACCTTCCCCTACAGCCATACTTTTGCAGGCGGTAAGTCGTTGAGTATTGTCAAACAAGGCGGCTCAACGGTATACTTTACCGGTTGGCAACAGCACTGGAATCCGGCGCCGCAACCTGCTGAACACCAGTTCAGCGTGAGCAGCCGGTTTCTGCAGCAGGATACGGCTGTGAACTTTCTTACTGCGGGCCGCATCGTTACCCTGGAAGTAACAGTGGAAGTAAAAGCAGATGCGGATTACGTGATGGTGGAAATACCGGTACCAGCAGGTTGCTCCTATGAAGATAAAAGCAGTCAGTGGCAGAACAATGAAGTACACCGCGAGTACTTTAAAAACAAGGTAAGCATCTTCAGTAATCATTTAAACAAAGGCAAATACCGTTTTACCGTATCCTTAATGCCGCGTTATACCGGTTATTACCATCTGAACCCGGCAAAGGCAGAAATGATGTATTTCCCGGTATTCTTTGGCAGGGAGGGCATGAAAAAGGTGGTGATCAGGGGTAAATAAAATCATCATTCATTTTCGCTTATTTAACGTATTTTAATACCAGCACTTTATAAACCGCCACCGCTATGAGAACAATCCATCAATGGCTGGACGAGTACGGCAGCAGCCACCGTAACCATACCAACAAACTGATTCACTGGATTTGTGTACCCGCAATTTTTTTCAGTATTGTCGGATTTTTATATGCCATCCCGTTGCCCATTGGTGGCGTGCGTTCCTACATTTCGGTAGCGCATGTGGTATTGCTGTTACTGATCATTTACTATTTGCGCCTCTCTCCTTCCCTGGCGGCTGGCATGTTGCTCATCGGGGTGATCTGCTTATGGCTATGGCGCCTCATAGCAGCCACTCAGCTCGTGATCTGGCAGGTGGCGCTGTTTATTTTTGTAGCGGCCTGGATCGGGCAGTTTATCGGCCATAAAATAGAAGGCGCAAAACCTTCCTTCTTCAAGGACCTTCAATTTCTGCTCATCGGGCCAGCATGGCTGCTGAGTTTCATCTATAAAAAAGTGGGCATCCGCCTGTAAATGCCTCATGTAGCGGCCGACAAATAAAGCCGTAATACATAACTCATCTCGTATAAGATAAATAAAATAACCAGCGCCCCATGAAAGGTCCGGTTACTGATCCTGATGGCCAGCAGGCAGAGGACAATGTGCGTGATATTACGGATCGGGTATTCTATCCCGAAATGATGAAAGTAATCGTGTCCTTTTATCAGCGTATCTATCACATCTGCAATAAATGAAAACGCCAGTACCCCAAAGAACCACTTTCGTCGCGAGTAAAAATAATCCTGGTATCCTTTATAATCTTTCAGATCGTCGGGATACAATAGTGCACAGAGCAGGAAAAAGGTGGTAATAAAGGAGATGATAAAGATATATTCCGGGAAAGTCCATTTCTTCAGTGCATGCAACGGCATTTCCCACCACCAGAAATGCACCAGCATCACAAAGATGTAGGCTACCCATGAAAGGTGTATCCAGTAAGGCTTTTCCCGGTTGGGATGCTGGATGAATTTGGCAGTGCCTTTGAGCAGATGTGCAATGCTGAGGCTCAGGATAAATCCTATCACCATTCTTACATGGCCGAATGTTTCCATAGCGGGGTATTTCTATGAATTTAATTCATTGCTCCTGAAAAAACAAAAGCCCCGATTAAAATCGGGGCTTATTTACCTAAACCTACAACTGTTACACTGTTATTGCAACAATATTTTATCTTGAAAACTGTTTCCGTTAGTGCATAGCAGACGGATCGAGTTTCGCAGCTTTCTTAGCTTTTACCATGAGTACAAACGGTACGCAAATGAGGAATATCAGGCCCAGGTACAGGAACACATCCATATAAGATAATATGGCGGCCTGTTTCGTAACACTAAAATCAAGTAATTTATAACCTGTATTCAGTGCCTGGTGCGGGTCCATTCCCTTCGCGCCAAAACTTTGCTGTAAGCCGTTTACCCGGTTAATCACATCAGGGTTATTGGTATCAAGTTTTGATACCAGGTCGCTCCGGTGCAGCATATTCTGGCGGGCCATAAAGGTAGTGATCAAAGCCACCCCAAATGAACCTCCCAGCTGACGCATCATACCGGTAAAGGCTGCTCCCTGGCCGATCTGCTGCCCTTTCAAACCAGACAGTGACAACGTGGTGATAGGAATAAAGAGTAATCCCATACCTATACCGCGAACGATCAGCATCCAGAAGAAGGCATCTGAGCCGGTATCTGCCGGTGTGATAATTTTATATCCCCAGAAACAGAAAACAAAGAAGAGGAACATACCACTTGCCACCATGTACTGTTGCGGAATACCTTTCTCCAGCATTTTACCAATCAGCGGCATCATTACCGCGGTAGTCAATGCTGCGGGGATCATCAGCATACCCGACTGGGTAGCGGTCCACCCCAGCGAACCCTGTGTGTACAGCGGGATGATAAAGGTAGATCCGTATAATCCAAAGCCCATGATGAAAGAGAGAATGGTACCCGCCCGGAGGTTCCCGTTTTTGAGCACCCTCAGCTCCACGATAGGGTTCTTATAGGTAAGCTCACGCCATACAAAGAAGAACAGGGCCAATGCACTTGTAACGGTGAGAGCCGTAATAGTGGAGTCATTGAACCAGTCGTCTTCCTGCCCACGTTCCAGCACAAACTGCAAACTTCCTACCATCACCGCCAGGAGTCCTATACCGAGGAAATCTATCTCCGACATCGCTCTTTTCGCTCCGTACTTCGGGCTGCGCACAAACTGCAAAGTAAGCAGGGTAGCGATTACGCCGATAGGAATGTTGATGTAAAAGATATAAGGCCAGGAATAGTTATCGGTAATAAAACCACCTAACGGAGGACCTAATGTTGGGCCGATGATTACACCCAACCCGTAAATGGCCTGGGCGATACCGCGTTTTTCAGGCGGATAACTTTCTGTGATAATCGTTTGGGAAGTTACCAGCAAAGCACCTCCACCCAAACCCTGTATGAAGCGGAATATGATCAGCTCCCACATGGCAGTTGCGTTACCGCAGAGGAAAGAGGAAACGGTGAATATAATAATAGACGCCGCGAAGTAGTTACGACGACCAAACTGCTGTGATAACCAGCTGGTCATCGGTACTATGATTACGTTACCGATAGCGTATGCGGTGATGACCCATCCGATTTCACTGAGCGTAGCGCCCATGTTACCACGCATGTCATTCAACGCCACATTTACGATAGTGGTATCCACTATCTCCAGCAAAGCGCAGAATATAGCGGTGATCGTAATGATCACCCTGCGTGAGCCGTATTCTATCAATGATTCTTGTTGCATGCAGCAATTATATTTTGAATGAGAACAACCTTACCCGGAGTTAATAATTAATGACGAACATGACCTTTCTGTTGATGATCTGTTGTTAGAGCTAATCGATTACGCCTGTCTGTTAATTATTGCATGGTTCCCACTAATTATTAACTCCGGATACGTTGCTATTCATGTATATGATTAGTTGAGATGCACGTCTACCAGTACGTTCATACCCGGACGCAACTGTTTTACCAGTTCATCGTTAGGGTTATCGAACTCGATTTTTACCGGTAAGCGCTGCACTACTTTTACGAAGTTACCAGAGGCATTATCCGCAGGCAGCAGGGCGAATTTAGAGCCGGTTGCCGGAGAAAAGGAAGTTACTTTTGCTTCCAGTCCTTTTTCAGGATAAGCGTCGATATGCACGGTTACTTTCTGACCCAGTTTCATTTTATCCAGCTGTGTTTCCTTGAAGTTGGCCACTACCCATGGAGTAGTGCTCAGTACCACGCTGAATAAAGACTGACCAGCAGTAACAAACTGTCCAGGCTGTACGAAGATTTTTGATAATACGCCATCTTCCGGAGCGAGGATTACGGAATAAGAGAGGTTCAGCTTTGCATCTTCCACATCTGTTTCACGTTGTTTGATACCTGCATTGGCTACGTTGATCTGCTTGGAGGTAGCACCGCTCTGGGAGCTAACTACGTTTGTCTGGCGGCTGGCGGCAGCTTTTTGCCTGGCCAGTACGTCGAGCTGACGTTCAGCAGTTTGCTTGGCAGCAGAAGCCTGTTCAAATTCCTGTTGGGTGATTGAATGATCTTTGATCAGGTTGGCGTAGCGGTCGTAATCCTGGCTGGCTCTCCAGAGGTTTACTTTTGCTGCTTCTATCTGTGCATCAATGGTTCCTACCTGTGCCTGTGCGGTACTGATACCGGCTTCAGCAGCGGCGGTGGTAGCCTGTGCGGCGCCCAGGTTAGCCTGTGCGGCATAGAGGGCGTTTTCAGCCTGCTGCACTTTAATAGCCAGGTCGCGGTCGTCCAGGATCACTAACGTATCTCCTTTCTTCACCACCTGGTTATCTTTCACCCTTACTTCTTTCACATAACCGGATACACGGGGTATAACCGGGCTCACATTAGCATCGATCTGCGCGTTATCAGTTTCTTCATGATGCTGACCATGAACATACTTGGTGATACCAAATGCGCCGCCACCCAGCACCAGCACTGCCAGCACTATGACGAACCCTTTGCTTTTCTTTTTAGGGGCGGTTGTTTCCTGCATGTTTATATTGTTAGTAGGTTTTGTTTGAGTTTGCGTTTCCACGGCTTTGATATTTATTGGTTTGTTGGTATTATTTATTGTTGGATTCCAGTATACCTGCAGACTGTAACAGTTTGTTATATGCTACCAGTGCATCTGCCTTCGCGTACGCATAGTTGAGATGCGCCTGCAGATTTGCAACGTCGGCATCGAGCAGGTCTGTTGTGGTAGCCAGGTTGTTATCATGCTTGTTCTTCGTAATCCGGTAATTTTCTTCCGACTGTTCTATCGCTTTGATATAAGTATCCATCTTCTTGTGGCTCAGGAGGTAGTTTTCGTAAGATTGATATACGTCCAGGTGAATACCATCCACGAGCTTCGCCTCATTGGCCTGTACTTCTGCCAGCTGCGCCTTTGCATTACTTACTTTTGATCCTGTTTTCCAAAGGGAAGAAAGATTGTATTTCAGTCCTACGCCTGCATTTACCGCATTGGTAATGGTGATTACATTAGGAATGTAAGCTGCCACATATCCGCCGGTTACTGCGAGTGACGGGAAATAATCTGCTTTCGCTCCTTTGATTCCTGCATTGGCGGCTTTTTCACGTGCGCTGAGAGAAGCTGCATCTTTACGGTTCTGGTAAGCCAGTTGCTCAAACTCTGCCACTCCGCGGCCATCTACTTTATCATCTACTTTGAATACGGTGCTGTCTACCTGGATCACGGTGTTATCCGGCAGGCCCAGCATGATATCCATATTCAGATTGGCAATTTTCAGGTTGTTTTCAGCGTCCATCAGTGCCAGCTGGTAATTGGATTGCTGTAACTCTGCTTTTAAAAGATCGTTACGGGCAAGGAGACCATTCTTTTCCTTGTTGGAAAATTCCTTCACTCTTTCATCCGACTGCCGGATGTTTTCCTGTACCAGTGCTACTGCGGCTTTTGCCTTATAAAGATTGCTGTAGGCGGCAATGGTATTCTGAATTACATCTTCACGGTCTTTGTCCACATCCAGCCGTGCAGCTTCTGCCAGGTAACGGGCAGATTCTTTACCGCTCTGTATCAATCCACCTGAAAAGATGGGAAGGGATACACTGGCGATACCATAAGCTGCCGAATTCACTTTGGGGCTTTCACTTTTGGCGCCACCATTACTATCATCTCCCAGCTTAAGTTTCATGTCGATGTTAGGCTGTGCAAGCCTCAAATAAGAACCGGAAACACTTACATCCGGTAACTGGCGTTCATGGGCTTCTTTCAGTGAGGCAGTAGCCTGATCTACTTTAGCGTGACTCACCTTTAATTGTTTGCTGTTTTGTATACTCAGCGATATGGCTTCATTTAACGAAAGCGGTTTTACGCTCTGTTGTGCGGATGCTGTCTGAAAGAAAAAAGTCAGCAGTATTCCCGATGCAAGCGCATATAATCGTGTGTATATGCTTTTAGAATTCATGTGTTAGGATTGCTTTGAACAATTTTTTTAAATGTGTACCTACTCTGTTTTTCAAATACTCCCTGTATTCATCGTCATTCAAATCTTTCGCTTCAGGGTTTGTTCTCAATATATGTTTGGCAGGTATTACCTGATGAATAGTCCCGAATAAAGAAGTCATCAGCATCTCCACGTCTACATCTTTATAAAAGATGCCTGCTTCCTGGGCATTTGTAACGATGGGGCGCATCAGACCGAGCATTTCTCCTTTCAGTTGCCAGATAAGGTCCCTGATGGGGCTTTGCTGGCTGTTCAATTGTTCGCGGCTCATAATGCACTGGAAGTATTGCTCCCCGAGCATTTTATTGATGAACCGGTCAATCAGACTGTTTATTTTCTGCAGTGGCTCCATCGTATCGTTCTCCAATAATTCATTGATGAACTTACGGGAAGTCTCCATTCTATATTTGAAAATAGATTCCAGCAATTTGTCCTTTGAACCGAAATAATAGGAGATCATGGCGATATTCACATCTGCCTCCTGGGCTATATCTCTTACCGATGTGCCATGAAAGCCCTGATCGGCAAATAGCCGCTCCGCAACCGTTAAAATTGAGAGCTGTTTTTCACTATACTCTTCCATGTTCCTTTTTTAAATTTGACATCACAAAGTTAAACAAACGTTTAATTTAAACAAGCGTTTATTTAACTCTTTGTTTAAATTTTGATTTATTAAACTTATATATAGTTGATTATCAATAAAATCATCTGAAATTTTAAGCTGTTTTTAATATTTCTTAATAATCTATTAATAAAAGCGGTGAAAATCTTACCAATGGCGAGGTTTTTATAGTAAAATTTTTTAATTTAAGAGATGTAGTCACACTATCCTGTTTTACCATATAAAAACAAATCACATGCGTCCTGTTTCCTCGTTCCCGGGAACTGTTTTACTGGCCGGCCTTATTGCCGGTACCCTGGACATTCTTTCTGCATTTGTACATTTTTTTATTGTTACCCATGGTCAGCCGGTCACCAGGATACTGGTATACATCAGCAGCGGTGTATTTGGTAAAGCGGCCTTTAGCGGGGAGCCGGCCATGATGTGGTGGGGGTTATTGTTTCATTATCTGATTGCACTCACCTGGTCGTTTGTTTTCTTCCTCATTTATCCGAAGATCCCGGGGTTGCGTAAGCACCCGGTGGCAACAGGACTCGCTTACGGGTTACTGGTATGGTGCGTGATGAACCTGGTGGTATTGCCGTTAAGCCAGGTACCGCATGGGCCGCTGCGTTTAGTCAACTCCGTTATTAATATTCTCATATTGATGGTCATGATCGGATTACCACTTTCCTTTATGGCGCGTAAATATTATACACGCTGAAAGCGGAGGGAAATTTCCCTCCGCTTCTGATTTTAATATTTTACACCGGGAAATTCCTTTTGCGCCTGCAGGAACTCTTCCTCCCAATTGGCGGGCCAGCCGAAAGCAATAGTGGCCTGCGGCTTCAGGTTTACGCCTGCAGCGCCGCTCCAGAAATGTATGAACTCTCCCCAGTTCATATCGCGCGTGTAGCCATTACCGTTACGGGGAAAGTTGGCGGCCAGTAGTGTAAAGAAATTGTTCAATACTTTGGCGCCGCCATACTGATGATAAACCGGGTAAAACCAGTTTTTAAACCACTGTGTACCCGGCCGTGGAAAATTATCTGTATTCTTCATCTGGGTATCAAACCATCGCTGCGCTTCCGCATCCCAGCCCAATGCGCGGTATACATCATATTGATAGATCTCCATCCACTTGCTGTCTTTCCATATCGGGAAGGCCGGCGAGCCATGCACTCCTTTGGCGGCGCCCTCCACAATATGCCCCACCTCATGCACAGCAGCATCCAGGTTCCAGCCGGTATTACTCACCCAATCACCTTCATGTCCTACATCAATCACGTTGCGGTAGTCGTGACTGCCGTCGAAATAGGTAGACGGATGACCACCACCATATTTGCCGGTATGCAGCAGCACAAACAGGCGGTTATCCTTACCAAAGGCGCCATAAGTTTTAGTAGTGTAGTTCCATACCTTCGTTAACAACGTGTCCGGCCAGGTAATGCTTTCAGGCGTTTCTTTGTCGTAATACACCGTCACCGACGAGTTGCTGAATACCCGGCGCATCACCTGCGCATGCTCAAACCAATGCTCTTTCCAGGTAAGCGGCGGCATGGCGGTAGTATCCTTCACCACGGGCGCCATCCATCCTGCATTTTTTGCGGCAAAAGCGGCAAGGGCAAAAAGACTGCAACCAGCTAATAACACATTACATAAATATCTCTTCATACAGGGATTTTATAAAAAATGCTAAATCGATTTTCTGATATCAAAAAAGTAGTATCTTAATGGTGAAAATAGCCAACAGGAATCGAATCAATTTTAAAAAATCCCTAACGGATTGTAAATAAAACTTAAAAGCATCAGGAGCGGACGTCGTTATCAAGTGAAGAACAGGAAAAGTCAACCAAAAGTAATAAAGCGAAGCATGAGGCATTCTATCAAGCTGTATATCCTGACAGCTGTTATCTGTATTATCGCGTTGGCTATTGTACAGTTTTTCCTGATATATAATACCTATCAGTTGCTGGACAGCCGTTTTAACTACGTGGAAAAAGGAAGGATCGGCGAAGCCTATAACCTGGCCATTGCCAATGATAAGCTGTTCCCGGGAGGGCAACCGTTGCTGGACAGTATCATTGTGCCGCAGTACCCTTACCTGGAACAACTGTATAACACCAACCGCCACGGCTTCGACACCGCCGCACAACACCTCGTGAACCGCATCATCCGGGAACTGGTAAAGCATGAGAACACCGATAGCATGCTGAAAGCCATCAAGGCCAACGACGGGATCAAAGATTCCCTCCTGTTTGCTTTATGCATTCACCGGCTGGATATCAAGTTCAAAGACAGTCAGTATGTAAACGTATACAACCGCTTTAAAAAATACCCGCTCATCCCGGCCGACAGGCAAAAGGAAATGGGACTCTTTATTTGCGGCAACCTGCCGAAGCTCAATGAGAACAGCGCGGCATCTTCGCTGGTGGCCAATTCGCCCCTGCCCTACTCCTATTCCCTGTCGTTCTCATTTTATGCAGATCCCTATAACCGCCGCACCCTGGTGCTCCGGCAAATGAAATATACCATCCTGCCCGGCCTGCTTACCCTGCTGGCGGTGATCACATTGTTTGCCATCACACTCTTCAAATGGATCCGGCAAAAGCATCTGTCAGATATGAAATCTGATTTTATCAATAACATTACGCACGAGTTTAACACGCCCATCACCGCTATCATCGTTGCCAATAAAAATATCCAGAATGAAAAAACGCTGGATAACAAACAAAGCGTTACCGCGCTGTCCGAAATCATCCACCGCCAGGCAGAACGCCTGAAACTACTGGTAGAAAAAGTGATCAATATTGCCGCCACGGAGAAACTGGCGCTCAAAACCACCACCACCGACCTCAATGAACTGATCAGCGGGATACTGGCAGTGTATAGTCTTAATACCATGAAACAGCCTGTCCGCTTCCATTTTCACAACAGCGGCCAACCGGTAGTGATTGAAGCAGACACCTTTCATTTTACCACCCTGCTGCAAAATATCCTGGATAATGCCGTGAAGTACAACGACCAGGCAGAGAAGGTCATTACCATTACCACGCTGCAGGAAAAAGAATCCATCGCACTGATCATACAAGACAATGGTATCGGCATGAACGCTGCTACCCTCCGCCATATCTTCGAAAAATTCTACCGGCATCAGCCTAACCTGTCCAGGCCTACCAAAGGCCTGGGGCTGGGCCTCTATTATGTAAAACAATGCGTGGATGCGCATGGATGGACGATTAAGGTGAGCAGTGAACCCGGTGCTGGCAGTACTTTCGTAATTAACATACCTTCAAAAATATAACGCTATGAAACATCACATTCTGCTGGTAGAAGATGAAACGGACCTCGGTAACGTTGTAAAGCAATACCTGGAGCTGATGGACTTTACCGTCGACTGGCAACAAAGCGGGCGATCGGCGTTGGAGGCGTTTACCGCTACTCCTACTGCCTGGCACATTATTCTGATAGACATCAACCTTCCCGAAATGGACGGCTTCGAACTGGCGCAGGAGCTGGTGAAAATACAACCCAGCGTTCCGTTCCTCTTCCTCACCGCGCGTGGTGAAAAGAAGGACCGCCTATACGGCCTGAAGATCGGGGCAGACGATTACATTGTAAAACCATTTGATGTAGATGAACTGGTGCTCCGCATAAAAAACATCCTGAAAAGAAACCAGATCGTAAACAGCATCGCCACCAGCAATGCCATTGAGCTTGGGGGCATGCGCTTTCATAAAGACTCCCTGAAGCTCATTGGTAATGGCAAGGAAACTATTCTCACCCCGCTGGAAAGCGACCTGCTGCTGCACTTCTATCACAACAGCAATAAGGTAATCCGCCGGGAAGATATCCTGCACGAGGTATGGGGAGCAAATGATTATTTTGTTGGAAGAAGTTTAGATGTGTTTGTATCCCGCTTCCGCAAATATTTCCAGGGGAATGAAAATATCAGTATCCGGAATATTTATGGGATTGGGTTTATGTTCAGTCTTACTTAATAAAAAAGGGCGGGCGCTACATCGCTTAAGGGCCCGCCCCTGCACATCTCTTACAAGATGTTGTGCCTGTTTATCAACCGTATCTTCATCATTTCAGTAAAATCGTGCAAGGGAAAAACATATACAGGAGGGCATTGCCGCTATAGGTGTTTTTCATAGTGATACATAGTTAACAGGGATAACGGAAAAAAGTTCAGCGGGTGCAGCGAATTTTGTCTTTCTCAGGATTACGCTGATTTTACTGATTTTCACTTTTGGATTTTTTTTGATTTTTAGATTAATAATTATGGGAGATAAGAGCGAATATATCCGCTTCTATCTCCCATAATCCTTTATAAAATCCCAAAAGTAAAAATCCAGCTAATCAGTAAAATCAGCGTAATCCTGAGAAAGACAAAATCCGCTGCATTAATTATTTCAGTGAATTGATCCACGTAGCAATTTTCGTGGCATCCGCCTGCGGCACCTGCGGGAACGGAGGCATTGGCGTAGCATAGCCAGGCCAGTTCTCCGCCTGTGGGTTTTTAATCAGCGACAGGATCTTGGCAACAGAATAATTTCTTTTTGCTACATCACGGAAACCAGGTCCCACCTGCTTTTTATCAGGATTGTGGCAGGATGAACAGGTGTACTTGTTCAGCAACGGCTTGATCTGCTCGTAGGTCAGCGTCTTTGCAGGAGCTGGTTTAGCTGCTGTGGAAGCTGCTTTTGCATCTGCCACCTTAGTAGCCGTAGTAGCCGGTTTGGCAGCAGAGTTTTTAGTGCTCAGTGCAGCAACTGCCAGCTTTGCACCATCAGGAATGTTATTCAGGGTGTAGTACACGTCAGGATGTACCAGTGAATAAGAATTTTCCTGGGTACGGATACCATTCAGCGACAGCTTATGGATGTAGTACTGGCGCAGCCCGTCGATCACGAGGCGAACCTTCATACCATCGGGAGATACCTGTACACCTTTGATGGTCAGCTTTTCTGAATTAACAGTAGGACTGCCATATACCGGGTGATACTTATAGATAAAGCTCTCTACATTGTAAGAAGCGATATCTTCTGCATACTTTTTATCTACCGGTAAAGTGAACGTAATTTCAAAACCATCGGGCATGGCGCTTACCGTTCTCATTTCAAACGGCACTTTGTTGTTCCATACCAGGCGTTGCAGGCCCTGGTTGGCATCACCGGCAGAACCCCATCCACGGTTGGTTTCACCTACAAAGAGAGAACCGTCTTTACCCCAGGCGAGGCGCAGTACGCCCGACTGGAAGCCGCTTCTGAAATCCCAGGCAGCGCCCTGGTATTCACCTTTTACTTTCTCCAGGAATACACGTACAATTTTGCTCTGTCCCTGATCGCCGATCAGCACCTGTTTGGCAAGCGGACCAAAGGCTCCTTCGGGAATCGTGGTCAGCTGTGCATTGGAAATACCTAAAATACCGTGTGGCAGCCAAACAGCGGGCACTTGTACTTCAGGGAAATATTTCTTCATATCAAACAGCGTCACAAACTTTTCGTTCTCTACGTTTTCAGGCTTGATAGCACGACCATTCGCATCTCTGCGGAAACGCGGATCTACTTTGCTGTAAAGTTCTTCCGTGGTGAGTTTCACCGGGGAATTGGGCAGATTGGTCCAGCGTAAGCCCGCGGGATGTCCAACAAAACTTCCCTTCTTCACGTGGGTTAAACCACCGGACCCCATCCAGTCGCCCTGGTTTTCTGTGTAGAACAGTTCTCCATCGATCATACCAAGTCCGCACGGAGAGCGGAAGCCGGTCGCAAATGGTTCCATTTTACCGTCTTCAGTAATATGCATCATCCAGCCTCTCCAGGGTACCTTGCTTTCACCACGCCACCATTCTTCATCGCCGAAGGCAACGTTGCCGGAAACAAAGAAGGAGCCGTCTGTGCCCAGAACCGGACCAAAGCTGTACTCATGATAGTGACCGGATAAAGGCCAGGAGTATACGGTTTCAAACAGGTCCATTTTACCGTCCATGTTGGTATCGGTCATTTTGGTAAGTTCACCGCGTTGTGCGCAGTAGAGGGAACCGTTTTTGTAAGCCAGTCCCAGTACTTCATGCAGCCCGGAAGCTACTTTCCTGAAGTAGGGTGTTTTGCTGGTAGGATTCTCTACTATAAATATATCGCCGCGGCGGGTAGCTACACCCAGGTCGCCATTGGGAAGAGTGCATAAACCACCTACTTCCAGCAGGGTGCCTTCGGGTGAGCTGATACGCGCAATGCGGAAAAAGTCCTCTTCCTTCGGGGACTCCTGTGCTTTTACAGGCGTGATGGCCGTTGTCATCAGGAACATACCTGCGGCTATTCCTGCTGTAATTCTTTTATAATTCAGTTTCATAATAGTCATTAGTGTTGCTGCTTAGAAGATAACCGCATAACCTGTTTTCGCCTGTACCGGCACTATCAGCTCCGCGCGGCCGTTCTGGTTGCGGATAATAGGATTCGCTTTGGCATCATCCATCTTCACATAATAAGATTTGTCGCCGATCACATATAATCCGGGAGACACCTGCTCAATACTATCGCCTTCGGCTATACGCAGATACAGGTCGGATGCAGGTTGCTGCACCGTAACGGTACGGTGAATACCCTGGTTTTCCGGGAGCACGCTGATATCGTCTGTTACCGCAGTACCATAGATATTGTAGCGGAAAGTAGGCTTGCCGCTTTCATCGAGTGAATAGCCGGTTGGACGGAAGCCGGTACCGGCAGTATCCGCGATCCAGGCAGTTTCTTTGTTGGCCAGTTTACCAATGGCCAGCGCAGGTTGATTCGTAATCACCTGCACAGTACCCAGCGGACGGGAAGAACCATCGCCGCGGTCGTGCCACATAGGCGTAGTGTTCAGGAATTCGCCGCGCCATACCTGGAAGGGTAAGCCATTGTCCATATCGTAGGTGTAATGCACTTTGGCAGGACTGCCCACAGATACGGCGTGTACCACGCGTTTACCACCAGGTACATCCATGAAACTGCGCAACACGGTGTTTTCGTTGGCTATTACCAGGATAGGATCAGTAGGATCATCCACCGGTACGTTGGCATCGCTGATCACAAATTCGCGGATACCGGCTTCGCTCACGGATAAAGTGATGGACGGTTTTGCCCAGTCGGTATTTTTGACGTACAGCACTTCCACCGGGTAACTGCCGGGTTGTAATTCAATGCTGCCGTGGCCATCCCAGCCCCGTGGTGTGACAACAGGCTGGTTATTTACCTTCAATACGCCGCCACCGCCGGAGGTATGCAGGTTAAAGTTGTATTTACCAGCGGTTTTAATGGAGATGGTAGTGGTGTAGCGCACCAGGAAGTCGTTGTCCGGTAAACCTGCAATGTTGGAGGTCAGCAGCGCGGAAGTTCCGGTAGTTAAGGGCTTCAGGGTAGCAAAGTCGGGTTCTTTATCAAAACCTCCTTTGTACACGCTGTATTTTACGCCTTCCAGTGTTGGTCTGGGAGCGCTATAGTTATTGATCACGATGTTCCTGAAAGCCACGGTGCCGTGGTCTCCCTGGATACGGAGCGGGCCGGAAGCCACTTCATTATTTTGTACGGCGCCGCGGGTAGGTCCGGAAAGCACTACGTTTTCCTGGATGGTTACGCCGTTCAGTTCCAGCTTCAGGATAACGGCATCGGCGGTTTTATTGCCGGCGGCATCAAAGCGGGGCGCCTGGAATGAAATTTTCATGTGCTGCCATAAGCCTGGCGCGCGGCTAACATTCTGACGGGGAGCATGACCGTCGTAGCCTTGCTGTCCTTCCGGTTTGCTGTCGTTCCAGCGTTCGTAGATACCTCCGTTGTCGGAGGCGCGGGGAGCTGAGGTACCCCAGCTGTCGAGCAGCTGGATTTCATATCTTCCCTGTAAATAAATACCTGAATTAGAGCCTTTGGACATCATGTAGTCCAGTTCGAGATCCAGGTCGCCGTGTTGCAATGTGCTGAAAAGGTCCTGTCCATGTGCATTCTTTTCAGGCAGGTTTACCAGGATGCCTGTACCTGCAGTTGTTTGCAGCAGGTTGTTCTGTTGCAGGTCTGCTTTAACGCCTCCGGCTAAACGCCAGTTGGCTGCGGGCTGCTGAAATGCAGATAAATCTGTTAATGGCAATTTGTTCTGTGCCATCATCTGTTGACAACTGCCAATACTTAAAATCAATACCAAAGTTCTCCGGTCGTACACACGTAACTGTTTCAACTTTGGACGGAACTTGTTCCATCTAAGCATAGATCTGGATTTTTTTAAAAAGTTTACATTGATTGCTAAATGCATTTAGCTCTATAGCCAATACATCATTATTTTCTATATAGGCAACCCCAATTGTTAATGAAATTTAAATTCTCAACTATCGCTAAACGTGGGACTGGACTAATTTTGATCACGGGTGCCAAAATAGAAATTAATTACAAGAAAGTAGTCAGTGGGGGCAAAAAAATTACACCAGCGGTAAAAAACCTGGCGGATTTTGTCTTTCTCAGGATTACGCTGATTATGCTGATTTTTACTTTTGGATTTTTTTTGATTTAATTATTAGGGGAGATATAAGCGGATTTTGTCTTTCTCAGGATTACGCTGATTATACTGATTTTACTTTTGGATTTTATAAAGAATTAAGGGAGATAAAAGCGAATTTTGTCTTTCTCGCTGATTACGCTGATTATACTGATTTTACTTTTAGATTTTATAAAGGATTAAGGGAGATAAAAGCGAATTTGTCCGCTTATATCTCCCTTAATTATTAAATCTAAAAATCCAAAAAAAATCCAAAGTAAAAATCAGTATAATCAGCGTAATCCTGAGAAAGACAAAATCCGCGACAATCTACAACGCCAATCCGAAAGCCGCCAGTTTTTTCACGGTGCTTTCATAGTCCGTATGGCAAACGCCGTTGATACCAAGACCCGCAGCTACATCGATGAACATGGAGCGGTCTTCCACATACACTACTTCTGCAGGTTTAACCTGTGCAATATCGAGTGCTATCTTATAGATATCTGCATCGGGTTTGCGGAAATGTACAAAGCAGGAAGAAATGTAAAAGTCGACAAAACGGCTGATATTAAAATGATGGATCCGATGTTCGTTCAGCTCCCTGCCTTCATTATTAACGATAGCAATTTTCAGTTTGTATTTTTCTTTCAGCTGTGGAATCAGCTCCAGCATCTCCGGGTATGGCGCTGACTGGGCAAACATAAACTCGCGGAAATCCTGGCGGCTAAAGGATCTGTCTTCATAAAACACTACGCGGCTCAGGTATTCATCCAGCGTAAGTTTACCTTCTTCGTAAGTATCAAAGGTAAGGTGATGCCGTTCTTCCGTTTCCAATGCATCCAGCCCGAAAGTTTGTATAGCCAGTTTACGCGCGGCCCTGTCCCATCCATTGGTTAATAATACGCCACCTATGTCGAGGAACAGCGTCGTAATCTTTACATGGTTGTCCATCTGCAGAAAAATTTATTGCTACGCTAATGTAAGGATTTGTGCGGAGGTTGTCTTACTCAGGATTAAACTTATTTCATTGATTACGCTGATTTGATCACTTTGTGATTTTAAAAGATTTGGGGAGATAGAAGCGGGTTTTGTCTTACCCAGGATTAAACTTATTTCATTGATTACGCTGATTTGATCATTTTGGATTTTAAAAGATTTGGGGAGATAGAAGCGGATATTTTCGCTCCTATCTCCCCAATCATTTAAAATCCTTTATAAAATCTAAAAGTAAAAATCAGTAAAATCAGCGTAATCAGCGAGAAAGACAAAATCCGCGTCTCCCCAAATCTATTAAAATCACAAAATGATCAAATCAGCGTAATCAATGAAATAAGTTTAATCCTGAGTAAGACAACCTCCGCTCTGCGTTATTTCTTCTTTTTAACTTTTCTTTCTGTTATATACCCGTTAAAACTGATCGGCGACCTGTCGCTGCTGGTTACCTGGAGCGATGCATAGCCTTCGCTGGAAATACTCAGGTTCATCGATTGTACCGATCTGTGATCTTTGGGCTTAATGGTAATATTCCAGCCATCCTTTTTGCCGGGTGTGGCGTTATAGTCGAAAGATTTGGTTTTGAAATCCAGTGGCGACCTGGTGGCGCCATAGTCCACCGATGTGTAGGCACGGCCAAAATAAGGGAGGTAGCTGATTACGGAGTCGGCCGCTACTATTACGTTGTACTCCGATGTAAGATTACGCATGCGGCCACTCATGGGCAGGGCATTCTGTGCTACAAAAACGTAATCCTGCGAGTCAATCAGGGATTTGATCTTAGCTACTTTATCCGCTTTTTGCTGCGCTTTTGTTTCCTGTGCAAAAAGGCCGGTGGATATAACGGCTCCCATCAGCAGGAGCACCATTGTTTTTAATACAAAGAACCTTTTCATATGGTAAGTTTTTACGTAAGAGGAAGTGCTAATATCGTACCATAACAGCAAGGAACTCCGTTTTGTTCATCGCCATAGCGATACAAATTGAGCGTAAAACATTACTTTTAAGGGCCAATGATTAAACCCGGAAACATGCCCAACCCATATGTCTCGTTACTGAAAACCGCCTGGAAATATGCCCGGAAAGAGCGTAAGAAATATCTGCTGGTCTATTTCCTTTTCCTGATGGCCAATGTGATCTTTTCCCTGAACCCCGTGCTGTTCGGCTGGTTTATCGGGAGCATACAACGCGACAGCCCCCATCTGCCCCGCTATACAATGATCTTTGGCGCCTCCTACTTCGGACTTAAACTCCTGGAATGGTGCTTTCATGGCCCCGCCCGCGTAATGGAGCGCCACCTGGCATTTAACCTGAGCCGGAACTTCCTGCAGGAACGCTATCACCAGGCCCTCCATCTTCCTGTAAAATGGCACCAGGATAACCATAGCGGCGCCGTGATCAACCGTATCAGAAAAGCATACGAAGCCCTGAAAGAGTTCTTTGAACGTGGCTTTATGTACCTCCACGCGATCTGTAAACTCCTGTTTTCCATGATCGCCATGCTGTATTTTTCTCCCCTCTATGGAAGTATCGGCATTGCGCTGGGCGTGCTATGTATATGGATTGTGCTGCGGTTCGACCGCCCCTTTATCAGAACACTCAATGAAATAAATGAAGGCGAACACGTAGTATCTGCCACGCTGTTCGACAGCCTTTCCAATATCATGACCGTTATTACCCTGCGGCTGGAAAAGAGCATGGAAAACGGTTTACTGGCAAAGATAAAACGCATATGGCCACCCTTCCGGAAAAACACCGTGATCAACGAATGGAAATGGTTTGTAGCAGAAATGATGATTTCACTTATTTACTGTGTTATTGCTATAGGTTATGTTTTCCAGCATTGGGTACCGGGAGAAATATTCTATGTAGCGGGACTCGTCACCTTGCTGGGCTATGTAAATCAGTTCACCAGCGTGTTCCAGGATGTTGCCTGGCAATATACCGACGTAGTGCAATACAATACCGCGGTGGATACCGCCGGCAATATCAGCGACGCCTATACGCAGCACCACCGGGCAGACGCTGCACCGGAACTGCCGGCCGACTGGCAGCAGATTTCCATCAGCTCCCTGAGCTTTTCGCACACGGCTACCTATGAGGATAACGCAGCGCCGCAACGGCTACACGACCTCCATATCCTGGTGGAGAAAGGAAAAAAGATTGCTTTAATTGGGGAAAGCGGCAGTGGAAAAAGTACGTTGCTGGCTATTTTACGCGGACTCTATGAGCCTGAACCCGGCGTGATGATACAGGTAAACGGAGCCGCATTACCGTTGGCTACCGTGAATGAAAGCGTCACCCTGTTCCCGCAGGAACCCGAAATCTTTGAAAATACCATCGAATATAATATTACGCTCGGTCTGCCGTTTCAGCCGGATGAAATCATGGCTGTGTGCAGCAGCGCCCACTTTTCAGAGGTGGTGGAAATGCTGCCACAGGGACTGGCTTCCGATATCCGTGAAAAAGGCGTGAACCTTTCCGGCGGACAAAAACAACGGCTGGCGCTTGCCCGTGGCATTCTCGCAGCACGCAACAGCCAGGTGATCCTCCTGGATGAACCTACCAGCAGCGTAGATCCCAAAACCGAAGCCATGATCTACGAAAAAATGTTCCAGGCATTTTCCGATAAAGCCATTATTTCAGCCATGCATAGGCTCCACCTGCTCCCGCAGTTCGATTATATCTACGTGCTGGACCAGGGCCGCATTGTATCCGAAGGTACTTTCCATTACCTGCGCGCCAATAGTGCCGCTTTCCAGGAGCTTTGGAGACACCAGGAAAACAAATGACTTTTTTTGATAATATTGCAGTATCATTGCAGCCACGTTTTCATCCTACGTAATGGTTCTCTCCCAGCTGATATTACACTATGAAAACGCTATGCAAAAAATTTCACTGTACGACCTGAAACGTAAGCTAAGAAACAGTCAGGAGCCAGATGAAATGATCACCCTCCTTGGATATAATCTTTCGTTTTTTTCACGGGAGGAACGGTCACAACTACTATGCGATTTATTGGAATACCAGGAAATATTTTTTGAGGCAGCCGAACTGCTGATTGAAGAAGGCGGGGCCGACATCCATTATAAAAAGGAAGGTATTATTCCAATCATTTTCTGTGCAGTAGGCGCTAATAAGCCGCAGGCAGTACAATACCTGCTGAAAAAAGGCGCCTCCCTGCACGTCAGCAACGCCGATTACCTGTTTGCCATTGCTTATATCTTCAAACATCACCGGCTGGCGGCCATCACCGATATACTGCTGATCCTCATCGAGCACAACATCCACTTCAATTTTGTACTGGCCAGTATGGATACCCCTTTGCTGCTGGCTACCCGTCATAATAATAACCGGGAGATAGTGCAGTTTTTGTTGTCGGAAGATGTGAATAAATACGTGTATGATGAAGATGGGTTTACCGCTATCCATTATGTTCCGTTTGCCAAAGCCACTCACCTGTATAAAGATATGATCACCTGTATGGCGGATATCCAGGTGAAAACGAAGTTTGCCACCAGCATGGAGCCCGTGTTTGAATGCGTGATCAAAGTGAGTGAACACCATACTTTTGAAGAGTTTATTTATGAAGCCCTGAACGCCTTCCTGGAAAACAGGCACCGCATGTACGATGATATCTTTGAAAAATACTATTACCGCCTTCACCTTATAGCAGAACATATTTCCACCATCCGCGCCAACGCCGGCGATAACGTATGACGCATTTTAATTTTGCAACAAAGTTGCAATATCTTATTTTTGTCTTCTTACATCATATTAAATACCACCATATGCAAACATACGATGTGATCATTGCCGGGGGCAGCTATGCGGGCTTGTCGGCCGCCATGGCCCTGGGACGCGCACGCCGGCAGGTACTGATAGTAGACAGCGGCAAACCCTGCAACCGGCAAACGCCGCATTCCCACAACTTTCTCACCCAGGACGGCGCTACGCCCGCTGCCATAGCGGCTACTGCCAAAGCCCAGGTATTGCAATACTCAGGCGTACGTTTCCAGGAAGGAGCAATCACCGGCGCCACTCCCACCACGGAAGGCTTTACAGTTACCACCGCTGCAGGCGAACAGTTTACCGCTAAAAGACTCCTGTTTGCTACCGGCGTAAAAGATGAAATGCCCGCTATTAAAGGATTTGCAGAATGCTGGGGGATTTCCGCACTGCATTGCCCCTATTGCCATGGCTATGAAATAAAAGACACCCCCACCGGTATCCTGGCCAATGGCGACGGCGCTTTTGAATATGCTAAAATGATCCGCAACTGGACCAATCAGCTGACTATATTCACCAATGGCCCATCCACACTCACCGCGGAACAACTCGGAAAACTACAGAAACACCGGATCGCGGTGGATGAAAAAGAAATCACGGAAATTAAACAGGCAGGCGGACAAATAAGTGAACTCCTTTTTAAAGATGGCAGCACCCAGGCGCTGAATGCTTTATATCATAAACCTGCTTTCCGGCAACACTGCAACGTTCCGGAGGTGCTGGGATGCGAACTTACGCCGGAAGGGTATCTTGTAGTGAACGAATTCCAGGCCAGCACGGTAGCAGGCGTATACGCAGCCGGCGATGCCACTAATCCTTTCAGGAGTGTTGCCATATCAGTAGCGGCAGGAACCCTGGCCGGCGCGATGATCAGCCGGGAACTCATCATCAGTGAATTTGAATAAAGCAGGCAGGGTGTTGTGCGCAACCATTTGTACATGTGGAAATAATTCTATATTTTAGGACAAGTGATTATTTTCCATTACCTAAATTAACCAGAATGCTCACAACACTTACTGTCTTAGCCGCCCTATTCTTCCTGGCCCACGTTTATCTCCTGTTTACCTCATTTGGAAAAAAAGGATTTCAAAAACAAAAATACCTGTGGTCGCATATTACCCTGTGGATTACAGGAGGCCTGGCCTGTGTCATTGCCATCCTTTTTGCCGGTAAAAATGTTTCCGGCGTAATCGATGTATTTGATACCCCCGGTAAAGCATCCCTGCTTGTCCTGATAGCACTGGTATTGTCGGCCGCAGCGCATAGCATCGTGAAACTGCTGGTGCTGCCAAAATACCAACGGGCTGTATAATAACGGAACAGATTATACGAAAATCCCCGGCTGCGTGGTCAGGGGATTTTTATATAAATCATACCTGCACGACCATTTATGTTCATTTAACGGCCCGTTTTGTTACATAAAATGTTAAAGGTGGAAAATTTTCTTTCGCCATCAACAATATTCATTATATTTATACCTGTTGATCCTGGTTTCTTATAACCGCCGGCGCTGACTGGCTACCGCAACACCTGCAATACTCCGCAGGTTCTGACAGATGATCACCATCAAAAGAAAAAATTGCGCGTTGAAATCATCTTCATAATTAATTATTTTATAGCACGAAAAGAGAGACACATTTTTATGAATAAGAAAGATATCTGGAGATATAAATCTTTGGAGCAGTTGGAGAATAAGAGTTGGGCACCGGCCACAGATCAAGATTCGGGAATAGTTCAGAAATGTCTTGCCTTAGTTAAAGTACCAGTAGTAAAATTAGCCGCAAGCGAATTGCGGATCTTAATCGGACAATCCTTTAATCCTTCCTACCTGGTTCCTTTAGCACTGGAGATATTACAAAACGATGTACTGGTAACTGCCGGTATGTATCCCGGCGACCTGCTGAAAGCTGTACTCGACGTTCCTGCTGCTTTCTGGGAAGAACATCCCGACCTTCACAAAAACCTGCTCGACCTGATGCAGGAACGAAGCGAAGAAATTGAAACAGAAATAGACTTACCTGAATTCTGGCGTAACAACCTCGTCATGTAGCCATGGCTGTTTTCACATTCGCTATTCATCAAAATTGAACAACGAAAGCTGTCCTGACGGAGGAAGTTTCTCCTGGTTCATCGGCGCATCATTGAAATTAGACAGGGTAATGCCCAACAGGCGGATTCGCTTATCTTCCGGATAAGTAGCTGCCAGCAATTGCTTTGCCGTGTCTACAATGATATCGTAATCTCCCACCGGAAACGGAAAGGATTGATTCCGCGTGATCTGTTTAAAATCACTGTATTTTATTTTCAGGGTAATAGTGCGGCCTTTCAGGTTATAGCGCTGCAGCCGGTCGTATACGGTTTTCCCGATCTTCTCCAGCTCTGCTTCCATATCAGCGATCACGGTAAGATCGTAGGGGAACGTATCCTCCGCGCCAAGCGATTTGGTTTCCCGGTGTGGCTGCACCTCGCGGTCATCTATGCCCCGCACAATCCGGTAGTAAAAGCTGCCCACCTTGCCAAAATGGGTTTTCAGGTCCTGCTCCGACAACTTCTTCAGGTCAGCCCCGGTGAAGAGTCCCATCCTTTTCATCTTATCTGCCGTCACCTTTCCCACGCCATGAAATTTCTCTACCACCAGCGTTTCCATAAACGATTCAATAGACGATGGCCCGATAAACGTAAGCCCGTCCGGCTTATTGAGGTCCGACGCTATTTTAGCCACAAACTTATTGACAGACACGCCCGCCGACGCAGTCAGCTGCAACTCATCCCGGATGGCCTGCTTGATCAGTTTGGCAATTTCAATGGCAGAGCCGATACCCTGCTTGTCTTCCGTCACATCCAAATAAGCTTCATCAAGCGATAAAGGTTCTATCAGATCGGTATAACGGGAAAATATTTCCCGGATATGCCGCGAAGCCTCCTTGTAAGCATCAAACCGGGGGCGCACAAAAATCAACTCCGGACATAACTGCAACGCTCTTTTGGAAGGCATCGCGGAACGTACGCCAAATTTGCGCGCCTCATAGCTGGCAGTGGCCACTACTCCACCCCGGCCTTCCGGCGAACCGCCCACCGCAATGGCTTTGCCGCGGTAGATGGGGTTATCGCGCTGCTCTACAGACGCGTAAAACGCATCCATATCAATATGAATAATTTTTCGTTGTATGCTGTTTGAACGGTTCTCCATTTCTACATCCCGGAAGCAAACGTAAAGATATTCAGTATTTAGCTATTCAGGCTCACAAAATGATTTTTTTACGCCTTCACGGCTAAAACATAATCCCTACCTTCACACCTTAAACTTTTCACCGTGTCCGGCTACGATCAGGAAATTTCACACGAACATAAAAAATTTGAGAATATCATCTGGGAAGGCAAAACCATCTCGGGCAGGGAGTTCTACGATTGTCACTTTTATAAATGCAGTCTGAAGGAATGCGTTTTTGAAGAATGTACTTTTGATAAATGCACCTTTGAAGAATGCGATTTATCATTGATACAATTCAAACAAACTTCTTTCAACAAAGTGATCCTGCAACATACCAAAGCCATTGGTATTGCCTGGCATAATGCCCGCAACTCACTTACCGTAGAATTTCACCACAGCCGCCTGAGCTACTGCAGTTTTTCTGGCAAGAACCTGAAAAAAGGAATCTTCCTTCACTGCCAGGCAGATGAAGCCGATTTTTCCGGCTGCAATTTATCGCAGGCGGATTTCCGCGGCACCGATCTGGCGGGAGCCCGCTTTTCCGACACAGACCTCACCCAGGCTAACTTTGTGGGCGCACAACGGTATGCCATTGATGTACACACCAATAAAATAAGAAAGGCGAAGTTCAGTTTGCCGAATGCGTTGTCACTGCTGGATGGGCTGGGTGTGGAGATTGTAGAATAAAGCGTAGGTTGTCTTACTCAGGATTAAACTTATTTCACTGATTACGCTGATTTGATCACTTTGGATTTTTTATATGATTTGGGGAGATAAAAGCGGAGACGCGGATTTTGTCTTTCTCACTGATTACGCTGATTTTACTGATTTTTACTTTTAGATTTTATAAAGGATTTTAAATGATTGGGGAGATATAAGCGAAATTATCGCTTATATCTCCCCAAATCTTTTAAAATCAAAAAGTGATCAAATCAGCGTAATCAGTGAAATAAGTTTAATCCTGAGTAAGACAAAACCCGCTTTTATCTCCCAAATCATATAAAATCCCAAAGTGATCAAATCAGCGTAATCAATGAAATAAGTTTAATCCTGAGTAAGACAAAACCCGCTTTTATCTCCCCAATCTTTTAAAATCAAAAAGTGATCAAATCAGCGTAATCAATGAAATAAGTTTAATCCTGAGTAAGACAACCTCCGCTACCGAATATTGTTATAAAAATGGATTTTCTTACTTTGGGAAGAAAACCGGCTGCGTTATGATCAGGAAGAAAGAAGGCTTTCAGGGCCAGCGGATGATCGTGATACCGCGTAATATCCTGAGCAGGAAATGTGCCCGGGAAGCGGCGCTCACCCCCTTGCACCTCACCGATATCGGTTATTATCCGAAGGCATTGTTCCACCACCGCAAAAGAGCGCAGGGGGCAGAGCAGCACATCCTGATTTATTGTGTGGAGGGTAAAGGCAGTATCACGCTGAAAAAAGAGGTATATGCTATCCAGGCGGGCGATTGCTTCCTGCTGCCCCGCAAATGGGCGCATGAATACAGCGCAGATGAAAGTGATCCCTGGACCATCTACTGGGCGCATTTCCAGGGTACCAGCGCAGATGGGATCGTACAATCGGCGGTCAGGGAATGGAATGGCAACCGGGTATTCCTTCCCCATTCCCCCGAAAGGATCCAGCTGTTTGAGCGGATCTACCACCAGCTGCAGCGGGGTTACCGCGATGAAAACCTGGTGTGGTCCAACATGAATTTCTGGTCGTTCCTGTCGTCCTGCATTTACCCGGACTTCACGCAGCCCGGGAAGCCCACCCAGCAACACGATGCCATTGACCAGTGCATCGATTATATGAATAAGCACCTCGATCAGATGCTTACCCTGCAACAAATGGCTCAGGCGGTAAACCTCTCCCAATCACACTTCTCCTATCTCTTTAAAACCAATACGGGCTTCTCTCCCATCGAATACTTCAACCAGCTGAAAGTCCAGAAGGCTTGCCAGTACCTGCTCTTCACACAATCACGTATCAAGGAAATAGCCGCGCAGCTTGGCATGGAAGACCCCTATTACTTTTCCCGGATGTTTACCAAGGTGATGGGTGTATCCCCCAATCAGTACCGGGAAAGGAAGTTCTGACCGTAAGATAATCCATCATAATCAGCATATCATCTAGCCACTATTCGATGGCCCCGGCTTATTTTTACGGACGTCAATGAAAAAAACAATGTTCCATTTCTCCACGTTGAGGATTACAGTGAGCCTCACCATAACAGTGGGGGCAGGCCTGCTGTTTGCCGCCTGCCATACCGATAAAAAAGTAGACTTCAGTACCGAGGTAAAACCAGTGCTTAACAAGCATTGTATCAGTTGCCACGGAGGAGTAAAACAAAATGGCGGATTCAGTGTGCTGTTCCGGGAAGAAGCCCTGGGCATTACCAAATCCGGCAAGCCCGCCATCATTCCCGGTCATCCCGAAAAAAGCGAATTTATCCGCCGCCTTACCTGCAAAGATCCAAAAGAACGGATGCCGCAGAAAGGAGAACCACTCACCAGCGCAGAAATAGATATCCTCACCCGCTGGGTGAAACAGGGCGCGGAATGGGGAGAACACTGGGCGTATATATCTCCCAAAAATGTTCCGGTACCTGATATTACTATTACCAACGGCAACGAAATAGACCACTTCATACAGGAAAAACTGAAACAGGAAGGATTGAAGCCCTCCCCGGAAGCAGATAAAATGACCCTGCTCCGCCGCGTAAGCCTCGATCTTACCGGCCTGCCGCCAACACCTGAAATGGCACAGCAGTTTGCCGCCAGCACCGACGAACACGCCTATGAAAAAATAGTGGACAGCCTCCTGCAATCGCCACACTACGGTGAACGCTGGGCCGCCATGTGGCTCGACCTCGCCCGCTACTCCGATACCAAAGGTTATGAAAGGGACGACAGCCGGAAAATATGGCGGTACCGCGATTGGGTGATCGACGCATTTAACAACGATATGCCGTACGACAGCTTCACCATCGAACAACTGGCCGGCGACCTGCTCCCGGATCCTACCCGCGACCAGCTCATCGCTACGGCATTTAACCGCAATACCATGACCAACGACGAGGGCGGTACCCAGGATGAAGAATTTCGCACCGCCGCCGTAATGGACCGCGTAAGCACCACCATGGATGTATTCCAGGGCGTTACCATTGCCTGCGTGCAATGCCACAGTCACCCTTACGACCCCTTCCGCTTTGAAGATTATTATAAACTGATGGCCTTCCTCAATAATACCCGTGATGAAGATACCCACATGGAACATCCTAAACTTCGTTTGTACGACAGCGTTAGTACGGCAGAAGTAAAAAAGGTAAGCGACTGGGTAGCGCAAAACGGTACCACCCAACAGGCAAAAGATATACAGGAATTCCTGAAAGTACTGGAACCAAAAGTACACGCCCACGTTGCCGATAACTATATCAACGGCGCCCTGCTGGATACCAAATACATGGGCATCCGGAATAACGGCAGCTGCCGCCTTCCCAAACAAAACCTGGAAGGCAAAACACAACTGCTCATGAACTACTGGACCGGCAG
Source organism: Chitinophaga sp. RCC_12 (assembly GCF_041360695.1). Lineage (NCBI taxonomy): Bacteria > Pseudomonadati > Bacteroidota > Chitinophagia > Chitinophagales > Chitinophagaceae > Chitinophaga > Chitinophaga sp. RCC_12. Next base: position 116,641 of record NZ_JBFUPS010000001.1, read on the forward strand.
CAAAGGCGGCTCCGTAGAATTCAGACTCGACAGCTTAAATGGCCGCACCATTATTAAACATACACTGGCCCCCACCAACGGGCGGCTCGCCATCAGTATGCCACTGCCACCGGTAACAGGCACACATGATCTTTACCTCATTTTCCGCAACCCTTCCCTCAACCCCGCAGATGCGGTGTGCAGCGTGGAATGGTTCGCCTACCGCGACGACATTCCCGGTAAAGGGAAACCAGGTTATGATCAGATCAACAACACCTGGTTAACACTCATTAACCAAAATCCCGACGACGTACCGGTGATGATAGAAAATCCGCCGGTAATGGCACGCATTACCAACGTGTTTGAACGCGGCAACTGGATGGTAAAAGGAAAAGCAGTTACACCGGATGTACCACACTCGCTGAACCCATTCCCCGCAAAAGCGCCACGCAACCGGCTTGGTTTCGCCATGTGGCTCACCGATACAAAAAATCCGCTCACGGCCCGCGTAATGGTAAACCGTTTATGGGAACAGATCTTTGGCACCGGCATCGTGGAAACCATAGAAGACTTTGGCACACAGGGTTTCACACCATCGCATCCCGAACTGCTCGATTACCTGGCCTACCAGTTTATGCACAAATACAAATGGCATGTAAAACCAATGCTGCGTGAAATCGTATTATCGGCCGCTTATAAACAATCCTCTGCCAGCACACCGGAACTGCAGGAAAAAGATCCGGCTAACCGCCTGCTCGCCAGAGGCCCGCATTTCAGGCTTACAGCTGAAGAAGTAAGAGACCAGGCACTCACTGTGAGCGGTCTCCTGAACCGCCAGCTGCACGGCCCCAGCATCATGCCATACCAACCAGATAACATCTGGCAATCCGTTTGGAGCGGCGCCTACTGGAAAACTGCCGACGACGGCAACCAGTACCGCCGGGCAGTATATGTTTTCCAAAAACGTACCAGCCCCTATCCGTCCATGCTCTCCTTCGACGGCAGCAGCCGCGAAGTATGCCTGCAACGGCGCATCCGCACCAACACACCACTACAGGCACTGGTTACCCTCAACGACCCGGTATATGTGGAAACGGCCGCCTCACTGGCCAGGCATATGCTGAAAAATGGCGGCAACGACGCCACTGCGGGTATCCGTTGGGGTTATCAAACCGCGATGTATAAACCATTACCTGAAAATAAACTGAAAGTATTGCAAACACTGTATAATCAGGCGCTCGCGGAATACAAACAAAAACCCGCGGAAGCCGACAAACTGTTGCAACACAAAGATAATACACCACAAAAAGCGGAACTGGCAGCACTCACCGTAGTAGCCAACGCTATTATGAACCTGGATGAATTCCTGACTAAATCCTGATCCGGTATGACTAAGCATGCACGACTGATAAAGGAAGCAAACGATCAAACACTGCGGTATTTCACCCGCCGCCACTTCCTCACGGACTGTGTGAAAGGCCTGGGCGCAGCCGCCTTCAGCTCTTTCCTGGCCAGCTGCGGCAGCAGCACCAAAACCTTGCTGGACCTCGCGGGCAACCCCATGGCGCCACGTGTACCACAGTTTCCCGCACGGGCAAAAGCCGTGATCTACCTCCACATGGCAGGCGCACCCTCCCAGCTGGAACTGTTCGACTATAAACCGGCCTTGCAAAAATTACATAATCAACTATGTCCTCCCTCCCTGCTGGAAGGTAAAAAGTTTGCCTTCATCCGCGGCGTTCCCAAAATGCTGGGACCACAGGCCGTCTTCTCCCAACACGGGGAATCACGCGCCTGGGTATCCGACCACCTGCCACATTTCGCTACCATGGCAGATGATGTAAGCTTTTTGAAAGCCGTGCAAACAGACCAGTTTAACCACGGCCCCGCCCAGCTGCTCATGCAAACCGGCAGCGCGCGGCTGGGACGCCCCAGCATCGGCTCATGGGTAACTTACGGCCTCGGCTCCGAAAACGATAACCTCCCCGGCTTTGTAGTACTTACCTCCGGCGGTAAAACCCCCGACGCCGGCAAAAGCGTATGGGGCAGCGGTTTCCTCCCCTCCGTATACCAGGGCGTGCAATGCCGTACCAAAGGAGAACCCGTACTGTACCTCACTGATCCGGAAGGCATGAGCAGGGATCTGCGCAAGGAATCTATCAATGCCATCAATGAAATCAACAAACAGGAATACACCACCTTTGGCGATCCGGAAACCCTGTCGCGCATCTCACAGTACGAGCTCGCCTATAAAATGCAGATCTCCGTACCGGAAGTAATGAACATCAACACGGAACCGGATTATATTCATGAAATGTATGGTACACAGCCAGGCAAGGAATCATTTGCCAACAACTGCCTCCTGGCCCGCAAGCTCGTGGAGAAAGGCGTACGGTTTGTACAGCTGTACGACTGGGGCTGGGATAGCCATGGCACAGATGAAAACCTGGCCATCGACTACGGCTTCCGTAATAAATGCCGCGAAATTGACCGTCCCATTACCGCACTGCTGCAGGACCTGAAACAACGCGGCTTGCTGGATGAAACCCTGGTTGTATGGGGTGGCGAATTTGGCAGAACACCTATGCAGGAAAACAGGGACGGCAAAGACATGCCCTTCCTGGGCCGCGATCACCACGTAGAAGCCTTCACCATGTGGATGGCAGGCGCCGGTATCAAAAAAGGATTTTCCTACGGAGAAACCGATGAAATAGGCTACGCCGCCGTGAAAGGGAAAGTAGCCATCAACGATATTCACGCCACCATCCTGCAACAGCTGGGCTTCGATCATGAAAAGCTCACCTACCAGTTCCAGGGCCGGCCCTTCCGTCTTACAGACACCGGCGGAAAAGTAATTACACCCATACTAAGCTAAACCGTACATGAACAGTAACAGGAGAAATTTTATCAAACAATCAGCCATACTGGGTTCCGCATTATGTATCCCTTCCCTGCCGGCATTTGCCACAGGAACAGCCGCCGCCGCAAAAGACGGATACCGCCTTATTGTACTGGCCACCAACTGGGGCTACAACGGCAGCATCAACGACTTTTGCGCACAGGCAAAAAAGGCAGGATACGACGGACTCGAAATCTGGTGGCCCAACGAAACCGCCGCCCAACAGGAACTATTTGCCGCAGTGGAACAACACGGACTGGAAGTAGGCTATTTATGCGCGGGCTACGATAGCGACTATACGAAACACGCGCAGCAATTTGAAACCATGCTGAAAGCAGCTACCGGCAATAATAAAGTCAAACCGCTGTATATCAACTGCCACTCCGGAAGGGATTACTTCTCCTTCGAACAAAACAGTGCATTAATAGACATGACCAACCGGATATCTAAACAAACAGGCATTCCGGTATACCATGAAACACATCGCTCACGCATGTTGTTTGCCGCACATATTGCCGGTAAATTCATCGATGCAAAACCAGACCTGCGCCTTACCCTCGATATTTCACACTGGTGCAATGTACACGAAACCTTATTGCAGGATCAGCAGGCTACAGTAGCCAAAGCATTGGCACGCGCAGGCCATATACACGCCCGCATCGGGCATCCCGAAGGACCGCAGGTGAACGATCCCCGCGCGCCGGAATGGGCCACTGCAGTGAAAGCACACTTCAGCTGGTGGGATCAGATCGTGCAACGGCACCAGGCCGCCGGCAAACCGCTTACCTTCCTCACTGAGTTCGGCCCGGCCGATTACCTGCCTACCCTGCCCTATACCCGGCAGCCGGTAGCCGATCAATGGGATATTAATGTATTTATGATGAACCAGCTAAAACAACGTTACAGCAAACCATGAGATTATTGATCAGTAGCGGCAGCTGGAGTATGTTTATTGGACGTTCACATCCTTTACTGGTACACCTGCCTATCGGCATTTTAATTATTGCATTTATATTAACACTGCTGGCGCGCAGGGAAAAGTGGCGGCATGTACAAACAGCCCTGCCGGCAGTATTGCTGGCGGCTGCCTTGTCGGCCATACTCAGCTGCATCACCGGCTACCTCCTTTCTCTCAATGGAGGCTATGAAGAAACATTACTGCAAACGCATAAATATCTCGGTATAGGCGTAGCCGTTATCAGCACCGGGCTGTACCTGCTGGAAAGAAACAAACACCGCTTTCCCCGCCTGCAACTGCCTGCCGCATTGCTGATGGTGTTGCTGCTGGGCGCCGCCGGGCATTACGGCGGTAGTCTTACCCACGGCGATGACTACCTCACCCAGGCCATGCCCGCCCCGTTGCAGCGGATCACCGGCATGAATAAAGCAGTGGCTAACGCCGCCACCTATACGAATATTGGCGATGCCCGGTTGTATGAAGACCTGGTGCGGCCGGTACTTACCAACCGTTGCTATGGCTGTCATAATGAACAGAAGCTGAAAGGCGGCCTGCGGCTGGAATCCATTGCCCTCATCCGTAAAGGCGGAGAACACGGACCAGTGCTGAAGGACAGTCTCCCGGAAGAAAGCGAATTATTCAAACGGCTGATACTCCCTGAAGAAGACGAACACCGGATGCCGCCAAAAGGCAAACCATCCGTAACGCCGCAGGAACTGGAACTGTTGCACTGGTGGATAGCGGAAGGCGCGCCCGCGGGCAAAACAGTAAAAGAACTGGAAAAAACGCCCCGGATCATGGCGGTGCTGGAAGGAATGCAGCCCGCTACTCCACTGGATAAGCAGGAATTTGTTCCGGAAGAAAATACCGGTGCGCCCAGTGAACAAAAAATGGCTGCCCTGGAAGCACTAAAAGTAAAAGTAATGCCGGTGGGCGCTGGTAGTCATTATCTCACTGTAGACGCCATCAATGCCGCCGGCTTCAGCAACCATGATATGCAGTTATTACTGGGCTTAAAGGACCAACTGATCTGGCTGGACCTTTCCGGTACGGCCATCACCGACAGCGCGTTTGCCGTGCTCGGTCAGCTGAAGAAGCTCACCCGACTCGATCTGAGGAATACTGCCATTAAAGGCAATGGCTTAAAAGAGCTGGGCAACTGCAGGGAACTGCGGTATCTGAATCTCGCCGGAACGGCGGTAAATGCAGAAGGATTATTATCGCTGCAGCAAAATAAAAAACTGCAACAGTTATATGTATACCAGGCAGGCTTTACACCTGCGGCGCTCCGGCAGCTGCAGCAAGCTTTACCCAAACTGAAACTGGATACCGGCGGTTACCGTTTACAACAGCTGGCTTCTGATACAGTTATTTATCATAAAGTCAGCGGGTAAATTATCGTGCAGGCGTACGCGTTATTCGTACTCCTGCGCGGCCTGTGCCAGTCGCAATGCAATTTTTTTAGCCAGGGATTTGGGGGACAATACCTTTATTTGTTCCCCGAATCCCAGGATTTCCCGCTCCAGTTCAAAGTTCAGCACCACGTCGATACTCACGATGGTGGCCTGTTCATCTTCCTTTAATATTTCCTGCGAATGATGCAGCGGCTTTGTGAGCACATAAGGCGCATGCTTGTTATCAATTTGCAGCACTACTTTATGTGCAGGATCTTTTTCCGTTTTGGTAACGCCAATGAGGTTATCATAATATTCATCAAAGGGCATTCCGTCCCAGGCCATAAATTGCTCTTTCGGTAGTTCCTGTATGCTGATGATCCTGTCCAGCGCGAGGGTAACCAGCTGCGGGGTTCGTTTATTCCTCGTGATAAGGAACCAGCGGTTGCGGTATTCTTTCAGCAGGTAGGGATAACAGATAAACTCCTGCGCCTTGCTGGCTTTAAAAGATTTATATTCTACCAGGAGGGCTTTCTTATGCAGTATTGCCTGGTAAAGCGGGTTGATATGCGATAAGCCCAGCAGGCGATGATTATTCTCCAGCTGGATGCAATTGAGATGTGCATCGGTGGATTTATACAGGTTGTTTTCCAGCCGGGCAATCATGTCGCTCATATCATCGAAATAACTGAAGCCGTTAAACTGTTTCAGCACGGCTACTATTTCTTTCATCTTATCTACATCTGCATTGTTAATGGGCGCATTAGTAATGCTGTAGGCCGCATCACTGTAAGCATAATACTTACGGTCCTTTACAATAATAGGTGCATTATAACCCAGTTTATCGCTGCGCATCAGCTGAATATCCGCCTGTATGGTGCGTTTACTCACCCCGCTGCTGATGCCTTCCAGATCATACAACACTGCTGCTACTTTTTCAATGAGATCTTCCAGCGTCCATTTACGATAGCGGTTACGCAGGCACTCATCAATGGCTTTGTACCGGATCAAAGCCAGTTTATTGATGGACATACTAATAATTTGTACAAAGAAACAAAAATACTGCGCATTATACCTGCGTAGTATTTTTTATTTTTAGAAAGAAGGAAATACAAACCGCAGATAACCAGACCTTTAAAATTATTTTTCAATAAATATTTAAGTGCGCAGGTATACTGCGCAGATACATGCGCATCTTTGTGTCATCCGAAGCGGTCAAATAAATGTTACTTCACGAACCTAAAGCACATTTATAATTAACGCAGAAGATGGGAAAGCAGTAGTTCAATGGTTGAACACCGGTCGCTAGTTTTAAAATTACCAGAGGGTCAATTGAAACTTACTTCCAGACTCCAATCCGGAGTTGCTGGTTCGAATCCAGCCTGCTTTACGAATCGAGGTCAATTGTTGCTTACTTCATTTTTGGATAAACAGCAGCAAAATTATCTGATTATTAATTACCATTACAATGAACACTTTATTAAGAACAGGATTAAGACAACAGGCGATTTACATTCCACAAACAGTGGTAGATGAAAACACCTCGCATATCACCCCTGCAACCGGCCTGCTGGTGGCCAATCTCGCTAAACTGGGATTCGGCGTAACGGAAGATCTCCTGCATGCCCTGAACCATACCACACCGGCTTACCAGGCTACTATCCTGGAAACATTCCGGGAAGTGATGGGCGTAAACACCAACTGGACCCCGCTGATAAAAAACTGGCAAGTGCCTACCAATGAATCATTCGTTGATCACCTGGTCACTTATTTCACTAATATATTTAACGGTCCTGGTACTACACTTCCATGCGGCCATATTATTCCTCCCAATACTTTTCCGCTGGAAAGATATAACGGCTGTCCTTACTGCGGGACCCCGTTTGAATTCGGCGAACTGGAAAACATGGGCCAGGGAAGCAAGATCCGTGTGCTGAAACGCTGGGACGACCAACTGGCGGCCAAATACCTGGAAGATCTGCTGACCTCCAAAACCGCACTGGATGCTACACAGGTGGAAAGCCTGAAAGCATTGATGCATATCTTCCCGCTACCGGCAGTAAAAATCGGGATGAAAGAAACCATAATGGCCGTAATAGATGTGCTGATCGAAAAAGATGAAGCGGAACAGGCAGGAAAACTGTTTACTACGCCAACGGATATACTCCGTTACCTGTGGTACAAACATACCGGGTTCCTCCAGCTGATCAAACCCGGTGTGATCATTAAACGGAAAACCAAAAACCAGCGGCAGGTCCGCCCGGATATTTACCCTACGGTACAAACGGCATCAGCGGCTGCGGCCCTGAAACTGAAATACAACCGTCAGCAGGGACTGATAGCCGCGCGCTGGCTGAACAGCCTGGAAATGGAGGTAACCACCATGTGCGAAACCATGCACCCGCAACGTGGAATGTGGGTACGCTTCATCCGCGCCCTGCGCCTGGCGGAGTTCAGCAAACGTGAAGGGTTTGGTAAATTGCGTGAACTGATGGACCGGTTCTACCGCCAGGATTATACCGTATGGCAGGAACGCGTGAACTACTACCGTTTGCGCTATGATGAAGCTACCACGCTGCAGCTACTGAAACAACGTCCGGGTCTTTTTGCCCGCTCGCTGTTTGCCAACATGCTGTGGTTCGGACCGGAAGCGGTAACCGCCGCCTTTGCGGAAATTACGGATAAAGTGCCGGCCCGGCTGTTGCTGACCTTGCAGATGTACGCAGGGTATTATTTTGATAAATCCACCACCCGTGCAGTGAAGCCACTGGGAGGTATTGGGAAAAGCATCCCGGCCAACCGGCAGCTGAACATCTATGAAGAAGAGCAGTTGCTGGAAATGCAACAGGCCGTAACGGACCTTTGCATCTCCGCCATGAAGAAACGCTTTGCCGCCGTGGCCACCACTGCCAAAAGCATCTACATTGCACCGGAGCTGTATAAAATACCGGTGGCCATCGGCGACCGCAGCGAACAGGTACAAGACCTGCCGGGCGCGTTAATGGGTACCAGGTTTAAGGTGGAAGGCGATAAAATCATCCTGTTCATGCAATGGGGTAAAGGGTTAGCCGCCCAACACCTGGATATGGACCTGAGCTGCCGTATTGCCTACGAAAACAACCGTACAGATACCTGCTCCTTCCAATATCTGAAAACAACCGGGTGTATCCATAGCGGCGATATCCGCTCCATACCGGAAAAAGTGGGTACAGCGGAATACATTGAAATAGACATTCCTGCATTGGCCAAGGCCGGCGCACAGTATGTTACTTTCACCTGCAATGCCTACAGCCAGGGCGCCATCGCCGTGAACCTGGTACTGGGATGGATGAACAGCAAGCACCCAATGAAGGTATCGCCTAAAGGGGTAGCCTACGACCCATCCTGCGTGGATCACATGGTGCGCGTCACCGGCGGATTAACCAAAGGACTCGTATTCGGTGTGCTGGACGTGGCCGCACGGGAAATCATCTGGCTGGAAATGGCTTTTGATGGCCAGATGATACAGGACCTCAGCACCGCCAATGTACAGGCTATCCTGAAAAAACTGGACAGCAAACTAAGCATTGGCCAGCTGTTAGCCGCTAAAGCGGAGGCCCAGCAGTTGCAACTAACCAGCGACACAAACGCCGACGAAGTGTATACCATGCAATGGGCCCTGAATACCGCCGCTGTGACACAATTGCTCATCGATTAATTTGTTTCCCCCCTATAAAACAACAGCAGCCGGGCCAGCCCGTGCTGCTGTCCGTTATATGTTTTAACACACTTTTTGCATACCCCCACGTCAATTTTCTGAAAATCGTCCTATATTCATTCCATTGTCATACATGGAAAGAAAGATTTTACTACTACTGCTACTGGTTACACCTGCTGTAGGGTATGCCCAGCAGGAAAGCACGGCAGACTCAACAGCCACCATCTCAGCGCCCAAAGGTTTTTTTGATAACATCAAGTATTACCTCCAGCATACCAACGTAGAAAAGAAAAAGAAAAAAGTAGACCTCAGCTTCATCGGCGGCCCCGTATACACCCCCGAAACCAGCTTCGGACTGGCCGTAATGATGGCCGCACAATACAAAACAGATAGAACCGACTCCCTGCTGCCCGTTTCCAACGCCGCCGTATACGCCTCCGGCGCCCTCACCGGCTTTTATGGAATCGGCATCAGCAACACCACTATATTTCCGCACGACCGGTTCCGGCTCGCATTAAAGGCCTCCTTCAGCTCCCGGCCCAATAAATACTGGGGCATCGGCTATGAAGCCGGCAGCCGCAAAGATGACTATACAGAATACGTGCAGCTCACAGAAAAACTCCAGGCCGACTTCAGCATCAACGTGAATGGAAACCTGTTCGTGGGCCTCTGCACACAAATCCAGAACGTACAAACCAAAAAACTGGATACTGCCGGCGGCAAACCCCTGATGGTTCCCGGAAAGGTTCTCGGCATCGGGGCCGGCCCGTTTATTGTATACGACACCCGCGACTTTATTCCCAATGCCTACAAAGGCATGTATATACGGTTGGGATACCGTTTCTTCCCCTCGATGCTGGGCAATAAAGCCGTATTTTCGCAACTGGATCTGCAGTTCGACTGGTACAAACAACTATGGAAAGGCGCCGTGCTGGCCACCGATCTGTATGCAGAAGAACGCAGTGGCGATGTTCCCTGGAGCCTGCTCGGTGAAGCCGGTGGCTCCAGCCGTCTCCGGGGCTATTACGAAGGCCGGTTCCGCGACAAAAACTACGTGGCCGCCCAGGTGGAACTCCGCCAGAAGATCTACAACCGCAGTGGTCTGGCCCTATGGGTAGGTGGTGGCAACGTGTTTCCCCGCTTCAATGAGTTTGAATTCCGCCAGTCACTGGTCAGCTATGGCATCGGTTACCGGTGGGAGTTTAAAAAAAGAGTCAATATCCGGCTGGATTATGGCAGGGGAAAAGATCAGCAGGGTTTTTACTTTGGCATTAACGAGGTTTTCTAGGGAGAAGACAGCTTTTCTGTCTAAACACCATCGCTTCACTGGCCTCAAATCCTTTACAGCAGAAGGTTCCCGGATCAAGTCCACGTCACCTCCACATCACCTCCGTGTTTCCTCCATGAATAAGGCATGCGCCAGGTATGTCCTAAGCCACTGCGAAGCAGGTTTGCCCCCATGGCTACCTGGTAAGGAGCTTACTTATTCCCCTCCATCTGTTTAATAATATTATTCACCTCCGTTTCGGTGGCGCGTAATTTTTGCTGGCAAAATTCAATAAGAATAGCCGCCCGTTTTACCTTTTCTGCCAGCAGATCTACCGAAACAGCTTCATTCTCTATTTCTTCAGCGATCAGCTGCAATTCATTATAGGCAGCTTCATATGTTAGTTCCTGGCTCATGTACAGTATTTTTTTCAGTAATAGTTGCTTCCAGCGATGCATCCTGCAACAGCACCGTGATATGACTTCCGGGCTGAAGGGAGGTGGCATCGGGAAGAATGTGCCCGTCCTGGTATACAATGGCAAAGCCGCGTTTCAGGATACTAGCAGGACTCATCAGTTTGAACAGGGAGTCGTAATGCGCTACCTGTCCCCTTTTGCTTTGAATAAATAACCTGCTGAAAGAACGGAAACGACCCACCATATTGTCAAGGTCATTCAGCCGGTTGGAAACAATGATCCGCGGTTTAGATAACACCGCGTTGGATACAGTCATCAGCTCCCGGTGGCGGTTCAGCAATATCGACTTCGAAGTATGCAACACCACGTTATTACGCGCATGCAACGCTTCTTTATGATTGGCCAGCAGTGTCCGCGACTGGTTAATGATCGCATTGTTGAGATAAGATAATGCCTGGAAATGCGCGGAAAACAACTGCTGCGAACGGATAATAATATGCTGTTGCATATTGACCACCGCTTCTTCAAACAACCGGTTGTGCGCAATGATCAGCTCCGCCGCTTTGGTAGGCGTTTTGGTGGCGGTATGCGCCATCATATCCGTGATGGTTTCATTTTTCTGATGCCCTATCCCGGTGATTACGGGGATAGGGAACTTTGCCACCGCCCTGCCCAGGATAAAAGTATCGAAGATCAGGAAGTCGGTTTGCGCACCGCCCCCACGGATAATTACCACGGCATCGTATGGCACCCCGCGCTGGTAGATGTCTATCAGCCGCTGTTGCACCAGCTCCGCTTTTGTTTCCCCCTGTACTACGGTGAAATAGTTGTCGATTTTAAAGGTATACCCGAAATGATTGTGCTCCAGTGTGTGCCGGAAATCCTGGTACCCGGCGGAGTTGCCGGATGTAATCACCGCCAGCCGCTGGATCACAGCAGGCAACGGCAACTGGTTGTTGCGGGTAATATAGCGGTCGCCCGACTTACGGATATAATCGGCGCATTCAGTGGTAAGCCGCAACAGGGTTTGCTGCTTCTGCTGCTCCAGCAATCCCACCGTAAAACTGGTATCTATATCCAGCAGCGTAATCTGCAATCCATGCACCTGATGGTATCCTACAGATACCTTTACCAATACGTGAATATCGTTCTTAAACTGCTGCCCGGTAACAATTTCAAATTCCTTTATCCGGATAGCGCCATTTCCCCAGGCAACCGCCGAAACTTTGGCCACAATACCGCCCGCATGTTCTTCTTTTTCCACCAGGTCGAAATAATGATATCCCTTTTGCTGGTAGTAAGAATGATTGGTGATATCTGCCACTACCCAATAAGTTTGCTCCGCAAACACCTGTTGAAGCGCCTGCTGGATTTTCCCGGTAAGAACGGATAACTTTATGGATGGAGAATCGGTCATGCTAATAGGTAAAGATAAGTAAAACGTTTATTATGAACCCTCTCATGGAATACCGGGGGAAATGTATATATTGCTGTCCATTGAATTATGAAAAGAATGCCGGATCAACCAAAACCGTAACAAACACTTAATAACAGACTTATTCCGATTTATATATTTTTGCGCCATGAGAGAAAATGAGCAGATAAAAGGGCTTTTTGAAAGGGTCTGCTATGACAACAGTATCCAGGCGTACAATGAATTATACATAGCATTATGTGCCCGGCTGATACACTTTTCTGCATCCATTGTTTCATCATTCCATCTGGCAGAAGAAATTGTGTCGGATGTATTTCTTTCATTGTGGCAAAAGCGAAATGATTTGTCGCATGTACAAAACCCGGTGGTATATCTGTATGTAAGCACCAAAAATCTTTCCCTGAACACGCTCCGCCAACAGAAAAGACATCAGCATCATTCACTGGATGCATTGAATACAGACATGCTCGCCATTGCCCCCGATGCAGAGAACGGAATGGTATCCGCCGAAGTATCTCAAAAAATAGAAAGAGCTATCCGCAGCCTGCCGTCCCGCTGCCAGCTGATTTTCCGCTTAATAAAACAAGACCGCCTCAGCTACCGCGAAGTAGCAGAGCTACTGAATATTTCCACTAAGACGGTAGACGCACAACTCACCATCGCCGTTAAAAAAATATCCCAGGCCATCCGCTTCGACCTCTCCGACGAAACCGCCCAAACCTACCTCCGGCTGGACTCATAATTTTTTTTTGATTTCCTTTAGGGAACTTTCACTGTTTAGTTTGTCCTTCTTATAGATGCAGGAACAAAATTGCCTCCTACACTAAAACAGGCGCCTTTTTGTTCTTCACTGACACTATGGATCAGGAAAAACTTTATGCGTTGCTGGCCCGCGAAATGGCCGGCGAATTAACTGAAAAAGAAGCTGCTGCATTGGAACAATTGCTGCAGCAATACCCGGATGCCAGCTACATTCGGGAAGTGTTTGCACAAAACTGGGCACCGGCAGGTAAAGTATACACACCAATGCAGGTGCAGCTGCAACTGGAAAAACACCAGCAACGCCTGCAAAACCTGCCCGACACTACGCCCTATGAGGAAACGCCCGCAGGGGGACGCAGATGGTTGCTGTACAGCGGCATCGCAGCAGGACTTCTCCTGCTCTTCGCCCTGGGCGGATATTGGCAGTACACACAAAAAGCAAAACTGCCACCGGCTTTATCACAGCTGGTTACCGACAAACGCATGCGCTCACAGGTGCTGTTACCCGATGGTAGCAGGGTATGGCTCAATGCCGGCAGTAAACTGGACTATCCCCAACAATTCGCCGCACATCAGCCACGGGAAGTTACCCTGGAAGGAGAAGCCTTTTTCATGGTAACCGCCGATGCGGAACGCCCCTTCCGCGTTCATACGAAAGCCTTTAATGTAAGGGTGCTCGGTACCTCCTTTAATGTAAGGGCCTATCCGCAGGAAGACAGTGCAGTAGCGTCTCTCGTGCAAGGCTCCGTGGAAGTGGTGCTGAATGACGCTTCCAGCCAGGTAGTATCGCTGAAGCCCAACGAAAAATTAACAGTGCCAGTACACCCGGCAACAGCCGTAACAACAGAAAACACCACCACAGTAAATATCCCTGTCGTTGTATATAAAACAAAACTCACCACATTAAGAGATAGCATCATTCCGGAAACGGCCTGGGTACAAAACAAACTGGCCTTTAAACATATGCAGCTCGACAGAGTAGTAAATATGCTGGAACAGTGGTATGGAGCGGAGATCAACTTTAGCGACAACCGTAAAAAACAACTCTACTTTACCGGTGTTTTCGAATCAGAAAGCCTGGAAGAAGTATTGAATGCACTGGAGACAACCTTATCGTTTTCCTGGCATAAAGATGCAGAAGGCAAAATATGGATTGACTAACATTTCTTTCACCTGTAAAAAAATCAAACTGACAGTCTGAACAACGAGTAATTACTAATTTATCAAGGACCGCTTAAAACCGAAAAAAAACGGGAAATGTTCGCACCATTCCCCGTGTAAATATCGGTTAACAGCTTTGTATTGGGTAAACTTTCCATCAACAAATTAATTAACCAACAAAACAAATGTATGAAAAAAAGTACAGTGGACAATTGGCTTCCGCCCGGCCGGAGGTTGTATAAACTGTTAATTTTTATGAAGCTTTCTATGCTGCTTGTCACCGTTGCCTGTTTACACGTAAGCGCAAAGGTACATTCTCAATCCACCATAACAGTGAAGCTCACGCAGGTGCAGTTGGATAAAGCCCTCACCCTGCTGGAGAAGAACAGCCATTACAGGTTTGTTTATAACGATGATAATCTTCCGTTAAACCATAAAATATCCATCGATGCAAAAGATTGGTCTATCGACAAAGTATTGAACGAAATCCTCAGCAATACCTCCCTTCACTTCCGGAAAATGTCCGACAAACTGATCGTGATTGCCCCGGAGGCGGTGGTGAGTAAAGACAACCTGGTAAAAGGACATGTAGTAAATCCTACCGGCGAGGTATTGCCGGGCGTAAGCGTAAGGCTTAAAAACACGTCCATAGGCACTGTTACAGATGCAAAAGGCGACTTTGAATTAAAGGTGCCTGAAAATGCCATCCTCGTGCTTACCTATGTAGGCTTCGATCAGCAGGAAGTATCGCTCAGCGGCCGGGAAACCCTCACCATCACCATGGAACCGTCAAAAAATTCTATGGAAGAAGTGATTGTGGTAGGTTATGGTACGCAGAAAAAGTTGAACGTAACCGGCGCCATCGACCAGATCTCCGGTAAACAACTGGCTGCCCGCCCCATTGCCAATGTGATGCAGGGCTTGCAGGGTCTCAGTCCCGGGCTGAATATCAGCTACCCCGGCGGCCGGCCCGGACAAACGCCTACCATCAATATCAGGGGGGTGGCCAGTATCGCTTCTTCTAATGGTAATATTGCTCCGCTCATCGTTATTGATGGTATTGCCGCAGTAATGGATGACCTCTTACGTATTAACCCCGCAGATATCGCCTCTATCTCCGTTTTACGCGATGCCGCTTCTGCCGCCATTTACGGCGCACGCGCGGCCTACGGCGTTATTCTCATCACCACCAAACAAGGCACCACCGGCGGCAAACAAACCGTCAGCTATAGTAACTACTTCGCCATGTCGCGCCGCACCATTATGCCGGACGCTATCACCGATCCCTATATTTACTCACGCGTATTGGAAACAGCTACCGATAATACGCCGTGGGACTATGTAAACTATTCCGACGAGTATTATAAATGGGCAAAAGAAAGATCCGAAAACCCTTCCCTGCCCGATACCCGCGTTGATCCGAGCGATCCTACCAAATGGGCGTACATGGGCAGCAACAACTGGAATGATTACTTCTTCAGTAAAAATAATTTTTCCCAGTATCACGCTATTTCCCTCAGCGGAAGCGCAGAAACAGCGAAGAAATTACCCATCAGCTACCTGCTCTCTGCCGACTATACCAAAGAAAACGGGTTGAATAAACTGGCAAAAGACGACTGGGGACGTTACGGACTGCGTGGAAAAATCAGCCTTAAACCCATCAAATGGTTACAGGTAGATAATAACATGAACATCTACCAGACAAAAGCCGACGCACCGGCTTATAACATCACGGATGTATACTACCTGCAACCCACCCAGGTAGCCGTGAACCCGGACGGCACCTGGGCTAACACCCCCGCAGGAAATTTAGCTGCCAAACTGGTAGACGGAGGCCGCAACACCCAAACCCGTTTTGGTTTCCAGGATATCATCCGCGGCGTAGCTTCTTTCCTTAACAATGAACTCACCATCACCGGCGACGCCAGCATCAAAAGAGAGCTCTGGAAATACCACATCGACCAGAAAAAATATAAGATCGGCTACGGACCAGACGATGTCCGCCAGGAAGGTGGTAACGGCGCGGTGACGGAGAATAACGGCACGATCAGTCATGATGTAATAGATCTCTTTGCCAATTACCACAAAACCCTCGGTAAAGTACACAACATCACTTTACTGGCCGGTTACAACCAGGAAAGCTATGAATGGCAGCTGATCAATGCCTCCAAGCAAAACCTGATCTCTTCCTCCCTCCCCTACATCGCGCTTACCAGTGGTGATCCGGCGGTAGGTACGGAATATTATTCGTATGCCATCCGGAGTTTTTTCGGGAGAATTAATTACACTTTTAAAGACCGCTATATCATAGAAGCAAATGGACGGTACGACGGGTCTTCCCGCTTCCCTTCCAGCAACCGCTGGGGAATGTTCCCTTCTGTATCTGCGGCCTGGATCGCCAGCGAAGAGAGCTTTATGCGGAATACGCTGCCGGTAATTTCCACCCTCAAATTCAGGGGATCTTATGGTAGTTTGGGTAATCAGAGCGTAGCTTATTTTGGCTATCTGCAAACGCTGAAAACCCAAAAATCAGACTATCTGATAGGTGGCAATGCTGGTCAAACCGTCATCACCGGCGCACCTTCCCTGCAGGTAGACCCAGCCAACTACACCTGGGAAAAAGTAACCACCACCAACGTGGGTACCGATATGGGCTTTGTGCAGAATAAATTCCAGGCCAGCTTCGACTACTTTATCCGTAACACCACCGGCATGCTGGCGGCAGGCCAGGAATTACCCGCCGTACTGGGCACCCGCGCTCCCAACCAAAACGTGGCCGATCTGTCCACCCGCGGATGGGAGCTAAGCCTTGGTTACCGCAACGACTTTAACGTCGCTTCCAAACCATTGGGCTTCGGAATAAAGGTTATTTTATCAGATGATAAAACAAAAATCACCCGCTTTAAGAACGACCAGCAACTGTTTGGCTCAAAGTATTGGGAAGGTCAAACCTATGGCGAAATATGGGGACTCACCAACGACGGCTATTTCAAAAATAAAGATGAGATCAATAAACTGGATCAATCTGCCATCATCCCCTGGGGCGCCCTCGAAATCGTAGAAGGATGGCCTAAGTACAAAGACCTGGATGGCAACGGCAAAATTGAACAGGGTATTTCTGCCAAAGATCCCAAAGACCTGAAGGTGATCGGTAACACCAGCCCGCATTACCGCTTTGGCGTAAACCTGGACATGAACTGGAATGGCATCGATCTTTCTGTTTTCCTCCAGGGCATCGGGAAAATGGACTATTACCCGCATCACTATTTATTCTGGGGGCCGTACCAACAGCCATACGCCAGCATTTACCCCTGGAACCTCGACTACTACCGGGCTACCGCCGACAACGAAGCTACCCGCGCTCAGCACAGCGAATCCTATATCAAAGCAGGATTGGCAGATGCCAATACCAATTCTTACTTCCCGGTGTTACAGTCGTGGCTCGCAGATAACAATGATAAAAAAGGGCTGGATATTCCGCAATCTAAATACATGCTGAATGCAGCATACCTGCGTATCAAAAATGTCACACTGGGTTACACCCTGCCAGCATCGCTCACCAGGCGTTATCACATCAATCGCTTACGCATCTACGTAACGGGTGAAAACATCTTTGAATTCTCCTCCATCAAAAAGTACCTGGATCCGGAATCCATTATTGATGGCTATGGATGGGCATATCCTTACCAGCGCAAATATGCAGTAGGATTAAATCTTGACCTGTAAAACCGGAACGTTAAACATTGCAACATGAAAAAATTTACGAGCTATATAATTATCGGGGTAATGGTGATCAGCGCTTCCTGCAAAAAGGATTTCCTCGATCGATATCCGCAGGATGCTATTTCTCCTGAACTGTTCTTTAAAACCGAAGAAGACCTTTCCCTCTATATGAACGGACTTCTTAACCAGGCAGGCACCGATGAATACCTCGGGGATCAGAACAGCGACAACGCCGCTACTACTGCTGCTGTGGAAATAAAAAATATCATGATCGGTTCTCCCAGCTCCCAAACCATTACCAGCGGCTGGGAGTGGAACAGGCTCCGTGATGTGAATTACTTCCTCGACAATTACAACAAGGCCGCTGTTACCCAGGACATCAAAGATCATTATGCCGGGCTGGCCAGGTTTTACCGCGCCCGGTTTTACTTTAATAAAATCGCCCGCTATTCAGATGTTCCCTGGTATGGCCGGACATTGAATCCCGGCGATGCTGACCTGCTCAAAGCCCGCGATCCCCGCACCATGGTGGTAGACAGTATGATGGCCGACCTGGTATTTGCCACTACGCACATCCGCGCGAGCGTACCTGCCGGCACACCAGGACTGTGGGCCGCTAAAATGCTCTACGCCCGTATCGCCCTGTTTGAAGGGACTTACCGTAAATATCACCCGGAACTAAACCTCGCAGGCACCGCCGCACGCTTCCTCGACAGCGCACGGGTACAGGCGCAGGATATTATCAACTCCGGCAACTTTACCATTTACAACACCGGTAAACCCGACCAGGATTATGCTGCCCTGTTTTCCAGCCAGGACCTCCTGCTGAACAAGGAAGTGATCCTCACCAATATTTACGATTTGAACAAAGGGCGTGGCGGCAATATCAACGGGAACGTTTTCGGGGATTATGAACAATCCGTTTCCCGCGACCTGGTGCAAACCTACCTGATGAAAGATGGTAAACGCTTCACCGATATCCCCGGTTATGATAAGCTGACTTTTGTAGCCGAGTTCCAGAACCGGGACCCACGCATGCGCCAAACCCTCGCAGGACCCGGCTTCGCCCGCGTCAGCGATACCAGGCCGTATATTCAGCGGCTGAATAAAAACTTCACCGGCTACCATCAGCTAAAGGGATATGTCAACAGCAACGACAATGTGATTGCCAACAGCGTTGACTTCCCCATATACCGCTACGCGGAAGCCCTGCTTACCCTTGCAGAAGCCAAAGCGGAACTAAATACACTCACGCAAACCGATCTCGATCAGTCCGTAAACCTGCTGCGTGCCCGCGCCGGCATGCCTGCCCTGAACCTGGCCGCCAGCAATGCAGCCCCCGATCCCGTACAGGCCGCAAAATACCCGGATGTAACCGGCGCCATGAAAGGCGTGCTGCTGGAAATACGTCGCGAAAAAAGAATCGAGTTTGCTATGGAAGGCTACCGCTATGACGACCTTATGAGATGGCATGCTGGTAAACTGCTGGAGAAAATCCCGGAAGGTATGTACTTCCCCGGCTTAGGCAAATTTGACCTTACCGGCGATGGCGTGGAAGATATTATCCTGATAGATAAAAGCACAGATATTCCTGCCGAAGATAAAAAGGAAAAGAACTCCCTTGGTATCACGCTGGTTTACTATAAAGCCGGCAGCATCGGGGAAAACGTAACCGTATATCTGAAAAATGGCGTTGCAGGTGGCACCCTGGTAACGGAAACCAACCTGCGCAAGTTCACGGAACCCAAGTATTACTACCGCCCGGTACCCTATACGCAGGTAGCGCTGAATCCTGCACTGAAACAGATTTTCGACTGGCAATAAACATGATTATGAACAGAAGAGATATCCTCAAACACACCGGGCTCCTGGCAGCCGGCACCCTGCTGGGACCGGCCGCCGTGAAAGCGGCTGCAAGCGGCAAACGTACACCGGTTCTAACCGTGGCGCATATAACGGATGTGCATATACGTGAAGACCTCAACGCACCCGCAAGATTTAAAAAATGCCTGGAGGAAATAAAAACCAAAAAGGTGGATTTCTTTCTCAATGGCGGCGACTCTATCTTCGACGCCTCCTACGATACCGTAAAAAGGGAAAGGGTTACACAACTCTGGCAGATCTGGGATGAATGCATCAGCAGCCTGAAATCATATGATCTCTACAGCTGTATCGGCAATCATGATACCTGGTGGAAGGCGCCCTCCAAAGACGACAGCATGTATGGGAAAGACTATGTAGTAAAGCGGCTCAATATTCCGCACCGCTATTACAGCTTCACCCGCAAAGGATGGCACTTCATTATCCTGGATGGCAACAATGAAAAAATTGCACTGGACGAAGAACAGTACCAGTGGCTGGAACAGGAGCTCCAAAAGCTGCCTGCCGGAACGCCTACGCTGCTGATGTCGCACTACCCGATCCTTGGAATTACCCCCATCCTTGTAGGCGGCGGCCACTCCGATCATCAGCGGTTGAAAGCCCTCTTTTTCAAACACCGCGATAAAGTAAAGGTATGCCTCAGCGGGCATAATCATCTTTCCGACAACGCAGTGTACAATGGCGTACGCTATTGCTGCAATGGCGCCATGAGCGGCTTCTGGTGGGAAAAGGGCGATAAGGAATCTGCCGGTGAAGGTTATTACTTTGAAACGCCTCCCGGTTACGCTATCCTGAAATTATATGCAGATGGTGAAGTGGAAAACGAATATTTCCCACATACCTGACCAGGTTAAATAAGTGTATGCCTGTTTACAAGCTTTGTAAACAGGCATACTTTTTTACCGAAACTGTGCCAGCTCCCCGGCATCGAACACCCATTCCGGTGTCAGCAGTTTTCCCGTAAATCCGGCCGGGTACCAGGGCGTGGCACCACCCGGATTTTTCAGTACATGGATATTCTGCGCAGGCATATAACTCTGCGCCAGCAGGAAAATCCTTTCCCCGGCGGCATTTTCCGCCACATCCATTACAATCACCGCATGACCGGGCGAACCACCTTTAATAAACACATTTCCCGGCAGTATTTTACGTGTATCCTTTACCGGTAGTAGTTCCTTGCTGAGTGATAAGGTACCGGCCCAGGAGAATACGGTTTCGAGGTAGTTGCTGAAACAGGCCGGCCCGCTGCATGCCGCAGCCTTTCTTACTTTCACCAGGCGGTTCTGTTTTAATACAAACCGGTCGCCTTGCATCCAGCTGTTGTAATCCATCAGCGTACCATCGGTGGCATGAAAAGCAATCTTTCCCAACTGTTTGGTTTGATACAGGTATTCCGCATACAGGCGGATCACGGCATCCGCGCATTGCTGCAGGTCCTTGTTGCCGGTAGAAATATCCAGTACAGCATATTGTGCCTGTTGATTACCCTTTAAATGCCCGTTATAAAGATATACTTTGTTATCCCCCTTCAGGGGCATGGACCGCAGCCAGGCGCCAAAACTGCCGGCCGGTTGCGGCACACGTGTAAATCCCGCCGGAAGCGGCAAACCGCCTACAGACGCAGGAGGCATTGCTCCATTGGAAAACCGAAGCTCAGGGATAGTTGCCGACAGTACGGACAATCCGCTTCCCAACGGCCAGGCATATACGAAGGTGGCTGGTAAAGTAAGGGTAGCTATCAATAATGTGGTAAAACCGCGGGCGCTGATCATAACAATGAATTTCAGGAAAGATGCCGTTACCGGATTTTTCCATAAATTATTTTCTCAGCGCCGGTGTGAGTATCCGGTGGATAGTAGGTGTTTTTAATTCTTTCCCGATAAATACCAGTGTGGAAGATGGAGTGGCAGTACCCCACTCTCCTGCCGGTTGTATGTGCAGGTATTTCCCGGTAGATTGTACCAGCATTTTTTCAGGCGTATCCTTTACCCGGATATACCCTTTGATACGGTATAGCTGGTCCGGGTAAGCATTGAAATGAAAATCCAGTACAAATACCAGCATGTTCAGGTCAAAGGCTTCCGGCGATTCAAACAGTACCGTGTTCACTTTATGCGGATGCTTCACCGGCGCAACAGCCGAAACAGCGGCGCCTACCGGCTTCTCCGGGAATTGCAATTCCTTCAGGGCAACAGACCCATCTTCTGAAGTGGTGATAAACGCCAGCGGGTTCATTTGCTCCAGCTGTTGGGAAAGATAAATCAGTTGCGGTACCGCCAGCTGCTTTATTTTATTGATGATGATAACGTCTGCACAGGAAAGTTGTTTACCGGCTTCCGGCACCTGTTGCAATCTTTCAAAAATATTTTCCGCATCCACCACGCAAACGGTGCTCGCAAGCGCGTAATGCCGCTGCACGTCCGGCATGTGGAACATACCGATGATGTTGCCCACATCGGCAATACCGGTGGTTTCAATAAACACATGATCCGGCCGTTCTTCTTTTTGCAGGATGTTTCCCAACACCTCCAGCAGATCGTTATCCAGTGAGCAGCAAATGCAGCCGCTGGTGAGTTCATACAGCTGGTCTATTTTTTCGGTGATCAGGCCGGCATCTATATTCACCTTTCCAAACTCATTTTCGATCACAATATTATTATACCCGGTGAACTGCCGCAACAAACTATTCAGCACAGTGGTTTTGCCCGCTCCAAGGAACCCGGTCAATATATACACCTTTATACGCTCATCCCTATCCATATCTCTGCTTATAAAAAATTAAAAAATAAATACCCAACACAATCAGCGGGAGGCTCAGTAACTGTCCCATATCCAGCAGGTGGCCGGCTTCAAAAGCCACCTGGTTTTCTTTCACAAATTCGATCAGGAAGCGGGCGCTGAATACCCCCGTCAGCAGCCAGCCAAACAATTTACCAGGCTCCGGGCGATGCCGGTATAAAAACCACAGCCATCCGAAAATGAGCAGATATGCCAGCGCCTCGTACAGTTGGGCCGGATGACGCGGTATATCATCTACCCTGGTAAATACCACAGCCCAGGGCAGCGTGGCCGGCGTACCGATAATTTCGGAATTAAAGAAGTTGCCAGTCCTGATCAGCGCGCCTGCCAGCGGCACTACCAGCGCCAGGTGATCCAGCAGCCACATAAGCGGCACCCGGAAACGGTAGCTGAAAAGCACGGAAGCCAATACAATCCCGATGGCCGCGCCATGACTGGCCAGTCCTTGGTAGCCCGTAAAAGTAAACTGGCCACCCGAAAAGGTAAATGGCAGGATGATCTCCCAAAGATGTTCCCGGTAATATGCCCAGTCGTAGAACAAACAATGCCCCAGGCGCGCGCCCAGCAACGTACCGGTGATGATATATACCAGCAACCGGTTCAGCATTTCGCGCGACTGCCGCTCCCGCCGGAATACATACCGCAATATCATATACGAGGCCACAAAAGCCAGCATAAAGCCCAAACTGTAGTACCGCAGCGCAAAACCGCCGATACGGAAAATTTCGGGGGAAACACCCCAGTGTAAAAAGAGCATCAGGATCAGGTTCGTTATATCCTGCAAACATAATAAAACAAATATAACAAATAAAATAATCTGCAACATCGTTGCATATTAAAATACCCATCTCAGCAAATCTCGACTTGAAATTTTACCTTTGCCCACATGTCGCTATTTATTACATCATTGAATTCGGGAAGCAACGGAAACTGTTATTACATCGGGAACGACAGTGAAGCCGTGCTGGTAGACGCAGGGATTTCGTGCAGGGAAACCGAAAAACGGATGGCCCGCCTGGGACTTACCATGAACAAGGTAAAAGCGATATTTATTTCACATGAACACATCGACCATATCCGGGGCGTAACCGTGCTGGCAAAAAAATACCGCCTGCCGGTATATATTACCAACATGACAATGGTACATGGCGGCCTCACCCTGGAAGAACAGCTGGTGATGACGTTTAACCCTTACGAACCGGTACAGATTGGTACCCTGTCGGTGACTGCCTTCCCCAAACATCACGACGCCTCCGAGCCCCATAGTTTTATTGTAGCCGGCAATGCCGTGACCATCGGGATCTTTACGGATATCGGCGCTCCCTGCGAGCATGTGATCCGTCATTTTCAACAATGTCATGCCGCTTTCCTGGAAGCGAACTACGACGAAGAGATGCTGGACAAAGGCAGATATCCTTATTACCTGAAAAAGCGTATCCGGGGTGGGAAAGGACATTTATCCAATAAACAGGCCCTGGAAATATTTACTACCTACCGCCCTCCTTTTATGAGCCATCTCCTGCTGGCCCATCTTTCCCGGGATAATAACAGTCCCGCGCTGGTACAGGAACTTTTTGACCAGCACGCTAACGGTACGCAGATCGTGGTAGCTTCCCGTTTTGAGGAAACGGCCGTGTACCACATTTCCGTCCGCAATACCTGCGAAGTTCTGCCACAGAATGATTAAACGCTTCTACACTTCTTTTTTTACTTTATAAAAGCACCTTACCGCTTCTCCCTTGCCAGTAGCATCATTCCACTGCCCGCCGGTACTGGTATGCTTTATGGTGGATACCTGGTACATCTAAAAAAAATTACCATGGAAACTATCACACCAACTGCCACTAACGAGGTATTGAACGACCTGATTGCTATCAACAACGATCGCATTGCAGGTTATGAAAAAGCGCTGAAAGAACTGGAAGAAGGTAATGCCGATCTGAGACCTCTTTTTACCGATATGATTGCGGAAAGTCACCAGCTCAGAAATGCACTCGGTAATGAAGTACAGGCCAACGGCGGAACAATGGACTCCGGTACCACAGCCAGCGGTAAAATTTATCGCGCCTGGATGGATGTAAAAGCAGTATTCACCGGCCATGACCGTAAAACAGTGCTCTCCAATTGCGAAGCCGGGGAAGACGCTGCACAGCGGGCCTATAAAGATGCGATAGAACATGAAACGCTGCCCGCTTACATCAAGGAACTCCTGACACAACAAAAAGCAGAGCTGAGACGCTCGCACGACCAGATAAAAGCATTACGGGACCAGGCTAAGTAAGACAACTAGTATATCATCAACCTGCAGCAGGGGACATATCCCTGCTGCTTTTTTATTTGGAGAGAAAAATAACGGTGAATTATTATCTTGCAGGCAAACAATGCCGCTATGGATCATGTATTGCCCGCCTGGTATGACCGGCTCATGAAAAAATACCCGGTAGTAACCCAGGCAGAGTGGCAGCTGCTGGATAACATTGCCACCGTAAAACACATAAAAAAAGGAGACGCCTTCCTGAGGTACGGCAAAGTAGCCCGCTACTCTGCTTTTGTTATATCCGGCATGTTCAAATTCGCTATCCTGGATGAAGAAGGAAATGAGAAGATCGTAAAATTCGGCTTCGCAGATGATTTTCTCGCCAACTGTGAAAGCTATAATAGAAAAGCGCCTTCCGCTATCAGCATTATTGCCGTGGAAGACGCCGTAATATTGAGAATAAATATCAAAAAGCTGCAGCCCCTGTACGACCTGCACATGAACCTGCTGCATGTAAACCTGCAGCTGTACCAGGAACTGCTGGAACAGCAGTCCGAACACCAGTACATCCTTTCTTTAAAAAGTCCGCTGCAGCGTTACCGGTTCCTGCTGGAACGGCGCCCCGCCATCATACAAAAAGTATCACTCACCAATATTGCACGGTACCTGTATATCAGCCGGGAAGCGCTGAGCAGGGCACGGTTATTCCTGCTGGACCGGACCCGTAACTTTTGTGACTGAGATCACGGCCGCCCAATTTTTCCCGTAATAGTTTTGTATCAAAAAAGATATGAAGCAAAGCATGATCTTATTGCACGGACTTTTCGGCGGACTTAGCAACTGGGAAGGCGTTGTTACACGTTTTCAGCCGCATTACGATATACACATTCCACCTCTTCCGATTTACGGGGCGCAGGCCGGCGATCAGCTGGGATACCTCGTCGATTTTCTTGATCAATACATCCGGGAGGCCGGGCTCGAAAACGTAATCCTGGTGGGCAATTCACTGGGGGGGCATGTAGCCATCCTGTACACGCACCGCTTTCCTGAACGGGTAGCCAGGTTGATTCTTACGGGCAGCTCCGGTTTGTATGAAAATACCAGCATGGGTAGTTATCCTAAGCGGGGCAATTATGCATATATAAAAGAACGGGTGGCCTACACTTTTTACGATCCCGCAGTTGCTACCGATGCCTTGGTGGCAGAAGTATTTCAAACTACTACTGATGCACAGAAATGCATCTGCATTGTAAGGATGGCGAAATCTGCCAACCGTAATTATGTAGCGGCGCTACTACCGGAAATTCGGGTGCAAACATTATTGATCTGGGGAACGGAAGATAAAATTACTCCGCCGGAAGTAGCCCTGGAATTCAGGCGTTACCTGCCGCATGCCACCCTGGTAATGATAGACAAGTGTGGTCATGCACCCATGATGGAACAACCGGCGGAGTTCAATAAAATACTGGAAACGTTTCTTGCTGAAGGCTAATGCTTACGTAATAATAATTTGCGGTAGGCCAGCCAGCCCAATGCACCTGCCAGCAGGAAAGGCCATAACTGTATAAAGAAAAGCAGGATGTTGCGGAAAATTTCAGCGCCGTTGCGCAGGGCCACCAACAGCTCTGTACCAAAACCGGCGCGGGTTACACGGTCGGGATTAATCACCACCTGCTCGTCGGTTACCTGTGGCTGGAACAATTGCACCGTAAAAGTGGAATAAGCCACATCATCGAGGATCACGAGGTTATCCATCTGCCGGTCGATGGCGGCAGCGGCTTTCTGGTCTTTGTACTCCACCACATCCAGCGTGGTACCTTTCTTTGCAGGTGTAACCTTACTCAGCTGCGCTTCCTGTGTTTCCTGTTGCTCATTCTTTAACGCATTGGCCAGGTATTTCAGGGTCATATCCTGGTCTTTCACCACGCGGTGATCAATAAACCCTGCGATGGCAGTGAGTGAATACACTACTGAGTCGAGGTGTTCCACCGGCACTTTCAGTGTGAGGTTGGCAGTGGGCGTGTACAGCTGAACACTCTTCACCGAGTCGGTGGAATAAGGCACGCTGAAATGTTGTACGGATTCATTCTGCAGGTTGCTTTCCACTACAATTCCGCCCAGGCGCGTTACCAGTTGCTCCATACGGGAGGTAGCCTGGAACACGTCACTGACGCGGCACCGCACATCGGCGGACTTTACTCTTTTGCGGGAAGCGGAATTCAATTTTGTGATGTCGTTGGAGAAAGACGTAGAATCAGCAGTAGCTGCATAGTCTCTCATTTCTTTGTTCATACCTCCCTGGCAGGCACACAGAGCCAGCAGGGGTATACCCAGGTAATAGAGTGAAAGGCGCATAACAGGAGAATTTAACCTTTATACAACGGACGCAGAAAAGGTAACCTTTCAGAAATGTTAAAGTGGTTGTGATGGGTTACATGATAACCTGATTTAGTATCTTTAGGTAAGATATAAAATACCATGCCCGTACTTCCTCAGAAATATCAGACCAGGAAAGCAGCAATCACTGCTGACTTTATTGCTGCGGTGAATGAACACATCGACCAGGTGATGGATGGCCGCATAGACCAGATGTATCATATCAAAGATTTTGCGCGCCAGTTGTATATTCACCCGGTGCATCTCAGCAATACTATTAAGTTACACACCGGTCATGCACCGTGCTACTTTTTTGAAATGAGATTAATGGAAGAAGCCAGGAAGATGTTACAGAATCCATCGCTCACGGTGACGGAAATTGCCACGAAGCTAACATTCGACAATTCCAATTTTACTAAATTTTTTAAACGGTTTGAAGGCGTTACGCCGTCCCAATACAGGCTACAGCATGCGGCTGCCTCAGAGGTAGCGTTGCAGGTAAATGGGCTTTAAGAAGTAATAATTATTCAGGGGTTTGTTATCGAACAGGTCGCCGTCATCAAAATAAAACCCGTTGGTGAACTCTGTTTTGGAGTTGAGTTGTATTTTACCCGTGTTGTGCTCTACGATAAAATACACGGGGATGATCACATGATACTTACCACTTTTCCCGGTAAATTTATTCCATTTAATATCCAGTTCTTCCAGCCTGAAAAGGCGTGGTTTCAGGTTTCCGGCTACATTGGTGGAGCAATCCAGCTTGGTGATCACACCATGATCCACTTCTGCTTTCAGTGAAAAAGCGAGGCTGGTAGCACCGCCCTTCATGGGCACGAGGGCTGAATCCATAAACCGGCTTAGCTGCTGATAAGTGTCGTTGAAAGAAGGGGTTTGGGCTTTGGAGCTGATACCGGAAAAAAGAATACCTATGTGGAGGAAAATGATATAGAAACAGTTAAATCTCATAATATCAGTTTTTCATCTGGAATAACGTTCACGCCTATCCTGTTTTTACTGCATAGTTAAGTTACGATTTCTTCCGGCTAAAAAGATCGCAGGCGTAGAAAAAATTCAATATAATTGAAAGGCACGAGGTTGCATATGGCAGGTAAATATTATTTAAGAGCCGTTGTCTTTCTCCCGGCGGAGCTGAAGGAGAAAGACAACAACAGAGATGTTTACACACTGGCCGGCTGCGGTATTGCCGCCTTCAGCTTTTTACGGTGCAGGTAATGCGCCATTCCTATCTCCAGGCAGGGTATAGCGAGGATGAGCAGGAAAGTGATCAATACGCCTTTTTGTAATCCTTTCAGGAAATGATCTACCTGGATAAGGGCAATATTGATAAACAGGCCTCCGTTGATGATGGCAGTAATTTTTGTTTCCATAAGATCCGCACTGACGCCCTCTTCGAGTCCTATTTTTTCCGAGAGCATTTTGCGGATGTATTTTTTCATGGTGTAGGCAATGCCCGCACCTTTGGTGGTGCGCAGCATAAAGGCAGCCAGTTTGCCCTGTACGCCTTCTTTGGCAGCCTGCTGCTCCAGCGTAGTGCCGTATACGTTATAGATCAGGGTGCCGGCGGTGTCAATCAGCTCGTTGGTGGTGAGCTTTGATAGATCAGCGGGGCTCCCGTCCGGATTGCGGAACAGGGATTGTATGGCTGCGGATGCCTGTTCATCAAATACTGCCGGTACATGCTTTGAATATATGCCGGCATGCATTTTTACATCTTTACGAAGACTATTAAAAAAGCCCCATTTAAAAGCAAAGAACCCTGCCAGCAGCGGCAGCACAAAAAACCAGCAGTAAGCAATGATGCGGAGCGCTTTATTGGAACGTGGCACCAGTATAAATTTCCGCAATACAATCACCAGTACTACAGCGATAATAAAGGCAGTGAGGCCGGCCAAAAAGGCTCCCCACATAAATTTTCCGGGGTTGGTAAATTCTCCGATGAGGTTAAAATAGTTAACAACAGATTTCATGGGGTTAATTTTTATCAGAATTTAATAGTCTTCCCTGTGCGGACCGACTCGCGGGCAGCCGCCAGGATACGCACTACCATTACATTATTGGCCGGTGCATACAATCCGTCCGCCGGCATGGTTACTTTACCATTCAGCACATCTATCAGGTAGTTGAACGGATCCTCATACACTGGTATATCCGTTGCCGTTATACGGCGTGTGATGGCGGGCGACCGTTCACTATTGCGTTGAATAAGGGTATTCTTATCGGCGGCAATGAGATAGCCTTTGTCGCCATATACTTCCATATCCTTCCGGCTGAAGCTCCAGTTCCACGACGCCTGGATGGTACACTGCGTATCGCCATAGTCCACCAGGATAGTGGCATCATCTTCCACTTTTGGATACACCTGTGGTTTAAAATGACGCGCCACCGCGGTAACGGATACGGGCAAACGATTTTTCATGAGATGGGTCATGAGGTTGGCGCCGTAACAGCCGAAGTCCATGAGTGCCCCGCCGCCGTTCAGCACCGGGTCGGTGAGCCAGTTTAGGAATTCCGGGCCGCAGCCAATTTCTTTAGGTCCCTGGTGGCCGTCATTTACCGTCACCTTTCTCACTTTGCCGGCGTAGCTGCTATCTTCCAGCAACTGGAAGGTTTTGGCTACGGACGGATACCAGCTCGTTTCATAATCGGTGAGCAGCTGTACCTTGTACCGGCGGGCCAGCGAGTCCATATACACCGCGTCGGCCACGGTAGTGGCCAACGGCTTTTCCACCATAATATGAATATGCCGGGGTGCGGCCGCCTCCACCACTTCCCGGTGGGCCTTGATGGAGCCAAATGCCAGCACTGCAGCGGGCTTCACTGCATCCAGCATTTTACCGAGATCCGTATAAAAAATATTCTCAGGAAGATGATATTGCCTGGCCCTCAATTTAGCGACGGCCGTATCAGGCTCATAGATACCGGCAATCTGGATGTCCCCTTTGTCAGGGCGACCAAGAATAAAAGCCGCATGCCCATGTGATACACCGGCAACGGCTACACGCAGTGGCTGGGCTATGATGCAGCCAAACACATGCATCAGCAGGAAAGTAAAAATAACAGAACGCATCCCTAAATCTAGGAAATATGTGCAGCTTTTAATAATAGAATAGATAAACGGTCAATGACCATCAGAAAATTACAGGCTCACCGCTATTTTAATGACCACTTTCTTTACCGGCATAGGCGTGCTTACCTTGATGTTGGGCATATGCAGGTCGGTAGGAAAGAAAATGGCAAACATGCCTTTTTCCAACCGGGAGAAAAACATCGGATGCTCTGCAAACAACTGGTAGTCCGCGGTTTCATCATATGTTTTGGAAGGCGCCTGTTCACGCAGGAAGTCGTGGCCAATCAGTTCAGAACCTGACACCATATACTGGATATCGATGTACTTCTTATGCGCCTCCATTTGCTCTGTGGAAGCGTCTACGGTATCATATTCGTTTACAATAGCGAAGATATTACTTCCATCGATTTCGTACTTTCCCTTTTCCAGGCCTGCCAGGTCTGTTTGTGCCAGGTACTCAAAAGCCTTGATAAATTTAACCCCCAGGCGGTAGTAAAGATGGGCATTCTGCAGTGTATCCAGTATCATGTTTTGTAAAAAGGTGTTAATAAGGCGGCAAGATACTTTTTTTTCTATATACCAAACCTTCCGGCACTCATCTACTTCTTTAACAGGTGAGGCTGAACAGCTTTCTCCCAGATGGCATATCCCTTTTTGTTCATGTGCAGCATATCATTGAGAAACAGCTCCTCGCGCGACTTCCCCGTTTTGTCGAGCATCAGCGAAAAGATATCGACGTATACGATATGTTTTTCTTTGGAGATGTAATCTTTGATCAGTGCATTCGACTGCTTCACTTTGTCCACGTACTTCACCCGGGAAGGACTGGGTTTCATTGAAATATACACCAGCGGTGTTTCCGGCAGTTTGCTTCTGATAGTTGTATATAGCACTTTAAATCTTTGTAGCAGGGAATCTGCGGTGGCTTTCTCATCTACTATATCATTTTCTCCCACATAGATCACTACCTGGCGTGGATGATAGGGAAAGATAATATCGTTGGCAAAATAGGTGACATCGTTGGTGATAGCGCCGCCCACTCCCCTGTTCAGCACTACATAGCTGCTGAAATTCCTTTCCAGGTCGTCCCATTTCCTGATGGAAGAACTGCCCACAAACAGGATCGGATGTTCCGGAGGCGCATACATCTTATCAAATTCTTTGATGGTATTAACATCCTTCGCAAAACGCATGGGTGATTGGGCAAACAGGGACCCGGTTACGTGGAGCAAGGTAAAACCCAGCAGGAACAAATATCTTCTCATAACGATTTAATTTTTCAGCGAGCTTTAAGATAAACGAAAAATATTTAATTTAGAACAAACTATTACATGAATACCCATCCTGTCAACTTAGCCGTACGTTTTCTGCTGGAAATTTTAATGCTCGTGATATTGGGTTACTGGGGCTGGCGCCTGGGTAACGGATGGTGGTCGTATGTACTGGTGGTGGCCTTTCCACTCACCGCTGCAGTACTGTGGGGCGTATTCCGCATCCCTAACGATCCAAAGGCTGCGCCGGTAGCTATTCCCGGTGTAGCGCGACTGCTACTCGAACTTTTACTGTTTGGATTGGCGGCGTGGGCATTACACTCATTGGGTTATCTGCGCGAAAGCATTGCGCTGGCAGTAGTGGTGATTATACACTACGCCGTATCCTGGGACAGGACCTGGGTCATGCTGCAAAACAAGCCCTACAACGGGTTTGCGGGCAAGAAGATCATGGGAATAAAACCTTAGATATACCAAACGGTTTCGGGCGCTACGCTTATATTCACCGCTGCGCCTTTTTTCAGGCCGGCATCCGTGGTTTTGATGGTCACCACTTCATTTCCCAGCGCCACTTCGGCTTCAAAGAAACTGCCATAGTAAGCGATATCACGGATCTTGCCGGGCACGGCATCTTTTTTTGCACGAACAATTCTGAAGTCCTCCGGGCGGATAAAGATGCTTTTACCATTCAGTGTAATGCCTGGCAATCCGTCCAGCACAGCGGCTTTCCCCGGGGAAAGGAGATTATATTTTCCAAATAACCCGGCTACATATTCATTCACCGGCTGGTTATAGATTTGTTGCGGAGATCCCTGCTGTACAATTTCCCCGTCTTTCATCACCAGTATTTCATCTGCCCAGGGCAGGATATCCATCGGATCGTGGGAAATTAGCATCACGGTGATACCGAGCTTATCGCCTATATCACTGATCACTTTTTTCAGGATGCTTTTATGGATCATGTCCAGGTTGGAATAAGGCTCATCCAGCAAAAACAGCCTGGGAGAAGAAATGAGGAGTCTTGCCATGGCAATGCGCTGCTTTTCACCACCCGACAGCTGATCTGTTTTTCTTTTGAGCAGATGTGAAATCCGGCAGATGTCGTAGATCTCTGCGGCTTCTTCATCGGTGAGCTTATTAGCATAGGATAGAATTTCTTCCACCCGGTAGTTATTTCTCAGTTCAAAATGCTGGGAAAGATAAGCCGTGCCGGGATGTCCTGGAATCAATACTTCCAGCGCCCCTTTCACACGTTTGCCTTCAAACATCACCGTACCGGCATCTGCCTGGGCCATGCCGCCAACAATTTTCATCAGGGTGCTTTTACCGGAGCCGGTTTCGCCCGCGATCACTATTTTCTGAAATGCGTGTTGTGTGAAGCTGACATTCTTTAAAATATAAGCGCCGTGCAGTTCCTTGCTGATGTTTGAGACTTCGAGAAAATTCATTCGCGCAAATTAGTAAAAATAGCGGAGTTTGTCTTTCTCAGGATTACGCTGATTTTACTGATTAGCTGGATTTTTACTTTTGGATTTTTTTTGGAGTTTTTGATTAATAATATTTAAGGGAGATAAAAAGGCGAATATATCCGCTTTTATCTCCCGTAATCCTTTATAAAATCCAAAAGTAAAAATCCAAAAGTAAAAATCCAGCTAATCAGTAAAATCAGCGTAATCCTGAGAAAGACAAACTCCGCGCTAATCGCGCCACGCATCCCGCAGGAAACGCAGCCAGTTGCCATGCATTACATTGTCGATGTCTTCATCGCTGTAGCCTCTTTTAGTGAGGAGTGCGGGTAGTTGCTGCATATCGGCGATTGTTTCGAGGTCGTAAGGGCATTGCTCTTTACCGAAGGCGCCGTCGAGGTCGGTGCCAATGCCTACGTGGAGTGAGTTACCGGCGATCTGGCAGATATGATCCATGTGATCGATCATTTTTTCCAGGTTACAGCCCATGCTTTCGGGTGTGGAGGTACCACGAACCCATCCGGGTACCATCATCCAGGCGTCGAGGGCGCCACCGATAACTGCGCCTTTCTGAATGAGTGTTTTGATCATGTCGTCGCTGAACTGGCGGTTATGATTTACCAGGGCGCGGCAGTTATTATGACTGGCCCATACCGCTCCGTTAAACAATTCCATGGCATCCCAAAAGGCATCATCGCACAAATGCGTGGCGTCGAGGATCATATGAAGCCGTTCCATTTCACGGATCAGCTGTTTACCTTGTTCATTAAGCCGGCCCGTGGCATCGGTGCCGTTGGCATAACGCCCCGGGCCGTAGTGTGCAGGACCAATGGCGCGTAATCCTTTATTGTAGGCCTGTTCGAGGTACTTCAGATTTACGATAGAGTCGGCTCCTTCGAGGCTGAGGATGTAGCCAATGGGCTTTTTGTCGTTGGGCGTACCATCGTTCCACAATAGCAGGTGTTGTTCCAGTCCTTGTTTATCTTTGATCATCACCATTTCTCCGGCGTCTTCCATCGCTTTATACCAGGCCAGCTGCCCCTGCGTTTGCGCCCAGGCCTGTTCAGGAGAGTGCCATCCCGGCAACGGATTGTCCGGTGCCACATAGCGGCCTATCTGGGTGGCTACTACCAACCCGATGTTACCTTTCCGTAGTTCAGGGAATGCCACCACTCCTTTGCCACGGTCGGGTTTATCGTTCATGCCGGCTTCTCTCGCACGGATGGCGGTTACCGGCTGTTGCAGGTCCCTGTTCCATTCCAGCGCATTCATGCTGAGATCTAAATGTGCATCTATTATAAACATAGTTCGCAGATATCCAAATGTTTAATACAGTTCAAACAAAGCTTCTATTTCCACGGGGATATTATCCGGCAGGGAGCCAAAGCCCACGGCACTCCTCACTCCTACACCATTTTCTTCTCCCCACACCGCAGCAAATAATTCGCTGCAGCCATTGATGATGTAGGGATGCCGCTCAAAGTCGGGTGTACAGTTGACCATGCCCAGCACCTTGATCACCCTTTTTACTTTATTCAAACTGCCCACATGTGTTTTAATAGTAGAGAGCATGGTTAATCCTACCTGTCTTGCTGCCAGTTTGCCTTGCTCCATATCCAGTGCATCTCCTATCCGTCCGATGATCAGTGATTTATCATGCTGCACAGGACCATGACCGGAGAGATACAGGTATTTGCCATCGATGAGGAAAGGCTTATAAACACCCAAAGGCGACGGAGCTGGTGGCAGTTCCAGTCCCAGGGCCGCTAATTTCTCTTCTGCATGATTGTTTTCCATAATTGCTGTTTTAATCTGCTTATAAATGTAATATTGTTTCCATGACCAGCAATGATAAGAAAAACCTTACAATCCTCACAAAGTAGAAATTTGTTGCTTACAAAAGAAAAAGCCGCCTGTTAAGACGGCTCCTTAATCTTCCATTACCTGACACTGGAATCCATTTTCATTTACCAGCATCATTATTTTTCCGGGATGAAAATTCTCTCCTTCCACCCGTAACACTTTATCACAGTCTTCAAGATCAAAATTGATTTTACTATCCGGAAAATTACGGAGCAGCAGCGCTACTATTTCTTTCGCAGCTGCTACCCGTTTTACATTCGTTACGAATACTTCTACCATTGTAATAATTTTGATTACATATATTTCATCGGCTCGTATTTCAACAGCCGCCTCCACAAGGCAATTTGCCCGATACAATTGGCTTCCCGGTAAATATTAAAAGTGAGCAGGTCCCAGAGCGACATTTTCATGCCGGGAAATTCCAGCACATGATCCAGTTGTTCATCCGTTACATTTACCAGTGCTGTTTTTAACAAAGGGGAAATTTTCTGCCAGTCTTTTTTAAAAATTTCGAGAGATGGATACTGCTGTGAGTCCTTTATTCCCTGGAAATCTTTGAAAAGATCATTTGCTGTAGATGTGGCTTCCACTTTTAGCAAACCGGCCAGTTCAAACCGCTGCTGTACCAGGCTGCCGGTGAGCCATGCAACGTGGTTGGCGGGTGTGTCCAGCCTTTTATGCGCATCTTCATCAGTAATTCCATCCAGTACCTTTGGAAAAAATTCTGTGTGCAGGTCAAATAGTGGAAGGATGCCCTGCATCCGGGTGCTTACAGTTGTCATATAATATTATTTTTTTTGGTTCTCAAACTAACGGTAAGGTACCTCTTAATTTTTGTCCGGATAGATGCTGATAGAGTCAATATTAGGGGGTATTTGCGCCAAATTCGTTATGTTTGAGTAGATAACTAAAAACTGAAAACCATATGCTACAGATTGGGATCCTGCTTATACGCCACTACAAGCTTTTAAGCCTGGCTGCCATAACAGATGTACTGGACACCGTCAATAAGATTTACTATAAGAACGGTGAGCCTGCACCTTTCAGAATAACATTGGTACATACTCCGGAAACGGAACACCTGGCAGCAGCCTTTCCGGATTATGCGTCGCAACATACAGATGCAGCGGGTGCTTTCAACCTGGTGCTGGTACCCTCTTTTACTACGGATGATATCCGCCAGTCGATCATAGAAAACCGGGCTTATCTTCCCTGGATGCAACAACAATACAAAAACGGCGCTGAAATCGCCAGCTTTTGTACCGGCGCATTTTTATTGGGGGCTTCCGGTTTACTGGATGGCAAAATAGCCACCACCCATGTAGATGCCTGCAGGGAGTTTTCCGTTTCTTTCCCGGCAGTGAACCTGTTATCGGATAAAACAGTTACCCATGATTCCGGCATTTACACGAGCGGTGGCGCCACTTCTACCTTCCACCTGCTGCTTCACCTGCTGGAAGTTCATTGCGGCATTGAAATAGCGATAAAGACCGCTAAAATTTTTGCGGTGGATATGGGCCGCGACAAACAATCCTATTTCAGCACGTTTCAGCCTGCCCGTAATCACCACGACGATCTCGTAGCCTCTGCGCAACAAAGAATTGAAACCAGCTACCAGGATGTGGGTACAATTGAAGAAATGATCAGGGACATCCCTTCCAGCAGGAGAAATATTGTAAGAAGATTTAAACAGGTAACCGGTATAACCCCTATTGAATACCTGCAATTTACCCGGATTGAAGCCGCCAAAAAACTGCTGGAGCAAACCGGCCAGCAAATGGCGGAAGTCATCTTTAACTCGGGCTACAACGATCCCAAGGCATTCAGAAAGGTTTTCCGCAAAACGGTGGGAATGACCCCTTCTGAATACCGGGAAAAGTTTAACGCGGCCAGATCATAAATTCTGATCCCTGTCCCAGAAAGCCGGAGGCTCTATGCCGAGGGC
Organism: Chitinophaga sp. RCC_12; assembly: GCF_041360695.1. Lineage (NCBI taxonomy): Bacteria > Pseudomonadati > Bacteroidota > Chitinophagia > Chitinophagales > Chitinophagaceae > Chitinophaga > Chitinophaga sp. RCC_12. The sequence continues at coordinate 153,278 of NZ_JBFUPS010000001.1, forward strand.
GCGGAGATATACATACCCCTGTCCGCGGTGATGAATTTCATTGTCGAAAATGTAAAACAGGATGCTGATGGATTTACCTTCATACTGTCCAAAGGCAGTGATCTCTTTTTGAAATGCTTCCACCGGTATTTTAGGCCACCATTCGTTGAGTTTCTCTGTAATCACGTCCCAGAGTTGCAGCAGCTCCGCTTTGGTGGTAGGGGCCACCGACACGCCGGCGTCTTTCAGCAATACATCGATACCCAGCCATTCGTCGGTGACAACGCCATATACGGACGGAAAAGCCATTCCGCAAAACTCCATTACCAAAACAGAAAAGGGTCGCATACCGCCCACGCTGAAGGTGAACAGCTGATCTTCCGGGAATGCTTCAATCATCCGGCGGGTCAATGCGCGGTGGCCCTGCCAGTGTTTCAGTAACTGATCAGGCGTAATAACGGCGGTAGTAGTTGCGGCAGATAAGGTGTTGTTTTCCATGAGTGTTGTATTTTTTTGTTTACAATACAAAGGAAACACAGGGTTGTGACAACCCTATGTCAGTAGCCTTAAAAAAAAGTCTGCCTACAATACAACGCCTTTACATCACCAGCCAAAATACGCTTTGGCATTGCCGTAACAGATGTCCTGTATGATCTTTCCTACGGCATCGATATCATCTGGGATCTCGCCGCGCTCTATTTCTTCACCGAAGAGATCACAGAGCAGGCGGCGGAAGTACTCGTGCCGCGGGTAGGAAAGGAAGCTGCGGGAATCCGTAAGCATGCCCACAAACCGGGAAATAAGTCCCATATTGGAGAGCGCATTCATTTGTCTCGTCATACCATCTTTCTGATCCAGGAACCACCAGGCGGCGCCGAACTGTATTTTCCCCGCTACAGAACCGTCGTTGAAGTTGCCGGTCATGGTAGCCATGAGTTCATTATCGGCGGGGTTCAGGTTGTAAATAATCGTTTTTGCCAGTTTATCCTGGCTATCCAGTTTATCGAGGAATTTAGCCAGGGCACGTGCCTGGGAGAAATCACCAATGGAGTCCCAGCCGGTATCGGGCCCTAGCAGCCGCATCATGCGGGAATTATTATTCCGCAGGGCGCCAAGATGATATTGCTGCACCCACCCTGCTTTCCAGTCCATGAGCGCCAGTTCCAGCAGCAACGCCGATTTAAACTGCCGGATTTCGGTATAGGTGAGCGACTGACCACCGCGTATCTTCAAAAAGATCTGCCGGATATCTTTCTCCAGAAAATCATCTGCATATATTTCCTCAATACCGTGATCAGATACTTTACAGCCATGCGCGGCAAATACATCATGCCGGCTTTTCAAGGTCTGTAACAGGTCGTCATAGGTGTTGATGTTGCAATTTGCTGCCTGCTCCAGTTTTTCGAGGTAGCGGTTATATACTTCCGGCACTTCTACATTCATGGCCTGGTCGGGGCGGAAAGCAGGTATAACGGGTATTTCAAAACCCTCCTGTTTCAGCTGCCGGTGATACTGCAGGTTGTCGGCCGGATCATCGGTAGTGCAAACGATCGATACGTTCCTGCTGCGCAGCAGGTTTTGTACGCTGTATTCCGGCGTTTGCAACAGTTGATTGCAGGTATCATAGATCTGCCTTGCGGAGGCCGGATTCAGTATATCAGTGACCCCGAAATAGCGTTGCAGTTCCAGGTGTGTCCAGTGGTATAAAGGGTTACGCAAAGTATGCGGCACGGTGGCGGCCCATTGTTCAAACTTCTCCCAGTCCGTATTATTGCCGGTGCAGTAACTTTCCGGTACGCCGTTGGTGCGCATGGCGCGCCATTTATAATGATCTCCGTATAGCCATGCCTGTGTGATATTCTCAAACCTTGTGTCCGCGGCTATCTGCGCGGGCGGCAGGTGACAGTGGTAATCGATGATGGGCATATCCCTGGCGTAGTCGTGATAGAGCCTTTCTGCCGCATCGCTATTCAGGAGGAAATTTTCATCCATGAATTTTTTTCTCATCCGTAAAAATATTTAAGTATTACAATGACACCCCTCTTTTCCAGGGAATAAAATCATCCTGGCCGTTAAGGACAGATTTTGCAGTAATGGCGCCGCTGGCCACCTGTATAACGTAGTCGAGTATACGTTCTCCTGCTTCAGCAATGGTTTCTTCACCATCTATAATAGTACCGGTATTAATATCAATGATATCATTCATTCGCTGATACAGCTTTGTGTTGCTGGACAGTTTAATCACGGGTGCAATAGGGTTGCCGGTAGGCGTTCCCAGTCCCGTGGTAAACAGTACCACGTTAGCGCCGCTGCCCACTTCCGCCGTAGTGGATTCTACGTCGTTACCGGGCGTACAAAGCAGGTTTAATCCCGGCAGCTGCACTTTTTCGGGGTAATCCAGTACAGCAGCCACAGGAGAAGTGCCTCCCTTTTTGGCTGCCCCCGCCGATTTTATGGCATCGGTAATCAGGCCGTCTTTAATATTTCCGGGAGATGGATTCATATCAAATCCGGAGCCTGCTTCTTCTGCACGCTGCTGATAGGTACGCATCAACCGGATAAACCTGGTAGCGTCTTCCACGCTGCGGCACCGGTCGCTCATTTCCTGTTCTACTCCGCAGAGTTCGGGGAACTCAGCGAGGATAACGGAGCCACCAAGGGCGGTCAGCAGATCGGACGCATAGCCGATAGCAGGGTTGGCAGAGATACCGGAGAAGCCATCCGAGCCGCCGCACTCCAGCCCGATGCATAACTTGCTTAATGGCGCCGGCTGGCGGGTACATTGATTGGCGATCATCAGGCCGGCAAACGTTTGACGGATCGCATCCGTGATCAGCTGGCTCTCTGCTCCTGTTTGCTGCTGATCGAGTATATACAGTGGCTTTGAAAAGCCGGGGTCGCGCTTATTGATTTCGTCCTGCAACATGCTGATCTGTGCATTCTGGCAACCCAGGCTCAGCACCGTAGCACCGGCAACGTTAGCATGGGTAATGTATCCTGCGAGCAGGCCGCACAGCGTTTGCGCGTCCTGCCGGATACCGCCGCACCCACCATCATGTGTCAGGAATTTAATGCCATCTACATTTTCAAATACGCGGCTATGCTGCGCCCCCGACGCTTCTTCTGTGTACACCGTTTCGAGGATCTGCGAAGGGCCTGCGCCCGCCCGTTGTTTTGCAGCAAGCGAACGTGTGAAGGCAGCATACTTACCCGGACGGGCATATCCCAGTTCCGGCAGCAACGCTTCTTTCAATACTTCCACATTCCTGTTTTCACAAAACACCAATGGAATCACCAGCCAGTAATTAGCCGTACCTACGCTTCCATCGGCACGGTGATACCCCATGAAAGTCTTTTGCAGCCAGCGGGAAACATCCGGTGGCTGCCAGGTGGTTTTCCGCTGGGCAGCCAGTTCATAGCCATTGGCTGCGTGATGCACATTTTCCACGGCAATCCTGCTGCCCGCGCTGATGCTGCGTTGCGCGCGCCCTACCAGCACGCCATACATGTAAATTGCATCTCCTTCCTTCAGGGATGCCACCGCAAATTTATGCTTGGCAGGAATCTTTTCCTGCATCGTATATACGGCGCCGTTATACTCCACCGTTTCTTCCTTTTCCAGATCCTGCAGTGCTACCAGCACATTATCGTGTGGATGCACCTTTAATACTTTCTGCTTCATTTATCTGTCCTTATTTTTTACGATACCGTTATTTCTCCTGCTATCTTTTCAAGATAAACAGCTACACCCTGTTCCATTAACGCTTTCAGCATCGTAGTTACCAACTGTGCGAAGCCGGGAATGACAGTGAGGTTACAGCCCCATATCGCCTCGTTGCTGAAGGAATTTTTCACCACTTCCTCCGACGTATGCTGCTGCCATTGCGCCGCATACCAGGCGGCATGTTCATCCGTGATGGTATAGCTACTGCCGCCACGCATAAATAACGCATGCGCAGCAAAGCCCAGCGCTATCAACGCAGGCACATGTTCTGTACGCCGGTGATATTGCAACAGCACCGGCAGTACCCGCATTTTCAATTTCGCCGTATACTGACTGCAAATGCTTAACCACCGGTGTTCGATAGCCGGGTTGCGGAAGCGGTCCAGTACAGCGCCGGCAAAACGGATGGCCGCATCATTTCGTATATGGATATCTGTTATAGCAGGTATAATTTCATGCATCATCAGTCCTTCCATATAGGCAGCCATTGCCTCATCATTCATGGCCGCCTTCACCGTGTCGTGACCAGCCAGGAAGGCCAGTCCGCAGCTAAGCGTATGTGTGCCATTGAGCAGCCGGAGCTTCAGTTCGCGGAATACATTGATGTCGGGCGACAGTACCACCCCGGCATCTGCCTCACTGAAGGATAATATCTTCTTCACATGATCAGTGCTGGTTTCAATGGCCCATAAGCGGTATACTTCTGTCATGATCAGGAGATCATCTTCATAACCGGTCGACAGGTAGGCGGCACCAGGTACAATGCAATCCACCAATGAATTACAACAGTAGTTACTGTTAACAAGCCAGTGTACAAATCCTTCTTCCAGCTGGTTAAAGGCGCTCAGCTGCAACAGTATTTCCCGGAGCCTGCTGCCGTTATCCGGTATCAGTTCTGTAGGAATAATCACCATTCCTTTGGTGGCATCTCCCTTAAAATGGTGATAACGGCGATGCAGGAAGGCCAGCAATTTACCGGGGAAGGATGCCGGCGGCGTTGCATGAATACTTTCTTCCACATACACAATACCTACTTCGGTGGTATTGGATATTACTACCTGCATATGCGGACTGGCAGCGCAGTCCATAATATCGTTCCACTGGGTAGCGGCGGTGAGCACCCTGCTGATGCTGGCGTTGATAATATTTTCCGATACCGCTTTACCGCCATCAATGCCCCGGATACACTGTGTATAAAGATTATCCTGTTCGTCGAAAGCAGCGGTACTGCCTTTATCTGTTGACTTCACCACCACTACCCTGCCATTAAACAATCCCTGTTTATTGGCTTTATCTATGAAGAAACCGGGCAGTCCTCTCAGCAATACGCCTGTTCCAAATTGCAGCACCTTTTCCGGCAGCGTAAAATATTCTTCCGCCGGAACCTGCAGCCCGTCATTTTCGTGCAGCCGTGCCAGTAATTCTTTAGAAAGTTTCATATCCACATTATTTAGTCATCATTTCCATTTCGTTGGCAGCTAAAATGTACGCGCCTACGCCTTTAGGATCATTATCAATTACTTTTTCGCTGAGATAATAGGCATAGCTGCCATCCCGGTAGGGATCTCCGCCAAGTCCTGCTACGCTCACCGTACCGCTCAGGGTGATGTCTCCTTCCGGATTTTTACGGATAAACTGTTTCAGGATTCCCTTGTATCCTTTCTCCGCTACGCCGCGATAAGTAGCCGGCAGGTAGCCCAAACGCATACCCTTCGCCAACGCATATACGAACATGCAGGAGGCAGAGGCTTCTACGTAGTTTCCTGTGCTGTCGCCTTTGTCCAGCACCTGGTACCAGCAACCGGTTTTAGCATCCTGGTATTTTTTTACGGCGGCGGCAGTGCGGTTTAAAATGGCAACGAGACTGTCTTTGCCAGGATCACCGGCCGGATAATATTCCAGCGCATCTACCAGCGCCATGGCATACCAACCCATTGCGCGGCCCCAGAAGTGTGGCGACTGCCCCGTGGTTTTATTGGCCCAGCGCTGTTCCTTTGATTCGTCCCAGGCATGATATAATAAGCCCGTACGCGAATCGCGTGCATGCTGCTCCATCAGTACAAACTGGCGGGTAATATCACGGAAGGCGCTGTTTTCACCGGTAAGCACGGCATACTCTGCATAAAAAGGTTCTCCCATGTAAAGCCCGTCCAGCCACATCTGGTAAGGATAGCGCTTCTTATGCCAGAAGCCGCCGTTATTCGTGCGTGGCTGTCCGCGTAGCTGCTCCCGCAGGTGATCTGCAGCAATCTTATACTTATTGTCCTTAGTGGCTTTATACAGTGTTAGCAGTATCCGGCCGTTCTTAACGTTATCAATGTTGTAATCCGTCAGCTGGTACGTATGGATGTTACCGTTAGCATCCACAAAATGATCCATGCTCTTTTGTATGTACCGGAAATATTCCTGGTTGCCTGTTCTTTTCCACAGGCCGGTAAATCCTTCGAGGATCACGCCCTGGTCGTACGACCACCTAACCGGCCTGCCGGGCTGCATTTCCAGTGAGTCTTTCCATATACGCATGACCGTAGCCGCCATGCCGGCTGCGCCGGTTTGGGCCTGTGTAAGTGTAGCAGTGAGCAACAGTGTGGCGAATAGTATTGATGTTTTAAAACGCATGGTCTTCTGTTGATTTGGTTTTAGTATCGCGGTAACGGCAACTGTCCGTTGTAATATTTTTTGTATTGCGGGTATCCAGCACCGCTTTGCCGGAAGCGGTAAGGAGATACACATTCTTGAAATGTATATTTTCGGCTTCCTGGCACTGTATGCCTTCATCGGCTTTGATCACCAGGTTACTGAGGTGGATATTGCTGACCGGCATTTCCGGCAGGCCGCGTATGAACACCGCTTTCTTTGCCCCATTGCAGGTTACGTTATCAATATAAAAATTGCGGAACCGCGGTGTTGCTTCGGTAACCGGCAGCGTTTCCAGGCGCGGAGCCACTCTCTTTTCCCCTGCCAGCGGCACCGGGTCTTTTGCAGCGTAGTACATATCAAACAGGATGGCTTCCCCTGGGATATCTTTCATGTTGATATTGGCCGCATAAATATCTTCCACGATGCCACCGCGGCCACGGGCGGTTTTAAAACGTAACCCGATATCGGTACCCAGGAACGAACAGTCGGATACATAAATATTCCGGGCTCCGCCAGACATTTCGCTGCCTATTACAAAGCCGCCATGCGCATGGTATACGGTAGAGTTTTGTATCACTACATTTTCAGTGGGCTTGCCTCTTTTACGTCCCTGCTCATCACGGCCGGATTTAATACAAATGCCGTCATCGCCCACATCAAAGGTGCAGTCGAGGATTTGTGCGCCACTGCATGATTCGAGGTCTACCCCGTCGCCGTTTTGTGCATACCAGGGATTTTTGGCATAGATACCACGCAGGGTAATATTCTCGCAAAGCAACGGATGCAGGCACCATGCCGGTGAGTTCTGGAAGGTAACCCCTTCCAGCAATACATTTTTACAGGAGGCAATACTCACCATGTTGGGCCGGAGAAAATCTTTGATACCGGCGTAGTCTTCAATTTTACTGCCTGGCTTGATTACGCCTGGCAGGCTGGCTTTCGCTCCCAGGTAAGATGACCGGGTAGGATACCAGGTAGCACTGTCCTCTCCTACCAGTCCGCCGGAAGCAACCAGTTTTTCCCATTGCGTGGCAGTGAGCTTTCCCTTCTTCACCATGCGCCAGGCATCGCCGCCGCCATCAAGAATGCCACTACCGGTAATGGCTATATTTTCCTGGTTATTCGCTGAAACCGGCGGCTGGCAACGTACCGCCGCAAGCCCTTCATAAGTAGTGCTGATAAGCGGATATTGGTCGAAGTCGGTGGTAAACTGTAGCACCGCGTTCTTCGCTAAGTGGAGGTTTACATTATTTTTGAGCACCACCGGCCCGGTGAGCCACAGCCCGGATGGTATTAACACTACCCCGCCGCCTTTATTGCTGCAGGTGGTAATAGCTTCGTTGATAGCGTTACTGTTGAGCGTAATACCATCTGCTTTAGCACCAAAAGAAGTGATGGTAAAAGTATCTTTCCTGAAATGCGGTTCATAAACTACCGGCAGCTCATAGCGGTATTTCCCTTCAAAAGGCGTTGTTTCCAGGTAAGCGGCCAGCGGGAATTTCTTCTCCCGGATTTCACCGGCTACGAGAGCGGCTATCTTTGCAGCGCCATATGCAGAAAAATGGGTATTGTCTGTAATCCCGTCCGGCAGCGTATTGTAATGTCCCGGAGGGGTGGTGCGGAACATTTTCTGAGAGGCTGCTTCCCCTTCTTTTACCAGCAACGCAGCACTGCTTTTTTGCAGATCTACCAGCGGCACCTGCATCGCATTCGCTACGGACCTTACCACCGCAGGATAAGCGCCGTGGGTATCTTCCAAAACGCCATGCGTAAACTTACGGCGCGCCACCGGTGTAATCAGCAGCGGATGTGCGCCTTTGGCACGGGCTTCCGTTACAAAGCGCTCCAGGTTGGTTTTATACGCGCCTTCCGGGGCAGCATAGCGGGTTGAATCACTGATCTTCCCGTCGTTGTGACCAAACTGGATCATTACCCAGTCGCCGGGTTTTAATTGCGCTAACACGCTATCCCAGCGACGTTCGTCAATAAAGCTTTTAGTGCTTCTTCCGTTGACCGCATAGTTTTTAATGACGATATCTTTTTCAAAGCATTGCGGGAACAATTGTCCCCAGCCGCGCTCAGGATTATCTTCCAGTGGCTTGTTGGCCATCGTGGAATCGCCGATCATGAATATAGTAGGTTTGGGACCGGCTGGCGCCAGTCCCAATAATGATAATAAAAGTATCTGGAGAATTTTCATTAGTTATATTTATCGTTCTGCTTAAACTCCTCTTTATTAGTTACGGCATCAATCTGATCCTGCGGGATAGGCCGCACGGTATGAAACGACTGGAAATATGCATTGGCATCCGGGTTATGCAAGGCAATCCGCTCGCCGAGCTTACCGGTACGTTTCAGGTCAAACCAGCGCAGTTGTTCACCGGCCAGCTCCCGCGCCCTTTCATCAAGGATAAAGTCGAGGCTCATATCTGCGGCTGTTACCACCATCTCTGCTTCATGTCCCGGGATGGCGGCACGTTTGCGGATCACGTTGATATATTCCGCCGCCTTAGCTGAATTGTTCAGTTTGAACTGCGCTTCTGCTGCAATGAGATACATTTCCGCGAGACGGATGATAAATGCATCCCGTGCGCTTTGTTCTTCGTTCATGGATGCCCGTGTGGGATCATCAAATTTATCCAGGGATACATAACGGGTGCGGTCTTTTCCTCCGCCATTTTCTGTGTACACTGCATTCCTGTCGTATATCCGGTATTTGGTAGAAGCGGGCAGCACATATTTGCTGCAATAGATGGCCGTATCACCCAGCTTCATACCTGCAGGCGCTGTTTTGAGATTATTGCAATACCACACCTGTTTGAAAGAACCTTCATAGCGTGCATCTGCAGTTTCATTGAAAAGATTCAACAGGAACAACGTAGGCATGTAACGGTTAAATGGCCGCTGGTTCAGGATATCACGCTGCATACCCGGCAGGTCGTCGTACTTCATGGCAAACATCATGTGTGCATTATTGGCGCCGCGTGAGTGTCCGTTAGGAAACAGGGTAGCATCGGTGCGGTCATCAAACACGAGGTTCTTCATATAATTTACCGCCCAGATCACTTCTTTATTCTGCAGGTTATCCATACGCCAGAGATCTGCATATTTGGGCAACAGCGTATAGCCGTAACTGCTGATCACCTTTTCTGCCAGGTCGGCGGCTTGTTGGTTCATGCCACGGGTTAGATACATCCTGGCGAGAAAAGCTTCTGCAGCGGGCTTAGTTACACGGCCGTAGTCAGACGTGGTAGCAGGGAGGTTATTCACCGCCTCGCCCAGGTCGCGGAAAATCTGTGCATAGAAGGTATCCACCGGTGTACGGTTGGCGGTAGTTACTACGCCTGATGTTTCGGTAAGGGTAAAATGGACAGGCCCCCATGTTTCTACAATATGCCAGTAATAAAAGGCACGGAGGAAATGTAACTCAGCGCTGCGCACGGCTCTTCTTTCCGGCGTTAACCCGGCGCCATCTATACGTGTGATCCCTGCATTACATAAGTTAATAGCGGCATACAGCTGTTTCCATAAAACGCTCATCACGGAATTGCTGGCCTGCAGGTTGTTGTAGTTGGTCATATCCGGGTACTTATCGCCAGTGCCGCTGGTCCAGATATCGGTCCCCATTTCGGACATGCTGTATCCTTCTTCTTTTCCATACCACCAACGGTTATAGGTATACGCTGCATTTACCAGCGTTTCAAACCCTTCGGGTGTGGAATATACGGCATCGGTGGTAGTACCGCCGGGATTGTATTCTTCCAGTTGCTTGTTGCAGCCGGCAAGACTTCCGGCCGCAAGGCACAATATGATGAGGTACTTATTTATATTGGGTGTCATTGTTACGTTTTTTAAAATTTAGAACTCAACATTTATTCCTGCCACATACATCTTCGTGAGCGGATTGCTCAGATCTCCTCCCCTTTCCGGGTCATAATCTTTTACCTTGCTGAAGGTGAAGAGGTTTTTACCGGTAACGTATAAACGAAGACTGCTCAGGTGCAGCGCCTTTAAAGCATCGGCGGAGAAAGTGTAACCGAGTGAAAGGTTACGGATTTTCACGAACGAACCATCTTTATACCCCAGTGTTTTGATAAAAGGCGTACCATCTTTCGAAAGACTGGCATTAGGCCGGGGATAATCGTTGGATGGATTTTCCGGTGTCCAGTAATTTACAGGCGCACTGTTTTCCAATCCCTGCGGATCATATTTTGCTGCATATTCGGAGTTGATCCACTGACCAATGCGGGCGAAAACATAAATGTTGAGATCAAAGTTCTTGTAACGGAAATCGTTATTGAAACCGCCGCTCCATTTAGGCACCTGCGCACCAAGTATCACGCGGTCGGATGTATTGATGGTTCCTTTTCCGTCCTGGTCCTTCACTTTGATATCGCCTGGTTTGTAACCAAACTTCGTGGCTTCCGCAGCTTCTGCTGTTTGCCAGATACCAATTTTTTCATAGTCGTAATACACTTTTACCGGCGAGCCGATAAACCAGCCATTGGCCACATCGTTGGTGCTGCCATCTGCCAGCGCCACAATTTCTTCTTTATTGCGGGAGTATACGATGTTGGACGTCCACCGGAAGTCGCTGGTTGAAATGTTAGTGGTGTTGATTCCTACTTCAATACCCCTGTTACGGGTTTTACCGATGTTCTGTACTACAGTGCTCACACCGGAAGAAGTAGGCAGGGTGCGTTGCAGCAGCAGGTCTTTTGTTTGCGTGTCATAATAATCAATGCTACCGGTGATCCTGTTGTTGATGATACCGAAATCGAGTGCTATATTTTTGGTGGCAGACAGTTCCCATTTAAGTCCCTTGTTACCAGCCTGGTCGCCAATGGTGTAGGCCATGGCTGCATTTGTATCATCCCATGAAAAAGGTATTTTACTCAGATAGCTCATCGTGGAATAAGGATCTACCGCATCGTTACCGGCAATACCATAGCTCACCCGTAGTTTCAGATCACTGAAAAAGGTTTGCGACTTCATGAACGTTTCATCGCTGATGCGCCATGCAGCGGCTGCTGAGGGAAAGAAAGCCCATTTGTTGCCCGGCGAAAGCTTCGAGGATCCATCCGAACGGCCGGTGAGCGACAACAGGTATTTTCCTTTGTACGCATAATTCAGGCGGCCGGTAAAGGAAATGAGTTTGCTGGACTGGTACATGCTGCGTGCAGCGATGCCACTTACGTTATTCTGCATGGCATAGTATAACTGCGACGGGAGCAGCTGTCCTTCGCCCTGCATAAGTGAGGAATCGCGCTGGTCCGACAATACGCTGGCTACGCCTGTGATGCCAAAGGAGTGATCGCCGATTGTTTTATTATAGGTAGCCACGTTTTCCCAGCTGAGGTACCTGCGGGTGCTGCCGTTCGACTGCGACCGCGAAGTAGAAGCGGTAGAACGGTCGATAGAGCTTTTGGAAGCAAACACGCCCTGTTTCGCATTTTCCAGTGTTACGCCAAAGTTGGAGCGGAACATGAAACCACTGAAGGGTGTCAGTTCCAGGTAAGCATTGATAAATGTACGCGTAGTGCGGGTATTATTCTGGTAAGCATTCGGCTGCTCATCCGCCAGCGGATTGATAGCCGAGCCGCTGTTAGGGAATAATACCAGGTTGCCGGCAGAATCGTATGGTATGGCCAGCGGTATATACTTATTCGCCTGGTTGAGCGGATCGCGGCGGGCGCTCTGCTCATAGTAAGTGATCTGGCTTTGCGCGCCTATTTTAATGGCATCGTTGATCGTTTGATCAATGTTGAGACGGGTGGAATAACGTTTGAGATCATCCAGTTTCAATAATCCTTTTTCATTAAAATAATCAAAGGAGAAATACACTTTTGTTTTTTCTGATCCTCCGGAGATGCCTGCCTGGTAATCCTGCTGTAAGCCGTTATGCAACAGCAGATCGGCATAGTCGGCCCACAGGTTATGTTGTATTTCATTCAGTTCAAAAGCGTTAAATATTTTTGGATCATCCGCCTCAGTAGCCCATCTGCCGGTGGTACGGTTAGCTTCCCTTTTCAGGGCGGTATATTCGGGTCCGTTGCTCATACGCGGATAGCCGTTTACTTCAGACGATCCAACATAGGAACTGATATTTACGCGGGGTTTACCGCTGGTACCGCGTTTGGTGGTAACCATAATTACGCCGTTGGCGCCGCGGGAACCATAGATAGCGGTGGAAGACGCATCTTTCAGTACTTCCATCGACTGAATATCATTCGGATTGATGTCCTGTATATTTTCATACTGTACGCCGTCTACAATGTATAAGGGACCGTTGCTGGCTTTGATGGAGCGGTTACCTCTCACCGTTACATTCACTTTTGCACCTGCTGCGCCGCTGCTGCGGGTGATATCCACACCGGGCAGTTTTCCCTGTACAGATTCCATCACGTTGGTAGAGGGTACTTTTTTCAGTTCTTCTCCTTTTACGGAAACCACCGATCCGGTAAGATCCCGTTTTTTTACCATGCCGTAACCCACTACCACAATTTCATCCAGCTTCTTGTTGTTGGGTTCCATTTTGATTGTCATGGCGACATTATCCGCGGTGAGTGTCATCGCTGTATAGCCTATATAGCTGAATAACAGCTCAGTTTTTTTCCCTTCCGGTACCTGGAGGCTAAAATTCCCATGTGTATCTGTTTGGGTACCAGTAGTAGTGCCTTTGACCTGAACACTTACCAGCGGCAGTGGATCGCCGGTAGTAGCGTCTGTCACCTTCCCTTTCACGGTACGGGTCTGTGCAATCGCCCAACTGCTGAAACCCAACAGCAGTAAGCAAATGAAGTAAATTCTTTTCATAACGTTTGGCGTGAGTTAAATGGCAAATAAAAGTTGTGCTATAGTAAGCGTTGATTAACGTGGTGATTAATTGGTCGAAACAGGAGCTCTTTCTTCCGTATTGTACTGTTACAAGTCTACAGAACAATTTGTTAATGGTGAAGTTTATTTACGCAATCGTTCCCGGAAAAATCAGTACTTTCACCATAACAAGAATACCGGAAAACATAGTCCGGAAGCCGTTATGAAGTATAGAGCAGCAACCATAAAAGATATTGCGCAGGCGCTTCGCCTGTCCACTTCCACTGTGTCGCGCGCGTTGCGTGACAGCCATGAAATCAGTGCCGCCACCAAGCAGCTGGTGTTGGAACATGCAGCAAGACTGAACTATCATCCCAACCCGATTGCACTGAGTTTGAAAGAAAAGAAAAGCAGGTCAATCGGCGTGATCGTATCAGAAATTGCCAACAGTTTTTTTTCACAAACAATTAATGGCATTGAATCCGTAGCTAACGAGAAGGGCTATACGGTAATTATTTCGCAGAGCCATGAATCATTTGAGAAAGAAGTGAGAACACTGCAATACCTGGCGTCCCGGTCGATCGATGGGTTGCTGATTTCGGTGTCCAGTGCCACGAAAGACCTCACCCATCTCAAGGCGCTGCACCAGTTTGGATTCCCGATTGTATTCTTCGACAGGATCATAGAAGACATTGCCACGCACAAGGTGATGGTGGATAATTTCCAGGGCGCCTACAACGCCACGATGCACCTGCTTCAACAGGGATACCGGCATATTGCCTGTATTACCAACTCCGCACATCTCTCCATTACGCGGGAGCGGGTGGCAGGATATATGGCGGCACTGGAGAAGCATGGCATTCAGCCGCAACCGGCGTTGATCAAATATTGTTTTCATGGTGGCATGCTGCTTCCCGAAGTAACGGATGCAGTTAACCAGCTGATTAAATTAAAACATAAACCGGATGCTATTTTTGCCACCTCGGATAAGCTGACCACAGGTTGCATGCGTGCCCTGAAAAAGGCGAAGGTGGCTATTCCCAAAGAAATGGCGCTGACAGGATTCTCCAATTCAGACCTGATAGAACTGTTGCATGCACCTATTCCGGTTGTGCGGCAACCAGCTTTTGAAATGGGGCAGGTAGCTACCGAATTATTGCTGCAACTGATAGAAAGCAAGCGACCCGTTAAAGAATTTGAAACCAGGGTGCTGCACTCTGAGTTACTGATACCGTCGAAGTAACGGGGTTTATTCCACCCGCCACCAATCTATATCTGCCCAGCCGGCATCGTTTGTTTTTACGTCCCGGCTGCAGCACAATCCCATCTTGGCGCCTATCCATCTGCCGGTAGTGGCGGTAAATGGCTCACCCGTGGTATGGAAAGTTTTCCCATCTGTGCTGTAACTGAAGCGGCATATACCTCCTGCCCCTACTTCTACCCTGAAAAATATATCCGTTGACGTTATCTCTGTTATAGCGGTGGCTGTTTCACGGGAGCCCTTGTCAGCCTGTGTACAGGTGAAGTACGACAAATAAATACCGTTCGCTTTTTTCACCAGCGACAATCCCGCATAGTTTGCTCCCATCACCAGGAAGCTAACACGATCCCCGTTTTGCCGTGGTTTAAAACTCAGCTTTGTGGTAGCCCGGAATACGGGCGCCGGGAATTTCTGCAGGAGTACATGGGGTACTTCCCAGAGATTACGGGCGCTATCGGGTATCTGTGCGGCAAACAGGCGCAGGCTGCCTTTTGCTACAGATGGAAACGCCCAGCCGGCGGCCGGGTTGGCCTGCCATTGCCATTGCAAGCCTAAAGTGCTGGCATTAAACTCATCTGATTCCTGCGGCGTGGCAACCGGGTAACCCGCACCGGTAACCGGTTTGCGGAAGGTCAGCACTGGTTCTCCTTTCCCATCGTTGTCGTCGTCTGTTCCTATCACCGGCCAGTTGTTCACCCATTTCATTGGCTGCAGGTGCACTACCCTGCCGTAAGCTTCCAGGTCCTGGAAGTGTAGAAACCAATCCTCTCCCTTGGGTGTTTGCACCCACGCGCCCTGGTGCGGCCCGTTGACAGGCGTACGCCCCTGGTCCATTACGATTTTACTTTCGTAAGGGCCATACACGTTCTTTGAGCGCATCACCAGTTGCCAGCCGGTAGCGACTCCACCTGCGGGTGCGAAAATGTAATAGTAGCCGTTGCGTTTATAAAACTTCGGTCCTTCGAGCGTGGGGTGTTCATCGTGCCCGTCAAATACCAGCACGCCTTCATCCGTGGCTTTTGTACCGGTGGCATCCAGCTTTTTCACCACGATAATACTTTTAATACCGGCGCGGCTGCCGGCATATGCGTGCACCATATATACGTCACCGTTATCATCCCAAAGCGGGCATGGGTCTATCAATCCTTTGCCGGCTACCACCAGTTGCGGTGTGCTCCATGGGCCGGTGATCTGTTTTGATTTCACCACGTAGATCCCGAAGTCGGGGTCCGGGTAGTAAATGTAGAATTCGTTGTTGTGATAGCGTATAGCCGGCGCCCAAACACCATTGCCGTGTTGTGGCGCGGAAAAATGATCGTAAGGAGGCTGGCGCAGCAAGGCATGGCCGATGATGCGCCAGTTCACCAGGTCGCGGGAATGCAGGATAGGCAGACCGGGAATCGCATCAAAGCTGGAGGCAACGAGGTAATAGTCTTCTCCCACGCGGATGGCATCGGGGTCAGAGTAATCCGCATACAGCACCGGGTTTTTATAAGTGCCGTCTCCTTTATCGGATACCCATACTTTGGAAATATCTGCGGTCGATTGTGCGATAGCGGTGGTAGCAGTTAGCAGGCATAACACACCGGTGATTATCTGCATAAAGAACTTTAATGGTTTCATAACGTGCTGACAATGTGCCGGTCAAATTAGTAAATGGCCTGCAAAAGCAGGACGTTATTTACGCAATCGTTCCCGTTAAACAGAAAATAACTGATATTTGTAAGAATCAGTTAGCCAGAGAACCATGCAAGAAATTATTATCCGTAAAGCCACTGCTGCAGATTTGCCTGTATTGCTGGAGTTTGAGCAAGGTGTTATTACTGCAGAACGCCCTTTTGATCCCACCTTGAAAGAGGGCATTATACATTATTACGACATAGCGGCCATGATCACCGCTTCGCATATTGAGCTGCTGGTGGCAGAAGCAGCCGGCCAGCTGATTGGCTCCGGTTATGCCCGTATAGAAGATGCAAAGCCCTATGTCAGGTTTGCGCAATATGCTTACCTGGGATTTATGTACGTGGTGCCATCCTGGCGGGGTAAAGGGGTGAATAAGCTGATCATTGAAGGTCTGAAGGCATGGGCACAATCGCGGAATATAATAGAAATGCGTCTGGAGGTATACCATGAAAATACGCCTGCTATTAAAGCTTATGAGAAAACCGGCTTCAGCAAGCACATGCTGGAAATGCGGCTACCCATCTAAGTTTCCGGGATTCCATAAAAAAGTGGCACAATTTTCGACAGGTGGCTGGGTAAAGAACTTAAAACCATGAAACAGATACTCGTAGCCTTAGCTGCAGCAGTCGTTTTCTTTTCCTGCAAAAGTAACGCTGATAATGCTGCCGCTATTGAAAGTGCAAAGAAAGCCACCATCGATTCGATGAATAATGTGAGTGCCATCAAACAGCAGGTAGTAGATTCCATGAATGCGTTGAAAAGCAACCGTTCACACGGCCGCGAAAACGTAGCTGGTACCCAATATAACAATGAAACCGCTCCTGTGGTAGCCAATACAGAAGCTCCCGCGCCTGCCCCTGCAAAGAAAAAGGGCTGGAAATCGTGGAGCCATACCGCTAAAGGTGCTGTAGTAGGCGCCGGCGCCGGTGCAGTAACTGGTGCTATCGTGAACAAAGACCGCGTGAAAGGCGCTGCCATCGGTACCCTGATCGGGGCTGGTGTAGGTGCAGGTACAGGTGCAATTGTAGATCACAAGAAGAAACAAACCGCACAACAGTAACAGGTAATAATAATGAAGAAACGGCGTATCCTCACGGGTACGCCGTTTTTTTATGATATCAATCAGCAGATAACGGTAACGCCACTACGCTATTGGTGTAGCCGGCTATCGCGGTGCTGAAATCCCCACTCGTTCAACTGATCCCATACAGGAATAAGCCGCGCAGCGATTTCAGTCAGCTGGTATTCCACTCTCGGCGGTACTTCCGCGTATACGGTCCGGGTTACAAGCCCGTCCGCTTCCAGCTCCTGCAGGTGCAGGGTTAGCATACGATCGGTGATATTGGGAATGTGTTCTTTCAACTCACCGAAGCGCAGCGTTCTGTTCACCAGCTTGTACAGGATATATAACTTCCACCTCCCCGCCAGGATATCAATGGCATAGGCCACCCCGCACACACCTGAGATCTGTTCGCGGTTCAAATGATTGGTAGACGTTTCCTTGCGCTTTGCCATTACTTACATTTTTGTGTGTTGCATACAATAGGCTTCAAAAATACAAATGTAAAGTTCGTGGAATAATTTTGTCCGCAGTTATTTAAAAAACAACTTTTATGAAGATATTAATAGTTTATGCGCACCCGGAACCCAAAAGTATGAACGGCGCTATGTTCAACACTGCAGTGACCACACTGCTGGAAGCAGGCCATGAAGTGCAAACCTCCGACCTCTATGCCATGCAGTTTAACCCAATTTCCGATCGTAAAAATTTCACCACGGTATACAACGATGCTTTTTTCAAACAACAACTGGAAGAACAGCACGCCTCCCGCGTACATGGCTTTGCAGCAGACATTGCAGCCGAACAGGAAAAAATAGCCTGGTGCGATGTAATGATCTGGCAATTCCCTTTGTGGTGGTTCAGCATACCCGCCATCCTCAAAGGTTGGGTAGACCGCGTATTTGCAATGGGCACCTCCTACGGGAACAGCCACATTTATGAAACCGGCATTTACACCGGGAAAAAAGCAATGCTTTCGCTCACCATCGGCGGACCGGAAGATGCGTATATTAGCGGTGGCCTTCACGGCGATCTGGAAAACATGTTGAAACCCATTCACCGGGGCATCTTCCAATTCACGGGCTTTTCCGTGCTGGAGCCATTTGTAATACATGGCCCCGCCAGAATGTCGCCGGAAGAACGCGCACTGGCACTGGAAGACTGGATCGCCAGGCTAAAACAGATTGCACAAGAAACCACTATTGAAGTAACCAATTATTAATAATGAAGATACTTATCATAGGCACTACCGGCGCCATTGGCAGTAAAGTAAAAGAGGCGTTGGCGGCAAAACATGAAGTGATCAGCGCAGGCCGCAGCAGCGGCGATATCCAGGTGGATCTTACCGATGCCGCTTCCATTGAAAACATCTACAGATCCACACCCGGTATAGATGCGGTGATTGTTACGGCCGGCTCTTCCGGCATGGAAAGCTTTCAAACCCTTTCCGAAAAAAGTTTGCTGCCAGGCATCCAATCCAAACTACTCGGACAAGTAAATGTAGTATTGATTGGCCAGCATTACCTGAATGAAGGCGGCTCTTTCACGCTCACGTCCGGCATACTGGCCGATGAACCCGCCCGGGATGCCGCTGCAGGCTCGCTGGTGAGCGGCGCTGTGAATAGTTTTACAATAGCAGCGGCCACTGAGTTGAAAAGGAACTTGCGGATCAATGCCGTGAGCCCGGGATTGGCAGCCGATTCTGCGGATGCGATTGCGCATTTGTTTCCCGGCTTTAACCCGGTGCCCATGCAGAAGCTGGTAAACGCTTACCTCAAAAGTGTGGAAGGAGTAGTAACCGGGCAAATTATCCGGGTACATGAGTAAGCGCTATGCAGATATCGCCGATTTTACTTTTTCACGGTGACAAAGCCCCCACGCTACCAGGTTTTCTGCCACGGGGAGAATAGTTTGTCCGTATGGTGTAATGGCATACGCCACGGTTACCGGTTTGGTGGCCAGCACCGTACGGGTCACCAGGAAATTGATCTCCAGTAGCTTTAGCTCCTTCGATAACATTCGTGCAGAGATGCCATTGATTTCCCGCAGCATTTTTTTAAAGTGATTGCTTTGCTCCGTGCGGTTGGCCAGGTACCGCAGTAACTGCAGTTTCCATTTGCCGCTGAACAGTTCAATGCTGTCGCGCATGGCCGTGAGTTCTTCCTCACAGGTGGCTTCCCGTATCTGCCCTTTGATGTTGATTGTTGCCATATAGGTTATCCTCATGTAACCGGTTACCTCCGGTATACCTATAGCAAAGGTAACCCAACATAGTAATAATTTTGCGGGATGAAACATCAAATGCAGGCAATCATATTAAACGATTTCGGCGGTGTAGAGAATTTCTCCATGACTACCATGCCGGTACCTCAGCCAGGCGATGATGCCGTGCTGGTGCAAATTGCAGCTACTGCCTTTAACCCGATTGATTACCAGATCAGGCAAGGCGCTACAGAACGCAAACGCATGCACTCCCCGGTGCTGGGCCGCGAATTTTCAGGTGTGGTCGTGAAAACAGGCAAAGATGTTACACAATTCAGTCCTGGCGACGCCGTAATGGCGGCATCCGGCAGCATGGGCTCCAATGGCACTTACGCGGAATATATCAGCGTGCCGCAGCACATACTGGCGCATAAACCGGCGGATATTCCCTTTGCAACAGCCGCTGCTATTCCAACGGGCTCCCTTACGGCATTGCAATGCATAAACAGGCTCGGACTTCCTCCGCAGGCAGCTGTTTTGATCACCGGCGCAGCCGGAGGCGTAGGACTGGTACTGGTAAAACTGTTGCTGCACGCAGGTTTTACGCGACTGCTGGCCACCGCGGGTAACGAAGAAAGTACGCAACAGCTGATCAACGCCGGACTACCCATCTCCCAAATTATCAATTACCGGCAAAGCGGATTATTGCAGGCAATACTGCATCAACAGGAAGGAAAACTGTTTGACGCATGTATTGATCTCGTAGGCGGGCAGATGTCTGAAACAGGGGCAGCACTGCTTGCTACCAATGGCATTTACCAGGACGTAACAGCGCTTACCACGGCAGCAGCCAGGGAAACCTTGTTCAACAAAGGCGCAGTAATCATGAATATTTCCAACTATGCATATTCGCTTACCGGGAATTTTAAATATTATGGAGATGGCCTCCGGCAGATAACCACGTTATTGGAAACCGGCGCCCTGTTACCTTCACCCGTATGGATCACCGGCGGATTTAGCGTGGATACCGTACAGCAGTCGCACCAACTGCTGGAACTCAACCAGAGCAAGGGCCGCAAGCTGGTGATGACTGTATTTTCTAATGATAACTTAATGACGGAAGGGATATAACGGCATCATGTTTGAGGCAAGGCGCGCATGTGGAATCAACTTATTGAAAATGCGGACCACCTGCCTAATTTCCTATGGAACCTTATACTGGCGGGGATTGCAGTCATCACAGGATGGCTGATCAAATATCTGTTATCGATTTTTTTACGTCAATCTGTACGAACACAGCAGGACTTCTCTTTAATACATACTATCCTTTTCCGTCTTGGAAAAGCGTTCAACTATTTCCTGCCGTTGTTGCTGCTCAACATGGCAATCCCACTGATGCGGGTACACCAGCAATATGTGCCAACGCTGAGTAAAATAGCAGAAATAGCGCTCACGCTTTCTTTTGCAGCCCTGGTGATCGGCGCCATCAAAGTGCTGGAGGACTATGTATACCATACCTACGACCTGAAGAAAGTGAACAACCTGAAAGAGCGTAAAATACGCACCCAGCTGCAGTTTATCCGTAAGGTATCTATTGCGCTGATATTGATACTGACGGCCTGTATTATTTTACTGAGCTTCGACAGCATGCGTAAACTCGGCGCAGGACTCCTCACTGGTGTGGGTGTGGGCGGTATCATCATTGGTTTTGCCGCACAGAAATCACTGGGCAACCTGCTGGCCGGCTTCCAGCTGGCATTTACACAACCTATCCGGATAGATGATGTGCTGGTGGTAGAAGGCGAATGGGGACGTGTGGAAGAAATTACCCTCACCTACGTGGTATTGAATATCTGGGATCAGCGTAAACTGATTTTACCGATTAATTATTTTATAGAGAAGCCTTTCCAGAACTGGACCCGCACCGGTTCAGAAATATTGGGCACCGCGTTCTTTTACCTTGACTATACCGTACCAGTGGACCAGGTGAGGGCCGAGTTTGAAAGGCTCCTGGATACCTCCCCGCTGTGGGACAAACGCGCAAAGGCCCTGCAGGTAACCAACACCAGCGAACGCACCATTGAAGTAAGGGCGCTGATGAGTGCTGCCAGTTCAGGCGAAGCCTTTGACCTGCGGTGTTATATCCGCGAAAATCTCGTTAAGTATATAAGAGAGCATCACCCTGACAGCCTCCCTAAAACCAGGGCCTATATTGAAAATAAGGACGACCGGCCTTTGTCAGTATAGCGATTTTTCCAACACGATCAGGTGCTTGCATTGAATACCATTTTCATAGATGGGCTCCGGGTAATGCGTGGTGAAATAGTTTTTCTTAATGGCTGTTATTTCAAATCCCTGGCGCTGGTATAAGTACAATTGAGCAATGCTGGAGTTGCCCGTGCCAATACAAAGCTTTTTAGAACCCCCTGCCCTGGCGCGTTGTGCAGCATCCTGCAGCAGGATTTTTCCCAGCCCCTTTCCCTGCCAGGCGGGGTTTACGGCAATGTTCTTAATTTCCAGTTCGTCGTTATCTTTCAACAATACATAGGCGCCAATCACCTGTTTCTTTGTTTCCAGCACATATACATCGCTGAAAGGGAGGTAACTGTTGATCATCGTTACAGATGGATCAGCCAGCAATAACAGGTCATAGGGCATCTTCTCGTTTGTGGCTAATTTCCGGATAGTTGTTTCTTCCTGCAGGGAGGTCATCGATAATTATTTTGTTGCTATAAATTGGAATAATAGGTATTTTCTTACAAACCGGTCCCGGGCAACAGCTACAAATAGGTTCAGGGAACAGATTAACAAAATGAATATACAAAAAAAACAGGCATCTGTTTACACAGATGCCTGCAATATGTTTGATTATTGAATAACGATATACTGGCGTTTTACATTCTGACCATAAATTTCTACCAGCGCATCCTTACTGGTGGCGGTTGCGCCGCCGCTGATGCTGATCGTTTTCTGTTCGCCTGGTAATACAGAAATATAATTATCGCTGTAAAATACCGGCAAGATCCTTTTCTTGTTCTGTGCATTTACCAGTGATACGCGGTTGAAAAATGCCACAGGGCCTCCTGCCGGGTTGCTGATGGTTACATCGATACTGTCGGCTCCCACTTTCACGGCCGTTACCTTCACGCCTGCTGCCGGCATTTGTGCTAACCCGGAATAATTTCCTTTGGCATCCGGCAACCAGTAAAGGTTTTCATCAACCACCTGCTGCGCGGCGTTGAGCAAACGCAAAGAGAAGAACAACCCCTGCTGCGCTTTTAATTTATCCAGGAGCGGTTTCATATTCATGAATGGCTGCACCGTGGTGGGCCCTACCTCTACAAATACCTGTGTGAGCAGGCTATCGTTGCCCTGCATGTCGTATGCTTTTAATTCCAGCATCAGGTCGCGGGCGTATTGAAAGGTGTTATTCACGGCCATCACCATCCCCTCTTCCGGGTTATACATCACATGCAGCGGGGTGGCTCCTTTGCGGGTACCATACAGGCAGGCATTCGGGTCGAGGTAGTAATCATACATCTGTCCGCGCAGGGCCGTCCAGGGGTTTTGTGTTTTCCAGATGATCACACCGGTATACCAATCCCACATATGTGAACTGAAGCCTTCCATTAAACCGCGGTACTGGTCGTAGTTTACCAGCTGTGCTTTGTTGGCCCACTCTCTTAAGTCATTTGTTTTCCCATAGGGATCCACAGCTTTGTTATAAGCGATATACTTATGGTAATCCCATACGGCGTCGGTTTTACCGGTTTGCGGATCAGGCGGCACCAGGTTTTCCGTGGGTAAAAATCTTTCCAGTGACTCATAATCGCCGGTGCCTACCGAACCTACTTCAGAGTTAAACGGAAAGGTGCGCGTGCTCCAGAAGGTAGACAATGGCTGAATACCGTAAGGACCGTCGCCGTTACCACCCAGCGTGTTGTGCGACATGCTGTCTGAATTGGAGTAGTCGAAGAAATAGCGGGTGCCGTCCAGTGACGGAATAATAGAATCCTTCATAGCGGCGAACAAATCCGCCGGAGGCGTAATTTCATTTCCTCCGCACCAGAAAGCCAGCGAGGCATGGTTGCGTAACATTTTCACCTGGTCGGCTACACTTTCGAGGAACAGGGAATGATTGTCGGGGTATTTGCGGCGGGTCCACTGGTCATCCTTTTTCATGGGGTCCTGCCATCTGCCGTTACAGTCGCCCGAGATCCAGAAGTCCTGGAACACCAGCAGGCCGTACTTATCACAGGCTTCATAGAACTCCGGTCTTTCCGTAAGACTGCCGCCCCAGATCCTGATGAGGTTCAGGTTCATATCGCGGTGGAAGCGCACTTCCGCGTCGTATCTTTCTTTCGTGAAGCGGAACATGGCATCGGAAGTGATCCAGTTGCCGCCTTTAATAAATATCTTCTGACCGTTGACCGCCACTTCCCTGCTGCCGGTGTGTGCATTCCAGTACGTTTGAATTTCACGCACGCCGAATGCTACATCTTCCAGGTCATCCGTTTTCCCGTTGTTTACAAATTGTAGCTGTAGCTGGTAGAGCGATTGCGGGCCATAGCCGGCGGGCCACCATAACAGTGGTTGTTTCAGCAACAAGC
Organism: Chitinophaga sp. RCC_12; assembly: GCF_041360695.1. NCBI lineage: Bacteria > Pseudomonadati > Bacteroidota > Chitinophagia > Chitinophagales > Chitinophagaceae > Chitinophaga > Chitinophaga sp. RCC_12. The sequence continues at coordinate 177,253 of NZ_JBFUPS010000001.1, forward strand.
CAGGTAATTGCACGATAGCAGTAGCATGTGGCTGCAAGGCTACTTTCTTTGTGATGCGGTTCCCTGCGAGGGTGTATTGCAAAGTGCCCGTAACAACCCTGGCGGTAGCATTTTCCAGCGTGGCGCCCACTTGCAGGGTAGCCGGCGCCTGCGGGCCCTGTGACTGGCGGACGCCGGGTACGCGGGTAATGATGTGCGGGTCTTTAATCCTTACGGCGCCGGTTTTTTCAATGGTCACTTTATCCCATATGCCGGTGTTGCGGTCGCGCATGGGTTGGATCCAGTCCCACCCCGCAGTATACTGCGGACCGTTATTCTTTGCGATGGTACCATCGCCTCCCTGCCCGCCGTTGGGGTTACCCGGAAACTGGGGCGGGTACACGATTACGGCGAGACGGTTTTTACCGTTCTTCGCCAGGAAAGGAGTAATGTTATATGTTTGGCGGAGATAGGCGCCATAATGAGTGGTTTTATTTACGCGATGCCCGTTCAGATAAATATCGCAGCCATCGTTTACAGCCCTGAAGTGCAGCCATACCTGGGCGTCGCCGGTGGCCGGCTGTTCTGTAAAGTCCTTTACAAACCAGTAGGTGTAATGATCGCGGCCAACGTGATAGATATCCGGAATCTTTTCATTGTTCATGCCGTACATCGGATCGGGCACCTGTTTATTATCCAGCATCGTGGTGAGCACCGTGCCTGGTACGGTGGCCGGCGTCCAGCCGGAGAGTGTATAGCCTGGATCTGAGAGCTGCTGACCGGTAACTTTTACACCAGCAATATTGCTGCATTGCCATCCGCTGTTGAGTTCATATTTTTCCTGCGCTGATAATCTTAAAAAAGACAACATCAGCAGGCAGGAGATCGTTGATTTCCGAAACATAGTGCTTTTTATTTTTACGGCCCGTAGTTACCTGATACAATAACCGCAAAGATAGCACAACCGTATTCCGGATCAAAGCATGTTCACTTTTTTGGGCAGAAAACAGGAAACCCCTTCGCCTGCCGCTGCCGGCCGGCGAAGGGGAATATTAGTTGATAACAGCTTACTGCTGCTCTGATAATTCCTTTACTTTATCCAGTGCCAATGGCCATGCTTTATTGAAATAGTCCTTAAACTCGTCAGCCAGGTCCATTTCTACCAGTAACTCCGTTTTGCCGTTGACGTTAGTCAGCGTATAATTTTCATATGCGCCGGCCCAGGCTTTTACTTTGTCGCTGGTGAGGTCTTCCACGCCGTTATAAACTTCGCCCAGGTGTTGGAACGACATAAATTCATTAGGCACTTTATCCGCGATCCTAGCCACCATACCGCTGTTGCTTTTGCTATCGAGGAATAATACCTTACTGCCTTTTTCCCAGTTCGTTTCCACTTTGGAGCCTTCAGCAAAAGGAGCTGTCCATTGCGGATAAGAATTATCGCCCCAAAGTACTTCCCATACTTTTTCGCGTGGCGCATTGATGGTAGCTTTAAACGTTGTTTTTTCCATAACTATTCATTTACAGGGTTCATAATTTGTTTATTGTATTTGTTCCGGTATTCCAGTGGGGTAAGTCCTGTTACCTTTTTAAACATGGTCCTGAATGTTTTTGTATCGATATATCCTACATCGTAGATGACTTCGTTGACATTTTTTGTACTGGTTTCAAAATCGCGTTTGGCTGCTTCTATCTTTATCCGCTGAATATATTCTATCACCGTGTTACCGGTCGATTTTTTAAATCTTCTTTCAAAAGTCCTTCTCCCTATAGCCGACATATCAGACAGCTGTTCTACCGTGATCTTGTCCTGGTAACTGGATTCAATAAATTCCTGCGCTTTACGGATAGGTTCGTCGTTATGAGCTTTTTGTCCTTCGAAAATGATGAAAGGCGACTGGCTCTGGCGGTCTATATCAATGGCATATGCTTTGGCGGTAAGGATCGCAATATCCCTGCCGGCGTACTTCTCCACCAGGTAAAGGATGAGGTTGAGATAAGAATAGGCGCCGCCGCTGGTATAAATACGTTCTTCTTCCGTGATGATCCGGTTATCCATCAGGTTTACATCCGGGTACATGGTTCTGAACTCCCGGGCCATTTTCCAGTGCGTAGCACATTGTTTGCCTTTAAGGAGACCGGTAGCGGCGAGGAAAAAAGCGCCCAGGCATAAACTGGCCACGGATGCACCCTGCTCGTATTGCTGCCTGATCCAGGGAATAAAATCCTGGTTCATGGCGGCTGCGCGCGATTGATCCCCGTGCAGGGAAGGAATGATGATGAGGTCAGTTTTCTTTATATCGTTTATCAGCACCTCCGGGGAGATGGTAAATAAACGGTTACGCTGGCTTACTTCGGCGGTGATTCCAACCAGCTGTACCTGGAACATGGGCTCCCGGCCTTTTTCAGCGAGGAAGTTATTGATATCCGTTAAAATCTGGTAGCTGCCTTCGATGTTAACTAAACTGGTATGCCCGAGGGGAACCAGGATGGAAATATGTATCATACGCTGCAATTATAATAGTTTATGCCGCAATTACCCTGAGAATTGTCGCTTTACACCCCTGTTACTTCCCGTAACCCTTCCGATTTTTGCATTATAGTTTTCACACAAAAATCCGGTTAAAAATGACCATGATCCATACCTACCTTACTTTTAACGGTAACTGCCGGGAGGCAATGACTTTCTACAAAGATTGTCTGGGTGGAGAGCTGATGCTTCAAACCATCGGAGAATCGCCTGTTTCAGCAGAAATACCCGCTTTTATGAAGCCGTTTATATTACATTCCAGTCTTACCAAAGGCAGCCTGGTACTCACTGCATCCGACATGGTGCCTGACGCGGGACTTACGGCCGGCAATACCGTTTCTCTATTATTAAACTGCAACAGTGAAAACGAGGCCCGGACTTTTTATGCCCGTCTTTCCACGGATGGTATTCCTACACATCCGCTGGAAAGTACTTTCTGGGGGGCTTTATTCGGTGGGCTTACTGATAAGTTTGGTCTTCACTGGCTCATTAATTTTGAAGGTAACAGCCGGCAATAATTATTTACTTCCCGTTAAACGCTTTTTCCAGTGCTGCGATATCCAGCTTCACCATTTTCATCATGGCCTGCATCGCTCTGCCGGATTTTTCTTTATCAGGATCAGTCAACAATTTAGTCATGATGGTAGGCGTGATCTGCCAGGATAAGCCAAATTTATCTTTCAGCCAGCCGCATTGCACTTCGCTTCCGCCATCTGCAGTAAGCTTCGACCAGTAATAATCTACTTCTTCCTGGGTTTCGCAATATACCGTAAAGGAAACAGCTTCTGTAAACGGAAATTGCGGTCCGGCGTTAATCGCCAGGAACTCCTGTCCTTCCAGGCGAAAGGTAGCTGCAAGCAGTGTACCGGCAGGAATTCCCATTCCTTCCTGGTAATATGACTTATCGGTCACTTTTGAATTTTTGAAGACAGATGAGTAGAAGCTGATCGCCTCTTCCGCATTCATATTAAACCATAATGATGGGGTGATCTTTTGCATAACGATAGATTAGAATTTTACAGATTTTCATTTCGTTACAAAGATACCCGTCGTCTTTCTCTTATTGAAGGTGCAAAAGCGACATTCTTTGGGGGCACTTGCGACAATTGCGCGCGCGGAGGTTGTCTTACTCAGGATTCCCCGGATTTTACTGATTAGCTGGATTTTTACTTTTGGATTTTTTTGGATTTTTAGATTTAAAAAAATTAAGAGAGATGAAAGCGGATACATTCGCTTTATCTCCCTTAACTATATTATTAAAATATATTGTCAGGAAAATCTAAAAAAATCCAAAAGTAAAAATCCAGCTAATCAGTAAAATCAGCGTAATCCTGAGAAAGATAACCTCCGCGCTGTCAGCACTTCTTTGAGTCCCATCATGAGCAGGGAGCCGGCGCCGAAGAGCAGCATCACCCAGGGAGCATTATGGATGCCCTGCGAGGTGATGATCCAGCCGCTGACGGCCGTTCCCAGGGTAACGCCCATGTTGCCGAAAGAGATAGATAGGCTGGTGGCAAATCCCGGTGCTTCGGGCGCAGCGGCCACCATGTAGGCTTGCGCTGTAATAAAGCAGGGTGTGTGCAGGAAACCCCATACAATAACGAGTGGTACTGCAAACAGCGGCAGGTAGTAAATACCTATGGACACCAGCGTGATGGCGATGAGAGAGGCGGCCATTGTGCCGGTTACGCTTTTACTCAGCAGTTTACCGGCCAGGAAGTTGCCGGGCACGCCGGCGGCGCCAAACAGGAGCAGCATTACGCCCACCTCGCCGGTGGACATATGATTTACTTTCCCGAGATAGTCCGCAAAATAGCTGTAGGTGGAAAACATGGCCGACACCATAAACACGTTCATAATACTGCTGGCCAGGAAGGCGGGTTTGGTGAGTATTTTCAGCTGCGCGCCATAAGATGGTTTTTCTGTGGCCGGCATCGATGGCAGAAAAGCAAGGATGGCTATCAGCGCAATCGCACTTACAATGGTTTGCACTACAAACGATAACTGCCAGCTGTTATAGATCCCTGCCAGCCAGGTAGCAAACGGGATAGTCGTTACCGTTGCAATGGCAATCCCGCTCATCACGATGGCCATCATTTTATGCGTGTGCTTTTTATCGGCCGCACCGGTAGCTGCAGCGATAGCCGTGGAAATATATACCGGCTGCAGGAATGCCGGCAACATCCGCACCACCAGTAACAGCCAGAAGGGAGGTGATAAGGATGATACCACCCCTGTTATGAGAAAAATGGAAATGCTGACAGCCATCAGGGTTTTACGGTTACATCCCGATAACCAGAGCGTCATCAGGGGGCCTCCTAATGCAATAACCAGCGCGAATGCGCTTAACAGCGTTCCTGCCTGGTCGATAGAAATGTTGTAATACGCCGCCAGTTGCGGGAGTATACCAATAACACCAAATTCGGTGGTGATGATGCCGAGTAAACCAAGACTTCCGATATATGCGATTCTTTTCATTTGCTTTCTGTTGAATAATGCCGGACTTTTTTTTGCTGGTACAAAAGTGAGGATGTAAATCATATAAAGAAAATAATATGATTTATCAATCGTCATAAAAATATTTATAACTTGCGGGATGGTTAATCTGGAGTGGTACAGAACATTTAAAGCCGTATATCAAACCGGCTCACTGACGGCGGCATCAAAGATGCTGTTTATTTCGCAGCCGAATGTAAGTCAGCATTTATCCGCGCTGGAAGCGCATATCGGGAAACAGCTATTTGAGCGCAAACCCAAACTGGTGCCTACCGATTATGGTAAGTTATTTTATACGCAGGTAGTGGAGCCGCTGGAAAAGCTGGAGAATGTGGAAGCGGATTTCCGTTATTTCTGCATCACCAAACAGTTGCCGAATATCCACATCGGCGCCGTAAAAGAATATTTCCAGGCAGTAGTAGCCAAACGCATCAGCGAGGTGCCGGCGAATATTATCATTGAGTTTGGCCTGACCAAAGACCTGCTGCGGCGGCTGCAGAAAGGCGATCTTGATTTCCTCATTGCCACGCAGCTGATAGAAGAAAAGAACATCATCTACGAGCCCATTCTCCGGGAGCAGTTCCTGATTGTATCCCACCCGGATCTTGATACCAAACCATTTAAAAACTCCCTGAAGAAGAAATCACTGGATGAGGCAGAGTCGTGGCTGCTGAAACAGCCATGGTTTGCCTATAGCAGCGATCTGCCCGTGATACGGCGTTTCTGGCTGGAAAACTTCCGCAAGCGTCCCGCTATCAAACCACAGTTTATTATCCCGGATATGCAAACGATCCTGCAGGCGATCAGCTGCGGTAATGGGCTTACTATCACTGCGGATTACATGGTAAAAGAAGGCATTAAAAAAGGAGAACTGAAAGAAGTATGGCGGGGCAATGTACCCGCCAGCAATACGCTGTACCTTGCCTACGACAATACCCGGATGGCTACCGACCGGGTAAAAATTGTACGGGATCTGCTGCAGCTTTAACCCCTACTTAAAGAAATAGTTTATTTTGTAGTACTGAACGATCATTTACTATTTATGAAGCTAAGATTCCACCTAAGCACCCTTTGGCTTATTTTAAGCCTGTTTGGCAGCACCATGAGCCAGGCGCAATCCACTCCTCTCCGGTTCCGGATTATCGCCTTTTATACGGCTAAAAACGACCAGGCGCACATCAGTTTTGTACATGAAGCCAATAAGTGGTTCCCGGAGATGGCCGCCAAATATCATTTCAGCTATGACTCCACCAACAACTGGCAAAACCTGAACACGGCCTTCCTCTCTAAGTACCAGGTAGTGATTTTCCTGGATACACGCCCGGAAGACCCGGCGCAACGCGCCGCATTTCAGCAATACATGGAACATGGGGGTGGCTGGATAGGCTTTCACTTTGCGGCGTTTGCGCTCACCCCTTCGGATGTGCCTCAAAACTGGGACTGGTACCACAACACCTTCCTGGGTTCGGGTTCCTATGGCAGCAATACCTGGCGCCCTACCTCCGCTGTGCTGCGTGTGGAAGATCACCGGCATCCGGCCACCAAAAACCTGCCGGATACTTTCTCTGCCGCACCCAATGAATGGTACCGCTGGAGCAACGACCTGCGTAAAAACCCGGACATCAGCATACTGCTGTCGGTAGATTCCAGCAGCTTCCCGCTGGGCACCGGGCCAAAGCAGCACGAGATCTGGCACAGCGGCTATTATCCCGTTGTATGGACTAACAAAAAATATAAGATGCTATACCTGAATATGGGGCATAACGATATCGACTATGAACATCATACCAATAAGGAATTATCTTCCACGTTTGCGAATGAAACGCAGAACAGGCTGATACTGGATGCGCTGGAATGGATGGGGAGGAAGCAATAAAAGGCTACGCACCGGATGTATACTGGTGCGCAGCTTACAATTATTTAGCCTGCAAAGTGGCGATAGTTTGCTGTTGTGCTGCTACCTGTTTATTTAAGCGTTCTACGTTTTTGTTCAGCTGTATAATATACAGGGTGAGTTCTTCTACTTTTTTAAGCAACTGCTGATCAAATTCCCCCAGATCCAATCCTTTTTCAAGTACTTCTTTTTCGGAAGGAATGCCTTCCAGGTGTTTTTCGGTTGTTACAAAATGCTCTACCTCCTGCAGGGATGGCAACTCATACTCCGGATGAAATACATAATCAGCCCAGGCGCCTTGCTGTACCTTCACACGGCGTGCGCCAAGCGTGCCTTCTACCGTGAGTTTGTAGTTGGCAACCGGATTAGGACCTCCAATACTCATGTTGCCGGTATTTCCGTCAGCTACTAGAAAATAATTAGCCACGCCACTTCCGTCGGAGTTCATATTTGAAAAATACAAATTTGCACCGGAGGCGCCCAGGCCAAATGACCTTGAGGTGCTTGCAAACTCAATGGCGGCTGCATTATATAACTTTATTGATTTGCGCCAACCGTGGGTAGTCCAGGTTGGGCCTCCATCTATATCAAGCTTTGCAGCTGAGCTGAAAGTCCCCAGACTGAGATTCCCCTGTATTGCTATTGGGTCAGTTGCGGTAAATAACGCTACACTTGTCACATCATCATCTTTTACCATCAACAAGGATTCTCCACTCGCATAACCCGTAAATGAAAAGCCTAACATAGCATAGCTGTTAGCTATTTCAGCTGCCAGATAACTTTTCCCATTATAGACAAGCGTTACCAATCTTGCTATTTCGTTGTAGCTGATAATAGATCCTTTATTGGTGTTATTGGCTGTGGCAGTATTTACTTCAACCGTCCATCTCCTGTAATATGCTACAGTTCCTCCCCTTATACCGGTAATCTTTCCCATTACATGCATATCTACCATCGGGGTTCCTGTATAAATTTCATGCAGCAATATATAGGTAATCCCTTGCGAATCCTGCGACTGCCCAACAATAGGGCGGTTCACATAATAGTTACGGCCGTTATCAGATACCTGCAACTTACTTACAGGATTAAGCGTACCTATGCCTACATTGCCGGTAGTACCAATCACATTGGTCTGGGCCTTTACACTTGTAAAAGCGAATACAAAAAGTACAGGGAGTAATTTTTTCATGAGATTTTATTTTTCAGATATAGATTCCGGGCGGAGCAGAAAGCAAGACAAGGCTATGTTGCGAGTCAGGGATGCTACAATAACTGAAGGGTAACGGGTTAACCATTCTGTACACTTTCCGTCCGGGAACAAAGGAAAGGAGAAAGAACAAAAGTATTGCTCACACCTTTGTGTTAGTTAATCTATGCGAAGGTTGTCTTATTCAGGATTACTTTGATTATACTGATTACTTTGATTTTATTTTTTCTTTGGAGATGGGTATTTAAAAATATGGCGTGAAGATGGGATGGCCTATACTTCACACATGCCTTACACATGCTTTGCATTTACTTTATATGTGCTTTTGACCTGCTCTTGATGTGGAGATGACGTGGACTTGATCGGTAATGTATTGTTTATCAATACGCTATAGTGGGTTTTGAAATATTCTTTAGACGGGGTTCATCAGAGAAACAAACTGGATATCAATGCTTTAGCCACATTATAAAGATAAACATAATCAGGCAAAAAGACAACGGCCGCATTTTTTTAAATTTAAAAGATGGGGAAGATAAAAGCGGAGACGCGGATTTTGTCTTTCTCGCTGATTACGCTGATTATACTGATTACTTTGATTTTACTTTTTGGATTTTATAAGGATTTTAAAGGATTTGGGGAGATAAAAAGCGGATATATCCGCTAACATCTCCCCAAATCCTTTAAAATCAAAAAGTGATCAAATCAGCGTAATCAGTATAATCAGCGTAATCCTGAGAAAGACAAAATCCGCTCTTAATTCATAAACGCCTCTATCTTTTTCTTCTCATCCAATTTCACAAACTGGCCATATTTATCCAGGTACTCCCGTGCTACTGTTTTGAACCCGGCCTTATCCTGTTTATTGAGCAGATAGATGGTTTTTGCCCGCAGGTATATTTCCTCGCCGGGCGCGCCGTAGGGCTTTACAGCAGCATAAATGGCGGCCCAGTCGGGGTTAGCGCCATTATCCGGTACAGCGGGTGCAATCAGGTCCTGGTAAATAAGGTTCATCATTTTTACGGCCGATTGCCTGGCGCCCATAGCTTTATCGATGGCTTCCATGTTATCGCGGATAATGGAGAAGCCGGTGTCGCGGGTGCTGCCGGTTACCTGCATTACATAACGAAGGTCTTCTTCCGAATACGGCTGTTTCATTACCGCGAAATAGTCGGCTCCTGCCAGGGCGGCGCCGTCTTTATCGCCGGCCTGCACGGCCAGCATGGCCAGCTTTCTCAAAAATTCCGGATCTTTTTTACCATCAATGTACTCCTGCAACATGGCGCTGTAAATAGCGGTAGGTTCTGTGAGATCGGCGTCCTGCGCAGCGACTGCGGGAATGGCGCCCATGTCTTTATTGAGGGGCGCATGGATTTTTCTTATTTCGGCAAACGGAATTTTCACTACTTCACGGTCGTAGGTGAGCAGTCCGTTTTGTTCTCCTTCCACATCAAAGGGTTGGGTATAGATGCTGGCAGATAAGCCTTGCCGTTCCAGTAATTGCAGGTGCTGGTTCATGACGGCGTATTTCGATTTCAGTGCGCCTGGCTTTTCCTGGATGTATCCCCAGGCGGTATTGGTATTCCACTGATGATCGGCGATGAATACGCCGATGCCTCCGAATTCACCCAATACGCGGGCCTTTCCGGGCATTTTAATAGCGTTCATGGGATTGGGATAACTGTGTACATCGGTCAGATCGGCGCCAACGTATGCATCCGGACTCGGACTTCGGAGTTTTTCATTTACATACAGGTATTCGCCGGAGTGGCCGTTGACGAGGCGGGAAGGATCGCTGCGTTTGATCCATTCCGTTAAACGCTGCTGATCAAACTGTCCCCATTTTTCGTTGAACAATACCCAGGTAGTAACGCAGGGGTAGTTGTGCAGTTGAGCCAGCGTTTCTTTGCATTGCTGTTCAAAGGCGGCTTTGGCGCCTTCCGGCAAGCTGTGATTGGGACTTACCATATCCTGCCATACCAGCATGCCGAGCTTATCTGCCCAATAGTACCAGCGGTCCGGCTCCACTTTAATATGTTTACGGATGGTATTAAAGCCCATTGCTTTGATGGCTTTGATATCAAATGCCAGCGCTTCGTCGGTAGGCGCAGTGTATAAACCATCGGGCCAGAAACCCTGATCCAGTGTGCCAAGGTTGAAGTAAGGTTTGTTGTTGAGGAAAATGCGGTCCACTCCTTTTTCATCTTTTGCGATGGATACTTTGCGCATACCGAAATAACTTTTCACTTCATCTTTAACGGTATTGCCTTTCAGCAATTTCACGGAAAGGTCGTACAGGAAAGGGTTGCCGGGCGACCACAACGTGGGATTTTCCAGCTTCAGCAGCAGTGGTGCGCCGCTTTTGCCTTTCACTTTGCCTGCGGGCTTACCGTTGGCAGAGGCGATGGCTTCTACGGTGTATCCGGCAGGTGCGCTTACGGTGAGGTTCAGTTGTTGCTTGTCTATATCCGGCGTGAAATTTAACCCGGAGATATAATCTGTTGGCACTTTCTCCAGCCATACGGTTTGCCAGATACCGGAGCTGGGGGTATAATAAATATTAGCGGGGTTGAGTACCTGCTTACCGGAAGGGCCTACGCCCCTGTCGGATGGATCGTAGATCTTCAGCACCAGGATGTTTTCGCCATTCTTTACGGCATTAGTGATATCGATGGTAAACGACGTATAGCCGCCGGTGTGACCACCCACTTCTTTCCCGTTGAGATATACTTTGCTTTGCCAGTCGACCGCACCAAAATGCAGCAGTGTTCTTTCGCCGGCAGCCTGGCTGATATCAATTTTGCGGCGGTACCACAGTCGTTGTTCGGGAAGCAATGTTTTCTTTACGCCCGACAAGGCCGATTCCAGGGGATAAGGCACGAGTATTTGTCCTTCGAAGTTGTATGGCGCCGCTTCATCAGCGCCGGTGATGGCATATTCCCAGAGGCCATTAAGGTTTTGCCAGTTGCCCCGTTCCAGCTGTGGACGCGGATAAGCGGTGAGTGCATTTTGCGGGCTCACTTCTTTAGCCCACCTGGATTGAATAGCAACGGGCTTCATTTTATACGTGGTTTGTGCCTGTAGCGGGCAAAGGCCGGATAATAGCAGCGCAGCGGCCAGTAATGGTGTTCTCATCATGGAGTTACTTATTTCTTTGTGGTTAAATTGAGTGGTTGACAGGGTTGTGATCTTCAGTTCATCTTAATGGCTAAAACAGGTAAGGCAGCAAAATATACATAATTCCCGACGAATAAACGGACTTAACTTTTAAGGTTTGTTAATCTGTATATTTTGCATTTTCATTAATATTATATTTTACAATAATGTTATATAATCATCTCTATAATTAAAAAATAAACAACCTCTCTTTATTATAATTAATATTTTATTCATAAATTATACAAAAACAATCTCATCCCATGGCATAATTAAAATATTACTAAAATGAATACTATAAACCTCAACCGCTATGATCACATCTCCGATACCTGGGATGAAATGTACATCGCCGATAATCACCTCCGGGAACAATACCACCGGATTATCAGCTACCTGGAGAATGAATCTGCCAACGACCTCAATAAAAAAGAAGAACTGGCGAAACGGCTGTTTATGAGCCAGGGGATTACCTTTACGGTATACGACAGCGGAGAAGGGATTGAAAAAATCTTTCCGTTTGATATCATCCCCCGCATCATCACCTGCGCCGAATGGACCTTTATTGAAAAAGGCATTAAACAACGCCTGAAGGCACTGAACCTTTTTCTGAAAGATGTATATAATAACCAGTTTATTATCCGCGATGGCGTGATCCCCGCTTCACTGATCTACTCCTGCCCCCATTTCCTGCGGGAAATGCACCAGCTGAATGTACCTTACGACATCTACATCCATATTGCGGGGATAGACCTTATCCGGGATTACGACGGCACCTTTTATGTACTGGAAGATAACCTCCGCACGCCTTCCGGCGTAAGCTATATGCTGGAGAACCGCGAAATCACCAAGCGGCTTTTCCCCGATCTCCTGCCCCAATGCAAAGTGCGCAGCGTAACGGAATACCCGTCTATTCTCTATAAAAACCTGCTGTCACTGTCGCCGCGGGCTGTCGCTAATCCTACCATCGTTTTGCTCAGCCCGGGTATGTACAACTCCGCCTACTATGAACACACCACGCTGGCCCGTCTCATGGGTGTGGAACTGGTGGAAGGCCGCGACCTGGTAGTGCGTGATCAGAAGGTATACATGAAAACCACCACCGGTCTGCAACAGGTAGATGTGATCTACCGGCGTGTGGATGATGAGTTCATAGATCCGCTGGTGTTCAACCCTAAAAGTGTGCTCGGCGTGGCCGGCCTCATGAGCGCCTACCGCAAAGGCAATGTAGCCATCATCAACGCCACCGGCAACGGCGTAGCCGATGATAAAGCCGTATACAGCTATGTGCCGGACATGATCAAATATTACCTGAATGAAACTCCGCTGCTGCAAAACGTACCTACCTATAGTTTGGGTAACCCGGAACATAAGGAATACGTCTTCCAGAACATGCATAAAATGGTGATCAAAAAAACCAACGGAAGCGGCGGCTACGGCATGTTAATGGGGCATGCGGCCTCGGAATCAGAAATAGAAAATTATAAAAAAGAAATACTGAAAGATCCCCGCAATTTCATCGCACAGCCCACTATCAGCCTGTCTACCGCCCCTTGTTACCTCGATGGTATGCTGCAACCACGCCGGGTGGACCTGAGACCTTATGCCCTCGTTGGGCCGGACGGCATCTCTATTGTTCCCGGCGGATTAACCAGGGTAGCCCTGAAAGAAGGCTCCCTCGTAGTAAACAGCTCACAGGGTGGCGGCAGTAAAGACACCTGGGTACTGGCATCATAAACTAAAACACAAGCCTATGTTAAGCAGAGTAGCCTCCAGTTTATATTGGTTGAGCAGGTATGTAGAAAGAAGCGATGGTATTTTAAGAATGCTGAAAATAAACTACGCATCTTCACAGGACACCATCCAGGAATTCACCTGGACGCCGGTGATCCGTATTTCTTCCGGCAGAAATGAAGCTGAAATATCTTCTATCAAAAATGATAGCCGGTCGGTGATCGAGTACCTGCTCTTTAACCGCGACAATCCCAATTCTATCATCAACATGATCACGCTGGCCCGTGAAAATGCCCGGAGCGTGCAGGAACACATTGCGAAAGACCTCTGGCAGTGCCTCAATGAATACTACCATACCGTAAAAGATCCAAAGCTGCTCTGGTATGTACAAAAAGATGATCCTGTTACCGCGCTGGATATCCTTATCAAACAGGTAATGCTTTATTACGGCACCGCAGGCAGTATCATGGAAAGAGGTGAAAGCAGGAGCTTTATGAGCATTGGTAAATATTTGGAGAGAAGTATACAGTCCGTCGATATCCTGGACATCAAGTTTATCTCTATCTCCAATAATCCCGACCTGCTCACGGATACCTCTTACTGGCAACACTTGCTTTTATCGCTGGGCGGTTATGAGCTTTACCTGAAAACCTACCGTAAAGGCTTTGAAGCGGAAAACGTGCTGGAACTGGTCATGCTCAACAACGATTTTCCCCGGTCGGCAAAATATTCGGTCAATAATATTTACCGGTATTTCGAACGATTGAAAAGCGATAAAAATATTGAACACTATAATAAATTGTCGTTTAATATCGGGCGACTGAACAGTACCATCACCTACAGCTCCGTAAACAGTATGAAAGCGGAAGGGCTGCATCCCTATCTTGTTAAAATCAGGAGTGAGCTGTATGGCATCGGGAACCTGCTGAATGAATACTATTTCGCAAACGCTTAACCATCTCATTATTATGCCTGTTTTCAGAATAAAACATATCACGCATTACACGTATGAAACACCGGTGCGGGACAGTGCCAACCAGATCATTTTGTATCCTGTAAAAGACGATTACCAGAGAGTGATCAAACATGATCTGAGTATCTCCCGTCACCCGGAAGTGGAAACGTTCAAAGATTATTATGGCAATGAAGTAGGTATTTTCACCCAAACGGATCCGCATCATGAATTAAAAATTTTCTCGGCCATTGTTGTGGAAACCATTCCGCGGCCGCTGCCCGCCGATGTGCTCCTTCCTGCTACCCAATGGCAGATGCTCGAGGACATCCGCTACGACGTAGCATTCATTGATTATCTCAAACAGGAATTTTTTGAAAGCGTGGCCTCTTTACGGCAAATTTCGCTGGACCTGAAGGAAGACACCGATACGCCGTTCAAAACAGCGGTGCGTTTCTGCGATTATGTATACACGCATTTCGATTATATCAAAGGCGTTACCACCGTCGACAGTACCCTTGATGAGATCCTGCTGTTACAGGCAGGCGTATGCCAGGATTTTGCGCATCTGTTAACCGCGATGCTGCGGTTCACTCAAATTCCGGCGAGGTATGTGAGCGGGTATATTTGCCCGAATAAAAACGGTATGCGGGGCGAGGGCGCCACCCATGCCTGGGCGGAAGTGTACATTCCCGAGTATGGCTGGCTGGGGCTGGATCCCACCAACAATTGCATCGCGGGGGAGAACCATGTAAAGCTGGCAGTAGGGCGTAACTTCAGCGACTGCTCACCGGTGAAGGGCGTATACAGCGGCGGCGCAGGCCATACCCTGGATGTAACGGTATCAGTGGGTTACGACGACCAGGACCAGTTTGATCCTGAGCCATTTTTTCCTGCCCAGCCTGCCATGAGCAGTACTGTTGCGGCCGAGCCTGTAAAAAATAGTTATCAGCGCCACCTGGAAGAAATGATGATACAGCAACAGCAACAACAGCAATGAATTCCCGGATTACACCGGCCAATGGCGGGATATCGTCTGCCGGGCCCGCCGGCGCCGGTTTGGCCCGCTAAAGCAATATTCTCATTTATATCTTAAAACAATTTGATAATTCACAAATAAAGAAAAATTTATATAGTTTTGCCTTGACCCTTTATGGGAGAACGATCACTACAACTGTCACAACTTAAAAGAGTACAATGCAAAGCTTAGCCATAAAAGGCCGCTGGGATGCTTTCTGTAATACCATCAGCAAAATTCCGCCGAAATACCTGTATGCTTTATTTTTATTAATGGCGGTAGGCATCTCCTTTCATTCCTGGTATTCTTCGCAGGACATGGAAAGATGGACCCGTTATAATAACTTCCTGATCTTTAAACACGCATTCGCGCACCTGGTACACAACCAGGATCTGTACGTATTATACGAATCTCAGTATTACGACCTGTATAAATACAGTCCGTCATTTGCCCTGTGGATGGGCGCTTTCGCCTGGATGCCGGACGTGCCTGCGTTGATTTGCTGGAATATTATGAATGTGGTGGTATTTATTATCGCTATCAGAACACTACCGGTAAAGAAAGAAAAGCAATCGATCCTGCTGTTATTTTTGGCTATAGAGATGATGATTGCGCTCACCAGCTCCCAGATCAACGTATTTATCACAGGCTTTTTCATCCTGGCATGGCATAGCATGGAAAATAAAAAGATCTGGCTGGCAGCATTGCTGCTGGTAGTGACCGTATACATCAAATTATTTGGCATCGTGGCCATGTCGCTGTTCCTGTTGTATCCTGACCGCTGGAAAGCAGCGTTATACACGGTGTTCTGGACTATTGTCATTGCGGTGATGCCTTTGCTCGTAATTTCCTGGGATCAGCTGCTGTTTCTTTACAAAAGCTGGGGACACCTGCTGGCCAACGACTACTCCGCTTCCTACGGCGTGTCTGTGATGGGATGGTGGCATACCTGGTTTGATATGGATATCTCCAAACAGCTGTTCATGCTTTCAGCGGCGGCCGTATTCATGTTGCCGTTCATCCCCATTCTTTACAACCGGGAATCGAAATTTAACCTGAGTATGCTGGCTTCTGTGCTGATATGGGTGGTGATCTTTAACCATAAGGGAGAATCCCCCACTTATATTATTGCGCTCACCGGTGTGGCGATCTGGTACTTTACGCAGGAGCGGCCTTCCACATTAAATACAGTACTGGCGGTGCTTACGCTGGTATTCACCTCCTTCTCTTCTACCGATCTGATTACGCCTTACTGGATTGCCAGAACTTATGTAGAACCTTATGCTGTGAAAGCGGTATTCTGTTCGATAGTATGGCTGAAAATAGTGCTGGAACCATTTTTTGCTACTTCCCCGGAGCCGGGAACGATTGCCGCAGAAAAGCTGCAGCGCGCAGTATAAAGATAAAACGAAAGGGAAGGCCATCCAGCCTTCCCTTTTTTATGCGTTTTGTTTTCTTACGTATTTGGTGAGGATCACGATGAGTTGTCCTTCTATCTTTCCTTCTATTTGTTCTGTATTATCCGGCACGAGACGGATATTCTTTACCACGGTACCCATTTTTGCATTTAAGGTAGAACCTTTCACATCGAGGGATTTGGTAAGAATAACGGTGTCGCCGTTTTGCAGGATGGCGCCATTGCTATCCCTGTGCAGGTCCACCGCGCCATCGTTTTCATGATCGCCGGTAGCTTTCGCCCAGGCCAGCGCTTCATCGTTCAGGTAAATCATTTCCAGGTTATCTGCCGCCCAGCTTTCCTGTTTTAAGCGGTTCAACATGCGCCAGGAAACAGTCTGTACACCCGGAATTTCGCTCCACATTGATTCGGTTAAGCAATGCCAGTGGGTACTATCCAGCTCTGCTTTTTTCTCAATCTGCGACTGACATTTCTCACAGATGAAGATACAATTATCCTGATCACTGTAGGTCTGAGGAGGCACTTCATATACATTCAGCGGCTCTTCTGATTTGCATAGTTCGCACTTGTTTTCACTCCTTGTTAGTAATAGTTCGTTCAGCTTCATAATATCCTTTATAAAAAAATGTGCACGAAGGTAACGTTTTTTGTCCCGGGAAATGCCCATTTTCTTATTTGCCTGGAGTGATTTAACCTACCCGGCTAAAAATGTTTGCGGATAAAAGCGGCTGTTTCGTTTATTGCCATTTTTCCTTCTTCTATCATACCCCCCATTTGAAAGAAGCCATGGATCATGCCTTTATACAGGGTTTCCTGAACCGGTACCCCGCTTTTGCGAAGCGCTGCGGCATAGGCTATTCCTTCATCTCGCAAGGGATCATATTCTGCTGTAATAACCAGTGCAGGCGGCAGTGCTGTGAGATCCTGCGCCAGTAGTGGCGCAGCATCCGGGTATTGCCGGTTTTTCGGATTGGGAATATATAAAGACCACGCCAGCTCCGCCCCCGCCAGATCAAGGTTCAACCCTTCCGCAAACTCTTTCCACGATGGGGTTTGCAGCGAAGCATCGGTAACCGGGTAAATCAGGGCCTGGAACCGCAGCGCCGGACCACCGTGTTCCTTTGCGTGGTGGGCAATTACGGCAGCAAGTGCTGCCCCGGCACTATCACCGGCTACGCCTATACGATTTGCATCCACCGCTAATTCCCCTGCATGATCTGCGATCCACTGCACCACGGCAATGCCCTGTTTCAGTCCCCGGGGAAAAGGATGTTCCGGCGCCAGGGCATAGTCCACCGATACCACCACACAATCTGCTGCATTAGTCAATGCACGCAGGGGCGTATCGTGTGTATCCAGGCTGCCCATATAAAACCATCCCCCATGAAAATAAACGGTTACCGGAAGGCCGGCCTTATCCGATGGCCTGTAAATGCGCACGTTTACCAGGCCTTCAGTGGTATGCAGTGTACAGTTTTCCACCACTTTCACAGCTGCGGGTGTGCCGGCCATCGGTATAAAGCGGTGGTAAAAATCGCGGGCAGCCGTAACAGGATCTGTTTGTGCAGGAGCAGCGGGGATATGATTGATATAGTCTAATGCCGCTTGTACGGCGGGTTTAAATGCCAGGTCTGTGATCATGTGATGTACTTATTTGTTTTATGATCACAAAACTGGCATTCCTATAGCTATAAAGAAAATAATATAGTTTATTGTTAGCTATAAGAATATTTATATAGCAATTACGGCACTACAGTAATAAATAAATAAGTAGCCAATATCACCAGCAGCACAATTCCCTGCAGGATATTGGTTTTTCCCGCGTTAAAAGAAATGCTGATGGTAAAAAGTGAGAGGATAAGCAGCAGCGTGGATTTAGCATCGATACCGAGCGTAATTTTGAAGCCCAGCGTATAAGAGACGATGGCTACAGCCGGAATGGTGAGACCAATACTCGCGAGTGCGGAACCCAGCGCCAGGTTCAAACTTGTTTGCAGCCGGTTTTGTGAAGCCGCCCTGATAGCTGCCAGCCCCTCCGGCAGCAGGATAACCGCTGCAATGATAACGCCTACCAGGGTTTTCGGCGCACCCAGGTTTACGACAATGGTTTCAATAACAGGCGATAATTTCTTCGACAGTAACACGACTACTGCCAGCGCGATTAATAAAAATACCAGGCTCACGGTAGTAGTGAGTCCGGAAGGCGGAGCAGCATGTATATCTTCATCACCCGGCGGCGCATCTTTAGGCAGGAAATAGTCGCGGTGCCGGACGGTTTGCACAGCCACAAAACCACCATACAACACCAGGGAAATGATGGCCACAAATATCAGCTGGCTGTTTGAATAAACAGGCCCCGCTTCGGTAGTCGTATAATTTGGTAAGACGAGGGTTAAGACGGCGATCGCCGTTAACGCGACCAATGCGGCGCTGACACCGGCTTTTATAAACGCCTGCTCTTTGAAACGATAGCCACCTATAAACAACGACATGCCGATGATACCGGAAAGGATCAGCATAATGGCGGCGAACACGGTATCTCTTGCGAGCGTTGAGCCCTGGTCCGCTTTATTCAACATGATGGATACAATCAGTGATACTTCTATCACTGTAATTGCCAGTGCCAGGATGAGCGTACCATAAGGCTCTCCTACCTTATGCGCTACTACTTCCGCATGATGCACGGCAGATAATACCACAGCGATAAGGGATAGTCCCATCACCGCCGATAAAACGCCATTTTGCTCTCCTGCGAATCCTAATAATACCAACCCGATTAGAGGACTGATAAGACACCATAACGGGAGCGTAATTTTCCATTTCCTGTAGAGAAAGTGATTGAATGCCATTTGTTTAATTTACAAAACTTTAGGCACATGGCCGCATTCAGCAACGGAGAGAATTTGCAGGCAAATGATTTATGCTCCTAAGAATATCCTATCTTCCTAAAGTTTAGTAAAAACAGTGAACATGTTGAAACGTAGAAATTTCATCAAAAACTTAGGCCTGTCCGGAACCGGATTGCTACTGGCCTCCCGCACATTATCCATGCCCGTTAGTGCACCTGCAGCCGGGAATAAACTGCTCCGCTTCGGCGTTATTTCTGATCTGCATCACCTGCAGTTCGGGAAATCGGAAGAGTCACGGTTGAAATCCTTTATGGATGCGGTAATGAAAGCTGATCCGGATTTTATCATACAATGCGGAGATTTTTGCCGTCCGGCAAAATCAGAAGGTATCATGACTGAATGGAACCGGTTCAGTGGGCCCAAATATCACGTGCTGGGCAATCATGATATGGATGTATGTGACAAAGCCACAATCATGAAGTTATGGGGCATGGAAAAACCTTATTACTCGTTTGATCAGGGCGGTTATCATTTTGTGGTGATGGACCGGAATTTTTTGCTGAAAGAAGATAAAACACTGGAAGATTACAATAACAGTAACTGGGGACCACTCCCTTCTCCGCTGCGGAGTTTCACCGACGCCCCGCAACTGGCGTGGCTGAAACACGACCTGGCAGCAGCGGAATATCCTGTTATTGTTTTTATGCATCAACCGGTTTTCCTGAGCGACTTTTTCCAGGAGCTCGGAAATGCAGATGAAATCCTGGGCATTTTTGATGAAGCGAACCTCACAGCAAAACAACAGGGTAAAAATTCCCGGGTAACTGCCGTGTTTATGGGTCATGATCACGACGACCGGTATGGAGAAAGAAATGGTGTACATTATATCCTGCTGAACAGTGCTACGTATGTGTACACCGATTCAGGCGCTCATTTTTACGCCGACTCACTCTATGCTTTTGTAACCCTTGATCCGTCGGGATGGATGCGTATTGAAGGCCGGACTACCCGTTATCGCGATGAGGTACCCGAAAAAATAAAAGCGCAGTTTCCCACCAGTATCAGCGATCACGCTATCCGGTTATTTTCACGGAAAGAGAAGCCGTGACAACAAGGCGCATTTTTAAACCGACGCCGGAAACGTTTTCAGCCATCAGCCTGTAGGCAACAGGCTGTACACTACCTCATACAGTTCGTTAATGCGGAAAGGTTTTGCTAACAAACTATCGGCTTTACATTGGCTGATGGATTCTTCAGGATAGTTCCTGGCGGAGAAAAGGATAACCGGCAACTTTGCTTCGTCAGGCGAAGTTTTAATTTCCCTGCATAAATTCCGCCCGTCATAATTGCCCATGGCAATATCCATCAGCAGCAGGTCAGGAGCGAACTGCGTGATACTCTGATGAAGCTTTGCAGGGTCTTCCAGGGTCATAACGTCCATGTTCTTTCTGGAAAGGACGAGGGATACTGCTTCAAGGATATCAGGATTGTCATCTACAACCAGAATTTTCCACATGTGGATTGTTTTATTTCATGAACATTCACATCGGGAACGCGTTGGTCATGCCTCCCACAGATCAGATTGTAAAGGTAAAACTGTTTTTCCTTTAAAATATTGGCACAGCACACCTTTTCTTTCAATTTACTTGGACGGGCTCCCGTTATAAGGCAGCATGAAGGTAAATACCGCGCCTTTTCCATTCTCGCTTTCTACCTCAATGGTCCCGCCGTGACGATGGATGATGCCGGCGGAAATATACAGCCCCAGCCCCATTCCCGGGAAGGTATGCATTTTTAGATGTTGCACCCTGAAAAGCCGGTCAAATACATGCTTTATCTGGTTTTGCGGAATACCAATGCCCTGGTCGCTCACGCTTACTTTTACGCCCTCCCCGTTATGGTTGGTCGTGATCTTTATCTCCCCTCCGTCCGGTGAGTATTTAACAGCATTTGAAATGAGGTTGACCAACACTTCCGTAATACGGCCACGGTCGGCTGTAACGGGTTTTACGGCTTCATCCGGTATAAATACAAGCTGATGTCTCCTGGATAAACGCTGCATATCTTCCACCTCTTCTTTGATAAGATGGTTAATATCAAAAAGCGTTGTATTCAAGGATAACAATCCCTCTGATACCTGCGCGGAATCGAGCATCCGGTGAATGAGATCCGTAAGCCGGTCAATCTGGAGATCCAGTTTTTGTATCAGGTTAACGTTCTCCACATCATTGGTTTCCCTGAATTTTTCCTGTAATACTTCCGCGTATGCTTTAATACTGGTAACCGGCGTTTTCAGCTCGTGGCTGGCAATACCGATAAACTCATCTTTTTGTTTCTCCATGTTCTTCCGGGCGGTGATATTCATGATGAAAACAGCCACCCTTTGTTGTTGCGGCCGGCCTATCCGCTGCATATAAATATCGTACCATCCCTTTAACGGCTCATTCTTAATTTCCATTTCAAACCGGACATGTTGCCCGCTGACAGCCACTTTCGCGTGAATATCCAGCCAAATCTCCGGTATATCAGGCAAAATTTCCCGGAAGGTTTTTCCCAGGATCTCCTGTAAGCCGGTATTTTTATATAACGCAGGATTCACCTGCTGGAACCTGAAATCATTTATTTTTTCATTCTTATCAGTCAACGGTTCCACGATATAGAATCCTTCATCCATCGAGGTGAGCAGGGTACGGTAATTTTCCTCCGACTGCCTCACTGCTTCCTCGCTTTGTACCCTTTGCAGGCACATGTAAATACGGGGGGCCAATTCTTCCAGCAACGCAGTTTCATCCGGGCGCCAGCAATAGGCTTTCTCCTTTTGCATAATAATGATAAACGTGAGATGGCCATCCGCAACAAAAGGCGCTATTAGTTGTGCCCCTACGCTTTTTGTTTTGAACATTCCTTTCTGGGAAGCGATATGCGGATCGGTAGCGATATCGTTGGCCACCACCAGGTTCCCTTTTTTCAGGGTCCGCAGGAAGTCGGTGGTGATAAAGGCGTGTAAGCTTTGTTCTCCCATGAGGCTTACCAAACCGGGCTCCTTCTTTTCATAAATGGTAGTAATAGCACCGGCTTGTTCATCGGCATAGGAAAAAGTGACCCGTGACAGCCCAAAATGCCGGGTGATCCTTTCTCCGGCAGATTCCATTATATCTTCCACCTTATTCATCACCACCATATCGCCCGCAATGCCGGCAAGTAATACGCTGTTCAGCTCCCGGTATTTACGGTCCGTGATATCATCGTATACCACGGCAATCACCCTGCTGTTCTCGCCGCCAATACGGGAGGCATAAATACTATACCAACGGCCGCCAGCGGATACGCTTCCTTCAAAACGGCTGCTGTTACCGGTAGCTGCAACGGCGCCAAAATATTCCAGCCACGCCGGGTGCACATCGAGTTGCAATTCCCTGGCCGTTTTGCCCGTTACATCGGAAACATTGTTCTGCCGTTTAAATTCAGCATTTGCTTCAAGTATCCTGTAATCAATAGCTTTATCTTTCTCATCAAATATTACTTCACTAATACAAAATCCCTCATCAATAGACTCAAATAAGTTCCTGAATTTTTCTTCTGAATCAACCAATCCCTGTTCTGCAAATTTCCTGGAGGTAATATCTATAAACGTAACCACCACCCCATTGATATGATCTTCTGCGGTACGGTATGGCAACACCCGCATAATAAATACTTTACCGGAGGTGGCTTTTACTTCCCGTTCAATTACGTAAAGCTTCTCCAGTACCAGTTCTGCATCATTTAAAAGATGATGATACTCGAGATGATGGGTAATATCAGACAGCGGCCTGCCCAGATCTGCCGGGATAAGATTGAATATTTCCCTGATAGCCGGGGTAAACAAAGCAACGCGGAAACCACGGTCGAGGAAGATAGTACCTATGCTGGCAGAGTTGATGAGGTTTTGCAGGTTATTACCGGCAAGACTTGTTTCCTCTATCTTTACTTTCAACTCCTGGTTCACGGTCCGGAGTTCTTCATTGATCGACTGTAGTTCTTCCTTGCTTGTTTCCAGCTCTTCTGCGGCCGAACGCAGTTCTTCGTTCATGGCCTGCAGTTCTTCATTGGAAGCTTTCAGTTCTTCCGCATTGAATTCATGTTGTTCGTTAGACGCCCTGAGCTGTGCCTTCAGGTTTACCAATTCGGCTTCCAGCTGCCGGGCTACCGGCTCTTCAGTGGTCAGGATCACATCCTTTCCCGGCTTCTCTTCTGTCACTTTTTCAAACAACACGAGGATGTATCCGCGTACCACCTCTTTGCCTTGTAATACCGGCCGTATATGAATATTGATGGTTTCAATTTTATCATTGACCGTTACTTTCAATCCTCTTGCTTCCACGGCGGTTTTACGCTGCACGGCCTGGTATAATGCAGAACGCAGCTCCAGCCTTAGCTCCTGCCGGATCAGTTTCAGCAGGTTCTGTGACGGTTCGCCGCCGGATATCTGGAGATAACGGCCGGCCCTGTCGGATATATGTGCAATTTCATATTCTTCATTAATCAGTATGGATGGCGGCGCGTATTCTTCCAGCAGGCGTTGATGCAGTTCCCCGAAGGAAATCCGTTCGAGCGCCCTGTTTTCTCTTTCAACAGTGGCCGGCGCCAACCGGGGCTGTTCAATTTTCAGGGAAGGAACAGATTCCGGTACCGGGAAAGGACGGAGCATTTTCTTACGGCTTTTAAAAATATGAAATTCCCTGTTGAAAGGCAGGAACAAATCGCTCCAGCTATCGGCCGACTCTGATGACCCGAGGAGTAGGAATCCGCCCTGGTTCAATGCAAAGTGAAAAGTATCCATTGCTCTTTCCTGGGCCGTGCGGTTCAGATAGATCAGCACATTCCGGCAGCTAACAATATCCAGGTGGGAAAAAGGTGGATCTTTCAAAAAATTATGGTTGGCAAAAAGGATCATTTCCCTTATTTCCCTTCTGATGCGATAGGATTCGCCTTCCTTATTGAAGAAGCGCCGCAGCCTTTCAGGGGAAATATCTGCGGCATCGTTCAAGGTATAAAGCCCCTCCCTTGCATGATTAATCGCCGCTTCGTCGATATCTGTGGCGAAGATCTGTATTTTCGGGGCTTCCAGCTCGTTGTGCAGCAATTCTGCACATAAAATTGCAATGGAATAGGCTTCCTCTCCGGTGGCGCAACCGGCTACCCAGATCCTCAGTTGTTGTTCCGCTGTTTTTTCTTTTATCACCAATGGCAATACCTGTTGCTCTAATATTTCAAAGGCTTTCTTATCTCTGAAAAAATTAGTAACTGATATCAGCAGGTCTTTCAGCAATGCCACCACTTCTTCCGGGTTATCCTGCAGGAATGTCGCATAAGAAGGCAGATCGGGCAGGTTCCTGATATTGATCCGGCGTTCAATCCTGCGTAACAGCGTTGGCCGTTTGTAATTTGAAAAATCATGTCCTGTTCTTACCCTCAATTGTGTAAAGATCTCCCGCAGCGCCTGTTGCTGGCTTTCCGGTCTTTTTTCCGGTCCAAGTGGTATACGGACCGTGCCGATGCTATTCCTGTAATCGATGATTTTTTGTGGAATTTCTGCCACGGGCAGCACTTCATCCACCAGGTCGGTAATGATCGCGTTCCTTGGCATTTCGTTAAACTCCGACTCCCGGGGATTTTGTACAAAAGCGGCGCCTCCCAGTTCCTTAATGCGTTTCAGGCCCATGGATCCATTGGCGCCGGTACCTGAAAGGATCACACATACGGCGCTCGCACCATGTGATTCCGCCAGCGACCGGAAGAAAATATCCACAGGAGCGCGACGCTCCTCCACCTGAATATTAGGGGATACCAGGATATATCCATCTTCCATAGTAAGATGCTTATTGGGAGGTATCACATAAACATGATCTGGTTCTACTAATACTTTTTCCTTTACCTGGCTCACGGGGATATGGGAAACAGCCTGTAGTACCTGGGCTAATTTACTATCATGATCAGGAGAGAGATGAAGAATAACTACGTAGGCCATCCCGGAATCTGCCGGAACATGCTCAAAAAAAACCTGCATTGCCTGAATACCCCCGGATGAGGCCCCAATACCTATTATCAGAAAGTCTTTTTTCTGCTGCTCACTTTCTTCACCAGGAGCAAACGTTGAATTAGGAGATTCCATGTTATGTTTTGTAAATGATACGGATATGGCAGATAGATAACTGCCATGGTATCCACTGTCGCAATTTAAATATTATGTATGTATATTTTGCTATTCTCTGGTTTAAAGCCTTTTCTATTTAGGGTGAAGCTGCCTTTTAAAAGGTGTGGCTGTTTCCCGTTTTATAAGATCGGCGTTGAGTGTTTCCATTTCCTGCAGCATCGTCCGGATTTGCTCATTAAAGCCGGTGGCGTCTTTTGCTTTTTTAAAATACATGGCAGCGAGTGCAGGCTGATTTATTTCCGCAAAATGATCTCCCATATGATTGAGCAGGTTCACACTTTCCTCCAGGCCGCGTGTAGTATTCCACAAATTATTTTCTATATCCTCTGTAATGGCCGACAGCAGGCTGCTTTCAGAGAACGCATGCCCGGTGTGGCACCGGTATCGCAGCCGCCCACCTTCATGCAGCGCGGCCAGCACGCCATGACATTCGGGACAGGAAAACGCCGTTAAATCGCCAAAAATAATTCCGGCCTCCGGCAGCTTCTCATGTACAGCTATCTCAATTTCTTTCCTGACTGCTTCGTTATTATCTTTCTCGTCGCTATGGTCGGGCAGCGGTTCAGCAGTTAGCTTCACCAGCAGCCCGGCAATGTCCGATACCGGCACTACATGGTCAACTGCAACTTCCTGTATGGCATGTTGCGGCATGGAAGGCACTTCTGCATCTTCCGGCGTTTGCACAATGGTGAGGCCGCCACGTTGTTTGACAGACCATAGTCCTGCCGTGCCATCGTCGAGCGCGCCGCTGAGTATGATCCCAATGACACGGGAGCCATACGCATAGGCGGCCGAGCGGAAAAGCGGATCTACAGCAGGCCGGAAGCGATTTTCCTTGGGCCCGCGCGTTACACGCATACATCCTCTTTCCAGGATAAGGTGCCTGTCGGGTGGCGCCACATAAATGTGCCCTAACTTAACCGGCTCTTTATCCACTGCATTAATGGCGGGTAATCTTTTTTGCTTATTGATAATACGGGGCAGCACCCCTGTTACATCTGCTGATATATGCCACACAATGAAAATGGCGGCGGGGAAATCCGGCGGCAGGCCGGATGTAATCGTTTTAATGGCCTCAAAGCCACCTGCAGAAGCACCTATCACTATAATGTTTCTTGTTTGCATAACCTGAGATTTACAGATCCGTTCTTTACCCTGTTTCCCAAAAGCCTGATCACTAAAATCAGGCCGTTATGCCAATTATACTGCCGTGCTTCCTTTATATAACTACTTATCTACTCCCTGTAATAATCTTTCAGGCTGCCATTTGGGGTGAAGCTGATAAAATACCGCTCCCGGCTGCCATTGATGGACTGTGGATACCAGCTGATACTGTTTCCGCCAAAAATGCCGTAAATATGTTCAAGGGGTTTTGCGCCGGCAATATCTGTAGCCTTACGTTGATAGTTCCTGTATACGGCAGCGACGCTGGCAAAACTGATCTCATCAAGATTAACCAGTGATTTGCTGATATCATCGCGCACAGACATCTGCACTGGTTTGGGTTCTTCCCATTTGCCGTTGTTATAGTTGTATTCGTCAATATAGGCGGCATTCTGCGGATGCTGAACAGTCACATTTATTCGTCCGTCGTTATAAAAATGAATGGATCTGTAGAGATGGATACTTTTACCTGCAAAGGCCGGCAATTCCCGCAGCGCGTGTTCGGCAGCATTCAGCTTTGCGGCATTACTAAGAAAATCATGGTCGTGGGATGTTGTAGTGGAGTTGTGTATAATCGTGGTGCCATTGCGATGTTCCACAACAGTAGTGCTGGTGCTGGTACTCAGGTGTGCACTGGTGCTGGAACTGGTGGTGGTGGTGGTTTCGTCCTGGGTAGCCGGAAGATCTTTGTAGCTGCTGTCCGTATTGCTACCATACAGGGTATCGTGTATGGATTCCCGGAACTGGTTACAGGACATACACATCATCACTACTACTATAATGCCGGTCATCTTTTGTAAACGCATCTTCATAATTTTAATCAGCTATATCACTGGCAAATATTACCTGCCCGGGATTTTCTTTCAGATAAAAAACCGGGACAGACGCCTGCCTGGTCATGCCCAGATCCAGGAGCGGCACTATTTTTTTTAACGAAGCAGTATGGGTTTTTCCTGCATCATCCTGGTAGCGCAACTCAAAGCGTACCTGGGGTTGCTCATTAATATAAGTGCCTGTTTGCTCCGCAGAAACTATCTGTGCATCTGTACGCAAGCCATAATATTTTAACTGCAGTGCATTACCTGGCGTGCCTGTAAAAAGTTTTATTAACCAGCCTAACCCGATTCCGCTCACCAGCATAATCAACGGACATAAAATAAGCGGATGATAGAAGGCCATAAAGCGCCAGCCCCGTCCGTGGTTCTCTAACATATAGGAATATACGTAGTAGCCGGCTATTGCGGCAACAACCAGCAACCAGGCAAGGCACATCATGATGATCCGGCCTGCTTTTATTCCCACTGTTACACCGTCAAGGGTTAAATGCGGCACTGCTTTAAGCTTATCATCAATCACCAGCGGAACGGTTTTACCCACCTCATAACGGTGCAGTTCCGGCTTGGTATCGTTTACCTGTAACTGTTCAGTGATTTCGGTGCCGCAGAAATTTTCAAGAGAGCAGGTGATTTCCCGGGTAACAACATCCTTACCTTCAGCGGGTAATTCCTTGCTGGTTAACACACGCGCATTCTTTCTCACACCTTCTTTTAAAAGACGCAGGATATTTTTCCTCATGATAAAAGGCAATACAATCCATTTTCTGAACCAGCGCTGGATCAATATCCCCCACAGTATTACAGACAGTGCCAACCAGGTGAGCGCCAGCCAGGGCTGCGTACCACCATCCCCGTCACTTACGCCATACCCGGTATTGTAATAGATGAGCATGGGAAAAGGGATTGCAAAGAAAAGCATGTAAATGAACCAGAAGTAACTCCAAAAACCTTTCATTCAGCTAATTTAATTATTAAATTTAAGGGAAAGATGCTTACCACCTGTAAAAGACACTACGGGTTCAATCTTTTTTATAGATCACCTTATTTTCATATTCACCGAGAATCACTCGGCCATAGATCACCTTCGTCCAGCCATTTTCAAAACCGTGATTATTGGCTATGAGGTAACCTTTGTTGGTGTCTTTTTTGATCACCTTGTGCGCGTCGATGTAGCGGCCTTTTACCTTGCAAAACACGATATCGCCAATGGCGTATTCCGCTTGCTTTATGAAGGTGAGCAGGGTGCCGCTTTTTAAAATGGGTAACATAGAGGAGCCAAAGGCTTTCATTTTTCCTGTGCCGGTGGTTTCCAATCCGGACTTTAATCTTTCGTACTTGTTCATGTTGTTTTAAATTGATTGAATAAAAATGGATGACCATATAGTAAATGATCCTAGTGCAGGCGTATGGAGTTACTGAAGCCAATATGCGGGAACGGTTAACTGAAGCGGGCAAATTCAATTATAAGCATGATGGTGAAACACTGTTGGGCTACACAAGATAGGCGGGTATAACAAATGGTATGCTGTGAAATAACAAAACCTGCGGGCAGCGCAGGTATCAAACTATTTGGGGATACTGCCGGGGCATTTTCTATAAAGAACAACTGTCGCAAAAGTAATAAAATTTCTATTCTCCGGGATAAAAAAAACGTGATACTTAAATCGTATCACGTTTTTTTTATGCTTTTTTATTTTGCAGGGGTAATGACGATGTTCCTGAATTCAATAGGACCGTGATCTCCCTGGAAATAGATGGGGCCGGGTTCACCTTCATTGCTATCCAGTGCACCGCCGGTAATACCGGGAATGGCGGCGTTGCATATGATGGTTTTGCCATTGGCAACAACCGTTACCAGGCGACCTACCAGGGTAATATCAAAAGTTTGCCATTGACCGGGGCCAAGTACCACCATGTCGTTTGGCACCAGGAATCCGTATACGCCACCAAACAGGTGACTGGATGGCGGATCTGTTTTAGGATTGTCGATGATCTGTGTTTCGTAGCGGCCCCTCAGGTAAACACCGCTATTGCTACCTGCCTGGTAGCGGAATTCCACATGCAGCTTAAAGTCGGTGAACTTCTGTTCAGAGATCAGGTTAGCGCCGGAATGCGGACTGGTAAGGATACCGTCCTTAACGATCCATTGGTTCTGACCCAGGGCTTTCCAGCCGGTGAGGTCCTTCCCGTTAAACAGTTTTACTGGTTTACCCCAGGTTGGTGCTGCCGTTCTTTTCAGATCCGGCGCTTTTACACCGGTGAAAGCATAGGACTGTCCGTCGCTGGTATGAATTGTACCGCTTATTCCGGCATCGGTTACGGTGCCTTCCAGCGTCAGGTCACGGTCTTCCTTTTCCCATTGTGGCGGGATGGAGAAGCTGAACCTGCCGTTGTCAAAATTTACTTTAGAGATAGGCCTGGCGCTTCCGCCGGTGCTTACGAAGCGACCTACCAGGGTTTTAAAACCGGAAAGCTCCACTTCCAGCCAGGAGGGCTTATCTACTCCATTTTCGCTGACCTTGATATCCCAGGCGCCAATCAGGGCCCCGCCTTTAACAGCTTCGTTCTTAATGGCTGATACCTGTGCCATAACACCGGAAGGATGAGTTAATCCCAGCCCCATGCAGCATATCAGACCTGCGATAATACTTTTTCTATTCATGTTCATGTCCATGTTTATTGAAGAAAGCTATAAAGATAAATATTTGATCCTGCTTCTTATAGCACTTTATCGGGTTTATCTATAATTATCGTGATGCTTACCGGTATATCCCTCCTGTAACATTTATTCCTGGGCCCGCGTTAAACAATCAAAGCTCTTCCCCATGCATATTTCTACCTATATTAAATTCCCGTTTATTCTCGCGGTTATCCTGGTACTGGGCGGATGCACAAAGGACAAGTGCACCAAAATGATCCAAACCAAAATAAATATTCCCGTTATGATGGCGCTGACCGACTATTGGGCCTCCATCAAATCGGAAGCGCCAAAGGAGATTGACCGTACGGGCAAGATCTATGTGAAAGACCAGTATATTTTTGTGAATGAACCCTACACCGGCATCCACATTATAGATAACAGTAACCCGTCGTCTCCTCAGAAAGTTTCTTTTATCAATGTGATGGGAAATATCGATATCGCTATAAAAGGGGACTTCCTGTATGCCGACAGCTATACTGACCTGATTGTATTCAACATCCGCGATCCGCGCAACATCAGGTTTGTTAAACGTGTGCCGGAAGCCACCAGTTTGCCGGCCAACGCAAACGGCCTGCTGGTAGGATGGCCCTATAACCGTGACAGCATCGTGATTGGTTATACCACCAGGGATACCAGTTATTGTGATTGCGATCCGGATCCCAACATACAATATCTTGCCAGCGCAGAAGTGGCCTCCTCTTATAAAAATCTGTCTGGTACCGGCAAAGGCGGATCCATGGCCCGGTTTACCATCGCCAAAGATTACCTCTATACGGTTAACTACTCGCAGTTAAAAACATTTGATCTCTCGGATGCCGCTAACCCCGTGTTTAAAAGCCTCCAAACCTTTAATGCCTTTATTGAAACCATATTTCCTTATGGCGAATATCTTTTTATTGGCAGCCAGAACGCCATGTTCATTTATGACATCGCCAATCCGGCGGCACCGTCCAAACGCTCTATGGTAACACATTTCAGGGCATGCGACCCAGTAGTGGTAGAAGGCAACAGGGCATATGTAACCATCAGAAGCGGTGCAGCCTGCGCAGGCAATTTCAATCAACTGCAGGTATTTGATGTGAGCAATGTGGATCATCCCATAAAATTGAGCACTACCGAAATGAGCAACCCACACGGTTTAGGTATTGACAACGGGAAGCTTTTCATTTGTGAGGGCCAGTACGGACTTCGCTTCATGGACGCCACAAATGTTACTAATATCACCACTGCAAAGCTGGTAACAGGGCCGGAGACATACGACGTAATTCCTTTTGAAGGCCAGCACCGCCTGCTGGTGAGCGCAAGGGATGGCATTTATCAATACAACTACAGTTCCATCGCCAACCCGCAGCTGTTAAGCAAAATAAACGTAAAGGGTAATCCATATTAACAGGGACTTTCCTGTTAATAACTATTAAAAACAGCCAGTTTATACATATTATTATCCGCTGGTGTGGCAACATACAACCAGCTTTCCAATGCTACGTGGGAAGTACAGGGTCCGTAGGTAATGAGCCTGATTTTTCTCTTTACCGATTCTTTTTGCAGGATCGATAAAACCTCCTGCAGGATTTCGCCTTTGAATGGAGTAAACATAAAAAACACGGTTCCTTCAGCATAGTCGGCTTCCCGCGCATCCACATTTATAAATGTAACAGCCGGCAGATGGAGTGCGGCAGCGCAGGCTGCTGCATAATCGCAGAAGGCCGGTTCAAATTCTATTCCCCTGGTGGCGATGCCGGTGAGTAGATGTACGAGGATAGCTACCTGTCCCAGGCCGGCGCCAATATCAAAAAAGACATCTTCTTTTGTGAAAGGAACTTTCTCTACCAGTTCGAACACGATCCTCGCCGGTGTTTTCTGATAATAAACCATTTCAGGTTCAAGGTCCCTGGTCTGCTCCGGCATTGTTTGCAGCGGGGATAATCCATTGATAAAAATATCGAGGTTATCATACCCTGCTTCTTCCCGGTGCCCGTTATCATCCGGGTTAATATCCACGTATTTATTCACCAGGTGTTTGAACCCGTTCATTGTAAATAAGGTTGTACGGATCGTTCGCTGAAGTTGCTGAAACAGGTTAACATCAATTCCTTCCAGCCTGGATTTTACTTTCTCAGCGCGGTTCCTGAGCAACAGTAGTGGATCCGGTTGGGGCGCGTTCAACAGGAGTTCGTTAATCCGCTCAATCACCTGGAAGTCGATGAAGTCAATGACCTCCATACGCAGATCAAATTCCCGCTCCTGGTAGAGCACCGGATTTTTCTCTGCTTCCTCAATATACAGTTGTAGCTCAAAAATGGTCATCTTTGCAGGATCGCTGTTATATTTAAGAGGAGTTACTTTCCTATCACCTGTTTTCTATGTTCCAATCCCCAGTTATACAATGAGTCCAGCACTTTTTCGATAGATGTTCCATGCCGGGTGATGGAATATTCAACAGTAGGCGGAAAGGTATTATGTACTTCTCTTTTTATCAGTTTATTCGCTTCCAGCGTTTTTAATTCCTTCGACAGCGTTTTATCTGTAATACCGCCCACGTCCTTTGATATTTGTTTAAAGCGCTTGTTTCCTGTGGACAAAGAAAGCATAATAAGCAGCTTCCATTTGCCTTCCAGGGCGTCCAGCGCGTCTTTTATTGCAAGTACATTATGGGGGCATCCTTCTCGTGTCAGCATTTTTTTTCTTTTATTTCAACCGATGTTTCCCGTTACTATCCCGATGGATAGCGCTATCCGATGGGATAGTACTATCAGCTGTATAGCAAATGTAGATACTTTTGCCGCATAATTATTAACAGCCTTAAAAAATAACGATGACAGTCAAAACGAAGCGTATCCTATCTACGGTGCTGATGGCCATTCCTGCCATAGTACTTGTTATGGGCGGAGTAATGAAACTAATGGGAGCGGAACCTGCATCAGTAATGCAATTCCTGAACAAATCGGGATTTGGCAATTATATAAAAGCACTTGGCATCACAGAACTAATCATTGCTGCGCTGCTGCTTTACCCGGTAACAAATAAAACCGGGTTTCTGTTAGCCAGCTGTTATTTCGGCGGCGCCCTATGCCTGGAAATATCCGGTGCGCAGCCCTTTGCTTCCGCTGTGTTCCTGGTCATACTCTGGATTGCCATGTTTTTAAGGTCCAGGGAGATGTTTCTGCCGTTATCTATGGTGATAGCCAATAACGTAACAGCGAACGATCCGGAAAATGAAAGCACTATGTCTTCAGTACAAAAATAATGGATACAGGGCTTTGGCTTTGAGGATGCAATGGTTCTTCAATATCCCGGATTGTTAACCCTGCTTCGCTGAACAGCGACGCCCATTCGCCCAATGTTCTGAAATACCATTCATAGGGCTGCTGAAAATCTCTTTTCAAACCTTTCCAACTCCCTTCCTTCCAACCGGAAACATAAGGTTCCTGCTGCGCAATCGCGGATGGATGCAATGTTTGAATGAACACCAGGCCGCCGGGCACAATGAGTTTATTGATATTTTTCAACAGTGCATCCGAATCTGTTTTATCCAGCAGCGCAAAATTAATGACCGCTGCTCCGGGCTTGTTTCCTATTGTATATTTACCGGTGGCCAGGTCATTGAAACTGGCTACTGCATAATGCTCTCCACCTTTTTCAATGGCATTTTCTATCAATGCGCTTACAGCATCCACACCAAAAGCCGTTTTTCCTTTGCTTTGCAAACAACGGGTGAGCCATCCCTCGCCGCAGCCGATATCTATTATTGATTGAATATTGTGGGAACAAATGGTGTTTACAATGGCATCATTAGTCGCCAGTATTCTCGATTCAATTTCAGCATTATCAATGGACGCAATCCAGTTGTCGGCATTGGCATGCCAGGAGGTAGTTATTTTTGTTGATTGATCCATGATTTAATTTTGATGGTGTGATAATTACTTAAGCGCTCTCTGCACGGGAGGCTATTTTCCGGGTATTTATTTCTATAAATACCTTATACTAACAAATTACGAAATATAACGTTTCAGTCCACTTTTGCCGGCTGAATTACATCCATAGCAAGAACATACTTACCCATTTTGTGTATGGGCTCACACAACTGCCGTTTCCCCTGCATGACCCCGCAAACCCAATGATAGTCTGATACATAGAAGAACCTGCTCCGTTGAAAAGCGCTTCTGGTATGTTAATTGCATTTTTGGATTTTAAATCTTTATTGAATAACCAAAAAAACAGTTTATGAAATCGATTCTTAGCGTCATTGGTGTGTTATTGTTATCGGCCATCCTTTTTGCTTCTTGCAGTAAGGACACCGACCCTGCAGACACTGATATCTTTGCTGGTACATTCAGGGGAAAGATCGGGTATGTTGACTCGGAAAAAAACATCAGCCAGGACAATGGCAGCGTTTTCGTTACAAAGGTGGGTACCCGGTATGACTTCAGATTTTCCGACGGCATTCCAGACCTTACCGGTGTTCAGTTTGAGCGGAAGGACGATAACACAATGGTCAGTGTGGGATCTTCAGGTACCGGTCTTATTACGATCAATAAGGACAAGCTCATGATAGGTTTTGCAAGGGACGGCCGGTCCTGGACAGCTGACTGCGGCAGATAGTATGATGTAAATAACCATGCAACGTTACACGTTATAAGCGACCTACATCTGTCCGGGCTTAACTTTTTTCTATTTCTGTAATCAATTTAAAAACGATTTATTACAAGGTGCACAAAGAAGTGCCTTAAGGTCCCGGGACCGGAGGATGCAGCAGTGTGTCCGCTGGTTCCGGGATTCTGCTGAT
Source organism: Chitinophaga sp. RCC_12 (assembly GCF_041360695.1). NCBI lineage: Bacteria > Pseudomonadati > Bacteroidota > Chitinophagia > Chitinophagales > Chitinophagaceae > Chitinophaga > Chitinophaga sp. RCC_12. The sequence continues at coordinate 212,165 of NZ_JBFUPS010000001.1, forward strand.
TTTGATCATTATTTTGTATATATTCGTCGTAATCTAGAATACAAAATACTTTATGAGAAGATACGCTTTAATCATTCTTTTGCTCGCTTCATTTTCCGGGTATGCCCAGAGCACAATTAATAATTACAAATACGTGGTGATACCGGAAAGGTTCAATTTCTCCCGGGAAGATAACCAGTATGGGTTAAACACAGTCGCTAAATCGTTGCTGGAAGAAAAAGGATTTACCGTTTATTTCGACAATTCAGAAATACCAAGAGAACTGGCCGGCAACAGGTGCAATGCTCTGAATGCGGATGTGGTGCAGAAAAAAGGACTGTTTGTCACCAACCTTACGCTTTTATTAAAAGACTGCAAAGGCAATGTCATTTTTAAAAGTAAAGAAGGCAAAAGCCGGGAAAAAGAATTTGCAGCTTCCTATAATCTTGCTTTAAGAGATGCCTTTACGTCCCTGAATGACGTACCATATGCGTATGACGGCACCACCGCTGAAGCGCCTCAGCAGGCCGTTGCGCCCACCGTGGCTCCTGCCCCGGTTCCCGCACCTGCCAACACACCTGCACCCGCGGTAGCAGAAACAAAAGAAGCCGCTGGTACTTTATATGCCCAGCCAACAGCAAACGGGTTCCAGTTAATTGACACCTCTCCGAAAAAAGTGCTAACGCTGCTGAAAACCTCCGTGCAGGATTATTTTATTGCCGATAATGACGCATCTCATGGAATAGTGCTGAAGAAAAACGGAGACTGGTATTTCGAGTACTATAAAGATAATAAGCTCATTTCTGAAAAGCTGCTGATTAAGTTTTAAAGCGGCAGTTGCTTTCATTAGAAAAGCCTTCAGGTTTAATGACCTGAAGGCTTTTTCTTTTGTGAAATAACATCTTTAAAAGATGTCTTAATCAAAACGCTTACCTTATCCAGTGCAGGTAAATAGACACCGGCATCATGGCCAGTATAAACGGTACAATAACGGCAAATGCAGTACCGGAGTAATTGATGAGCGCATTATACTTCACATGATTTAATCCCAGCGATTGAAAAGCGCTTTTAAATCCATGCAGCAGGTGCCAGAAAAGCGAAAAGCAGCCAACAAGATATATGATCACTTCTACCGGATGCTGAAATTTTTCCAGCATCATTTCATACAACGGCAACTCCTCCCCATGTAAAAACTGGTTGGTCCGGTTCGGAATCCAGAAATTAGAAGTATGCACCACCAGGAACAATAGAATGATCGTTCCCAGCAACGCCATGCTCCTGCTATACCAGGTGCTGTTGGCGCCGGGCTTGTTTACCAGGTATTTTACCGGGCGGGCATCCCGGTTGGTTTTCCATAACCACAAGCCCTGTACGATGTGCGCAATAAAAGCAAGCACCAATACGATCTCAATCGTCCGGATAACCACGTTGGTGGCCATAAAATGCGCCCAGATGGTAAAGGTTTTACCCCCGTCATTATAAAAGATGGCCGCATTAACCAAACAATGTACCACCAGAAAACTGATTAAAAACAGCCCCGTTGTTGCCACAAGGAATTTTTTTCCGATAGAACTTGAGAAAAATCTTATAAACCAATTCATGATAAAGAATATTTTTGACTGCAAAAGCAGTTACAGCAGGATATTATTCTGAGGATACAATTTAGGAGGAAGATCTTTTTCTTCCAACAATTCGCGCAATTCTATTTCAATGTCGCGGCATATTTTGGTCAGCGGTACATCGTTCGCGCTGCCTTCAAAAGGATTCTCGGTGCTTTCCCCGATTTGTTCCAGCGACGTATACATCCAGGAAATCATGATGCTGAACGGAACCACCAACCACACCATGTGTCCTTTCATCACTCCATCCACTAACTCATTGAACTGATCGAAATCCTTCAGCAATCCAAACGGCAGCAGCAGGCAAAATAGCCTGATAAAAAAACGGTTAACGATGGCGTATTGCCGCGGATACGGACTGTTTTTCAACTGCTCGCTTTTAGCCTGGCTGATATAAAACTCTTTCAGCCCCTTCTCCATTTCGAGAAACTGCGCAATCTGCATCTGCTGCTCATCATAGCATATTCGCAGCAGCTTGCCCTGGTTCGACAAAATACGGGCGGTAATACTACTGGCAGCCAACACCTCCTGCAGTTCTTCGTTGGAAATATATTTTCCCAGCTCGGCTTCCAATGGTGTTTCCCTTTCTGCCACGCGAAAAAGTCGCTGGTACTCTGTATTGTGCTTTTTATCGACCGTTTCCCAGGGACGTGGCGACCGCATCTCATACCGCAATGCCGTTAACCAGGCCATATGGCGGTAGATCAGTTCCTTTGTGGTAGCCGGGCTACTAAAAAAATCCCTGCTGAATATTCCCCACGACCTGCTGAGACTTACGATAGAGGTCCAAACCTGTTGTGCTTCATTCGTGCGGTTATAGGTCTGCGTATTTTTGAAACCCACCGTAAACGCTGTGGCAGTACCTAATAAAGCCACTACCGTCCAGGGAATACTGATCCATTCCAGGCCGCATGTTTCGTACAGCACCACGGGCACAATGCTCAAAACCAGCAAAACATATACCTTCCTCCGTGTCCAGAAGAGAAATTCCCCGAATTTGTATGATTTACCTACATGCATATTTCCGACTTTCAGTTTTTGTATTGTTCAATGACCATCCCGTCACTGTTCCCGGGGGGCCAGCGTTGAATTAAAGGTAACAGGCGCACATTATTACGCTTCCGGTGCGGATGGTACATCCTCCATGCGGATGGCGTCGTCCAGGAATTCCCCGCCTTCTGCGGTATTCTCATTGTGATAAGGCAATATCACTTCAGGTTCCTTCGGTTCAGTATGACCGTCAGGAGTGTGTGTTGTGCCAGGGTGCAGCAGATGTGAGAAGATGTTCATGTTATTATCATTTTAAAAGATGAAAAACAGGACGGTTGCCCGTCATGCTGAAAACGCTTCAGCAGAGGCAATCGATGGGCCAGGCATATAATTCATTAAAAATCAGATGATTAATTCCTAACCGGCAAAAGAAATCACACGATATTTCGTCATTTCACTTGCACACACACGAAATACAGTGAATCATCGGCGGTCGCTGGTCCCCGCTTTTCCCACAAAACTATTTGCATACGTCACATTTAATATTATCTTTGCAACTAAGATAATTAGTCAATAAGATATAAAATGGATACCGAGGTAATCAAAAGAATAAGAAAATTGAACCAGCAACATTCATACACCTCTATTCAGATGCATGAAGCAGTTGCCCGGAAGGCCGGCCTTTCCGGAACGGATCATAAATATTTAGGGTTCTTACTGGAGAGAGGGCAAATGACTGCCGGCGAACTTTCCAACATCACCGGCTTAACCACAGGTGCAGTTACCGGCCTGATAGACCGGTTTGAAAAGAAAAAACTGGTAAAAAGACGATTTGCGGAAGATGACCGGCGTAAGGTGATCATTGAGCCCATCACCCCTAATATAATGGCATTGCTGGCGCCGCTTTATAAAGAATTCAGAAGCAAGTCAGAAATGCTGATTGCTTCCTTTTCTGAAAAAGAAATCAAAGTGATTGAAGCCTACTTTTTAAAGGCAATTGAAATAATGAATGAAACAACCGATAAGCTCAACAAAAAATAATTGAATATGGGAGTTAGCATACTGGGTTTTCACGAAATCGATAAAACAAAACTCGCAATGGCGGGCGGCAAAGGCGCCAACCTGGGAGAACTATCCCGGATGGAGGGGATACAGGTACCCGGCGGCTTTTGCATTACCACGGATGTATATAAAGAAGTTACAGCGAATAATGAAGCGTTTAATTCATTGCTGGATCAGCTGTCCGTGTTAAAAGCGGATAACAGGAAAGCTATCAGCGATACCGCTGCAAAAATCCGGAAGGTAATGGAAGAAATAGTCATTCCGGACGATATTCAACAGGAGATCACCCGCCATCTTCAAAAATTGGGGGAGGGACATGCGTATGCGGTACGTTCCAGCGCCACTGCAGAGGATCTTCCTACCGCTTCCTTTGCGGGGCAGCAGGATACCTATCTGAACATTACCGGCAAAGAAGCTATCCTGGCGCATATCAGCAAGTGCTGGGCATCGTTGTTCACCGACAGGGCGGTCACTTACCGTTTGCAAAATGGATTTGATCATAGGAAAGTGTATTTGTCTGTTGTGATTCAGCAAATGATTTTCCCAGATGCCGCAGGGATTATGTTTACAGCAGACCCGGTTACCTCCAACAGGAAGGTGGTGTCTATTGACGCCAGTTTTGGATTGGGAGAAGCATTGGTTTCGGGAATCGTAAATGCTGATAATTATAAAGTCCGGGAGGGCAGGATTATTGACAGGAAAATTTCTGCAAAAAAAATGGCAGTTCTTGCCTCAGTGGAGGGCGGCACAAAACAGCAGGAGATGGGGCCGGAACAACAAAGTGCGCCAACGCTTACCAATAAAGAGGTAAGAACGCTTGAACGGATTGGAAGAAAAATTGAAGCCTGTTTCGGTAGTCCCCAGGATATTGAATGGTGCCTGCATAAAGGTAAGTTCTATATTGTACAGAGCCGGCCCATCACTACTTTATATCCCATCCCTGAAGCAAACGACTCCGAAAATCACGTTTATATATCCGTGGGCCATCAGCAAATGATGACCGACGCCATGAAACCGTTGGGATTATCTTTCTTCCTGTTAACAACAGGTGGCGCCATGCACAAAGCCGGCGGAAGATTATTTGCTGACATAGCAGCCGCCCTGGCTTCTCCCGCCAGCAGAAAAAAAATCATATCGGTCGTGGGACAATCCCATCCGCTCATAAAAGACGCACTCATGACCATCGTAAAGCGAAAGGGTTTTATTAAATCGTTGCCGGATGACAAAAAAGCGGCGGATCAGCGTAGCCGTAATAAAGTAATGTCGTGGACCTTTCCGCCCCAATTCGAAAACAACCCCGCCATTGCTGCCGATTTAATCAAAGCCAGCCAGGCATCCATTGAAGCGTTAAAACAGCAAATACAAACTAAGTCGGGCCCAGACCTGTTTGATTTTATTCCGGAAGATATCCAGGAATTAAAGAAAGTATCATTTAACCCCAAAAGTTTGGATATAATCATGATGGCGATGCATGCCGCCACCTGGATTAACCAAAACATGATGAAGTGGCTGGGTGAAAAAAACGTGGCTGATACGCTTTCACTGTCTGTATCCAACAATATTACGGCAGAAATGGGGCTGGAACTATTGGATGTGGCAGATGTGATCCGTCCCTACCCGGAAGTAGTGGCGTATTTACAGCAGGCGAAAGATGATAACTTCCTGGAAGGGCTGGTGAAGCTGAAGGGCGGACAGGAAGCCCGGGACGCTATTAATGCTTATCTCAACAAATACGGCATGCGGTGCGCCGGGGAAATTGATATTACCAAAACCCGCTGGAGTGAAAAACCCACTATCCTTGTTCCGATGATCCTCAGCCATGTCAGGAACTTTGAGCCGGGTGCCAGCCGTTTGAAGTTTGAGCAGGGACAACAGGCCGCGCTGAAAAAGGAACAGGAATTATTAGACCGGCTGAGGCAATTACCTGGAGGCAAACGGAAAGCCGCTGAAGCAAAGCAAATGATCAGCCTGATTCGGAACTTTGCCGGGTACCGTGAATATCCAAAATACGGGGTGATTAACCGTTACTTCGTGTATAGGCAGGCGTTACTGAAAGAAGCGGAACAACTGGTACGAGCCAACGTTATTCATGAAAAAGAGGATATCTACTATCTTTCTTTTGAAGAATTACGTGAAGTGGTACGCACCAATAAACTGGATTACCAGGTCATCAACAAACGGAAAGACGAATACAAACTATATGATAAGCTAACTCCCCCACCCGTTATCACCTCCGATGGTGAGATCGTTACAGGTGAGTACAAGCACGAAAACATGCCGGCTGGGGCTATTCCGGGCCTGGCTGTCTCTTCCGGCGTTGTAGAAGGACGGGCACGCGTTATCCTGAACATGGAAGATGCAGATATAGAAGAGGGCGACATACTAATTACCACCTTTACAGACCCCAGCTGGACGCCCTTGTTTGTATCCATAAAAGGCCTGGTCACCGAAGTGGGCGGACTGATGACCCACGGTGCAGTTATTGCCCGGGAATATGGCTTACCGGCCGTTGTTGGCGTAGACAAGGCCACCAGGCTGATCAAAGACGGAGAAAGAATCCGGGTGAATGGAACAGACGGATATATAGAAATACTGTGAGAGGAGGGTAAAAAGACCTGCGTAACGTGCAGGTCTTTTTACTATAACAATTTATAGTGCACCTGGACGGTGTTATTATTCAATTTCTTTACATCGAGTAACTCCAGGCGGTTTTCAAACTCCACGCCGCTGACAAGAGGTAATCCGCTCCCAAATAACACGGGTTCTACCACCAGGATTATTTCATCCACCAATCCTGCTTCCACAAACGCGCTTACTATTTGTGTACCACCAATGATCACCGCTTCAGTATGTCCCTTAGCATCGAGCTGCGCTACGATCTTCTCCGGGCTATCGCCGGTAAACAGCACATTGGATTGAGCCGGTGTGGCGCTGGTATCGTGCGTTAACACCACCAGCGAGCCTTCTTTAATCGGCAGGTAATTGGGCGCCAGGATGTTGTAGGTGGTTTTTCCCATAATCACCGCCTGTGTACGTTGACATATCGCCATAAACCCTTCCCCGTACTCCGGCGACAACCAATCCGGTACATTTCTTTTATTACTGATCATTCCATTCGCAGAAGCAGCGAGATAAATAATGATTTTCATTTCCTAAGCTTTATTGTAATGAATTAAAATATTACATCACAAAAATACGCTGATCATATGGGTTGCGCCTCCCCTTCAAACGACAATTTAAGGGGGCATTTGCGACAGATTGACAAATCCCAAAATGTCAGCACCGGAGCACCTGATGAAGCCGGGTTTTTCAATTATCAATTATCTTTGGTATTCATTCAAGCGCTGTTTTTTGATCAAAAATATTAGCAATATGAGCAGGCAAATTTTTAACAGGTCAGTTAAAGTTGATGGGATTGATATTTTCTACCGGGAAGCCGGAGACAAAAAACACCCGTCCATATTGCTGTTGCACGGATTCCCAAGCTCATCTGTGATGTTTAAAAACCTGATGGTAGCCTTATCAGACAGGTTTCATCTCGTTGCCCCCGACTACCCGGGATTTGGCTTTAGTAGTTTTCCGGACAAAGATCTTTTTGAATATTCCTTCAGTAACATATCAGCGTATATCAATAAATTTACGGATGAAATAAACCTGAAGTTGTTCACTATCTACCTCCACGACTATGGTTGTCCGATCGGACTGCGGCTATGCGTTAACCACCCTGAAAAGATAGCGAAGATAATTGTGCAGAACGGCAACGCCTATGATGAAGGTATTGGCCCGCAGTGGGATGAAACGATTGACTATTGGCAAAACCCCACCCCTGGGAAGAAAGCGAAAGTTTCGGCGTTCTTAAGTGAAGAAGGTGTAAAAATGCAATATACCGCAGGATTGCCGGAGGAACTGCTACCCACGATTAGTCCTGAGTTGTGGCAGCTCGACTGGGACCGTATGAAGCGGCCTGGTAATATTGATATGCAGTTTGATCTGAATTGTGATTTTGAGAATAACATTAAGATGTTCCCGGTTTTCCAGGAATATTTCCGCACTCATCAGCCTCCTGCTTTGGTTATATGGGGAAAGTATGATGCTTTTTTCAGTGTAGATGAGGCCCATTGTTACAAGAGGGACTTACCCGGCGCCCAGGTCCATATTGTTGATGGCGGCCATATGGCGCTGGAAACAAATTTTGATGAAGTGTTAAAGCTGATGATTAATTTTCTGGATTAAAATAGAAAAACTATGTGGTCGCACCTTTACTGGTACTATGAAATAAGAGGCAACGAAACTTACAGCCAGCAACTATTAACTAACGATGTTCTCAGCGTTTTGGAAAATACCGGGAAGTTAAAAGCCAAAGGGAACCGGGAGTTCTGTAACATGGAAGGGCTCCCGTGGATCAGCGTTACTGCCATTAATTCGCACAATGGCAGTTATGGCAGGGCCGAAGATTTCAACAGCGAATGGGTGAATTTAATTGCCATCATCGGATCAAAATCTACATCTGAAAATGAAAATTTTTACATCAGTTTATTAACTGACATTGCTGAAAAAATAAACTGGGAATTAATACTGGAGGAAGACGACAACGATAATGAAAACGTTGTTTTAAGGGAAAAGACACCATAGCTGTCAATTACATGAGGCCTTATTAATAACGCATAAAATTGTATATCCCTCTATACCTGATGAGGATAATCCAATAAAAAGAAAAATAAGAAAAAATCCATCACTCCCTCCCCACAAATAAGGTTTAAAAAAGTGTCAACCCGACATTTTATTTACCCTTATAATCAATTATATTTTTTATTTTAGTGTCTATCTACAACTGACATACTGTTGTCACAACCCGTTTATAACTTTGTTTCAACAAACATCCAACACATGAAACAAACTATTCTTGTACTGGTCATCGCAATGACAGCCCTGACTTCCCACGCACAATCCAAAAAAAGCAACAATATGTTTACTGTAAAGCCCTTCCAAATCGATGTACAACAAACTGTACTGGACGACCTCCAAACCCGTCTCCGCCAAACCCGCTGGCCAGATGCGCCTGAAAACATTGGCTGGAAATACGGCACGGACCCCGAATTTCTTAAAAGCCTCGTCGCCTACTGGCAAAACGGGTACGACTGGCGCAAGCAGGAAGCCGCGCTTAACAAATTTCCACAGTTTACAGTGGAAATAGATGGTGTCTCCATTCATTTCCTGCACATCAAGAGTAAAAACCCCAATGCCCGGCCCCTGCTGCTCATACACGGATGGCCTGATTGTTTCTATCGCTTTTACAAAGCCATTCCGCTGTTAACGGACGACTACGATGTGATAGTGCCTTCCATTCCCGGTTTCGGCTTCTCAGGCCATGTATCCATGACCGACGACGGTTCTGCAAAAATTTTCGCCACGCTGATGAAAGACGTACTCGGCTACAACAGCTTCCTGGTGGCCGGCGGAGACGTAGGCAGCGGCATCGCCAAATCCATCGCCAATCTCTATCCGGAAAACGTACCAGCCATTCACCTCTCGGATGTAGGGTATCCTAACGGCTCGGAAGACTGGAGTACTATGTCCAAAGCCGAACAGGAGTTTGGACAATTCATACAGCAATGGTGGTACCGGGAAGGGGCATATTCCATGCTCCACGCCACGAAGCCGCAAACGCAGGCGTTCGGCCTGAACGACTCCCCTGCGGGCCTGGCTTCCTGGATCGTTGAAAAATTTAATACCTGGGGTTCACCCGGTGGCACTATTGAAGAACATTTCACAAAGGACGAGTTGCTCACCAATATCATGATCTATTGGGTGAGTCAAACCATTAACTCCTCCATGCGCACTTATGCCGAAGGCGCTTATCAGCAACTTGCTTCGGGCCAGAAGGTGAATACTCCTACCGGCGTCGCGGTATTTCCCGGAGATGCGCCAACACCACGGGAATGGGCGGAAAGAAAAACAAATGTAAAACGGTTTACCGTCATGGAAAAAGGTGGCCACTTCGCTGCATTGGAAGCCCCGGAATTGTGGGTAAATGAAGTGAATTCGTTTTTCAAAAGTAACCCGGGAAAATAAAACCATAGCAATTCAAGATTATAAAAATGGGGGTATGAAAATACCCCCTATGCTTTTGAAAAACCATCATGATCAGTACTGTAAACATGAAAAAAGTAACCATCACTTTACTAACCCTGTTTAGTTTTTACAGCCACGCATGGGCACAGGAATTTGATATTGTTTCGCTTCAAAATAAGGTGTCTATTTGTTATGATGCGACCAGTAAGTTAGATTCCATTACTGCCCATCTTCTTGCGTCGGATATTGAACAGATTAGTGGCTTCCGGCCTTCCACTTCAGCAGGTATTGATCATGTAAGCGGAAATGTGATTGTTATTGGAAACATTCATGCTGAAATCATTGCCCAATTCCGCAATAAGATAAACCTCGACACTTTAAACGGTAAATGGGAAAGTTATGGCTACCGACTGCTGAAAGCCCCGACAAAAAATATTAAAAATGCACTCCTCATTTGCGGAAGCGACCCCAGAGGTACGGCTTATGGCGTGTTTGACTTATCTGCCCGCTTGGGTGTTTCACCCTGGTACTGGTGGGCCGATGTTAAGCCGGTAAAAAGAAAAAATATTTCCATCGATATAAAAGACTATACCTCCACCCCTCCCTCCGTAAAATACAGGGGAATTTTTATCAACGATGAAGACTGGGGCCTGCAGCCGTGGGCGGCTAAAACCTTTGAACCCGGAACAGGCGATATTGGCCCGAAAACATACGCCAAGGTATTTGAACTGCTTCTTCGTTTAAAAGCAAACCTGATATGGCCCGCCATGCACCCTTCTACCAAAGCATTCTTTCATTTCCCCGGTAATATAAAAACCGCGGAAGATTATCAGATCATTATTGGTTCTTCTCACGCGGAGCCAATGCTGAGAAATAATGTAGGCGAGTGGGATGAAAAAACGATGGGCCGGTTTAATTACTTCACCAACAAAGAAAAGATTTACAGTTATTGGGAAAACCGCATCCGGGAAAGCCGTGGCATTAATGCCATTTACACCCTCGGCATGAGGGGTGTGCATGATGGCCAGATGGAAGGTATTAAAGACCTCAGGGACGCTGTTCCCGTAGTGGAGAAAATTATCGGGGATGAACGGGAGATGCTCGCCAGGTACATCAACAAAGATGTAACGGCGGTACCACAGGTACTAACTCCTTACAAAGAAGTATTGGAAATATATGATGCTGGCATGAAGGTTCCCGATGATGTAACCATTGTATGGCCTGATGATAACTACGGCTATATACACCGCCTCAATAATAAAACAGAGCAGGAACGCAGCGGTGGATCCGGTGTTTATTACCACGCCTCTTATTGGGGCCGCCCTCATGACTATCTTTGGCTTAGTTCCACACATCCCGGATTGATCCGCGAAGAAATGCTGAAAGCCTTCGAAACGGGCGCCGACAGGTTGTGGGTACTCAATGTGGGAGATATCAAGCCCCTTGAGTACAATATAACGTTGTTCCTGGATATGGCATATAACGTAAAACCATTCAGGGACAGCAGGTATGTCAAAAAAGATCACCTGACGAATTGGGCAGGGTCCATATTTGGGACAACGCATGCCCGGAAAATTAGTGACATGCTATGGGGATACTATCAACTGGCGTTTGAAAGAAGGCCCGAGTTTATGGGATGGAGCCAAACCGAACCGACTACCCCAACAAGTTATACCGGCTATAATCATTTTTTCTTTGGAGATGAGGCCCGGCGCCGGATAGACAAATACAGCAGGCTGGAGACAGAGATGAGAAGTATCCGGTCGCAGATCAACGTTAAGGACACAGATGCGTTTTATCAGTTGGTGTATTATCCCATCGTGTGTGCCTCGCTGATGAATAAAAAATTTCTTTACAGGGATAAAAGCTATTTATACGCCAAACAAAACAGGTTAAGTGCATACGATTATGCCCAACTATCTTCTGATGCTTATGAAAGTATAGTACAGGAAACCGCCTACTATAACACAACGCTGGCAGGCGGTAAGTGGAAACATATGATGTCGATGGCGCCGAGAAGTCTCCCTGTGTACCAGGCGCCCGTTATACCGCCCGTCCATATCGACAGTATAAACAGTTGGGATATCGCTCCCGAAGGCTTCGTCACCAAAGATTCTTCCCTGTTAAGCACAACCGGATCGAAGTCGCTGCCGGTTTTTGATGTATTTAATAAGCAGAAATATTTTATTGACATCTTCTTAAGTAAAAATCAGCCGGTAGAATGGAAAGCAACCACCTCTGATAACTGGATCCGGTTGTCCAGCAGCAGTGGTTTGTTAACTACAGAACCTGGTAAAAAAGACATACGAATATGGGTTGACATTGACTGGAACAAATTTACTGGCAATGAAAAAATGACCGGTCACATAACGTTCCTGGGAGCTGGCAGGCAGATGCAGGTAAACATCCAGGGAATTAAACGAAATATACCGGCGCTTTCAGGCTATAAGGGTAAAATTGAAAACTGTGGGTTTGTTTCCATACAGGCATCTCATTTTTCCCGGCAAGTGAAAAGAGGGCTGCAGCATTGGAATTTTGTAGAAGGACTGGGATATAAAGACACGGTGCTGCAGGCTTTGCCAGTGACAATAGCCGATGAATTGCCGACAGACCCTGATGTTATTAAAAGCAACCACTCTTATGTTGAATATGATTTCTATACCTTCTCCTCCGCAGATCCGGGCATTACTATCTTCACATTACCCATCCACCCGCTAAATAACCGTTATAACCTGCGTTATGCTGTTTCCATCGATGATGGACCACTGAAAATAGTTGACTATAAAACCGTTGGCAGAAGTGAAGAGTGGAAACAAAATGTGTTGCGCAACAGGGCTGAAAAGAAAATTGATATGCCGCATTTAAGCGCCGGAAAGCACCAGTTACAAATATACTGCATGGATCCGGGCGTTATATTAGATGAAATCCGGATTGACCTTGGAGGATTGAAAAAGGCGTATAGTGCCATTCCGTAATTAAGGCCTCATATCGATAGAAAGCACTGTGAATCACACAAACTAAATTTCTTATTTTTGCGGGAAATAAAAGCGCTAAATTACCACCATATGAAAAACGCTAAAAGAAAGTTGTCACCCGAACAATCACAGGAACTCCTCAGCGTATTGAAAACCCGTTTTGAAAAGAATAAGCACCGTCACAAAGGGCTCGACTGGGCCAAAGTACAGGCAAAGCTGGAAGCGAACCCGGGGAAGTTGTGGTCGCTCGATGAAATGGAACTGACCGGCGGCGAACCGGATGTGGTGGGCTATGATAAAAATAAGGACGAATACATTTTCTTTGATTGTTCAGCTGAAAGCCCCAAGGGCCGCAGAAGTATCTGTTATGACCATGAAGCGCTGGAGTCGAGGAAAGAACACAAACCGGAAAACAGCGCCATTGAAATGGCTGCGGATATGGGTATCGAAGTTTTAACGGAGGCGCAGTACCACGACTTACAGCAACTTGGCAATTTTGATTTGAAAACATCGAGTTGGATCGTAACGCCCCCTGCAATAAGAAAACTTGGCGGAGCGCTCTTCTGTGATCGTCGTTATGATCATGTTTTTGTGTATCATAATGGTGCGGAATCTTACTATGCCGCCAGGGGCTTTCGCGGATCGTTAAGGGTATAAGTTTCATTTATACAGTGAGAATGGCAGAAATAGCCCCCCAAAATCTCCCAAACAACCATCGTGCTTAATAAGCTTAAGGACTATCTTTGAAACTGATTTGGAACACGGATGAACATTTCAGCAGTATCCAAATCTGTATCGAAAATAAAAACTATTAACTATAAAACCTTTAGTTTATGAAAGCAAAAAAAATCTGGGCGAATTTCAGTGTCAGTGATTTAGAACGAACCACTAAGTTCTATAAACAACTTGGATTTAAGCCAAATGGAGCGTCGGACCAACTCACCAGCTTCTTCTTTGGCGGGGAAGATTTTATCATCCATTTCTTTTTGAAGGATATACTTGAACCTGCTATGAAGGGACAACTAATAGACACCAAATCCGGCAATGAAATTATTTTCACCCTTTCTGTTGAAACTAAGGAAGAGGTTAATGCCTGGGCAAAAGAAGTAGAGCACGCCGGGGGAACAATAGTTTCACAGCCAGAGGAATTTGGAAAGGGTTATTATGGTTTCGTGTTTGCTGATCCCGATGGTCATAAGTTTAATATATTTCAAATGTAGTAGCGTTGATGAGCGACTGGAAATATTAGTTCAAGAAAAGGGTGCTGTAGAGAGCACCTTTTTTTCTTATGTCTTATTAATGTGAGTACTGATGGGCGTCTGCATCTATTAATGCTTCCACGCTAACCCAACATCTTTCGTCAACAACAACAGTCTGGACAAACCGGCATATCCTTTCTTTGAAAAACCATATAAATATAATTCCCCCTTCTTTATGTTGTCTTGTTCCTTTATCCCTGGATAAGCTGTTAGCTGGTTACATTTAAAACTTAAGCTTACATAGCTGTGTACTTCGCTTTTTGTATTTATTATCAGGAGCGCATATTCTGTAAAAAAGCAAGCCGAGTATCCGTTACCATAAGTATCCGGAGACTTCATCAGCCTGACTACTTGTTGTGCGGTATCCGGCGATATATCGCGTATATAATCAAAACAGCGGCTCAGCTTTCCATCGTACATAATGGTTTCACCTTTGACCTGATCGCATGAATGGCCTACATTAAACTTGTATAACTTCATCGTGTATTCCTTCCGGAATATGAGTTCTTTATCCAGATTCTCTATTAAAGACTCCTGCGCCACCGCGGCAAGGGATGTTGCCATGGTCAGGAAAATAGTAAATAAACAAGCTTTCATATAATTTTTTGTTTGCCCTAAGCGGTTATTTTGTCACCTCTAAGTTACTGTTGCTTTTCGACACAGCATTACTAAGATATATCTAACTAATCTAACTTCGTTGCTTGAAAAGTCGGGATAGCTCCTAAGAAACATCCCGATAATTAAACTAACTGCAACTCAAGGCCCAACATCACCTGTCACAACATTCCCGGCCCGTTTGTAATTGGCTATAATAACCCCTTTGGAAGTCACCTGGCTTTCTGTCAATGTAAATGCTGCCGGGATCCCGCCGTTCTCGAAGAGCTTTTTTCCTTCACCAAGAATCAACGGATAAATTTTGAGCCGGAGTTCATCCACCAGGTCGTGTTTAAGCAACAGTTGAACAAGCTTTCTGCTACCCCATACCTGAATATCAGCACCCTCCGAATTCTTCAACTTTTCGATATCTGCCGGAGTTTTGAGGAAAATGGTATTTTTCCAATCTGATTTTTCCATGGTCTGCGACAGTACGTATTTGGCACCATCATTGATGCCAGGCCAAAAGTCAGCATGTTGAGGCCAATAAGATGCAAAAATCTCAAATGTTTTTCTGCCCAAAATATAATCTGCCGGTTTCAGCTCTTCCATCATGATCTTGCCAAAAAGCTCGTCACCATAAGATGAAGTCCAGCCGCCATATTTGAAGCCGCCTGAAGTGTCTTCCTGCGGACCACCAGGTGCCTGCACAACGCCATCCAGTGTAATCATTGAAAAAACAGTTATTTTTCTCATTTTACTTTCTTTTTTACAATTAAGATAAAAGTTGTTATTTTTTGATATTCAGATCTACCGGGTTACTTTAAAAAATTGTTCAGGTAGTTCAATATTGTTGTTGTCTGCATCATCAGGGTAACATGTCCTTGTGAGGGAACGATGGCCAATTGCGATTTGGGCATTGTTCCCAGATCAGCACTAACAGCACCTCCCAATAATTGATATGTTTTTATCAACTCAATTTTATCCAGTCCATCATTATCACCGGATATGATTAAAACAGGCGCAGTAATTTTCGAAATATTGGCCTCCCCGAAGTTGAATGGCACCGCAGCGTAAGCAATCATCTGCTCCAGGAACTTTGTCCACTTTGTTTTATCAGGCGCCACGGCATCATAGGCGGTTTTCATAGGAGTGTTCGTAAAAAATTCCGGCTTCATTTTTTTAAACGCATCGCCTACTACGGGCAGCCAGCCGGTACTTTTATAGGTAGCCGAAATGATGACCAGATTTCTTAAACGTTTAGGACTTTGTATAGCAAATTCGTAAGCTATAGCACCGCCAAAACTAAATCCAGCTACATCTGCACTGTCAATTTTCAGATAATCCATTACTCCTTCCACATCGCGTGCTAAAGCAGCATGCGATAATTCCCTGTCGGAATACGGTGTATGTCCGTGTCCCTGCAATTCGATGGCAATTACCTTCCTGGTTTTTGACAGCTCGGGGATCAATTGGCCCCAGTTGGTATTAATTGTCATAAAAGCACCGTGCAGTAAAATGATAGGCCTGCCCTCACCATATACTTCATAATAAACTTTGATGCCATTAACCGGTGCGTAGCCGCTTCCGGAAGGTTTCGCTTGCTGTCCGCTTGATTGGGATGCTATAGCCATAATTGCAATTAACAGTATTGATTTAAGAAGATGACGTGTTTTGAATGGATTTTTCATATCGCTGTTTGAATGTTAGTTTGAATGTTATTGACAATACAAAACTATCATTCTCTTCAGGATCCGACATGGGGTGAAAGCGACAACTTAGGGGTAGAATTCCGACAAAACAAGTCTGTTGTGCAGATTTTATCAAAAAAGGCTATCAGGCCAGGGGGAAGACCGGTAACTCCTCCTTTACTTTTCATTAACTGTTGCGGGGGGAACTATGCCACACATCCTGAGATAAATGGCCATCTGGCCATAGTGTTCATTTGCATGGGTAAGCGCGTAAAATGCAAGATCAAGCCGGGGAAGTTTGCGCCACCTGAAATCAATCATGTCCATCGCATTTTGATCTGTTAGCGTTGAAATGGCCTGTCTCCCGGTTTTGAATGAAGCTTTGAGGTAGTCCAGAATGTCTTTCTTAGTGGTGATACTTTTAGGGCCATTTACATCTTCAATATCCGGACCTATAGAATCGCCGGTAATGGCACTCCAAATAAGAATATTGTCAGTGGCCAGGTGCATGATCTGGCCACCAAATGTCCGTGCGCCTTTAAAAACACTATTTTTTATATGGAGGTTCTCAGGTGTAAAATTATACTTACTCTCCGGCATTGCCTCGGCAGCTGTCAGGATATCATTCTCAATTTTATCAAATTGTCTTTCTATGGCAGCAGTAATTGATTGCTGACCAACACAGGCCGTCGCAATAATAAGATGGAAAATAAGAAAGGTTACTATCTTCGGAAGCGATACCATTTGATAATTAATTATTAGGAATAAGTTACGATAAATATAGAAAACTATCAATACTCAGGTAACCGGTACCGAAGTATACGTCACATTCTGCACACTGTGGAAATGCATTAAATAGCATCTCTTGAAAATAATTATTATATTGATTGATATTATTGATCCATCTGGTATAACAAACATTGCTATGCGCATCCTCTTTTCAACCATCTTATTTAGTTTACTTTTCCTCCATGCTCCGCACAGACTTTATTCGCAAGATAATGATGCAAAGAAAGCCAGAGCGGATTTAGTCAGGATATTAGACAGAAATGTAAGATGGCCGATGGTATTGGCAGATAAGAAAATATCCGCCGTTTTTTCTCTCCGTATCAACTTCTCAGCGTCAGACTCAATAACGAAAATTGAAGTTTCGAGTTTTTTTCCAAAAGAAATGGCGCCTTATCTCACGAATCCTGATATTTATAAAGGAATTAACTGGCAAGCGATTTTTGGTAAAGCGATAAAAGAAGAACATTCACTTATAATTCCATTCGTTGCTTATGATCCTATGGAAAACAACGCCACATTTTATGAATATACCGTGGAGGATCTATTTGTTTACCCGGGAGAAGAAAAGAGCTTTGTGAATGCAATAATCATGCAAACATATCCCCTGAAATACAGGCCGGGAATGAAATGAGCTTTATACAGCCTCTGTGGTGATAACAGTTCCTTAAGGAATTCGAATAAAAAGCAACTTTAGTTTCTGAAAACCTATCGGAATGCCAACATACATGACATCAAAGCATGCAACCTTGTATTTGATTGTATACGTAATTCAATTAGTCAACACTGACTGATTTTACTTCAGTTGCTTCAACCATTTAGCAATAGCCTCTCCGATCTGCTCCGGTGAATCCTCCTGTAAGTGATGGTGACCAGTAACCGTTATATGAGTTTCGTTGGGCCACTTACTACAAATCTCTTTTTCTTCTTGTGACAAAGTTCCCGGAATGGCCTCAATAAACAACTTAGGGATAGTGCTTTTTGATAAATACGCGTCGTTGTCTTCGATAATTTTTTCTACGTTTGCGGGTTCTCCGTTTATAGGCAATTGCCTTACCCAACTTAGCATGGCCCTGCGTGCTTCCCCTGGAGAGGTGAAGGGGCGGCGATATTCATCCAACTCCGCTACTGTTATCGGCCGCAAAATTGATTCCGGCAGGATAAGTTCAATGAACAAATTTTGTTGTAATACCATCTCTTCTCCTTTTTCTGACCGGAGGTCCTTAAACAATGGAAGCATTTCTTTCCAGGTGCGCGGAGCCACAACCGCTTCCATGTGCACAATTCCTCTGACAGCCTCAGAATGACGCCAGACCCAGTCGAAAGCCAATTGAGCTCCCCAGTCATGCCCAACAAATACAACGTTTTTGCGGACATTTAAGATATCCAACAAAGCATCCACGTATTGCTGGTTTTGGGCAAGTGTATAAGACGCGCTGTCTGAAAATTTATCTGAATCTCCCATCCCCATCAAATCAGGGGCGATACAGCGGCCTAAACCTTCTACATATGGAATAATATTCCTCCAGATAAAGGATGAAGTAGGATTACCATGTAGAAAAATAATCGGGTCCCCTTTCCCGGTTTCATAGTAGGCCATTTTAAATCCGTTGATAGACTGGAATTGCTTTTGCATTGCCTTTATTTTTTGAGAGTTTAAGAGAACTGAGTTTCCTGGAATATCATAATAATAAAAATATTAGAGCGGCTTTTATTAAACCAGAAGCTGGCTGTTAATAAATGTAGCGAAGATTACATTTACTAACTGCCAGCTGCTAAAAGCCAAGAGCTACCTAGTATCCCGGGTTAGGCACCAGGTTAGGATTGAGGGCCAGCTCTATGGCAGGAATAGGGAATACACGGCGGGACACATTGTTATCGGCCGGCTTAAAGCCCCACTTACTTTCAAATTTACCGAAGCGGATCAGGTCATTTCTTCTCCAGGCTTCCCAGGCAAATTCGCGGGCACGTTCTTCCAGGAGCATAGGCAAGGAAGTACCCACCCATGGCGTGGTACCAGCACGTGTGCGGATTTTATTCACCAGCACGTCCGCGGTTTGCAGCTCTCCTTTTACAACAGTAGGTGTTGCACCACGAAGAATGGCTTCTGCCTTCATCATGATCACATCTGCCAGACGGAGTACCGGTAAGTCGGTGTTTTGGAAGCGGGTAGAAGTATTTACGTTTTTGTCAGGATAGTACTTGATGGAACGTACACCTTTCAGTTGTCCTTTCAGGTCGTTACCTACGTCCAGTTTCGCTTCACCGCCGGGTTTCAGGGCAAGATCAGGGAATATTTCCACCCACCAGTCGATCGGTGTATCAGGACCGGTAGAAGAAGCATCCAGGGTTTTGGTAGTGGTATGTACAATGTTTTGCGTGCCGTCTTTGTTATACTGCTTACCAGCCAGCCAGGTGCCGTTGCGCACATCATTAGGCTGATTAAAGTAAGCATAAAAATCGGGTATGGTGCTTAAAGCCACGCTAGGACCAAATGCATCCGGCAGGTCGAAACGCGCTTTCAGGAAGGGATGCAGGCAAAAACGTGTAAAGTGGCAACCCGGAACCAGGTTGGCGTCATAAGGAATGGCGAAGATCGTTTCCTTGATCTGCGGACCATTATCCGGTTTGAAGATGGAAGTATAGTCGGCATCCAGTGAATAAGGAGCGTTGATGAGGATACTGTCTGCCATGGCTACGGCATCGGCATAACGTGGTGTACCGGTATAGTACTCGGCATTGAGATACATTTTTTCCAGCAGGGCAAATGCCAGCCATTTTGTTGCACGGCCGTAAGTGCTTCCATCTACTTTGGTGGTGAGATCGGGCAATGCTGATTTCAACGTGTTTTCAATAAATGCAAATACTTCTTTACGTTGCTTGGTGGCTGGTGGCGTAGTTACAGGGAAGGTATCCAGCACCGGGATATTGCCATACAGGTCCATCATAAAGAAATAGAACAGGGAGCGCATGGCTTTCAGCTCTGCTAATGACGAAGTTTTATAAGCGCCGGCAGGTAGGGCGTTCATTAAGTTGATGGCGTTATTCGCGATGTTGATACCCCCAAATCCCCATTGCCAGGAACTGATTACATACGGATGACTGCTACCCCAGGTATGTAGATGCATAAAGCGGTATTTACCCCCATCGTCATAGTTACCATCGCGGGCAGGGATGATGGCTTCATCTGTAGAAAATTCCTGCAACATCCAGTAGTCTACTCCATAGCTAAAGCCGGTACCATTCATCCAGTAGGTTGCGTCACCTGATTTAGTGTTGGCCAGCTGTGCATATACGGCGCCAATAGCGGCGGCATAGGAGCTGTTATTAGAAGGAAAGTTTGAAGGCGTATATTTTGATTCCACACCCACATCCAGCTTGCTGCATGCTGCCAACGCCGTTACGGCAAGCAGGAAAATGCAAAAGATCTTTTTAGCTCTCATATCTTGATATTTAAACAAACTGATTGATTAGAAAATAGCATTCAGACCAAAGATGAAGGACCGGGTTTTAGGATAATAATTCCTGGCGTCAATACCTGGTGTAAGGCCACCGAGGTCCATTTCGGGATCTATGCCGGTGTATTTGGTGATAGTAAATACGTTATTCACGTTGCCGTATATACGTAGTTTGCTGATGTAATTACTCCTGGTTTTGAACGTATATCCCAGGGTAAGGTTATCCATACGCAGGTAGGAACCATTTTCCAGGAACCTGTCAGAGATCATGAAGGAGTTCTTATCATTATAAGACTCACCTGCAGTGAACTTCAGGATGTTAGTCATCTTGGCATCTGTTGGGGTATTCAATGCTGCCTTGGTAGCATTCAGGATCTTATTACCGGTTACGCCGCGGATAAATACATTCAGGTCAAATCCTTTCCAGGTGAAGGTATTGCTCCATCCGTAGGTAAGTGTAGGTTGTGCGTTACCCGCGCGCATCAGGTCACCGATGGCGGGAGAAGTAGTTACAGTACCATCCGCTTTCTGGTAAGAGGAAACACCGTCTTTGTCTTTACCCAGGTAATGGAACAGGGTGAAAGTACCGATAGGCTGGCCTTCAAGTATTTTCTGGCTCCAGTTACCGGATTGGCCTTTACCGCCGAGGATAGCAGTAGGGATATCTTTCAGTGTAAAGCGACCGTTGGATAAAGAGCTGATGCTATTGGTATTGTGAGAAACGTTGGCGGATGTTTTCCAGGAGAAATTTTTGGTGTGTACCGGTTCTGCATTCAGTACTACTTCCACTCCTTTGTTACTCACTTTTCCTACGTTGGCCAGCAAGGTAGTAGTGATATATTGCGTAGTGGTTACCGGGTAGTTCCAGATAAGGTCAGAAGTTTGCTTGTCGTAGTAGTCTACCGCACCGCTTAGTCGCCCGTTGAAGATAGCGAAGTCGATACCGGCGTTCAGCATACCAGTGCGTTCCCATTTCAGGTCGGGGTTTGCATTCTGTACGGGTGCGATGGCGTTAATCAGGTTACCATTATCGTAGTAACGGCCGGTGGTACTGTATTGCAACTGTGCAGCCAGTGGATCGAAGCCGAGTGAGTTACCGGAACTTCCGTAGCTGACACGCAGTTTCAGATCATCGAAGATACCATTTGCCTTCAGGAAAGGCTCCTGGCTGATACGCCAGCCTGCTGATACAGCGGGGAAATAACCCCAGCGGTTATTTTTACCAAATGCGGAAGAACCATCATTACGCAGGGACACCAGGAAATAATATTTATCTGCATACTGGTAGTTGATCCTGCCGTAGTAAGAGATAAGGCGCAGTGTAGTGAGGGTAGTAGAACCGGAGTTATCAAATACCACCGTACCGGGAGGTGGGTTGCTCAGCGCCAGGTTATTCCAGGTGAGGGCGTCGCTACCGAATCCCTGGGTAGTAACACCGAAGCCATCGCCATTGTGGTCTTCCTGCCAGGAGTACCCGGCCAGCACTTTGAAGTTATGTTTACCTACTGTTTTATCGTAGTTAAAATAAGATTCAATGATATTGCGGGTATTGGTCCAGGCAAGGCGGGTAGCTTTACCGTTCAATCCTTTTGCCAGCACGGACAGGCTGTTATAGTATACGTTCCTGGTTACCTGGTCCCGCTGGGTGGTAAGACTCAGCGTATAAGTGAGGCCAGGCAGAATTTTCACTTCTGCCAGTCCGTTGGCGAGAAACTTATTGATTTTCGTTTCGTCATTGTTGTTGGCAATCAGCGAAACAGGGTTGTTACTTCCACGGATATTACCGGCATAATCTTCTGTGTAGGTACCATCAGGGCGGGTAACCAGCACGGTTGGCAGGTAGTTGAGCATGTTGCCGAATACCGCATCGGGTACGTTGTTCTGTGTGGTAGACGTATTAAATAGATTTAAAGAGAGGCGGAGGCGGTCATCAAACGCACGTTGATCGATGTTAGCCCTCACTCCCAGCCTGTTCAGCGATGAAGTTTTGATAATACCGGGGTTATTGAGATAATTTAAGCTGAAGCCATAGGTAGTATTCTTGGCGCCGCCCATTAACGAGAGGTTATGATTATGGGAAACGGCATCGCGCTGTACTTCCTTCTGCCAGTCGGTGTTTACGGGCGTGGTAGTACCCGGATACACATCGTTGTTGGCGGCGGCCAGTACCTGGCCATTGTCAGCGAGGTATTTACGTAATTCGTCCCCCGTGAGTACTTCCAGGCGTTTCGCTACTTTTTCCAGTCCTACGTAAGCATTGTAAGCAATACGCAGTTGATCTGCTTTAGGGCGGCGGGTGGTTACCATGATTACGCCGTTCGCTGCCCTGGCGCCATAGATAGCAGTAGAAGCACCATCTTTAAGTACGTCTATGCTGGCAATATCATCCGGCGCCACCATATCGATGGGCGCACCGGGAACGCCGTCGACTACGTAGAACGGTTCCTGGGCGCCACTACGCAAGGTAGAAGGTCCTCTTAATATTACTGTTGGATTTTGGTTGGGGTTACCACTTTTAGTGATGGTTAAACCGGGTACCTTGCCCTGCAGCAGCATAGAAGGGGAAGCGATAACGCCTTGAGTAAATTCACCGGAATTTACGGAGCTGATGGCACCAATGACATTCTTTTTACTGGTTTTTCCATATCCGGTAATCACCACGTCGTTGAGCTGTTTTAACTGTGGGAGCAGCGATATGTTAAGTGTATGGGAGCCGTTTACGGAAATTTCTTTGCTTTCATAACCCACAAATGCGATGTGCAATATGCTGTTACTACCGGCAACGTCTAAACGATACTTACCTTCTGCATCAGTTACTACACCACTACGGGTGCCGGCTTCAGAGATACTCACGCCGGGAATTGGTTGATTTTTGTCGTCGGTAACTATGCCCTGGATCCTGAATTTATCCTGCGCCTGCACTGGCGACAGGGCCAAACAAAGGCAGGTAATCCAGCACAGGATAGCTGGCAGCAGTTTTACAGGGAACCGCAATAAAAACCTACATTGATAGATTTTGTTCATAAAGCAATCTTTAAGTGGCTTGTTTGTTTTAAATGTTAGTGGCTGCTGTTCTTGAATGGAAGATGCATTAGCTTACAATTCGCCAGACGTAAAGCATTCGGTGCAGTTTTAATGAATACATTCATGTTTGATCGATAAGAAGTATTTACGCCATAAAACTAAATATGATGCTGTTGAATTAATAACAGATCGTGTTATCAGATTATTATCTTAATATCATTTGGTTGAATTTGCCTACCTGTAGTACTTTCCGGACAAACGTATACCACACAGCGGACTTTCCGGTGCACACTGGCAATATACTTACCACGACTTATTTCTGAGGCAGAAGTATTCGCTATACTCCACCACAGCAACAGATTCCATCGAAACAGATGACTACTGAAATTTATTTCTCAAAAAAATAACTGTAACTGCTGGCTGATATTTTTTGACAAGGGTGTTCCAAATGCACAATGCCGGATATAGAAATTGGTGTTTATGTACAGCAGGTTACGTCGATATCGCACACGGCAGAAAGGCCTGTCAGCCATCATTTCAGCCTAAGCTTTAAATGATCATTATCTGTTCTACACCGCTCTGCAAGTTGACCGATACGGTAAAAAGATATTAATTCCTCATAACGCAAATAGGATTTCTTTTTGACGAAAAGGTACGTGGAACCAGCTATGACCAAATTAGTATTTTCACTTGGAAGAAAGAAAAAAAATTTTTGCTTTCTAAAAGATCCAATGGTATAAAATATTGCGCCTTTAGGCCATACAGGCTCACGAAATCGGTTTCGTAATATGCAGTAAAACGGTATGGCTATTGTTATTCTGTATCGCTATTTTCTGTTTGAAATAAATACTTGTGCCAACATGGATTTGGGGAGGACTTTGTCTATACGAATTACTTCGGTGGGTCTGACATGCGGAAAAACTGATAAGTACCTGCCATTAACCAACAACTCCATTAAGATTACTATTATATCTATTCTTTTCTGCTGCCTTAGGTGGGAACCGGTTACTGTAAGGTTTGCAGTAACATAAATCCTTAGTAATACTTTTCTTATTTCTATCGTATAACCCATACGCATTTACTCAGGTTAATTTTGATACCAGCGTCTGCTATAAGAATCCCGAAATCGCCTTATTTTTGTGGGACGATTAAAAAGTTATGTTATGGGAGAGATTACTTTAGATCTGTTGTTGAACCAGGTGCCTTACCTGGTAAAAGTAGTGCCGTTTCCATTTAATGCAGAAACACGCTTCCGAGTAAGTTACAATGATAGCCCGGAATATATTTTCGCCTGGGACTCTGCCGTTAGACAGTTTGTTTCTATTGGAGATGATTCTTCGACTATCCCTAATGAGCTTGAAGAAGCTATAGCGGTCCAGTTGCTGCAAATAGCAACGGATGGTAGAGGTGATGCCATGCAAGAATAATTTACTATTATATATAGGTCAAACAGTTTCCCGACCCAAGAGGGAAGCACTAAAAAGCGCGGTTGTATCACAGCCGAATATCTTGCAGGTTCAAGCGAAGCAGGGAATATGACAACAAACTCCTAAGGTCACTGGATTTAGAACTGGCGATCTTCTTTCTTATGCCAGCTACCAACCTTCGGGAACAAAAGTTCATGGATCAAAAGAAACCTATTCGCTCCTAAGACTTTTAACAGGATTCGCTAATGCGGCCTTTACGGCCTGGAAGCTAACAGTACACATGGCGATCAGCAGCACCAGCATTCCGGCCCAGCCAAATAAAGACCAACCCATGGTGATCCTGTAAGGATAATTCTCCAGCCATTTTACGCCAGCCAGCCATGCCAGTGGAATTGCTATTACCAGTGCGATTATCACCAGCTTCACAAATTCTAAAGACAACGCTGCCGCTATATTCTGGACCGATGCGCCTAATACTTTCCGAATACCTATCTCCTTAGTACGCTTCTCCGCAGAAAGAACAGAAAGACCAAATAATCCTATACAACTTATAAAGATGGTAAGAACAGCGCCAAAGAAAATAATCTGTTTCCATCTGGCTTCTGATTCATAATTCCGCTGATTCAGTTCATTCTTAAATACATAGGTATACGGACTGAAAGGGAAAAAACTTCTGAACTTCGTTTCTATATATTTAAGGCTGCGGGTAGCTGTGTTGGGGCGTATCTTAATATAAAAAGTTCCGTAAGGATTTGAATTGCTCATTGTAAACAACTGGGCCCTTATTTTTTCATTAAGGGTAGTAAAATGATGATCTTTTACCACACCGATTACTTTATATGTTTTATTATTCTGAAAGTTGAAAACAACTGATTTACCAATAGGATCTTTCCATCCGGCCTCCTTTACAAAAGTTTCATTAACCAGGACAGAATGGACAGAATCACCCGGGTAATCAACTGAAAAATTTCTACCTTTTACCAAAGGGATCTTTAAGGTGTGCAAATAAGATTCATCTACTGTTTCCCATGCAAAGTTGATAGATGAGTCGTTGTCCAATTTAGCGGCAGTGCCCCAATAACCTCCGTTTTTAGGTGCTACGTATGCAATATCCGGATAGCTAAGCAGTTCGTGTTTAAAGACTGCAGCTTCCTGGTGCGACATATTATCCTTGTTAACTATTATGATGTCACGATCATCATATCCCAACTCCGCTTTTGTAAGATAATTGAACTGGGAATAGATAGTAAAAGTAGCTATAATTAAAAAGGCAGCAAGCGTGAATTGAAAAACCACGAGCGACTTCTGCAAGCCCCCATTACCTTTCAGCGTAAATCTGCTGTAGAGGGTTTCAACAGGTTTATATCCTGATAGTATAATGGCGGGATAGAATCCTGCGAGTAAACCTGTAAGCAGGAAAAGTGCAAAATAACCTGCCAGCAGCTTGAAATCGAACAGGTAACTAATTGCCAGTTTTTTACTTGATAAATCATTAAATAGTGGAAGGGCCAGTTGTGCCAGGATAATTGCCAAAGCAAAAGCTATTGCACACAATACAAACGATTCTCCCAAGAATTGTATAATAAGTTGTCTCCTGTCACTTCCTATGGCCTTACGTATCCCGATTTCCTTTGCACGCCTCACAGAACGGGAAACAGTAAGATTTACGAAATTTATATTTGCAATCAGGAGCACAAAAAGTGCAATGCCGGAAAGAATATAAGCATAAACAGGATTGCTGGCTTTCTGCAGGCCATTCTGCGCTGAAAGGTCTTTGCTCAAATGTATATTGAGGAACGGCTGAAGGGAATAAGTTTCCAGACGGGAATTGTCGGGTTGTCCGAATCTGGCATTCATAGCTTTCAGTGTTGCGCTTGCATCTTTCACATAAAACCGTTGCATTTGTTGAGCAACGGAATTCGGATCAGCATTATCATTGAGTTCAACAAAAGTATTAAGGTAATAAGAAAACCAGTTCTCATTGTTATTTAAATCTGCTTGGGTTTCCCTGATAGGTAGGAGGATCTTAAATTCAATGGTGGAGTTTTGCGGGCAATTTTCTGTAACAGCAGTTACCTGGTACGGCACAAATTTCTCATTCTCCCTTAACATAAGAATTTTACCAACTGCGTTCTCCGTACCAAATTGTTTCTTCGCTTCTTCCTTTGTAAGTACAACAGAATGCGGGTCTTTCAAACAGGATTGTGCATCTCCGTCAATCAAAGGAAAGGTAAATACTGACAAGAAGTTAGCATCTACAAAAAGGAGGTCTCTGCTTTCTACTTCAGCACCCTTTTTAAGATCTGCCCGGCCATCCTGAACGCGCACAAATGATTTGATCCCGCTTACATTCCGCGTAAACCTGGGTCCCTGTAATAAGCCTGTACTCGAAAATCTCTGCTCTGTGCCATTGACAACTACCCTTGAAACTATTCTGTAAATGCTGGCACTCTTCTTATGAAAACGGTCAAAGCTCACTTCATCCTTTACATAAAGCAGTATCAGCATAGCGCAGGTAAGACCAATAGTTAGTCCTGCAATATTGATTAGAGAGTAAATTTTATTTTGCGCAAGTGTGCGAATTGCAATCTTCAGGTAGTTTCTAAGCATATAGGCAATATAAGCTCCCTGAGCATTTCAATGCCTATGCCAAAATGCAAGCATCTGATTAATAATTATTTATATAAGTCCAAATCCAGCAAAATGTCCGATTAAGAACATGAAGTGTACGTCAACGGGCAGCCAAAAACTTAGGGCACCTTAGATTCGAACGGATTAGCAGCACCCATGAGTTGTTATTGCATGTGCCGGGGCCTAATACTTAAATAGCACCACCAGATTGGAAATTGTTAATCGAGTTTATGTATGCTCACATCTGTAAAATATCCAAGCGTTCCCGGACCAATCCAAAGGCCTATGCTTCCACGCAGATCTTTGCCCTGCTTCAGGTCATTGACAATCAAAGTAGGTTGTTCGGCACCGTTAACATAGAATTTGGCCGTTTCATCTTTTACTTCAATTTTCACTTTGATCCATTCAGCCGGCATCATATCGGCATAGGCCTCGTATTTTCCAGGTGTTTCTTCCCGTGATCTATCCCAAGGGTAGCCCGGCAACGAAACATACTGAGTCGAATGATTCCTCCGTACCTGGTCATTTGCCCGGCCGTTGGTTGGACGAATGTAAAACAACTCCATTTTGGAGGTATCCTTACTTACACGAAAGGCAATGCCAATAAACCCACGTGCGCCTTCCCCGGCATTCACCTGTGGTTGTCCTGAAATGGTTGCTTCAATGGTACCATTATGAAAATCGGTATTTTTGAGCAAGGCAACTGTCTTTTCGTTAATGGCGGTGTTCGTCATTTGCAAAGCCAGCGCGTTTTTGCCTTTATAATCTGATTGCCTAACAGTTACCTGATAAGGAATGACGTTATCAGGAACAAGGGAAAGATGCTGTGCCTGAGACGATGCAAATAAAAATGCACTCATTCCCAAAGTAATCAATAAAACTTTTTTCATTGGAACTGATTTTAGTAGATATTTCAATGCGCGCGGCCATCCGGACATTGGATTTCAAACGCTCATGCATCCCAAACTGTAATATTCGATAAGAAGATGACGTCCTCACCAGATTCCATAAATTCAAATGAAAAATATACAAGCCCCCTGGTTCATTCATAACTAAGCTACCTTATTAAATTTGTTACGATAATCACCCGGCGTCATGCCGACTACTTTTTTAAAGATTTGCCGGAACGCTTTGACGTCACCATAACCCACCTCGTACATTACTTCCAGGATTTGTTTACTTGTTGATTCAAAGCTCCGTTTGGCCGCCTCTACTTTAACACGCTGAATATAATCTGCCGGAGAAAGCTGTGTAGCCTTTTTAAAGCGGCGGGTGAAGTTAATCCGGTCCATAAAACAATGTTTTGCCAACTGCTCTACTGTTAACCGGTCACCGATGTGCTGCTCTATATATTCCTGCACGTTTCGTATCATCTGGTCCTTATGATCCTTCAATCCATTAAACAGGATAAAAGGTGATTGGGAGTTGCGATCAATATCGAGCTGCAGTACTTTTGAACAGTAAAGCGCGACTTCGCGGCCGCTATATTTTTCAACAAGATAAAGTACCAGGTTTAAACTGGAATGACCACCTCCTGCCGTATATAGCCCCTGATGTTCTGTAATGATCCTGCTGGTCTGCAGGTCCAGTTCAGGAAATAATGCACGAAAATGCGCTGCAGCCTGCCAATGTGTTGCACAGGGTGTATGCCTGAGCAATCCTGTGGCGGCTAAAAGGAAAGTACCTGTACACAAGCTGGCCACTTCGGTTCCCCTGCGATATTGTTGTGTTACCCAATCCAGCATTTTTGCGCTTTTCTGTATGCCGAAGTCGTACTCATGATCGAAGCTGGGCAGCAGGATCAGATCTGTTTTAGTAATATTTTCGAACGGTGTGATATTTAACTGGAAAGTTCCGTTCAATAACTTCTGCCGAAGGTCGGTACCTGCCAGTTGGATATGATAATAAGGCGGTTTACCCTGCGCCAGGTAGAACTGGTTAGCTTTCTCGAATACTTCGATCGCTCCGAAAAGGGTACTTGGTTTTAGTACGCCATCAGCTATTAAGATCGTTACACTTTTCATATTATAAAGGTAAACCACTCTATATGCACAAACAACCCCTTAAATTGCTAAATGTACACCCCCTCGGAGTCCCCGGTGCACTCTAATTTTGCTTTCATGAAAAAGACAAATATTCTTGTGAGCGGAGCAGCAGGGCAAAGCGGCGGTTTAATTCTGCGGGAACTGGCTTCGCGACAACAACCGGTCCGGGCCCTGGCACGCAATATAGCAAGCGCAAAAAACGGGACTGATATTCCCCTAATTGAATGGATCGAAGGCGATATGTTGGCAAAAGATACCCTAAGGCCAGCCCTGGAGGGTGTGGAGCGCACTATCCTGATCTCATCGGCAAATGATCGCATGGTGGAAACACAATGCACCTTTATCGACGCCTGTAAAGAGGCCGGTGTAAACCATGTCATTAAATTTTCCGGTGAAGAATCACAGGAAGGATACGATGCGCAACAATTTCGTTTTACCCGCGAACATGAGCAGATCGAGGATTATCTGGAAAAATCCGGCATTAAATGGACACACCTGCGCCCCAGCCAGTTTATGCAGGTATACCTGCGGGAGACGGCAGCCATCAGCAGGCATGGTGCATTGCGCCTGCCTTTAGCGTCAATCCAAATGTCGCCCGTCGATCTGCGCGATGTAGCGAAGATTGCCGCTTCTTTACTAATTGAAGGTGGATACCATGGCCGGTCTCTTCGCATTACAGGACCAGAGGCGCTATCTATATCTGAGATTGCCCGGATATTATCTGACACCACCGGTAAAGAGATTCTTTATGTCCCTGTAAGCTGGGAGGAACGAAAAACAGCATTGGCAGCTACAGGCATGCCGGGTTACTTTCTTGATGCGCTTGCAGAACAGACTGCCGAAAGGGTAAGCAAGCCGCAAGCTTTTATTGATATCAGCACACATCAATTATTTGATATAACGCCAACTACCTTTGCACAATTTGCAGAACAACACAAACACATTTTTAACCAGCAAATTCTAATGCAGGTATCCAAAAGCACATTTAACAACTAAAATATTATGAAAAGCACACAGATAAGCTATTCCGTAAAGCCGGAAAAAACCGGTGAACACATCGACCTGATATGCGGCGTATTTGAGGAACTGGATCGCAGTCATCTGACAGAGGTATCCTATAGTTGTTTTCAAACAGGTGAACATACCTTTATACATATCGCACAGTTTGGCAGTGAGGCTGCACATCAGGCATTCACCAACCTGCCTTCATTTAAGGCGTTCAGTAAAAACTCAGGCGATCGGATTGTCAACAAGCCCGTTTCAATTGATATGAAGGAAATAGGTGATTACAAAAATAGACTAGCATGAGAAAATTAATTGTAAGCAGCTTTGTCTCCCTTGACGGCGTTGTAGATAAACCCTGGGAGTGGGTCGGGTCTTTTTTTGATCAGGAGCATAAGCAGGACTCATTAACGAAGCTTAAAGATGTCGACCTGTTTTTGTTAAGCCGTCCTACTTATGAACATTTTGCATCGCTATGGCCGAATATTAAGGGGGAGGCTTATTTCGATCACATGAATGCGTTGCCAAAGCTTGTGGCGTCTAAGACCATCAAGGAAGCCGGATGGAATGCGACAGTCATCAATGGGGAAGTAACCGAAGAAATTGCCAGGCTAAAGCAAGGACCGGGTAAGCATATTCTTAAATACGGATTTGGTGACCTTGACAGGACGCTGATGTTGCATCATCTCATTGATGAACTTCAGCTTTGTATTATTCCTGTTGCAGTTGGCAAAGGCCGCCGTATTTTTGAAGGTATGGACCCTGACCAAGTCAAACTCACATTGACGGATATCCGTAATTTTGAGAATGGTGCAGCGATATTAACCTATGTCCCATCCGGTTCAAAAAAGCAATAAGAATGAAGCGGGAGAATACTTATTTAAGTTAAAATCAAAGGCTCCGTTCTTTACATTGATCGTTTCTCCCTGTATGTTTCCCCGCAAATCAATTGGTTGAACCTCTTTAACTTTATACCCATCAGGGAGCTGTACGGTACAATTACCGGATATACCTGCCTGCTCCCACAATCGCAAAATGGTTCCGCTACTGTCAGGATTTTCGCCGAATGCCGTTACTAAAACACCGGTTCTTGAAATAGATATGCCCTTCCTTTTTAAAGGTTGGTTTCCGGAGGCTCCTTCTGCTACTCCTGTCAGTAATGGCACCCGGGCTTCCCAGGATTTTTGTATTAGATTGGGTACAGTTTCCGTGTGTTGATCTGTCGCCCATATCCGGACTCTTTCGCTCCATGTACCATCCTGCCAAAGAGGGTAATTAGTGTTCCACATGTTATTGTAAAGATTAACAAATACCGATGATCTTCTGGGCATATCATCTAAAGAGAATTTCCATAGCCCGGGCTCCCCCAAACTGATAAGGGGAGCATCTATCGGCGCAAGCGCCACTCCTGATTTGTTTGCAGCCGTAATGGCAACACCTGAATTTACCGCCATCAAATACCTGTTACTGCCGGAAATAATATCTGTTGCCGGATTTATCGCCCCTCCCAGGCGGCCAACCGTGAACGCAGGTTTATCAACGGCAAATGGGAAACAAAGCCACCCTCCTTCAGGTTGTTTGTCTGGGGTTTTAGATGCTACAAACCATTCAACATCCACATATGCTTCCTGCCGGGGGAAAGTAAAAACAATAGTGTAACTTTTTGCATAACCTTTTGTCTCAGTTGTCGATAAAACAGCGACATCGGTTGTTGGGGTATGATGCACAGATAATTTCCAGTCTTCAGGAGTAAAAGACAGATAAGGGATTTTGTCTGCCGGCGGCATACCCGGTTTACCTAAATCATCCAACCCCCACCCCTCTTTAATCCTGCTGTATGCATTAAACCATTTATCCACTTCATTAGCACTAAAGCGTTCATGCAAAAACTGTCCCATTACATAGGCAGAAGAACTATCTACCAGTTCACGACCAGTACTTTTTTCTTTTAAAGATGATATCCCACCTCTTTTTAAATCGAAAATAGCGGTAAAGCACGGTGTGCTTACTGTGGTCTTTTCATCAGACAATGTGGTTTCATTTTTCAGTTCTTTTCCGGATATGGCGACATACCCGCCCGCAGGAACATCTTTCACGAAAATGGTTTTACCTTTTTCCCAGGGTACTTCCACTATTCCTGAACGTTTCCAGGATAGCGGATTATATACTACGAAACGCTTTCCTGCTATATTTATCGATTTTGCCAATGCGTTTAACCGGGATGTCAGTTCCTTTGTTACGATGTTGTTTGTATTTTGAATATACTGGCGCTTTTCGTCATAAGATTTTAACCATTTTGTTTTGCTTCCTATTTTGGTGTTTTCCGCATCGCTATTGGGCAACCCGGAATAGTCCCCATTCAGGGGAACAGGTTCGGCTTTTGCTTCTTCCAACCATTTCTTCCAGTCATCGCCATAGCTATACCGGGGACCATATCCGGCATTCATACCCCATGTATGCTCACTGTATAAAAGGCTTTGCTCATATGATTTCGCCAGGCTTTGTGCAACTGACTGATTAGATACGCCCCAGATGTTCATTTGTGTTGAAAGTCCATCCAGTACAGATTCCAACGGACGGATATTCCTGGCAATCTTTGATTCCTGCGGGTTTGCCATCAGGCCATGTATCCATGTATCCGGCATATCTCCGGTAACAGTTGGCAAATCTGGTTTTTCGGCGATAAGCGCATTGGCAAAATCATCGAGGGTCCCGAAATGGACTTTAATCCCCGGCATTTCCTTCCTGGCATAGGCTAAAAGATTCGCTATATCTTTTTCCGAAGGTGGTCCGGCATTGTCATTCGTCATTTGCATCGCCAGATAATTTTTACATGGCCAGTTTTCAGTTGGCTTGATATCGGAGCCGTACAAAGCGGTATAATTACAAAGTATTTTTGAACCATCAGGGCCTTGCCACCAAAACAATTCAGGCAGACGGGGATACTGGCTGGCAGGATTACAACCCAGCTGCAGAAACTTAATACCGGCATGATTCAACAAGGTTGGTAAAACCCAGGAATGACTCGGCACATCTGTCATTTTTGCACTAATGGTCATTGGTAGTCCGTACTTCCGGGTGACGGCAGACGAATAATAAAGGCCACGAACCAGCTCCTCATAATCGAGCGACTCCGTTTGCATTGTAAAAGGAAGCCCGTGTACTACAATCCGGCCATCCCTGATACTTTTTTCAATTCTTGCCTTCCTTTCAGGAGTTTGCAGAGGGCCAAGTATCTGTGCCTGTAAAGGCCAGCCCGGAACTGTCCAGGCGAATCGGTGATCTTGTGATTGAGTGGAATTTTTTTCTATTATTTCCAATGCCTTATCCATCATTTCTGTGCGATAACGCTTGAAAACATTCTGTGGTAAATCGGTAAATCCTAAGTCAAAATGGGTCTTAAATACCACCCATACGTCTGTTACTTTCGAAATATGGGGATTAGCTGTTATTCGATCTTGTGCACCTGTTCTTATTATGACTAATAAAATAACAACAATTAATATGTTAATTCTTTTTATCATAAATAGCATAGCTTTTCATATCAGAGGCTGACCAATCCCCGGATTTTGAATACAGGAAGACATCAACCAACAATTCTCTTCCGTAATTCATGCGGGAACGGTGCGCTAAGCTAAATGATATATCCCGGTAACATACCGTCAAAATTGACATTATCCTATGTTATTTTGCCCCTTCAAAGCTGATTTTCTATTTTATTTTAGGCGGATACATTATATATGTTCCTTCGGGCAATTGGTAAAACGACGCAGGCTTTTCCAGCTTCACAACGCTTTCTGCCATCATCCCTCTTATTTCGCCGTAGCCTCTGTCGCTGTAAACCAACAAAGCCATACCGGGTATTTTTTGCAGATATTCAAACGAGGGCAAATAAAACCGGGGCAGTTCCGGGCAGTACCACACCGTTGTTTCCAGCTTTGTATCACCCGGCCTTACTGCATCCGGGGTATAATTGATTACTGCACGTTTACAGAGATAGCCGGCTACAGTCATTGTATCATTGGTTAGTGTAATACCACCGTGCTTTTTCCACCGCTCCGGAAAACCCTCACCAGCATGATAAACATTGGTTTTCATAAATTCATCAAAATTCATCGGAAGCGCCATTTTGCCCCGCAATTCCATCAGTCTTTTGATTTTATATTCTATCTGCCAGATTGTTTTATCGCCGTTGGGCAAAATATCCTCTGCATACAAATACCCGGGATGAGCATAAACTACCAAAGGTTTCCAACCGGCCTTTTCTATCCGTTCCTGCTCCACGTGCATCGGCACTTCAGATGGGCTGCTGGTATCTGTTGCCTTCATGTAAAAGCCAAAATCTACTTTATAAATGTCTAACAACCGGTTGTTTTTTGCTTGGGCATTGCCGTTTGTAAATGTCATAATTGCTGATAACAAGAGCAATAACTGAAAGATTGGTTGTGGGCTCATATTCCAAAAATAGACATTATGGCGCTGACAAATATCCCTGGATACAGGTATTTTATTCCTTGTATTACTGAGTATCTTTGTAATGTGAAAGAACTATAAAAGTTTTGTTGCCTGCCCCAAACATCAATATTGCTATAAAAATTATGAAGTTGCAAATTACACCCTTCGCTATTATTTCGATAATAGCACTGATAGCTACCATTTATTATTTACAAGGTATACAAAACATACCCAAAGGCAGGTATGGGGGCTATGTCGTCTTGCTAACAGGGCTTTTATTTGTGATTACATTGGTATTAGATGTAATTTTCAGGTTTACCATCAAAAGCCTCCCAACAATTTGGATTGTAGAAGCAGTATTGGCTTTTATTGGCCTCGTTGTCCTTTGGGTTTGACACAGAAAATATGAAACAGATCATTATATCCGGACTTTTAATATTATCAATTCCATGTATTGGACAGACAGTAACCAAGACATTAAAGTATGGAGGAACTTACAGTTATGGAGACAATGTTGAGAAAGGTCGTATCGGAACAATTTATATTTATCCCGAGACAGACAGCACTATTCTGTTTTATATTGACTTAAATCGCGGGGCTCCTTCATACAACACGGGGTATTTATATGGACGAGTGATTATTAAAAATGACAACGGGACATTTTATACTAAAATTGACCCCGCAGAGAATGGATGTAAATTGATTTTTAAGTTTTCAAGAAGCAAGTTGACAATACAGTCAATTGAGGTTAACTGTGGCTTTGGTGGTTTAGTATATGCAGACGGAGAATTTAAAAAAATATCAAAAAAGCCATTGGACTATTTTGAGGATGTGGAAGGAAAAAAGGTTTATTTTAAAACTACAAAACCTGAAGAATACAATAAAGATTAAAGTATACAAAGCGTTGCCATAAAAGGAAAGACACTATTTTAATAGCATTTGCTCAGTAAAGAAAGATATTGCCATAGTATGAAAACATCGCCATCAAATATCTTGATATTTCTTTTCTTTCTAAACACCTCCGCTATGGCACAAGCAGATACTTCTTTTAACCAATTCGAAAAAACCTATATCGCGTTTGTTGATAACAGCACGCCCCTTGCCTCTTTTTTGGTAAAAAAACTAAGTCGAGAGGAATGGAAAAATTCGAACACAAAAACTGCGGATAACAAAAACACCTTAATCACACCTGTATCAAACGGAGCTACCACATTAACCGGAATAAGAGTTGTGGAAGAGATTTATACAACTGCACCAAGGGGCAAAGGAGAACGTGTAGGGCAAACCATCGCCACCAACCTGCAATTTAAGGGACAATATTACGGAATAAAAAGATTGCTTGAGATAAGGATAACGGAATGGAAACCGGCGGAGGTTAAGCTGGTATCATACAGCGAACTATGGCTGAAAGTAAAATTGCTATACCCGAATGATAATGGCGATAAGGTTATTGAAAAAAGTACTTACGATTATATCAGGCTAATACTCCCATTTGATGATAAGCAATAGAAAAACAATCCACATCCATATCATTTGGCCATACATTCTACGCCACAGCCCTTTTTCGTCTGCTTTGTAATATTCTATCACTTTTTCTGAATTTATGGACGCTTATATTTTAGTAAATCGGCCTGTTGCTTGTCCTCTTCCGAAAGTGGTCGTCCTGTTCTTCCTGTGATGGTAAGCAATTCCAAATTTGGCAAAACGATGTTTACATAATCGGAGTCATACGTGACCTCTGAGCCTTTGGGTAAGCGGTAGCCTAGTAAAATGTAATCGTCGGCCAGCGTTCCCCTGATAAATGTGCTATCGGCGCCAATCATCACCTCCCCAATACAGGGCCAGCCAAATACCAGTTGTTGGTGGGTAAGCGTAACGTTCCATTCATTATGCAAGCCAACCCTGATAATATCCTTTACCTGTAAATTGAAAAAACGGGCAGGTTTCGATAAATGAACGGAGTCAATATCGTTCAATTGTGCCTCTTTCCTGGAGTTCATATCAAACTCCGTAGCATAAAAAACGGTATCTCCGGCCGAAAGTGCAATGCCGGCTGTAGTTTCGGGCTGCTTCAAGATATAAGTATGTAGCATTTTTTGTGGCCTTACCTCCCGTTTATTGATTCCATTATTTATTGATCCGCCCGGATCCCATACCATTACCACCATCGGAAATAACAGCACAGTGGCGCCAATACCCGAAATCCATCTTATACCCGGTCTGTTATTTCTGTGGAGGCAAGCCCAGAGCAGTAAAAAAGCTATGGGTACAGTAATGTACCAATAATAAAAGGTGTAAAACAGGTACTTCCCAAAAGGGTCGAAGTTAAAATCCATAATTTATCAGTTTATTGCAGTTGCAATAGCGGGATAGGGCACTATTACGCTAGCCGTTCCCTATGGTACAGAAATCGAATTTCCTTTTGCTAAATTTAAAGCAAATAGGTAACTTAAGCTGATTAAACCTATTGTCATATAAAAATAGTTTTAATCGCCCTCAGGGTGCTGTTACCACATAATTAAAATTTTGATTTAACAATGAATAGTATTCGCACCACTTTTCTGGATCAGATAGACAATGAAATTATCGAGAAAAAAGAAGCTTTGGATTTATTTATAAATTTGAATGATAATGATTTAGCGTATTCTAACACAGGTTATTTTCAATTGAAAATATCAGATGAAAGCAACATCATACTACATTTCTCCATTCTAATAAAGAAACCATATCATTCAGATATGACGAAAATATACCCAATAGCAGGGATGGTGATTCCTGGTATACCTCAAACGAAAACGACGATTCTAAAATAATGGATGCAGGTGATGAAAATTATGTTCCTGAAAACTCTTTTTTACCTTTACCTCTTTCTTTAGAACTCATAACTGCCTTTTTTAATAATCCAAAGGAGAAGCCTGATATTGTGAATTGGAATGATGTGAATAATTTTAAGTAATGCCAGCAAAAAAACAATCGCCATTCATAAAGATAGCTCTCTGTAAATCTCCTAAATGCTATCGCTCTACTCAATCATTCGGTGATCGATTTCTCGTCACAGATTAGTAGTCTGGGTTAGCTTAAAAAATTATTAATGAGATCCAATACCTCATCAAAATTTGTTTCTAATACCTTGTGACCGCCATCAAGGACATGAATCTGGGCATCAGGTAAGTCTCTTTTATAACAAGGGCTTCCTCTACGCTGAAATATATATCATACTTGCCCCATATAATCAAGGCTGGAGGCTGGTAGGCACGGAAATACTCCTGAAAGACAGGAAACATTTCGATGTGATTTTTTAAATCACAATTCAGCTCAAACTGCATATCAATATTGCCGGGTCTCTTCATAAGCTCCCAGTCAAGCATCCGTAATTCAGGACTGACCCTGGATAATAATTTCTCCGGCAATCCCCCCTCATATTGAGTCTTTATACCTTCCTCGCTCAGGAAGCCAGCAACTTTCGCCTTCTTTTCGGAAGTGGGGTTATGCCAATAGTCTAATATTTCATCCCACTGCGGGCCGATGCCTTCATCATATGCACTACCGTCCTGAACAATTATCCGCTCTATTTTTTCGGGATGATCTACACATAAGCGTAAGCCAACAACAGAGCCGTAGTCATGAAGATAAATTGTGAAGGTCTTTAGTCCAAGTATATCCGTGAACTTATTTATATACCTGGCTATGTTGCCAAAGGTGTACTCAAAATGCTCTTTGTCTGGAAAAGCACTAAAACCAAATCCGGGATAATCAGGGGCCACAAGATAGAATCTATCCGAAAGTGCAATCATCAAATTTTTAAACATTACAGATGCGCCTGGAAGGTCTCCATGTAAAAGTAATAGTGCAGGGTTCTTTCTGTCTCCGGCCTCGCGATAGAAAATATCAATGCCGTCAACGGTTGCCGTTTTATTAAAAATTTGCCTGCTCATGCTTGTAGTATTTAAATAATCGAAAAATGAGCTTCAGTCAATTCCGCTCCTCTGGTTAGTTGCGATAGTATAAAGGCGTGGTTCAACAAAGATTGCGCCCACTTTTTATTGTCCTGGCCGCCAAGATGGAAGTTTGAGATATCAACCTAACTGTAAAAGTATACACAAGGGAGAAATTTTCAGAATAAATAAATTAATTCAATCCTTTTTACAGGTAATCAAACAATGAGATGAAGCCTTTTATTGAGGCCGCTATAGGAAAATTAAAAATATACTTCAATAATCCTTGTATTCTGATAGGAAAGTATATTCTCTCTCACGATATTTCATTGACCATAAAATGTTTTACACTTTCCAGATCCCCATCTATAAAAGTAAGGGGGCGAATGTCTTGAATATTATTAGCACTTTTGTCAGTAATCAAAGGGCTTATTGGTTTGGCTTTCAAATAATATCCAAAATAAAAATAATCACCTAATACCATTTTATCAAAATAATAAAATCCTCTGGAGGCCATAAAATATAAATCTCTTAGGCATGCTGCTTTTTGCTTCTCATTATAATTATCTATTAATCTTCTTCTTAATTTGTCCATATCCGAAGAGACGGATTCTGGCAGCAAACCTCCCCCAGAAGCCACAACGGCGATCTGCCCCTTGTTATCCAGAAAATACCAATCCGTATCAATACCAGATTCATTCACTGCTTTCTCTTTTACTCTTTCTTCTGAATACATTTTAATCGATTTTAAATATTGCTCTACAATTATTACATGGTATTATCACCTCTATTATACGAGGTTTAATAGCTGGAGTAAATTTTATGTATGTTGGTTGTAACGCTCTATTATTTAACATCAATTACCTTTTTAAGCAGCCGGAAAAATACTGACATCATCTGAGATAATCCGAGTCTAATCCTTTTAACCAGCTTGCCACGTCCCTTACTATTGTATCATCTAACTCAAACAATCGAAATTCAGGATATTTGACTCTTTGATGTTCAGGATGTACAAGAACAATCAATCTATCTTGGTTAACGATTAAAAAGTCATAACAAAACCTTATAAGGTAGCCTATAGAGTCATTAGCTAAGCCGGTTGTTTCTACAACAACAACTTCATGATTATCCAACTCATTTAAGATTACAAAGACAATTTGCTCATAGAAGCTGCTATCACTCAAGGACAGATCCGGAAGATTAAATCTCTGCCTCAGATAATCGATTCCAGTAAAATTGAACTTCTTTCGACTTATATAGGCAGACACTTTTGTAGCTCCCTGAAAAAAAGAGTTAATATAAGAAACTGGCGGTTGTGAGGTAGAGAATAATTGACGCTGGATTCCAGGAATAGATGTTAATATCATATACAGAGACCCAAAGTTCAACTGATTTTTCACTCTATACTCATAATTTTCTATTAATAAACCTCGTATCATTTTTTGGCCTTTACTAGAGATTATATACTTTTATATCATTCTCTGCAGGACTTGCACATGTAAAATTATCATTTTGGA
Source organism: Chitinophaga sp. RCC_12 (assembly GCF_041360695.1). Taxonomy (NCBI): domain Bacteria; kingdom Pseudomonadati; phylum Bacteroidota; class Chitinophagia; order Chitinophagales; family Chitinophagaceae; genus Chitinophaga; species Chitinophaga sp. RCC_12. Next base: position 252,686 of record NZ_JBFUPS010000001.1, read on the forward strand.
TCAGTAATTGCGCAAACGTATTATCTCCTGTTTCTAATGTATATTGGATATCTGCATTCTTCCTGTGATTTCCATCTGTAATGTCTGTCTTTCCTTTGAAACCCGCAGCTCCTTGTTCTATTGCCATCCACTAATTCAAACTGATCGTCGAATAATACAAGATTAAGATAAGCTTTGGGCCTATTATTATCCGGCTGATCGGGCTCTTTTTCTTTCATCAGAAATCAGCGTTCTCTTTTTTCCTGGTCACTGTAATCTCTGTTCCCCGGTTCGCCTGATGATCCGCTTTCGCGCATTTTACCCCATTTAAACAATGATTCACCAGTCTTGATCCCCATATCCACGGGCGTTGAAGCCTTCCTACAGGAGGCTTTCGTTCATTTTTCAAGGCACGCTTCATGAGAAAATTTTCTCACTGCATATGTTCTTCTTAAACAGTCATGGACAAAAACGGAGGATCTCTGATATCTACTCAGAAAAATATTTTACTTAATTGTGAAATTCAATTGATCTTCTGTCAATATCAGTTGTTCGGTCATCATTTTACTAACTTCTTCATCAGATGCATTTTTAAACAAACTACCGAACCGGATTAAATCTGCTTCATTCTTTGGGATAAAGGACTTAGCGTTGTTTCTTGCATTTTCCTGAAACTTTTTTCTTATCGGCTGCATCAATTCATTGTATCTGTCAAGCGAAATTGCAAGGTTGTCCGGTGACTGTGCAAGAAAATGCGACAAGGCCTTTGCTCCATAGATCGACAATGACGCTCCCATGCCAGATAGAGCCGTAGGACAATAGCCTGCATCCCCCAATAAAACAACATTTCCTTCAACAAGGTTCGGCGCCTCCACCATGCCCATTTTATCAACAAACATGAGACCTTCTTTTATAAATTCTTCAATTAAGTGCTGAACTTCCGAATTGTAATTTTTAAACGTTTTCCTTAAAAGTTGATTGGCATTGGAGTGTATATCGGCTATATCGCCGGTACTATAAATATAGCACTGAATCGCTACCTCTTCATTGTTAACAGGATAAACAGAAAGCATTTTGTTCACATCAAGATACGTCCTGATCGTGCCAACCTTATAAGGATGCTTTTCTTTGAGCCTACCGCCCATATACAGTAGATTGAAATCTTCCAGTCGACTTTCGGTAAAGTATTTTGTTCTGGTAGAAGACCGCAAGCCTTCGGATACCACAACGAGATCAGCGTCCATTTCCTGTCCGTCAGAAAGCTTGACGTGAACGATTTTTCCATCCTGTTGCAGGTCGGCAATTGTCTTACCAAAAATTATTTTTACATCGTGCTTAACATGTTCGTATATCACGTGATGAAGACCGCCTCGCGTAATAAGGATCGACTGACTGGTATTCTGGTTTACTGTTTTATAACTGACATCCCGAATCATATCGCCATTGGAATCAAGCCAGTGCATAAATTCTGAAGAGGTAGATTCTTTAATCAGATTATCAACAAGACCCATTTCCTCCATTATTCTTACGCCAAAGCTTTTTAGTGAGACCAAAAAACCAGCATTATTGAATTGACTTGCTTTGTCTACCACTACGATCTCATGCCCCTGTTCTGCTAATAGTTTGGCAGCGCTTAGTCCCGCAATACCGCCACCTGAAATAATAATCCGCTTTCTCATAATGATGATCCTATTTTATAATACTGTAAAATTGTTCGTATTTTTGCGTATAAAATAACCCATAAACTAATAATAATAGTCCAAAACATGGATCACGAGGAAAATAAACGGACAATGGTTCAACTAGCAGCTAAAATGGGAATCCCTATCACAGAGAAAATTGAGCAGCTTGCTTTACTAAAATTTCACGAAGTAAAAATCATCGACTTACTGCCGGAAATGATGATCATGATCCGTTCGCTGTTTTCGGAAGGAGAATATACTTACCATCGAAAACCCATTACTGTCATAGAAAACGGACTGCTCATTTCTTTTCAGAATGTGTTCAATGACGGAAACGAAGATGACGGGAAGAAAGGGCATGCCAATAACTTTGAACATGAGCGCGCCCATGTCCGTATTGTTCCTTTACACCTGGAAAGTGAGGTAAGGTTTTCAAAACAATCACATATAAAACAGATTACGATATTGATAGAGGCAGCATGTCTAAAGCAATTTCTTGGAAAAGAGCAAAAGAAATTCATCGACCTTTTTGTTATAGAAAAGACATTTTGGATTGATGACTTTATGTCTCCCGAAATGGCAGTGCTGGTCGACAAAATTGTCAATTTTTCTTCTGAAATTCCTTTGCCGGACTTTTACTATCGGTTGAAATCGCTGGAATTGCTGTATCTCTTGTTTAAAAATCTCTCGAAAAGGGAAACCGTGTCACAGCACAATATGACCAGCAAGGATATTGAGGCAATCTACAGGGTACGAAATGCTATGGTCGCTTCACTTGACAAGCCATTACCAGTTAAAGAGTTGGTTCAATTATCAGGAATGAACGAATTAAAGCTGCGTAAATTTTTTGAACAGGTTTTTGGCAAGGGACTGTATTCCTATTTTCAACATATTCGTATGCAGGAAGCGGCAAGATTACTGAAAGAAGAGCAACTCTCAGTTTCTGAAGCGGGTTACAAGTTGGGGTTTAGTAACCTTAGCCACTTTGGAAGGTTATTTGAAGCGCACGTCGGGGTAAAACCTAAAAAATGGAGCAGCAAGACCTGAAGTGAGTGTTCTGCTCATAAAAATACATAGCGGAGACATTCTTTATGAGGAAGTGTAAACGGGAAACCTCATTTTTAAAGCATTCGGCTGCTAAAAGGCTGGAAAGTGTATTGCAATTATATCCGGGAATCGAACAGCGTGTTTCACAATACCATATTGCTTCCTATTTAGGTGTAAAGCCTGAATCCCTGAGCCGGATCAAACTCTTAACATACATCAATAAATAACAGCCGTTTTAAACGGAATTTTGTACTTCATTAAATATTGAAGTATGCCAATAATCGATTTAAAAGTAAGCGGTCAGGAAGACCCAGCTTTAGCACAACAACTCGCCACGGGGATCAGCCGTCTTACAAAAGAAGTTTTAAAGAAAAAACCGGAGGTTACCGTAGTAACTATATCATTCGTCCCGGATTACCTTTGGTTCGTTAATTCAGTATCTCTGGCGGAGTTAAAAACAAAAAGTTTCCATCTCAATATCAAAATATCGGATTCTACCAACCTTAAGGTTGATAAGGCTGATTATATTAAGGCTGTTCACAAGTCCTTAAGCACCTTGCTTGGAGATATCCATCCCGTAAGTTATACTGCCATCCAGGAAATGAAAGCAGACGCTTATGGCTACGAAGGATTAACCATAGAGTATAAATATATTAACAATCAAAGGAAAAATGATTAGCGATGACTTGTTATAATTTATAATGAGAAATAGTAGCTACAAATAAGATATCCATAAGTCAACAAGTGCCTTTTCTGTTAATTGTAACACAAAACGCAGTTGTGCTGGTATTATGATCTTCCGCAACACACAAGTCCGATTGGACTATTTAATTGTCCAATCGGAACATTTTTTACAGCCAAGTACCCCGAACTTTGTTTTACATCTAATGATATATTATGGAAAACCCAAAAAAGAGTCCTATCACTGTAGGAGCGACAGAAGGTAAAGCCTTCTCCGTGGTCGGAGATACTTACCGTATCCTGGTCGGTGGCGCTGAAACCAATGGCGCATTTGCAGCCATAGATATGTTGATACCACCCGGCGGTGGTCCGGGCCCTCATGAACATTCACAAATCGAGGAGTCATTTTACGTCATTGACGGGGAAATTGAAGTCAAATCAGAATTTGGTGAATACATTGCCACGAAAGGATCATTTGTCAATATCCCCAAAGGCGGCGTTGTTCATGGGTTCAAAAACAAAACCGATAAAATAGCCCATCTTCTTTGTATTGTAGTTCCGTCAGGCCTGGAAACTTTTTTTGAAGAAATTGGCAAGCCAGTTGGTTATGACGAGTTTCTACCCCCGCCGCCGATGGATCCTGAATCAGTAAAAAAGTTGCTGGCTATTGCCGAAAAACACGGACAAAAAGTTTATCCCCCGAACTACCTCGATAAAATTGATAAACCAGAACATTCTTAAGGGCTGGTTTTTAAAAGTCAGTTAGCCCATTAATGTAGTAAAAACCAAAATTATGAAGCATTTCAAAAAAGAAGATACCATCATGCTGTTGATAGATCACCAGGTTGGCACACTTAATTTTGCCGTTAGCCGACCAAAAGAAATGATCGTTAACCGTGCAAAGGTGCTCGCCATGATCGCCCAACGATGTATACATCGTTTATCCGTCCATATCTATGGTTGAGGAAGGTTATGATGTGCAGGTGGTTATAGATGCCGGTGGATCTCCAACTGAAATTGCTGACGATATCACCAGGAGAACATGGGAAAATGCAGGGGTTAGAACTACGGCCATTAGCCAGCTAATTGCAGACCTGACAGAGCGATGGGACACCGAAGACGGCGGAATACTTGTGAAAATTTTAGCTAAAGAAATTATTCCAACTTTTGGACAATTTGAGTAAAAATAAAGGTCGGACAAAAAGTGTATCCGCCGGACTACCCCGATAAATTCAGTAAAACCATCATGAAAATACTAATGATCGGCGCCACCGGGAAATTTGCCGGGCTGGTTTTGCCGCAATTAAAAAAACAAGCCCACCATGTGACCGCACTGGTACAGGATGGGAATAAAGGCCAACAAGCCATTACTCATGGTGCAGATGAATTTGTGACCGGAGATCTTTATGATCCCGTTACGCTTAAAAAAGCAGCCGAAGGCATTGATGGTATATTCCACATTATACCGGCATTTAACCGGGAGGTGGAAGCGGGTTTGAACATGGTTATAGCCGCGCAGGAGGCTGGCGTTAGCAAATTCGTTTCTCCAGCGTCTATCACACTTCCCTGTCCTTATCCAACCATGCGGAAAAGCGGCCAACGGAAGAGGCACTTTACCACTCTGGCATGGATTACACCATTTTACAGCCTGCCATGTATATGCAGATGCTGCAGCAAAGCTGGCAGGCCGCCAAAGATAGCGGCGAAATTGTGATGCCTTATTCAAAAGATTCTAAAATGGCTTATGTGGATTACAGGGAAGTTGCTGAAGCTGCGGCTTTAGCGATGACCGACAAGCGTTTATCCTACGGTACCTTCGAGCTGGCATCGCCGGGCATGTTCAGCCGGGTAGACCTGGCTGAGTTAATGAGCAAAAAGTTGGGCAAAATGATCGTAGCGAAAGATATGCCGGTGGATGAATGGGCTAAACAGGTAAAGATTCCACCCGGGGAACTGCGCGAAGGGCTCATCACGATGAATAAAGAATATGACCAATACGGGTTCTCCGGCGGAAACTCCTTAATTCTCGATACTATATTGGGCCGCCCGTCGCGTACGGTGCAACAGTTTATTGACGAATTACAATAATTTCATGATCATGGAAAATATATTATTGACGCCGTACGACAGGAACGGATTAAAATTGAAGAACCACTTAGTGATGGCACCCATGACAAGAAGCAGGGCCATCGACAATATACCTAACGATCTGATGGCCGGATATTACGGGCAGAGCAGCAGCGCGGGATTGATTATTACCGAAGCACCTCTCCAACGCCCGAAAGTTTAGGCTACCCGCGTATCCCCCATCAATTCAAATCTATGAAATTAGCCTTAAGTCAACCTGTTAAGAAAACATCATGGCCGTTACTTTTGAATTTGTTATTGAAAAAGGGTTCCACTTTGCCGAAGCATTTGGTAAAAGGTTTGGAATGCCTGTTACCGAAAACCGGGTTTATTTGCCGGAATCTTTAGGAGACGGCTATATACAGGAAATACAGTTAAGACAAGGCCTGAGCCTGTGCATGCATCGCTACATCCTTAAAGAAGAGTTTTCATTAAAACGCCTGGAATCAGCCGGCCCGTCTAAGATGCTGACGCTTAGGTTCGACAGCAGGAAGGTTGTTTGGGAAACCGGACAGCAGGCAACCCACCTGTTTGCTCCGGGATGCGAAGCCGAACTGGGCACGGGCAATTTTTTTACCGAGATATTCTTTCCCGCACAGCAAGAGATATACTTTTTGGTTATCAATGTGGCGCGTGAGCTTTTGGTAGAATTGCTTCATTTATCAGTAGAGGAAGCCACGTTGCGCAACCGGCTTTTAACCAACCCATCGTTCGTCGTCAATGTATTAATGTCGGGTGAGATGGAAAGCACGCTGAAGGATTTCAGTAGCATAACCTTAGGCTCACCATTTTATTTATTGCGCTACCAGGTAAAAGCGCTTGAATTAATTTATCTGTTGTTCGCTAAAATAACCGAAAGGGTTAATGAGGCCGAAGTTGCCATCAGCAGAGCCGATGCAGACAAGTTGTTCAAGGCTAGATCTATTATCCTTAAGGATTTGTCGGTAGCGCCGCAGTTAATCGATCTGTCCAAAAAGATCGCCATGAGCCCGACCAAAATGAAAATGCTTTTCCGCCAGATATTCGGCGATTCTATTTACAATTATTTTCAACGTGCAAGGATGAATGAAGCCGCCAAACTGCTTAAGAATTTTTCCGTATCAGAAACAGGTTATCGCCTTGGCTTTACCAATATGAGTCATTTCTCCCGTTTGTTTGAAAAGTATTTTAAGACAAAGCCCAAAAAATTCAAGGATGACTTATAAAACTAATTTTTAAAAGCAAAAAAACATGGCGTTATCAAAAGAAGTTTTAGATACGATAGCTTTTTCAAAGCAACACGGATTTGACAAATTAAAACTTGCTTCCCCGGAAGAAACGAGAAAAGCAATGGCGAAGGCTATGCCGGATCCCGGCCCCACTGCTGTGGCAAATGTGATCAGTAAAAACATTACGCATCATTCTATCCCTGTCCGCATTTATATACCTTATGGCGAAGGCCCGTTCCCATTGATCTGCTATTATCACGGTGGTGGGTTTGTTTTGATGGGATTGGAAACGCATGATGAGATTTGCCGGCAGATCTGTAAAAACACAGGCTGTATTGTCATGTCGGTGGCTTATAAACTTGCTCCTGAACACCCCTATCCTCAAGGGCCGGAAAGCAGCGTTGCAGCCGTTGTCTGGCTCCATGAACATGCTGCGGAATATAACGGCTCAAGTGAAAGCATGGCAGTAGCCGGTGACAGTGCGGGTGGTTATATGACGCTGTACGTTGCCCGGATGTTAACAAAGCAAGGCATGGCGCTGAAAGCACAGTTTGCAACATACCCTGTAACAGATCATTATAGCGCCAATCATCCGTCATACCAGGAAAACGGGAAGGACTATGTGCTTACCGCAGAAATCATGAAATGGTTTTGGGACAATTATGTACCTGATCCCACCCTGTTCGAAGAGGCTTCGATCCTCCGGGCGGGCGATTTTTCAGGCCTGCCCCCGGCCATGATCTTTACCTGCAACTACGACCCGTTGAGAGACGAGGGAAAAGCCTATGCAGACAAGTTACAAAAGGCAGGCGTACCAACAGTTTATAAAAATTACGAAAATATACACGGATTCTTCGGGACAGGTGCGATGGGAGAACAAGCGATGCAGGAAGCCAGCGCCTTTTTAAAAGATAAATTAAACGGTTAGTTAGGTTACAAATACTTTAGTAGAAGATGACCATAGCTAATGTGGTGACCTCCGCCGGATCTGTAAGATGTGCGGCATCGTACAAAAAGTTGTCCGTTTTCGTACAGTTGTTTCGGATATAATATTATTAAGTCATTTGTTTAGAATGATTTATATAATTGGCATCTCTATTGAGACTTTCCCATGATTCTATTTCTTAAAAGATAAAAAAGGTGCATCTATGATTTGAAATAAAAGTATGTTGCCTTTATCTACAAAATCTACATTCGGCTTATCTCTTTAATTGTCGTTTCGAGGATATTCAGATCAATAATACGGTTCTTTATTCATATGCTATCTCTTCAATCCGTGCTCTGAAACAATAGGGAGAGTAAATATCAATCATAATCTATTCATACATGTTGCAAACTTATATCAAAATTGCCTGGCGGAATCTTACCAAAAATAAGACCTTTTCACTAATCAATATTATTGGTTTATCCATTGGTATGGCTGGTGCTATACTCATCCTAACATGGATACAACATGAAGTAGGCTTTGATCGATTTCACAAAAAAGGAGATCGTCTGTACGAAGTATATAAGCAGACAAACATTAATGGGAACATTCAGACAACAGCCAGCACACCTGAGCCTATGGGACAGGCCCTTAAGACAGAATTTGCCGAGGTAGAGGCTAGCAGCCGATATAACTCCGCAAATTTCACCTTACAAATTGGTAACTCGCCGGTTGCCTGTCAGGCAATGTTTATTGATCAGGATTTTTTCTCTATGTTCAGCTTCCCCTTTATTACGGGGAATCCCAAAAGCTCTTTCCAGCAGCCTAATTCGGTTGTTTTAACCCAATCTGCAGCTAAGAAATTTTTTGGTAATGGACAAGCAATTGGTAAAACTTTTTTGCTTAATAGTGAAAAAAATGTAATTGTCACCGTAACTGGTATTCTTGCCGACTTTCCCGTCAATACAAGGTTTAGCGGTGATGCTTTACTCAATTGGAGCACTTATGAAACTTTGGGTTATAAAGACGCATCGCCTCATCCCTGGACCAATGGGATGGTAAAGACATTTGTACTTCTGAAGCCCAAAATGGATCTTGATGCGTTTAACGTCAAAATAAAAAACATTGCACATAAAAAAGACGCCAGAACATCGTCTGAAATGTTTCTCTACCCTTCTTCACAATGGCATCTGTACGGCACCTTTGAAAATGGGAAGGTGTCAGGAGGCAGAGTTGATCGTGTTTATATGTTTGGAACAATTGCTGCATTCATATTGCTTATTGCCTGCATTAATTTTATGAATTTAAGTACCGCACGAAGTGAAAAACGCGCACGGGAAGTGGGGGTACGTAAAGTAGCCGGTGCTAGTCGGGGCATACTGGCTGGCCAGTTTATTATAGAGTCAGTTGTATTGGCACTTATAGCAGGGATAATAGCCTTAATGCTTGTTTCGCTTCTTTTAAAGTCATTTGAAAACATGTTAGGACAAGTTCTTCAAGTTCCATACAGCGAACCATGGCTATGGTTATCTGTTCTTATTTTCATCTTATTAACAGGCATTATGGCCGGCAGCTATCCTGCTTTCTTTCTTTCTTCCATTAAGCCCATAGGGGTACTTAAAGGCTCTTACGTTGATTCACATCGGGGCATTAATCTGCGAAAGGCTTTAGTAGTGCTGCAATTTACTTTTGCTATAGGTCTTATTGCATGTACTGTAATTGTAAGGCAACAAATTAAATACGCCGAAAACCGCGATACCGGCTATCAGAAAGACCAATTGGTGTCTATTCCACTTAATGATATTCCTGACAATAAAATAGAAATCATACGTCAAGAGATTTTAAATACTGGCGCTGCGGTTTCAATAACCAAAACGATGTTCCCGATGACCTATAGTTACAACAGTTCCTCGGGGATTAATTGGGAGCAAAAAGATCCGAATGCAGAGATCCGGTTGAACAGATATTCGGTTGATGCCGATTGGGTAAAAACAACTTGTGTACGACTAATTGAGGGCCGGGATATTGACATTCATAAGTTTCCTGCAGATTCTACTGCTGTTCTACTCAATGAAGCTGCCGTGAAAGCTATGGGCATTACCAATCCTATTGGCAAAAAGGTGGAAGATAATAATATCTCCTGGACAGTAGTAGGTGTCGTGAAGAATTTTGTTTTTAATTCTCCATATGATGAAGTATTACCTATGATAGTTGAGGGGCCAAAATCCCAGATGAACATGATGACATTACGCCTTAACGGAAACAGGAAGGCATCTGAGAATATAAACCAAATAGAATCTATTTTTAAAAAAGAAAGTCCTGAAAACATTTTTACATACCAGTTTGCCGATGACGGATATGCTGCGCAATTTGGCGAAGAAAAGCGAACTGCAATGCTAAGTGGCGTTTTTTCCACGCTAGCTATTATAATTTCCTGTCTGGGTTTATTAGGGCTTGCTACTTGTATGGTTGAACAACGAAGTAAGGAAATTGGTATTCGAAAAGTTTTAGGCGCTTCAATAAGAAATATAGTAGTGCTTATCTCGACAGATTTTGTAAAACTGGTAGCTATCGCGTTCCTATTGGCTGCACCACTTGCTTATTATATTATGAACCGCTGGCTCCAGGGCTTTGCATTAAGAGTTAATATCAGTTTATGGGTTTTCATTTCAGCGGGAATTGCTGCGATGACGATTGCGCTGTTTACAGTCTGCACACAGGCAATCAAAGCAGCATTGACAAATCCGGTAATATCATTAAAAAGTGAATAGATATCATTTTCTTTGAGAAAATTTCCTCTTTTTAATGTTGGATAGATAGTACAATAGTAATTACCAAACGAAATTTTATAGAAATGAATAGAATAGAATTTTGATAGCAGCAAAGTCAGATGAAAGCCGACAGGCATGGGCGCCTACCCGGCACTCGCAGTTACGCAGCTGCTGGAAAAACATCTTCAACCACCTGCATTTCTTTTTACCAGTGGTAATGCCGGATTAGGCATTCGAAACAACACGGACTGGCTCCTGTTTGATGACCATGATTTTATCGAAAAGCTGACTGCACCTGGCGGTATACCACCAGAGTTCCTGGAAGATGAAGACCCGATGAACTACTACCTACCAGCTATTATCAATGCATATTACAACAGCATCATTTTTGCTGTTAAATAAATTTATCTTAGAACTGCGAATTGAATGCAAATAAGCAGTAATTATATATAACAGTATAAATAATTACTAAAAAAACTAAAACCGGATATTCTAATGATGAACAAGCATACTTTATACACTATTCTAATACAGGCTATCATGTTGTGTACCGTATGAAAAACCATGCCGGACCGGATTTGAAATGGGACTTCAAAACCTACAATGAAGAAGATCACTTTTCAATGCCATTGAGAGCGATGTACGACGGACTACGGTTCATTTATGCTAACTGGTATGTAAATATTGACGACGCGACCAATCTGTCGGACTATCAGTCTATTGTTAACCACTTCAAAAAATTATCCACGGAATTCGGCTATGACATTATGCCTGGCGAAGATTTTGTAAATTCCTGTGGATACAAACAACTGGAGTTGAATAACATAGACAATGCGATCGATATTTTCAGTCACAATGTCAAAAATTATCCGCGATCAGCCAACGCATATGATAGTATGGGAGAAGCATATGCTATTAAAGGCAATAAACAATTAGCCATTGAATGCTATCAGAAGTCCCTGGCCCTGAACCCTGGCAATAAAAAAGGAATGGAGATACTCAAAACCCTCGAAAACAGTAAAAAATAAATACCCGGCAGGTGCAGAAGAGGAAAGCTAATAACTAGTGCGTGCTGTTTAACCATTGTAAGGTGCAGCGAAAGTACAAAGGTTATACAATCTGAACCCGGCTAAAAAGCAAAACCCGAGCCGGGTAGAGGTTTGATTAGTTTATGATACCGCTAGAATCATAATTAGGAACGAATACTGTGAATTAAAATCTAAATATTGTAAATTAGTATTGACAAGTCAACTCAAATAAAACTAAGTAAACCGAAAAGCAATTTCGCATTTTGATAGACCGCCAAATAGATCCAAAACAAAAAACCCACGCAGCGCGCAGGTTTCAAGTTTCTCCAGTGATCCCCTTGGGACTCGAACCCAAGACCCATACATTAAAAGTGTATTGCTCTACCAACTGAGCTAGGGAATCGTTTCATTTAATGGGAGTGCAAAAGTAGGAATTAATTTAAAACTTCCAAATAATTCTTAAAAAAAGTGCTAACCCCCATGCATACACGCACATCAATTCCCTATCTTTATACCTATGGCAACTCCTAAAGAACTACCTGAACTTTTCTTCGAAACCCAGCAGCAGTGGGAGAAATGGCTCGCAAAAAATCATGCCCAGGAAGACGGCGTATGGCTGCGCATGTATAAAAAAGATACCAAAATCCCTTCTATTAATTATGCCCAGGCACTGGAAGAAGCGCTGTGCTACGGGTGGATCGACGGCCAGTCGAAGTCCGTTGATGAAAAATCCTTTATACAGAAATTTACACCGCGGCGGGCTAAGAGCATCTGGTCGGAGAGGAATACAAAACATATAGAGCGCCTTACGGCGGAAGGAAAGATGAAGCCTGCGGGCATTCACCAGGTGGAGCTGGCAAAGGCCGATGGCCGATGGGAGAAGGCCTATGCTACGCAGAGTGAGGCAACGGTGCCGGACGATTTTATGGCGGCATTAAAGAAGAATAAAAAGGCTGCTGCTTTCTTTGAAACGCTGAACAAGCAAAATAAATTCGCTATTTACTTCCGGTTGCAAAATGCGAAGAAGGCGGAAACAAGGGCGAAACGTATTGTCGATTTCATCGCAAAGCTGGAACGGCACGAAAAGTTTCACTGACCGGCCATTCCAGCTGTAAAAACACTATATCATTCCGTTATTATGCGGCAGCTTTACGGGAATAGCCTGCGCTACCCGCCAGTGTTCGGCCAGTAATCCTTCATGTAGCCGGTATATATCGTAACAAACAACATCTGCAGTGGAACATTGCGCCATTACAAAGTTCCCCTCTCCTATGATGCGGTGAATGCGGCAACCTTCCAGTGCAGGACTACCCACATCATGCGAGTGATAATCCGGCGATAGCAGCGCGGCATCCCGCTCCCGGAGGTATCGTTCCACAATGGCCTTGTTAGCGGTGGTGAGATGCCCGTCGGTGATGGCAGTAGCGCCTTCCGTTATAGACGCATTCTGCGGCTGTTCCTGCGTGGCATCCCAATGTTCTGCCAACTTCCCCTCTTCGAGGCGATAAAGATCCACAACTGCCACGTTTTTGCCCATAAAAGCCACATCCATATGCAGCATTACGTAATCGCCATCTTCAATGGTGCGCACTACGGGCGATTTTGTCTCCGCAGGAGCGGGTTGCTGCTTCAGGTACGCCAGCGCCTCCAGCAAACCGGCCTTGCCGTCTTTTACCATAGGACTGTGCTGGATGTAGGAATCATGAAGATAAGTATCTATTACACCGGTGTTGCGCTCCCCGATGAGGTGCTTGAATGCGGCCAGTACAATGGCCTTATTGGATATTGATGACATGTAATTACCTGGTTAAATGTGCCCGTAAGCACCTGTTTGCATTAAAATAGTGTGGAAATATTAAAGAAAGGAAACCCTGTCCCTTTCCGGGAGAAACCGGTTTTTGGTAACCGGGAGGAGATATGTGGTGAAAACAATGATGCCGTAAACCTACTATTTTCCCGGCGAATCAATTGCATTTAATTTCGACTGGATAAAAAAAAGCGCGCCCCGTGGCGGGACGCGCTTTCAAAAAGTTATCTGGTTTACCCCATTGCGTTACTATAAATTCCATTGGCCTCTGCCTTTGCTTTACGCACATAATCACGCATAGTGCCGGCGGATTTCTTTACGGAATCTTTGGCGTCTTCGAGTAAATCCTGTCCCTGTTGACGTTTTCTGAGATATAAGATAACCAGGGAGGCTGCAGTACCTACAGCTGCTGCTGCAAACAATATCTTTTTCATATTTCAGTTTTTAGTCCGGAAACAGAAATCCAATAGTCATGCCAATAGCGGCACACACAACCGTCAGAAAATTTCTTTTCCAAAAGGCGTAAAACTCAGGCTCATCAGCTTAAAGTGCTGCCTGCCCCAGGGAATGCCGATAATGGTGATACTGAGCAGCAGGCCAAAAACCAGGTGCGTGAGCGCTATCCATACACCGCCGATCAGGATCCAGATGATGTTGAAGATCGTGGCCAGGCAACCCGTTTGCCCCGGAACATCTCTTACCTGCCGGCCAAATGGAAACAAGGTGAAGAAACCGATCTTAAAACATTGCAATCCGAACGGAATACCGATAATCGTCAGGCAAAGGAGAAAGCCGCTGACCATATACTGTATAAATGCAAAAAAGCCCCCAAAGATGAGCCAGATGATGTTACCAATTAAGTTCATCTTTCAAATGTAAAAAGGTTAAAGGATATTTACGAAGAAATAGCTGGTAATGAAAAAATATTAATATCAAATCTGTTTATTCCCGCTACCTTCACCGGAATGGGAATAATTCTGTTCCTATAAGCACCCCCCTTTTTGCAACAGGCCTTTGACACATTAATTAACAGCTTCATTGAAAGCAAGGTAGGTATCTCAGAAAATTTTTTAAGCAGTCAGCTTTCCAACGACTTAAAAGAAAACCTGTTTCATCTTCACTCCGGAAAAAGCATGCTGTCGGCAGGTACCGGCAATCAGTTGCTGGTGAACCAGGACAAATCCGTTCGCGGGGATGTTATTTACTGGCTCGACAGGCAACACAACAACGCGCATGAAAATGCCTTTTTTGATGTAATGGACGCCTTCGTGGCTTACCTGAACCAGTCGTGCTACACCGGCATTACGGGGTATGAGTTTCATTACACCTTGTATGAAACCGGCAGCTTTTACAAGAAACACCTGGATCAGTTCCGCAATAACGACAGCCGTCAATATTCCATGATCATTTACCTCAATACCGGCTGGTTGCCCGCCGATGGAGGACAGCTATCTATTTACCATGCCAATGGCGATGCACAACAGGTAGATCCCAGCAGCGGCAAAACTGTTTTCTTCAAAAGCAGTGAACTGGAACATGAAGTGCAGCTCACCCATAAACCCAGGATGAGTATCACCGGCTGGCTGAAACGCTAAGGCTACTTTCTATTCTTATTTCATTTCCCCCTGCATGGCAGGCCCTCCTGGTCCTGTGTGTAAAGCTCATGCTGGTATCCAATCATGCTTATTCAAAGTATACCCATAGTTTACTTACGCATAAGCCATAGATAAGCCGTATCTATAAGATATGAATTATCTATGGATTATCTAAAAATCGGGGTAGCGACACCACTGCCTGGGACCTCGTCCGGAAGTACGGTACTTTTCACCCTTCTATTACATATGTAATATTTATAATATTATAAAGTGAAGAACCCTACCCAAAAGCGCGGGCTTTCCTTCTCTTTCTATATTATATTATAACACGCTATAAATCAAGTTACTTAATCAAGTAATAAATGACACTTATGCTTATATTATAATAAAATATATATACGTTTATTATCAGCAACTCACGTAATTTTTAATCATTTTTAGAAAAATTCTATGAATTAAGTAAATTAATCTTCTACTTTTATACTTAAGTATACTGATCGATCAACCAAAAAAGTACTTAAGTACATTATCTAATTTTTAATTACTTATTTTATGAAATTGTCAGCCACATTTATCTTCATACTTGCCACTGCTCCATTTATTGCGAAAGCCGAAAACAACGATCCCCCAAAAAAGAAAAAGAGAGGCGGTTACTTAATTGAACTGCCCGCTTCTTTAAATACCAGCAACGACAGCGCAAAGGCTATCACCCTTTTCCAGGCTTCGGACCTGCCCTTTAAACCTTCTATCCAGGTAGGCGCCATTGTGCATATGTTCGCCTCCGGCGAGCAAACAGGCTTTGGCACACCCAGTAACGATAAAACGGCGAAAGACTGGAACAAGGGCTTTTCCATTTACCGCGCCAGGGTACTCGTTGGCGGCCAGCTTACGAAAAAGGCCAGCTTCTTTATGGAAACGGAAATCCCTTCTCCCATCGGCATACAATCCAACGGCGAGAAAAATGTAAAGGTGTCGCCCATCATACTGGATGCGCAACTGGAATATACTTTCACCAACGCCTTCCAGCTGGTGGCAGGGATGCAACTCGTTTCCAACAACCGTAACGGCTTACAGGGCGCCGCCGGTTTAATGGCAAACGACTTCACCTACTTCCAGTACCCTTATAACCTGTTTGCCAACAGCCCGCTGCAGGGAAACTTTGGCCGCGATCTCGGAATCAATGCCCGCGGCTTCCTTGCCAACGATAAACTGGAATACCGGCTGGGAGTTTTCACCGGCCGTAATGTAGATGGCGGCGCGCCACTCCGTACCGTAGGCCGTGTTGCCTACAACTTCCTCGATGCGGAAAAGGACTATTACTATGCCGGCACCAAACTGGGCAATGGTAAAACCCTCGCATGGGCCGCAGGATTTGATGCACAGGCCACCTACTACAATCTCAGCACGGATGTATTCTTTGACCACCCGCTGGGAAACGCAGGCTCCATTACGGTAAATGCAGCCTTCCAGTACATGACCGGCGGCACCAAACTGGATTCCAAATACTCCTTTGCCACCCTCATTCCTAAACAAACCGTTCAGTTCCTGGAACTCGGCTATTACTTCAAAAAAACAAAACTGCAACCCTGGATCCGGTACGAAAACCAGGACGTAAGCGCCGAAGCCGCACAAGCCGGCACCGTAAAGCCTGCCAACTTTGATAAGATGAACTCCAGCACTGTAATGGGCGGAGGACTAAACTACTTCTTCAATGGCACCGGTACTAACCTGCGCCTCTCCTACACTACCCGTACCTACAACGTGGCAACTGCTACCGCCGACGACTACACGAAAAAAACATTCGGACAACTCTGGCTGCAGGCTCAATTCTTCATTTTCTAAAGGACATACGCATTCATTCATCTTCTTTATAAAATAATACAACACATGAGAAACGCTTTCCTGAAACAACTACCCATCCTGCTCCTCGGCGCCACCGCGCTCTTTTCTTCCTGTAACAACAGCGCCGGGAAAGCCGGCAGCAGCGACTCTGCCACTTCCAAAGAAACGGTTAAAATAGGCGTGCTCCACTCCCTCAGCGGCACCATGGCCATCTCTGAAGTATCTTTAAGAGATGCGGTGCAAATGGCAGTAGATGAAATCAACGCCAAAGGCGGCGTACTCGGCAAACAAATAGAACCGGTGATCGTAGACCCGGCATCCGACTGGGACCTGTTTGCAGAAAAAGCCAAAGAACTGCTGATCGATAAAAAAGTATCTGCAGTATTTGGCTGCTGGACTTCCGTATCCCGCAAATCCGTGCTGCCGGTTTTTGAACAGAACAACGGCCTCCTCTTTTACCCCGTACAATACGAAGGAGAAGAATGCTCCAACAGCGTAATCTATACTGGCGCTACCCCCAATCAACAGCTGATTCCAGCCGCGGAATACCTCATGAGCGAAAAAGGCGGCGGTTATAAAAAGTTTTACCTGCTGGGAACAGATTACGTATTTCCCCGCACTGCCAACAAAATCCTGAAAGCATACCTGCTCTCCAAAGGCATCCCGAAAGAAAATATCATTGAAGAATATACGCCGTTCCATCACCAGGATTACCAAACCATTATCTCTAAAGTAAAACGCTTTGCAGCAGATGGTAAAGCCTGTATCCTTTCTACTATCAACGGCGATTCCAATGTGCCTTTCTATAAAGAATTTGCCAACCAGGGCCTTTCTGCCGCTACCTGCCCCATCATGGCATTTTCTGTGGCAGAAGATGAACTCCGCTCTATGGACACAGAATTCCTGGTAGGACACCTCGCGGCATGGAACTACTTCCAGTCGAACGACCTGCCCGAAAACAAAAAGTTTGTGGCCGACTTCAAAGCCTTCTGCGCCAAAAAAGGATTACCCGGCGGCGATAAAAGAGTAACAGATGATCCTATCTGCTGGGCTTACACCGGTGTTTATCTCTGGGCAAAAGCCGCTGAAAAAGCAGGTTCCTTCGATGTATCAAAAGTGCGCAACGCCCTGTACGGGCTGGATTACCCTTCTCCCGACGGACTGGTTAAAATGGACCCCAGGAATCATCACCTGGCAAAACCAGTTGTGATCGGCGAAATAAAACCCGACGGACAATTTGATATCATCTGGAAATCCGAAGGACTCGTGGATCCGCAACCATGGTCGCCGTTAACGTCTCCCGATAAAGACTGCGACTGGGTGAACCACAACGGTACTTACGCCAAAAAATAAGCGGGTACTTAAAAAGACAGGCTATTTCCAAATTATCAAATACGATGCGATGAAAATCTCCCTACGGATGCTGATGTGCTGCTTACTGCTGCTACCCCTGAAAGTAGCGGCACAGGACAGCGCCTCCATCTACACCGCACAGCTGCTGCAACCAACCAACGACTCCGTGCGAACGCAGGCTATTGGCAGACTGGCCGCCCTCCGGATACCGGCCACCTTTCCTTTGCTGATGGCGATCAATGATAAAAAGCTGTACCTGCTGGATCATAAGGCGGTAACGGTGGACAGCAAACCTACCGGAGAGGGAACCTACCGGCTTTACTCGCTTTATCCCGATAACAGACTCCTTACCAACAGCAGCGGGCAACCGCTGCTGTTACCCTTGTCTGCCCTCCAAACGGTAGACATTCCCCGCGCCGACCGGCTGCAACTGGCGGGGATAGCCCCGCTGATGAACCTGTTCAGCAACGATGCGCAAAAACGTATCCTCGCTTATACCCAGCTGAAAAACGCGGGCGACAGCGCCACCCTTCCCATCCTGCAGGCCGCACTGGCAAAAGAAACCAATGCGGATGCGCGGCGCACTGGTAAAGATGTGTTGTACGCCGCCCGCTTATACAGCGCTACCAGCACCGCCACCGCCAAAGCGTATATCGACAGTATCGGCGACAACTGGAGCGACAACGCCCCCGTGCTGCTGAGAAACTATGCAAAAGCCGGGTTCTTAAACCAGGAAACAGCCCACTATGCCGCAGCCAAGGCCATCAGCCTGGAGAAACGCTACGACAGCCTGCAAAGAATACAGAACTTCTTTAGCGGTCTAAGTCTTGGCAGCATCCTTATACTGATTGCCCTTGGGCTTTCCATTGTATACGGACTCGCAGGGATCATTAACATGGCGCATGGCGAGTTTATGATGATAGGCGCCTACACTACTTATTGCACACAGGTATTTTTCACCCACACACTGGGCATTCCGCAAACAGATCTTTTCTTCCTCGCCGCACTGCCCCTTTCTTTTATGGTAGCCGGCGCAATGGGATGGATACTGGAACGGCTGGTCATCCGCCACCTGTACGCCAAGCCGCTGGAAAGCCTGCTGGCTACCTGGGGCGTGAGCTTAATACTGATACAAACCGCCCGTTTGTTATTCGGAGATCTTACAGCGGTGAAAACGCCGCAACTGTTATCCGGCGGATGGCAAGTATCGCCACATCTCACCTTACCCTATAACCGCATTTTTATTATTGTACTCACCCTGCTGATGGTAGTATTCACTTACCTGATGTTGTACCGCAGCAGGCTGGGGTTACAGATCAGGGCCGTTACACAAAACCGGCAGATGAGCGCCTGCCTGGGCATAGAAACCCGGCGTGTGGCATCCATTACTTTCTTTATCGGATCCGGGCTGGCCGGCCTCGCTGGTTGCGCCATTACGCTGATTGGCAACGTGGTGCCAGATATGGGACAAACTTATATCGTAGATTCTTTCCTGGTAGTAGTAACAGGCGGTGTGGGCAAACTCGCCGGCACTATCTTCTCCGGGCTGGGCATTGGCTTCTTCACCAAAATATCAGAATCCTTTTTCCAGGCAGTATACGGCAAAGTGTTTATCCTGGTGTTTATTATGCTGTTCATGCAGTATAAACCCAAAGGCTTATTTCCTGACAAAGGCCGCGTTGCGGAAGATTAAAAACCGGGCATATGAAAACGAAAAACAATCCACTGTATTATATACTGTTCATCGCAATTTTTGCGATCCTGCTGCCGGCGGGTTACCTGTCGGGGCTCCTCTCCGTGAATACCATTTCTGTATGGGGGCGGTATTTCTGCTTTGCCATAGCAGCGCTGGGTATTGATCTCATCTGGGGGTATACCGGCATCCTTTCCATGTGCCAGGCCTTCTTCTTTTGTTTAGGCAGCTATGGTATTGCCATGCACCTGCTGCTAAAGAAAACAGTAGCGGCGGGCGCGGTATTGCCCGATTTTATGGCGTGGAATAAAATAGATACGTTGCCGTTATTCTGGCAACCATTTCATTCGTTTGGCTGGTCGCTGGCGCTATGCCTGCTAATCCCCGCCCTCTTTGCCTTTGTGGTGGGCTTTGTGTTGTTCCGGAGCCGGATCAAAGGCGTGTATATGGCTATCATCACGCAGGCGCTTACGCTGGCGATGTGGCTCATCTTTTTGCGGAATGAAACCAATCTTGGTGGTACCAATGGTCTTACCGATTTCAACACCCTGCTGGGTTACAACCTTTCTTCATCTTCCGTAAAACTTGCGCTGTACATGATCTCCTTTGCGGTATTGTGTGCTGCTTATTTTTTCTGCTACCGGATCACCAACTCCAAGTTCGGGAAAGTATTGCAGGCGATCCGCGACAGTGAATCGCGTATCAGCTATGCCGCCTACAAAGTGGTAGATTACAAGCTGGCTGTTTTCGTAGTGGCGGCACTGTTAGCCGCCGTGGGCGGTATGTTATACCTGCCGCAAACAGGTATTATCACACCTGGCCGTATGGATGTAAAAGCATCGGTGGAAATGGTGATGTGGGTGGCGCTCGGTGGCCGGAGCAACCTGAAAGGCGCAGTGCTGGGGGCTTTACTGGTGAACTTCCTGTATAGCATCTGCACCAGTTTATTCCCGGATTCATGGTTGTTTATACTGGGCTTCCTGTTTGTGATCACGGTATTATATTTTGATAAAGGATTTATGGGCCTGCTGGAGACTATCAAACAAAAGATCTCCGCTGCCCGGTTTAAAACACCTCAAACTACCCACTGATATGCTACTCAACGTAAACAACCTGGCGGTATCATTTGGCGGTGTGCATGCACTGAACCTGGATCATTTCAGTTTGCGCGATAAAGAATTACGTGTGATCATTGGTCCGAATGGAGCGGGCAAGTCCACCTTCCTCGATATCATCTGCGGAAAAACAAAAGCCGACAAAGGCGAAGTATTTTTCAATGGCAAATCCATCCTGGGGAAAACCGAAGTAAAGATCGCGGAATCCGGCATAGGCCGGAAATTCCAGAAGCCCTCTGTTTTCCCGGGATTAACGGTGCACGACAACCTGTTGCTGGCGGCCAAAATGAAGAAGGACATCTTTTCTTCCCTCTTCTTCAAATCCACACCAGCACTGGCAGAGAGGATACACAGCGTGGCCGCGAAGCTCTCGCTCACCAACGTAATGTATAAACTGGCCGGCGACCTTTCGCACGGACAAAAGCAGTGGCTGGAAATTGCCATCGTGGTATTGCAGGACCCTACCCTGATGCTCATAGATGAACCTGCCGCGGGCATGAGTGATGAAGAAACGGAGAAAACCGGCGCGCTGTTGCTGGAGTTATCCAAAGCGCACAGCATTATTGTGATTGAACATGATATGAAATTTGTAGAACAGATAGCCAACGAACTGGTGACGGTACTGGTTCGCGGCAAACGACTGATGGAAGGCACTTTTGCGGAAGTTAAGAATGACCAGCGGGTAATAGATTGCTATTTAGGCCGTACTAACGCTCAACTTGAAACATTATGATCAGCACACCTGTATTGACCATCAACAATATCTCTGCCGCATACGGACAGAGCATCATTTTGCGCGGCACCACCCTTGCCGTAAAAAAAGGCGCCGTTACCACCGTGATGGGCCGCAATGGCGTAGGGAAAACCACCTTGCTCAAAACTATTATGGGACTGCTGCCCGCGCAGGAAGGCAGTATTGTTTTCAACAATGAAAACATTACAGCATTGCCGCCGCATAAAAAAGCAAAGGCCGGCATTGCCTACGTACCGCAGGGCCGGGAAATTATACCGAAACTATCGGTATACGAAAACCTGCTGCTGGGACTGGAAGCGCATCCCAACCGGAAAGCAAAGATCCCGGAAGAAGAGATCTACAGCCTGTTTCCCATCCTGAAAGATTTCCGTAAACGCGCGGGCGGTAACCTGAGCGGCGGGCAGCAGCAACAGCTGTCTATTGCCAGGGCGCTGGTAAGCAACCCTTCACTCCTGTTGCTCGATGAGCCTACAGAAGGGATACAGCCTTCCATTGCGCAGGAAATTGGCAATATCCTGCAACAGCTGGTACAACAAAAGGGACTGTCGGTGTTATTGGTGGAGCAGAAAATAGATTTCGCCAACCAGGTAACGGATCATTACTATTTCATGGACCGTGGCCGGATGGTGCTGGATGGCACCGCGGAAGAGCTGAAGCACTCGGAACTGGAAAAACATATTGCGGTGTGATGCTACCAGGCGCGGGTTTTATTTATCTTTAACATTATGCATCCTGTATCCGAAGACAGAAGTATTTTTAAGATCTTCACCATCCTCTACGCGGTGGCGCTCACCACTATTGCATTGTTGTCTGTATTTAGCCAGATAAAGATCCAGCAGGCGCTGAACCACCAGATGAATGATTCGCACGTGATCAACTTTGCGGGAAAGCTGCGAACGTACAGTCAAACGCTGAGTAAACTGGCGCTGCTACTGGAATCCGGCAGGGATATAGATGATAACCGGAAAGAATTTATCAATACGTTGAAGCAATGGCAGAAATCGCACGAAGGCTTACAGGCCGGCAGTAACTTTCTCAACTTACCGGCAAATGACCAGGATGAGCTGAAACAGATGTTCGAGATTATCCGCAACCCCCACCAGGAAATATGGGATGCCGCCAGTAAAATGATTACGGTATTGTACAGCGACAGTGCCTTTAAACCGGAGCGCATCCGGCCGTATGTGCAAACGATACTGGCCTATGAAAAGTCGTACCTGCTGGGCATGGAGCTGATTGTATTCGACTACGACCGCTTTTCCAAAGAACGCATCCGCAACCTGAAGGAAATTGAATACATCGTGCTGGGACTGGTGCTGTTTACGCTGATGCTGGAAGCAGGGGTGATCTTCTACCCGTTATCTACCCGCATCCGGAAAATTATCCGCGGGCTGGTAGATGCAGAAGAGCGCGCACGCAAGTTAACAGAGCAGGTGCAGCTGGCCAACCAGGAGAAATTACTGCGCCAGGAAACGGAGCAGCGTATACGTTCCTATTCCATTATCAACGGGCAGGAGAAAGAGCGTAAGCGGGTGGCCGCTGAAATACACGATGGCATCGGGCAGATGCTCACCAGCCTGCGTATGAAGCTGGAACAGATAGAAGACCGGAGTATGCAGCACGATCCTGAAATTGCTATGGTGAATACCATGATGTACAGCATCATCAATGAAACCAAACGGATTTGCGCCGACCTGCTGCCCAGCGTGTTGGAAGATTTCGGGTTGCGGGCAGCCATTGATGAACTGATTAAACTTTGCCGGCAAACGGCCCCGGGTATAGACTTCCAGCTGGAAGACACCTTAGCGGCGGCGCCGCTGCCAAAGGAAGTAAAGACAGGCGTTTACCGTATCTTGCAGGAGGCATTGAACAATGCCATCAAGCATGCAGATGCAGATACCATTGAAATAGATATTGACGGTACGGCCAATTTCCTGCAGCTGACCGTGAGGGATAATGGCAACGGTTTCCATTTCGACAGCCAGCAGCTTTACTCTTCCGAGCAGGCCAAAAAAGTGAATGGCATCCGTAATATGAAAGAGCGGGCGGAATTGCTGGGCGGTACGCTTCAAATCAATTCAACACCCAACACCGGAACAATTGTACAGTTGGCAATAACTTTTTAGCAATGAAAAAAATAGGCGTTTTTTTAGTAGATGATCATGAAATATTCCGGAACGGTCTTAAACAGCTCATCAACAGCGAAGCCGACATGGAAGTGACGGGAGAAGCCAGCAGCGGTGAAGATGCGTTGCAACGGTTAACTGTTATCCAACCGGATGTTATTATCATGGATATCCGCATGCCGGGTATAAACGGACTGGAAACCAGTACCCGCCTGCTGGAAAAAAATCCCCGCGGCAGGATCCTTTTCTTTAGCCTTTTTGATGAACCCGACTACGTAGCAGCAGCCCTTGAAATGGGCGCCAGCGGTTATATTTTGAAAGATACGAGCAATAAAATATTCCTCAGTGCGATCCGCACCATCCACCGGGGGAAATATTATTTTATCGGGGAAGTCAGTGATGTTCTCGTAAAAAAATATCTTGATGCCAGGCAAACGCCCGGCAACAGCGGCACACAGGAGATCTCCCTTTCCCGCCGCGAGGAGCAGATCATGCGGATGATCAGCCAGGGACTTAATAATAAAGACATTGCGGAATCGCTGAACATCAGCATCCGCACCATTGAAGCGCATCGTATGAACATCCTGCGCAAGTTCCAGGTAAACAGTATTGAAGAAGCCGTGGAGTATTGTAAAATAAACGGCTTACTGAAAGAGGAATAAGGGAATCGCGCGATGCGATCCCCTCCTGTTATTATTTTTTCCAGCTATTATCTTTTGCATTGGCATCCATAAACAGGTTGCCTTCCAGCCGCACAGTGGTTACTTCTTTCTTTACCGCCAGATCCAGCACAGTAGCTTTGGTATTGGCTTTCCACACTGCCGGTGTTTGATGCCAGGTAGCTGTACTGCCGTCGGCAAAAGTAGCTATCACATCAAACGGGATAGCGAAACCACCCGTATTGTCTATCTTCACTTTTATACTTTTCTTCTCTTGTTTTACTTCCGATAAAGTAAGATCGATGTAGTTATAACTGAAGAACCAGTTATTCCAGAACCAGTCGAGGTTTTCACCGGCCGCCGTATTGAAGGAATAAAAGTAATCCCAGGGGATGGGATGTTTTCCATGCCAGTTGTCCATATAAGCATGCAGGCACTTTTTAAACCGCTCATCGCCCAGCAGGTCTTTTACCGCGAGGTAGGACAAGGATGCTTTGCCGTAGGAGTTATTGCTGTAGCCCATTCCGCTTACCTGGTTGGACATGGAAATGATCGGCTGGTCTTCTTCCGTGGAAGGATCAAAGATATACTTGGTGACCCTGAATTTTTTATAGAAGTTATCGGCTACTTCCTTCCCTTTTTCCGCAATGCCAATAAGGTATTCAAAAGTGGTGGCCCAGCCTTCATCCATAAAGGCGTAGCGGCTTTCGTTGATGCCCATGTAAAAAGGAAAATAGGTATGCGCTATTTCATGGTCCTGCACTAATTGGGCAAAGCTGAGGTCGTGCCCGGCCGAACCATCATTTACCATCATGGGGTATTCCATATCTGCAAAGCCTTGTACGGCTGTCATTACGGAAAACGGATACGGCACGCCCGGCCATTGGTGCGAGAACCAGCCCAGTGCATTTTGCGAAAATGCTACCGAGTGATGGAAGTCGGTGGATGTATCGTTAAACGCTGCCTGTACACTGGCGCGGCGCATGGTGCTGCTGTCCACGATTACACTGGCGGCGTCCCATACGTAATGGTTGCTTGCTGCAAAGGTAACGTCTGCGATGTGGTTGGCTTTAAACTTCCAGGTGTTCGTATTGTTCTGGCGGGTAACCACTTTCCGCTGCATTTCATCAAGCGTAGCAATGTGCATGACGCTATCAGCGGTATAAGATTGCTGAAGACGCTTTGCAAACCCTGGCTGCAGCACTTCGGACGCATTTTGCAGGTCACCGGTACCCCACACCACGAAGTTTTTTGGTACGGTAACCGATACGTTGTAGTCGTTGAAGTCGCTGTAAAACTCTACCCGGTCGGTATGATCCAGTCCGTCCCAGCCATTGTAATCATCGTATACACATACGCGGGGATATGCGTAGGCCATGAAAACCGACGTACTGTCCAGCATGCCTTCCCGGCCGCTTTGCACGGAGAGGTCGTAGTGCCAGGCGATTTGCAGCTGTAGGCTGTCTTTCGGCTGCAAAGGCGTTGGCAATACTACATACGAGAGCGTGCCTACATCATTATTAACTTTTAGCTTCACGCCATTCACCAGCAGTGTATCGATGGTGATGCCATCCGTTAAAAAGTTTTTGCTCACATATCCTGAGCGGGGCGCCTGGTATTTATGCAGGTTAACGATGAGGCGGAGTACTAGGTGTTTTAATGCATTGGGGCTGTTGTTCACGTAGCTGATTGTTTCGCTGCCGGTTACTTTACGGTCGGGCGGGTTTACTGCCAGCCGGATATCGTACACGCCTTTGTTCTGCCAGTAATGCTTACCGGGTGCGCCGCTTTTGTCGCGGGTTCCGTTTACATATGCCTGTTTAATATTGCGGGGCATATACAATTCCTGTGCTGATGCGATGGTGTTTACTCCCATCAGCAACAGCAGGCTAAAGATAATTCTGTTCATACGCATCTGCCAATTTGAAAACGCTAAAATTAGGGAAAGATAACGAGAAAGGTTGTTTTCAAAACCGGCCGCCGCCTGTATTGAAAACGGACACATTAGAATATCTGTAAAAGTATAAATTTGTTATTTATAAAAGAATCCGGTTCCGGCATTATTTTTCCGGCATCCGTTGAAAATAGCGTCTGCATGCAATTGTTTAAATTTACCTTCCGTCATCTTATAAAAAATAAAAGTTACACTGCGATCAATATTATTGGTTTGGCTACCGGTATGGCAGTTACGCTGCTGATAGGGTTATGGATATGGGACGAAGTGTCATTTAATCACTGGCATGAACATCATAACCGGTTGGCGCAGGTAATGGATGTACAAACCATCAACGGTGAAACCACTACCGGTGAAGCTATTGCCATTCCACTCGCAGATGAACTCCGGAATAATTATGCAGGCGATTTCAAACGGGTGGCTATTGTTTATCCCAACTTCACCCATACGATTGCCGTGGGTGATAAAAAGTTATCGCAATCGGGTGTGTGGGCAGGCCCGGATTTGCCTGAGATGCTGACGCTCAAAATGATTCACGGCAAAAGGGATGCGTTGAAAACACCCACCGCAGTGTTGATTAACCAGTCGCTGGCCACTTCCCTGTTTGGCAGTTCCGATCCCACCGGGAAGGCCATCCGCATGGATAACCGCACTGATCTGCAGGTGGCGGGTGTGTATGAAGATCTCCCGCAAAGCACGGCTTTTTATGGCACACAGCTGTTCCTTCCGTGGGACCGGGCCGTGACTACCATTCCGTGGCTGAAAGACGAAGTATCCAATTGGGATACCCATTACTGGAAATTATACGTGGAGCTGAATGACGGCATTGACATGGATAAGGCCAGTGCAAAGATCAGCGGCGTTGTGCAACAGCATGTAAAGACGGGCAAAGAAATGCTGTTGCTGCATCCTATGAACAAATGGCATTTATATAATGAGTTTAAGAACGGGCAGGTAAGCGGCGGGCGTATCCGCCTCGTGTGGTTGTTTGGTGTTATAGGTGCGTTGGTGTTGCTGCTGGCCTGTATCAATTTCATGAACCTGTCTACCGCCAGAAGCGCCAAACGCGCCAAAGAAACAGGTATCCGCAAAGCCATCGGCGCTACGCGGGGACGTCTTGTCCGGCAGTTCCTCGCCGAATCGCTGCTGCTCTCCTTTTTATCCTTTATAGTGGCGGTGGGCATGGTGTGGCTTTTATTGCCGCTGTTTAACCGGATCACTGAAAAACAGATCACGATTCCATTTAACGCGCCGGTGCTATGGTTGGCAGGATCAGGGTTTGCGGTGTTTACCGGCCTGCTGGCGGGTAGTTATCCTGCATTTTATTTATCCTCTTTTCAGCCGGTAAAAATATTAAAAGGCGGTTTTACTACCGGCCGTTTTTCATTGCTCCCCCGCAACGCCCTGATGGTAGTACAGTTCAGCGTATCCATTGCCTTGATCATAGGTACTGTAATTGTGTACCAGCAAATTCAATATGCCAAAAGCCGTCCGGTGGGCTACAGCCGGGAGGGGTTGATTAACCTCACCATGAACACTCCTGAAATGTTTGGCGCCCCTTACAATGAATTGAGGGCTGCTTTACTGGAAAGCGGTGCGGTGGCGGATATGGCGAAGGCGTCGCATCCTACCACGGAGAATCCCGGCAATAGTGACGACCTGAGTTGGGAAGGTAAAGTACCCGGTGTTGCAGCGCCTTTGGGTTTTGTAACGGTATCGCATGATTACGGCCATACTATTGGCTGGCAAATAAAAGAGGGCCGCGACTTTTCCCGGAGCTTCCCTACTGATACCGGCGCACTGATCTTAAATGAAGCGGCGGTGAAGCTAACGGGGTTTAAACATCCTGTCGGGCAAATTATACAGGCGGGTGGCGAGCCGCACATGATCATTGGCGTAGTGAAAGACATGGTAATGGAATCGCCTTATGCACCGGTGCAGCCGGTGGTTTTTTGCCTGGAATATGGCGTATATAATGCGTTAACTGTTCGCGTGAATCCTGCAATGCCCATGCGGACAGCCTTATCCGGGATTGCCGGCGTATTTAAAAAGTTTAACCCCGAGGGCCCCTTTGATTTTACTTTTACAGATGAGGTTTATGCGAAGAAGTTTTCTGATGAAGAGCGCATTGCGCGGCTGACCACTGTATTTGCCGTGCTTGCGATTTTTATTTCCTGCCTGGGTATACTTGGACTGGCTGCTTTCATGGCAGAACAACGCACCAAAGAAATCGGGATACGCAAAGTGATGGGCGCTACGGTGTCTGGTATTTTGTTGCTGCTGTCGAAAGATTTTGTGAAGCCGGTGATCATTGCTTTGCTGGTGGCTACTCCCCTTACCTGGTACTTTATGCAGATGTGGCTGAATCACTATGCATATCATACACCCGTATCGATCTGGCTTTTTATAGCCATTGGCGCCGGTACGATCGTCATTACGCTGCTAACGGTCAGTTACCAGTCGGCCAAAGCGGCGCTGATGAATCCTGTAAAAAGTTTGCGGACGGAATAATGCTTAATTCATTTCCACACCGCCGCGGGAGTACTTTCTACGGTATTCCTGCGGGGTTAAACCGGTATACCGTTTAAATATCTGCCGGAATGCTTTCTGGTCGTTGTACCCGGCGTTGTACATCAGTGTGCTGATATTGATGGCATTTTTTTCCAGTTCTTTTTTGGCGGATTCTATTTTTACGCGTTGCAGGTATTCCATGGGCGTATTGTGTGTGGCGAGTTTAAAGCGTCGAACAAAATTACGTTTACTCATGTTAGCCTGGCTGGCGATCTGTTCTACAGAGATCTGCTGATCGTAGTTTTGTTCGATGTAGGCCTGCGCTTTGAGGATGTCTTCATCTTCATGACGGCGTTGTCCCTGGAACACGGCGAAATGGGCCTGGTTAAAGCGGTCCATATCTATCGAAAACATTTTACTCACCCAGATACTTGTATCACGGCCACTGAATTTCTCTATCAGGTACAATACCAGGTTCAATGAAATGAAGGCGCCGCCGCTGGTATAAACGCCATCGTCGTCGGTCATTACCTTATCCGGCAGGATGTTGATATCCGGGTAGCGCCTGCGCATATCGTCGAGCGCTGCCCAGTGGGAAGTACAGGACTTGCCGGAGAGCAGTCCTGCTTCGGCCAGAAAATAGCTTCCAAAGCAAAGGCTGGCCACTTCAGTGCCGCCGGCATGCATGTTACGGATCCAGTTCACCAGCGCCTTATTCTTCTCCAGCACCGTATCCGGCGGGCCTTCAAAGGCCGGCGCCAGGATAAGGTCCGGATGTTGTACTTCGTCGATGGTTTTATAGCAGATAAACTGCGCAGGACTATGCAGTTGGATGTTCTTCATCTTTTCGCTGACCAGCTCCAGTTTAAAGGCAGGTTCCTTTCCGGCTCCAACCAGAAAGCGGTTAGCGCCCAGCAGGATATCTATCACGCTGGATACGGAAGATAAAATGGCATCTTCATAAATAAGCAAAGAAACAGTCTTCATGGCAGTTTGTGTCTGTTACAACACGAATTTACTACTTTCCGGTGGCACAATCACCCCCTAAATAAGTCGCATTCACCCATCTACATTTACATATTAACTCCGGAGATTTGTAAGACATTAAAATCACAAAATCATGAGTACTCCTGTAACGACTGGTTTTAAAGATAGTGCTGTTAAACCCGGTCCCCCGCACAAAGTTGTATCCTCTGAAGAGTGGCTGGAAGCCAGGAAGAAGTTTTTGCAGAAAGAAAAGGAATATACCCGTTTGCGGGATGAGCTTAGCCGTGAGCGCATGGCATTGCCATGGGAAAAGGTAGAGAAGAACTATATATTTGATGGTCCGGAAGGTAAGGTCACCCTTTCTGACCTTTTTGAAGGCCGCAGCCAGCTGATCATCCAGCATTTTATGTTTGGTCCCCATGAAAAAGAAGGTTGTGTGGGTTGCTCATTTGCAGCAGATTCCATTAACGGAGTATTGCCTCACCTGGAGCATCATGATGTGTCCGTTGCAGTGATATCACGCGCACCGTTGCCTGCGCTGGAGGCGTTCCGTAAGCGTATGGACTGGCACTTTAAATGGGTATCTTCTGAAAGCAGTGATTTCAACTACGACTACCACGTGTCTTTCCGTAAAGAGGACCTGGAAAGCGGGAAGGTGTATTATAACTATGATATCGTGGAAGGATTGCCGCATCATTTGGAAGACCTGCAGGGCATCAGCGTTTTTTATAAAGATGAAGCAGGCGATATTTATCACACCTATTCCACGTATGGCCGTGGTGGCGAATTACAGCTCGCTACTTACAACTACCTGGATATAGCACCGCTGGGACGTAATGAAATCAATGAACGGGGCGATTTAACATCGTGGGTACGGCACCACGACAAATACGAAGAGAAAGGACATGTAGATAATACCGGCAGGTATCACAAAGAGAAAACGCCGGGTTCCTGTTGTTCAGAAGACGAAGTATTATGAAAACACATTGTTCCTGCGGCGCCGCTACGGGCAGCGGCGCCCGCAAAACAACCGCTGCGCAAACCACCGGTCCGCTTACTTTGAGGCAACGCTTTGTAAAAGGCGTACGATGGCTGATACCGGGCATCACCCTCGTACTGCTGCCAAAGTGCCCCATTTGTTTCGCTGCCTATGTAGCCCTGGGAACAGGAATCGGGTTGTCTGTAACCGCTGCTACATGGCTGAGATCAGGACTGGTGGTGTTGTGTGTGGGGTCGTTGCTTTACCTGGCGGGAAGCAGGATGATGGCCTACCGGAAACGGCGGCAGTCAGCTTCCTAATTCAAGATCAAATAACATCAGTTCTTCCGCTTCTCCGGGTGGAAGGATGGTGCCCTGCCGGGTAAATCCTGACCGCTCCAGTAAACGAACTGACCGGTGATTATCCGGTTGGGTAATGGCAAACAGCCTTGTAAACGGCAATTGCTGCCGGGAATAGGTGATGGTGCCCGTAGCCGCTTCGTAAGCATACCCCAGGCCTTCAAAGGCTGGTAAAAAAGCAAATCCCAGGTCGGGCTGGTCAAGGTACTTTCTCTTAAATAATCCGCAGATACCGATAGGATTCCTTGTTTCCTTCAGCACTACTACCCATGCGCCATAGCCTTGCTCTGCGTATAGCTTCAACAGGTTATTCATGATATAGCGTTGTGCATCTGCAAGGGTCCGGATCTGCCGGTCGCCGATGTATTGCAGCCAGGAGGGCGTGTTCAGCAATTCCAGGACGAATGCGTCATCTGTAGCGGCAAAAGTGCGGACCTGCAGCCGCGGCGTTTCAAATAGAATTTTCATGCCTTCATTTTAAAGCCTCTTTAATTCATCAACACCCTCCAAAATAAAATTTTCCTGTGAAGGCAACAAACCTGATTTAACCGGTTTATTGAACAAAAGCCATGAATGGTACGTTTAATGAATACACAAGACCACCGGCTTATCGCGGTGGTCTTGCTGTATCATCCTGTAAATGTATACTGCATGCTTACTGCGCCATATCGCCCCATACTCATAACGATGCTGTTGTTATGCAGTTATTCGTTGGCCCTGGCTCAAACAGATACTTCACACATCCCGGCGGATACCACGAAAAAGAAAATATCGAAGTTTGATCAATTTAATAAAAAGGCCGAAGCACTGTTCAAGATCATCCCGGTGCCGCTCTACTCCTACACTACAGAGGCCGGGCATATTTTCGGGCTGGCAAAATACAACCTGTTGCATTTCTCCAGGAAAGATACCATTTCAAAACCCTCCAAATTATCGGAAGTGTTCACCATTTCCAGCAATGGCAGGATTAATGCGTCTGTATCTACCGAAATGATCTTAAAAGAAAACAGGTACGTGATCATGAGCTATGTTAATTATAAAAAACAGCCGGAATATATTTACGGGATCGGAAATGATATTTCGAAAGACAGCATACAGGAAGTAGAATACAGCCGGTTTCAGTTTTCCGCTACTGCATTGCGGCAGTGGTTTAAAAATTTCTATGGCGGTGTAGCCGTTACCGTATCGGATTATTTTAGTGTGAAGCCCGACAGTAACAGTTTCCTGGTAAAGGAAAACTATCCTGGCCTGGAAGGTGGCTTCAGCACAGGTATTGGGCTGAGCACCGCGTACGACAGCCGTGATAACCGCTATAATCCCTATAAAGGTGCTTATGCCATTGGTACAGTTATCTGGCATCCTGATTTCCTGGGGAGTGTATACCAATATACCCGGGTGGATATTGATCTCCGCAAGTACTTCAATCCCTGGCTGAAACATGTGGTGGCATTACAGGCTACCACTACATTTACCAGCGGGGATGTACCGTTTTATGAACTCGCACAAATGGGTGGCGATAGTAAAATGCGGGGATACTATATGGGCGCTTACCGGGATAACGTGCTGGTAGACGCACAGGTGGAGTACCGCGCGCCTATATGGAATATTTTTGGTGCGGCTGCATGGGTGGGCACCGGCCGGGTAGCAGATAGCTATAGTGACCTGTCGCTGGAAGGGTTTCACCTCAGCTATGGGCTGGGATTCCGGATAAGGGTAGACTCGAAGAACAATACCAACCTGCGGTTTGATATGGGTTTTGGGCCGGGCAACTGGCAGGGCTTTTATATTAATTTCGCTGAAGCATTTTAGTCCTCCCCGGTAAGCCGTTTCAGCTGCCGGAGATAATCATACTGCAGGTCTTCATGCAGTGTAGACACTATTTTGGTGATCTTTTTCACCTGTTGTTCGTAGAGGTTATTTAACTGAACACTATAGGAAGATAATAAACCGGACAGTTTCATTTTTGTACAGAAATAGATCAGCAGTTCTGCTTCGGCGGTTTTGGAACCGGTATATCGTATATGCTTGTTCGTTATCCGCAGGATTTTCCTCAGCCTTTTTTTGGCGTGGTATAATTTATCCCCGGCCATTTCAATAAACCCTTTGTCGATTTCTTCCTTCACGGCGGCGATATACCCTTCTTCGTTGTGGGCTTCAAACAGCAGGTAGGTAAGCAGTTCCTTGTTATCGTTCTTGAATTTGGCCAGCCGCAAACACAGGGCCGACAGTTCTGCCGGAGGCAGGGTAGTTAATTCTTTTTTTATATCGCTGATACTTGCCGCTTTCATAATTCATCTGGTGCTTGTGGGCGAAGATACTACCTATTCCGCAGCATGTGAAGCGTGGGCGGCGTCTTTACGCAACAGCCAGGAATTAAATACGGTATAGAATACGGCTACAATGATAGCGCCCTTGAACATGCCGGTGAATCCCCATGCAGCCATACCGCCAATGACCCCGAGGAATAATACCAGGAAAGGCAGTTTGCCGCTTTTAGCGATGAGCAGCGGTTTCAGGATGGCTTCCCCTATCAGGATGCCGGTACCGTAAATAGCCAGAAAGAGCGTCATACCGGGATGACCTTGTGTAGCCATCCAGATGGTTAATGGGATCCAAACCACGAGCGGGCCTATCTGGATCACTACCAGGAAAAAGATGAAAGCAGACAAACCAAGCGCAAAGGGGATACCTGCAATTTTAAGCCCGATAAACGCCACCACCGCCGTAATGAAAGCCGTGCCCATTACACCGATAGACACACCCTTGATCGCCATTGTGGTAGCGTTCAACAGATCGGCGCCGTCTTTACGTCCCAGCAGGTGCTGTGCGGTAGCCCTGATAGGGCGTACTGCTTTTTCACCGCTTACCAGGAAAAATGCGGATATGATGATGCCGAGTATGAGCTGTCCCGCTGCACCGAGAATACCTGCGCCGCTGGTGATAATATGATGCAGCACCACTCTTACCTGTTGTTCATGTACGCTGGTGGATAAAGTTTCACGGGGACTTTCCTGCAAATGCTCCCAGAAGTCCACGATATCGCTGCCAACATAGGGCATGGTAACTACCCATTCGGGCAGCGCCGGCAATCCGTTTTCCTTTACGTTACCAATCCAGTGCAATGCTTCCCGGATATGTGAACTCAGCGCGGCTATGAAATAAGTAACCGGCAGGGCTATGATGGCTACTAACGCCACCGCATATATGGTGGCGGCCAGTTTACGGCGGCCTTTAAACCAAACAACCATGCGCTCAAACAGGTGATGGAAAGAAACGGAAAAGATCAGTGCAAACGTGAGAATACCAAAAAACAGCCTCAACACATCATACAGTGCCAACAACAAAGCCAGCAACAGCAACAGCACCAGGATGGATTCAATCATATTTTTAGAGGCAGGGCGGTGGTGATTCATATGACAGTATTTTATACAGGTTTCTTCCTAAATATACTTAAAACCGGTTATAACAGCGACAGGCACATAAACTGTTGTACCTCTTCATTAATATCTTCCGGGAGATACATACGGAAATGATGATTAAACTGCCGGTTATCGCCCGGTACCTGCGCAATTTTCTGAAAGCATAAATTGTCGGAATACGCCTTTTCAAAAGGGAATACGATGTGCACAAAATTCTTTCCCAACTGTGTGATCCATGCCACCCGCCTGTCGCCAAAGCCGATACCTATCATGGATTTGGTGGGATACAGGTATATCTTTCCCAGTTTTTCATATTGTGAGACAAAGTGCTGTAACAACGCCAATGCGGGATCTGATTTACCGGCAATGAAAGTTTTGAGCAGCGGATCGTTGCTTTGATCCAACAAGGATGTCGACATCTTCCAGGTTTTATCCTGCAATATAACAAATAAGCCGGCCACGGGGCCGGCTGCAGGTATCGAAAATCCGTTGTTATTTACAGCAAGCTGTAAATAGTATTAAAGTAACTATTGGTACTGAAAGAAGTAGCGGTGGGATTAGTGGCCCAGGAGGGTGTAACCATATTCAGACTGCCGCCATCGCCATTCCACGCCCATCCCAATACGGTCCATCCTTTGGATTTGGCATAATTCGTTAAACCGGACCAGTTGGCGCTGCCGGAGCCGGTGCCGAACTCTCCTACCATACAAGGGCGTCCGGAAGTAGCCAATTCATCGAGATCGGCATTGATGAGAGTGCGGTTTCTGCCCTGATTCCATGCGCCGGGATAAATGTGTGTAGACAGGATAATGTTCACATCATTTATTTTGGTACCATTTGTTCCTTTAACGGCTTCGGCGGCGGTACGGGTTTCCTGTCCCCAGCCGGGAATATCAATAATAATAGCACCACTGTAAACCTGCCGTACCAGCGCAATAGCAGAATTATACGCAGCAGCGTATGCATTGGAACTGATGTTATGACTGCCCCATTCATTCATCAGGTTTACGGTAAATGATCCCGCCTGGCTCAATGCAGCGTAGTTATTCTTCCACCAGTTGGCGGCCGCAGTAAGTTCGCTGGTATTGTCGCTTCCCAGTACACTCGCTTTATGATAAGTGGCGATCACCGCAAAGCCGTTGTTCTTTGCCTGCTGAATCCAGGATTTCGCCAACGTAATACTTACGGTTGGTTCAATTTCAATGCGCACGGTTTTGATCTTTGTTTGCTGTTTCATCAGCGCCCATGCGAAGTTTACATTACCACCGTTGTAGTAGGAAGGCTGCAGGTTTACGCCATTCCCGATACCGTTGGTTAGTTCGGTGGTTACCGGACGCGGAGTCGCTTCCGGTGTTACTGCCGCTTCTTTGCGGGAGCAGGCTGCCAATAGCAGCAGCATTAATGTTCCTGTAATCATGTAGTTCCGGGTGATTGTTTGTTTGTTCATTAGTGGAATTTTTATGGTTGAAAAGACGGGAAATGCTACGCAGACATAAAGGTTCCTTTACCTGTTGATGCAGCGCATACAGGAATTATTGTGTTGCTGTAAATGTTGAATAAAAAGGGCTTCGATATTTCGCCGGCGGTAGTATAAAATTATTGCAGGGAGTTAGAATAAAAGCATACTTTTTTATCTGATTACGATGAATTACCACACTTTTTTGGCAGGCGTACCCCAAATGCAGAAATGAGCACCCGGGGAGGCACTCATTTCTGCATATAGTCGTTATTGTTATTAATCAGTCTCTCCGTTTACCCGATACCACCAGTACCACACCTACAATGGCTACGATACCGCCGGCATAGGTAGGCCAGCCTATCCATCTGTTTTCTTTCTTATTAATTTCAACAGGACCAATGTCTACCACTTTCTTTTCTGTTTGAACAGAGAAGCCCCTGATAACGATCATTGCAATACCAGCAATAATGAGGATGATGCCAAGTACTTTCATAATGTTGCGTTTATGAATATACCGGCAATCCACATGCCATTACTATGACAGCATTTTTAGCGGTATAATGGGGAAATAGCACCCCAATAAGTAGGATTATTCCGTTTTCAGGCTTTTCATGGGATTCATGGCCGCCGCCCGGATGCTTTGGAAGCTGACCGTGACTAAAGCCACTATGATGGTGATGAGCCCCGCCCCGCCAAAGATCCACCACTCAAGGTTTACTTTATACGCGAAGTGATTCAGCCACTGGTTCATGGCGTACCAGGCCAGCGGGAAGGCAATGAGCATTCCTATAAATACCGGCTTCAGGAAGCCGGCCGACAGCAACAGGAAAATACTGGATTCGGAAGCGCCGAGCACTTTTCTCACGCCTATTTCTTTAGTACGTTGCGCCGCGGTGAACATGGCCAGTCCGAATAAACCGAGACAGGAAATGAATACAGCGAGGCAGGCGAAGTAGTTGCACAGCTGACTTACCATCTGTTCACTTTTATAAAGCTTGGTATATTCTTCATCGGAGAACTGGTAAGTAAAGGGGAAGTTAGGATTTAAGTTTTTGCAGATTCCTGCAAGTCCGGCCAGCACGGGTGTTGTTTTACCTCCGGCGACCCTTACCAGGATATTGCCCCACTTAGGTTTTTCGTCCAGGCGGATTACCAGCGGCTCTATAGCATCGTGCATGGAGTTGAAGTGGAAATCCTTTAGCACGCCCACGATGGTGCCGGAAACATTTCCGAGTGTGAATGGCTGTCCTACCGGATGCTGGTAACCAATCCTTTTTACGGCGCTTTCATTCAGGATATAACTCCCTGAATCATTCCCGAATGCACGCGAAAAGTCGCGGCCCTCCAGTAAGGTGAGGCCCATGGTTTTTATAAAGTCGTATCCCACTGCCGCATCCGCAAAAGAGGCGTCATCATTGGGATCTTTGCCAGACCAGCTGATACCTCCTTTGTGATGTTCTATCACCGTTGGCGACTCTTTCATTTTAGAAATAGCCAGCACGCCGGGCAGGTTGGTTGCCGCTTCCCTGAATACATCGTATTTGGAAATCAGTTCGCCTTCGATAGGAATATAGATAAGGTTCTGCCGGTTGTAGCCCAGGTTCTTTGTTTGCACGTAATCCATTTGGCGGTAAATCACAAACATGCCTATCATTAACAGGATGGACAACGTGAATTGAAACACCACCAGGCCCTTCCGGAAATTAGTAGCGCCGGAGCCAAATTTAAGGCTGCCTTTGAGCACCCTTACCGGGTTCAGGGATGACAGGAACAGCGCCGGGTAACTGCCGGCCACGAAGCCGGTGAGTACCGTAAGGCCCAGTAAAGTAGCCCAGAATACCGGTTGTGAAACGGGTAATGCC
Source organism: Chitinophaga sp. RCC_12 (assembly GCF_041360695.1). NCBI lineage: Bacteria > Pseudomonadati > Bacteroidota > Chitinophagia > Chitinophagales > Chitinophagaceae > Chitinophaga > Chitinophaga sp. RCC_12. The sequence goes on from NZ_JBFUPS010000001.1 coordinate 290,608, forward strand.
AATTGTTTTCCACTGAGCTGGTTAAATGCGGGCAGCAATAATATTACCACCAACAGAGCGATTACCAATGAAAAGAATGCCAGCAGCATGGCTTCCCCGATAAACTGGATGATAAGGGAAGAGCGCAGGGCGCCTACTACTTTTCTCACCCCTACTTCCTTTGCTCTTTTTACCGACCGCGCCGTAGCGAGGTTCATAAAATTGATGCAGGCAATGAGCATAATGAATATGGCCAGCAGCGTAAAGAGGCGCACGTATTCAATACGTCCGCCGTCGGGTACGCCGTTGCTGAATACGCCGTGCAGGTATTTTTCGCTGTAGGGCTGTAAACCCAGTTCAATATAGGAATCGTTATTGCGTTGCTGATAATTATAAACGAAGTCTTTTATTTTGGCGGCTACTTTATCTGCATCGGCATTGTCACGGAGACGGATATACGTCAGTGGGTTAAAGCTGCCCCAATTTCTTGCCCAGGCATTGTCCCTGGTGAAATCCTCCCAGTTGCGGAGGTACTCAAATTGTTGTGATGAGTTGGCCGGCACCTCGTACACCGCAGTCACAGAGAGACTTACCGTGTCTTCATAACGCAGTGTTTTCCCCAGCGCCTGTTCCGGGCTGCCGAAAAATAATTCCGCGAGGTGTTTGGAAATAGCGATGGTGCCTGGTTTATCGATGGCCGATGCTTTTGTGCCCTGCAATACCGGGTAACTGAACATCTGCAAAAAATCAGCGCCTGCATAGGCGCCGGTGATCTTCATTACTTTATCATCTACCCGTAATGTTACCGGCAGAAAAACCTCGAAGCCGCTGGCGTATTCTACTTCAGGCACTTCTTTTTTCAGTTCTGCTGCCAGCGGCCCCTGTGTGAGATAGCCGGCGTTCACTTTACCACCGGATGACTGGCGCACATATACCTGGTATAGTTTATCACTGTTGGCATGAAATCCATCCATGCTTTTTTCATCCTGTACCCACAGGATCATGAGAAGGCTGCAGGCCAGTCCGAGTGCCAGCCCCAGGATATTGATAAAAGAAAATGCTTTATTGCGGACGAGGTTGCGCCATGCAATCCTGAAGTAGTTGCTTATCATGATAGTCGGTATCAGTTACAGCACCTGTTGAAAAAACATGCCATACCAAAAGTTACGTACGTTACAATAGTTTAAAAAGTTATTTTTTAAATAATATGTCCGCTTTTGATACAGCAGGTGACCGCTTGTAAAACTTGAATAAATATACAGCGATTATTGCGGTGTTAGCAGACCTGCACCGCCTCCACTCCCAACAACTCCGCCAGCTTTTTTATCCTTGACGCGATATGCCCCTTGCCTACGGCGCAATGATGCGCCGGTCCGTGCGCATTCCAGGCTTCCACGAAATTCCTGGCGCCAGCAGGAAAACGGTAACGGCTGTTGGTGTTACCGATTTCAAGGATAGGTCCCGCTTCGGACATTCCTTCCGCCAGGAGGAACTGCAGTTTCCCATCGGCTGTTTCCACTACAGACAGTAAGGTTACCGGGCCGTGTACCACCGACATTTCCACGGATAGTCCTTTCCCTACTTTTCCATGATATACCTGTAGTGGTTTCAGTTTTATTTTACCGGCGGCGATTACAGGATGGCAGGGTCCATCATGTCCCATGAGCACGATGTCATCTTTGTAGTCCATGGCATAGTACTCTGTGAAGGAACCACCTGCACCAAAGCTGTCCATGATTTTCATGGCCTGCGCGTTTTTCACTTCGTACTCCCCCGCTACAGGGATGCCTTGCGCCGTTAAGAGGGAGGTGCCCATGATCACGGAGCTCATGGTATCCTCATTGATAGCGTTGCCGCTTCCTTTATGGTAGTACGCCAGGGAACCCAGTTGGTGCTTTGCTACCAGTTTATCCAAAGCCACCGCTGTTTTGGCCGCGCGGTGCAATTCTTCCGGTGAGCAATCGGGCTGTATGTCAAACACCTGTTGCGCCTCCCGGAGCTTGGCGGCAATTTCCGCTTCGCTGACCGTATTCCGGAGTCCTGATAATTCATCTACCTCAATGATTTCCATATGCCCGCCCAACACGGCTGCATGCAGGGTAAGATTAGCGTAAATATCCAACATGCCGCCGTAGTAGTTACCCATCAGGCCCAGCCTGTTGTGATACAGGGTGTGCGCTACATTTGCGGCGGCGATCCATTCTTCCATTTCCTTCCACACCACGGGATCATCCTGCAACATACCTGTTACCTGGTAAAAAGGGATGTGTGCGCGTTTGAATACGCTGGCTATTTCCGGCACCGGGCAGGCGGCGCAGAAGGCGAGCCATTCGCCGGTCATGGTGGTGCGGTCCGGCAGCTGATTAAATGTGGCATAGTCGATGGCCGCGGCCGGAGAGAGATTTAATACGATCACCGGTACTTTTGCGCGTTTTACCACCGGTAAAACCGTGGAAGATAACGCGTAGGTGGTTACGTATAAAAAGATCAGGTCTACCTCTTCTTTGCGGAAACGGCTGCCCGCTTTAAAGGCTTTCTCCGGCGTGTCTATCAGGCCGAGGTGAACGATATCGGCGCCGTAGTGCTGCAACTGCTGATGCACAATATCAATATACCCCGACAACCGCTGCTGCAGTCCTTCGAACTGTTCCCAATAGGCAGCGAGGCCTATACCAAACAGGCCCACTTTTAATGTATTCATGACGCAATTTTTTGAATGGTAACCGGATCTGTGATAAAGCTAGTTGCGGTGTGATGAATTATTTGATATTTCGGTTGTACTTTATGATACAATCCCGGCGGGTGGCGGAAATTCTTATTACTTTCCGGAACCTTTCCGGCTTTTTATATTTTTATATAAAGAAGAACGCGTTATGATGAACTATTACAAGTATCTACCCGTGAGCAGGGAAGATGAGAGCTGGGGTCTTTGGGTACTGAATACCGGTTGTACGCAGGTGGCAGCAGCAGACATTTACCCGGGTAAAGATCATCCGGCGCATCATCATTTCAACTGGAAGAAAGGAAGGGTATTGAATGAATACCAGGTTATTTATATCACCGGCGGCAAAGGCATTTTTGAGTCCGACAGCTGCCGGCAGCAGGAAATAAAAGGCGGTACCATTATCCTGCTGTTCCCGGGAGAAAGGCACCGCTACCGGCCACTCGCCGAAACCGGCTGGGATGAATACTGGGTAGGCATGAAAGGCCCTGTGCTCGACAACCTGCTGAAGGAAAATTTTTTCACCAGGGAAAAGCCCTGTTTATATATCGGTTACCAGGAAGGTACCCTGCAGTTGTTTCATCTTATTATAGAAAAAACAAAACAGGAGCACCCCGGCTACCAGCCGCTCATTGCCGGCGCGGCGCTTCACCTGATGGGAAACATTCACTATCTCGTGAAGCAACAGGCAAGCGGGAATAAAGAGAGAGAAGAACTGATGAACAAAGCACGGCTGTTATTCCGCGCCAACATCTCCCGGCATTATTCCCCGGAGCAGGCGGCAGAAGAGTTACAGGTGGGCTACTCCTGGTTCAGGAAAGCGTTTAAGCAATATACGGGGCTATCTCCGTTTCAATATTATATCCAACTTAAAATAGAGAAAGCGAGGGAACTATTGAATGATCCCGCTGTATCTGTAAAAGAAATTGCGTATGATCTCAGGTTTGATTCTTCGTTTTACTTCTCCAGGATCTTTAAAGAGAAGACCGGATTTACGCCCACGGAATACCGGAAAAGGGCGCAGGGCGACGTTTAACATAGTTTGCTGCCTGTTGTTATTAACGTATAACGTGCATGCGCAAACGAATTCGTCGCTTGTTAACTTCAACCCGCAGCAACAACAAACTATCCGCTTCAGTACTGCCGGCGCGGCTATTGATGCGCACGACGGTGAAATAGCTTATTTCAACGGCACCTATTACCTTTATGGTACCAGCTATGGCTGTGGATTTGAATGGGGCAGAAAAGAGGCCCCCTTTTGTGGATTTAAAGTATATACTTCTACAGATCTTCAGCAGTGGACCGACAAAGGCTTTTTATTTAACGCCCGCACACCGGTATGGCAAACACGCTGCAACGGCAGTACCTACGGCTGTTTCAGGCCGCATGTGATCTACAATAAAAAAACAAAACAGTATGTACTGTGGATCAATGTATATGATAACCGTACCGGCTTCCGCGTATTTACCAGCCAGCAACCCACAGGTCCGTTTACAGAAGTGGCGGAGCCCCGGATGGCAGTGAACAGCAATGGCGCCATTGCCGGGTTGAACAATGGTGATCATGATACCTTTGTAGATGAAGATGGCACCGCTTATATTGCGTATACCGACTGGCAAACAAAAGGCACCATTGTAATTGAAAAGCTCAGCGCTGATTATCTGACTGGCAGCGGGGAGCATGTAAAAGCAGTGACAAAAGGGAATACCGAAGCGCCGGCGCTCTTCCGGCGCAATGGCAGTTACTACCTGTTGTACTCCGATCCTAATTGTGGCTATTGTGCAGGTACTGGCACTTCTTATCGCCGTGCGGCGTCGCCGCTGGGCCCATGGTCTGATGGAATAAAGATCAGCGATCGATCCTGCGGTGGACAACCTTCTTTTGTATCGCTTATTAAACTCAACGGCGACAGCGTTTTCCTGTATGGCAGTGATCTGTGGAACAATGCAGCAAAAAATGAAGCGCTGGCTAATTACTATTGGGCGCCGCTTTCCTTTGCAGCAGACGGCGCTATTGAACCTATTGTTTGTAAAGACAGCATACAGCTGCCCTTGCGCGCTGCTTCGACTCCTGTTATGAAAGTGAAGCCCGACAACAGCAGCGGGCAGGAAGGATTCCGGTTCCAGTGCGACATTAACGGATGTATACAGCGTTCGCAAAGCTTCACTCCTACCCGGTCAGGCGTGCTTACGGCTGTAAGCATCACTGCTTTTAAAAGTGGCTATCCGGACGATGACCTGCATATCAGCATTTACCCGGCAAATGACAAGGGATTACCGGCAACAGGAAAAGCGCTGTATGAGGGGGCCATTCCCCGCGACAGCCTGAGCTGGTCACCGGCGCCGGTTACCATACAACCGCGTATAACGGTAGCGGCCAAACGCAGTTATGTGATGGTGATCCGGTCGTCCACGGCCAGCGGTTGTTATGGCATCACTTATAAGGACGAAGCCCGCGGTGGTGTTTCCGCTTACAGCGCCGACTGCGGACAGGCATTTACTATTGAAAAGGACCGGGTGCTGAAGTTTAGTACGTATGTAGGGGAGTAATCCGGGCCTGCACGTCTTTCAGTTTCATCACCATCTTTTGCGCTGATTCCGCGATCCATGCCTGGTAATCTGTAATGGCACGGGTGCGCTCCTCTTCTGTGATAAAACCACTTTCCACCATCTGCGGGCCTCTGAGTTCCGCTACTTTGGACCAGATGCCTGCTTTTTCTGCGAAGTTGCTTTCGCCGCGGGTGTATATTTCATCGGCGTTCAACACGGTGATGTGATGAAAGCCCAATGCTTCAAAATGCCCGGAGAGGTGATCCCCAATTTCATTATCCATGCCTGCATCTGCACGCCAGGCAAGGAATGCCTTGTAAAAATGCTGCATACTTTCCGGTGGCGCAGGCGTCCATTCCAGCTGGTGATGGTTGTAGTCTAAAATAGAAATATAGCCATCCGGGTTTAGCAGGGATCTAAATTTCAGCAGTGCTTCGCGTGGATTACTTAACCATTGCAGCACACGGGCAGAAACGATGAGGTCAAATTTTTCTGCCGGATTGTAGGCGAACAGGTCGGCCTCCAGCAGTGTTAAGTTAGAAAGATCCGTATGATCCGTGTTTCCTTTAGCGATCAGGTGCGCGCTGCTGTCGATGCCCACAACGCTTCCTGTTTTACCCACTGCGCCGGCAATACCGGCAGATATGGCGCCGGTACCACAGCCAACATCCAGCACCCTAATGCCTTCCCTGAGCAATGGCACCAGCGTGGCGTAGCTGTTCTGCAAACTCCTGCTGTCTAAAACGCTGCTATCTTTTGGCATGGCGGCTCTTTCATTTGCGGTATTACTCATGGAGGATCTGTTGTTTGGTCAGGAAAAGATGAATTTAAATATAACATTTTGTAAACAGAAATAAGTGATACTTCAGGACTATATAAACCATTTAGCGGGTTGTTTGTAGTGTATGATGAAAAACGCCTGCATGAAAACACGCCGTTTCCCTTTGCTTTTTGCCAGCATGGTGCTGCTACTGTTGTACGCCTGTAAAACCTCCCGGGTGATCAACAGTACTGAGCTGACGATTACCGGCAACTACTGCGCGCCGGCGGCCGCCTTCAGCAACAGCCAGGATACTATTCCCCTGAAGAATACCGATTCACTGATCAAAGCGAATCCCGATTTACCGGTACACGAAGTATTGATGGCTAATGCTACCGGCACCCTGTTCCTGATCCGGCAAATGAAGGGCATAGCCGGAGATACCTCTCTGGAAGGGATGATGCGAAGAGCTGAGCTCCGCTCGAAGATTCAGCACCGTTTACTGCTTGCCACCATGGAAATTGCCGGTGTGGCTGCGGAGCTGGACTGTGAAGGCGAAAAAGCCGACCAGCTGGCCAAATATCTCGACAACTTCAATAGTAAAAGAAATACCCGCTTAACGGTTGCCTCTATCATTACCGGCGCGCTGACTACTATTGCGACGGTTGCTATCAGGGAACAGGGTCCGCAGAATGTGGTGGCCATTGGCGGGGGTCTGCTGTCCGCCGGTTTGGGTGCATTAACCATCAATGCAGCGGGAAAGAAAATCAGGTTTGCGCATCTCCGGAATGTGTTGTCAGACATTTGGTATATGCCGGATACTTCTGCCATTTATCCTCCTTTTACCTGGTATGTGCTGAATGAAAAACATTTCAGTAACAGCGGACAGATATCGTTGGCGGCTAATGTCAAAAAGAGATGGGAGCGGTTTGATCTTGGAGGTGATGTCAGCACCTCAGACAAACAATTATTTTTTGGCGAGGGCGGCGTATATAAAGCGGATGATCTGCATACCCGTGCGGCCATGGTGAATGAGCTGCAATCTACCGTCCGGTCGGTAAACCAGGATCTGCAGCGGCTCCTGCATTATCTCATTACTATAGAATAGCGCCTGATTTTTCCCGATTGCGTAAATAATATTCCCTTTTCGCTTACCGGCCGAGCCTCTACGGGCATAGCTTTGCCGCATTGCAGATGATGCGCCATTTATAAATTAAGATATAATGAAGAAATTCCTGTTTTCTGTTATTTTATGCTGTAGCCTTCAGTCACTTTTTGCCCATGCTATCTGGATCGAAACCGTTACTACCGGGAAGATCGGGCAGGCACAGGAAGTGAAAGTTTTCCTGGGAGAATATGCCGATAACGAGCGCGATTCTATTCAGCACTGGTTCAGTAATATGAAAGATTTTACCCTGTACCTGGTAAAACCCGACGGACAAAAAGAAAAACTGACCTGTACCGCCAACGGCAATTACTTTACCGCCACCTTTACGCCTGCTGTTGCCGGTACGCACCTGTTAGCGATTGATCATACCGTGCAGGAAGTATACAGCGGCAGTAAGATCCATTATTATGCGATGGGGCTGGTGAAAGTCAACAATACTTTAACCGGCGCAGACAACGCAAAAGAACATACGGATTTCTCCTTACTAACGAATCTCAAAAAAGCAAACAAGCTGCATCAGCCGGCTACCGTGCAGTTAAGCTATAAGAAGGCTGTTCCTGCGGCCGGTGAAGTAACCGTACAGTCGCCGGAGGGATGGACTAAGAAATTCAAAGCCGGTCAGGCTGGTGACGTTACTTTTTCACCCGCATGGGCAGGCCGCTACCTGCTGGAAGGTACTTTTACCGAAGAGGCCAGCGGACAACATGAAGGCAAGGATTTTAATAAAGTATGGCATTGTGTTACTTACTGCATGGATGTAGATAAGTAAACGTAAAATGACTTGGAAGGGCTGGCAATTTTTGCCGGCCCTTCCCGTTTTATTTTGAGAATATCCTAATTTCATATCCTCTTAATAAGACCCATGAAACAACTGTTCTGTATAGCGCTTCTTTCCTTTTCCCTGTTTAGTATTCACTGCGGCCGGGGAACCGTGATCCCTCCTTCCTCCATTCCGGATACGCTGCCCTCCATCACACAGGAAGGTAAAAATACTATTGGCAGCCTGGTAAACGGGAAGGTGTTCATTCCACGCGGAAGTGTAGGCCTGCCCAATCCCTCCGCATATTATGACCCTACTACCAGGAACGGAAGTTTTAATGTATCCATGACCCGGTTCGACTTTGGCGACTCCGTGCAGCGGAGTTTCCAGATCATCGCCACCAACTTAAATAAAACGGGAACTTATCCTGTTACCACGCCTGCGGCGGATGTAGCCTTTGTATATACCCGGCTGCTAATGCGCACCCATACCGGTTGTGAGTATATTGGAATGGATGCGGCAAAGGTGCAACAGGAAGGGCAGCTGGTTATCACGAAGCTGGACACCGGGCAAAAAATCATTGCCGGCACCTTTACCTGTACGCTGATAACCGCAGGTTGTGATACCGTTCATATGACAGACGGGCGGTTTGATATGAAGTACTAACCTTTATCCGTTATGATCTCCGCATAGATCTCTTCAAAATCTTTTCCTTTGTGCGATTGCCAGATACCGGCGAATTTTGTTTCCACGCCTTTCAGGAGCTGCACGCATAACTTACGGTCATCGTCGGTCATGTCGTGGAACATTACTTCCGCGAGCTGGCTGATCCGCCGCCTGCATTGGATCAGTACTTTTTCTCCTTTGGGCGTTACTTTTAACCGTTTGGAGCGCTTGTCTTCTTTATCGTCATATTCGGTGAGGTAGCCCAGTTTTTTCAGCCGGTTTAACTTATCCGTGCCGGTAGACAGCTCCTGCAGCGCCGCGTAGATCGCTTCTGTTTTCCGGGGTTCTTTTAACTGTGCAACCGTATTGAGCAATGAATATTCGTCGATCGTGTTGATACCGGTGCCATCCAGCGCCGCCACCGTGTAAATGGTGTGTAGTTTAAAGATTCTTCCTATTACCCGCATTAATACACCATCGCTTTGTACCGGCAGAAACTTCCCTTCCGGCGGAACCGGTTTCCGGGTTTGCTTGCTTGCCAGGTAATGCCTGCAAAATTCTTCAATGCTGCTTTCCGGATGCTGATCATCAAAAGCTCCCCATTCAGTCATCAGTTCTACGGCTTTATTCATACCAGATATTTTATTTCCGAAGCAATAATAGAAAAAATACTTCGGATTTTTTGTTTTTACTGTATTTCCGTTATACATTTACTAATATTATTTCGATTCTGTCATATAAAAATCATAGTCAGATGTCAACACAGTTTATTTTCCAGGGCTTCGTTGTGCTCCATCTCATAGGATTTCTTCTCTTCGCCGGTACTTCGGTAGCGGATTTTGTAGGCTTCCGGCAGTTCTGGAAGCAGTACGACGTGGATAAAAGCAAAGCCGCCACGGTGATGCAGGCCATCTCTGTTTTCCCGGTGTTAATGAGAGTAGGAATAGGGCTGATCATTCTTTCCGGCATAGGCATCATGTACATGACGCATGGCGTTTTTGGCGAACAGTTGTGGTTCCGGATAAAGTTCGGCCTGGTGATCGTTATTATCCTCAACACCTTCCTTTTCGGACAACGGCAGAAAAAGCAGTTAAAGAAATCTTTTGAAACGTCTGCCGGCACCGTTCAAAAGATCAGGGGCAACATCCGTTTGTTCCACACAGTACAATTACTTTTCGTTTTCATCATCATCCTGTTGAGTGTTTACAAATTCAACTGATCAAACTGAACATCATGAAAAAAGATAAAATCATTTACTGGACGGCCACGCTTATCCTTACCGGCGTAATGTTATGGAGCGCCTTTAATTTTGCTTTCAATCCTGAAATGAAAGGCGCCTTTGCTCACCTGGGGCTGCCCAATTGGTTCCGGATAGAACTTACCATTGCCAAGGTGCTGGGCTCACTGGCGCTGCTATTGCCCTTTACGCCGCCGAAGCTCCGGGAGTTCGCCTATTTTGGGTTTGGTATAACCCTGATTTCGGCGGCGGTGGCGCATTTATCAAGCGGCGACAGTGTATTGCTGGAAATAGGTCATACTTCATTTTTTGTAAGCCTGGTGGTTTCCTATGCTTACTATCACAAACTGCATCCTCCCGTGGTGGTTGCTTAAAAAAATAAAGCCTTCAGACCGGGTATGTCTGAAGGCTTTCTATTACTATTGTTATATTATTTCGCGCCCAGGGCTGCGATTACTTTTTCGCCTGTTAACTGTGCGGAAGCAGGGTTCTGCCCGGTGATAAGGTTCCCATCGGTTACTGCAAAGGGCTGCCAGTCGGCCCCTTTCACATAGTTTGCTCCACGCTCCTTCAGCATATCTTCCAAAGAAAAAGGTACTTCAGCGGTAGTTTGTCCGGCTACTTCTTCACTGTTGGTGAATGCCGATATTTTTTTTCCTTTTACCAAAGGCGCGCCATTCTTATCCTTTACATTTTTCAGTGCAGCAGGTGCATGGCATACCAGTGCCACGGGTTTTCCGGCGGCATAAAATGTTTCTATCAGCTGCGCGGAGGTGGCATTATCTGACAAGTCCCACATGGGGCCATGTCCGCCGGGATAAAACACGGCATCATAATCCGCTGCCTTCACGTCTTTCAACAAAACGGTATGATTTAATCTTTCCTGGGCTGCCGGATCATTGAAAAATCTTTTTACTGATGCCGTGCTATAATCGGGTGCGGTGCTTTTTGGATCAATGGGCGCCTTTCCACCTGCGGGTGACGCAATGGTTACCTGGAACCCCTTATCGGTAAACAGGTAGTAGGGTGTGGCAAATTCTTCTATCCAGGTACCGGTTTTATGCCCGGTGCTTTTTACTTCACTGAAGGAAGTCACTACAATAAGTATTTTTTTCATAGACTGATGATTAATTTTTTTTGTGTGCTGGCTATATGCCTGAAAAGCCAGAAAGGGCAACAGTAACAGCAATAAGCCCGTTTTTTTAGTTTTCATTTACCTGATTTTTGCACAAAGTTGGTACTTATAAATATGCGGCGAAAGGAAACAGATCACCATTTAATTGTGATACAGGTCACAGCTTTTATGTTAATTTGTATCTTATGAATAATGCGCTAAGGCAACATATTGAAGTAATCTCCCCACTCACCGATACGGAATTCGATCATATACAGTCGTACTTCACCGAAAAGAAATTACGTAAGCACCAGTTCCTGGTGCAGGAGGGCAACCTGGTGGGACATGAATATTTTGTGGTAAGCGGCCTGTTAAAAGCGGCATATTTTAATGAAGCCGGTAAAGAACATATTATCCAGTTCGCGATGGAAAACTGGTGGATCACCGATTACCATGCGTACGTAAACCAAACAACTGCAAAGCTGAATATTGATTGTATTGAAGCATCTACCCTGCTGTGTTTATCTTTCGAAAATAAAAAGAAGCTCTGTGAAGCTTCCCATAAAATGGAGCATTTTTTCCGGGTAAAAGCCACTTCCGGCTATGTGGCGTCGCAGCAGCGGATCCTATCGCTGCTCAACAATGATGCACGGTCGCGCTACGAACAATTGCTGGCACAATACCCGGCGCTTTTTCAACGGGTTCCCAAAACACTGATTGCCGCCTATCTTGGCGTATCGCGTGAAACGCTGAGCCGTTTCTCAGGGAAGTAACTATTCCTTTTATTATCTCCGGAAATAATTTACTATATTTGTAAGGTAAACTTATAATCTTACCTTACTATATGGCTTCCGGAAATCCGCATCAACTTGCCGCACAACTCCGTCCACTTCTTGCCAGGCTGGTGAGAAAGCTGCGAAAGCTATCGCCGGCAAATGAGCAGCTATCACAGAGTGAGCGCTCAGTGCTGGTATTACTGGACCAGCACGATTACCTGCTGTCGGCAGAACTGGCAGTAATGGAGAAAATGACGCCGCAATCAATGGGACAATTACTCCAGCATCTTTTCCAGCTGAATTTAATCAACAGGACGGCCTCTCCCGACGACAAGCGGAAGATTCATATTTCCTTATCGGCAGCAGGCAAAGCGCGGATCGAGCGGGTACGGAAAGAACGGGACGAATGGTTAGGCAAGGCGATCAGCGAGGTTTGCACGAAAGAAGAGCAGGCGACCCTGCTGGCAGCCATCGGGCCTTTGTCAAAATTGGTGGAGTACGAATAAAAGCGGGGAACTATCATGAACATCAGCACTTTTAATGCTTTCAAGAGTCGTAATTACCGGTTATATTTCAGTGGTCAGTCTATATCGCTGATAGGCACCTGGATGCAGAAAACTGCGGTCAGCTGGGTGATCTATTCGCAAACACATTCCAAGTTCATGCTGGGGCTCACCCTTTTTGCGAGCATGTTTCCTTCCTTTGTTTTTTCTTTCCTGGGCGGTGTGGCTTCTGACCGGTATAACCGGTACAAGCTGTTGCTGATAACCCAGTTTGCATCTATGTTCCAGGCAGTTTTATTAACGGTGCTGATCTACTTTAAGCACTACGAGGTGTGGCAGATCATTGGACTAAGCGCTTTCCTGGGGCTCATCAACGCATTTGATGTACCTGCGCGGCAATCGCTGGTTTATGAAATGGTGGAGAACAAAGCGGACCTCCCCAATGCGCTGGCGCTGAATTCCTCGATGGTGAATTTGTCGAGGCTCATTGGCCCCGGCATCGCCGGGCTGGCACTTGAAAAATTCGGAGAAGACATTTGTTTTGGTATAAACGCCATCAGCTTTATTGCCGTAATAGGATCGTTGCTGTGTATGAAGCTGCCGGCGTACACCGCGAAAGTGCGTACTACCAATATGCTGGGAGAGCTGAAAGAAGGGTTTGCCTATATCAAAGCAACACCCGCTATTTCACTGATATTGGTTACCCTGGCATCTGTAAGCCTGCTGGTATTGCCTTACAGCACGTTGATGCCGGTATATGCCAAAGATATTTTCAAGGGCAATGCGTCCACCTTTGGAGTGATAGACAGCGCCATCGGGATGGGCGCATTTTGCGGCGCACTTTTCCTGGCTTCCCTGAAACCAGGGAAAAACCTGCGGAAGATCCTGGCGTTTAACACGCTGGTATTCGGCGCAGGCCTTGTGCTATTCTCCCACTCCACTATTTATCCGGTTGCACTGATATTTGCCACGGTAGCTGGTTTTGGCATGATGTCGCAAATCACGATCAGCAACACCCTGATCCAGACGACCGTAGACCCCGCGATGCGCGGCCGGGTGATCAGCTTTTATGCGATGGCATTTTTCGGCATGCAGCCACTCGGCGGACTGCTGGTAGGCGCTATTTCCCAATGGATAGGCACGCCCAATACCGTGTTGCTGCAAGGCCTGGTGACCATCGTTATCGGCGGGCTCCTTTTCCGGCAACAACGGTTACAACCAGTAACCGCATTGCCGGCGCATGCGTAGAAACCTTATCTTTAAGGCCATATGTTAACCAACCGGATGAAAATAATATTGTTGACCTGCTGCGGACTCCTGCTGTTTGCCACACTCCGTGCACAAAACCTTGAAGGCATATGGAAAGGCTACGCTGCCGCCGAATCACAGGGATGGTTTTATGGCACCGGCAGTTACATTATGGATATAAAACAAACCGCAGCCGGGAAATACACCGGCACTGCCTGGTTTTACGAAACGCCGCAACTGTATGGCGAACTAACGGTGACCGGCCAACGAAACGACAGCGCCGACAACTGGCGTTTTGAAGAGATAAAATTCAATCAGCTCACCATCCCTAAAAATCATAGCGCCCGGCTGGCAGTCATGAGCCTGAAGTTGTTTGATATTGATGGAGAAATAGTGCTGCAGGGAAGCATGATCAGCTATTCAAAGTACACCGGGAAAGTGCATACGAAGAGGGTGCTGCGGTTATCGAAGCTCAGCGGGGCGGCAATTGCTGCCCTGGAAATTCCCGGCAGCGGGAAAAGATTTCCTCCATCGGAGGCTACTCCTCCTCCTAAACCAGACACAGTACCGCTTGTGCCAGCACGCAGAAACCGGCTACAGGGTAGCTATGATATCAGCAGTCCGGGTATAGATATCAGCCTGTATGATTACGGCACCGTTGATCACGATACCGTAACCGTATTTTTCAACGGCGCAAAAGTGGCCGACCGGCAGGAACTTACCGGCAGCCCGCTGCGCATTCATCTTACAGCTGATACCACGCAGGAATACCAGGAGCTGGTATTACATGCCAATAACCTCGGCGATATTCCGCCTAACACCTCTAAAATGATTATTTTAACCAGCGACAAGCGCTATGAATTAAAAGTTACTTCTTCAGAAACAGAAAATGCGATGATCCGTTTCCGTTATGTGCAGAAGGGAAAGTGATTGCCCGGAAGCGGACAACCACAACATTTATTCTTCACATTTATTTAACCGGTATTTCCCGGAGAATATGCAGCAGGTAATCGTAGAATTTTCCAACGGAAGAGATCTGTACCTTTTCATCCGGGGAATGCGCGCCGCGGATGGTAGGACCGAAAGAGATCATATCCGGGTTGCCGAGGTGTGCACCCAGGATACCGCATTCGAGGCCGGCATGACAGGCCCCTACGTTAGGCGTATGGCTGAAATGATCTTTATACAAGGCCAGTAATAACCGGAGTATTGCAGAATCAGCATCGGGTTTCCATCCGGGGTAGTCGCCACCCTGGTTTATTTCGCAGCCGATGATTTCGAATGCGGCGCTTACGGCAGTGGCTACATCGCTTTTGGTACTTTCCACGCTGCTGCGTTGCAGCGACTGTGTGATAAAAACACCTTCTTTGGCCTGTACCCTGGCGAGGTTGGAAGACGCTTCCACCAGTCCGGCGATATCAGGGCTCATGCGGAACACGCCGTTGGGCACTGCGTAGATGGCACGCAGCAGCTGCGGGAGATAGGCAGGGTCCATTACCAGCGCAGGCATCGCCGTTTCCTTACATTCCAGTACGAAGGAGGGCTCTATGGTTTTGTACTCTTCTTTTATAGTGGCTTCGAATTCACTGATAACGTTCATGAATTTATCCTTATCCGCAGCCGGAATAGCTACAACGGCCTGTGATTCACGTGGGATGGCATTCCGGAGGCTTCCGCCGTCTAAACTGGCCAGCTGGATATTTACCTGCCCTGCGGCTTTATACAGTAACCGGTTCATTACTTTATTAGCATTGGCCCTGCCCTTATGAATTTCCATACCGGAGTGGCCGCCCAGTAATCCTTTAATGCTGATGTGAAATGCGATGGCATTTTTACCTGCGGGCACTTCCTTATAAACGCCTTTTGTGTTGGTATCGATGCCGCCGGCGCAACCGATGGTCAGCTCATCTTCCTCCTCTGTATCGAGGTTCAGGAGGATCTTCCCGGAGAAGTTAACGGGGTCCAGTTGCTTGGCGCCGGTCATGCCCGTTTCCTCATCGATCGTAAACATAGCCTCAATGGCGGGGTGCGGGATATCCTTTGCCGCCAGTACGGACATGATAGCCGCTACACCGATGCCATTATCTGCACCCAGTGTGGTACCACGGGCTTTCACCCAGTCGTTGTCCACGTACATATCGATGCCCTGGATACCAAAGTCAAATACCGTATCGCTGTTTTTCTGATGAACCATATCGAGGTGCGACTGGAGGATAACCGTTTGCCGGTTTTCCATGCCGGGGGTTGAGGGCTTTTTGATGACTACGTTACCGATGGCGTCTTTTGTGGTTTCCAGGCCAAGACGTTTTCCGAAATCCATCATAAAAGCGATCACCCTTTCTTCCTTTTTGGAAGCGCGGGGAACGGCGTTCAGTTCAGCAAAATGCTGCCATAAGTGTTTTGGTGATAAATCTTTTATTTCCATTGAAATATTTTAACCGTTGATGAAGGTATTTGTAAAGATAATTCATCCCCGGTTGCTTTGGTACGGTTTTTAAACTTTTATCCCGCGTCAACAATCACATTTAAACCAATTTTATGGAACATAATCTTACGAACACCACGCCCAAACAGAAGCTCCTGATAGTGGAAGATGAAGGGGAAATGTGTTTACTCATCAATTTATTGCTCGACGGGAAAGAGATGGAGATAGAGCATGTACAAACAATTTCCGATGCTGTGGAATATTTTCAACAGCAGCCACCAGCCATTGTATTGCTGGATAACCGGCTCCCGGATGGGTACGGACTGGACTTTATCAGTTATATCAAGGAAAAATATCCGGCCACCAGGATCATCATGATTTCAGGAATGGATGCGGCTGCAAAGGATGTGGCGCTGGCCAATGGTGCAGATCTGTTCCTGGAGAAACCTTTTAATAAAACAATGCTGTACAACTCTATTGAAAAACTGTTGAATTAAAATAACCTCACCCGGCGCTGCTTCATCCCAACACCGGGTGAATAACCCCGCCTACTTTTTGGTAGGCGCTTGTTTTGCATTGTTACTCCTGCTAACTTGGCTGCTTAATTATTATCTTTAGCATAATCAAGCATCCGGTAATGACTTCAGAGAAAAAAATTCCCACACTATACGAATGGGCCGGCGGTATGCCCGTATTTGAAAAGCTGATGAATGCCTTTTACGACAAGGTATTGCAGGATGAATTGTTAGCGCCGGTATTCCGGCATATGTCGCCTGCGCATCAATTGCATGTAGCGCATTTTATTGCGGAAGTTTTCGGCGGACCAAAAATGTATAGTGAAGAAGATGGCTCTCATTTTAAGATGATCCAAAAACACCTCGGAAAACACCTTACAGAGCAGCACCGGAAAAGATGGGTGCAACTGCTGATAGAAACGGCCGACACGCTGAACCTGCCGGATGATCCCGAATTCAGGTCTGCTTTTGTGGCGTATATCGAATGGGGAACACGTATAGCCGTGATCAACTCCAGCGAAACGGAGGTACCCCTGAAGCCGGATGAACCGATGCCTAAGTGGGGATGGGGAGAACCCGGCGGACCTTATATTCCCTAAGGCCGGCCCCTGCCCTTTTCCCAGTCCGTCCTGATTTTTAGCAGGATGACGAGATAAGGGATTTCAATTGCTAACCAGGAGATGTTTGTGACCATTACAATGAGATTCATACCTCCGTAAGCTACGATGATATAGGCCGAGTAACACCATGCCAGCATGGAAACCGAAGTGGCGATCAGGGCTAACAGTACGGCATACTTCTTCTCCAGCAAAATTAAAAGGTTAGGCACAAACCTCATTATGGGAAATAATATAGTACTGCCAATGGAAAAAAGAACGGTGGTGCTGAATTCATCCCATTGGTACGCATCGCGGAATCTTCTGGACACAAAGTAACTGCTCAGCACTGAAAACAGGGATAACACGAGATAGGCCCACGCATATATTTTGAGCGCCAGTGGTGCTATATCGCGACGGCGTACACCTGATTCGTCGGAAAAATCTTTGTCAAAAATGGTGGAAGTCTCGTCGGCCATAGGGATAATTTAAGGACTAATATATAAATTCTTTCACAAAGGTTATACTCCTGCAATAATGATCAGATCCGTGGTAATACTTCCATCAGCGGCGGGGTATTGCTTCCGTTGGAGATCCATTATCTTAAACCCGTTTTCTTCCAAAGCATTTACCAGGTAGTCCGCCTGATGATAGTACATATACAGCTCATCGCCCGCACTGGAGCGCTGAATGCCGGATCTGGCATAATCATCTTCCATCGTGCTGATATAAAACACGCCACCCGGCGCCAGCAAGCGGGCGGTATCCCCGATCATTTTCACGGCCTCTTCCCGGCTGAGATAGGGCAGGCAAAACCCGCACATGATCCCGTCGAATAGTTTGTTTAGCTGGAGGATATCCCTGGCATCCATCAGCAGAAACTCCGCGGGCGGATTATTGCTGCGTGCCAGCTCCAGCATATTGGGCGCCAGGTCAATTCCCAGCACGTGAATGTCCGGCCGCTGCTGCAGCAGGTATCTGGTGATATTGCCGGGACCACAGGCGATTTCCAAAACAGCCGCCTCGTGTTTGGGAATATTGTTGCAGAAAAGATCAAATGAATCGTGGTATAATGCCACGTCCATAAACTTATCCTGGTATTGGACCGCACGTTTATCAAAAACGTTGATGGCCTGCTGTAGCTTGTCCATACCTGAATGTATGAAAATAACAGGCAACTGCCTCAACGAGGGCAATTACGCTGTAAGACCATTGGGATCCATTGTAAGCGCTTCGCTCATGTAATCTAAAAACGGGCGCATGGCTTTAAAGGTGAGGTTTACTTCTTTCAGAAAATCTGCACTCAACACCTCCTTATCAGTAAACTTCCTTACCAGTACAAACTGTTTATGACGCAGCAGGTCGATCGCTTCATGATCCGGGGCAAAACCTTTCGGCGCAGTTTTCAACTGTTCTCCCTCCAGTGTTTTAAAATAGGTTTTGAAAGATTTACTGTTGAGGATCTTTCTCAGCGGTGCCGGATCAAACGCGATTTCTTCCCGGATCCGCTTCAGGTCTTCCGGAACGGGGCCCCAGAATCCGCCTGCAACGAAGCTGTTACCTTCTTCTATATGAAAATAATATCCGCCCCTGCGGAATTTGGTGGCGCGCCGGAAGCTGCCGCTCCAATGAGTTTTATAAGGGGTTTTATCGTTGGAGAAGCGGGTATCCCTGTAAATGCGGAACAGGCTTTTTTTCCCGGAGGGCGTTTCTATCAGGTCATGCACCGAAAGTTCGGCCAGCAGCGCTTCTGCAAATTCTTCTACCAGGCCCAGCTCTTGCTGATAAGTTGTTTTGTGGGTATTAAACCAGTCCCTGTTGTTGTTCTCTTTTAATTTACTTAAAAAATGAAAGCCCGACTGGTGTATGTGTGGTTGTGATGTGTTCTTCTTTGCCATGATGTTCCGTTATTTGTAACAGGTTACAAAAGTAAGTTTTTTCCCTTTGCGGCGACAAACGGAAACAGATAATTGCCTATATTCACAAAGCACATGGCAGCGTGATTGTGTTGCTAATTACGAACCCAAATGAATAAACAGCATCCATGAAAATAGCCACTTATAATGTTAACGGCGTCAACGGGCGTCTTCCGGTATTACTTCGCTGGTTAAAGGAAACGGCGCCTGATGTGGCCTGTTTACAGGAATTAAAAGCACCTCCTGAAAAATTCCCGGAGCAAGCCATCCGCGATGCGGGCTACTCCCCCATCTGGCACGGACAAAAAAGCTGGAACGGCGTAGCCATCCTTTCCCGGATAGGTGAACCCAAAGAAATAAGAAGAGCGCTTCCCGGGGATCCCGAGGATATCCACAGCCGTTATATAGAAGCCGAAATTAATAACATCACCATTGGTTGTCTTTATTTGCCAAATGGCAACCCCGCTCCCGGTCCCAAGTTCGATTATAAGTTAAGCTGGTTCAAACGTCTCACGGCGCATGCCAAAGAGCTGCTGGCGGCCAAAACGCCGGTGGTACTTACGGGCGACTATAACGTAATGCCCACGGAACAGGATGTATACAAGCCGGAACGTTGGGTAGATGATGCCCTCTTCCGCCCCGAAACGCGCGAAGCATTCAGGAACCTGAGAGATCAGGGCTGGACAGATGCCATACGGAAACTATACCCTGATGAAAAGATCTATACCTTCTGGGATTATTTCCGCAATGCATATGGCCGCGATGCAGGCCTGCGTATCGATCACTTTTTACTGAGCCCGCAACTGGATAGCCGTCTCGTTGCCGGTGGTGTGGACCGCCATGTGCGTGGTTGGGAAAAGAGCAGTGATCATGCGCCGGTGTGGATAGAGCTTACGGATGTATGAACATCACCGTTATCCCGCCAAATATTAGTACCTTAAAAGACAAATACCTGTAGACTATGACCACAAAAGAAACTTTCACCCTTCACGGCGAAAACCTGTTAAAAAAGATCAAAGAGCTGATTGCAGAAGGGAATGTACGGAAGATTACCATTACAGATAAAGAAGGAAAAGAACTGATGACTTTCCCGCTGACCATTGGCGTAGTGGGTGCATTACTGGCGCCCGTTTTTGCAGCAGTTGGCGCACTGGCGGCACTGATCGGCGAGTGCAGCATTACCGTGGAAAGAGAGCCCAAAAAAGAATAGCAATTTCACGATTTGATAATATTGCGGTAACACAGTCTTCATACGGAAAGGGCACATTTGCGCCTTAAACGTATCAACCACTATGACTGTAGTACGCTACTTTGCTCCATTAGGATTTGTGTTCCTTTTTGCCTGTCAGAAAAACGACACCCCTCCTGATAACAACAATACGTCTTATCCTGCCAAAGCCACCCTGGCTGGTGCGGTAGTAATGACCACCAACACAGCCGGTGTAAAAGTTTACAATGGCGGTTATGGATCTTCTATTGCAAACGTGCCCGGGCAGCCTGGTTATTTTTACCTGATGACCGACCGCGGCCCGAATGCGGATGGCACCATCAAGGACTCCAAAGTATTTGCCGTACCGGGATTTAATCCGCAGATCGGAAAATTCAAGCTGAATGGCGACTCGCTCGTACTGGTAGAAACCATTCATATCAAGTCTGCTGCAAACGTACCGGTAACGGGGCTTCCCAATCCTGCAGGATCAGGCGGTACCGGGGAAACGGCGTTGGACAAAGATGGTAAAACACTTCCTGTAGATGCAGAAGGCATCGACTGTGAAGGGCTTACGGTAGCAGCTGACGGTACTTTCTGGTTGAGTGACGAATACGGTCCGCACCTGGTGCATCTCGACAGAAGCGGCAAAACACTGGAAAGGATCAATCCTTTTGGTACCGGCACCGGCGGCAGGAAGATCCCTAAAGTATTTGCGATGCGCCGCGCCAACCGTGGCATGGAAGGGCTTACCATCACCCCTGACGGCAAAACACTGGTAGGCATTATGCAGTCGCCCTTATACAATCCTACCAAAGATGCGGTGAAAAACTCCCTGTTTACCCGCATCCTCACCTATGATATCGCCTCCGGTCAAACTAAACAATACCTCTATAAACTGGAGAATAAAAATACCGCTAACAGTGAAATCACCGTAATCAGCAACAATACCTTCCTGGTGTTGGAGCGCGATGGTGAGTTCCCCGGCGATCCGGTTAAACCATCGCTGATTAAAAGGATCTATAAAATCGACCTGTCGGCAGCTACTGATATTTCTGATGCCGGCGACGGTGCAGGCGGGAAGCTGGTGAATGGCAAAACAGTGGAAGTGCTGACCGATGAAGAACTGCAGGCAGCAGGTATCAAAACCGTTTCCAAATCGCTGGTGGTTGACCTGTTGAAAGATATCGCCGGCTACCCGCATGATAAACCGGAAGGTATTGTACTGGTGAACAGCACTACCCTGGCAGTGAGCAACGATGATGACTTTGGCATCGTTCCCCCCGATCCGGTTAACAATACCTATATCCAGAAAATACTGCCGCTTACCGGCAAAACAGATTTTAATACTGTTTATTTTATTAAACTGGCTACTCCGTTGTTTTAACGATACATTACCATAACCTACAACGCCTGCGCCAAGCGCGGGCGTTGTATTTTTATATAAGGCTGTGATCATTATTCGCTTATCTTTCCGGAAAATAAAACAATGTTATTTGCCGGATTGTTAGCTTGTACATGCCAAGTCTTCCGTTAATCATTTAAAAAAAATTTATGAAGATACCTGCAAGATTATCTGTTATCACATTCCTCCTGTTGGTATACGCCTGTGGCAACCCGGGCAAGAAAAAAGGGTTACAACAAGACAGCGATACCAGCAGTACAAAAAAGGAGGTTGCTGTAGACAGCACCGATGTGCTGGAAAATAAAGTACTGTCGTCCAACGAACAGCAGTCATTGACACCGGAAAGAGTGCTTGATATTTTAAAAGAGGGAAATGAGGACTTTGTAAATGACCGCTTAACGATCAGGAATACTTCTTCCAGGGTAAGGGCAGCGGCACTGAGCCAGTTTCCCAAGGCAGTGATCTTGTCTTGCCTGGATTCAAGGGTACCCGTGGAAGATGTTTTTCACAGGGGAATCGGCGATGTGTTTGTGGCGCGTGTGGCGGGGAATATTGTGAATGAAGATATGCTGGGTAGTATTGAATACGGTTGCAAAGTATCCGGCGCAAAGGTAATCCTGGTGTTGGGCCACGAGCATTGCGGCGCGATTAAGTCGGCCATCGATAATGTAAAACTGGGCAATATTACCGCGCTGCTGTCAAAAATACGGCCGGCAGTTACCAGCATTAAGGAGTTTAAGGGAGATATGAACAGCAAAAATGAGTTGTATGTACATGCTGTTTGCGAGCAAAACGTAAGGCTAACGGTAGAGAATATACGTAAAAACAGCCCTATCATTGCAGAAATGGAAAAAAAGAAGCAACTGATCATTACAGGCGGCGTTTACGATATGAACAGCGGAAAGGTTACTTTCTTTTAACAGCTACACTAACAGGCAAGGCTATGCTTACACAAAGGGGATTAACGGCCATTACACTCAACAGGGAAAAGATCACTGCTCCGGGGGAATATCCTTTTAATATACCCGCGTTGAAAAACTTTTCGACCCTGCAGCTGCATCCGAAGGTTACCTACCTTTCCGGTGAAAACGGCATGGGAAAATCCACCCTGATAGAAGCCATTGCGGTGGCCTGCGGTTTTAACCCCGAAGGCGGATCATTGAACTTCACATTTTCCACGCGTGCTTCCCATTCCGTATTACATCAGTATATCCGGGTAGCCAGGGCGGCAATACGGGCAAAGGATGGCTTTTTCCTGCGAGGGGAGAGCTTTTTCAACGTGGGTACCAACATTGAAGAACTGGACCGGGAAGGTATGGGCCGGCGGGTGATTGACAGTTACGGCGGCGTGTCCCTGCACGAGCAATCACACGGGGAGGCGTTCTGGTCTTTGCTGGTGCATCGCTTTTCCGGTAATGGCCTGTACATACTGGATGAGCCGGAAGCCGCGCTTTCCCCTACGCGGCAAATGGCCATGCTCACAAGGATGCACCAGCTGATCGGGCAGCAGTCGCAGTTTATCATTGCCACGCATTCCCCTATTGTAATGGCTTATCCCGATGCCCTTATTTACCAGCTGACAGAAAACGGGATCCAAAAAACCAGTTATACCGCCACAGAAAATTATAAGATCTCTCACCAGTTTATCAATAATTACAAAAACATGGTGAAAATCCTGCTGGAAGATGTTTAATCTTTAAAATCAGGCACCACATAGCTATAGGCGGCATAACGCAGTTCACTCCATGCGTTTTTCCCCGGGAATTTAAGTCCCGGGTATAGTTCCTGTGCTACCGGCATAAATACGATCCTTACCCTGATGCGGCTGCGTCCTTTTGTAAGGGCGGCTGGTATCAACCATTCATCATCGCGGAAGCGGCGGTTACTGGTTTGCACTTCATACACCCTTTTATCCAGTTCCTTTGGCGGATTGCTATGCATGCAGGTATTGGCGCCGGCCAGGTACCAGGTGCCGGCGGACTTCCATTTACGATGGGTGGTGTCTCCGTTGTCGTCTGCGATATATATTGCTGCCTTTTGATTAGGGTGACTGTAATCCAGTGTACGCCGCAGCAGCGCACCAACGTTGGCGGGATCGAGGCGGATGGTGAATTCCGACACGCCGGTGGTATAACGGCCATCTTCTGTGTGTACCGGGTAGATTTCCTTTCTGCCCTGTCCTTTAATGGTAAGCGAATCAACACCCAGTTCGTAACGGGAAACAATGGTTGCTACCGGAGATGCCTGCGGCGAATGATAGCCATGTTGTTGTTCACTGCCCGGATCACCGATATCCAGTTCATCTGTTTTTATCAAAGAAGGGGCGGGCAGTCCATACCAGTAGGTAACGGATTCATAGTGTTCGGTGGAGCGGTTGTCCACACCGTGTTCCAGCTGGATGCGGGCATTACGTCCAAAGGGCATGAGGTCGGCGAGGAGAAAACGGTAAGCCGAGTGGATGAGGTCTTTTTTTTCTTTTGCCTGTTCCTTCCGGGCTACGCCGCAGGGATGCCCCGCAAGGGGAAGCGACATATTCCTCCCGCCCCAGTAATCGCCGCCACCGCCCCACTCTTCCGTACCGGTGCCCTGTGCCTGCGGCGTTTGGCTGTCGTCGAAGAAAAAACGTGGATCCCCTTCCAGCGTGCCGAGATCGCCGCTATGCGTAAAAATAAAAGAGGTGCCAACAAAGTTACCTGACCACTCGGGTTTACCTTCCATTCCACGTGTATCCAGCAACGTTAGATCTTCTCCCAATTCCGGCGATGGGAAATCGCGGTAAGTAGCATGGAAATAGCTGCTGAATGCGGGTCGCAATTGCTGTTGCCGGTAGCGGATCTCATAGTTAATGGAAGTTTCGCCTGGTGTGATACCGGCCAGTTCAAACTTTGCCGCTTTAAAGAACGGCATCGGATAATAGCAGGCCAGCACTACATTCTGCCGGATACTATCATAACGGATATTGATGGGGAAGCCTTTTACAAGGTACTCCCGGGCGCCCGCGTTGTGCAGGGTACCTGCGCCAAAGAACAGGCTGAGTGGTGCATCTATGGAAGGAAGGGATGCATCGTCCCAGGTAACCAGCAGGCGGAGTCTTTCCAGTTTTTCCGCGTCTGCCAGCGGAATAGTGAATTTAAGGGCCCTTACTACCGCCATACCGCGTATATCCGTCAGCGTTACCTTTTCCTGGTTGAGCGCTACCGTTCCCTGGCGGGTTGGTATATGTACCGATGCAATATCCTGCCCTGCTTTACTGAGCAGCGCTACCACGTCTTTATCGGGTGCTTTTTCTATATCCCAGCTGTTGATGCGTTGTGAAAGATTGCGGGGGTTGGCAAACAACTGGTAAATGTAGTACCCTGTGCCATAGTGTGTGCGGGAATACGCGATGCGTAGGGATTGCCGGAATGGAATGGGTGTCCAGATGAGGTCTGCTCCTTTGGTGTCGCCCCAGGTCCAGGCCAGCGGGCGGGGAAACGGCGCAGCCGGGATGAAGGCGCTTGCTTTAATGTTCCGGAGGGCGTTTACAGGATCTTCGGTAGCGGTTTCCTTTACGGTATGTTCCTGTCCGTCTGTAGTGAAATGCCAGGGACTTCCGTGCCAGTGGTTGGTACGAAAAAAATAAAGTATACCCGTTCCCGTTACATCCAATGTAACATTATCCGTTTCGCCGTTCATAAAAAGATAGTGGCTGGCGTCGGCCGCTTCATTGCTGCCGGAGCGGTCGTAGGTGCTTCTCATATAAGTTCGCATTCCGAACCGTTGGGAAGGCCATTTGTCCCACATCCGGTATGCATCGGCGCCGGCAGGTATCACGGGGAGGCGCTGGGCCTGAAGCGGCAGCACGGATTTACAGAGGACAAGCACCAGCAGGCAGGTATACCGTAAATACGTTGTCACGCATGATTTCAGCGGGTGTATGTGTTTTGCAACTATCATAAATTGTATTAGCTTCATTATATAATTCCGTTGTATGAAACCGATTCTGCGTAAGGTTGACACCGGCCATAACTATTCGTTCAGCATCCGGGAAGACATCTACCCTTACCTTTATAATCACTGGCATTACCACCCGGAAATTGAACTTACGCTGATCCGCAAGGGCAGTGGTATGCGGCTGGTGGGCGACAGTATGGAAAGATTTGAAGATGGCGACCTGGTGCTGCTGGGCAGTGAACTTCCGCACATGTGGCGGAGCGATGCCATTTACTTCCAGGATCAACCCGGGTTGCAGATAGAAGCCATTGCCATACATTTCGGGGACCACTTCTGGGGCGCCGGTTTCCTGGACCTGCCGGAACTGACAGCAATAAAAGAACTGCTTGCAAAAGCCAGGCACGGCATCCGGATACACGGCGTTACCCGTGAACTGATCAGCCGGGAAATGGAGAACATCCTCAAAGCCGGGCAGGTACAAAGGATCACCTCCCTGCTCAACATACTGGACACCATCGCCGGTTCAAAAGACTGTACCCTGCTGTCGAGCATCGGTTTCGCCAGTTCCTACAATATCATCAACACCGATAACATCAACAAGATCTATCATTATACCTTCAATAATTTCCGTAACAAAATTACCCTCAAAGAAGTGGCTGCGGCGGCCAATGTAAGCCCCAATTCGTTTTGCCGGTATTTCAAATCCAGGACACTGAAAACGTACTGGCAGTTTTTAATGGAAGTACGCATTGGCTATGCCTGTAAACTGCTAATAGAAAACAACCTGCCCATGTCGCAGGTAGGCTATACGTGTGGATTCAACAACCTCTCCAATTTCAACCGGCAGTTCAAACTGCTCACACACAAAACGCCGCTGCAATACCAGAAGGTATACGTGCAGGCCAAAACGGGCTAGTTTTTTCCATAACGCTTTACGCGCAGGGCAGCCTGTGCTTTATGTCCTGCAAATCCTTCCAATTCACACAGCCGCATGGCATATTCGCCAATCATAGCGCTGGCCTCCGGCGTACAACGCTGATAGGTACAATTTTTCAGGAACTTACCTACCCATAGTCCGCCGGTATACTTTGCCGCTTTACGGGTGGGCAGTGTATGATTGGTGCCAATCACTTTGTCGCCGTAAGCTACATTGGTTTCAGGACCGAGGAACAAGGCGCCGTAGTTGGTCATTTTTTCCAGGAATACGCCGGGGTTGCGGGTGAGCACTTCCACGTGTTCACTGGCCAGTTCATCTGCTACAGCGATGGCTTCCGCCTCGTCTTTTACCAATATCACGGCACCATTATTTTCCCAGGCCACCCTGGCGATGTCCGCAGTGGAAAGAAAGGCGAGCTGTCTTTCTATCTCCACCAGGGTTTCACGGGCCAGCTGTTCAGAAGTGGTGATGAGCACACCGGGAGAGGTGGGGCCATGTTCTGCCTGCCCTAATAAATCGCAGGCCACCATTTCAGCATCGGCGGTTTCATCTGCAATCACCAGTATTTCCGTGGGACCGGCAAACAGATCAATGCCCACCCTGCCATAGAGTTGCCGTTTGGCTTCTGCTACATAGGCATTTCCCGGCCCTACAATCATGTCCACCGGGGTAATGGACCCAGTGCCTATTGCCATGGCGCACAGCGCAGGCACGCCGCCTAAAATGTAGATTTCATCGGCTCCTGCGAGGTGCATGGCACAAACAGTGGCTTCCGGCACCTGGCCGTTGATCGGTGGCGTGCAGGCGATGACCCGTTTTACACCGGCTACTTTTGCGGTGAGGATACTCATGTGCGAAGAGGCCACCATCGGGTATCTCCCACCGGGGATATAACACCCTACGCTGTTGACCGGGATATTTTTATGCCCCAGGAAGATGCCCGGCAGTGTTTCTATTTCGATATCGTGGATGGAAGCGCGTTGCTGCTCCGCAAAAAAACGGATCTGCTGTTGCGCAAACCGGATATCGCGGATCACCTGGTCTGGTGTGCGCGCCATAATTTCCCGGATAGCTTCGGCCGATAACAGGAAGGCTGCCGGCGACCAGCGATCCAGGGAAGCGGAATACTTCACCACGGCAGCGTCGCCGTGCTGTTCTATCTCACTGATCATTTTCTCCACCGTCTCCTTTACCTGTGCATCAGTGGCTTTTAATGCCGCTTCACTCTTTCCTTCTTTTAAAAAAACAGCCATAATAGTTATTCCCCTGAGGGCTTTTTGAGTTTATAATAAGGATTCAGGGCTTCTCCAAAATCGGGAGTGCCATCGGCGCGCCAGGTAAACGGCTGGATACGCGGACTCCGTGCGCCGCCGCAGCCCTGGCCTGCATGAGGATTTGCATGATAAATGATCCAGTCTTCTTTCCCGTCTTTCGATTTAAAGAAGCCATTGTGACCGGGACCAAACACACTGTTGGCAATGCTCTTCGTAAACACCGGCTGGCTGGCTTTGGTCCAGTGTGCAGGATTGAGCGGGTCACCGTCTTTTTTCAGGCGCAGCAGACCGAGTGCATAATCATCGGTACCGCAACTGCTGGCAGAGTAGATCAGTATGAGCTGTCCATCGGGGCCCTTCAGTATTTCAGGTCCTTCATTTACCGGCGAACCGTGTTTTTCCCAGTCATAATCCGGCATGGAAATCTGTACCCTGCCTGTTTTGAGGGTCCAGGGGTTTTCCATTTCGGCGATGTAGATACGTTGTGTGATGTCTTTCCCGGAGATCTGACCACTCCAGATAAAATAGTTTTTGTTGTTGTAAGTCAGCACCGTACCATCGATAGCAAAAAAGTCCGCCTGCGGATCGCCTATTTTTCCTTTGTCTTTCCAAACACCCTCCAATGGTTCCGTAGCCTCATTTTCCAGCACAAACAAACGTTGCGTAGCCAGGTCGGATGTAGCGCCGGCTGTATAATACAGATACCATTTGCCCTGTAGGCGATGCAGTTCCGGCGCCCAGATATTTCTTGAATTAGCGCCGGTGGCAGGAGGCGTCCATACCACTTTGGGAATGGCATTTCTCAACTCCGACATGGCGGCGGTTTTACGGATGGTAATATTTCCGCCATTGGTACAAAGGAAGTAATAAGCATTGCCGTTTTTATACACCCAGGGATCCGCACCGCCGTCCAGCAGCGGATTGGAGAAGGTGGTATCCGCAGGCGCCGGCGGCGGCGCCACGGTGGAGTCTTTTGCTTTGCCTGTACAAGACATGCTAAAAAACAGCAGTAATAACCAGGATATATTTTTCATGTAGTAAGAGGTATGATGATGAAATAGTTAGTTCCATAACTTCGGATCCTTGCCCCTGTTTTTCCGCCACTCATTGCGCCAGCGGTGGATATCGTATGAGTTGATTGCGGGCATGGGCCTGCGGGCTTTGGCATCCGGGATGTCCGGCACCGGCAACGCTTCCTTTGTATACCAATAGGCCACACTGGCAAGATCGAGTGTCATCTCGTTGTTATGACCATGTTCGATGGTAAACTTCAGCGACTTATTAAAATAGATAGGATCGGTGATGTGAAAACGATAGAGATGCGTGCGGCCAAGTGTGCCGATATCGTTGTTCACCCTTGCATACCCGAAATATGGATGCGTATATAATACTTTGGGACCCCAGGCAGTATTAAAGTAATCTTCCGTACCGGTACCATTGAGGGATGGTATTGTTTCTCCATCTATAAAAATCATATCATCCCCTTCTCCATACCATAAAGGTGTAGGCGATTGCACATAGTAATTTATGCCGACGAAATGCCCTTCGCCTTTGATATCTGCTATTACATAATTATTGCGGCCATCGGTATTTTGTCCTTCGGGTCCAAAGATCCAATGCTCATTTTCTATGCTATCCTGCGATCCCATGAGCTGTTTGTTGTACCAGGCATGAAAGCGGCCGGTATTGGCGGGCAGTTTGGGCATTTCCACATAGTCCACGCAAAAATAAAAAGGTTGTATTTCCGTGCCAGACTGGTTCTCTATTTCTATTCTTGCCCCGTTGGAAAAAGGCATCGAAAAATAGCTCACCAGGCTGGTGCCGTCCATAGGGGCAGCGGCCAGCGGCAACGATGTAAAAGGGTAAGATTCGTTCCAGCCTTGTCCGAAAAAGGGACCGATGGGCGATATCACGGAAGGATATGGTTTCCCGTCCCAATACATGCGGATGATCACATCGTTGCGGCTCAGTTTATCCGGGGCGGGCCACATCGTGATCCAGATATGGTTAATAATGCCGGCGCCCTTGATATCCACGAGGGTTCTTTTACCGCCGTTTTCAATGTGTTGCAGGTTGTCGTTCGGACCACCGGCCTTGTCGTAACTGCTGATCCGTTTTGTGGTAACGTGCTCTTTAATGAGTGTGAGACCGGCGAGGTCCTGCGCCTGTAAACCAGCGAATGATATCATGAGTAATAAAAAGACAAAATGTTTCATGCGGATAAATTTATTTTGTTGGCACCTCCCAGTGATCGGTGCGGAAAGGCGCTACGGGCAAACCGTTTTTACTGAACAGGTTACCGATAGCAGTGTTACTGAAAGCGTAGCGCACAGCCACGGGTTGTTTCACTTTATTGTTCCACACCATCAGTGTGTTTTTTTTTACTATAGCCCTGGCGGGGTGAAACTGCCGGTCGTTTCCTGCAATAAATAACTCCGTCAGGCTATCCCCCCTTATTGATAGTTCCTCTTGCACATTTTCAAAGGAGATGATCACTTTATCTTTCTTTATCATCATCTCTTTAAACAAAGGATTTTTGTAGATAAATCCCCGGCGGCGATAAGTTTCGCCCAGCGCCCAGTCGGCCAGCCGGTAGCCTACATCATGCTTATTAGCCGGATGCACATCGTATACGTTGCCGGTAATATCGGTGGTGACGACCATGCCGGTATTAGGATGTTGCATACTTTGTTGTTGCGCTTCCCTGAGCAGTGCGCCGGTATTTTTTTCGCGGTAATTGAACGGGGCTATCTGCACAAAATAAAAGGGCAGCAACTGCTGCCATGCATTACGCCATGCATCTATCATGGAAGTAAATAAAAGGCGGTAAGTGGCGGCGGTGCCGGTATTATTTTCTCCCTGGTACCAGATAACGCCGGCAATGGCATAGCGTGTAACCGGCGCCAGCATGGCATTCCAGGCCACACCCGGCAAATGCGGGCACATGCCGTTGGGCAATATATGCGCAGCCGCCTCTTTTAACACCGGGTTGTTGCCTACAATGCTGTCCGGTGTCCATACTTCCGCAGCGGTACCGCCCCAGCTGGCATCTATGAGCCCGATGGGCACCTTTAACTGCTCATTTAATTTTCTCCCAAAGAAATAGCCGACAGCGCTGAAAGTATTCAGTGCGGCGCTGTCGCACGCCACCCATTGCGCGGTCAGGTGATCCTGTGGATGTGCGGCGGTGGCTTTGGCTATTTTAAAGAACCGGATGTTGTTGTTACCAGCAGCCGGCTGAATGGCTTTGATGTCTTTCAGTCCCCAGTTTCCGCACATTTCCATATTACTTTGCCCGGAACAGACCCATACTTCACCCAACAGGATATTTTGCAGCGTGATGGTATTATTTCCTTTCAGCGTAATGGTAAAAGGGCCACCTGCCGCCGGCGTGGTAATAGTCGCTACCCAGGCGGCATCGCCGGCTGTGGTAACAGTGTATACCTGCTGATCCCATGAGGTGGTAATGGAGATGCGTTCACCCGGATCGGCCCAGCCCCATAACTTTACGGGGCTTTGCTGTTGCAGCACCATGTTACTGCTGAGCACCTCCGGTAAACGGATGTTTGCCCGGCAGGATAATGCACAACCGGTGAGGCACCACAACAGCAAAGATATTTTCATCTTCATACAACTATTTAAGCATGGTATTGATCAATGATTTTGCGGGTTCGCTGATCGCTGACTTTTGCGTTACTTCCCAGTAACTCTGCTGTTGTTCTATCAGGATTTGTGAGGTGACGATCCAGCTTTGTATCCAGCCGCTCAGCGTACACCAGGCGCCCCAGCCTGCATCTGAATTGGAGGCCCAGTAGTCCCACCGCCCGTAGTCGAATGCACGGAACCAGGCGCCATCGAGATCTTTATGTTTACTGCTTTGCACCTGTATACGGGTAAGATAGGCCGACAATTTTCCGGCGGCTTCCTGGTACTTTTTATTGCCTGTTGCGCGCGCGGCTTCATTCAAACTAAACAATGCGAAATTGCAGGTGTACAACTGACAGGATACCTTCTCCCCGTTTTTAAAAATGAGGGAGCCTTCATCGGAACCGTAGGCAGAATTGGTGTTCAGCGGGTTGAACATTCCTTTCCCTTTTACGCCCAGCTCTTCCCTGATAGCGCCGCTTTCATCCTGGTACTTCATGATTTCGGTCACCATTTTGTCGAGCCACTGCCGGTGTTCCGGCGTATCTTCCACTCTTACCAGCCAGGCTAGAGGAAGGATCATGCGTGCGCGTTGTGTTTGCATGCTGCTGCCCCAGCGCCAGTTGCCGGGATAACTTTCCATGGTCACGCGGATCGCATTTTTTGTTTTGGTCAGCAGCGGTTCGTACTTCGTTTTGTTATAAAGCCACAGGTACAGCGCCCACATCCACGATTCAAAATGCGGGGACGGATGTACGAAGGAACGGTTGCTGTAAAACTGCCAGCCGTTTTTAATGATATCTTTTTCTTCCAGCCGTTCGCCGCGGAAGCCATCTTTGCCCGTGGTTCTGAAGTTAGCCAGTATGGCGGCAGCCATTTCCTGGTCCCACTGGTGGGTATTCATGTAAGCGGAGGCGCCGATAATGCCGAGGATGGCCCTTGAATTATCATCTCCGTAAAAGGTGGTGGGGTTAGGCGTTGCCCAGCCTATGAGGCCGTAGGCGGGACTGTTGGGATCGCGCTTAGGCCCGGCCCTCATATTGGAGGTTTTCAACGTATAGTTAATAAGATTTACGGCGTTCTGCTGATAGCTTTTAATATTCAGCAACCTGCCTGCGGCAGAAAGGGCCATGCTTACTTCTCCCTGCACATCTGCGCGCATCCAGTAGCGGTATTGCTGGGTACCATCGTAATTGATGGTGGAGGTATGTCCTTCCATGATACCGAGCGAGCCGTCGCCATCGGGCTTGTCGGCGCTTATTGGCGGGCCTGTTGGCATTTCACGGGAGTTGTATTCTTCCCATTCTTTTTGCCAGGCCGGATGCACAAAGAAGCGGCCATGAAAGAACCAGGCGGTTCCCTTCCGGATGGCGTTGAGCCTTGCGCTGGCGGGTAATGGCGCATTGCGGCCATACATGGGCTTTACATCCATGGGCCAGTGCTTTATGGCGAGGTGTGGGTTGCCGGTCATACGGGCAAGGATATACGTCCACACCTGTTTCATGGAAGCCGCGGGACCGTATCGTCCGCGCTCGAAGTTACTCAGTGCAGTGGTGGCAATAAAAGCGCCGTCCTGTTTGAACAGCAGCGGATATGATTTGGTACTGTCCAGGCCATATTCTGCTTTGTCGAATCCCACTACTTTGGCCAGTACAATCAACGGATCCTTGGCACTCACCGGCAGGATATAACAGTTATGGATACCCAGTATGCTCATGGGCTGTAATGGCGCGCCGAAATCGCCGGTAGTTACCACGCCGCGTTCCAGCCTCGTTTCCAGCGGTTTTGCAGGGATATCGAGGCCCGGGAATGCAGCGGGGTATTCAACATATAGCTGCAGGTGTTTTTGTTTGGCGGCAGCCAGCAACGCTTCTGTGATACGCTTTTCCGGGTCAATTACCGGGTAGGTATCTGATACGATGAATACCGCTGCGCCATCGGTAGCAGCAGTAATGGCAACAGCGGGAGTGCTGAACTGTTTCAGTTTATATCCTTCCTGTGTTAAAAGGAGATAGAGACCGTTTTTATTGCTGCCGCAGAACAACAGCGTTTTATCTTTCGCATATACCTGTATGCAGCTGTACAACAGGCATACCAGGGCACTCAGCAGTATTTTCTTTTTCATGTGTTGCTTTTTAACTGATTCAGCAGGCGGAGGGCGGTGGCCTGTAATATAGCAGCGGCCCCGGTTTCCAGGAATGACCACTTACCGGGTCCGGCTTCATATCCTCCTTCAGCGAATCCTTTTATGTCGGGAATATAGCCAATGGTATTTTCGGCATATGCCGCCACGAGTGTATGCGGAAATGGAGACGCGCTTTCTATTTCCAATGCGGTAGTGGTGAATGGTTCACCCGGGAGAAAGACGATGGCCAGCTCTCCGATGGCGATCACATTTACCCTGGCGTGCGCATCTTCTTTGTTGATGACGACAGCAGCACGTATTCCAAAAGTGATTTCATCATGTGCGAACAATAGCCTATTGCCTTCCAGCGATTCGCGGCCGGTATCCTGTTGCACCACTGCGGCCAGTGCGGCGCCATGTTGCTTTGCAGTGGCGGGCCCGCCGGATACGGTAGGCGGATTGATATCGCCGGCGGCGCCATTGATAAACATCACCATGCCATTATTGCCGGTGGCTTCCAGCGCGTTGCAGAGCTCCCCCGGGAAATCGGGCGATACATGCGGCAGGCACATTTCATGCACAGGGTGACAAACCGCATGTACCACTGTTGCGATGATCCCGTTCGCCCCGGTAAACCGGAGCGTATGTACGCGACGGTCTGCCGGTTCGCGGCGCATCAGGTCCGGTGTAACAGGCTGCATGGAATCGGACATCACGATGCCCTGCGGCGTGGGTATGCGGCGTTGCAGCGAGAATCCTTCCAGCATGCCGCTACTGATGCTGATGGTACATGCACGCGCGTCTTTCAGCGCTGTATGAATAGCATTACGTATTTGCTGCTGTACTTCGTGTAGCCATGCACGGTACACCGGTGTTAAATACAGTTGTGATAAGGCTACCGATTCCGGTGCATTGTGTGTATGCGTGCAGGTTATAATAATGTGCTCCGGCAATATTTCATCCGACAATCCCTGCTTGAATGCTTTCCACCCGCCGGTAGCGGTATCGCTTAACCCTAACAGGTCCAGCGATACCAGTGCGACGGTAGTGGTTGTGGTGGTGAGCGCCAGCACCCTGGCTTTCAGCGGCAACCGCACTGCCGTAAACGGATCGTAACGCCCTTCTACCGAAGAGGTAAGCAATCCGGCTTCCAGCGGCGGGGTGATATCAGCTACAGCTGTTCCTGCGCGTAATATGGAACGGTTCATCAATTACTTGTTTGTTTCTTTACCCATTGCAATGATTGCTGCCAGAAGGCATCATATCCTTCCCATAATTCAAAGTTGATTCCCCAGTGCGGAGCGGGATCAGACATGTAGGTCAACACCCTGCCTTTTCCATAGCTGCCGGCCACCACCAGCGGGTGACCGGTTTCTTTTACACGCACCAGCACTTCCCCGGTACCAACGGCACTTACTTCATTGTAACCAAATATGGGCGGAAACGTATGCCATGGCAAGCCTTTCACCGCGGGATGATCAGGCGCTAATACCTCCGCGGTAAACCCTGCGGAGGACTCTACCAGGTCTTCAGTAACGAGGCATTTCACGGGCAACGCATCCGTAAGTGTACACCTGCCCCACCCTGATTTGCCCTGCACACCGCTGAACGACAACCATCCGCCGAGCATCATCAGTCCGCCGCCATCATTGATCCATTCTTTAATAAGGGTAAGCCTGTCGGGGAATGTAACCACTTTATTTTCCCGCCGGGAGCGGTCGAAAAAGCTGGGGTAAAGATGGAAACATTTTGCTTCCACATCGCTGATAATGAGACTTACAGATTCCTCCAGGAAGGCTTCCAGCTTACCTGGCGCAAGGCGGTACAGCTCCCAGTTGGCAAGCGTGGTAACATCCGCCACATGTTCCAGTGCTGCTGTTAAGCGCTCGCCATAGAAATGCAGATCTGCGTCTTTTGTTTCTGTGCCAAACGGCGTTTCTATAAACGTAGGGCCCAGGTGAAATACCCAATCGCCCAGGTATAGTACGTGTTCTTCTTTTGTCCTGACTTCTTTTCTAACAGACATAATTATTTTTTTATACTTTTTGAGATAAAGATTCGAAGGATTGCTGCTCCAGTACAGCCCTGCTCACGGTTGCCCTGGCGGCCAGCCACGACAGGTACCTGTTGGCCATCTTTCTAAAAACAAAAAATAGCACCAGCGAACCGGACAACAGCCAGGCACATGGCCCGTAACGTGCAAACCATGCCTGTGTTAACCCTGTGATCAGCATAGCCGTTGCTCCAAAACCAATTACGGCAATACCCATTCCGCGCACAATAGGTTGTATCATATTGCCGCTGTGTTGCTTCCACCAACCGAGTGGACGCGCGCGTTCATAAAATGAATGCAGCAGTTCAGCCGGATCGGGTGGTGTGATCAACGCAACTGTAACCCACACTGCAGTAGTAAGCGCCATCACTACCAATGTTTGCCACCACCAGGGCAGCACCAGTTGCGGCGCCCAGGGAACGTGCAGGTATATTAATAGTTTAGGGCCCAATACCACCATACAAAAAATAGCAGCGCCACCGAAGGATGCAGCGATACGTGCCGCCCCGTTGAAACGCCACCACCACCATTGCGCCCAGTTAGCCGGCAGTTCCGCCGCACTGAGTTGCAACATAAAAATGGCCACATCGGTGATAATACTCACGTTGAATACGACTGCCACTGCCAACGACAGGATCAGCGCCATTCCCAGTTTCCCGACGAGCATGTAGTGCTTTTCGCTGGCCTTTTTTACAAACCAGCGGCGGTAAATATCACTTACCAGCACCTGGCTCCCGAAATTGAGATTATCGCCAACGGTAGACATGGTAGCCGCCATCATCGCAGCTACCAGCAATCCCATAGCGCCGGCAGGCAGCATTGTTTTCATCAGCTTTCCATATACCAGTTCCCGGTCGGCGCCTTCCACGCGCAGTTCGGGCCATATAACGGCAGCGGATATACTGGGAAGCGTAACCAGCAGCAGCAGCAGGAACATGCTGATGGCAGTTACCACGTACATGGTAAGCGCTTCAGCCGGTGTGCGGGTAGACAGTATCCGTTGTCCTTCCATTGCACCGCCCATTGGCGCCGCATCACCACCGTAACCAATACTTTGTCCCACCATCCAGGCCATCGCGGCAGCCAGTGGAAATACCGGGTGTTCACCGGGTGGCATCAGTTGCAATACTTCCGGATGTGTGCCATTGAAAGCATGACCCAGTGCGGCCGTCATGGCGGCAGCGCCGCCGAAATGCGCGAGTGTGAGCGCTGCCAGTGTAAGCGTGCCTGCAAAAAATATCACCATCTGGATCAGGTTGGAAATCACTACTCCCTTGTATCCTGAAAAGAAAACAAACAGGAAAGAGATGGGCACTACCAGGTACAGTGTTTCTGCCTTTGTAAGCCCGAATGCAGGACCCATTATTTTGTACGCCGCCAGTAAAGTGATGCCTGTCCAGGCCGGCATGGCTATCATAGAAGTTCGGATGGCTATCCATAAGCGCATGGCCGCTGCCGCACGCGGGGGAAAACGAAGATCATAAAACTCCAGCGTGGTGAAGAGGTTTAGCCGTCGCCAGAAAACCGCAAACAATACGCCGCCAAAAAACAAGGCGAGTCCAAACCTGCTCAGGTACCACCAGGAAATAAAAGCGCCTGTTACCACGGCGAGGCCGCCATAACCTGTAGCAGCATCCGGGCTTACCAAGGCAGCCGTATAGGAAATTCCATTCAACCAGCCGGGTATTTTCCGGCCGCCAAGGAAAAAGTTTTCCAGGTTGGAGCCCGAGAAACGCCGGTGCCACAAAGACATTCCCAGCATGAGCAATAAATAACTGATGACTATCCACAGATCCAGTTGGTTCCAGTTCATAATATTCATTTACCTGTTGGTGACAGTATACCCGCCAAACGTTCCTTCAACGGCGCCAGCGCTGGCAGGTTATTTTCCGGTTTATCGAGATAGAAATAAGCGGTAGCGGAATAATTATCCAACCGGTAAAAATTAACCCAGCCGTTGGGGAATTTTTCATCGAAGAGATCCGGGTAGCCCGGTTCCTCGAGGATTTTAACCAGGGTGGCCGGTGTAGTAACGGTTACCACTTTTAAACGCGCACCGGCTTTTACAATTTCCCGCAGCTGATCTCTCCCCCCACCACCCATTTGTTGTATCACCACGCGGCAACCACTATGGAAATAAACCGGATCCGGAATATGATAACGGTAAAAGGCGAATTGTTTTTTTGCCGCATCTGCAATGGGACAGCCCTGGTACAGGTGTGCAAACACACCCTGTCCCCAGCCGGTGCCTATATAATCTTCTGTGCCGGTACCGGCCAGTGTAGGATACTGCGTATCATCATCCAGGTACATTTTCACTTCGCCTTCACCAAACCAGGTGTTGCCATATGCAGTATCCGCTATTACGCTCATATTGCTGCCCAGGTAACGGCCCTTCCCTTTGATGGCAGGCAGTATTTCAAAATCCTGTCCCAGTTTGGTTTGTTGATTACTGCTCCAGTAAGCATGAAAATACAGCAGGTCTTTTTGCGGCTGCTTCAGCGCGGTGATGTTCACATCATAAAACAACAGGTGTGTTTCCTTTGATTCATTTACCAGCACTATCCTTGCATGTTTATTAAAAGGCATAGGGATATAGCTGTTAAATGACCGTCCTTCGGGATCAGAAAACAGGGCGCACTGGAACGGCGTTCTACGTGCCAGCCCGATGCCGAAGAAATCGCCCAAAGGAACGGATACCGCGGGTTTGGATGCACCTTCCCAATACATATCAATATGAATGGACCGCAGCGCTTCCGGTTTATGGGAAGTGGTGAGCCATATCCTGTTAATGATTCCGGCGCCGGCGTAATCCAGTAAGGTTACACTCCCACCTGCTTTCAGCGTATCGCATGCATGTCCTTTGGCGCCCTTGTTTTCTATTCCTGCCTTTCCTTTGGCGCCGGAGCGGTTCTCAAAGCTGATCCAACGGGTATCTGCATCCGCAGGGAACTTATATAGCTCCTGTGCCGCCACGTTCAGTGGCAGGAGGATTAACATCATCAGTATTATTTTCATCCGGTTTATTTTATTACCATCCTGGGTTTTGAAGTAGATTAGGATTTTTATCAGTTTCAGATTTCAGCATTGGCCACAGGTAATGTTTCTTTTCAAAAACCCGGCGTTCAAAAACGGTTCTTTTAAAGAAAGCAGGATCTGTTTTTGATTCTCCTGCATAGATATTTAATCCATACATGTTGGCGTTATCTGTTGTTTCAGAAATCTTCCAGCGGTGGCAGTCGAAATACCGGTGCGATTCAAACGCCATCTCTATTTGTCTTTCATGATGAATACGTTCGCGCATTTCGTCCTTGCCTAATCCGCCTGGCAGGGCGGGCAGCCCCGAGCGGTTCCTGATCAGGTTTACATATTTATACACATCGGCCACCGGACCCTGTGCTTCATTCAGCGCTTCTGCGTAGTTGAGGTATTGTTCTCCCAGCCTGAAGAAGATCCAGGTGCGCAGCGTTCTTTTCTCCTGTGGTTTAAAAACAAAGTTCGGGTCAGATAATTTCTTCAGCAGGTAACCTGTTACGCTGTAATTACCTCCGCCCGCACGTTGCTTTCCGTCGGCTCCCTTAAACCAGAATTCCAGTCCGCCGGTACGCGTTTTCCACACCGACCCCGAGAAGTTAATACTGGCGTAAAACCGTGGTTCACGGCCTACATACATATTGCTGGTGCCGGCTACATACAGGTTATCCGGTCCGGGCGTATCGGTAAAGCCGGTTTCCGTATAACCCGACAGCGGGTTGATGATGGGCGAATGATCACCGGTGTAGCCGGTGATAGGTCGTTGTCCGTTTGCCATTTCATACTGGTCTACGATATCCTGGGTAGGCGCATGCAGGGTAAATCCGGCGAGACTAAGCGGTTCGTTATAAACATCCAGGCCATCGTAGGTGCCATCATTATAGGCAAAGAATACTTCCTGGTTGTTGTTCATGTAAAATATTTCCTGGTAGTTTTTCACCGGGTTATTACCGGGAGAAGTATAGAGCGCATACCCGGCGGCCTGTGTCTGATCGATACAGGCTTTTGCGGCATCTGCAGCTGCCTGCCAGCGGCTGGCATCATAAGCCGGGAACAGCGATACGCCTTCATGGTCTTTTACATTCACGTAGTCGGGATTACCATTGAACAACGGGCTTGCCATGTACAGCAGCATTCTTGCTTTCAGCGCCAGCGCAGCAGATTTGGCGGGCCGTCCGTATTCTGTTTCGGAG
This sequence comes from Chitinophaga sp. RCC_12, assembly GCF_041360695.1. NCBI lineage: Bacteria > Pseudomonadati > Bacteroidota > Chitinophagia > Chitinophagales > Chitinophagaceae > Chitinophaga > Chitinophaga sp. RCC_12. The sequence goes on from NZ_JBFUPS010000001.1 coordinate 330,347, forward strand.
GTAATACGTGATGGCAGCAGTGCAGCTGCCTGATCGCATTGTGATACAATGTATGCCACGCATTTTTCCAGGGGTTGCCGCCGGATGCTCTTGAAATCGGTATCCAGTGAAATGCTGCTGTCGGCGATGGGTACCGGGCCGTATAATCTTACCAGCAGGAAATGATAGAATGCGCGCAGGAAAATAGCTTCTCCTTTCTGGCGGTCACGCGCTTCCTTTGTATAGAATTGATCCAGCGGTACTTTGTCGATATTTTCAATAAAGATATTTGCTTTGCGCAGCCCAGCATAATTCCTGGCCCAGGGATTAATCACCGTGGAATTAGGATCCCATGCGCCGGACGTCATGCTGTTGCAGAACGATGGCGGGTAGAACTGTTTCAGTTCATCGGCGGCGCCGTGAAAGGGATTATCTTTATTATCTGCCCATACCATTTCATCCGGCAGGTGTGAGTATACGTTGGTGAGATAGTTGTTGGCGTAATCGCGGTTAGAGAATACGTCGGCAATAGTGAGATCATCATCCGGCGCTTTATCCAGGAAGTCTTTCTTACAGGACACGGCTGCCAGGAGAAGGAACAGGAACGTACAATATGTTGTGATCGTTTTCATCCTAATGATTTTAATGCTTTAAAAATTTACCTGTACACCTGCATTGATGCTGCTTTGCAGCGGGTAGAGACTTTCCCCGTTATCAATTTCAGGATTCGCTATTTTGATATGATCCCATACGGCGAGGTTGGTGCCGTTGATAAATGCGCGAACGCTGCTGATACCGACCCTTTTGGTGAGGGTTTTGGTGAATGTATACCCTATCTCTGCAGATTTCAGGCGCAGGTAGTTGCCGTTTTTCATGTAGAGGGTGCTGGTTACATAGTTGTTGGTATTGTTGATATCAATCACCGTAGGATATTTGGCGTTGGTGTTATCTGCACCCGGTATCCAACGGTTGTCGTATACTTCGCGCATCACGTTGTAATTCCCTACTCCGCCTGAAAACGCATAGGAACTGCGGCCGCTGAGCAGGTAACTTGTTTTCGCTGCGCCGGTAAAAAATATGCTCATGTCTACTCCTTTCCACGCCACCGTGCCACCAAAGCCATACATGATTTCCGGGTTACGTGCGTAACCGAAATAGGTTCTGTCGTCGGGTGTTATTTTGCCATCTCCGTTGAGGTCGCGGTATTTGATATCACCTGGGCGTATCACCGATTGCAGCGTTGATTGCGAAGGGCTTTTGTCGATATCTGCCTGGTCCTTGAACAGGCCGAGGGCTTCATAGCCGAAGGGGCGGTCGATGCTTTGCCCGCGGCTGTTCTGGTAGGCCAGTGGTCTCAGAGGTGAATCATCTTCTACTATTTCATTGTGGGCGTAGGTGAAGTTACCCTGGATGGAATAGTAGAAGCCTGATTTTGTTTTGTTTTTTATTTCGATGTTGCCATCTACACCTTTATTGTTCACTATTCCGAGGTTAGCATAGGGTATGATCCCTGACGGATAACCTGCTGATATGGGTATTTGTTGCCGTGCGATGAGGATACCATTTCTCCGTTCCTTGAACGCATCTACGGTGAGGGTAATTTTTCCGTTGAGCAATTCCATATCTACCCCGATATTTCCTTTGGTAGCTACTTCCCAGGTCACATTCTGATTACCGATGCGGCTTTCCATGAAAGCGCCTGTCTGGTAGGTTTGATTAGCGCCGAACATATAGTACGGATCAAACCAGGTATGGCCGGGGGCTTTATCGATGGTTGTCTGGAACAGGAACCTGGCGCCGCCTATCTGGTCGTTACCTACCTGTCCGTAGGAGCCTCTTATTTTCAGGAAGCTGATGATATTTTTATTCCAGAAGTTTTCGTTGGACACGAGCCAACCGGCAGCTGCGGAGGGAAAGAAGCCGTATCGTTTTCCTTTGGGGAAATTCTCCGAGCCATTGTATCCCACGTTAAACTCCAGCAGGTATTTGGAGTTATAATCGTAGGTAATGCGGCCGGCGAGTCCTTGTCGCCTGAAAGGGATATTGCCGATAGAGCTTCCTGCGAGCAGGTCTACATATTCACGCCGGTTACCTAATATAAGCCCTCCTATCCGGTGATCGCCAAAGCTGCGATCGTAGTTGGCAGATACTTCCAGGTAGGCGGCGCGGTTGGCGCCGGAGTTGGTATAGTACCCGAGTGCCTGCTCTGTTTTGATCAGCTGATACTGGTCTACACCGTTGGCATCCGGGCCAAGGTATTGGTAAGACGCCGGGCTTTTCACGCGCACGGTGGTCATGGCGCCGTAGTAATCGTATGCAAAGAGTCCTCTCAGTTTAAGTCCTTTTGTAACCAGCGACGACAAGTCCCAGGTAGCGCCGAGCGAGCTTTGAATGGTATTCCGGAACCTTTTCTGATAGCCCGTTTGCGTACTTTTCGTAAATGGGTTTTCATTCAAAAAAGTGCCTAATCCGGGGATGGATCCGTTTGGATTTTTTATGGGGTAAGCGTTGTTGGGCGTCCATCTCAGTGCATCGAATAATTCGGGAGCCCCGCCTTGCAGGCCGGGAGCGTTGCCGTTTTCAATGATGCCGCCAAGACTGAGGTCCATCGTAAGATTTTTGGAGAGATTGGCATCTACATTGGATCTGAAGTTGTAGCGTTTTAAGCTGGTATTTGTTTTATAGGGAACGGATTTATCTTCTTTATAAAGACCATCAACAAACGTATAACCTACATTGGTGTAGTAGCGGAATGTTTGGTTACCGCCTCTTACGCTGAGGTTATTAATGGTTTGTATGGTATGTTTCTTCAGAACCACATCTATCCAGTCTACATCCGGGTACAGGTAAGGATCTGAATGATCTTTGTATTTCTGTACCTGTTCATCTGAATAAAAAGGCGGCTTGCCGATATTCTTCATGGCTTCATTCGCCAGGATCGCGTATTCGTAGCTGTTGATGTAACTGGGAAAGCGCATACCCGTGAGGCGGGCGGTTTCTGTACGGAAAGAAACGATGGGCCGGCCTTCTGCGCCGCGTTTTGTGTTGATGAGGATTACGCCGTTGGCGCCGCGGATCCCATAAACAGCGGTAGCTGAGGCATCTTTCAACACTGAGAAGGTTTCTATTTCCTGTACGTTCAGGTTGTTCATATCGCGTTCGATACCATCTACCAGGATGAGCGGCGACTTGTTGCCGGTGAAGGTGCCGAGGCCGCGGATAAATACGCTGGCGGCGTCAAAACCCGGTTCCGCGGAATTCTGGCGGGTGATGATACCGGGAAGGCGCCCACCGATGGTGTTCGACAGGGAGGCGGTGGAAGACTGCTGCAGTTCGCTCACCTTCACGGTGGATACAGCGCCTGTAACCGATATTTTTTTCTGCGTACCAAAACCTACGATCACAACGTCGTTGAGTTTTTGGTTTTCGAGGTCAGGCAATAATTTTACGACGATCGTTTTCTGATTGCCGGGGTGTATGATCTGTGTTTTATAACCGATGAAGGTAACCGACAGGGAATCATTTTCGCTGCCGATTTCCACCAGGAATTTTCCAAACACGTCCGTTACTACGCCTTTGGGGGTACCCAACACCTTGATGGTAGCGCCGGGCAGGGCTTCTTCTTTTTCGTTGATCACCTTCCCCGACAGTACCCAGCTGATAACTGCCGTTGGTGCGACCGTTTTTTCTTCTGTCTTTTTTCTTCTTACAATAATGGTGCGGTCCAGCATTTCGTAGGTAAAGGGCTGGCCTGCGAAGCAGGCGTCCAGGGCTTTATCTACCGGCGTGTTGGTGATATCAAGGTTGATACGTTTGGCTTCGTTGAGATAACGGGCATCGTAAAAAAAGGTGTAACCGCTTTGTTTGCTGATCTGCTGCAATACCTTTTTTAGCGGCGCGTTTCTCTCTGATAAGGTGACCTCCTGTGACCAGGCCGTTGCACTGACCTGCAGGCAGATACCTGTTAAGAGTAAAGCAGTTAGTTTCATAACCAGGAGTACTTTGGAATGGTTGATAAAGCAATTCCCTGGCACCGGTTTGGATAGGCGCAGATGGTCCTTGCGATGAATGATAAAATTCATACATTTGCGATGTTAAGGTTGAAGGATTTTATTGATACGAAGTCCCCATTAGCCTGACGATAACCGGCAGCGTTCCCGCGCTTCCGGTTTTTTGTCTTTTGCTTGCTTATTTTGTCATGTAGATATTCCTGTCGTTTATTTTATAGTGGATATTACTGGTGAGTTCCATCATCTTTAATACTTTCGAAAGACTTACATTCCTTGATATTTCGCCGTTGAAGCGGTAGTCTTCCATACCGGCATAGTCGATATTTACATCGTACCAGCGTTCCAGCTGGCTCACAACTGTTTTAAGTGAGGCGTCGTCAAAAATGAATTTGCCATTCCGCCAGGCGAGTACTTCATCCATGTTTACGCCGGTGGCCAGCCGGATATTGCTATTCGCGCCGGTGTTCACGAGCGATTGCTGGCCGGGCTGCAGCACTTTGGTATATTTACCGGCTGCGATGCGGATACTTCCCTGGATTAATGTAGTGGTGATATCTTCTTCTTTCGGATAGGAATGGATATTGAATTTTGTTCCGAGTACTTCCACCGAGTGTTTGCCGGAAACAACGATGAAAGGCGCTTTTTCATTTTTTACTATTTCGAGATAGGCTTCCCCGTTAATTTCCACCTTACGGGTATTGCCGGTGAATGCTGCCGGGAAACGGATCGCCGAAGCGGCATTCAGCCAAACGTGCGAGCCATCAGGCAGTATTACTTCGTATTCGCCACCATTTGGTGTGGTAATGGTGTTGTAAGTTATTTCTGTAGTAACGGATGCGGATGCGTCGTATACCAGTTGGCCATTACCCGATTTTTTGATCACAGTTTTGCCCTGGTTGGCGATTACGCCGTTTTGCGCATCGTCGAGGATAATGGTAGCGCCGTTGCCCAGTTTCAGCGTGGCTTTGCGGCTACCAGGCGCCACATCGGTGTTATGGATGGCCCCTATTGGTTTACTTTTCTCTTTTGCCAGCTGCAGGCTGGCGGTGCCGGCCACAGCAAGAACAAGTGCGGCAGCGGCCCATCTCCAGGTTCTCCACTTACTTATATATATACGTGCTGGTCCGGGTTTAATGCCGGTGGCCAGGTATACTCTTTCAACAGATGCCTGCAGGTTAGCCGGATCGGCTTCGTTGCGCGTGATGGCTTCCAGATCCTGGCTGGAAAGCTCCCGGAACAGCTGCCTGTTTTGCTCACTGGCGGCCAGCCAGTTGTCCAGCGTTTCCTGTTCCGCTTCATCCAGTTCCCCCGATCGCTGCCGGTAAATAAGTCCGGCGATATGTAATAGCTGTTGTACGTCTTTTTCTTCCATAGAAAATAATAGTATGCAGCCATGACCACTGCGACCACACATTACAGGGCCACGGGCTGCACATCTTTGCTGAGAAAAAATTAATGCCGTTATATAGTGGATACACTGCCCGGATCATTTCGGGTTAGTGGGGGAGAAAGTTTTTTTTATTTTTTTTGAAGACGGGGATTAATCTTTGTGAAATGCCGCCAATATTATTAATGCAAAGGGAAGGATATCTTTTCCCTGGAGTTTTCCCTTTACCAGTTCCAGTGCGCGGAATTTCTGCGCCTTAACGGTATTAACAGATATCTGCAGTTCTTCCGCAATTTTGCGGTTGGGCAAGCCTTCGAGGAAGCCGAGCTGGAATACTCTTTTCATTTTTACGGGTAAACTGTTCACTGCTCTTAATATCTCTGCTTTTACTTCTGCGCGGATAATTTCGTTGGCCACGAAATCGGCTTCGCCGGTCATGCTGGCGGCATAGGCATGATGGCGGTATTGCAGGTTTTTCTCTTTTCTCAATTCATTAAAACAGGCATTCCTGGCGGCGATGTACAGAAACGCCTTTATAGATTGAAAGGAACCGACCTTTGCATGATCGTTCCATAATTTTATAAATGTTTCTTCTGCTACATCTTCTGCGATAGCATGATTCACTACAATCCTCTTCGCAAAATTGGTGATGACCGCAAAATACCGGTCCATAATATAACGGAAAGCCACCTCGTCGCCCTGTTGCAGGCGGATGGCATAACATTCTTCGCTGATGATTTCAGTTGTTTTCATTAAATGACCTCACTTTAAAACCACCCTGTGGGAACGGGAATACAGTGAGATCAAATTATAATATCATTTGCTAAAAAATTCAAAGTGATTAGCAAATTTTGATACTATATTGGCATCTGATCATTTCTATGGCTGAGACCGGAGAGAAGTATGTGGCAAACGCGCCACATACCGTTTCATGGTTTCATCTTGTCAATGATCTCCTGCCAGATAAGCCGCGCAATCTGCTCCTGCTCTACCGTATGCAGCCGCTCTTTCAGGGTCACTTCCCCGTCTTCGTTAAACTGCAGGTGTAGCGGCATAAAATCGAGTTTTTCACTGTGCTCCTCATCGGTGGATACCCGGTAAGTGGTTTTGTCATTCTCGTAATCCACATCAATGTGAAAACGGTAAGGCTTATTGTCGATATAAACGGTGATATCTGTTGTTTCCATACTATATATTTTATAGTATCCCCGTTCACAAAAGGCACACCAGCTTTGATTGTTAGGAAATTTAGAAATAATGTCATTTATTTACCGCCCTTTAGCGGCTGTAAAGCAGCCAATCATCTATATTATATATAACAGTATTTAATGAACGTGAACAAATTGAACCCGGACCTGCTAAGAACCAAACAGCATTTTGAAATATTGGATGGATTAAGAGGACTAGCCGCTTTAACGGTAGTTGTTTTTCATTTTATGGAAGTAGTGTATACCGATTACAGTAAGAACTTCGTGGGACATGGTTTCCTGGCGGTCGACTTCTTTTTCTGCTTATCCGGGTTTGTGATTGGATACGCCTATGATAACCGCATTAGCAAAATGGGGGTCAGGGAGTTCTTTAAATCGAGGATCATCAGGTTACACCCCCTGGTTATTTTCGGGTCTGTATTGGGGCTGCTGGGCTTTCTTTTCGATCCGTTCGGCGGTCACCCGGAATTATATGGATTTGGCAAAATCGCGTTGCTGTTTCTTACCAGTATCTTCCTGATTCCCTATCCGGTGATGGCGGAACGCTGGTTTAACCTGTTCAGTTTTAATGCGCCCGCGTGGTCGCTGTTCTGGGAATATGTTGCCAATATGCTGTATGCGCTTATCCTCGTTAAACTAAGCCGGCGCTACCTGGTCGTATTAGCCCTGCTGGCTGCTGCGGGTATTGTCGTAGTCGGTTATCATGCGGGAAACCTGATGGGTGGCTGGGGAAAAGATAACTTCTGGGATGGCGCTGCGCGCATTTCCTATTCCTTTCTGGCCGGACTGCTGGTATTCCGTTTCAACTGGATGATAAAGAACCGGCTGGGCTTCATCGGGCTATCGGCATTATTGATGTTGCCGTTCCTGATGCCTCATTTTCAATGGAACTGGCTGGTGGAAGTGCTGGTGGTATTGTTTTATTTCCCCTTACTCATTGCACTCGGAACCGGCGCGAGGCTTACTTCCGGATTAAAAAACTTATGTGTTTTTTCCGGGAAGATATCTTATCCGCTTTATATGACACATTATGCGGGCATATGGATCTTTGCCAATTATTATGCGGCGTATAAACCTGGCACCATGCAGCTGGCATTTATCATCACGGCCGGCACCCTCCTTTTGGTGGGCTTCTCCTACCTGGTGATGGTGTTATACGATATTCCAGTGCGGAAATATTTAAATGCCAGGAGAAAAATGAGTACCTAAAGTATATACTGCTACTTTGATAAAATAGTATTCGCAAATGCGCTTACATCCTGTGCAAAAAGTTCGGGCTGTTCCATGGCGGCAAAATGTCCCCCTGTTGGCATCTCTCTCCAATAGCAAACATGATATCCTCTTTCAACATATTTCCGCACAGGAAAACTGACGGGATAAGGATAGTGTGCAATGCCAACAGGTACTTTTATGAAATCATTTTCTCCGAACACCAGCGGTTCATTCCGGATCTCATGGTATAAACGCATAGAAGAATGGATCGTTTGCGTGATCCAGAACAGGGTAACATTCGACAGCAGTTCATCTCTTGAAAATAACTGCTCCAGCGCTGTGCCGGGATCCGAAAAGCTGCGGAAGATCTGGAGTATCCATGCACACAGTCCTACCGGAGAATCATGGAGACCATATGAAAGCGTGAGCGGTTTTGTTGTTTGTACCTGGGCATAAGCGCCTTCCGCCTGGAAAAACTGAGCGTTTTTTTGCTGCGCAGCTGTTTCCTCTGCGGTCAGTTTTTCGCCGGGCGGTACAAATGGCTTATAGTTAAACGGAATATAGTTCATGTGCAGCCCGGTTAGCCTATCCGGGTACCGCATGGCGATATGCGTAGCGATAATGGCGCCGAAATTGCCTCCCTGTGCCATAAATTTATCATAGCCCAGCCCTTCCATCAGCTTCACCCAGAGGTTCGCCATCAATGAGGCGTTTATCCCTTCTCTTGCCGGCTTATCTGAAAATCCAAACCCCAGGAGCGACGGCACCACTACATCGAATGGCGGTGTTTTATTATCCGTGAGATAAGAAATGGTTTTCAGCATTTCCAGGAAAGAACCTGGCCAGCCGTGGGAAATGATGATAGGAATGGCATCCGGGTATTTACTTTTTATGTGGAGGTAATGAATTTTATAGCCATCAATTTCTATGATAAAATTGGGCCAGGCATTAATGGCGTCTTCGGTTTTTCTCCAGTCGAAATCATTGGCCCAGTAAGTAGCCAGCTCTTTCATGTAGGAAAGGCTCATTCCGTATTCCCAGCCGGCTGGATTTATTGCGGATAGTGGAGGATTTCCAGACAAAGTTTTGTTTCGTTTATTTCGTTTACGTATCTTTGTATACGTATCAACAATAATTGCATTATGGAAGCCATTACACAAAAAACTACGAAATCGGATCAGGAAATAGCCAGGTATTTTATTAATGAGATGTATGAGATTTCCAGGAAAATATTACAAACCAAGAGTAAAAGTATTGCTATTACAATAGACAATACCAAGAAAACGAGGGCGATTCCCGCAAAGGCATTTAAGTTACTATACACGATACTCGACAATATGGCAGATGGAAAATCAATTACCTTACTTCCCAGCGACGCGGAAATCAGTACTCAACAGGCGGCCGACATATTAAACGTATCAAGACCTCATGTGGTGAGCCTTTTGAATAAGGGAGAAATTCCATTTACTAAGGTAGGTACACACCGGAGAATCCTGTTAAACGATATTATTGCTTATGATAAACAGCTACAAAAGAACCGGACCAATAAACTCAACTTTTTAGCTAAGCAATCACAGAAACTTAATATGGGATACTGATGATCAATTCGACCGGATTGGTAGCTGTGTTAGACGCAAATGTGTTATACCCTGCTCCTTTGCGAGATATTTTATTAAGCCTCGCAGATATTAAACTATACAGGCCCAAATGGACGAATCAGATACAGGAAGAATGGATGAGGAACCTGTTAATAAATAAACCTGAAATATCATTTAAGCGTTAAAAAGTTTACGGGCTGCCATGGATAGCGCATTTCCGGATGCCCGTATATCAGCCTATCAGCAGCTTATAAACAATATAAAACTGCCAGATCCGGATGACCGGCATGTACTGGCAGCAGCTATTAAAGGCGATGCGAAATTAATTATAACTAATAACCTGAAAGATTTTCCTTCAAAACGGTTACAATGTTATCAGCTGGAAGCGCAAACACCTGACAAATTTATCAAAAGCCTGATAACCCTGGATGAAACCAGGGTGCTGAAAGCATTCCACGCACAGGTAAACAGGTTAATAAATCCTCCGCAATCAGCGGAGCAGGTACTGGCTACACTGGAAAGATGCGGCCTCACGGTCAGCGTGAATATATTAAGGTCCATGCTCAAACATTAAGGACTCATCTCCATTCCGATCATAAATAAGCCTCCAAATCCTGCGATCCGAAGGCCTCTCCATACTTATACTATAGGAATAAAACGGACATCCCATTAATAACAACGCACCGCAAACAATGCCGCCGGCACATTGGCAGACGGATGTTCCAGTTCAATCACCAGCGTATCCGTTATTACAGGTTGCTGTAATTGAATACGGTTGTGCGTCTGGTAATTACCTGTTTTCTCCGCCACTATATTTCCAGCTGCATCTTTAATCCTGTAGTGCCTTACACAAAAAGGCATCACCGTTTCGGGATGCGACATCAATACTGATTCCATCGGATGATCATAATCTGTATCGAGGAACAGATCGATGACACTGATCTGTTGCGGCGCATTCCATTTCAGCGTTAGCCGGGGTTGCGGATCGTTCCAGTCGGCTACCCAGGCATTGGGCGTGGATGTAGGCCGGTCGGTTCCGTTGCGGATATTTTCTGCTTTGAACAAATTTATACCCTGGTGATATTTTAAATCGATATTATGCCCTTCCGGCCGGCGTTGCGGACACCAGAACTCAAATGCTTCCATCCCAATATCTTCGGGCGGTGTTTGTTTGCCGTAGTTGGAAACAGCTTTGTTTACGCTGTTGAACACCGACAGTATCCCCGTCACTCTCTTCTCTGTAAAATGCAATTGCACCAACGGATTTTTCATGAAAGTAACGAATGCGTAGGCCGTATTTTCTAAAGATGCATTAAAGCGAAGGTCCACACAGTTTCTACCAGGATGTAACGGAATGGTTTGTTTTGCCAGGGTGATATCCGGCGTATAGTTGCCGGGCTTACTGCTCACGCGTAGTTCCACTTCTATTTCGGTATCGCTGGTAGCATCTGCATGAAAAATAAAAGGCGCCACCTCTCCTTTTTGTAAAGGCAGCATCTGTGCAACCGAGAGGGTTAAAGGTTTCAGGAGCGGCTTGCCGGGAAACTCTTTAAACACCAGCTCGCTGGATGCGGCGATCACGGCCGATTGTACCAGGTCTTCGTGATCCTTCAGCGTTAATCCCGGAATATATTGCCCCGTTTTAAGTAAGCGTTGCTGTAAAATGGTGATGTGCCCTTTATTAAAAATGTCTGCCGGTAAAATATGTTGCTCTTTACAAACTGCGGCAGCCACTCCAACGGCCTGCGATACATATGCTGCGGTAGCCATTACACGGGTAGAGGCAAAGGCCACATGTGATGCACTGATGATGCGTCCTGCCAGAAAGAGGTTCGTGATATTTTTGCTATACAGGCTCCGGTATGGAATCTGGTAGATGCCTTTGCTATGCCACTGATTACAGCCAGGCTTCTCACTAAAAACGCCGTCGGCGGGGTGCAGGTCCACCGACCAGCCGCCGAAAGCTACTGCATCTTCATGGGTACGCTGCTCAATCACATCCTGCTGTTTCATCATGTAGTCCCCTTCGAAGCGGCGGCTTTCCCTTTTACCGGGAATAGCGCCCACCCATTCGAGGGTAAGTGTGGCTGCTTCCGGGAAATTGCCGGAGTTCTTGATATAATCCCATACGCCGTATATCACCTTCCACAGCTCCCATTTGATGTCTTCTGTATCGTGAACGGTATCAAGCCGGCCGCCATACTCCACCCACCAGAGGCGGCAGCCGAAATCCTTTGCATTGAATGTTTTAAAACGCGGGATCTTTGTAATGTCTTTCAGGGCAAACTCAGGAGGGATGAATGTTACAGGCTTGCCGGTATCTTTGCTATAGAAATACAGGGTATGTCCGAGTAGTTCTCCATATGTGGCGGAAGGAGCAAATTTTTCACCGAATTCTTCGCTGCTTTCTGCGCCCATGCGAAAAGCGGCGCCTGAAAGGAAGCCTACTACCCCATCGCCGGAGGCATCGCAAAATAAAGGAGCGCTTAACAAATATTCCTTTTGGTTCTGGCTGCAAAAAGCTTTCACCGAACTAATGGTAGTGGCATCCTTTTTTTCCACTGCATATACGGCGGTATTTAATAACAAGGTGATATTGGGTTCTTTCTTCACTTTATCCAGCAGCACCATATCAAATATAACGGGATTACCCTCCGGGTTACGGTAGGTGTTTTCTACCAGGATCTCATCTACCAAACCACCTTCTCTCGCCCAACGGTTGTTGTTGCCCATATGTGAGGTGGCGCCAAGTATCCATAAACGGATTTCACTGCTTGAATTTCCTCCCAGTACCGGCCTGTCCTGCACCAGTACTACTTTTAGTCCCTGCCTGGCCGCTGTAATGGCACTGCACACGCCTGAAAGGCCGCCACCGGTGATAACCAGGTCCGCGTTAAGCGCTATGCCGGGAAAAGAGCGACTGTTTGTTTCTCCAGATTGTATCATGATTGTACGGTTATAATTTTATTGATCGTGTATTATTCCTTTATACTTTTTGCGACTACCACAAATCCTCCGGGTTTCACCAATGCCACCGTGAGTGCCTTACCGGTAACGGGTATGGTCACCTCCTGGCTTTCACCCGGTTTCAGCGTCCGCAGCTCCAGTGAATTGTTACCATACCTGAGCTGGTAATTGCGTAGTACATAAGAAGGAAAGTCAACACGGGCAGTGATCTTAACAATGGCTTTATCTTCATTCATCTTTACCAGTTCAATAACAGCCGGAGAAAATTCCTCCTGCCATACAGGATACACCGCACGCAGTGTCCTGTCGGGCGCCACCAATCCCCATGCACGGTAACCGTTTGCATCTGTTCCGGGATACCGGCTCAGATAATCATTAAACGTCCATACAGAAGCCCCTATGAGATAATCGCATTGGCGGAAGATCTGCATGGCCCTTCTGAAATAAGCGATACGGTCTTCTTCTTTTCCACTTTGCGGCAGCCGCATACCAAATTCACTGATATAAACCGGCTTGTTGGGATATATTTCATGAATATGCTGAAGATGTGGCAGCTGATCGTTGCCATAAATATTAGTACTGATAAAGTCCACATACAGGGATGCTTCATCTTCCGGACGTTTTACAAATTCGCGCCATACATTAAAGCTGGCAAACGTAACCAGCCGACTGGCATCCAGTGATTTTACGAAAACGCCCATATCTTTCACCCAGGAAATACCTTCCGGTGTTTGCGATTGAAATTCATTTCCCAGGCTGTAGGCGATCACGCTGGGATGATTCCAGTCGCGCTCCACCATTTCTTTCAACTGCGACTGATACTTTGCCCGCATCAGCGGATCGGCCATCTGGCGTGGCGTCATTTGCCAGTTACCGGCTTCGCTGATGATAAGGAGACCATGCTTATCAGCCCAGTCGAGCATACTTTCAGATACCGGGTAATGACTGATCCTCGACAGTTCCATACTACCACTTTTGATCAGCTGCAAGTCCTTCTCCAGCACTGTATCCGGATCAATGGAACCGTATCCCGGGTAATCCAGCGGCCGGTTACAGCCGCCCATGCGGACAGGCTCACCATTCAGCAGCAGTTGCGTGCCTTTAATTTCCAGCCGCCGGATACCGAATGTTTTCCGCATGGTATCTGCGCCCGCAATCACTTCTGCTTCGTAGAGATTAGGCGCATCCTGGTTCCATAACTTCGCAGATGACAGCACGCCTTCCAGTGTTACTTGCGAAGCATTGGCAGATATTTGTTTAAAGCGGATATTATTTTTATTACCGGATTGATAGATGTTCACCTTTACATTGGGCGACAGGTAATCTTTCAGCGAAGCGATTACCTGTATACGGGCATTCCCTTTTTTCAGATCCGGTTCGGCCACTACCTTTATATTTTGTATAAAGGCTGCGGGCCGTGTAATAAGATGCACCGGCCTGGTGATGCCGCCATAATTCATCCAGGCATATAGCTGGGTGGCATTTGGCGCTTCTTTGGCGTCGCTGGCCTTAGCCCCGGGAATAGTGGTAGTATCCCACGCATTATTCACCGATACGGCGAGTGTATTTTTATCTTTTAGTAAGCCGGTTACCTCTATTTCAAAAGGCGTATAGCCGCTCTCGTGCCCGCCGGCCACCTGCCCGTTCAGCCAGATCTTTGCTTTATAAAACACGGCATCAAACTGCAGGAAGGTGCGTTCGTTTTTCTGCACAACAGGCGCATTGAACTTCTTAAAATACCAGGCCGTTCCGGTATAAAAAAAATAGCGCTTATCCACTGAAAAGCTATGTGGCACCTGTACTTTATCAAAGCCTGCTGAAGCAAAATCCGCAGCGTACCATTTATCCTGTATGCCCCTGCTCATGGGGTCTAACACAAACGTCCATACGCCACTGAGCGGCGCCTTTGAAGTACCCTGCGCCTTCAACAGGAAAGGGCTCAACAATAACACGAATAGAATATTCTTCATCTTCATTGTTCAGTATTATTTTCAAAGATCACCTGGCCGGTGTTACTATTGTTTACTTTATAAGATTGATTCACCGAGATGAAATGATTATTGGTAATTTTCAGCACCTCAATACCACTGGCATTAATGCCGATAAGTGCGTTGGAAAAAGAACAATGATCAAACTGTATGGTTCCTATTGCCATTGCTTCCGTGCCGCTGTTGCCAATCCCCACCAATCCCGTTTTACCAATGCGCGACACCCATCCGCTGGCGTTAAAGCTGCATTCCCGGATCATCACATCTTGCGGAAAAGTGGCTTCATTATGCGTGGTAATTTCCGTGCCCAGCACCAACGCAGGGTACATAATATGATCGTAGGAAACCTGCTGCAGCATAGCTTTGGTGCATTTGATAACACCCGCGCACCCGGCGATGTTCCTGAAGGTGCTGTGCGATAACCGGTAGTCATCAATGTCCCACTCGTACACCGTGACAAGCGTTCCCGCCTGTACAAAATCAGGCAGTGAATCCTGCAGGGTGATGATGCCGTAGATACCGCCGTCTCCCGCTGGTTCCAGCTGCCAGCTCACCGGCATCTTACTGACAGCATTATTTCCATTCCAAAACCCGATGCTGTCGTTTAAGAAAGGCGCTACGCCGGTATATCTTTTCCACACCCTTATTTTATTATATGCGAGCCGTTCCTTCACCTGGAAGAAGGAGCTGTGTACATTCTGCCCGTCCCAGCGCACCCCTTCCACATACATACTGTCTATTGCTACCAGCCCGTTGCAGCTGTTTATTTTCCAGGCGTCACGCGGACCTACCGCCAGTTGCCGGCCGGTGGCTTTAAATACGACCTGTTGCCCGGTGATATTTTTGCAGGCGTAAGTATGGATACCAAATCCCGCGATGTTAAACATCGAGATATTTCGGAGGACAAGATCATTGCAGTTGTTTATCGCCAGCTGGAACATGGTTTGCCCGCCAAAGTGCCATGATACTACATCTCCAACGGCAAGCCGTGATGCAAAGGCAGCGTTGTTCATCCGCATATAATTCTTTTGCTCCCTTGTTTCCAGTTGCCAGTAAAGTTGCTGCGTGGCTATCTCATCAACGAAAGTAAGACTGGGCACTTGTTTCAACATACGTGTCGCACTGTCCCATATGTTAGCAGTATAGCAACCCATTCCGTTTACAGCCGGCAATCCATCAAACACCTGCACCACTACATGCGAAGTATCTTTCTCCACCACTGTTCCCGCGGAAGCATACTGCGGATCGTTATCGAATACCAGGTTCTCCATCACGAGGTTATTGCACTGGTCGAAACGCATATGCGGCGGCAGTATCGTGTTATTCTGCTGCGGATTCTTCTTCACCAGCCACGTAGCCGGCGTATGATCCGCTGCTGCAGCTCCCTGTAAATGCAGCCCTGCATATTCCTTCAGACCAGTGTAAGCGTTCAATGCAGTGGCGCTTACCTGTAGCAGATCGTACCGGCCGCTGTCAAATAATATGGTAGGAATGTTATTTGTCTTTGCATAATTCAGTGCGTCCTGTATGCCTTTGGCATCATCCAAGCCATCGTTGGGGATGGCATGAAAATCTTTTACGTGTACGGATTGAGCGGACACGTGGATGCTCGCAGCCAGTAAGATGGCTGCTGTGGTCCTGAAAATTTTCTGTGCCGGTGTATTGTACATAATTATTCTTTTTCTCCCAGTACAACTGTTTTGCTTTCTGTTAACTTTCCGTCTATACCGGTTACGGCTAAACGGAATTTCACCGGTTGTTGTTCCGGTAACGGTACCGTAAACTCAAACGGGTAGGTGGTATCCGTGATTTTTGCTTCTTTCCCGGTATTACTGGTATAATACAGGGAGACATTTTTCAGCTTGGTATCATCGTCTTCCAGGTAGATATACAGGCGCCTGCCGCAACTGCCGAACTTAAACAGCATCGCGTGTGCGTTGCCGGTGCTGAGCCTGGTATAATCCCGGCTGCGGTTATTGGTACCCGATAATATTTGTTGCTGAAATCCTTTACCCGCATAGGTTACATCCGGAAGCGCCACGGCGGCTATGCCGTTGGCGGGTACGGTAACAACAAAGGTGCTGTCCTTGGTTTGTTGCGGCGCCGCACCGGTGTATGAAATCACTTTACTTCCGGCGGCTGGTTTTACCAATGCAGGGTTTACGGTTACCGTAGCGGTAACGGGTTGCGCCGACTGATTGGTAAATGCCAGCAATAGTTTACGATCCTTCCTGGCGGCGATGTAATTCAGCTCTGTATTGCTGATGCGCAGTAATCTTGCAGGCATCCATAGCTGCACGTTCTTATCCTGGTAAAAAGATCCTTTCTGCATACCATACATATTACTTTGCACATAGGCGTATCCTTCAATATACGCTGCGGGAAAATGAATACTTCCTTTGCTACGTATATAGGTGTCTGTTACCAGGTAGTCGAGCAGCATGGAAGCCATAGGCAGGATATGATTATAATGAAAAGAATTTACGCTCTGTTCTTTATGTTCATGCAGCGGGAAATCTGCTTTTTCATAAGCTGTAGTTCGCGCAGTGTTGATATGATACCCGGGGAAGTTCCTGTAGCGGCCTATCACGGCCGCTTTGGCTACATGGATGAGAAAGCTGTCTTTCGCATAATACCCGAGGCGCAACATCCACGGGGCATAGTTGGCCATGAAAATAGCACGGTGCCCTGTGGCGGTACCGGATGATTCCGGCGTCAGGCCTGTTTCCGAAAGCCGCCAGGCCGGTGCATTTTCCTCGGGGTAATACATGGGCTGATGTCCTTTGGATTGCAGGTACCAATACATGGGCGCCTTCCCCCCTTTATTCACGGTGATCAGGCTGTCAGGCACTGCTGGACACATCCAGGTAAACATGGTATAATTCCGGGCTCCCTGCACTGCTGCATCGAGGAATATTTTATTGCCGGTGAGTTCATACAGCTGTAAAAGCTCTATCCACCTGTTGGTATAAGTGGGCCAGAAAAAGAAGCTGCCGGAGAACGGATCATCAAAAGCAGTTTGTGGCTGGTACACCCGTTGTTCCAGGTATTGCTTTGCTTTTGTTACCGCGGCATCCAGGTATTTTTTATTGCCGGTGGCACGGTACAGGTGCATCGCGTTAATCCAGTTGTTGCCTTTTTCTTTTACATCCAGGTTGCGTATGCGGTCGTTGTTATATTCCCGCTGCATCATCTCCAGGTAAAAATCATTGGTGCTTCCTGAAAGCTCATAGAGGGCGGCTAACTCCGACAATGGCGCTACCGGACCTTTTAACCTGCGGGAAGGACTCTGGATCTTCTGGGTGCTGTCAAGGCTGAAAAGAAACTTCTCCCTTGACAACATAAACTCCATCAGCGGATACGCCCTCTTTTCAAACATCGCGGTGTCATCTCTTACCAGCGCCAGTTCCAGCGGGTTAAGACTGGAAACATTTTTTACGGCGCCCGGTACATCTGTGGAGTAAGCGCAGCCTTTGAGGCTGTCGATGAACCAGGCGTAGCCGGACATGGCATAATCCACCATATTATCCAGCGTAGCATTAAGCGAAGAAATATCATTATGCCGGTAATCGCGGAAGCCGAATACTTTTTCCGCAATCCGTTCATAAGTATTGTTGATGGCAAGTGGTTCCGCTACCAGCTGAAGTCCGAACCGGAATGTTTGCCCGGCATTCATGCGGGAGCCGTAACCTCCCGGTATAGGTGCATATACCTGTGGCTGCAATTGTTGCTGCGGGTTGAGCAGTGCAATACCAAACTGGCTGTTAGCCAGTACAGGCAACGGCTGAAAAGGAAGGTACTCCGGTGCGGCCAGCACACCAATGGTAGCAGCGCCGTCGTATACCATAGTAGTAGGCAACGTAGCCATAAATGCCGGTGTAAGGTAGGCGGCATCCGGGATCCGCTTTTCCTGCCAGATCAGTGGTTGCCATATGGCAGTGGCCTTCTCTTTTGCAGATGCCGGCGCGCCGGTATAACCAATGCTGTAATAGCCGTCCTGCAAAGGCTGGAAGCTGTACTGCAATACGGGGTAAGGTTTGGCGGAGGTGATAACATAAGCCGTTAACCGGAATTTTTGGGAAGATGGGAAACGGAAGAAAACCGTGTCTTTCTTTTGTTCAATGCTATCTGCGAGGATCTCTGTTCTTTCCCCGGCGTTAAATATATTCGCGGTTCTGTATTCTTTTTTGCTGCGCAGTATCCTGTCGTCGAAGCCGTCGCCCGCAACCGAAGCATTTATTTTCTTTTGTTTGAAGTCGGCCTTTGCGCTATCGGCTACTTTCCAGGTAAGTACATTGTATTCAACTTTTTTAATACCGGCGGGCTTTAGCGCCATACCGGGATCCGTGGCGTTATATAATACCACAAATGACGGAGCAAATGCGTACGGCCGGCCGGCAGTGGTGATAACAATATCCTGTTGGTTTACAGACACCTGGCTTTGTGCATTCACCATGTTAGCGGCTATGCACAACAATCCGATATGACCATATAGTTTTTTAGTCGTTTTCATTATTATGTGCTGCTAACCATAAAACCAAACCGCCTGTTGCGGGTATCATTATTTTCCTGTAATATTTTGTATTGATCTCCGGAGATGTGGATACAAAAGCGTTGCCATCAGGCGTATCTGTGATCAGTGTTGCTGTATATGTTATTTTTTTACTGAGAAAAGATGGTTGCAGGGTAAATGTGCTGGCACTATCAGTTCCGTTAATCACGGCTACGTACCAATCGTGCCCCTTCCTCCGGGCGAAAGCGGCCATCCTGCCTATATCGCTGCCAGGCAGCACAATGGTTTCATCCCAGGTTACCGGCAAAGTTTTCAGCAGGGGAAGAATGGGTTTATAAATATCATTATCCAGCAGAGCGACCGGGTTTTCCGCGATGCATTGAAACGGCGAATTAAACAGGTACAGCAGTGCCAGTTGATGGGTATTGGTCGTATGCCCCCGGTTGCTGAAAAAGCCGGGCGTATAATCGCCGTGCCCGCAGAGGAACCGGGTGAAAGGCAACGCCGCATTATGCCACGCCGGGATCGGTTCTTTCATAATATTCAGTTCCATGCCGCGGATACCTTCGCGGGTCATTTCGTTGGGGTAAGTTTTGCTTTCTCCGGTAGGCGCCTGGCAGCCGTGGAAGTTAACCATCAGTTTCCTGGCGGCCGTTGCTTTTAGCAAGCCCTCTTCAAATGCGATGAGTGTTTGGGCTTCGCTGTTCATGAAGTCGGTTTTAATGCCTGCCGCACCCGCCATCACTACGCTGTCGAGGAAAGCATCCCGCTGCGCGGTGTCTCTTATCTCTTTAGAGTTTTTCCATACCCATATACGTACCCCTTTCTTTGCTGCATCGCTGCACAGCGTTTTCAGCTGTTCCCATTTATGGGGCCATTTGGTTTCCCAGCCTTCATCCAGCAACGAATATTCAAAGCCCAGGACAGCAGCGGCGTTTATAAACCGCATCTCTTCTGCAGGCTCCATATAATGTTCATCTCTTGTAATCCAGCTCCATACGCTTTTACCGGGCTTTATGTAGGTGATATCGGCAAATAAACGGCTGTCGGGCTGCGGATTCAGATTTTCAATCACCTGGTTATTTACCAATGCGTTGAGGTTATCTGCATACAGGATGGTTCTCCATGGGGTGACTAATGTACCTTTCACTACAAAGCCGGTATCGCCTTCTGTGAAGTTCACCTGCAAACTGCCATTGGCGGAGGCTTTGAGCCGCATGCCGCTATAATTGTACAACGCCGCTTCAGTAATCACTGCATATTTTTTTTGCGGCAGTTCAATCACCAGCGGCTTTCCCTGGATGGGGCCTTGCGCTGACACAGTGGATAACTGACTGATGGTAGTGCGTTGCCACAACCCTGCGTACGACTGGAGTTTCCAGCTGTTGTTCCGTTCAAAATACCATACACCGTATGAAGCCGGCACAGTAAAAGCAGTTAATTCTTCCTGCACGTGTTTATCTGCTGTTCCATCTATTATATAACGAAAGGCGCAGCCGTTATCAAACATCCTGCATTCAATGGTATAGGTGGTACCAGGCTCCTTTATGGCGATCGTATAGGCAATGCCTTCCTGTGTAGCTACGGCTGCATTGAGCCGCGTAGGATGGGTTTCCCGGATCATCTCTCTTTTGGAGATGGTTATTTGCTGCACATGGACGCCGGTGGTTTTGTTGTTTACCCTGATGCCCAGTCGCGATGGCATGATCACCCACTGTTTGCCGGCCTGCAGCTGGTACAGGAGAGCGCCGTGTGCTGTAAAAAGTTTTGTGCACAGTGTTTTATGCGGACTTTGCAGCAACAGGGTATCAGTTGCCTGTACAATCTGAACAGGCAATAATAAAAGTATGATTAACAAGCACCGCATATGAACGTGAAATAATTAATACCGTATCAGTTTTTAATCCTTCAAATTAACAGCCTGCGCATCGTAACTTCAAAATATAGGGCCGCTAAAAAAGTTGGGAACATTCCCATTTCGCGGGAATGTTCCCATAAAAAGTTGCTGCTGTTACAGGGGCTTTCCCCTTAAAAGGATCTTCCCGATATACACCGTGGTTTTATCGTACTTAGCGGGGTTCCTGGTAATATCTTCCAGTTGTTTATCTCCCAGGATTTTTACTTTATCTACTTTTTCGGAAGATAGCCGGATGGTGACAGTATGAATACCGGGCGTCAGGGAGATGAACTCGTATTGACCCCGGTACCGGTTATTACAAAAGTTATTGAACCGGTTAATCAGGTTACTGCCATTGGGATCTGTTGCGTTCACTATCTTTAGCTGGCGGGCGCCTTTTACACCGGCGTCGGCGAGCCTGGCCGGCTTACCATCCACGATTACCTCCAGCTGCCCCATTTCGGGACCACCGATATCAAAAATGCCAAACATGCTGCCGTTGAATTTAAAGGTAAAGGAAGCGCCTGGCTGCGTTGCTTTCATGATATAGGGGAACCAGCCTGTAAACTGTTTTTGCGGGGAATTAGCAGTATTAACGCGGCTCCAACCGGCGCTGAATGCAGCAATATCCTGCGGCGCATACATGCCAGCATCTTCCCAGTTATTCGCTATCAGTGGTGCGGGTAATGCGGTGGAAGAAATGGCGGTGTGCTGCTTCAACTTGTTCATGCCTCTTGCAATAGCCGCTGCATACAGGTTACCGCCGGCTGTTATCGGGTGTATACCATCGCGGGAAAAAATAATTTTGCCCGGTATAGCCGTGCTGTCACTCTTCCACTCCACCTTCCCTTCTTTTACCAGTACGGATATTTCCATACCAAGATGTATGGATGGCAGCTGGTAATGATCCGCTATTTTCTCAAGGCCCTGGATGTTTTCAGGGATGCTGCCTTCCAGGTAGATTTTCGTATGTTCGTTATGGATCGTATAAATAAAGCAGATGTCGATAGTGGGATCATATTTTCGTATCTGTCTCACAATACCTTCCATTCCATCTGTATAGGCGCCGTTCACCGCAAATTCCACAAATACCAGGTCGGGGTGATATTGCAGCAACTGATCCCGGAGACGGCAGGCGCCCAGGTCAGTGCCTGTGCCGGATACGCCGGCGTTGATGCCTTTCATGGTTACCGATGGATACATTGCTTGAATATAACGGGTGGCCTGTGGACGGTAGCATTGGTTGCCCTGCGTAATGCTTCCTCCTATAAACCCGATCGTCACCGGTTTTCCAGAGGATACTTTTTGAAAGAAATGAGGCGCTCCGTTGCGCACGGTGCATTCTGCCGGGTTGTTGAAGTTGCCGGGGGCTATTAATGGCACAGTATCAGCCGGGTAAAAATATAAAGGTGAGGCGCCTGCCTGTGAAAGGGCAACGAGCTTAGCTCTTTCCGCTTCTTCTTTATGCTGTGCAGCTATTTCCAACGACATTCCCATACATAGTACCAGGATAAAATAATGCTTCATATTGCGATCAGTTGTTATCAAATGTGACAGTCCCCTCTTTCACCTGCCCGTTTCCGGTGGTGACCTTTACTTTCAGCACCGCTTCTGCTGATATTTTCACGGGATAAAACGAGCTTTCATAAGGATAGGCAGTAATAACACGGCTTTCTCCATTCAGTTGGAAGCTTGCCTGCAAGCCCACTTCTGGCGGCGATTCCAGGTAAGTGTATATGGCATCCCATCCAAACGACGACCGTATCCTGAAGGCATAACATTTGCCAATGCCGGCGCCCAGATCCAACACTTGCATGCCGTTCTTTACCGGCGGTATACTTGTCATTTCATTCTTTATCTTCAACGGGAAAGAGATAGCAGAAAATCCTTTGCCGGTGACGGACACACGCAGTTTTCGGTTGTTCACGGGAATAGTGGCTGGCGAAGCTGCGGCAGTGGTGTAGTAAGCAGCAGCCACGTTATCCTGCACAGCGACTTCCTTTCCAAGAAGGATGTCAGCGGCTACTTTCTCGTGCGATTCATTGAGTAAAAACAACCAGAAGTGGTTGTGAGAAATAGCGGTGACATAATTTACAGCCGGGTTGTTTATTTGTACCAGTCCTCTTTTCATCCAGAGGCGCACTCCTTCATCATCAAATACTTTGCCGCTGCCGCCGCCAAATATCCGGTTGTTAAACCATACGAAGCCGTCCTGCTTGCCATAGGGAAAATTCACTTTCCCCTGGGAACGCTGCATTGCTTCGGTGAGGAGGAAATCCAGTGTAAACGCCAGATGCGGCGGAATATGATGGTAATAAACAGAGCTTACATCCGGACCTTTATAAGGAAAATCCGGCTGCATCGTAATATCCGTAAACCCGGTGGCATAGTAGCCGGGATAGTTTGAAAAGCGTCCTATCACTGCATTGCGTGCATAGGTTTCAAAAATCGTCCGGTTATCTTCAGCAAATAAACGTAACAGGTGAGGCGCCCAGCTGCTCATGAATACCGGCCGCACCAGCTTGCCCGGGTCAAAGAATGTAAAGGGTTGCTCAAATCCGAGTCCTACGGGGGATACAAGGCTTTGCGGCACCTGTTTCTCCGGCGCATCGCCTTTCTTTCTTGGAAAGCCGAGGCGGTATTTCTCTCCGCCTTTCCACCACAACGTAGTGTTACCATCATAGGTACTGCCCGGATGAATCGTTTGCAGCTGCTCCTTTACTTCCGGGTACACCCTTACTCCCGCCAGCGTTTGAAAAGCAGTAGTTTCCGCAGCGCGCAGGAGGAACGTATCTTTTGTGATGTCATAAAGGTCTGTGAGATCCCACCAATAGGCGTAGAAAGATGCATTATAAAAAGGCTGCTTGCCTAATGGTGTGGTTTTAGTGCCATATACTTCCGTTGCAATGTACTCCTTCGCATGTTTCATTGCAGCCTCCAACCAGCTTTTATCTTTGGTGAAACGGTAAGCTGCCAGTTCCTGTGTCCAGGCGGGAATGTTCACTGAATAGCCTTTTGCGGGCCTGATGTTATTTCCGGGAAGCGCCACTTCCTTTAGCCAGGGATTGGCTTCGCCGAGCAATTGATGCAAGCCCTCGTAGTATGCCGTGGTAAATTGCGAGTGATAAGGACTCAGCACCAGCGACTGTTTATCTTTGTTGAACGGTGTGCCGGCAATGCCCCTCGACCAGCGGAACCCGCTGCGGGACAGTGTATACTCAATAGTGGGCAATGCCCTGCTGATGTAAAACGCTTCGTCCTTTTCCAGCACTGCCGCTGAAACCACTGCCAATGGCGCAGCCTGCACAACGGTAGGCGTCACTTTCGGATCTGCTTCGATATCGTAAAACCCCTTCAGTTCCGGCGCCCAGCCGGCGGCAGTATCGTTCCGGATCAGGTCTGTAATATTGAAAACAGTTTCTGTAAGAGAAACGGGACCTTGTATGCGATAGTCCTTTACTTTATAAATGCTGTCTGATATATACGCCAGTGCATCGTTCCAGCCAGAGGGTAATGCACCCAATGCAAATTCACGGGTGACAACCTGACCGGCAGCACGCCTGGAATCATCCAGTCCCAGCACCGGCGATAACGCTACCGGCTGTACGTTATTCTCTTTATTCTTAATGGTAAACCCCATCGGCGAAGTACTTGCTTCTCCCCAATCCAATGGAAAATTAGCCGGTGTTCCGGAAACAAAAACAGCGATCCCCTCTTTCGTTTCCATAATGGCCAGCGGCTGCGGCATCATGGCGGAAGGCAGCATCACCGGGTGATCCGGGATGCGCTGGTATTGGAACATGGGAGGCAACTGTATGGCGGATACCTCTTCTTTTTTTACTCCTTCAAAACCGGTAACAGCCAGGCTGTAATATCCCGCCTGCTTTGGTATATACGTTAACGTTAGCAGTAAATGATTACTGCCGGGCGCCAGCTGCCAGGCACCTTTCAGCGTATCTCCTGTGGCAGTCTGATAGGCAACTTCCAGTTCTTTGTCAGATAACTGCTTCACGGCAACGGGCAGGCATTCCTGTAGTGTGCCTGCAAGAAAGGGATTGGTAAGACTTTCAGACGCCAGTACCGTGAACGTTTTGCCGCGGCTTTGGAAACTACCGGAAGCTGCCGGTCCGTTCCAGGAAGGGAAGAAACTGCCAAAGCTGATCTGCGGATCTTTGGCGGTAAGCAGGAATATTTTACTTCCATCGCCCTGCGTTTGCATATCGATCCACTGATCGCCTTTCCGGATACTGTTGCTTGCTACTATCTGCCGACCGGTTGTTTGCAGGAATTGCAGGCGGAGTTTACCGTTGCTAATACCAGCGATAACAGTGCCTTGCCCGGAAATATTTTTCACACCAACTGCCGGTGTAACCGGAGCAGGTGGTATATACTTCACCGTTAGTGGCCTTATTTTAAAACGCTGGAGTGATGCCAGCGATTCTGTATTTGGATCAAAGCTGGCAGTGGCCAGGAAGATGGCATCACATCTTCCAAAATTACCCTTTGTATCCTGTAGCGCCATTACATTTTCGCCGGCATCAAGGGTAGCAGTACCGGCATTTTCCCAGTAGTAGCCCTCTTTGCCATGCTGCCCCGGTTCTTTTTCCAGCGGATGTTCGTTGATGGCTACCTGGAACAAACGCGTGCCGGGTTTATTGGCGGGATAATCCGGGGTACGTACCCAAACCGTAAATGTGCCGGCAGCTTTGCTGTTGATCACAGTAAGCGCATCCGCGGCTTTTACTTTACCGGAAAAAACGCGGAGGATAGTATTACCGGACACTTGTTCGCCCGGCACCTTTTCCACCTGCCAGCCGCCTTTGAACTGGAAATCTTCTGCTTCCAACAAGTAGCCGGTTTGCGCCTGTACTGATAATACGCTGCACAGGCATCCTATTGCAGCCAGGAATAAATATCTACTTAGCCAACAGCTCATAATTTATTTCTATTACACTCAATCCATAAGGCGCTATGTCTTCCTGGAATGATGGCGTTATTTCAGTGGCTTTTTTACTGCCATTTTTACTGATCCGGTAGCAGGCAACCGGCTTTATGGTTTTACCGGGCAGTACTTTGGTGTAATCAATGTCTATCGAACACTTTAGCGGATCGTCGTCGCTGTTCAGCAATAGCAGGAACAGCTTATGCTCTTCAGGATTAATAGCGCAATAGTAATCGAGGTAAGGGTTATCTGTTTTCAGCAATCCATCTTTCAACAACAAATCCGCACTGGTACCATACACTTTCCCGGCGGCAAAACCATAGGTTTGATGCGGCCCTACTTTCGGTGTAATAAATCCTCTCGGGAATTGAACTTTCCCGGATGAGCGCATCTCCATTTCTGCCAGCAGGTAATCGGTGATCCATCCCACCTGCCACCAGGCGTGGTGCGGATAGGGACCGGCGCCCTTATTCATTACATCCCAGTAGTAAGACGCTACGCTGGTCGCGCTGTCTACAAACGCATCTCTTCCCAAAACTGCGGCACGGGCCATGTTCAGGAACAGGGAATCGCCGGTGAGGGTGAACATGCGCACAAACATACCGGCATGACTAGCCAACAAAATGGGACCACGGTGATTGGCAGAACCAAGGATACCACCATGCTCGAAGCTGAGCCCCGCCTGGCTTATCTCCCAGTCCTGCCGTAATACACCGTTCACCTTTTTACTTTTGGTGGAAGGAACAGGGTGAGTATAAATAGAAGTTGTGTACAATTGCGCGGTACGCACGGCGGCCTGCAAATACTTGCGATCTTTTGTGATATCGTAAAGATCCAGCAGTGCCTGGGCGCTTTGCCCGGTTGCAAAATCGGGCGCAAAACGGGCATCGCCGCAAACGCCGAGGAAATGTCCTTTCGCGGTGGCATGCCGGATGAACCAGTCGGCGCCACGTTTAGCAGCATCAAGGTATTTTTTATCTTTCAATATTTTCCAGGCTACTATCAGCCCGTAAAAAGTAGGACGCAGGTCTTCCACTTCCGTAAACATTTCCTTTTGCGAAGCATGGTCGTAAGCCACTGCCCATTTCCCTTCGGGCGCCATCCAGGCCAGCAGCTTGTCGGCCGCAGATTGCAGCTCCTTCTTTAATACCGTATCGCCGGGATTAAACAGCAGGATATTCCCCATGTCCATCATCATGTAATAGGTAAGGCCAATGGGTTCTACATACGGTCCCCATTCTTCTGTAAATCTTTTACTTTTTGTGAGGTAGTATTGTCCTGCTGCTGCGCCGTGGAAAAAGCCGGGCGTGTGATCCTGTTGCTGCAATTTAAAGTTGCGCGCATAAGGCAGGCGGGTTTGCTGCAGTACGCTGTCGCCGGTGATGCCGGCCAGCATCCACATAGCGCCATAATCGGAATTCTTCATGGCATCCTTTTCCGATCCATACACACCCCCCAGGTAAGATTGTGCGCCGATATCGATTCCTTTATAATTTTCGATGTTCCATAATGATGTCTTATTATTCACTACATATTTGTGCATGGACAAGATGCGGCTGGTGAGTGATTGCCGCGTTTTTTTCAGCGCCAGGAAATCGTTGAAATGGTAGATATCGTTCACGGCGTGCTTGAACACCGTGTACCAGCCCGCCTTCTGCAGCGAGTACCTGAAAGAAAAAGTTACCTTCTCCCCTCTTTTCAGGAGGGAGCCTTTTTCTCCCAGCACCGGGTGATAGAGTGTAGGTGTAAGCGATGCCTTCCTGTTCATAAGGGAAAGGCCAAGCAGCCAGTCGCTCTGCGTATTCGTGTCATTTTCCCAGGGATCCCTTCCGGTACCGGGGGCGGGTATTACCGCCAGCGTGAGGTTATTTTTGGTTTGGATGAAAGGCGACAGGGTAGCTGCCGTTCTCTCGCGGACAATCACCGGTTTATCGGGGATGCCCTGCATATAGGCGTATGCTTTTATAATATCTTTCTCCACCGCATTACTTTGAAAGTATCCCGGTATGCCTCCCCAGGCCAGTTCGTTTTCCGGAACGGTAGCCAGCGTGGGGGTTGCCAGGGAATAGTAGCCGTCTTCCTTTGCCTGCAATGATATTTCCACCAGGATATCTGTTTTAAAGACTTTATCCAGTTGCCAGGAGGAAGTAACCGTAGCCTTATTATTTTCCCCCGTGAAAACCAGCTCCCCGTTATTTTTTTTAACGGAAGAAGGATAGAAATAGATGGCCTCGCCGGCAGTATTCATGGGAACGGGTTTCAGGGCCGCTTCCCATAAAGGAACAATGTATTTGTATTGCGGCTCCAGGAAGCTGCTCTTCTTACCCGACTTATCATATATTGTGATGGGCGTGTTTCCGGGCTTCTCTTTCGCATACAGCAGGGTGTATTCGCCACTGGTGTGCGGCAGGGATTGCCCGTGAACGGCCACCTCTTTAATATGCCATTCCCCGTTTTTGCTGGTCCAGGAAAGCCGCAGCGCGTTATTGGCCAATGCGGTTTGTTGCTGTGCCGGTGCAGGTATACAGCAAACACACACTGCATAAAATAAGATACCGGCTGATAATATTTTTCTCAAAGGATCTGCTTTTTAATTTACCAAATGTGCTGACGTTGAGGTTACCGGGTCTACTTTCACCTTGCGGGATGCCCGTAGCGGAATGGCTGCTGTTAACAGGATCACCGTGGCGATACCAGCTACCAGCGTAGCACTCTTCCCGGAAAAGAAACACAGTCCGAATAACAGCAATGCAATAAATGAAAGCGAAAAAGCGATTACTTTCAGGCCGAATTTGTTTTGCTTTCTTATCTCCAGTTCTTCTTTCTCATCTATTTCACGAACGGTTTCCCTGCGTTGTGTTCTCAGTGCTTTGAGCTGTATATATTCGTTGCTGGTGAGTCCTTTATAATAAGCGTATGCTTCGTACAGCGCCAGCATTACAAAGGGCAACCCTACTCCCAGCAGCATTTCGTTGGCGCGGCTTAAACCGGTGCCATATACCAGTGGAAGGATGATCTTAAATACAAGATTGGTAGCCAGGCTGATGCCGGTGATATATAGTGTAGCCTTTCCCGTTAGCCGCTTCGAAAACAGCGCCCATATAGGCGGCGCCAGCAACGGGCCACCGGTTACAGCGCCTATGCTCAGCGTAAATTCAACGATGCCGCCGATATAAGGCACAATTAAGGCGATGCATATCATACCAAGTCCGAAGAACCAGGAGGATATGCGGGCAACACTCATCAGTTTTTTATCAGATGCTTTTGGGTTGATGGAACCTTTGTAGATGTCATTCGTAAAAACGGCCGACACCACATTCAGTGCGGTATTGGCAGATGCAGACGTAGAAAAGTACATGCCCGTGAGAATGAGCCCCATGAGGCCCGCCGGCAATACATGCTGGCACATCATCAGGTAGGCATTTTCTGTTTCCAGTCCCTGCAAACCGGGGTTGATACTCTTATACAACATGGGCGGCAGCATCCATAGTACGGGGCTGATGATATACAGTCCTGCGAAAAGATACGCCACCTTGGATGCGGACCTGGGAACATCCACGCTGGTATAGCGTTGCACAAAGGTCCAGTTGCCGCCGATATAAAAAACGTGGTACAATGCGAAGGCCAGGATAAAGCCCCAGGTATATTCCCCATTCACTACGCTGAAAAAACCTTCGGGTGAAAAGTGCAGGAAGTGCTGCACACCACCGGCGGCATCAAAGGCCAGGGGGATAATAATCAATATAGCCGCCGTGAGGATTACAAACTGCAATATATCTGTTACCATTACTGCCCATAGTCCGCCAACGGCGGTATAAGCAATCATGAACAGGCCCAGCACCACGGTAGACGGCATCAGTGGCAGCCCCAGTGAAGCGCTTACCAGCCTGGCCACGGAATACAGCACAGAACCTTTGATCAGTAAAGACACCACCATAAAGATGTAGATATAAATCTTCTGTACATCTACTCCCAGGCGTTCCCGGATAAACTCCGCCGCGGTAAGATTGCCGGTGGCCTTCCACCGGGGCGCCAGGTACAGCCCTGTTACGAGTCCGCCGATACACATGGTCCATTGTATGGTAATGGCTACCCATCCGTATTTATAGGCGATAGATCCCCATGCCACGAAGGTGCCTGCGGAAAAGAAGCTCATGAAAAGTGAGAGCCCCCCAATGAACCAGGGCACTGATTCACCTGCGGCAAAAAACGACTTGAGGTTTCTTCCTGTCCTGGAAAAGGAAAAACCTACCAGCATAATAAATAAGGAAAATACAATAATGACTGACGTATCGATTACAGTGTTCATCAAATGTTTCCGTTTAACCCCGCTTTTCAGCTATGGGGTGATAGTTAAAGTAAGTTCTTTTGTTATTCTCTTTTCTCCATTATAACGTACCGCGGATGCATCAAATACTACTTTGTAAGTACCCGGTTTAGTGTAAACGTATTTATACGAAGGCAGTACGGTACTGATATTTTTCAGTGCAACACCCGCGTCCGGCTTAATATAAAAAGGATCCAGCCCTTTGGTGATCACCCAGTCTTCGTTATCATCCACATTCTTATCACCGCCAAACATCAACAGCTGCGCGGTGGTAACCGTCCACACGGATGCCGGGTTTTTAAAATCGAATGCTTTCCATCCTCCGCTGGATAGTACCGCCACCGGCGATACTACGCCATCTGCTGAAATATTGTTCGCTTCAAAGGTCCGGACTACCCAGCGGTTTTGTCCCAGTGTTTTTTTATAGTCCGTGTATTTAAAAGCAACGTAAATGCGGGCGGCTGTATTTTTCGGGTCCGCAAAATCTTTCAGGCTGATAGTCCCTGACGGGGTATTGTCCTGCCCGGTGGAAAAAACGGCGCGGTCAGAAATATCTGTCCAGGTAGCGGCCCTTACACTGGTGGTATCGGCTACACCGGAATAGTTGTTAGACACCAACAACTGCAGATTTTTATAGATCAGCCCGAACTGCACCCATGTCTTGAAATTTATCTGCAGATCATTTTCTGCGGTGGTACGGTCTCTGAATGCATAGTTGTGGCCGGGTTCGCCGGAATAGAAAGTAATATTATCCGGGTTGCCGGTAAAGTTAAAGGTAACGGTATCTCCTGCTTTATAAGTAAGTGAAGAAGTAGTTATTTCCAGCGACGGTGTGACTACTTTCTCCTTTGCACAGGAGATAAATATAATAACAATGATCAACAGGTATAATGAATTTCGCATATTAAGTACTTTTTAGCGCGGCGTTACCAACCCTTGTTCTGTTCTGCCAGGTGATTAATGGTGGTTTCTGTAGTAGGAATAGGCAGCAGCAAGTTCCTGGCTGTTGTATTCTTTGCCGCGTTCCCTGAATATTTCCATGCGGAGGGCGCCGTTGCTGCTACTTCAGCCGCCAGCGATTGCATTTTAGACAGGAATAATCCCCAGCGGATCAGGTCGTGCTTACGTGCCCCTTCAAAGCTAAGTTCCCGCGCCCGTTCATCCTGCAGTGCTTCGAGGAATGCGTCTTTCCCTAAACCGGCGGGCAGGTCAACGGTGGCATCCGGCGTTGCCGGAGCTTTGCCGTAGCCCCTTCTTCTTACCATGTTAATGGCTTCATAAGCTGCTGCTACCGGCCCGTTCACCGCATTTTCCGCTTCGGCCTTCATCAGCAGCACGTCCGCATAACGGATCACCGGGAAGTTGGTAGAATTGTACGACCTGTTCTTAGGTGTCTGCGTTTCATATTCACGGCGCCATTTGCCGGCGGTGCGTTCATAAATCTGCGTAGTGGTATAAGCCACTTTGGTAACAACGCCATTCACGAGGGAATATTTGTACGGTGCGATGCTCCAGTCCCTCCGCTTGTCGGCGGCGTCATACAGGTTGAACAGCCTCGCGCTGGGATGTACGGGTCCGTTTGAATAACCGACGTTATCATCCGGTGATTCCACGCCGTTTTCAATACCTATGCCGCCTGCCAGCTGGGTGGATCCCTGCTGGTTGCCATACATGCCTATTTCCCAGAGGCATTCTTTCGGCTCGTTAATATCTTTGGAGTGATTGATAAAGATGGCGCTGTAATCAGGATTCAGGGAGTGTTTACCGGAGGCGATCACTTTGTCCACATAAGTTAATGCGTCGGCATATTTTG
Organism: Chitinophaga sp. RCC_12; assembly: GCF_041360695.1. Classification (NCBI taxonomy): domain Bacteria; kingdom Pseudomonadati; phylum Bacteroidota; class Chitinophagia; order Chitinophagales; family Chitinophagaceae; genus Chitinophaga; species Chitinophaga sp. RCC_12. The sequence goes on from NZ_JBFUPS010000001.1 coordinate 362,188, forward strand.
ATACATCTTTCAGCGGCTCCCCGGCCATTGTGAGGTACACCTTTGCCAGTATGGCCTGCACGGTGGTGGTGGTTACCCTTTCATTATTGGTGTAGGTGCTGATATCGTTCACCAGCGGCTCCGCAGCTTTCATATCGTTGAGGATCGCTGCATACACATCCGCCACGGAAGAGCGGGGCAGCGCGACTTCTACAGGTGATTTGGTAGACGACAATTTCAGGGGCACGCCGCCGAAATTATCTACCAGGATAAAATAATAGTAAGCTCTCAGGAAAAGCGCCTGCCCTTTAATAGCCGCCCGCTTTTTTTCATCCATCTTTGGCTTGTCTACATTTTCGAGTAACAGGTTGGCGCGGTCGATGCCCTGGTAGGCAACTTCCCAGAGTTTGCCTACATCCAGCTGACCAGCGTCAAAATCCATCACCTTTAAATTATTCACGGTAATATTCTTGTAGAAAAAATCATCGCTGATGGCCAGGAAGCTGTATAGTCCGCGTGAGTACATTCTTCCGAAATTATCTATCAGCCTGTTGTATACGCCGTTCAGGGCTCTTTCGAGATCAGCCTCTGTGTTAAAATAATTTTCCGGTGTTACAAAATCTTCCGGCTTTGTATCCAGGAATTTGTTGCAGGCGCTGAAGGTGCTGCCGGCCAGGATGCACAGCAGGAAGAGCTTTGTTATTTTTCTAACGGGAGATAATCTGATGTTGTTTGCTTTCATAATCACAGCTTTTTAGTTTCGTTAAAAGGTCACATCCAGTCCGAAAGTGATGGTTCTTGCCTTCGGATACGCGGACCAGTCGAAGCCCGGTGTTAAAGCCGATTGCCTTACAGAAACTTCAGGATCCAGTCCTGAGTAATTGGTCCAGGTAATAAGATTTTGTGCGGAAGCATACACCCGCAGCGCTTTTATCCTGGCCTGTTTCAGCAGCGGCGCCGGTAAATTATAACCCAGTGCCACCGTTTTGAGACGCAGATAAGAGCCATCTTCAATGGTGCGGGACGAATATACCAGTGGTCCCTGTCCGCCTACTTTATACAATTTGTTGTTTTGATTTTCCGGTGTCCAGCGATCGGCGTAGCTGGCGAACATATTCAGGAAAGACCTGGTGACGTCGCCGTTTTCAAATTCTATGCGGTTGGCATTCAGGATATCGTTGCCATAGCTCCACTGGAAAAATACGTTCAGGTCGAAGTTCTTGTACGTAAAATTATTAGAGATCCCACCGGTATGTATGGGATTAGGATTACCGATGATGGTGAGATCGTTGTTATCTACCTGTCCGTCGCCGTTGATATCTTTAAACTTAATGTATCCCGGTTGGATGCTGCTTCTTGGATTACCATTATTCGGCACTTTATCTTTCAGCACATAAGTACCGTTGGATTGATCAAAGTCGCTGTACTGGTAGACGCCATCAAAAATAAATCCATAAAACGATGCGATCGGATGTCCCGGTATAGCGATATACGGATAAGCGTTATTAAAATTACCCCAGGTGATGCGGGAAGCGTAACTGGGTTCGCCTTCGTTCAGCTGTATTACTTTATTGCGGTTGAATGAAATGTTGAAACTGGTAGACCAGGTGAATTTTTTATGTTGCACGTTCATGCTGTTCACAGAAAATTCCAATCCTTCGTTAGACACTTTACCGATATTCCGGATACCGCTCAGGTAACCCAAAGAGGGCGCCAGCGTTGCATTTAACAACAGGTCTTTTGTATTCTTCTTATAATAATCGGCGGTAAACGTGATCCTGTTTTTCAGGAATCCCAGGTCTATCCCGATATCTGTTTGCGCGGTAGTTTCCCATTTCAGCTTAGGATATCCCAGGTTGCTGGGAATAGTACCCTGCGCAGGCGAGTTACCAAAGCTGTAACCAGAGTAAGGGAACAGCTGCAGGGAAGTGAGATAGGCAAAGTCGCCCACCCGGTTATTCCCGGTGGTACCGAATCCTGCCCGTATTTTGGCATCCGACAGGAAAGATAAATTTTTCATGAAAGATTCTTCGATGATCCTCCACGCCACGGCGCCGGAAGGGAAATAGGCCCAACGGTTGTTAACAGGAAACTTGGAAGAGCCATCAGCACGGAACGACAGTGTAAGCAGGTAGCGTGATTTATAGCCGTAGTTAACGCGGCCGAGGAAAGACATCAACGCATTAGATGATTTTGCCGTGGGCGCGGTATTGATAGTCCCTTCGTCCAGGCCGCTCATACCCAGCGATTCGTTTGGCACCTGGCTGGCGGAGAAACCATAACTGTAGTAGGCCGACTTCTGCATGGTGAAACCACCCAGTACATTCAGGTTATGATCTTTGTTGATCACCCGGGCATAGGTGAGTGTGTTTTCATTGAGCCAGTTGGTTCTTTCGAGGTTGCTTACCGAGCCATTGATGCCCAGTACGCTGCTCTTTGGATTTCCGAGGCGGGTATTGGAATTATTGAATATTTCTTTCCGTTGCGCTTCTTTGGTTATACCACCGGCTACTCTTAATGTAAAATATTTTGCAGGTTGGTATTCCACATACGCGTTGGTGATAAGGGTGTTATTGAACAGTGGGTTATATTCATTCCTGGTAGAAATGATCGGGTTCATGCGGTATTCATTCAGCGGGTCCACATCCGGATCAAAGGGTTGATCGATGAGGGAGGCGTCGCTGGCGGAATCACCGGTTACCGGCCGGTAGCCCCAAACGCTGTACATCAGGCTGGAGGTTGGACCGTTGGGTGTTGGCGAAGCTACAGCGCCATATGTTTTGGTAGCTGTATAGTTAACGTTGATGCCGGCTTTCACTTTATCATTCAGCCGCTGATCTACCACTGCCCTTCCCTGGTACCGTTTAAAGCCGCTGTTGATGATGATACCGTTCTGGTCCAGCAGTGAGCCGGAAAGGGAGTAGGTTGTTTTATCGTTACCACCTCTCAGGGAGAGGCTGTGATTTTGCATAAATGCTTTTCTGAAGATTTGATCCTGCCAGTCGATTCCCTTTACGTTCTTATAGTCGTCGAGTGTTTTATCTTCGCCGAGGTAGATGGGCGTGTAAAAAGCTGAATTTTGTTCCAGTTGGTATTTCACAAATTCGTAGGGGCTCATCATCTCCTGTTTCTTGATATTTTCCTGTAAGCCCATCCAGGTTTGATAGGTAACGGTTGGTGCGCCGGCTTTACCTTTTTTGGTGGTGATGAGGATAACGCCATTGGCGCCCCTGGCGCCGTAGATAGCCGTCGCGGAGGCATCCTTCAGTACTTCGATGGAGGCTATTTCTTCAGGATTGAAAATGTTGTTGGACGGATTTTCCATCGGGAATCCGTCTACCACGTACAGCGGGGAGTTTTCCTGTGTTACGGAGTTGTTGCCGCGGATAACGATGTTCAAAGAGGATCCGGGCTGACCATCGCTGGCAGACACCTGTACCCCTGCCACCCGGCCTCCCAGGGCTTCTTCGAAGGAAGGTACCGGTGCTTTTGCCAGGTCGGCTATTTTAAATTCTCCTACTGATCCGGTGACATCCTTTCTTTTTACAGTTCCATAACCGATTACTACCACATCGTTCAAACCCTTTATGGAAGGTTCCAGCACGATGTTATATACACTTCTTCCGCTGGTTAGTTTTACTTCCCTGCTCAGAAATCCTACATAGCTGAATACGAGTGTGGTACCGGGTGCATTACTGGCGGAGATGTGATAGATCCCATCTTCATTAGTGATGGCGGAGGTTTTGTCATTTTTCACGCGGACCGTTACCCCTACCAGGCCGGTGCCTGCGGCTTCTGTAACTTTTCCGGTAACTGATATTTTATCGGCAGGCCCCGTGGCAGGCTGCTGTGCTGCTACATCCGTAGCAGGGAAGATGATAAATAGCAGGAGCAATAAATACCCTGCTGATAAGAACCCATTTTTATGCATACCCCCAAACGTGTTTTAGATTTTAATCTGTTTAATTCATTTTTATTTTATCGAGTGCCGGTTCAATCGCCGGGCGCAGGAATTTACTCCATGTAATCGTGTAACAGGTGTAATGCGGATGATTGGCATAAGGCGACAGGTACAGGCACGGTTGGTGCAAAAGAGGTTGAGCGCAACAGTTCTTTCATATCGTGAGAATTTATGTGTCCAAAGATTATAACTAACTGTTACCCGATGGTAAAAAAAATGATGATTTTGCCATTGGGAACATTCCCATAAATTGGGAATGTTCCCATTTTTGATATAATTATGTTTCTTTACAAGAAAAAAACCTGATGAAGCGACACCAGATCACCATTGTTGACATTGCGAAGGAGCTTAATCTTTCTAAATCAACCGTATCGCGGGCTTTAACAGGGCACCCCAGCGTGAACGCAGTAACAAGGCAGGCCGTGCTGGACCTGGCGGAAAAACTCGACTACCAGCGTAACATGCTGGCGATCAGCCTGGTTACCCGGAAAACAAATACTATCGGCATCATCGTTCCGGAATTTACCAGTTCTTACTTCCCGAATATTACCATCGGCGCGCAGGAAGTGGCCAGCAAAGCCGGCTATAATACCGTCATTTGTCAATCCAACGAAACGTATGAAACGGAAGTAGCCAACACCAAAGTGATGCTGGCCAACCAGGTAGATGGTGTATTGGTATCGATCACTAAAGAAACAAAGAACTTTGATCATTTAAAGATATTCCAGCGTAAGGGGATTCCCATCGTATTTTTCAACCGGGTATGTGATGAAATGGATGTGCCCAAAGTAATTGTTGATGATTATGACGGCGCATTCCGTGCGGTGAATCATTTGATTGAAAGAGGCAAGAGAAGGATCGCACATTTATCCGGCCCGCCTTCTCTCAAAATAAGTGAAAAAAGACTGAACGGCTATAAGGCTGCTTTAAGAAAAAACAATATTGAACTGGATGAAGACCTGGTAATTCCGTATGACCTGAACCTCGATAAGGTGCATATTTATGTGAATCATCTTTTAAACCTTCCTCATCCGCCGGACGCGATTTTTGCGATCAGCGATCCTACTGCCATTGAGATTATACAGGTGGTGAAGAAAAGAGGTTTGCGGGTACCGGAAGATATTGCGGTGGTGGGATTCAGTAACGACTTTGCATCGGGGCTTATTCATCCTTCTTTAACCACGGTATCGCAGCCGGTAAAGGAAATTGGCGGCACTGCCGCACAGCTGCTCATAGACCAGATCAGCCGCGATGTATCGGAATGGAAGAGTATTATCAGGGTGTTGAAAACGGAACTGATTGTGCGGGAATCCAGTTAAGATTTCCTTATATCCCCGCCGTCGCCGCTTTCATTTTCGCCAGGCCGGTTTTCGCTACCAGCAAAGCATCCTGCTGATAATAATTGTTGTTAAAAACCTCCAGTGAAATAATCACCGGTTTCCCGGGGTGCTTAATATGTTGCAGCATCTGCTTCAGCGGTGCAATGCCATCTCCCGGGTAAATACGATCCGGCTCAGAAATTTTATCCGGCGTGATCCCCGCCGGGTAGTCGTTTATATGGAAAATATCCACGGCATCCTTACCCACAAACGCCATGCTGTCGGGGTTTGAGCCACCTTTGAAAATATGGAAGGTATCCATCAGCACACGGGCATCTTTATGGCCGCTTTCTGTGATCACATACAGCACCTGGCTTATTTTTTTCAGATTCGGAGATCCGCCCCACATTTCGAGGATGGGCATTACACCAGTGTTCTTTCCCATTTCAAGGATAGTAAGATATCTTTCCGTTACCACGTTCAGGTCAATTAACGGTGCATTGCTGCTGTTAGCGCCCATTGGCGGCGCCGCTATCCGCTTACAGCCAATTTGCGCCAGCTGCTCCATTTCCCGCTGCAGCTGTTCCAGCCCAGCTTTGCGGGTGGCTTCATCATCCACAATCCATTTGGCAAATCCAATCGCATTCTCTACTTCAATGCCTAAATCATGAATGATCCTTCTGGCTTCCGTTACCGAGCCCCCTTGCTGCAGATACCCCTGAAAAGTATCTATCCATATCTCCACCGAGCTAAACCCTGCTTTGGACGCCGTTTCCAGCTCTTTGATAAATCCTAATTTCTGCCCCCGGATGGTACTCATGTTCAGTGAATACTTAAAAGCAGGCGAAGGCTTTTCAACAGGCGCCTTTGCTGATGCCGGTAATTTTAGCAATGCAGCGCCGGCTGATAAGGTGAACGCTTTTAAGGCTGTTCTGCGATTAAAGGAAAGGTCAGTCATTGTGTCCGAAGCTTTTAGCATAGCGTTAAAATATACATTAGATATCGTAAATGCAACCTGCCGTGAAATTATGAATAAATGACAAAAGCCGTCACATTAATAATGCAACGGCTTCTCCCAATTCCAAATGCTGCCTTTAATCAGGCATCATGTATTTCTTTCTGTAGATAACAATCTCTTCTTCCATTTCCGGCTTTTCAAAGCCGGCTTTTATCAATAATTGCTGCGAAGGCAGGTTATCCTGATGCGTACGGGCAATCACCTTCTCAACTTCCGCTACTGAAACGCCTTACATAGTATCAGTTCATGATCAGGTCCAGGTAATGCCGGCCATCATACGCGATGTTGATCGTTTTGGAGAACCAGCCCACACCGCCTTTCATGGTACCCTTGAAGGAAATATGCACAGAGTCCTCCAGGTTAATGCCCGTTTGACCCAGTTTATTAAAATCCGGTTTCACTGTCACGGGGATAGTGAACAACGCATTTGCCGGCACATTTATCAGGGTATCGATGTGCACATGCCCCAACAGGAACGTATCCAGCATCAGGTCCAGGTCGCCGCCTTTAAACGTGAATCCGAAACTGTTAGGGTTATAGTAGATCCCTTCTATTTTCAATGCCGCCTGCTGTGGCGTGATATTGAAAACCCTGACAGCCAGTTTTTTTGGAAGCCGTGGTTCAGGCGTTTTAAATGCCGTACACCCGGAGAAAAATATCGCGGCAGCAATTGCCAGCAACAGTGGTAATTTTTTGATGATCATATTCTTGTTATTGCACCAGTTTATCCAATTCTTTTTCCAGCTGGTCTTTTTTATAAAAGTCCAGTGATTGGGCAATCTTTCCGTCTTTTCCCACTATCACCACATGCGGTATGGAGGTGATATTAAAATGCTGTTGCACACCTATGCCTGCTTTAAAGCCGCCTTCCGTAAGGCCCTGCAGCCACTCCATTTTAGTTTCGTTCACAGCGGTCAGCCATTTGGCTTTGTCGTCATCAACAGACACCGCGACAAATACGACCCCCTTCTCTTTAAACTTGTTATAATGATTACGCATTTGTGGAATGTAAGCGCGGCAGGGAGCGCACCAGGATGCCCAGAAATCGAGTACCACTACTTTTCCTGCCATGTCTTTGATGGAAAACGCATGACCATCAGGATCTGTCAGTTTTAATTCCGGCAATGCTGCGCCGGCGCCGGTGCGTTTAAATGATTCAATCTTTGCCAGCAATGCTTTTCCATGCCAGGTACTTCTGCCGGCGGGAGCCAGGAGCGCATACCCTTGCTCCGCTTTATCAGCTGTGGATGCGTTTCTCAGAGCAAGCCAGGCGGAGAGTTCCAGTTCCGGGTTATCTTTCACATATTCCATTTGCGGCTTACTATACTGCTGATACGCATAAAACTGGTCGTTCATCCGGCCGCCTTTAAAAGAACTGCCGGTCAGTGAGTCCAGGCTGGATTCAACTGTATAGGTAGTGTTTTCCAGGAATAGCTGCACTGTTTTTGTGCTCACTTTAAGCTGTATCAATTCGGGATGATCCAGCTTACCGGAAAAAGTAAACTCTCCGTTGATGATACGTACTCTTGGTGGCAGCACTGCCGGCTTCCCGGCTTCATCCACATGTTCAAGAATGGCCACGTATCCGCTGATGATGCCCGTTACTTTTCCTTTGATTACAAACCCTTCTTCTGCCAGGCTGTATAAAGGCAGCAGCAGGAAGATGATTATTTTAATGACAGGACGCATAAAGTTGATATCTTTTTTATGTAAACAAAAAAGGGCAACAGCACAGCGGTAGTGTGCCGTTGCCCTGGCGGAAGTTATGCTGAGGTATTACCGCAAACAACCTATTTGATTGTTTCCATTAATTTTTTATCCAATGCCTCGCCATAGAGATCCCTGGCAATAATTTTTCCATCTGGTCCGATCAATACGTTGGAAGGAATATAGCCGGCGCCATAAGCCGCTGCGGCGGTGTCGCCCCAACCTTTGAGACTGGAGAGATTGAGCCAGTTCAGTTCATGTTTTTCCATGGCTTTTACCCAGGCTTCTTTTTTGGAATCCAGTGAGATGCCCACCATCACGAAGTTCTTATCTTTGAATTTGTCATTCGCCGCTTTCAGGTAAGGGATCTGTGGTTTGCAGGGACCGCACCAGCTGGCCCAGAAATCCACCAGTACATACTTACCTTTAAAATCTCCCAGCGACACCACTTTGCCGTTTACATCGGGGATACTGAAAGCTGGCGCAGCGTCGCCGATCTTCACCTGGCCAGGTTTACCGGGTACTTCTCCTTCTTCATTCATCTTTAAAGAGAGGGGAGATGGATCTACTTTACCTGGATTTTTCCAGCGTTGCAGTATCCTGGAAGCTTTTGCATGTTCACCAAGACCATCATAAAGCGCCTCCATTTCTTTCGTATTCTTACTAAAATATACCGTGATAATATAACCGGTAACGCCCGAATTCGGATGGGCCAGTACCCACTTCCGGAGTGCATCCTTCTGTCGCTGTTCCACTTCGGCGCCCTGTTTATTGTATGCGTCCGCAGCATCTTCATCTCCTATTTCAATCGCTTTGCGGTGTTTCTGTTCCAGCTCCGCAAACAGCTTACCATCGCCTTTCTCCGGGGAAGTCATTTCCATTACTTCCTGCCATTCCTTTACCCAGGAATCGCCGGAAAAAGTGGCGTCGTTAAAATATCCGCCTTTTCCTTTGATGTTCATTTTCCCTTTCTCCAGGTACACCAATGCGCCTCCCAGTTCCGGATTACTGCCTATCTGCATAATATATACGCTTCCTCCTTTGGCTATCGGCATCGTTAGCCTGAACTGGTGATTCTTAATGACGGCGGTGGCGGTATCACCGGAATAGGGCTCGTACAGGTTCACTAAGGTATCATTCGGGGATTTATCCAGTTTGGCCGTAATGATGGCCACATTCTCCTGCGCATACGCAGCAAAGCTTCCCATGCAAAAAGTGAATGCAAACAGTTTTCTCATCATGATTAAGTGCGTTTAAGTATTAGGCAATCATTACCGCAAAACGGGTGAAGCCTGTTGTTAATTAATTATCATTTTTTCGGCGAGGCCGGGTTAGTCAGCATATCTTCCAGCACCGATACTGTTTCCGCGAGGTATATATCTTTCCCCAGTTTCTCCAGCCATTCTTTGTAAGAGGCAGTATTAACGGCATCATTCTTTTGCATGGCCGGATTGATGTTCCGCAGCATCGATGGCAGTACGGTCAGCACTTCCTTCCCTTTCAGTTCTTTGGCTTGTTGTATATTCTTCTCACAGCCGGATGTTTGCTTATAAACTGCGCCGAACGACGACAGTTCAAGTGGTGTGGGTTGCTCCTGCAATGCTTTTAACTGGCGGATGTTGGCAGTGATAGCGGCAAAGGAAGGGTGCTGCTGAACCCGCAAGCGGGCCTGCTGCACTACTTTCTGATAATCGAAACCAAAGGTAAGCCGCTGATAAGGTGGCAGTCCAACGGTATCGCATACGAGGGCAGACGAGAAGTCCTTTTCCATAACGGATTGTAAACTCATTCTATCCTGCAGTACAATATCGGGGATCACGCCCTGCAACTGTGTGGATGATCCGTTAATGCGGTAGAATTTCTCCGTAGTAACCCGCATGGTGCCATAGTTTACATCGGCAATACCTTTCGCAGCATCACCCATTTTACCGATGTTGATATTCACCTGTGCAGTGCCTTTTCCAAAAGAAGAGGAAGTGCCTACAATAAGCCCCCTGCCACGATCCTGCATAGCGGCGGCGAATATTTCAGACGCAGAAGCGCTGCCTTCATCCACCAATACAGTAAGCGGCCCATCATACAGTGGTTCCACCATCGGAGAGGAATACATCCGGATACTGTCTTTTCCGCGGAGCCAGGTAATAGGTCCGGAGGGTACAAAGCAATAGCCCATGGTGACTACTTCATCAAGAGAGCCGCCGCCGTTGCCGCGCAGATCCACTACGATGCCATCTACTTCCTGTTCCTTGAGCTTTTCTACTTCCCGGGCTACATCGTTGGCAGAGCCGTTTATTTTGGTACCGGAAGGATCCATGTAAAAGAGGGGCAGGAAGATATATCCAAAACGTTTTCCATTCTTTTCAATCACGGCGCTTTTCGCCCTGTTTTCCAGGTCAATTACTTCATCTCTTTTTACGGTCACCGTTCTTTCTTTTTCACCTGGCTGTTGCAAGCGCATGGTAACGGAGGTTCCTTTTTCACCGCGGATCAAGCCGGCTACTTCGTTGGCGGGAAGCCCGTTTACCGGCAGCATCTCTCCTTTGCTGTCGGCAACGGCAATGATATTGTCGTTCTCTTTTACCTGCCCGCTGCGGTAAGCGGTACCACCCGGCAGTAATCTTTTGATATAGTAATCGGATTCTTTTACGCCCAGCTCTATGCCCAGTCCGAAGTAACGTTTATTCAGCTGTTCATTCATGAACCGGTCCTGTGGCGCCGCATAGGTTGTATGCGGATCAATTTCAAACATAGCGGCACTTACATACTGCGCAAATTTGTCTTCCGCTCCGCGTTGCCCGGTCGTCTGACGGAAATAATCGCTGTACCATTTGCGTACTTTTTCCCGGGCTTTAGCTTCCAGTGCCGGGTCCACAGCTGCGAGGTGTTTGGCAGTGTCGCCTTTGGCGGCGCTCATTTCCATATAATGCCGCAGGGTGTAATATTTCAGGAGCTTGCGCCACAGTTCTTCGCGCGTTTGTTTACTGGTGCAGAAGGGAAGATCCTTCCTAAAGGCCATTACGGTTTCTTTCTTTTTCAGATCGAAAGGAGTAGCCAGGATCTGTTGGCAAAGCTGGCTGGCTTCATTAGCGCGTTTTTCATATATCGCGTAAGCGGCATCAAAAAAAGTGGTAGCGCCCGTGTTCAGCTGATCGTCGACCTGCGTTTTATACACCGCCAGGGCAGCCACATCTTCCTGGAGAAACAGGTTACTGTTAGGGTCCAGGGTGTGCAAGAACCGGTTCCATACTGCCTCGGAATAGGCGTCGTCAATCGGCCTTGGATGGTAATGTTTTTTCGTGACCTTATTGATAGCAGCAGTGATAACGGCGCTGTGGTACGACGGCTGCATAGCGTTAGCAGCGGGCGTTTGGGCTTTAACCGTAAACCCGGCAATGGCCAACACGCCTGATAGCAGAAGTTGCGCTCCTTTCAATGTTTTCATACAAAAAATATTAATGCGAAGAATATTAATGGCTCCGTACAGGTTATGGCCTGTTGCCGATCGCCTGGAGATCTACCTGGTACCTGTTGAGAAATGTGCTGACAACAACATCGTATTTCTTTCTTATCAATCCCTTTACATCCACCTGGCTGCGCAGCACTCCCGCTTCCAGTTCATCTTTGGTATGACTGGTAATCAATTGAATAAATGCCAGGAAATCAGTGGCCACATTCAGCTGGTTGTTGTATGGCTCCACGATGCCTTCTTCCAGCAGTTTGGCAGGCAATACCTGTCCGTAGGAAGGCGGCGCCAGGGCTTTGAATGCGTCAGGAACAATAGTGCCGTCTGTCCGAACGACGCGTTCCATATAGCTCCTATGCAGCCAGCCACGCATCTGCTTGCGCTCTGCCGGCGTTTTTTTCGACAGCGTACTATCGGCCCAGCCGATAGCCAGCATACTGCTGGTGGCGGAAAACCCGGTTGCTGAACGGGTATTCCCTGCGCCGATATAGGAGGCGAGTAAAATTTTGTAAGGGATTGTCGTCTTTAAAAAAGCCTCCGGGTATACGTCCAGTAATTCCTCTCTTATATACTGTAACATTGCTGCTATATAAGCGGGATTGGCATTAAAGGCACTATCTGTTTTCTTATCGGAGTAGTTATAAGCATAATCCAGCTGTGTAAATTTATACAGGACAAAAGTGTTGTATTTTTTATACCAGGCTACTATCGTATCATCGTAATCATGATTACCCTGTGGAAGCGTATATAAGGGCTGGACAGGATCCGGTGTTAATGCGGCCTCTTTATTACAGGCTATTCCTACTAACAGCAACATTATCAGGAAATATAATCTCATAAATGATTATTTACAGTTGAAAGAAATTATTCGGGTAAACGCTTACCTGCGAATAAAGGATTTTGTGTCAGTGCCGGGTTCCGTGATAATACATCGGTAGGTATCGGCATTACATACTGCGGGTCGCGCGCCGGCAACCGGAACACCTGCACCGTTACCTGGTTGGGTGTAAAGATGTGTTTGATCGATGGCATGCCGTAGCGTCTCAGGTCAAACCAGCGATGCGCTTCTTCGCGGTATAGTTCCCGGCGGCGTTCTGTTCTGCACATTTGCAGCAATACATCTCCCGGTTTTACGATCCAGGGGGTGAAAGAGGCCCGGTCAATTCTATTGGCGCGCAGGGTATTCAGGCTTACCAGTGCCTGTGCGGCGGCGTTACCATCGCCTGTTTTCCTGTATTTCTGGATGTAGGCTTCTGCACGGTTCAGGTAAGCTTCCGAACTTCTCCACGAATTAGATAATTCGGCGGTAGGCACCAAAGCGGTCGGGACATTCTTCATCTGCGAAAAATCGGGCGTCAGGAATTCTTTCATAAATTCCGGGTTTGTATAAAATCCCGTTTGCTTGCGCAGGTCATTCTCTTCAAAACAGTTCACCAGGTCGTAAGAAATATCATATGCCTCTGAATAAGCGTATGGCAGCTGTTCTTCCCCCTGTCCATAGTTCCAGATACTTTCAACATTAGTCGGTCCTATCAGCATTTTATGATCTACATCGGGCATCCCTCCCCAGGTGTTCAGGTCCATTAACTGCGGGTGATAACGCAGCACTTCGTCGGCATGACTGATCGCTTTGTCCCAGTCTTCCATATAAAGGAAAACCCTGCTGGCCAGCAGATGCGCTGCCACATGGGAAACCCGGTAGTATTCTCGGTTAGCTTTGTATTTATCCAGCAAATAAATACCGCTATCAAGGTCACTCACGATCTGGCTGTACACCTCTTTCACGGTGTTCCTGTGGAGAAAAGCATCCGACAGGTCGGCGGTTTTCCTGATGGGCACACCCGGGCTTTTATCGGGCGTTGTGAGAGAATCATTATATGGTTTTGCATAGATATTCACCAGCATAAAGTGATAAAATGCCCGTAGTGTATAGGCTTCTCCTTTAAACTGGTCTTTGTCGGCCTGCAAGCCGGTTGAATTATCCATATACTGAAGCGCCACATTTACACCCAGCAGCAACTTGTAATAGGTGCTCCAGGTATTGAAATTGATGGCATTACCGGTAGCGGCAGTGGCGGGCTCCATGTCTGGTTGCCACTGAAAGATAGGAGCCGGCAGGAGTGGCGCATTTGAGTGGGCCATGAGCGGTCCTGTATAGCACTGGGTATCGTCATCCAGGAACACCATCCAGGGCTGCAGCAATGTGGAAGCGGTAGGATATCCATCATAATATAATATTTCCCCGAAATCATGAGTAGATTTAGGTATTACATCTGTTGGAGAATATTCCTGCAGGAACTTCTTACAGGACACTAAACACAAGGCGCCTATGATTACAAGCAACGATTTCTTCATGCTGTATTATTGAAATTAGTTACATTAAAAAGTAGCATTCAGGCTGAAAGCATATTGCCGGGTAAGCGGCAATGCACTGGTGCCGATTCCGTCAATTTCAGGATCCTGTCCTTTTAGTTTCCTGTTGGCAACCGTAAAAACATTATTTACGGCGGCGCCAACGCTTAAATTCTTAATCCCGCTTCCCTTCAGCTTAACAGCAGGGATGGTGTAGGTAAGATTCAGGTTGCTGCATCGTACATAGTTGTTACTGACGGTTCTTAAATCGGACATATTATAAGCCTGGAACGGATTTTCAGATATTTCTCCGGCGTTTACATAAGTACGGTTACTGAGCACTTTGTACGGTATAATGAGCCTGTCGTTATTGCCCAGGTGGTCTGTCATTACAGGAATATCCGTATGTAATTCATCCCCTGGTTTGCGCCAGCGATCAAAATAATTTTTGCTGAGATTGGTGAATGGCGCAGGTACCCCGTTCAGGGTGTTAGTCTTCTGAAAGGGGTCATTGAGCCGTTTGCTGCTGCCAATACTCACGTAAAATAACATCACCGCTGAAAAGGATTTGTACCGGAACACCGGCTGAATACTCCCGGTAAAAGAAGGTTGAAGTTGCCCGGAATATACCAGGAAATCATCCGGGTTGGTGGTTTTTTCCTTGAGATCTAAATTCCTGAACATCGGCAAACCGCTGTTATGATTCAGACCATTATAAATATAAGAGTAGAAACCACTCACGGGTTTTCCGCGTAAGTGTCCGCTGCCATTAAAAAAGGAATTGTAATCATTGGGAATAACTTCATCAGATACCCGGTTGCTGTTCCTGCTGGTAGTCAACGTAAAGGAGAGCGATGTGTTCCGCGACCTGATGGCATCTACATTGATCATCGCTTCCCATCCCTGGTTATATAACTCGCTTCCGTTCCTGTACATCACATCCATACCGTATTCGAAAGGAATCTTTATCATATCCAGCACATCTGTTGTTTTCTTCGAGTAATAATCCACATTCACCCGGAGGCGGCTATTGAACATGGCTACCTGGGTGCCCAGATTCCACTGGTGGGTTTTTTCCCAGCGTAACTCGGGGTAAGGCATGGTTTTTATATGCAGGTAAGGTTTACCGGTAATGGGACTTGTTTCTCCCACTACAGGCGAATAGGTGGCTACCAGGTTAGGACCCACTGCGCTCACCACATTTCCCTGCGTGCCATACGAACCTCTCACCTGCCAGTCGCTGATCAGGGAGCTTACAGGAAACCAGTTTTCTGAAGAAGCATTCCAGCGGGCCGCAATACTGTAATTAGGTAAGAACCTG
This sequence comes from Chitinophaga sp. RCC_12, assembly GCF_041360695.1. NCBI lineage: Bacteria > Pseudomonadati > Bacteroidota > Chitinophagia > Chitinophagales > Chitinophagaceae > Chitinophaga > Chitinophaga sp. RCC_12. Next base: position 377,308 of record NZ_JBFUPS010000001.1, read on the forward strand.
GAGTTGGAATACTGGCCAAACCTGTTGGAGCCATCCGTCCGGATGGTACCGCTCAATACATAGCGGTTCATCATGCTGTAAGCGGCCGTACTGTAATAAGAAACGGAATTGTCGATGGCTTCGTTGATCGTTTCTGAACTATATAATTTCCTGCCCATTACAGTCGGAAAGAATGACTTTCCCCTGTCCGGAAAGTATCCAGGTTCCCTGGATGTAAGGCCATTGGCAGTTTCACTTCTCACCTCGTTACCCAACGTAAAATTAAACTGGTCGCGATCCTTCCGCACACCTGTATTGTAATCTATACTGTTCCTCATTCCGAGCGACATGCTCTTCTGGTTCATCATATAGGCCATACCGCCTGTAGGTAGCGCCGTCAGCATCATCTCCTGCGTAGGCAACACTTCCGGGCTCCATCCGCGTTCAACCGCAATAGCATATGTTTGCTCATCGGCTGCGGTTAACCCATCGGCTCCGCTCACAATAACATTGGAAGAGTGGCGAAAAAACAATCCTTTCGTAATCTTATAATCCAACGATAAATTCAAGCTGGAAGAATGTGTGCTGCTGTTGTTTTCCGAGTGGCTGATTTCATTTTGTATGTTATACACATATGGCGGCCATACTAACTGCACGGGCTCATTCAGCTTCAGGTTACCCGGCGCGCGCACCGGGTAAAAATCGTCCGGACTGTAAATACGGCTCGTTTGCAACGCATAGGTCAACGGGTTTACCGACTGGTAATACCCGGTGGATTTTATATAATTGCTTTGCATCGACAGGTCCAGGTTCAACCGTTTACCAATCTGCGTGCGCACACTTACATTCGCCGAATATGTTTTCTTGCCATCCTCTTTCGCTGCGCCGTTAAAGCCGCCATAGCTCAGGGAAGCGTAATAGGTGGTTTTGCCGGCGCCACCACTCATGCTGAGGGCATGCTGCATGCTCATCTGGTTCCTGAACAACACCTTAAACCAATCCGTATTCCGGGTTTCAATAGTGCCTACTCCTGCCCTGAATTCTGCTTCCGTAATTTGCCTGGCATACAGTTGTCTTAATAATCCTTCATACGAAAAACGTTCTTCGAAACCACTTTCACTTCCGTTAAAGACCACGCCATCTTCTATCAATGATTTTGAGAAAGCCACCCGTTCCTTGGAATTCATCAGGTTCAGCTGGTTGTAGGAAGGACGCGCCTGGAAAGATATATTTGAATTGTAGGTTACTTCCACGGGACCCGCCTTTCCTCTTTTAGTGGTTACCACGATTACGCCGTTAGCCGCTCGGGTACCATAAATAGAAGTAGCGGCGGCATCTCTTAAAAACGTGATGCTTTCAATATCATAGGGGTTCAAACCACTGATGGCGTTTCCCATCAGCTCATAATTGGATTGGGAAGGACCGCTGAGTACATTATTCAACAGTGCGGAGGAGATATTAACGGGGTCGGGGCGTATCATGCCGTCAATCACCCAAAGCGGGGCAGCGTTGCCAATTAAGGTGGAGGTACCGCGGATACGCATAGTAGGCTTTGCGTTCACGCCACCGGAGGTGTTGATTATCATCAGCCCCGGCACTTTGCCCTGCAACATCCGGTCTACAGATGGCTGACCGGGCTGTAAGATATCGGCTGCATTGAGTTTTAATACGGAGCCCGTGGCTAAACGGGGATCTATTTTCTGATACCCGTTCACCACAACTTCCTGGATTTCCCGGGCAATGGTATCCATTTTAAAAGGGATCAGCGGGTCGTCTGACACCTTCACTTTGTACAGCAGCGTTTTCATTCCTACCAGGGAAAGGCTTACCTGTTCCTGTTCCCGGGCTACCAGCATAAACATCCCGTCGGGCTGTGTTACGGTCATTTCTTTTGAGGTAAGCCCTTTGATGCTCACCCCGGCCAGCGGGGAACCCTGGGGGTCGGTTACCCTTCCCCTGAGAATCACCGACTGGCTGGTTGCCTTTTCTACAGGCACCTCCTGTTCGTAGATAATGATCCCGCCCATTTCCACCATAAATTGCAGGCCGGTATTAAGCAGCAGTTTTTTGAGTAACGATTCCAGGGACACCGCATTTACTTTCACGGTAACCGGTGGCTGGCGCCGGATTAGCTCACTGTTATAGGTAAAGCGTATATGCATCTTTGTACGCAGATCCTTCAGCACTTTGCTTAAAGATGATTTATTGGCCTCGTAAGAAATCTTTCTCGATAATATTTCCTGTTGTATACTATCCTGCGCCAACGCTCCATTGCCGGTAAGGAGCAGCAAAAGCAACAACTGGTAAGGTAACCGCATGACATAGCGCCGCGCTTCCTTCCAGGCGAAGGACAAGCCCAATAAATTTCTCATTCTGGTTTGGTATTATGGTTTAAGCAGTAACCGGTGGCTACTGGCAATCTGATTGACTCCGGTTGATATTTTTAACTATTGACGTTTCATGATGTGCACTGTTTTGCCTTCCACCCGGAACCTTAAATTACCCATGCTATGGCTGATCTGGTTCAGTACATCCTGTAAAACCGCCGGGCGGCGCATATCTAAAGTAAAACTTATTTTCCCGAGCGTTGGATCTTCAAAAACAAAAACGTAATCATAATTCCGGGCCAGGTAGCTGGTAATATCCAGCAGCGTGGCGTCTTCAAAAAAGAGATCGCCTTCCATCCAGGCGGTAAACACCCTGGCTTCCACGGTCCTTTTTTGCAGCGAACCGTTTTTATCATTATAAACGGCCTGCTCATCGGGCGCCAGTACAGTACGCTCCTGACCGGCGGTGACCAGCAGCTTTCCACTGCTTAAAGTGGTTTGTATATCCGGTCCGTAGGTGTTTACGTTAAAGGCAGTACCCAGTACTTTCATGGTCACTTTGCCTGTATGCACCAGGAACGGGCGTTCTATATCGGCGGCCACATCGAAGTAGGCTTCTCCCTGCACATATACTTCCCGTGACGGGCCGTTAAAGGCAGCAGGATAGATCAGCCGGGAACCGGCGTTGAGCCATACCCTGGTGCTGTCGGCCAGCCGGAGGGTGAATTGTAAGCCGCGGGGCACTTCCAGTGTATCCATCGCCGTTACTACTGCACGATTGGCGCCGGCGTCGTATACCAGGGACGACTGACCTGCTTTAATAGCGGCGATGCCGTTGTTTTGAATAACCTGTGTGTCGCCGCCAAGCGTTATTTCATGACCGTCGGATAACTTCAGACGCACTTTGCCCACGGGCATTTCGTTGGCCAGCTGCGGTGTGCGCTGCCTGGGCAGGAAAGTCCATAATGCTGCCCCGATGGCCAGTACCAGTATGGCTGCAGCGGCCAGCTTCACCAGTGTGAAACGGCGGGCCTGCCTGCGGTCCCTGGCCTGTACAAAACTTTGCCATCCCTCTTCTTCCGGGAATTTTTCTGCACCCAGCCTCGACTGCATCTCTTTGGCTGCAGCCAGCATTGCCAGCTCTTCCTCCGTCAGGGTGTCCCCCGTTCTGTTCCCATCCATCAGGTCCAGCAGCTTATCCCAGTCTATTTCTTTATCTTTTTCATTCATAACTTCGGTAATAAGGGCAAACAATTATGAAAAAAGGGTGAATGCGGGTCAGTTATTTTTTAAGAAAAAAAGGAAAGCGATGAAAATATTCATCCACCGGCATTCTTTCCGTAAAAACTGCAGTGCCAGTTTTATCTGCGTTTTCACCGTATTAATGGAGATACCGAGCGTTTCTGCGATATCCTTATATTTCAGTCCATCCCGGTTGCTTAGCAGGAATATCCGGCGGCGCTGCTCCGGCAGCCTGGCCACAGCCGCCCACAGCGCTGCATTGCGGTCGGCTTCCGCTTCATTATCTTCCAGCGGAAAATGCTGCGTCATGTTTTCAATGACGGCTATTTCCTCCAGCGAGGTTTTCCCTGATTTCTTTAAATAGTTCAGTGAAGCGTTGCGGATGGCGCGAACGGCATAACTCTTAAAATCGTGGGTAATACGGATGACATGCCGCTTACTCCAGCAATAAAGGAAAAAATCCTGCACGATATCCCTGGCCGCATCCTCGTCTTCCACCACATAGTACGCGGCAGTGCACAGGAAGGTGTAGTGAAGTTTGAACTGTTCTTCGAAAGAAACTACTTCACCTGATTTTGGTTGGTACATAAACCACTTTGTAACTTCATTGTTATCCGCACAAAGTATAATAAAATCCGGATTTATTTCCATCATCTGTTGTCCCGCATTATGCTGTTGCTGTTTTTTGCAGATAACCAACGGCCGGCTGCCTCATTTAAATCACCACTATCATCATAGGCAACTGAAAAGTGAAAAAGGGTGAAGGAGGAGGGAAATTTTTCTAGGGAGATGTGATCCCGGCCATCAACAGGAGACGCCTGTATTTATTAATCTGAACTTTTTAACAAAGCAGTTTGCACGTTTCAGCAAACCGGTCTTACCCGGTTAATCCGACCTTTGATAAAACTAAAATTATGTCCCGCGTTTGGTTTATTACTGGCAGCTCCCGCGGATTGGGAAGGAGCCTTACAGCAGCTGTACTGGCGGATGGCGACAAGGTAGCGGCCACCGCCCGGCATCCCGGCCTGTTAAAAGATCTTGCAACGAAGTATCCGGACAATATATATCCGCTGCAGCTGGACGTTACCAACAACGCACAGATCATCGCCGCCATTGAAAATACCATTCAACATTTTGGCCGGATAGATGTGCTGGTCAATAACGCAGGCGCCGGCATCTTAGGCGCCGCCGAGGCTTACAGCGATGAGCAGGTACTCAGCCAGCTGGAAACGAACCTGTATGCACCTATCGCCATCACCCGTGCAGTGTTGCCATATATGCGCAGGCAACGCTCCGGCAGGATACTGCAAATCAGCTCCGTAGGCGGCAGGGTGGGTAGCCCCGGCCTCACCATATATCAGGCCGCGAAGTTTGGATTAAGCGGTTTCAGCGAGGCCCTGGCTAAAGAAGTAAGGCCGCTGGGCATACTGGTGACAAGTATTGAACCGGGCGGCTTCCGCACCGGCATGACGGCCTCTTTGCCCTGCACGCAGGAGATAGCGGGCTATGAAAAGACAGTGGGCACCCGGATAACACTGTTTAAAAATAGTAACTTTAATCCCCCAGGCGCGCCTGACAAAGCTGCGGAAGCAATCATTAACCTGGTTAAGCATCCTGCGCCCCCGGTACACCTGGTACTTGGAAGCGATGCCATATACCGGATTAAGGAAGCCAATGCGGAAAGAAATGAGGAAATGGAAAAGTGGCTGCCGGTAAGCGTCTCCACAGATGCAGTGAGTTTTACACAAACGGATTAATACAATTGAATAATGCCTTCACTCAATAAACAGCCATCCCCTATCGCGTATTCCTGCTACACCACCAGTACCCGGGAGGGAGAACAGTTTATACCGGACTATGTATTCAGCTACCAGGTGTCGGGAACAATGATCATGAATGATGGCAACAAAGCATATATTTTTAAACCCGGAGATGTCAGACTCGGCAGGCGGAACCGGCTGATGAAGTTCAACAAGCTACCGCCCGAAGGCGGCGAGTTTAAATCGTTTTCCGTTCACTTCGATCAGCCCTTCCTGCGGGAGTTTAGTATGGAAGCCGGGTATAAAGCGGAAAAGCAAGTGAATGGCAACGCTGTCATTGCCCTGGAGCCCCATCCTTTGTATAAAAACTATTTTGATTCACTACCGCCCTACATGCAACTGAACGGGGAAGATGATTCCGCGCTGGTTACATTGAAATTAAGAGAAGCAGTGCTGCTGTTGTTAAAAGTAAATCCCGGCATGAAAGATATATTATTCGATTTCAGTGAGCCGGGGAAAATAGATCTCGAAGCTTTTATGAATAAGAATTTTCATTTTAACGTGGACCTTAACCGGTTTGCCTACCTGACCGGCAGGAGCCTGGCTACTTTCAAGCGCGATTTCGAAAAGCTGTTTCACTTAACCCCCAGCCGCTGGCTGCAGCAGCGGAGATTACAGGAAGCATATTATCTTATTAAAGAAAAAGGTAAAACGCCTTCCGATATTTACCTGGACCTTGGCTTCGAGGACCTCTCTCATTTTTCATTTGCTTTCAAGAAGCAGTTCGGGGCAGCCCCCACAAAAATTTAACGGGTGCGTGCCCGTCTGTCCGTAAGCATCCGGAAATACCCCAGCATCCCGGCAGATAACACCAGGCAGAAAAAAGTACATACTACCACCGCCCACACCGGCATATCGGGCCGGAGTCCCATGAAATATTGCACTACCGCGTATCCCATGCCGCCTAACATAAACAGCATGGCTAAAGGTATAATGAAATACAGCAGCAGGATCATCCCGGAATTAAAGAAAGAGGTCATCCGCCAGCCCATTGCATATAAAATGCCTCCTATTGCAAAATACCCCATCACCAGTAACATCACAGCCGCTCCACTCATTAGCAGGTATTTACTTGTGGAGAACTCGCCAGCGGCAGACATACCGGGTTCATAGCCCACGGTAATCACCTCGCCGATATCCGGCTTGCCGGAGGAGGATACATCGGTTTCCATTTCCACCGGTGTGCCGTCTTTCGTTGTGAAGGCTACCGTGGAGCGATACATGATAGTGCTTTTATTTTTACTGTCCTTCGATACATAAGAGGAAAAACTGACCACCTTCGCTTTGTACCGCGGCAGGGTAAACGCATTCACCACAAAGTCGCCCAATACGCCTGTAAGCATGGCAGAGAGACTAAGCAGGCAAAATACCACCAGCGAAACATAACCTATCCCCATGCAGCCCGGTTTGCCGCCCGGGTTGTTTCGCTTTAATATTTTAACCGCTAACAGTACAGACAATACTACAATCGCAATGGCCGCCCAGCCATAGCTGGTTATACGCAATAAGATGATCAACATAGATTTATTCCGGTAAACACCCATTCTTTTTGGGGTAAACAATAATTTTCAACTTGTAATATAAGAAGGCATTTCTAATATTTAAGTTAAACTATTGCAGGTGTTCCAATGCAAATTTAAAAATGGCATCCCTCCCGTTACTTTCATCATCCAAACTATTGGATACAAAATAATCCGGGGCAATCCCTCCTTCTATATTCGTTCCTTCAACAGAAACGGCCATAGAAGCAGCGTATTTCAGCACCCAGCCATTGGGCAGCTCATAATCAAACGGGGTGCCGCTTCCACCACCCGTTTGGTCTCCAATTATAACAGCGTTTGGTAATTCCGACATATACAGCACAAAATCATTGCACGAACTGAAACATCTCCTGTTTGTTAATATCAACAATGGCTTGCCCGCCAAAACAGGATGCCTGGGCGCCAGGTATTTGGCCTCCGGCGGATAGAAGTCATCATGGCCTGGTCCACGCTTATAAATATCATACTTCAGCAACATCTTTTCCGGGATCAGCTTCTCCACGATCCTGTCGACTTTTAAAGAACCGCCGCCTCCATTATCCCTCACATCAATGATCAGCCCCTGTACATCTGCCAACTGCTCAAACACCCGGTCGATATCCGCTAAAGTTAATTCCTCCCCAAAGGAAGGAATGTGCAGATATCCAAACTGTTCCATAAAAGCATAGGCCAATATGCCCTGGTAGTTAATACCCGGCAGGTACTTTTCCTTCAACAGGCCGAAATTAAAATTGTGGGGATATGAATTGTAATAACCGGTGTAGGTGTACTTTTGATCTCCGTTGATAAGGGCCACATGGCCGTCCATCAGCTGATCAAGCATAGCTGTGCAAATATCAAACAATTCCCCGGTGCTGGTTTTATCAGATACCATCGGCCGGTATTTCCGGTAGGCTTCTTTCCAATCTACTTTCTTATAGCTGAACAGTGCATACCTGGTATCCATCGCATGCCAGAGGCTTTCAAAAACAGCAACAGGGTTTTGTTTATCTTCTTTTATAATCGCCTTTTCACAGGAAACGATAAATAGCATCATCACCATGCATATGCGGACAACATTCCTCATAATAAAAAAAAGTAGTTGATGGTTAAACTATGCATAGCTGATTGTACCTCGCTCACCTCTTTAATCCGGTAATACTCCCATTGATAGTGCAAAGAGAGGCCGCTGCCTTTGCGCATCCTCACCTTTATGCCGGTATTCCAGTAAAACCGGTTAAGCCCATTCCAGCTTGTCAGCTTAATATCCCGGGTAATGGTCCGCAATGAGGACGTATGCAAGCCGGCTTGTCCTTCGTATGCCGAATACGCTGTTGACAGCGCAGCACCCACCGGGCAAAAGATGCGGGTGTTTACTTCCCAGTTTTTGCCGGCCTGTTTACCTCGCCATGAAAATATATAGCTGTACCTGGCAGTGGGGCCAATGGAACTGATACACTCATAGTAATCGCGGTTATTCACATAATGCAGCTGTTCCCTCAGATGGAGATAATTATCCAGGGTAGCGCCCAATTCAAAACGGGTCCTGCCTGTTTTTCGTAGCGTAAATAAAATACTGTAGTCAAACCCGAAAACTTTTGATTGCATGGCGCCGGATCCTTTGCTGCCATATAATTTCCCGAATGCTCCACGGACGCCAACCTCCTGTGTTACCCGGCCGGTATGCGAAAAACGGGCGGCCATACCGGGATATGTTCCCTGGTAAACAAGGGCAGACATCCCGGCGTCTTTCACCGTTTGCCTGGATAAAAACACGCCCATTGAGACCATCTGCTGCGCCGGGCTACGATGGCACCATAATATCATGAAAAGGCAAAAACAAAAGCCCATTTTACGACCCGGTATGTTCAAACAGCTGTTGATTGCCTTAATATTTAATGGTAAAAGGATAAAAATCTGTCCAGTTTTGCATCCAGTTTTCAGTTCCGAAAGCGCCTACATAAGTTACTTTCTTAAAGAATCCCTGGAAAGGCTCCCCGCTGAAATCGGCGCCCGTTAAAGCTGCCGCACCGGTGGTGGGCAATAGTTCTGGCAGCGCAAATTTGAATGGGTTGGTAAGACCGATTTCTTCCGGCTTAACGTACATTTTGTTATGATGATTTACCGCGTAATCCGTAACACCGGCTGCATCTATTGAATAAACAGCCCCGGGATCTACGGTAAAAGCATCTGTTGAAATATTACTATGCACCAGGTTGGTGGAAAATTCGGAGGTGCCGTCCATTAAGCGTTGTGCGGCGATATCGTCGCTGAATTTAATTCCGCCTTTTGGCATTCCCATCAAAATAGAATTCCTTAAAACAAACGCCCCGCTATAACTTACATTCAAGGCAGCGTTCCAGGGTAAAGCGCTATTGTAGCCAGGGTTGTTATACGGGCCCACAGCGGTAACGTTTGACAATACCGGGCGTGTATCCGGCGCTACCGGGTATCCCTTGGTATCGTTCAGCACCAGTAAAGCATCGCAGGTGCTGATAAAAGGTCCGGGTGCAGCAAAATAAGGATGTTTATAACTCACTATAAACTGCTGCATGCCGGTATAGCCATTTGAATAAACAAATCCTGCCACCCGGTTATTAAATGCCACCAGGTGCTTTGCATTCACGGTTCCGCCAAAGAAGCCAAACCCTGAAGTTTGTGTATAGCTGGTTTGCACATTTTCGATAGTGGTGCCTGACCCTACGCCAACACAGGCCAGTCCGTATGATTCAGCAGATCCCACTCCTGCAAATTCGATGCGCACATACCTGAGCACACCGGAATTATCCCTGGGATCATTTCCGCCGCCGGAAGGTAAAAGTGCGCCTAACCCGGTCAGGGTCATTTCTGTACCGGCGCCACCGGTATTTTCATCATAGGCGCTGACAGGCGCTTTGCCAAAAATATACAGTCCACCCCAGTCGCCATGCTGCTGGAACCCGGAAGGTGTGCCGGAAGTAAATACGATCGGCTTCTCCGCAGTGCCTTCAGCCATAATTTTCGCACCTCTTTCTATAGCAATATAACCGGATCTTCCGGCGCCAGCTGCTACGCTCCTGCTTTTAATAACGGTGCCCGGCTCAATAGTGAGTACGGCATTGTTTGTTACATTCACGGATACCGCAAAGGTGTAAATGGTATCGCTTTTCAGGGTGCGGTTTGCACTGATTTTTTCCGGCAGGGCCACCACTGGCTTTTGGGTTTCTAACTTATTATCATCCTTCTTACATGACAACAAACAAATGGATAGAAAGGCACTGAGCATCATCGGCAGGCAATAGTTTCTGTTCATTTGGCTTATATTATTTTGACGGTGGTATATTACAAAGGTGAGACTGGCATAAAATGCCAATCTCACCATCATTAAATGTGCTGAAAATTGCTTAGAATCTTGTCCATCCGAGAGATCCTGATCTTACAGTCGCCCAGTTTGCACCACCTGAAACAGGGAATGCACCACGGTAAGCAACTGAACTGAATCCAGTTGAGAATGCACCGGTGAAATCAGCACCTGTAGCAGGAGCAGCACCGGAAGTGAGGAAGAACTGAGTGGAGTTAACGCTGCTCAGGTTAAACGGATTAACCAGGCCGGCGCCGCTCACAGCAGCCAGTTCAACATTTGCATTGGTAGCGTTTGTCAGGAAGGTCTTTAAAGTTGCATCTGTGTAGGAAGTAGTTCCTGAAGCAACTGCAAAGGCTTTTCCTGAAGTATTGGAATGAACGAAGTTCTTCCTGAATTCTGACGCACCGTTAGTCAGGGAATCTGCAGTAACGTTTCCGTCAACCAGTAAACCAGCGGCCGGGAAGCCCAGGAAAATGGAGTTACGTACAGACAAGCCGGTGTTTCTGCGGAAATGCGCACCAGCCTGGAATGATCCGTCAACACCAGTGGCCGAAGTTACAGGGAAATCAGGGTTAGAATCAGCCACACCGTTGTTACCCAGTACGGTTAAGTTAGAAATGATCGGATGTGTGCGTGGTACGTTGGTGGCTACGCCGGTATTGTCGTTATCACATTCGATACCATTAGACTTAGACTGGTCATTAACTTCAGGATCGCGTAAAGCAACCAGGAATTGTAATCTGCCACTGTAACCGAAATCAAAATCAAAGTCATCATCAATTGCACGATAAGAGATCAGGTGGGTAGGGTTTACTGTACCACCAAAGAACTCAAAGGAATCATCGCCGCTATAGCTTACCTGTACGTGATTAATCACAGTACCGGAACCAACGCCGCCTAAAGTCAGACCATTTACTTCATTGTTATTTCCGAGTGCACCCTGGAAAACACCACCAGCATACTCAATACGTGTATAAGTGATAGTACCGCTGTTATCTGCAGGCGTTGTACCACCGTACTGGGCATCTGATGTGTTAGGAATACCTTCGATGAAAGTAGTAGCTGGTTTATTGGTTGGCGCCTGGCCGAGAATAATGATACCACCCCAATCGCCGTTGGTAGGAGTAGCTTTAATAGAGGTAAAAATAACCGGGTTGTTCAATGTACCGTTTGCATTTAATTTACCGCCTTTAGCTACTAACAGTACGCCTTTCTCTCCAGCAACATCATAACCTTTGATGGTTGTTCCGGCTGGAATATTCAGGATCGCTCCGCTTTTTACGGTTACCAGGCCTTTTAAAATGTAAGTTTTGGTTGCGAGTAAATTTACAGTACCTACAACATTTCCTTTAATGGTGTCAACGTTGGGATCTGGGCCGGATACTACGTCACGTTCAATGTTTCCGTCTTTTTTGCACGCTGCAAAAGATGCCGTCAGGGCTGCGATAGTTAACAGTTTACTGATCGTTTTCATTTTTGTTGAAATTTTTAATGATAAAGTGGGTTTCATAAAATGGACATCAGCGCCTTTACAAGGGTTAAGACAAGGCATGCCCACCAGCAACTGTGTTTAGCAATTGCCGTTGTTTGCAGTACAAAAATCAATTACGGTTTTACCAGCTTGTGCGCGCACACATCAAAAAACCGTTTTCTTTCTCCGTGCTACTTTTTAAAATTGTAAGAAATTGTGAATGTGTAATTACTGAATGATTTTCTTGAAAAAGTTGTTCCGTCAAAAGTGTTCCCTGAATACTTGCCGTTCAAATCAAAATCCTGGTATTGTATGTACCTGTCGTTCAGCAAATTGGCTGCATTCAACCTGAGTTCCAGTCGTTGTTTCAAAAACTTTTGCGAAAGTTGTACATCCAGCTGGTTACGAGGGTTCTCATATATATCAGGATAGGCCCCGATTTCAGACCTGTCTTCAGCAGTGGTTCCAACAACAACAATGCGCCGGCCGGTACGATTAATTGCTGCTGAAAAGCTGAAAGTATTTTTAAATGCGTTAACAAGCAACCCTGCATTGAGCAGATAAGGCGACTGCCCCATTAATGGCCTTTCCCGTAATTTCTGTGTAACCTCCAATCCGGAGCCTGCGGTTTCTCCCATTATTTTGGAATGTATCCGGGAATAATTACCAAAGATGATAATGTTACGGAGCCATTCAGGACCGGTTCCAAAATAGAGGCTTTTACGCAGCTCAAATTCAAGTCCCCATACCAATGCCTCATCCACATTCCTGTACGTGCGTACAAACCTCGTTGTGGATGTTGTTGCCTGCGTAGTGAGTTCCACCGGATCATGCAAATTCTTTTTGAATATAGATGCCGAAATAATTTCAGCGGCAGAAGGAAACCATTCTACCCGGAAATCGAGATTCTGTATCGTTCCCCTGTTAAGCTCCGGATTACCAATGGTCATATACCCGCTTACAAAATCAAAGTAATTATAGGGGCTTATTTCCCGGAACTCGGGCCTTGTCAGTGTTTTTGAATAGGCCGCCCGCACGTTCATAGATGTAATGGGGCTGTAAATGATGGTCGCCGAGGGCAATACATCCGTATTATAACGGATATAATCTATTGGCGCCTGGTCATCTCCTGTTCCACCGCTTCCGGGTAATTTGCGGTTCAGCTCTTTATTCGTGCTGAGGCTCATGGCATAAAACTCTACCCTTGCGCCATAGATCAGTTTAAGATTGTCCAGCAGCTGGCTCTCCACATTTACAAAAGCCGATGCCAGGTTAGCCCCGCCGGTGTATTGGTTTGCAGGCAACTCATAATTTACCGCTACCAATCCGCCGGGCCTGAAGTTTTCAGGGCTGAGTATTTTATCGATTGGCTGTCCGAAATTGACAGCAGAATCACTTGGGAACCCTTGTGTATCATTGCCGGTGGTTAAGCCGCGGGCGGCGTCAAAATATCCAAGATTATAGGTGATATATTCCCGCTTCCGGAATTGTGTAAAAGCGCCTGCTTTGATAATCTGCGGTTGCCCTGCCACCTTAAACGGAGTGGATACTGCAAAATTGATATTGTAAGCATCTTCCTTTAAATCGGAATACAGTTTACTTGAATTTTCAACAGAACCAAATTCCGGTACAAAGTAATCCTGGTCTTTATATCTCACCGTATCTGCGCGGTAGAGGTTTACGTAACCTAACCGCACCTGGTTGGGCTCATACTTCCTGATTTTATTATAAGAAACATTCCAGGTAAACGTAACCGGTGCTTCGATCCCTAACCGGTGCTCACCCTGGAGCTGTGCCCCCAGTAAGGTTTTCTGCGTAGGGTGCATATCCACTACCCTGCTGTTTACAATATCGCCAATTCCTTCTCCTAATGTTTTCTCGCCATTTTTGATGGTGGTCACTGTTTCAAAGTCCTGGTTGAACATGCTTTTAATGCCTATTTTGTTCTTTCCAAACTGGTAGGTGACATTCAGCAAAGCTCCCGTATTCACCAGGTACCGGTAGGCTTCTTCATTAAAATAGGACCGCATAAACTTTACCGTATCTCCCGGGCCGGCTGTGCCCTCGTATTTACTATACCGTGCAAGATCATACCGTTCCACCTGGTCAATGGTTTGGTCTTTGCGGTAATTTGCCAGCGCTACGATGCCGAACTTCGTGTCGTTTTTGAAGTTAAAGGTTTTGCCATAGCCAATCTGTACCTGTTGTATGGGTTCTGCTTTCCCGCTGCTTACCGGCTCCCAGCCTTTGCTCAGCGCATTGCTGATCCGGAACCTTTCTTCCGGATAGAGCTGGGCCAACTCGCTGGCTTTCATTTTAAATTCATCCGGGACCGCGCGTTTACCATCATCAAAGCCTATCCAGTCATTCTTACCACTGCGGTCCTTGAAAAATGCTTTCCCTGTTTGCCCGTCATAAAAGCCGGTTCCGAGCGACAGTGTAATAAAATCCTTATCCGGAAAATCTTTCGTGTTCACCTGTACCACGCCACCGGCAAATTCACCAGGCAAATCCGCGGTCGCTGTTTTTGTTACTACAATGCTTTCAACAGCCAGCGCAGGAACCAGGTCCAGGCTGAAAGTGCGCCTGTCGGGCTCCGTGCTGGGAAGCAGCCCTCCGTTTAACAGCGTATAATTGTAGCGGTCTGCAAGTCCCCTTACCACCGCATATTTCCCGTCGAGCACACTTACTCCTGTTACCCGCTTAATCGCATCTCCGGCGTTCCTGTCGGGTGTTCTGCGGATCAGCTCCGAAGAAATCCCATCGGTGATGGCCGTACTTCTTTTCTGAAGGGCATACAATGCTGATTGCGATTCCCGGCGATACGAGCTGGTGATTACCACATCTTTCAGCCGCTGGGAGGCTTGCTGCAAAACAATATCTAAAGAAGTGGTTCCGTTTTCTTTCACCATCACCTCTGTGATCACCTTCGCCTGGTAGCCGATGTACCTGAACTCCAGCTTATATTGTCCGGGCTGTAATTTCAGCACATAGTTCCCCTGGATATCTGTACTGCCGTAAGAGGATCCCCCGGAAGCGATGATGGTTACACCCGGAATGGCCTCACCGGTTTTCCCATCTGTTACCTTGCCCGATACACGTCCTGGTTCCGCGCGTTGGTTCCGTTTATTATTATCTAAACTGATAAGAATATTGTTATTAACAACGTGATAAGAAAAATCTGTTTTCTCCAGCATCCTGTTCAATATTACATCCAGCGGCGTATCCCTGAACGACATGGCGGCAATGCGGGTTTCTTTAAAAAGATCTTTATTATATGCAAAATATAAACCGGTCAATTCTTTCAGTTTCTCAATACCAGTCGCTAATTTCTGGTGCTCAAAATTAACCGTCAGTTTGGTATCAGAAAGTTTCTGCGCCCTCACATCCGCTGCGCCAAGCAGGATGCCGGCATTGAGAATGTAAAGGAAACACAATACGGAAATACGTAAAAATCGCTCTAAAGATGCTACAGTTATTTTCATTCGTTTAAACAGGATTACACCGGGTTATTAATACATTACGATTGTCTTGTCGGTAATAGAAAACTTGGTTTTATTAATGGAGCTCAGGAGTTTCATCACATCTTCAATACGGTCTGTTTTTTTGATGGTTGCCGAAAAATGAAGATGATTTAAATCCCGTTTGCCTGTTTTCAATACGTAGTTATAATTATTAAAAAGAATTGCCTGAAGGCTCTCAAAGTCAACATAATCAAGCACAATAATGCCTGTCCGCCAGGAGCTCACCGCTTTTCCATCGCTGGTGGATTTGATAGATTTATTCAACAGCAGTTTATATTGAATCTCTTCGTTAGGGGTTAAAAATCCAATCACTTCCTTGCCACGGTTCACGCCAACCTTACCGGTGGCTACTGATATTCTCACACATTTAGAGAAATTATAGGCGTCAATATTAAAAGAAGTGCCCAGCACCTGTGTGCTCAGGCCCTTGCTGTGCACAATAAACGGCCGGTTAGTTTCGTGCGCCACATCAAAGAAAGCTTCACCTTCCAGCAGGGTAACTTCTCTTGTTTTCTCTGAAAACTGCTTCGGGTAACTGAATTTCGTGGCTGCATTCAACCATATTTTAGTACCGTCCGACAGCTCCACCAGCTTCATTTTACCTTCGGCCACTTCAATCGTATTCGTGGCAGCCGAATCTATAACAGCAGCCAGTTGTTGTTTACCACCTGGTTTGCTAAGAAAGAAAGTGAGTCCTGCTGAAATCAAAACAAGTCCTACTGCCGCTGCTATTTTTATCCTATTGCCCATCCTTCTTACCGGTGTTCTTTGCGGCTGGGAATTTATTTTACCATGAATACCTTTTAAAATGGCGCGATGCGCTTCTTCCTCTTCCTTTTCAGTAGAAAATGCTGGTGAAGCAGGATCGCTGATATCATAAGATGAATACCATGCCTCTACCTGTTCGCTCTCCTCTGGCGATAGTGTACCATTCAAATACTGACCTAGCAGCTCCCTGATTTTTTTTTCGTTTAGATCCACAAGTTTGCCTTTATACTATCTACTTCTCTTTAAACAGGGTGAAGTACCATGAGGCAGGTGGGAGATAACAATTCCTTAATGTGCGGATCAGAGAATATTAGCATTTTCCAGCGACTCCCTCAATCTTTTGAGTGCCATAGAGATCTGGTTTTTAACAGTTTGGGAAGATATAGAGAGTTGTTTGGCAATTTCATCATTGGGGAGGTAATGTTTCCTGCTCAGCAGGAAAACCTGTTTCATTTTCACCGGTAAATTATCGATCTCATTATTTAAGAACGTTTCAAGTTCTTTGGCGAGCAGGGGATCATGGCTCTCCTTTATAAAATCAATTTCGCCGATATCGGTTAAGGATAAGTGTGCATTACTTTTGTTCTTATAAATGGCGTCTATCACCTTGTACTTGAGCGACTTGAACAGATATGGCCGGAGTGATAGGTTTTCGTCGAGGTTTTCTGCATTGTTCCAGATGGAAATAAAAATATCCTGGATAATGTCCTGCACATCATCTTTAGAAAGGAGTCTTTTATAGGCGGCATCATAAAGCTCTTTACAATAACGAGAATAGAGCTCATTAAATGCAGGGATATTTTGGTTTTTGAGCAGCGAGATTAGGGTCTTTTCCGAAAACGTTCTCACATTTTTCTGTGTTTAGAAGATGTATGCAAACATAGTACGGAGGGGTTATGTTGAAATGAAAGTAATATTAAAATAATGTTAACAATGACCATATTCCGGACACAGCGCGGGTTTTCATGAATCTGTCCACTTGGGTACAACGGTCTTTTCACCTGGATTACAGGCGCTTATAAATCGTTTGCTTTATTGAATTTTTCAAGGGCCTCCTGGAGCGCTGCTCTTTTTTCATTCCTTACTCCGGACATCGTCAGTTTTTCTTTTTGCAGCAATAATAGTTTGTCCTGCGCATTCTCTATCGGGTCTGCATTGACTTGGTGTATGGCTTGTTGGGCTGCAATTATCCTGCGGTCAAATACCTGCAAATCTTTAACGGACACGTAATAGTTTATGGCAGCTGTTTTTAATGCGGTACCTTCGCTGATCCCTTCTGCCGGTAATGCGGTTATCTCCCGGATGATACTGTCAAATGCCTGCTCCTGTTTGTCTACCGCACGCAGGGCTCCACTGAAATCGTTATTTACCAGGCATATCAACTTCTCTTCCTCGGGGCCTTTTTTGCCTACCAAAATCTGGAATGCAGTCCTCTCCTTTTGAGTAATTGCTTCTCTGAATTCCGTTGCCTTCTTCGATTTACAGGAAACCAGGCTTATCATCAAAAAAATAATAATAAAAATATGCCGCTTCATGTTTAATTTCTTTTAGTTTTGATTAACCTGTTACCTGTTATAAATATAAAAAAGTTATCCAACACCCGAAAAATTGCAAAGGATCAGTTACGCCAGGAAGTACAACACAAAAATATTCACAGAAGGGAACAGAAAAAAACAAATATGCCGCTTTTGCCGCTTTTTGCCGGATTATGCCGGAATCGGGCGACCCGGAAACGGCCATAGTGTATGGGGAATGTATGACAAGTGTATCATGAGAGTATTATTAGAGTATGGGAACAGTATAAGAACAGTATGGGGACTATAGGGGGAGTACAGGCGGACTATATGGGGAGTATATGGGGACTATAACATATACACGACTCCTAAGTATCTGAGAAGTATCGGAGAAGTATCGGAGAAGTATCGGAGAAGTAACCCCCTGGTTTGTCACAAAAAAAAGGAACGCCCATGTAAGGCGTTCCCTGGATTTATTGACGTCAACCGCAATGAAAAATTATTTTGCTACGTAAGTATATTCTTTGTTATAAGATTGACTGGCAGCAGTCGCCACATTTTGTACATTCGTTTCCACCTGACCATCTACTTCGGCCTTATAACTGATCGTTACCGCGCCGGGAGCCTGGGCGTTATTCACGACACCTACACTTAACCCACTAAAATTATACGGCTTAACGGTTTCAACTACATATGTTTTTACGCCTCCCACAAAATTATCAATATCGAGTATCATCACATTTTCATTTCCCTGGGTAACCCCGTTTATTTTCCAAACAGGCGACCCATACTGGCTGGCATCATGATTCCCTGCGGATACGCGAACATCCACCTGATCCTGATTATCAGCGCCTGCTACAGTAATGGTAAATTTAAAGGTTGCTTTTTTATTATCAGGTGCAGGATCGTCTTTACCGCCGCAGCCTGTAAATGCCAGACCTGCCACCATTACCAGGCACAAACTAAAAAAAATCCGTGTTGTCCTTTTCATCTCTTTGCGTGTATTGGGTTAATTAATACCGCAAAGTTATGCTGGTTGAATACCCCCGGCAATACCTGGAAACAAGTATTTTATCATCCTGATTGCCAGGTATGTTAATTTATAATGGCTGCTGCTTTAAAGTGCTAAATTTGCTTTTGTTGCGGATACCCAATCCGGTGCATCTTTTACCTCTTGCCGCAATAACAGGTTCAGTTGCGCGGTATGGTGCTGCACATGACGCATATTGTAAATTAGTATTTCCAATATACTATAATCCTTGTACTCACTAACAAACCGCTTCGTTAAAATCTCTTCAGCAGTTAACCTTGTCAGCAGATTCCGTAACTTCTCACGCCCAAACCGGAGGTATGTCAGCAATTCCGTTTTATCGTATACCCGTTCGGGCATCCCTGTGCCAAATTCAGATAACGTAAATGGCGCCGGTGGTAAAAAGTCCTTTTCCATCGGTGTTTCATCAGACAAATAAAAATCCAGGAAAAACAAAGTATGATACCCTATATACCAGAATTTAGCAGGGGTATCCCATAGTTCATCCGGGCAAAAAGTTAACGCATTTTCGAGCATATCAATAGATGCGCCGAACTGATGCCACAATGTTATTTTTAATGAAGAATCCATAAGAATTATTTTTATAGATTACCTGGTTTCGCTTATCTTATCACCCTTAATGGGTGAATAATCTGTTTTTACAACGCCGTTTACGTCGAGCTTTTCAAAATAGCATTTTACACCGGTTGCCTGGTTGGTGTTCTCCACATTCTGAAGGTGAAAATGCAAATGAGGTTCAGAGGAATTTCCTGAGTTACCGCATAGTCCAATTAACTGCCCTTGTTTTATTACATCGCCTTGTTTTACCTTTATTGAATGCTGCTTAAAGTGTGCAAAGAAAACATACTCTTTGTTTTTGGTTTTCAGCAAAACAGTATTGCCCGAAACAAACATGGGGTTTAACTCTCCCGGCACATTATCTTTAACGCCGTCTACCACTAAAACCACCTCCCCATCACATGGCGCAATGAGGGGTTGTCCAAATGCATAGTAGTCCTCATTTGTTTTCCCATTGGTTTTAAAACTCTTCCCTTCCGGGTTATTAATTACGATATCAAATGCATTCTTCTGGAATTTAACCGCTACGTGATAGTTTAATTCTTTTGTATCCCCGCCCCAGAACACCGTCCATTCTCCTTTAAAAGGCAGGTGCATGGCGGTGATATTCCGCGGCAATACCGGTAATGTATCCGGCACATATGGCTTCGCATATAACCCGTTAATAGCGCTATCCTTGTCGGCTGAAATGTTAAGAAGAATGACTCCTTTATCAAACGCTGTTTTGTATACTGCAAATGAAGACTGGTATTCCAAAAATGTGCGCTTTATGATATTCCCGTAGTTGCTTTTCAAATTGGTGAGAAATGCCTTTGTCTTATCTAACGGCAAAGCGGTTTTTGTTTGTTCAGAAAATGTAGCAAAAATGCTATCAAACTGACCGTTGTTGTAATACTTTTCAAACTTTGCCGATATATACCTGCTTCCCGGGCTTTCTGTTTGGGAAAAGGCGGCGCTTAAAGTTAAAGACAGCAGTATTGTAAGAAGGGATTGTAGTTTCATTTTTCAGCGTTTGCATTATTAGTTGCTGAAAGTATTCAAAATATTACACATTGGCGTAAATAATAAAAGGGGGGCAACCACGGATACCCTGGCTGCCCCCCTTTTATTATTTACGTGATTATGGAAAAGTAAAGCTGACGTTTGCCGAGCTTATCCCGGAGGGAAAGTTGGTTCCTCCTGCGGTGATAGAGAATATCCATGTTTTACCCTTTGCGATGTCGCCTGTAAAGCTGGTAGAGCCCAGGGGAACAACAAATGGCCTATCGTTGTATGGCCTTCCGGTAACGGGATCTTTAGCAAAAAGATTGATAAAGAAGTTCATACCGGGAGGGCAGGTAAAGTTGACGGTAAACGTAGTTCCAGGCCCGTTTACAATACTTGTAATGGCCAGTCCAACATCGCAGGTTCCATTGGTATTGGCATTTGACTGCCCCTGCAAATCGATTTCCGCCTGAGCCAGGGCATTTGCTTCTTCAGGGGATCCTGCTGTATATTTTCCTGCCGGAACAGTATAGGGCACCAGCGACCCTTCACCGGTGGTACACTGTTTATAAAAGTTTTGCGTAATGGCTACATTGGGATAGGTGGTAGAATTATCCTGACCTAAAGTAGCGGAATAGGCGTAGTTGAAGGTTTTCATCACATAACCATCCTGGTCGCGGATCACGGATAACCGGTTATACGCGTCGTAGCTATAAAAGGAAGTATTACCGGAGGGCGTAATAATGCTGCTGATTCCTACCAATGGCAAATAAGTGTAGGTAGTCATTTCTCCGTCCTGCGGATAGATGCGGATATCATCCACTACACCCGATAAAGACTGCCCGGTATATGGTTGATCTATATGTTCCCAGACAGTTCCATTCTGTTTGAAATAAGAAAGGCGGTAAGTTCTGCCTGCTGTGGTGGCTGAAAACTGGCTGGCAAGCATAATGGATCCGTTGTAACCGCCTTTTCCCGTGTGTGCCGTGCTGGTATTGGAGACAAGCGGGCCGTTCCCCTCAAAATCTTCATAATAAAACTGCGAAGGAACTGCATTTTTACATTCTGCTACCGGGTACATCTTATTGTAGCCCCATTTATAGCCTATGCTGATATTGTTATTTGATTTGGAATAATTGAGGTTTCCTTTTGCATCATAGTCCAGTTGTCCGGCGGATTTATATTCGGCCGGCAATGTACCGGAAGGCGCAATAAAGGCCACCGTTGCCGGGGTTAATGTTTCCGCAGCAAATACCTCATTGGGGGTTACAATATTATCATGCAGCGCAAATGTTTTATAGGTTCCTTCCACCAGTTTACCATTTACCTGGGTCACCGCTTCAACGGGCATACTGATCATATTGCGGGTTTTTAACTCCCCTATCCAACCGGTAGTCGCCGTAAAATCGCCGGGATACCGGTAGTGTTTAACAACCGGTGTTCCATCGCTGCGTGTCAGTTGTTCCGATTGAAGAAAAGCGCGGTCGTTATACTCAAAAGTTTTGCTGGTAGTGATACCGGGCGTATTCACATTATCGTACATCGTTTCCGTACTGGTGGCAGTGAGCAGCTTGCCTGTCTGAATAGGATAAAAGGACAAGTGCAGGTACATGTCAAAGTTTGCCGTATTAACCGTTTGTGAATTCATTTGCTTACGTTGTTTGAAAGCCCAAAAGGTTTGGGTCTTTTTTACCACTGCCGTGTTGGATACTGATTTCACTAACCTGTTAGCATTATCATAGAAGTTCACTGTTTTCAGGAACCCATTTTCCAGGCTGGGGATAGGAGGAGTGCCGGGAATAAGATCAAGGTTCGACAAATGCGGATATTTATCCGGGATCACGTTGTATAGATATTCTGTTCTGCCCAATGCTTCTCCTGTAAAATTCTCTTTTACTTTACCATAACCAACAGGACTTCCATTTGCAGAAAATGAGTAAGGTTGACGTGGGCTGGCATAAAGTGTGTGCGTGATATATTCATCTATTACCGGAACTTCCGTGCCCGGCAGCAAATCCGTCTGTTGGTTTTTCAGGCCACTGTAATAAGTAGGAAAATGCATCATCATGCCCTGTTCGTAAGTATACAATTTCTTCGATGTAATTTTGCTTACGGGATCAAATCTGCTGCTGGAAGTTAAACGCAGTCCGCCTCCTATTCCATAGGGAGCCACATTTGTAGTAACAGGAATTTTAAGGGAGATATAAGCCATTTTCTGACCCGGCGCCCCTACCTTATTGTCGGGGTAGTTAGCCGTTAATTTATATCTGCCGGCTGTAAAGTATTGATTGGTTAATACAAAATTGCCGCTTTGATTTCTCACAATATCTTTGGAAAAATCATATTCCCATTCCGTGGGGCTCACCGCGCCGGTGGCCGGGTCCACCCTTTCTATCGTCACCCACATCGCATTTTGCATATTAAGGGGGCTGCAGGGCGGGAATATGCAGGAACAGTCCCAACCTGTGCCTGTTGGATTTGCGTCTGCAGGCTGATTACAGAACAGGTTCACGGTTATATCCACATAACAGTTCGCTGCTATGTCCACCGTGGTGGCAGTAACGCCTGTTGTGGTATTTAATGCGCCCACGTTGTTATAGTTAACAATGATATCTGCTGGTGCATTGTTAAATTCATGAAGGCCGTATTCAAACTCCGCCAACCCTTTGGTAGGATACATGATTTTCTTCAGCATCCCTTCCTGTGCCTGTGGAAATTTTGCGTCGCGGTTAGCGCCTATCCAGCTCCTTAGCACCTGCGGAATGGCAGCCAGGAAATTATATCGCTTAAAATCCGGTACCAGTGTGGTATTTGAAGCTGCCCCGTTATAATATCCCCAATAATCCTGTTCAAAGGAACTTTTGTAGGGTAATGTAAATCCGTCGGCGCCTTCGTAATAATAACATTTATATACTTCTCCCTTTACCGTTACACCTTTCAGCTTTAATCTTTTCCGGCGGTAAGACTCATCATAGGGCAATTTTATTCCCGGCCGTGTGCTCGGGGTAGTATACGATTCGTTCCCCTGCCGGGCGGTGAAATAATCATAGTCAAACCCCGCTGTCATCACAGCGCTACCGGCTTTATTAAAAACAGTGATCCCATTCAGCTTTACGCCAAACAAATCTTTCCGGCTGTCTGGTATAAACTGCACAGCGCCATTTTCAAAAAGGACACTATCCAGGAAAAGCGTTCTGATGGTAGAGGTGCTGAAAGTGCTGTTCAGGCCGCCATTGGTGGGCATGCCCATTGGCCCCCGCATGGAAACAGCCTGGTATTGGATATACTCTTCAGAGAGGTCGGGCATTTGAGTTACATAGTCCACGTTGGTGAATGCACTGGAAATACCGGTATAATCCGTGCTATGGCCGGCGCCCGTTGCAGGATAAACGTACTCGCGGAACGTTTTATATTTCAGCGTAAGAATACGATTAGCCGGACTGGTGATTTTTGTGAGATAGTAAGCCGTTTTAGTAGGCCCGGCCGCCGTCATCGACATTTCTATCGCCATAAATTCGTACCGGAAACCCTCCGGATCGGTGGCGATAATTCCACCGCCTGATTTTTCAAACCGGATATTGTTGCCACTGACATCCACCACTTCAGCAGTAGAAAACCCGGTGAATTTACCTGTATATTTCCCGAAATTGTAAACATACAGATCCGGCTCACCATCAATATCTCCGGGGCAAAAGAAAGGGCAAAGCTCCGGCTTCGTATAAGCCTGACCATTCGCTTTATATAGCAGGTTAAATTCCAACATAAAATTCCGTGCCTGGGCGCCGGCCTGATAGGTGTTTCCCAATGCGTCCGGATAGTATTGCTTAAACGTTTTATTGGACACCAGGTCATCATCCGCTCCTTTTATCTGCCTGGAAATAACTCCACCCACATTTAACGTCCACCCCAGGCCTACCCAGCTGGCCTCTTCAGACACCCTGATGCCGCCTCCGTTGTAGCTCAAACTGATAGGGAACTCCAGGTCTCCCGTACGGATAGTATAAATGGGAATAGATACTTCCGGCCTCCCATTGAAATAGGTAACGGGAAACTCTGCTGCCTTAGTCAGCGACGCCACATCCGGAGAAGTAATCGGAATTTTCCGCATTTCATCAAAGGCCGTATTCTGTGAGGATACGATGTGCGGATAGAGTATCCCGCATACAATAAGGGCATAGCAGGATCTGATTAGTTTAAGACAGCCAGGCATAAGGAAAATTCTTTTATAGATACTCAGGATTATTATTTAACACTGAAAATGATTAGCGGTATGTTATTCAGACTCAAAACCGAAAGCATACTTAACCAATACGCCCTTATTCAGAATACATTTAATGTAATACTGGTATTGATTGTATCGCTTTACAAACCCTGATTTCTGATTCAGAACATATACGAGGCGCTCAGTATTACCAGTTATATCGGTTTTATAATTATTGCCTAATATTTTCACAATCTCTTCCCTCGTTATACCCAGGCGTATTTTGCGGGAAGTAACAAAACACTGGTCGCTAGTCACTACAGCCAGTTTCGGCGCTTTGTAAGCACCGTCGATATATGATATTTCAAATTCATCTACCGCGTTTTTACTTCCCCCGTAGTGAAAAAACAAACGGAGTACCTCTGTTTTAGATTTATTTATCAGCTCAATCCTGGGTAAAGAGCGTCCTTGTTCAAACTGTTTATTCCAAATACTCTTCCCTAACACACGTTCGGTGGTGCTGTAATCGTTCAGGTATATACCGTTAACAGCGGTATCAGGTGCAAAGCGTACTGGTTGTTGGCCGTTGCTACGCTGTATTGATAAAACCAGGATGGCTATTATAAGTATGTTTTTCATCTTTCTGAATTTTATTCCCCGTTGTCTCTCCCCCTTCGACCACGGCCATTGTTATTGGGATTATTCAGGATATTTATATTCACCCTGATATTATCGTGAGTCCGAAGATACTGGTTCATGGTACTTTTAAACTGAAGCAACCTGTCGGCATTTTCCTGTAACCCTATGCATCCCTGTGTTCCAACCACCTTTCCTCCATCAGGATGAATCCTTAATAAGGTTCTGTTAGTAGTGAATTGCGGATTTAAATTCAGACTAAAGCCAACGCCATCTCTTGTCATCCCTGGATTTGGGTTGCCACTCCTGGGACCTCTGTTTTGCAAATTATCTGCCGTATACGCTCCGTTTTCGGGAGATCCGTTACCCCAGGGGCCTCCAATGGCCTGATAGCTTGCTAAGGTGAGATGTCCTCCGTCATCAAACATCTGATTAACATTTAAGTTGCCATTTCCTTCCGCCGGGTTAGTAGCATTCGCCTGGCCGGCAAACTCCAGTCTAGTTTCTCCAGTGGTGAATGAAATAAGGTTCGTCCCTATTTTTGAATCGAAAGTAGAAAGCACATTATTAAATGCTGAAACAAACTGATTTGCATTCTCCTGTTTGGAAAGATCATATCCGCCAGCTAAAGCCGCGCCCTGTGCTGCAATATACGCCAGCGCATCCACTCTTACATTCTGCATGGCGCCGGCATTATTTACCGTACCAAGAACAGCGCCATTGGATATATTATAGTAAACGGTTGTATCGCCCAGGAAGTCGGTATTAAAGACAGGACCATTTTTCATAGCAACATACGGGCTTTCACCTTCAATTGCTTTAGGATCTATCTGCCTCCATCTTCCCAATTGAGGATCGTAATTTCTATAAAATGCATCATACTGATTCAGGTCAAAATCATTGGTATGCTCTATCCCGTTAAACTTCAGTTTATTTGCCGGATAAGCCGTCCCTTTTATTGCATTAGCGCTTATCCCTGCCATTGTCAACCCAAACGGATAATAATGTGTTTCTTCTATCAGTGGCCCCTGGATATGGTTCACTGCCAGGTTATCAAAGAACGCGGCAATATTGCTTTCGTTGCTGGTATAAATATAAACATATCCGCTCTGCAATACCGGAATGGCATTCCCGTTCGCGTCGAGCCTTGTATAGGTTTTATAGGCATCGGCGGCGCCCAGCGGTTCAGCACCGCTGCCATTGGTGCTGGTATAGGCAAACTGTTCATTGAGGAAAATCCAGTTCAGGTATGCTTTGGGCTTTGTGGTTTGCGCCGGGTTGCTATTACTCATAAATCCTGTGACCGCCGGGTTGAAAAAGCTGCCGTTGGTACCTGTTTGTGGTAAAGTTATTTTACCGGCTCCTGGTCCGCTTGTAATGGTGGTTGCGAGGATAGATAAAATATCTGCCAGCGGACTTTGCTGTGTTGCACCGGTGGCAGATCCCCGCCACCACATATCACAACGGAGTTCAATTTTATCGCCGGCCATTACTTTCAGTAATATTCCGGGACCAACTTTCCGGTCGCCGGCCACACTGCTTAGCTTGGTCCAGTAGTTATTCGGATTCGTGGTGCCGTTGGCAGGAGGATTTGAAGTGTTTGATTTCAATTCACGCACGGAAGGCGTTACGGTATAATCCGTGTTGGAATAATAGGGTATATAGTTATTGGGATCCGCCAGGTTATTCTTGTCGGTTACGTTTTCCATGCCTGCTATCGGATAATTAATCCGTTTCACTTCTTCCGTAAGTACCATCCGCACATTTCCCAGATGATCTTTCAGAAAATAATCAAATGCCAGGGTGGTTCCACCTGTGGGAATAGTATTACGGATGCGGCCTTCTTCATGACCCATGGATTGCAGCACCAGCGGGCCTGTTCCTTTCTGCTCATATACTGCTCCATTTATATAGTAGGTATTGGTAATGGTGCTGCCTTCTGTCACACTTTTCTTCCATTTATTTCCGGAGGCGTCGTAGGTATAAGTGATGGTTCCTTTTCCTGCTACCGGTATTGCAGCCGGGAGATTGAGATGATTGTAAGAGATGGCGCTGGTAATCCCTTTATTTTTATCGATGGTAAGATTACCGTTGCCGTCGTACGCATAGTCGGTGGTAGTTTTCGTAGATGCGTTGTACTTAAAATCACCCAGCGTACTGGTATTATCGTTAAATACGTCTGTAACTGCCTGTATACGGTTTGTATTGGGAAGATAGGTATAAGACAGGTCGTCGAGCTGACTGCTGGCATTTAATTTTAGTCCCCATTGTTGCATGCGGAGAATGTTACCGTTGGCGTCGTAGGCGGTAGCCGGGTCTGCACCGGTGCTTCCCATTTTAACGGTATAATTGACCAGGCTGTTGTTCCAGGTGCCATCGCTGTTTCGCTGCTCAAAGCCGGCCGACAGCAGGCGGCTGAGGGGATCGTAGCTGAAATCATATTTCCGGGGAATGCCATCTCCGGCAGTACGCCAAATAGTTCCACTGATGTTACCATTTAATTGTTGGCCCAGGTAATTCCTGGCGGATGCGTTTGTAAGCTTATCGTATCCCAGGTCAAAGCCAAACCAGTTACCTGATCCCGGTGTTGATGGTGTGGCCGGGTTGGTAAATTCCCTGTTTACGCCCAATAGCCACCCCCTGATGTTATACGTTGACTGCTGCGTTTCCAGTGGTGTGGATGCACCTGGCTGTATGCCTATCTTTTTACTTTTTATCTGCCCCAGCGCATCGTAGGCCATTTCCGAAATAGTTTTGTAGGCTGTCATGGCCCCGCTATTCACGGTGGTATTGCTGATAGCCTTCTCCACTTTTACAAGCCTGCTCAGATCGTCGTAGGTGAGTTTAGTTAACACAATGGTGGTTTGCGCACCGGCGCCGGCGATTATCTGCCGTTGTACAGTGATCAGCGGCTGATTGTTAAATATATATTGGGTAGTCGCTATATCAAGGCCGCCGGTCACATTCTTACTTTGCACCTGTATGGTTCTTCCATCGTTATCATAGTAGGTAGCCGTATAAAGCCAGGTAGCGGTTCCAAGTACCTTTACCCTTCCCCCGGTAATCATTCCCTGTGTGGCGGTTGTTGAAGTTACGGCCTGTGGATAGGGCCAGGCGGTATTGCTGGCTGCAGAAAAATAACTGTTATCTCCTGTAAAGAAACCTGTATTCAATCCATGCCCGGCATAAGCGGTGGCGGTCAGAAAATCGTAGTTGTCGTAAAAGGTGCTGCTTAGCTCTTCGAGGCCGGAGGTTCCTGCCGCGGGATAATTAGCAGCGGTTCCACCCGGGATGAGCGCGGCTGCGGTAATGTGAGCTGCAAAAGTAGTAGCGGTGGTCCAGATACCGCTGGCAACCGGTCTGTTGCGGCTGTCGTACTGGAAATATTCCCATTTCCCGCTTCCCAGGATGGCATCCTGCCGGAGCACCAACCTATCGCGACTGTCATATACCAGGTATTGCGCGCCTGCGCCGGGCATCTTTTTTATTATCTGTCGCCTCTTTGCATCGTATTCATACCGGAAGCACTGTTCTGCCAATATGGTAACATCCGTCAGTAACCAGTTGGGAGAGATCTGTTCTACCCCCTTGGGTTGTATAACGCAGCGCAGCATTTTAAAATCATCATAGATGTAATAGGTGTTCAGCCAACCGGCATGACCACTTCCCGTTCCCGCATCGGATGCCGTAAGCTGCACTTTTTTCAGCACTACTTTACCTTCTTTGTCTTTGAATTCAATAACCTGCTTGCCATGTTCATTTATCCGGATCGTTTTGAATAGGCTTCCCGGAGGATATGTAGTTGAAGTGGCGTATGTGCTCAGTCCTCCCACCGGCGCTATTGTTACGGTCCAGTATCTGACAGCATCGGTCACTGTATTTACCAGGTACCTGGTGGTTATGTTTTTCTTTGTGGTAGATTCTGTACCAACCCAGTTATTCCCTGGCGCATACACCTCCGTAGTGTGGCTCAGGGGAGATGCTTCAAAATTCGTTTTACCATAAAAATAGGTTTCTCCCGGGTACATTGCCTGGGAAAAGATGGCCTGCTGTTCAAATGGATTTTTTTTGAAGTTTCCATCGGAAACAGAAGTATTGCCGTTCGTATTATTGGCAGCAAAAGGCAAAAAGGAATATACTTCTCTTCCATACACGTCATATGTTCTGGCGGTCACCAGGTCTACGGCGGCGGTGGAAGACAGCGGACTGGCAGGGTCCGTGATGAGAGACGCTTTCTTCTGCACCAATTCAAATGGCCGGCCAAGGCCGTCGATATACTGCGTTGCGACTTTGGCATCTCTCAGCGGAAGCGTATTCAGAATAGTGGGATTCGTTTGGGGAGAAGTTGCCGTGACAGTATAAATAGTATTCCCATCCTGTACGGTATAGGGGGCGGGTGCTTGTGCCAGCGCTTCTTTTGTAGGGATCATTATTAATAATCCCGTCAGAAGGCCGAGGCATGTTTTGAATACGTTCATCAATACAACTTTTATTAATTTCAAATCGGTATGGGCGATATAGCTCCAGGGATGTGTTCCTGCTTTTTGATCTTTATGATTCCTGTCAGAAGTTGTATCCCCACCGGAATACAACTGCGCGATTTCCGGCAGGCTGTAGAAAATCCCACAGCAGCTGCAGTTTCGCCGTCTTCTTCTGGTATTGGATCTTTTTAGCTACTCCTATCAAACCTGATGTTTGCCAGGTGAGACTTCTCAGTTCCGCTATGTTCTCAAAACGTGACCAATGGTTTTGTTCAATACCACCGCTGATCCAGAGATTACCCAACAATGCGGTCTTTCCTTTGCCGGGCGCCGCAAGCTTCCAGTCCAGGTAGCTGCGCAAGCCGATCCCATCATGAGTGAAGTTTATTTTGTTCCATGCTTCGCCCATACTAAATTTATAGGCCACGCCAATACCTGTAACCAGACGGTCGTTCAACCGGTACCCCAGTGAAACAGCCAGGTCATTGCTGGCCGGAAACTGATAAGCACTCCGCTTGCCGGTTTGCAGATCAAATCCATATTCCAGTCTTTTGAGAAAGGGTTTTATACGCTGATCATTTTTTTTAAAGGCAGGCATTGCAGATGCTTCATCACCGGACATTCCTGCTGACCTCAGTGAGGTTATTTTATTCCGGATATCTGTGAAGCCTGTGCCTTGCGCCACTGCCTGACTGGCCAGCTGCTGTTCCAGGTTTCCGGCCGCGGGGCCAAGCCGCTGTTGTAATAATGTTTGCACAGTAGCGCGGGTTTGCATCCCGTTTACAGCTACTGCCGCTATATCCGGGCCCCCGTTGGACTGCATACCAAACAAGGATGACAACTGACTGTTTTCCCGTAAAAATTGCTGGAATACCGGAACTTTACCAAGTGTCTTCAAGGCCGTAGCTTCCCAGTCTGCGGGGGTATTCAGTTCCTCTTTCCATTGATCGAGGCGGCGCTTATAATAGAAAAGCTCCTTTGAGTACTTCGCCGCGGCGCCTTTGATGCCCTTTAACTGCGGGAATTTCTCCCGTAAACTATTTAACATCGTAGCCCTTTCTGCCAGGAAACTTTTTACACTTTCTCCCCTTAGCCAGTCGCCTTTTAGCCCGTCTATACTTTTTAAGGCTTTATTTAAATGATCTTTCCCTTCCGCTGTGGCACCTAAAAAGTTTACCAGGCAATGAAGAGAATCCAGACGCGGAATATATGGGCTCTGCCCTTCTTCTTTTGTACCATTCAATTTCCCCAGCAGGGTTGCATAGGCGTCCTTTGTTTGTTGCAGGTAGGTCATAGCTGCGATGGTATCCACTTCTTTTAACCGCCGGCCGGCTTTGCCTTCCATTAGCTGCAGTTTTGCGATCAGCTTCAGTTGCCGGCGCTTTAGCCTGTCAGACATGTCCCCTTGCCCTTCTATAGTTTTAGCTATGCGATGGTGAGTTTTCTGCGGGAGTGCAGCAGCAGTGTCCATCCTTTGGCCATAGGCAGGGAGCCCCCATAATAAAATCAATAACCATTTTATCCGTATCATCATAACGGGAGTGGGTAAAGGGTAAAATATGGTTTAATCGTTGTGGGACGACTAAACTTTTTATATAGGGCAAACGACATCTACAATAACCATACAATCAAGTACCAGTAAATATTGTAATCATTATAAGTGTTTAACTGACGATTAAAAAAATTCCGATATTTTTTCCAATCTAAATTCCAAACTTCAAAAAAAACGAATTGAAAACTGCAGAAGGCTTCAGACAAAGGTTCAGGACACGTTTGTTATGATCGGGGAATATCAGGGATAACACTTGCTACGGTACAAATTCCCTCATAACACAACAAATGAAAGATTAATTTTTCATATTTACAACACCTTGCCCAAGGATTTCCTGCAATAGTTATCAAGATGCTGCAGATCAGGGAAAATCTGTTTATACGCAAGGGTAGTGCTATCCGGAACTTTATTGCCTGAAAGGACCCCGGTACCTGCCTGCCGACAAAATACCATACAAAAAAGCCTTCAAACCGAGATGATTTGAAGGCTTTAAAATATTTACTATTATAAGTTCAGCGAAGTGCTACCATTTGATCCGCAGCTCGGAACGCCTGTTCTGCTTATAGTCTTCTTCCTTACATGGCACGCCATCCTTACAGCCGTTCACAGGATTGTTCTCCCCGTTATTGGTGTAGTAGAGGCGTTTGGAATCGATCCCTTTATTAACGAGGTAATCTATTACCGCATAACAACGTAACGCCGACAAATCAGTGTTATATTGGTCAGAGCCGCGGTTATCAGCAAAAGACGCAATGACGATCTTCCAGTCGGGGTGACGTTTCAGTACCGCCGCCACCTGGTCCAGGATCCTGCGGGATTCGCTGAGCAGTGATGCGCTGTTATAATCATAGAAGAACTTCAGTTCTTCCAGCTTCTTTCTATCCTCTTCTTCTTCCGGCGTATGTCCTTTCTTTCCTCCACCAGGCTGATCGCCTGTTACAGGAGGGGCCGTATGATCTGTTATCACCGGCGGGTTTTCCCTTTGGTTGATCCGGGTAAAGTATTCGGCGTCTGAGAAATAATAGATATCATCTTTACCCATGCTGCCTGGTTTGTTGGACGCCAGGTAACCTTCATAGCCGTTACGTTTCAAAATCAGCCCTAAATCGTCGCCGCCGGAGTTGAAAGGTACTTTCATGTTCTCCGGTATTTCCCAACTGGATTTGCCGCCTTTTACACGGTAAATGTCATAACCACCCATTCCTGCATATCCCCTGCTGGAGAAATAAAGAATACCGTCTTCGTTAACGGTGGGGAAGGTTTCTGCTGCCACGGTATTTACCTGGCTGCCACAGTTGACCGGCGCGCCCCAGGAACCGTCCGCCTGTTTTTCGGCGTACCAGATATCTGTTTGTCCTTGTCCGCCGGGGCGGTCAGATACGAAATACAATATATCGCCGCCGCTGCTTAATACCGCGTGACTGGAAGAATATCCTGTTACATTGATGCCGGGCATCAGTACCGGTGCTTCCCATTTGCCATTCTTTTTTACAGATTGATAGATCTGCAGCTGGCGGACACCATTTACCAGTCCTTTACCAGTAACGGGAACCCCTTTGCCCTGTATGTTGATGGTGGCATAGAGCGTGTCTTCTGTGGTGTTCAAACATACCGGGCCAATATGATAATCGTATTTGGCCAGCAGTGCAGGCGCCAGTTCTTCCAGGAACATATCGTGGTTGCCGCCGGCATATTGCTGGTAAACGTATGCTTTATAATAAGGTTGTTCCGTGCGTTTATCGATCGGAGGTTTTGCCTGCGCCCCGTTATTAAGCGCCATAGAGCGGTACCCGTTTGACATCAGCAGCAAACCTTTCTGTACCACGCCGGTTACCAGGTCGGAGCCTTGTGTGTTCAGCTCTTTCACCGGCTTTAACTGTATAGGTGCTGCCTGTTTAAGCCATACAACGGCGCTGTCGCAACCCTGCAGTGCTATCTCTTTTAGCTTAAGACTGTCGGCATTGGAGGTGGTGAACAACGCATACTGCTGCTTTGCGGCATCATATTGCTCCAGTTGCCGGAGCGCTTCGCCATATGCAAAATAGGCAGACGAAGGCCGGTCGGCACGCTCCGTGATTTCCTTGTATACATCCGAAGCTTCCTTAAAGTAGCCGATCTCCTGGTAGCTATGGGCCATCTTCATCAGCTGATCTACCGGCATCTTACTTCCCTTGCTGCGGGCAATCCTGTTATAAAGCGCTCCTGCCTCTGCATACTCCTGCCGTGCATAGGCTGCTTCAGCCATTTGCGACATGCTTTTCTGCTCCTGGCTGTACAGGTTGAAGGCAATAAGAAACAGCGGGATGGTAATTATAGTGCGACGTATCATACGGGTAGTAAACTATGGTTAAAAATACCTGGGATTCTTTACAGTGAAATTTTTCGAAGGAATTAAGAAGCCTAGTGATATTTCATGCGATCCTCCCTGGTAACCTGCCATTTTATTAATACTCAGGTCGTAGGAGTACCCGATGCGCAGCGTTTCTGTAGCGTAGAATTCCACCATCACGCTGGCTGCGTCCAGCTCACTCAGGTCCTTCTGCAGGTTGGTTTTGTTCCACACGCCTACACCGGTGCGATAAGAGACGCCCGTCCACAGCTTTTCACCAATCAGCAGGAAAGCGTTAATGTCTACGTTGGTAGGTCCTTTAAAATCTTCCTTGATCAGGATCGAAGGCTTCAGCTGGAGGTTGTCGCCCAGCGGAAACATAGCACCCGTGGTAACATACAGGTGCTGTGTTTTGCGGATCGTAGAATAGTTGTTTCCTTTCCAGCTATAGCGGGTTGCATCGGTATAGAGCGAAAACAGGTCCATGATGGAGGCGCCTGCATAAAAGCGCGGCGTGTAATAATAAACCCCGAAGCGGGCGTCCGGTACCCATACACTTTTCTTTCCCAACGGAAGGGCCGCATCATCGTTATCGATGTATTGCAGGGCCGAACCGTCGATAGAGTACTGGGTAACGCCTCCCCCGAGTCCGAAACAAAGCCGGCGCGTATCCTCATCATCCAGCGGAATCCGGTAGGAGTAAGAACCGTAAAGCGACAAGGCATCCTGCGGGCCGAGTTTATCAAACAACATCTGCAGTCCCAGCCCCACCTTGTTATCACTGGCCGGCGTCACCCCGTCTATCGACACGCCGCCCGTACGGGGAGCGCCGGGGAAACCGGCCCACTGATGGCGGTATACGGCGTTCACATACAGGTCTTCTTTATAGCCTGCATAGGCAGGGTTAACGCTTAACCCGTTGAACACGTATTGGCTGAACTGTATGTTCTGTTGCGCTGCTCCACGCATTCCTATCGCCAGCAGCATCACCATTATTCCTGCTCTGAGTACTGTTTGCATCTTTTACTTTTTTTGTAGCAGATAATATTTTTGTCTTTTACCGCAGTATTGTTATCCAGCCTTTATACTTTTTGATTCCACTCTCCTTCTTCACTTCCAGTATATAGTAGTAGGTACTTTCGTTCAGGTTAGCACCGTTCCAGTCGTTACGGTAATCCTTCGACTGGTACACCTGTCCGCCCCAGCGGTTGAAGATGTACAGCGATGAACCCGGATATTTCTCCAGCCCGCCGATGATGAACCTTTCGTTCTTACCATCGCCATTTGGCGTGATCACATTCGGGAAGGATAAGTCTGAACCTTCTATTCCTACTGCAGATACCCCTACGTTATTAGTACTGTCGGCGTCCGGCATGTTTGTACTGTAAGCAGTTGCTTCGTTGATCAGCTGTCCGCCTTCTATTACACGGGCTGTCAGCGTCATTTGTACGGAAGCTCCCACTGCCAGGTCACCGATGTTCCATTCTATCAGCTTAGTGGCTGGTGTTACTACTACCTCTCCTCT
Source organism: Chitinophaga sp. RCC_12 (assembly GCF_041360695.1). NCBI lineage: Bacteria > Pseudomonadati > Bacteroidota > Chitinophagia > Chitinophagales > Chitinophagaceae > Chitinophaga > Chitinophaga sp. RCC_12. Next base: position 412,133 of record NZ_JBFUPS010000001.1, read on the forward strand.
TTCTGCGGAAGTATGACTAGGCACATCCAGCTGTACCGGTAAGCGGTCTTCTGCTTTCACGGCGGTTACCGGGATATTACCTGCGTTCCTTACGGTGATGCGGTAGGTCAGGTTCTGACCCATGCGGTAAGGACCAACTGCCGGTGTCACGATCTCTTTGGTAACCACCAGGTCGCCCGCCAGTTTATCGGTGTCGGTGATCGTAACCGTAGCGTCGCTCGCCGCGCCTTTTGTGAAGGTGTAGCTGGCTGATTGTCCGCCGGTGAGCATGAACACCACTGTTTCCGGTGTTTCTACTTCACTGTCGTCCAGTACACTCACTGGTATGGTTACACTGCTGGCGCCGGCCGGGATAGTGATTGTTCCGGTTATGGCGGTGTAGTCAGCATCCGGTGTAGCGGTACCACCTATCATGTATTGTATAGTGATCGGTTCAGCTGTGCGCTTGCCGCTGGCCAGGCTGATCGTGAACGCTCCGTTAACATTCGGTTCAGTAGCATCCGGTTTGCTGGCGGTAACGAGCAGGTTCAGGTTAGCGTGATCGTCGTCTGCAATGTTTACAGTGGCAGTACTGCTGGTACCTACTGTGTAGTTAATGCTGGCCGATTTACCACCTGTGATGGTGAGTACCACTGTTTCTGCTGGTTCTATCAGATCGTCGTCTGTTACATTTACCGGTACTATTACACTGCTCTGGCCTGCAGGGATTACTGCGGTGCCGGTGAGGGCGGTGTAGTCGGCGCCTGCGGTGCCACTACCAGTTACGGTGTAGGTAACGGTAATGTCTTCCACAGGTAATTTGCCGCTTGCCAGGCTGATCGTAAACGCTCCTGGTGTAGCTGGTTCTGCCGCATTTGGTGTAGTGGCATTTACAACCAGGTCCAGGCCTGTGTTATCATCATCTGCTATGTTTACGGTAACGGTGTTATTGGTACCCGGTGAGAACACAAGGCCGTTGGCGGTGCCGCCGGCTACTGTGATGATCACCGTTTCATTTCCTTCAATCAGCTGGTCGTCGGTTACGGTTACCGGTATGGCAACGCTGTTCTGGCCTGCCGGGATGACTACTGTACCGGTGAGGGTGGTGTAGTCGGCGCCGCCTTTAGCCGTACCTGCAATGGTGTAAGTGGCAGTGATATCCACAGCTGCGGTAACACCGGCTGGTAAACCAATGGTGAAGCCACCGTTGGTAGCTGGTTCTGCGCCATCTGCATTTTTGGTGACGTTCAGTACCAGGTTGCTTTCATCATCGGTAATATTTACGGTAGCACTACCGGTACCTGTGAGGGTAAAGTTGGCAGATGTGCCACCGTTCAGTGTCAGGATCACCGTTTCTGTACCTTCTATGATCTGGTCGTCTGATACGGTTACCGGTACATTCACGCTGTTCTGACCGGCAGGGATCACTACCGTACCTGTAAGGGTGGTGTAATCTGCATTCGGCGTTGCGGTACCGGCTATGGTATAGTTCACTGTGATAGCTTCTGATGAAGTAATACCAGCAGGGAGACTGATAACAAAGTGGCCGTTAGTGGCAGGTTCTGCACCGTCTGCACCTTTAGCGACAGTCAGCGCCAGGCTGGCTGGTGTGCTGCTTTCATTATCGGTGATATTTACAGTAGCGTTACCATTTCCGGTGAAGGTGAAGTTAGCAGAAGTACCGCCGGTGAGGGTGGCTATTACTGTTTCTGTTACTTCTATGATCTGGTCATCTGCAACAACCACGGGAACGGCTACACTGTTCTGACCTGCCGGGATGATCACGGTGCCGGTGAGGGCGGTATAATCTGCGCCGGCGGTGGCAGTACCTGTTACGGTATAATTCACCGTGATGTCTTCAGATGAAGTGATACCTGCTGGCAGGCTCACCTTAAAGCCGCCATTAGTAGCCGGTTCAGCGCCATCTGTATCTTTGGTGATGGTCAGCGCCATGCTGGCTGGTGTGCTGCTTTCATCGTCGGTGATGTTTACAGTAGCATTACCGTTACCAGTGAAGGTGAAGCTGGTGGAAGTTCCGCCATTGAGCGTCATGATCACAGTTTCAGTTACTTCTATGATCTGGTCGTCTGCCACGGTTACGGGAATGGCTACACTATTCTGGCCGGCCGGGATGGTGATCGTTCCGGTGATGGCGGTATAATCTGCCCCACTGGTAGCCGTACCACTTATCGTATAATTCACGGTGATATCTTCGGAAGAAGCGATGCCTGATGGCAGGCTGATCGCAAACGCACCGTTAGTGCCTGGCTCAGCTGCGTCTGTTGTTTTCACAACGTTCAGTACCAGGTTTGCAGGTATGTTTTCATCATCTGTAATATTCACGGTAGCATTACCTGTACCGGTGAAGGTGAAGCTGGTGGATGTTCCGCCGTTCAGTGTCATGATCACGGTTTCCGTGTTTTCAATCAACTGATCATCCAGTACTGTTACCGGTACACTCACGCTGTTCTGACCTGCCGGGATAATTACGGTGCCGGTGAGGGCGGTATAATCTGTACCACTGGCAGCAGTACCGGTGATGGTGTAGTTCACAGTAACATCTTCAGAAGAAGCAACACCTGAAGGCAGGCTGATGGTAAACGCTCCATTAGTGCCCGGTTCTGCTGCGTCGGTAGTTTTCACTACGCTCAGCACTTTATTGGCCGGATCACTTTCATCGTCGGTGATGTTCACGGTGGCGTTGCCGGTGCCGGTGAAGGTGAAGCTGGCAGATGTTCCGCCGTTCAGTGTCATGATCACGGTTTCTGTATTTTCTATCAGCTGATCATCTATTACTGTTACCGGTACGCTCACGCTGTTCTGACCTGCAGGGATGGTGATGGTTCCTGTGATAGCGGTATAATCTGTACCGCTGGTGGCCGTACCGCTGATCGTATAGTTAACGGTGATATCTTCAGAAGAAGTGATACCGGCAGGCAGGCTGATGTTAAAGCCGCCGTTGGTAGCTGGTTCTGATCCATCTGTTGCTTTTGTTGCCGTGAGCACCAGGTTAGCCGGTATGTTTTCATCATCTGTAATATTCACGGTAGCATTACCTGTACCAGTGAATACGAAGCTGGCAGCGTTACCACCGTTCAATGTCAGGATCACCGTTTCTGTATTTTCTATTACCTGGTCGTTCATTACAGTAACCGGTACATTTACGCTGTTCTGACCGGCAGGGATGGTGATCGTTCCGGTGATAGCGTTATAATCTGCACCACTGGTAGCGGTACCACTAATCGTGTAGTTAACGGTGATAGCTTCAGATGAAGCGATGCCGGCAGGCAGGCTGATGTTAAATCCGCCGTTGGTAGCTGGTTCAGCTGCATCTGTTACTTTGGTGACTGTCAGCACACGGTTACCCGCTGTGTTTTCGTCGTCCGTAATATTCACAGTAGCATTACCTGTACCGGTGAACGTGAAGCTGGAAGAAGTGCCGCCGTTCAGTGTCATGATCACGGTTTCAGTGTTCTCAATCAGCTTGTCGTCGATCACGGTTACCGGTACGCTCACGCTATTCTGACCGGCAGGGATGGTGATGGTTCCTGTGATGGCCGCATAATCTGTACCGGTGGTGGCGGTGCCGCCGATGGTATAGTTTATGTTAATGGCTTCGGAGGTAATAATGCCCGCCGGGAGACTGATCGTGAAGCTGCCGTTGGTAGATGGTTCTGCGCCATCAGCTGTTTTCACAATGCGGAGTGTACGGTTAGCTGCGGTGTTCTCATCATCTATGATGTTCACGGTTGCGGCGCCGCCTCCGGTGAAGGCGAAGCTGGTAGATGTACCAGCTGTGATGGTCATTGCTACCGTCTCGGTATTTTCCAGGATCAGGTCATTGATCACCGGTACCGGTATTGTAACGTTATTCTGACCAGCAGGGATTACCACGGTGCCGGTGAGGGCGGTATAGTCTGATCCGCTGGTGGCGGTACCATTGATAGTATAAGTTACTGTGATGGCTTCTGATGAAGTAATGCCTGAAGGCAGGCCGATGGTAAATTCGCCATCTGTACCTGGTTCTGCAGCATTTTTAGTAGCAGTTACCTGGAGTACACGGTTAGCCGCGGTGTTGTCGTCATCCAGTATGTTCACAGTGGCGCTGGCAGTGCCGGTGAAAGTAAAGCTGGCAGAAGAACCACCATTCAGTGTCATCAGCACTGTTTCTGTATTTTCTATCAGCTTGTCGTCGATCACCGGTACCTGAACGGTAACGCTGTTCTGACCGGCAGGGATCACTACTGAAGTGCTCAGCGTACTGTAATCCGTACCTGCGGTAGCGGTACCACCGATGGTATAATTGACGGTTACATTTTCGGATGCAGTAATGCCGGTTGGCAGGCTGATCGTGAATGTGCCGGCTGTAGACGGTTCTGATGCGTCGGCAGTTTTTACCACGGTGAGTGTCCGGTTAGCCGGTGTGTTATCATTATCGGCAATGTTCACAGTAGCATTGCCGGTGGCGCCGCCTGCGGTGAATGTAAAGTTGGTAGATGTTCCACCGGTGAGCGTCAACAGCACGGTTTCAACAGGCTCAATCACCTGGTCATCTGTTACGGTAACTGGTACGGCTACACTGTTCTGACCGGCAGGGATGGTGATCGTTCCGGTGATGGCAGTATAATCTGTACCGGCAGTAGCAGTACCTGCGATGGTATAGCTAACGGCGATATCTTCCGCTGAAGTTATTCCTGCAGGCAAACCGATATTAAAGCTGCCGTTTGTACCTGGTTCTGCTGCATCAGCTGTATTGGTTACCACCAATACGCGGTTGATAGCTGTGTTATCGTCGTCCGCAATGTTTACGGTAGCATTACCGCTGGTAGTGCTGGCCGTGAAGGCAAAGCTGGCAGACGCTCCGTTGGTCAGGGTCATGATCACCGTTTCGGTGCCTTCAATGATCTGATCGTCGGTGACTGTCACTGGTACGGCTACACTATTCTGACCGGCAGGTATTACTACTGAACCGGCAAGGTTTGCATAATCGGTACCATTCGCCGCGGTGCCTGTAATGGCATAGTTCACGGTGATGTTTTCTGCGGCTGTTATACCGGCAGGCAGACTTACATTAAAGCTTCCGTTGGTGCCTGGTTCAGCGCCGTCTGCGGTTCTGGCTACCATCAGTACACGGTTTGCAGCGGTATTATCGTCGTCATTAATATTTACCGTAGCATTACCATTGGTAGTGCTGGCAGTGAAGGTGAAGCTGGTGCTTGTACCACCTGTAAGCGTGAGGATCACGGTTTCATTGTTTTCAATGATCAGGTCATTGATCACACTCACTGGTACGCTTACACTATCCTGTCCGGCAGGGATCACCACTGTACCGCTAAGGGTATTGTAGTCGGTGCCGCTGGTGGCTGTACCGCTGATGGTATAATTCACCGTAATATCTTCGGCCGAGGTTACTCCGCCAGGCAAGCCGATCTTAAAGCTGCCGTTTGTAGACGGCTCTGTTGCATCGCCTGCATTACTTACGCCCAGTACCAGGTTAGCCGGTGTGTTATCGTCATCTGTGATATTCACGGTAGCATTTCCGCTGGTGCTGCTTGCCACGAGAGTAAAGCTGGTAGAAGTAGCCCCCGTAGCCGTTAATATTACTGTTTCTGTATTTTCTATGATCTTGTCGTCGGTTACGTTTACAGTTACCGGTACGCTGTTCTGACCGGCAGGGATTACCACGGTTCCGCCCAGGGTAGCGTAATCAGTGCCACCTGTAGCAGTACCGCCTATGGTGTAGCTGACAGTGATATCTTCAGATGCGGTGTATCCTGTTGGCAATCCAACTGTAAAGCTGCCATTGGTAGCTGGTTCTGCACCGTTTACAGGGTTGGTTACTTCGATCACCAGGTTAGCCGGGATATTATCATCATCTGCAATATTCACGGTAGCATTACCACTGGTAGTGCTGGCAGTGAAGGCGAAGCTGGTGCTTGCACCATTTGTAAGCGTGAGGATCACGGTTTCGGTAGTTTCAATCACCTTTTCGTCGATCACCGGCACCGTTACCGTTACGCTATTCTGACCGGCAGGAATGATTACCGAGCCACTCAGCGCTGTATAATCTGTTGCGCTGGTTGCAGTACCGCTGGTAGTATAATTCACAGTAATGTCTTCATCTGCTGCCACTCCGAGCGGCAGGCTGATGGTAAACACGCCATTGGTAGCTGGTTCGGCGGCGTCGGTTGTTTTCACCACACTCAGTACGCGATTGCCCGCGGTGTTGTCGTTGTCTGTGATATTCACGGTAGCGTTGCTATTAGTGGTGCTGGCTGTAAGCGTGAAGCTGGTGGAAGAACCGCCGGTAAGCGTCATGATCACGGTTTCCGTGTTTTCAATCAGCTGATCATCTATTACAGGCACTGAAACGGCCACACTGTTTTGTCCCGCAGGGATCACTGCTGTACCTGAAAGTGCAGTATAGTCTGTGCCGCTGATTGCGGTACCTGCTGTTGTATAAGTAACAGTGATATCTTCCGCTGCGGTATAACCTGCAGGCAAACTGATACTGAAGGTACCGCTGGTACCTGGTTCAGCTGCATCTCCTGTTTTGGCAACAGCCAGTACCAGGTTAGCCGGTGTGTTATCGTCATCTGCAATATTCACAGTTGCGCTACCGGTGCCGGTGAAAGTAAAGCTGGCAGATGCTCCACCCGCGAGGGTTGTTATCACGGTTTCTGTGTTCTCAATAATCTTATCGTCTGCTACAGTTACCGGTAAAGACACACCGTTCTGACCTGCCGGGATCACTACTGTACCGCTTAAGGTAGTGTAATCAGCAGCAGTGGTAGCTGTACCTGCTACGGTATAATTCACGGTAATGTCTTCCGCTGCGGTGATACCTGTAGGCAGGTTTATGCTGAAGTCGCCGTTGGTGGCCGGTTCAGCTGCATCCGTAGTTTTGCTGATACCGAGTACCAGGTTAGCCGGGGTGCTGGCCTCGTCGTCTGTAATGTCTGCGCTAGCGCTGCCGTTGCTGCCACTTGCCACCAGGTTGAAGTTGGTGCTGTTACCACCTGTTAATGTTACCACCACCGTTTCTGTGTTCTCTATGATCTTATCATCTGTTACGGTTACCGGCAGGCTGATACTGTTCTGACCCGCAGGCAGTACAATAGAAGTGCCGAGAGACACATAGTCATCGCCGCTGGTAGCAGTACCGGCTACGGTATAGTTAACCGTAATGTCCTCAGAAGCGGTATATCCGGCAGGCAGACTAATTGTGAATGCCGCATTAGTGGATGGTTCTGCTCCGTCTGTGTTTTTAACGATGTTCAGTACAAGACCGGTCGGCGTATTGTCGTTGTCGTCAATATTCATGGAAGCATTACCGCTGGTAGTGCTGGCCGTGAAGTTGAAGTTTGTGCTGGCGCCGTTGATCAGTGTCATGATCGCAGTTTCAGTGCTTTCAATGATCTGGTCATCGGTTACCACCAGCGGTACCACCACACTGTTCTGGTTAGCCGGGATCACCACTGTGCCGCCAAGGTTCGTATAATCCGTGCCATTCGCTGCAGTACCGGTGAGGGTATAGTTCACTGTCACATTTTCGGCAACGGTAACACCTGTTGGCAGGCTAATTCTGAATTCACCATTCGCAGAAGGTTCTGCGGCATCTGAAGTTCTGATCACGCTCAGCACCAGGTTGTCCGGTGTGTTGTCGTCGTCAGCAATGTTCAGGGTAGCATCACCATTGGTAGTGCTGGCAGTATAAGTGAAGCTGCCGGAGGTACCACCGCTAAGGGTCATGATCACCGTTTCTGTATTCTCAATAACCTGGTCGTCTGTTACATTCACGGGCACAGATACACCGTTTTGTCCGGCTGGTATGGTTGCTGTACCACTCAGGGCAGTATAGTCACCACCGGCGGTGGCAGTACCTGTGATGTTATAATTTACAACAACAGGCGCTGATGCGGTGTAAGTTGCGGGCAGGCTGATACGGAACGCGCCGTTAGTACCCGGTTCAGCCGCATCTGTTGTTTTAGCTACACTCAGTACCAGGTTGGCGGCCACACCATCATCGTCTGTGATATTTGCAGTAGCATTACCACTGGTAGTGCTGGCAGTGAACACAAAGGCCGGTGAAGCGCCACCTGTAACCGTAGCTATTACGGTTTCAGTTCCTTCTATAATCTTATCATCTTTAACAGTCAGCGGTAAAGGCACACTATTCTGACCGGCAGGTAATACAATGGAGCCGGAGAGTGTAGTGTAATCTGTTCCGTTCACAGCGGTACCTGCAATCGTATAGTTTACAGTAACCGGTTGCGCGGAGGTTACACTGCCAGGCAGGCTGATCGTGAATGCGCCATTGGTAGCCGGTTCCGCAGCATCTGTTGTTTTCGTAATGCTGATCACCTGGTTAGCCGTGGTGTTGTCGTTATCAGCGATGTTCACGGTAGCTGTACTGTTGCCGCTTGCAGGCGTAAAGTTAAAGCTGGTGCTCACACCACCCGTAAGCGTAAGGGCTACAGTTTCTGTACCTTCTATGATCTGGTCATCGGTTACATCTACAGGTATCTTCACGCTGTTCTGACCAGCAGGTATCTGCACGGTGCCGGACAGGGCTGCATAATCGCTGCCCGCAGTGGCCGTACCGGCTATGGTATAGCTTACGGTGATGTCTTCTGATGAAGTATAGCTTGCAGGCAGACTGATAGTGAATTCTCCGTCTGTTGCCGGCTCTGCACCATCAGCGCTGTTTGTTACCAGCAGTACTTTATTCGTGTTGGTATTATCATCATCTGCAATATTCACCGTTGCATTGTTGCTGGTTGCATCTGCAGAGTATGTGAATGAGTTGCCATCTGTACCACCTGTAAGGTTCAGTATAGCTGTTTCTGTATTTTCAATGATCTTGTCATCTATTACTCTCAGCGGTATAGTGATGCTGTTGGTATAAGCCGGCAGGGTAATGGTACTAACCGTATAGTCGGTATTACGGGTTGCGGTACCGGCGATGTTATAGTTCAGCGTGATATTGGCAGCAGAAGTATAACCGGCAGGCAGGCTTACCGTATAGGCGCCGTTGGTACCCGGTTCTGCGGCGTCAGTGGTTTTTACCACCTTCAGTACCTGGTTGGCAGCAATGGCATCGTCATCTGCGATGTTCACAGTAATGTCATCGTTGGCCGGATCAGGCGGGAAGATAAAGGCGTTACCACCACCGTCTGTAGCGCTGCCCGACAAGAGCGTGAACGTCATTGTTTCGACAGGCTCAATGATCTGGTCGTCCAATACATTGAGGTTAACCGTTACGCTGTTGGTATTGGCGGGGATCACAACTGTGCCCAGTGCCTGGTAGTCCACACCGGATACCGCTGTACCTGATACCGTATATCCTACTGTAACAGGCCATGCAGAAGTGGCCACACCTGCCAGCTTCACGGTGAAGCTACCGTTGGTGGCTGGTTCTGCGGCATTGGTGCCGGTAATTACCTGCACCGGTGTGCTGCTGGCCGCATTGGCATCTATAATATTTACTACCGCGCCGTTACCTGCAGGGTCTATCGTAAACGGATAACTGCTGGAGGCTGCGCTGGTAAGGGTCAGCACCACTGTTTCAGGTCCCTCAATGACACCGTCGTTACCGGCGTCTACATCTATGAACACTTCGTTGGCGCCTGCCGGTATCACAATATTACCGGCGGACAGTCCCAGCAAATTATAGTCAATTGTATTACCGGCTGTTCCTCCCATAGGGGTAGCAAAGGTCACTACCACATCTTCAGAGCTGGTAACGCCCGGTGGCAGGGAAATTCTGTACTGACCATTCGTACCGCCTTCCAGGGCGTCGGATACTTTGGTGAGCAGCACAATGTTGCTGTTGGCTGCATGATCGTTATCGGTGATCGTTACAGTAGCTGTGCCGCCGCCACTTGCAATGGTATAAGTAAACTGTGTATCGGTACCTCCGGTGATATTCAGGATCACGGTTTCATCCGGCTCAATCACGGTATTGTCTATTACATTCACGGGAACGGATACACTATTCTGACCCGCAGGTATGGTAATGGTACCGGTAATAGTCTGGTAATCTGTACCAGGAGTAGCGGTACCGGCGCCGATGGTATAAGTTACCTGGATGTCGCGGGCCGCGGTGATACCTGTGGGCAGGGCTATTTTGAAGCTGCCATTGGTAGATGGTTCTGCCGCATCCGCCGTTTTGGTAACAGCGAGCACCTGGTTGGCAGCGGTGTTATCATCGTCTGCCACGTTCACGGTAGCATTACCATTGGTAGTACTGGCGGTATATGTAAAGCCGCTGCTGCTACCGCCGCTAACAGTAAGGATCACTGTTTCTGTACCTTCTATGATCTGGTCATTAGTAACAACTACGGGAACGGTTACACTATTCTGGCCAGCGAGGATGGTAGCAGTGCCTGTAAGCGCGGCATAATCGGTGCCACCTGTGGCTGTACCGCCAATAGTGTAGGTGACGTCGATGTCTTCTGACGGCAATATGCCGGCAGGCAGGCTAATAGTGAACTCTCCATTAGTGCCTGGTTCGGACGCGTTGCCGGTGTTGGTAACACTCAGCACACGGTTAGCCGGTGCGTTTTCATCATCTGTAATATTTACAGTAGCATCACTGTTTGTTGTGCTAACGGTATACGTAAAGCCAGTGCTGGCGCCGCCGGTGAGGGTCAGTATTACCGTTTCCGTGTTTTCCACGAACTGGTCGTTGATCACACTTACCGGTACAGACACGCTGTTTTGTCCGGCAGGCAGGGTTACCGTGCCTGTCAGCGCGGTGTAATCCACACCGCTTCCGGCGGTACCCGCTACTGTATAGTTTACCGTAATTGGCAATGCTGAAGTATAAGTAGCAGGCAGGCTGATGGTGAAGGAGCCATTGGTGCCTGGTTCTGACGCATCGCCGCCGTTCACCACGCTCAATACCTGGTTTGCGGCGATGTTATCGTCGTCCAGGATGTTAGCGGTTGCACTGCCGTTGGTAGTGCTGGCAGTGAAGGCGAAGCTGGTGCTGGCGCCGTTTGTAATAGTGGCAGTCAGCGTTTCTGTACCTTCTATAATCTGGTCGTCTGTTACGTTTGCAGGAATCACCACGCTGTTCTGACCTGCCGGCAGGATCACGCTGCCACTTAATGTGGCATAGTCTGTACCGTTGGTGCCGGTGCCGGTAACCGTATAGTTAACTGTTACGGGCTCAGATGAGAGTATAGTGGAAGGCAGGCTAACCTTAAAGCCGCCGTTGGTGGCAGGTTCTTCAAGGTCTGACAGTTTCACGATACTGAGCACGCGGTTGGTAGTGGTGTTATCGTTATCTGCAATGCTCATGGTTTCCGCACCGGCCGTTGGACTGGCAGTGAAAGTAAGGCTGCCTGCGGTTCCACCGGTGATGGTTACTATTACTGTTTCGTTATTTTCAATGAGGTTGTCATCGATCACATTCACCGGCAGCGTAACACTATTTGCACCGGCAGGAATGATAGCCGTACCATTAAGGTTAGCGTAATCGGTACCAGCAGTGGCCGTGCCGCTCACCGTATAATTCACGGTAACAGGCTGGGCAATCGTTACGCCTGTTGGCAGGCTAATTTTGAAAGTATTGTTGGTGGCCGGTTCGGCTGCATCGCCGGTTTTGGTGATGCTGAGCACACGGTTGGCCGGCGTATCATCGTTATCAATAATATTCGCCGTAGCGTTGCCTTCAACCGGATCAGGCGTAAAGGTAAAGCTGCTGGAAGAGGCGCTGGTAATGGTAAGCACCACCGTTTCAGTGCCTTCTATTATTTGATCATCCACTATGGTACCAGCTGTGGCAGTGCCGGTGCTTCCGGCTGAAATAACGGCTGTTCCGGTGAAATGTCCAGCGGATAAACCGTTAAAGTCTGTACCCAATATTGCGGTACCTCCTATTGAATATTTTATGGTTACAGCTTCAGAAACGGTAACGCCCGGAGCAAGCAGGAAGTTAAACCTTATAGTGCTGCCACCTTCAGCTCCATCACGAAATGCCTGTACCCTTACCGCGAGATTAGCCGGGGTATTGTCATCATCCGTAATATTTACGGTAGCAGTTTTAGCTGTTGCTGATGCCGTAAAGCTGAAGCTACCACCTGTTCCACTGTTGACAGTCATAATCACTGTTTCAGTTGGTTCAATGATATTATCATTGATAACCGTAACCGGTACGGCTACACTATTCTGGCCAGCTGGTATTGTTACCGTACCAATAGCGTTATAATCGGTACCCGAAACGGCCGTTCCCGCCACGGAATAAGCTACTGTAATTGGTTGAGATGAAGTGATTCCCGCGGGCAGGCTTACCGTGAAGCTGCCGGCAGTACCGGGTTCTGCTGCGTTGCCGCTATTACTGATGCTCAGCACACGGTTGGTAGCAGTGTTATCATCATCGGTAATATTTGCAGAAGCGTTAGCACTTGTAGTGCTGGCAGTGTAAGCAAAGCTGGTGGAAGTGCCGCCGGTGAGTGTTACTATCACTGTTTCTGTACTTTCTATTTCCTGGTCGTTTATAACAGCTACAGGAAGCACAACACTGTTCTGTCCTGCCGGGATGGTCGCCGTACCCGTTAACGCCGTATAGTCGTTACCGCTGGTAGCGGTACCGGCTATGGTATAATTCACGGTAACATCTTCTGAAGGCAAAACACCTGCAGGCAAACTGATTTTGAACGCGGCGTTGGTAGCCGGTTCTGCTGCATCAATAGTTTTAGTAATGCTCAGTACACGGTTGGCCGGCGTGTTATCCTCATCGTTAATATTCACAGTAGCATTACCATCGGTAGTGCTGGCGGTGAAACTAAAGCTGGTGCTGGCGCCGCTGTTGAGCGTCATAATAACCGTTTCGGTATTTTCTAGCAGTTGATCATCGATAACCGTTACCGGCACCAATACGCTATCCTGGCCGGCGGGTATTACCACTGTACCGGTAAGCGTAGTATAGTCGCTACCGCCGGTGGCAGTACCTCCTATTGTATAAGTTACTGTGATAGGTTCTGAAGAAGTAATACCTGTTGGCAGGCCAATCTTAAATGCTCCGTTTGTGTTTGGCTCGGTAGCATCGCCGGCATTTCTCACACCTAAAACGCGGTTAGCGGCGGTGTTGTCATCATCGGCAATGTTTACTGTAGCGCTGCCGCTGGTGCTGCTGGCCGTGAAGGTAAAGCTGGTGCTGGTACCGCCGGTCACCGTTGCAATAACGGTTTCTGTGTTCTCAATGATCTGGTCATTGGCAACGGTGAGCGGTAAGGAGACACTATTTTGTCCTGCAGGCAGCAGAACAGTTGTTCCCAGGGCGGTGTAATCTGTGCCACTGGCGGCAGTACCGGTAGGTATATAGGCTATGGTAATATCTTCTGACGCAGTGATACCAGCTGGCAAACTGAGCGTGAACTCGCCGTTGGTAGACGGTTCCGCTGCATCCGTGTTTTTGGTGATGCTCAGTATGCGGTTGGTAGTAGTATTATCATCATCAGCAATAGAAACAGCGGCGTTACCATTGGTAGTACTGGCTGTATAGGTAAAGCCGGCGCTGCTACCTCCGGTGAGCGTTACAATTACTGTTTCGGTATTTTCAATTACCTGATCGTTCACTATGGTAACGGGCAGGGCTACACTGGGTTGACCGGCAGGTATAGTAACCGTACCTGTGAGCGCGGTATAATCGGGCCCACCTGTGGCTGTACCACCGATGTTATAGCTGACGGTGATGTCCTGACTAGGCAGGATACCTGTTGGCAAACTGATCGTAAAGCTGCCATTAGTAGCAGGTTCTGACCCATCGGCAGTTTTGGCGATGCTCAGTACCATATTGGCCGGCGTATTCTCATCATCTATTACATTCACGGTGGCATTGCCGGCAGCTGTGTTTGGCGTAAGTGTAAAGTTGGTGGAGGTACCGCCGGTCACCGTTAACAATACTGTTTCTGCGGTTTCCACGAGCTGGTCGTCGGTTACGATAACCGGCACTGCTGCCCCGTTCTGGCCTGCAGGGATGATGACTGATCCGCTCAGTACACCATAATCTGCGCCAGGTGTGGCAGTACCGCCCGTGCTGTAGCTCACGGTAATATCTTCGGATGCGGTAACACCAGCCGGCAGGTTCACATTGAAGGCGCCGTTGATAGACGGCTCTTTTGCATCGCTGCTCCAGGTTACGCCTACTATTGTTTTAGCAGGATCATTACTGTCGTTATCGGCAATGTTCAGAGAAGCGGCTGCCTGTGTGCTGGCGATATTATAAGCGTTGCCGCTGGTAGCGCCGACGGCGTTGTTCAGCGTAACAGTCACTCCTTCTGTTATTTCAAGGATGTTATCGTCGGTAACTGTTACCGGCAAGGCTACACTGTTACTTCCTGCAGGGAAGGTAACGGTGCCGGTCAGCGACGTATAGTCGACGCCGTTAGCAGCTGTACCTGTTACGGTATAATTCACCGTGATATCTTCCGTAGCCGTTACAGATGTAGGCAGGTTGATATTAAAGGAACCGTTCTGTGTACCTTCTGTACCGTCCTGTCCTTTGGTGATGGTCAGCACTTCTTTGACAGTCGTTAAAGCGCCAAAGGTGGAGAAGTTCTGAATACCGCTGAATTCAACGTATTCCACGCCATCCTGCTGACCGGTACCGGACGGGGTGATCTCTGTAATATTAGCCAGTCCCTGAGGAGCCAGGTCGGCGAGGGTGGCGGTAAAATCACCACTGTGTTTGAACCATGTCCACCGTTGCGTGCCTGTTACACCGCGGGTACCGGAGAGCATATTTTCTGCATTGGTTCTTTCCGCAGGATTCCAGAAGAGACGCAGGGTGATACCGCCGTTCTGTGTCAGGTTGGCGCCGGTGTAATTAATATGTACCAGCCTGCGCATTAACTGTGTACCATAGTCGGTACCGCTGTTTTTGCCCAGCGCTGCGTTCATATCCCTGTTCACATCCACCACAGCAGACAGTTTGGTAACGTCCATGGTGTTGCCGTTCAGGGCAATGGAAGCAATGTATTTGTTAGGATCGGAAGGATCAATGAAATAAAGTGTGCCATTATCAATACAGGTAGCGGCTACTGTTCTTACCGTAGCATCCGGCACCAGGTTGGCGGTGCGTTCAGGATGACTGGTAATGAGGGTGAACACTACACCATTTGTGAGTGCATTTACATTTTCGAAGCTCACAACGCCCCCGTTGAAGCTGGTGGCAGGGATTTCAGTCACTGTACCGGTAGCGAAGTTACCGTCGCCGTCCTGGTCAATCATGATCGTGAAATCTTCTGCTGCACTACCTGCCACGGTGATGCCGTTCAGATCGAACTGCAGACTGAGTGGCTGGGTATTGATATCATAATTGGTGAACTGCGTTTTCCATTCCTGGGTAAGGCGTTCAGCGATACAGCTGCCAACCGGCAGATCAGTACCACTCACCGTAAGGGCCTGGCTGTTGCTGCCGAGTAAGAGATAGCTTTTATCTGCACCAAAAGTACTGGTATTGTCGGCATTGGTAGCGGCGATGGAGCGGATACCGGCAGTGAGGATAGAGCCGGTGTGCACGCTGCGGGATTGCTTCTGTACAAGCGCTTCTGCGTCGTCGCGACCAATACCAAAGATGTTGTTTTTATAAGTGCTGTTCGCGGTAGCGTTCCAGATCACTGAGCCATCGGTGGCCAGGTAATTCTGTGCGGCAGACTGGTCGAGTGTAACACCGTATTTGACACCGAGGTAGGATTCCACCTGCTGCGCCTGTGTTGGCGTGAGCGCGGATTTATATACGATCACTTCGGGGATCTTACCGTTGAAGATCCTGTTGTCAAATGAAGCGTCATCTCCTGTACGGCCACCCAGTTCAAAGAACGGACCATCTGCTCCCGGTGCACAATTGGTGCCGAGGGCGCCCTGTTTGCCGTTCAGCCAGGTAGTTCCGTTCAACGCATTTGCAGCGTTTACATAAACACCCCTGGCAATGATTGGTCCGGCATAAGCAGGAGTAGATTGTGCGACAATGCATCCTGCGCCGTCAAGTCCATAAGTACCTGCGGTTTGCAGAAGAAGTCCCCTTCCTGTAAATCCTGTTGTAACCCAGCTTCCGTTGGTAGAGAAAACGCCAGCCAAACCAGCCGTGATAGCGGCTTCAGGTTTATTTACAGAGAAGATAGACAGGTTGGCCGATGTATTCCAGTTAATGCCGGCACTTCCTTTCAGGGATTTACCCACTGCGCCAGTGAAGTCGATCGCCGGGTTGAAGTTGATGCCGTTTGGAACCTGAACGATATCTGCCGATGCAGTAATAGGGTCAGTATGTGCAGGCAGTGCTGCACGCAGTTCCGTTACCATAGGACCGCTTTGGTTGCGCCATTGCTCCACCTGGTTGCTTCCGTTCACCTGCACATCCTTATCCGCTTTCACCCACAGCATTTCACCCGGCACACCGCCCGGTGAAGTAACGAAGCTGGCGAAAGTGAAGTATTGGCCATTAGTAAGATCAAGCGTGGTTGAATAGCTGGAAACACCGTTCACATCGGCGTCTGACAGTTGTATAAACTGGTCTGCTCCATCAAAAGTAGCATCACTGCTGATTACCAGGTAAGGCCTGTTGGCACTTAACGGCAGTTGATCTTTCGGAATCGAAAGCGCCACCGAACCAACGGTACCGGTTTCCTGCACTTTCCATATCCTCGCCATGCGGGTGCTCACAGCAGGGTTGCCGGTGATGGCAGTGGTAAATGAAGTGCTGGCGCCATCGTCGCCCCAAACCAGGTATGATTTATCTGTTGTGAAAGTATTGGTATTCGCAAGATTGCTTTCGGCAATGCCGCCCAGGCCCACTATGGGCTGGAGGCCTGCATTGATGTTCCGGGATTGTTTCTGTACAAGCCCTTCTGCATCATCCCGGCCGATACCGGTAATATTATTTTTATAGGTGGCGTTGCCGGTGGCATCCCATACTTTGGTGGTGCCGTCGGTAGCCAGGTAATCAGTAGCAGCAGTCTGATCTATCGTATAGCCGTACTTGATAGCCAGGTAAGTAGATACACGTTGACGTTCAGTAGCGGTTAACGCGGCAGGATATACAATCACATCTCCCAAAGTACCTTTCCACGACTGGGCAATATCCCATGGAGCGCTACCTATCTGCGCGCCGCCGGTACCGGTATTCCATGCCTTAGCAACCGGTCCGCCCAACAGCTTCATTTTGCTATAGAGGGCGGCATTGCCGCCATTACCGGCCCACACACCCACCATTTCATTAAACACGCCTGTCTGCCAGTTGCCCGCAGGGCTTACCACGTCATTAGCATATCCCACAAAATCGGCTGTACCGTTTCCGCCTACTATCGCAATACCAACTGCTGTGCTGGTAGCTGCTGCGCCGTATCCGAGGATATATCCGTTGCTGGTCATGTTAGATGAACTACCAGTACCGAAGAATGTTCTGGCACTGGTACCTAAAGGCAGCTTGGTGATATCCAGGTTCAGAAAATCTGCACCGTCAAATTTCACTACCGGGTTAAAGTTAGCATTGCTTGTTGTGTTGTTCAGATAGAACGGCTGACTGGCCGGTGTAGCTGTTTGTGTAGCATTGTTCAGTTCTGATGCGTAGTCTGTCCAGCCACTGATAGCCGTGTTGTCTGTAGTGCTGGAAGTACCCGCATCGGCACGCAGCCATAAGCTGGTTCCTACCACTCCACCCGGCGCTTTGATAGATGCACCGTAGGTGAAGTACTGTCCATTGGTTAGGTCCACATTGGCGGCATACTGTTTCACGCCGTTGAGGGTAGTTGCGGTAACAGGGATAAATTGGTCCGTTCCGTCGAAGGTAGCGTCGTTACTGATGATGAGATAAGTTTGTGCGGCATTGGGCAGCGCATCATATGGCACTGCCACCTGCACGCTTCCAACAGTACCGGTTTCCTGCACTCTCCATACCCTCGCCATGCGGTAGTTGGCCACAGGGTGACCTGTGAGCGGGGTTTTAAAGAGGCTGCTGCCGGCATTGTCGCCCCATATCATATAGGATTTGTCCGCCGCAAATGCATTGGCATTTCCCGTATTCGTTTCAGCCAGGCGGTTTAAGCCGATAGCCAGTTGTATACCGTCTGCTGTATTCCGGGATTGTTTCTGGTTAAGATCTTCCGCATCGTCACGGCCAATACCGGTGATATAATTTTTGTAAGCACTGTTTGCCGTAGCATCCCATATGATGCTGCTGTTGGTAGCCAGGTAGTTGGAGTTACCATTATTCAATGAGATACCGTACTTAATGGCCATGTAGGTGTTCACGCGCTGCTGCTCTACCGGCGTAAGCGCATTGGTATAAACGATCAGATCGCCCATACGACCATTGTAGGAGGTGGTGTTAGCGCCCAGCTGGAAGATGCTGTTGTTACCACTAAAAGTACTGGTGTTATTACCGGTAGCCACACTTAAGCCATTCTTGTAAATAGCCTGCTTGTTGGCAGCGAGACTAATATCATCTGTAGCAGTCCAGAGAACAACCTGGTTGTTGACATTTCCTGCATTGTAGGTAAGACGGTTACTGATATAAGGAGGATCCCAATAAACAATATTATCGCCCCAGGTAGCATGCAGCGTAAACTGCGTACCGGTGCCTGCTTGTTCCGTAAAAATAACGGTGTTAGCAGCAGTTGTCTGACTGGCCGCAAAGAAAGCGTTAGCAGCGGTATAGGTGCCTGTCTTCAGGAACGATTTACCTGTCATGGAATGCGGAGCGCCATTAAACCTCACCACGGGGTTAAAGTTCATGTTGTTGGCAGCATTGTTATAATACAATGGCTGATTGGCAGGCGTTGCCTGTGACAGGTCATTCCCGTTAGGGCTATAGTCGTTCCAGCTGCTGATCGGCGTGCTGTCTGCGGCAGCGGAAGTTCCCAAATCCGCGCGCAGCCAAACGAGACTACCACTGTTTACACCGCCTGGATATTTAACCGCGGCGCCGAAGGTGAAATAAATACCATCGGTCATCAGGCTGGAGTTGAGCGTGATGATTTTACTTGCATTCAGCGGCAGTTCCTGGTTGATGGTAGCAAAAGTAGGATCGGTACTGATCAGGAGGAATACGTTCGTTCCGTTCGCATCCGCTTTCAGGGTGATAGGCTGGTCTGTCCAGTTGGTTTTATCCACCTTCCAAACGCGGGCCATGCGACGGGTAGCGGTTGTTCCGTTTACAACAGTGCCATAAGAGCTGGCAGATTGCCCATTATCTCCAAATACAAAGAAAGATTTATCGTTGGTGATGGTGTTAGTATTCTGTTCGTTGGTAATAGCAATATTATTACCCAGGGAGAGTGTTACAAAACCGGTGTCTACACTGAGTGACTGTTTGGTATTCAGTGAAGTGGCATCATCTCTTCCTATACCGGTAATGCGGGATTTATAAACAGGATCGGCGGTCCAGTATTTTGAACCATCGGTGGCCAGGTAATCAGTGGCGCCGTTGCCTATTGTAATACCATATTTAATACCCAGGTAAGATTCTACCGACTGGCGTTCCACATCTGACAATACGCGGTCATAGGCGATCACCTCTCCCATTTTGCCATTCCAGTAAAGTCCCCTGGCGGCAATGGTACGGGAGCCGATAGAAACAAAATTGGTAGTGAGTGGTGCTAAATTAATAGCTCCCTGGTTGTCGAGCGTGTAGTCCTGAAACACACGTACGCCGTTGGGGGTATTATTTAACTGGGCACCGCTAAAAATATATGATGTACCGTTCTGGAAAGAATTATTACCGGTGATGGCCACCACTGCTGCGGCATTTTCCAGGTACTGCAGTTTTCCTGAAACGATCCGGAACTCCATTCCATGGGAGGCACCCACATCGCCGCTACTAATCAGATCTCCTGCATTCGTATATGCGGAACTGTTACCCACTGCAAAAACAGTGGCCGTAGCAGGATTTATACGCGTAGTGGTCATATCCAGGAAGTCGTCTGTACCATCGAACACCAGGCCGTAGTTGAAGTTGAGGGCCTTCGCATCTGTGATCGGCTGACTGCCCACTACACCTTGTAAAGCATTATTGCCATAGTTGCTATAGTCATTCCATTTGTTACCGCCAGACATGCCATCATCTGCACGCAGCCAGAAATTAATACCATCTTTTACACCATTCGGCCCGGTGATCATCCTGGCGAAGGTGAAGTATGCGCCATCAGGCAACAGGTTGCTGTTAATAGTAACGGCACCGTCGGCATTCAATACATAGGTCGCATCACCTGCGCCAAAAGTAGCATCGGTGCTTACGAGCAGATAAGTACGTGCATTGCCGCCTGACAGTTTGAGTGTTATGTTCTGGTCGGCCCAGTTATTTTTCTGTGCTTTGAAGATGCGGGCCATGCGGTTGTTAACACTGCTGATACCGGTAACCGATGTCAGGTAAGTGGTAGCGCCGGCGTTGTCGCCAAAGGTGAAGAAGGAAAGGTCGTTAGTAATAGCCGTTGCGTTAGCCTTGTTGGAAGCAGCAATAGCGCCGCCGGCAGCAATGGTAACGATGCCGGTATCTGCACTAACAGATTGTTTCTGGTACAACATGCCCCTGTCGTCGCGGCCTATACCCGTGATATGTTTGGCATAGCTGCCGCCAGTAGCTGCTTTCCACATGGTAGTGGTACCATCACTGGCGAGGTAATCCACCGGTGTATCTATTCCCAATGTAAGACCGTATCGCAGCGCCATGTAGGATTGTACCTGCTGGCGTTCTACAGCGCTCAGCTTGCGGGAATATAATATTACTTCAGATATATCGCCGTTGAATACCGCATTATGACCGGCTCCGATGTAATCCTTACCGGTTGCTGGCGAAAGGAAGCTCACCGCGTTCACATTGGCCGTGAACAATACCTTGCCGTCGATACCGGCGGCCCAGTCATTGGTAGCGCTCCAGATATTCAGCATATGCGCATTGCGCACATTTACGGATGCCGGGTAGAAAAAGCCCCTGCGTGCGGTGCCAGAACCAAAATAACTATTGTGACTATTATTACTCCAGGTATAAAGCGCTTGATTGCTGGCATAAGTACCACCAAATTCGAAAGGATAGCTTATAACCGATGAGGTGTTATCAGTATTTGACAGTTGTACAGAGAATATTTCCCCGGCCGTAAATGCGTTCGCAAGCTCATTCCTTGGGAAATAATTGGCGCCGCCAAAACCGATGCCCGGGTTAAAGTTGAAGGATGCTTCCTTCCAGGGCATCGCTGTTGCATTCGATGGTCCCCATACTCTGCGCGACGGGCTTAACTCTGTCCATTGTGTAGCATTGTTGCCACCTGCAACTCCACTATCTGCCCTCACCCATACTTCCAGGCCAGCGGCTATACCTGCCGGAGCAGCCTGCGCATTTGCAAAAGTGAAATAAGCGCCATCGGGCAGCAGATCACTGTCGAGCGTCAGCTTTCCATTTGCATCCAGTACATATGCTTTATCTCCTGTGCCAAAAGTTTCGTCGTTACTCACCAACAGGTAGTTGGTATTATTACCACCTGTGAGCGACAGCGTGATGGGACTCTTCGCCCAATTGGTACGATCTGTTTTATAGATCCGTGCCATGCGCAGCGTAATATTGCCCAGGCCATTTACTGCCTGGCTATACGTAGCTGCCTGCCCATTATCACTGAAAGTAAAGAAGGAAAGATCGTTAGCGATATTAGTAACATTATCTCCATTGGATGCTGCCAGATCACTGCCTGCGGCAATGGTCACATTGGCTCCGTCGAGCTGCGACAAGCTTTGCTTCTGCAGCAAAGTACCATTATCATCCCTGCCGAGGCCGGTGATGCGTTCGCCGTAGCCGGTATTTTTGGAGGCGGTCCACATCCGGGTAGTGCCATTGCTGCCGAGGTAATCGGTTATGGCGCCGGCAGCGGTTTTCAAAGTGAGTCCGTATTTCAGGGCCAGGTAACTATTTACCTGTGCGCGCTCGGTGGCGCTCAGCTGCCTGTTATAGAGAATCACCTCAGAAATGCGGCCGTTGAAATTGGAGAAATGCCCGGCACCGATGGCGACGTTAATCGCGGCGGTTCCTCTTGAGAAGGTAACCGGGAAAGTAGTGCTGCTGCCTATTGTTTTACCGTCAAAATTCAGCGACCAGCTACCCGGAGCGCTCCAGTTATTTAATAAATGGGGCTGCTGTATATTGATACCTGTTAACGCGTAACCGGGACGGGTGCTGGTACCGAAGTGCGTATAGTGGGCCCCGTTATACACGTAGAATGGCTGGCCACCAGCCGCAGTTGGGTCGCCACCAAATTCAAACGGGAAGGTAGCGGCTGTAGAAGTAGCTGGCAGGTTAGATAATTGTACAGAAAATATTTCTCCTGCTGTATAGCTTTCGGTGAATTTCGGTACGCTGAAATAGTTATTCGCCAGGAAATTGATACCGGGGTTATAATTAATGGTATTCTTCTGCCAGCTAAGGGGCGCATTGGCAAGGGCCAAAGGCCATTCTCTCTGCACCGCCTGATCGGCCCATTTAATAATATTGCCATCAACTACCGTTGCACCGGCATCTGCTTTCACCCATGTTTGCAGGTTAGTGGCTACTCCACCGGGAGACCGCTGCTGCTGACCAAAGGTAAAGAAAGCGCCGTTGGCCAGGTCTGCGCTGGAAAGGGTGACGGTACCAGTGCTGCTCAGTTTCAACTCTTTGCTGATAGTACCGAAGGCAGCGTCTGTGCTGATGAGGAGGTAATTATTTTCTGTACCACCGTCCAGCTTCAGGGTTACCTGCTGACTGTTACCCCAGCTGGCAGTTTTCTGTACTTTCCAAACACGACCCATACGCTGTGTGGCGTTTGTGCTGGTTACCGCGGTAAAGAAATTGGTAGTGCCATTGTTATCGCCGAACACCAGGAATGATTTATCCTGTGTGAAAGTATTTGTATTGGCGGCATTGGAAAGGGTCAATGCATTTCCCAATGCAATGGTTACAATACCGGTATCCTGACTCAACGATTGTTTTTGATTCAGCATACTGCAATCATCGCGGCCAATGCCGGTGATGCGCGTGCCGTAACCGGTGTTGGAAGCTGCGGTCCATATCTGCACCGCGCCGTCGCTGGTTACATAATCTGTTGCACCGGCGTTGAGTGTGATACCATATTTCAGCGCCATGTATGATTCAATGCGTTGAATTTCCACCGGGGTAAGATCACGGTTGTAGATGAATACTTCGGGAATCAATACTTTTGAGAATTCCCCATATGCAGCGCCGCCCACATCCAGTGTCCATACAGTGGCATCAGAAGTAGCCCCGTTTTTCAACATAGCGCCGTTGCCTTTAAATTCGTAGGCGCCGGTGGCCGCTCTTTCAAAGGAATAGAGCTTGCCTTTTGCGGTTACCGCGTTACCGGTATTCAACCAACCTTCTACGTACAGCCGGTTTTCCATTGAAGCGTGCCAGCCGAATAATTTATTACCAGTGGAACTGGTGAATACGCGGCCGGTTTGTGAACCTTCCACGAGGCCCATACCCATCATGGAATATGCGCCCGTTACGCCTGCCGAAGCGGGCACTACGTGCGCATCGTTGCCGTCGTAATAAATAGCAGGGTTGAAGTTAACCATGCCGGTGGTATTATCCGGATCGCCGGTCACAATCATGTGATTGGCATTTCCGGAAATATCGCCCCAATTGGCGCCGTTCACCGCCTGGTCGGCCCGGTACCATGCAAGAATCCCGTTGTTTACACAAGCGGGGCCCTGAAAGGTCATCGGTATGCTGTTACCAAACTCGGATGTACCGCAATCGTTGGCGGGTATACGAAGCGTGGCAGTCCAGAAACCGAGGCCGGTAGCGCCTGGGCCTGCATTGTAAGTAATGGTTTGTGTAGAAGTGCCGGCGGCTATTCCTGTTAATGTCGTAACATAATATTGCCCGCTCGTTTTGCTCGTAGCGGGATCGTTGGCATAAATATCTACTGTGTATTGTGCACCAGCAGTTATATTAGGTATGGTGAGCTGCAGCTGGTACTTCCCTCCTCCCTGTGGGGTAGATGAAACAAGTACCGGCGTTTTTCCCGCGGCGGCCGTATACGTACAGTTACCGGCGGGCAACGAGATGCCCAAACCGGTATTATTATAAATAGCGTTATCGGTAATGACGACTTTGTTTGGCGCAGCATTAATAATACCTGCGCCACCGTTATCATGTACCACGCAACCGGTCACCTGTGCGTCTGTTATACCTGCACCGCCATAAAACCAGATACCGTGACTGATGTTATTCGCTACGGTATCTCCCTTCAGATCCACATCCGTTACCGCGTTGGCGCCGTTTACGACTATACCCGACCGCCGCTGCTTATAGAAAGATGAGTTAACAATATCTACATTACTTCTTGCCGCATTTGCAGAAAATTCAATGCCATCAACGCTATTGGTAAACTTTGAATTGCTTAACTGGAAATTGGTGGCTGCAGCGGTTACACTAATACCATCCGCCTCAAAGCCATCAAAAGCAACGTTATCGATCACTACCCCGGTAGCATTTCCCACAAATAAAACACCCACATCGGCATCATCTGTATTGGCAAGTTTATCTCCGTTCAACACGGAATTAGTTAGATTCAAACCGTTTACCGTGCTTTCAAACCTGATAAAACTATTCGTCCCATATAGTCCCGGGACACGGTTCTCCATCAGCGCCTTATTGATCGTAATATTACTGGCAGCGCCATTGAACCAAACGTTATGGATATCATTTTCATTTATATTGATAGTGTCCAGCGTGACGTTGTTCGTGGTATTGTCGAAGCGGATGGCATAGTCCCCATCATCATCCTGCCCTATCACGTCCATATCTACCGTGGTCCTGTTAATTTCAAAATTAGTGGTAACAAAGTCGCAATAAATTCCCAGCGACACCCCGCTCCACAAGCTGTCTATGGTCACATTCCTGAACATCACATTATTCGCTGTTTCCACAGCGCCGGCAGTATTGTCGAGTATAATTGCATTCTGGAAGCCGCTCACATTACTATTGGTCAGCGTAAGCCCGTTCACCGCTGCATCCCTGAACACGATACCTTCCCCACCGCGCACATTGCCCGCCGTGCTGAGTTGGATATTATCCATCACCAGGTTGGTCTGCATACCGTTTGTAAAATAAAAAGCCCGCCCAACATGTGGGGGTAGTGACGAGGAACCGGCAGGCTCTACATCCGTGGAATAAATATTCTTCACCGTCAGACCGGTAGACGCCCCCTGCACCCTCAGAAATGCATTCAGGAAGTTACCCACCGTGCTGAACGACCGTATATTGTCGATCATGATGCCCGTCCTGTTCGGAAAAATGTCCACATTAATGTCCCCGTTGTTCTGTATCGTAAAATTCCGGATGGTCACACTGTCCGCATTAATCACGAAGGGATTAATCACGGAATTGGTGCCAGTGGAATACAACACGATCTTATTCTGCCCGTCGATGGTCAGCTTCTTTGCTGTAATCGTAGGCATGGAAGCCGCCAGCGTAATCTGCCCGTGTACATTGAACACGATGTCGTGCGGCCCTGCGCCCGCTGCGTTTGCATCCAGGATGGCTTGTCTGAACGAACCAGGCCCCGCGTCATTAGTATTAGTGACGGGGAAGGTGTTGGCCGTTGCAGCAACGGTCACCATCATGCCAAACAGAGCCAGCAACAAACGCTTACAGCTTTTGCTGAAAAATCTTGAATCGGGATTCGGAACATTAAAGAGGGACATAATGCAATAAACTTTGGGTAATGAGGGACCCTTACCACTATGTTAAACATAGCGATAAGAGAAAGATTCCCGGGGGAACCTTTGCATACGCGTATTCAGATATGGTTGCTCGTTATGACTGGCAAACAGCCCTTTTCAGGCAGCACCGGTCAGACACATATAGCATCACAGGTTTAATAATCGACGGGATTTGTGCCAGCACAAAATGTAAGGCCCGCATGTTGCGGTAATTGGGTAAAGCTCTCCATAGGAAAATGTAATGTTAAGATCACAAAAAAAGGATACGGGTATCGTTAGTACGTCCTGAAAAACTGAGAAGTGTTCACATGACTCAACGGAACAAATCTTCAAAGCAAAAGTAGACAAACAATATATACGCTGCTGTCACTATAGTTCAATACCCATGTAGTATTTACACTACACGCCCTTCGCTTCTATCTGAAACAAAATCCCGGGAACGCTGTACCATGGCGCTCCCGGGCAATCTACTGTCCGTTGGAGTGCTTTGCACTCATCTTTTATTGATTCCCTATCCTATGAAAATCCTTTGTAGTATCCGGGTTGTAAAACCTGTTCCGGTTTTTATCTTGTTCTTTCAATCCTTTCTGATGGAAAGGATGAGGCTCCTGCCGTCACATTTTAGTGTCATACCGACACTTTAAATTACCGGTCTTTTCTTATCAAGTCCTTACGCACGCTGATTTTCAAATATAGTGCAGTCATCCCCCTTTTGTTGTAGTAGTTCTCTTAACGTTATATAGTATAAAAAATTACGGCACTGTCACATATATACGAAGAAAAAAATGTTAATTTAGAGCCGGCAAACAATAATACCTCCTATGAGCCCTAACCTAAACCAGCAATGAAAAATGTACTAATAGCAGATGATCACTCGATCGTAAGGCTTGGCATGAAACAGATTATTTGCTCACTACCGGGCGCCATGCTTGTTACCGAGGCTAAAACATTTGATGAAGCCATTTTCCTTATTGAAGCCCAAAATATCGACCTCCTGATCCTGGACATTAATATGCCTGGCGGAAACAACCGGCAAATGATTTACGCCGTGAAACTCCGGCAACCTGGTATTAAAATACTGGTTTTTTCTGCCTACGATGAAATACTGTATGCCCTTAACTATCTCCAGGCAGGTGCAGATGGCTATATTGAAAAAAACTCCCCGGATGAAGAATTCAGAGTGGCCATCACTGCGATTCTTAGCGGTGAAAAGTATATCAGCAGGGCAGTCAGGGAACAGCTGATAGGTAAATTTACAGGGCAGCAGGAACATTCCTCTAACCCCTTTTCAGTGCTTTCCCCCAGGGAAATTGAAGTAATGAACCTTTTAACAAAAGGGCTCCCTCTCATAAAAATTGCGGAAACGCTCCATTTGCAGCTGACCACCGTCAGCACTTACAAAACGCGTATTTTTGAAAAAGTAGGGGTAAAAAATGTAATCGCCCTGATTGAAAAAGCGCAGATGTACCAGGTAACTAGTCATTAAGCGGAAGTTGCAGGGAAACCTTAGTGCCTCCGTTAACACCCGGATAGGCAAACAACCTCCCGTTTATCACTGTCAGCAATTCCTTTACGAGGATCAGTCCTATGCCGCTGCCCCCGATCTGAGCCGGACCGGTATTTTCTATGTGATTGATCCAGTCCCTTACTTCCGCCGGTATACCATATCCTGTATCGGATAAATGTATGGTTAGAACGCCCTCCCCACTCTCTGCACTTAATTCTACAACGCCTTTGGTGGTATATTTTATGGCATTATCCAACAGGTTATGTAGAATAACAGCCAGCAACAATTTATTCACGACCACCGTTACGCCCGGCGAAATATGATTAATGAGCTGTATTCCTTTTGAGGCGGATACCGGACTAAAAATCTCCATCTTTTCTTCCACCAGTTGGTGGACGTCAACAGTGTCTTCAGAGAATGCGCCCGTCAGGAAGGAGATCCGCATGTAATGGATGAGGTTATCCACCAGGTGGTGCATGCGATAAAGACTATCGTAAGTAACCGTTTTTATTTCCTTCTCCTGCAACACACCGGATAATGGTTCCTCTTTATTAACCCTCAACAAAAACTTCAGCGGTGTTTTAATATCATGGGTGATAGCAGCAAGCAAACGCTTATGCATAAAACTTTGTTTACGCAGTTGTTCATCAGATTCCTGGAGTATGGTCATCATTTCTTCCAACTCCCGGGTGCGGCTCATTACCTTTAGTTCCAACAACCGGTTTTTCCGGGCAATACTCCTGATGCGTATCTTATACAACAAAATTATCAGGCAGATCAGAATGGTTAATACCGCCAGCCCGAACCACAATCTTTCATAAAAAGCTTTCTGTACGTTGATGACGAGCACCTTTTCGATATACTGATCTCTTCCAAACCCTTTCAGTTTGCGGATACGGATACGATAATCACCGGATGGCAAAGAGGAAAAAGTGATTGTTCTGTCGCTGTTCACCGGCAACCATATCTGTTCTTCCGGCCAATCATCTTTCTCCAAGGAATAATAAAACTGCAGGTTCCTGGAATCACCAAAATAGGGAGAGCTGATGTGTAACCGGAAGCTTTGAAAATTACTGGGCAGGTTAAATTGTTCTGATGCTTTTGTTGGTTTCAGGTTATGTTCCACCCAATCGACATATATGCCTTTATCCGGCATTTCCATCCTGATGGAAGACGGCGTGAACTGTACCAGGCCATCCAGCGAGGGCAAAGAAATATCGCCGTCGTCATATTTTAAGGCACATGGCTCACAGCCGCCGTTAAACTCGTTCGTATTAAAACCCTGTTCCTTCCCGAAATAATAATAGTAAAGGTCGCGCTGCCTTCCGTCAGCGAAATCGAGCGCATCCTGCCGCCGGATCCTGAATAACCCTTTGTTTGTAGTTAGCCAGAAATAACCCTGTTCATCTTCGGTAATACAATGTGTGGTGGCCATATACCGCTGGCGATCCTGCGGCAGGGCTACCAGGCGCTCATTCCTGTAAAGGAAAACGCCCCGGTTATAGGTGGAGATCCAGACTTCTCCTTCTTTAGGGACATAGATACTTCTTATACGCCCATCTTCCAGCCCCTTGATGGTATCGGTACGCCCTGATGGCAGATGCACCCTGTATAATCCCTTGTCTGTACCTATCCATAAGATTCCCGGCTTTCCATTCTTTATAAAGCTAACCTCGTTTACTTTGGCCGGAAGAAACTGCAATGCCAGGCTGGAATCTGCTGTTTTAATATAGTATAACCCTGGAAATCTTCCACCTATCCATAAATTTCCCTCCGGGTCCGCGAATACCTGGCCAATGAGGAAAGGCAATTCAATTTTGTGCAATACCTGGCTGAAATCCGGCGATACACCCACCAACGTAGTCCCATTTCTTCCCCAATACCTTCCCTGCTGATCACGGGCCAACGTATATTTTTCCATCGCACTTTCCCTGTTGAACGACAAAGGCAGCCAACTGTATCCTCCTGTCTTGTTAAACGCAAGCCCCGATGGCGTCACCACCACGTTTCCGGGGGAAGCCACCTGTGCATAAAATACTTCATCCCCTGAAACATCCGATTTACGTACATTGAATTGCTGCCTGGTACAAACATAAAGGCCCTTTGTAGAACTTCCGAGGAACACCCGCCTTTCTGACTCATCATAATAAATAGAAGAAATGTAGTTCCGGTGAAAATCAAAATCCCGGAGTACAACCGAACTACGTATGCCAACCCCCGGTTCTACCTGTAACTGGTAACAATTTTTATCGGTATAAAGAAAAACCTGGTTTGCAGCCAGGTTCCAGTACAATTCCATCTTATTTTTACTAAATGCGGGATCAGACACTACTGCCCCGATAAGCGGTACTTTTACCGGTTGTCCCCTCTCCCATCCCGTTATGTGTCCATCCCTGTTAAGGTAGAAAAGCCTGCTGCCGCAAACAAACAAACGCGATACATCCAGCCCGGGCTGGGTTACCCGGTACTCCAACCTTCCCTGCTTTATAAAAGAAATCGTATCACGATAGGCAGCAAAATAACTGTCCGTACCCAGCGGTATCACAACAGGACGTTCTTTTCCAAAACGTGCTGCCTGATCGTCAGGCCATCCCCTGATGGGATAGTAATCATTGCTGCTGGCTTTATATCGTTGGTAGTTATATCCTAACAGCTCCTCCCCGATGTGCTTTACCGTACTCTCTGTAACCGTTAATATCTCCCCGATATCCGTTTCTACTGCTATGGCCGTATCGTTGGGATAAATCCTGGACATCCTGCTGCTTTTCAAACCGGGGACGTTATCGCTGCTGAAATTGAGAAAGTAATTGCCGTCAAACCTGGCTAAGCCGTTTTCTGTGGCCAGCCATAAAAAGCCATTCCTGTCAGGCGCTATAAATTTTACGCTGTTTTGCGGCAAACCATCTTCATCAGTAAAGCGCCTGACAAAGTAATGCACGGTGGTGTCCATTGAAACAACGGGCCCGGTCGGCATGAAGTTGGATAAAAACAGGTTGAGACAAAAGATAAGGTTCATCTTGGCAATAAAAACACTGACTACACGACAATACAATATCACAATACAACATCGTCGGCAAAATGCGCTTTGTTTGGATATCCGGTAAAGATATAAAATATTTAGTTGCAGGCCACCCTTCAGGTCGCCGGATGAGGACAACTAACGGGATTGCCTGTTGTATTTGTTTTTATTGCCACCTGTAATTACGTACATAAGTCAACGTTAGTCCGCATTTCTAAAAAGTGGGTGGAGCCGCATTCAGGTCGGAATCCAGGAAATCGGTGATCATGGGTATCAGCCAATCGGTGCGCTGCATCATCCCTATGTGCGTGGTACCCGGCAAGATGGCAAGGCGGGATTGAGGCAGTCCGTGTATGTCTCCCATTTTTCCGCCGCCTTTGGCGCGAAACAGTGCCAATGCATGCTCATACCGTATACCGTCGGCATCGCCGATGGCCATGAATAACGGAGCCTTTATGTTTTTTACTTCTTTCGACCAGTCGTAAGGCTTCATATCTATACTGATGACCTTCTTTACAAATTCCGGGAAATGGGCAGGATCGTTACCAAGACTGTCATATTGTTTTTGCATAGGTGAGCCTTTGAACATATTTGCGTCGATGGTAGCATACATAGCTTCCACATCCGGCCACCATCCGTCGTGGGTATAGGAACCCGATAGCACCACGAGCCTGCGTAGCTGTTCAGGATGGCGTATAGCGAACTGGAACGCGATGCCACCTCCCATACTATATCCCAGTATGTCGGCGCTGTCTGTTTTGAGATGCCGGAGCAGCCCGGATACATCGTCTGCCATGCCTTCGTAACTAAGTTCGCGCGGGATATCCCTTGTGCGGCCATGACCCTGCATTTCCGCTACTATTACTTTCCGGTTGCCGGCTAACAGGGGGATGATATGCGACCAATTCAAAGGTATGGTCATATAAGATCCGTGCAATAGTACGATAGGTTTACCTTCACCATATACTTCGTAGTACATTTTCAGCCCGTTCACATCTGCATAGCCGCTTTCAACCGGCTTCACCGGCTTGTTAACAGGCGTGTCTTCCGGCTTAGCGGGAACATTCTGTTGATCCTTCGGGCCAGGCTGACAGGAGGTTGCTACCGCCATTACTGTAGCCACCAGGAAAAAGGTGATCATATTCTTATTCATACCGTGTGTTTTTGTTTACGATACAAATTTCGGCATCCCAATTTTTTCACCTGCAGGGGATATGCGACAATCATGGAGCCAAAAGCGACATCCGATGACAGCAAAAAAAAGAGCCGGCTCCAGGAGCCAGCTCTTTTAAAGCACGTTCATCATCGCTGCATTAATATCCGGGGAACTGTACCAGTTTTTTATTCCGGTCGATTTCACTTTGCGGTACGGGATAAAAATAAAATTTGTTATCCCATTGCGCCCTGGTGAAAGCCACAATCCTTTTATGAAATTCGGGATCAGACAGGAAAGATCCTTTTTCAATGTTCATCCCATGGAATTGCCCGCCCTGGTGCTGATCCGGCGTGTTCGCCACTTTCCAGCGGCGTACATCCCAATAACGGTGGCCTTCAAACATCAGTTCTACCTGGCGTTCCAGGTGAATTTGCTTACGCATTTCCGCCTGGCTGGCGCCGGCCACCAGGTCAGCAAGCCCGCCCCGGTTACGGATCTTGTTAAGGTATTTTAAGATATCAGGATTTCCCGGATCGTATTCATTCAAGGCTTCTGCATAGTTCAGGTAAATTTCACCAAGACGGATCATCATCGCCGGGCGGGAAAAACTGCGGCCGCTTCTGAAATCTGTATTGGGATGAATATTTTTACGGGCCGTGTAGCCTGTAGTAGGCCAATCCCTGGGGGCGCCGTTTTTACCCGAATTGCCGGTAAAGAAAAACTCCACTCTTGATTGCCCGTTTTCCGGAACCACCGGGATTACTGATCCGTTAAAAGTAACATCTACATAAAACCGGGGTTCTCTTCCATGATACATATTGGAGGTACCACTTACATAATACGGGGTAGCGGCATCGGTAAACCCGGTTTCCGTATAGCCGCTGCTGTTATCCGTAATCGCTTTGCCATCAGCCGTACGGAAAACGTCCACCATTTCCTGGGTTACAGCAATGCCGTTCCAGCCGGAGCCGTTGGCGCACCTGGGAGAACAATGCCGTTCCCAGTTACCCACATGATCGGAGTAGGTACGGATCCAGATCGCTTCTTTTTGCCAGCCGTCAAAGAATAAATTCCGGCAGGAAAGGAAAGCTGCCCGGAACGGATCTGCATCTGCTACGGTATATAATTCCCACCTGTTAAGATCTATTACAGCTTTAGCGGCATCGGCTGCCTTCTTCCACTTTTCTTTGTCGAAAGATGCGTTAAATAATGCGGCGCCATCCTGGTTTTTAAAGTTGCTCATCTCGGTGTTGCCATTGAACAAGGGGCTGGCACTATATAACAATATCTGCGACTTCACCGCCAGGATAATGGGCTTTGTGATGCGACCTGTTTGTGTAACGTCCGGCTGTGTGGGATCAACAGGGTTCATATGCAGTACCGGCACATCCGGCATTGCTTTATCCATTTCAGATAGTACATAGTTTACGCAGTCATCCCACGGACTTCTTGGTATCTGGAAATCGTCTTCCGGAGCTTTGGGTTCTTCTCCCATTAATACTACCGGTCCGTATTGCCGCATGAGCAACCAATAGTAGTAGGCCCTTAAAAAGCGGGCTTCTGCTTTATATTGCTTCAGCAGCTGTTCACCACCGGGTTGTGCGAGGATCTCCTTGTTCTGATCTGCATTTTGCAGGAAGATGGCCGCCTGCCGGATGGTCTGGTAGTAACTGTTCCAATAGGATGGATTGGCGTTATCCGCAGTGATGGCGCCTGAGTTCATACCGGGTTGTACCCATGCATAGTCTACTTCGTCGCACTGGCCTGTCCACGGAATACTGTAAGGCTGGTTCCACATATCCGGCATCGGGTTGTAGATGCGCGCCAGCCATTGTTCTGTCATCGACCTGTTTGTAAATACATCTTTCAGCGTGGTGATATTATCCGGTACTGTATTGAGGAATCCTTTCTTACAACCGGCTGTAAACAGTAACAGCAGCGCCAGTAAAAGGATATTTTTTTGGAAGATATGATGCGTCATAGTGGTGCTGTTTTATTTGAAGTTAGCGCGGATACCAAAATTGAAGGAAGTCATGTTGGGATAAGCGGTACCCCTGCCATCGCCCAGTTCCGGGTCCCATATTTTCCAGGGCGAAATGGTAAACAGGTTTGTTCCGTTCACATACGTGCGTACACTTTTCAATCCATAGCGCTGAAGATTACTGCTGCTGAATGTATAGCCCAGTTCAGCGCTTTTCAAACGGATATAGTCTGCCCGTTTCTGCCACCAGGTACTTTCGTAGTAATTGGTGGTGATATCCTGGCGGGTTGACATTCTTGGATAGAAAGGCCGGCCATCTGTTTTTTCGGGTGTCCAGCGGTCTTTTACTGCGGTATACAGGTTACCGATTGTAGGTCCTTCGTAAAAAGGATTGGTAGCATGACCGCCGCTGTACATAAAATCTACCATTGCCACACCCTGGAAAAACAGGCTTAGGTCAAATCCTTTTGCACCTACACTGAAATTGACGCCATACACAATTCGTGGTACGGAGCCATAACCTATTGCCTGCTGGTCATAGCTGTTAATGATACCGTCTTCATTCAGGTCTTTATATTTGATATCTCCGGGACGCACATCTCCGGCCTGTTTGGGAGATCTTGTAATCTCAGAGGAGTCGGTGAACAAGCCAAGGGCTACATAACCAAAACGCTGATCGATCGGATGGCCCGTGCGGTTCAGCCAGGGATACTGCCAGGGTGGTAACCCGTCATACACATCTTTGTTGATATTGAAGTTGAAATTTCCACGGAAGCCAAACCAATAATTACCGGAAAATGATTTATTATAATCGAGGGTTACATCTATTCCTTTATTCTCTGTAATACCTATATTCCTGTAGGGAATATTATCGGTGGTATAACCGGAAGCGTACGGGATATCATATTGCCTGAGCAGGATACCTGTTCTGCGCTCTTTAAATAACTCCACGATCAACGACAGGTCGTCATGCAGCGCTTTTACCTCAATACCCAGGTTTTGCCGTTTTCCTGTTTCCCAGCTCACCTCGGAACCGATCTGGTCTTCCTCCAACCCGCCATAGCCGGTGGTGTTGCCCGGTACGCCAAAAGTATAGCCAAGATTGCCATCGCTCTTTATCCTTGTGAGAAACAGGAACCGGGAGCCGGTATTACTGTTCCCGGATAAACCATAGGTATAGCGGAGTTTTAAATAGCTGATCACGTTAGTTACCGGGGCAAAAAAACTTTCATTGGACACTACCCAGCCTACGCCATAAGAAGGGAATAAACCGTACCGTTTATTAGGTGTAAAGTTTTCGGAACCATTATACCCGAAATTTACTTCGGCAAAATAGCGGTTCTTATAACCATAAGTACCTCTTCCACTCAGCCCCCTGATGCGGTAGGGAATAGAGGAAATAAGGGTACCGGCATCGGCGTCAATATAATCGGATTGATTATATAACAGCAATCCGGAAACATCGTGATCACCGAATTTGTTAGCGTAGTTTAACGCGGTTTCCGTATAAAACCGGCGGTTGCCACCTCTTGATACTTCGAATCCCAATACGTTGGACCCCGGGTCTACAATCTTTGTAAGAAGATTCCCTGATGAATCGCGCCCGGTGGCATAGTAGGTTTGTACTTCTCTTTTCCGGTTAAGATTATTCCAGCCATAAGCATCAAAAGCAAACATGCTGGTAAGTGATAACCCTTTAAGAATGAAATCGAAGTTTTGCCGGAGCCTGATATTGGAACGGATGGTGTTACGGTATTCTGTGGCATACCCGGATTGCGTAAGGTTACGGTATGGGCTGGGATAGCTGCCACCAGGGATTTTAGGCCACTGCCCGTTGGAATACTGCGGCGGTATCAGGTGAGGCGGCACCTGTGTAGCCAGGTCAAAAAGTGCGCCGGTACCAATACCCGGATAATTACTGTTAATGATAAAACCGTTTACGCCTAATTCAAGTTTGGTTGTTTTGGTGATATTGGCATCTACGTTGGTGGTAAAATTGTATCGATCCAGTTTTATATCTGAATTATAGGACTGTACATGATCGCGTTTCAGCAAACCCACTTCTGAATAATAACCGGCAGAAATATAATAGGTAGCAAATTCGGATCCTCCGCGTACGTTCAGGTTCGCTCTTCTGCTCTGTCCCCATTTATTAAACAGTACTTTGAACCAGTCAACATTGGGATACAGGTCCGGGTCCTCGCCGGAAACATGTTGTTGTATCCGCTCTTCTGAGTAAAGCGGTGTCCTTCCTCTCATCTCCAAACCTTCGTTATATAGTCTCATAAAAGTAGGGGCGTCCACAAACTCAGGCAGCTGTGTAAATTTTGTGATGGCCTGGTTGAGTTCCACGTTGATTTGCGGCTTTCCGGGCTTACCTGTTTTGGTATTTACCAGGATAACGCCGTTAGCGCCACGGGTACCATATACGGCGGTAGCGGAAGCATCTTTCAGCACCGTAAAGCTGGCGATATCTTCGGGGTCAAGGTCATTGATACTACGATCCGGTACACCATCTACGATCACGAGCGGGCCTCGCGGACTGGACCCAAAGGTGGAGATACCGCGTATCCAGATATCAGAGCCATCGTAGCCCGGTTCGCCGCTCCTTTGCACAGCTACGATCCCCGCCAGGCGGCCACCCAACGCATTCGTCAGGCTTCTCACCGGCAGCTTCAGCTCTTCCGGTTTGATGGTGGACTGCGCACCTACCAGGCTTATTTTCTTTTGTGCACCAAACCCTACCACCACTACTTCATTCAATCCGCCTTCCTTGGCCAGCATTTCCACGTTGATATCTACTTTATTCCTGACGGGGATTTGCTGCGACTGGTAACCGATGTAAGAAAATTCAAGGACATCGGTGGGTTCCACATCCAGTTCATAGTAGCCTTTATCGTTGGTGGTAGTACCTGTTGGTGTGCCAAGGATTTTCACGGTTACTCCTACCAATGCCGCACCCAGTTTATCTTTTACGGTACCGGATACTTTCAGCTTCACCACCGGTTTACGCACCGCAACATGATTCTCCGCCGATGTAATCACGTACTGTGAAGGGCCTATTGCATCCAGCTTAAGGCTATGCCCCTGTAACATTTTCTGCAAAAACGGCACTACCTTTTCGGCATCCATTTTTAATACTTTGTCAGAGAGATAAATATCTTTCGCATACTTGTCGTTTAGTGCAATCCTGAGCTGATACTTTGTATAAATTTTTTCCAGCACATCCTTCAGCAATATCATTTGCGACCTGGCCGGATCGGAGGGGCTGTATCTGCTGCGTTCCTGCCGGGTTTGCTCCTGGATGCCGGCCATGGCATCCTGCGCGCGCAGAGACGAAGTTATCGCACTCAGTACAAGGCACAGGCCAGTCGCTCCCTTCAGGCAATGCCGTAGAGATCCAAATTTCATAACGGAAAAATTTTGGTTAAAGACTACATATTGGTTTAAAAAACTACTTCATTAAAATGGGAATGAGATTGCCGTGCTACACGTCGTTGCTGTTCAATTTGTTCCTGTTCAATATGGTTACAAAAAACGTATCTGTTCTGATAACGGAGGTGATACATCCTCTTTCACGATGCTTATTTTGGTTGAATAATAATCCGCTGGCCATCTTTCCGCACGTCTGCTTCCAGCATGGCTCCCAGCGCCTTACATAAACTTATGTCATCTGTTATCAGCACACGTCCGCTGATCCGGGTGCCCCGGAATTTTTTTGGTTGTAATATTTCTACCTGGTATCCATAGTTCGCGTACAATAGTTCTTTTATTTCATCTATAGTGGTGTTTTCAAATTTATAATCACCGTCTTTCCAGGCGGCATATAACTGCGGGTTGATATGATCCATCTGTATCTGGCTGTCGATCACCATCCCTCTTTCCCCTGGATGCAGCAGTAATTCCCGGTTAAAGGCGGCTGCTTTGATCAGCCCGGTGTTTACCACTACCGCCGTATGACGTTTATCCTCGTTTACGGTGAAAGAAGTTCCCAGTACCGTTACTGTCATGCCTGGCACATGCACCCTGAATGGTGTTTGCGCTTTCTTCACCACTTCAAAATAAGCGCTGCCTTCCAGCCATACTTCGCGTCCGTCTTCCTCTTTTATATCCCGCATCTTCACCTGTCCGCCGGGCTTTACCCATATACGAGTGCTGTCTGGCAGCAGCACCATTTGTACCGATGCTTTTTTATGCACCAATGTTACCAGGGCCGCGGGCCGGGAGCCGGTATGCATAAGCAGGTAAACTCCTGCACCTCCTGCCAGGACCAGTAGCAGGATTGCCGCCGCATACTTCAGCCAGCTAAGTTTCTTCACAGGCGTCGCCGGCTGCTCTGCTGCCAACAACTGTGCTGCTACGCGCTGCCAGCTTTGATCGGCATCAGCGGTCGTAATTTTAGCCGCCAATTCCTGGTCGAGGATGTCTTTTACCTGGAAATACAACGCCTGGTTGCCGGGGGAAGCCTTCAGCCAGGCGACTATTACCTCAGTTTCCTCAGGGCTTGCCTTCCCTTCAATAAACCTTATTAAGATCGTATAATCCAATTCGTTTGTATTATGATGTAGTGACATGTCATTTAATTAGACGACAAGGAGATAATTTCTACGTACTCTTTTTTTTAATTTTTTTTCAGAAAGAAGAAAAGAGGGGGACCGGGATTACAGGCTATAATAAAATAAAAGAAAACAGGTAGTTCACTTTCCTGACGATTCCTCTGAGTTGCTTAATCGCCTTATATAATTGTGTTTCTACCGTGCGGGAAGAGATGCCCATGACAGCAGAGATTTCGCCGGTTTTAAGTCCTTGCAGGTAACGTAGCGTTACCACTTCCCGGCATTTAGGCGGCAATTCCTGTATGGCCCGCCACACACTGGCTTCAAGGTTGTCCTGCTCCAGGAGGCTTTGCCGGGGGCTATCCGGGTTAAAATAGTCCAGTTCAGCGGCCGTAAGACCGGGTAAGGCGGCATTCACATAGCGCTGATGCACCGCCTGGTGTTTAATATAATCCAGGCAACTGTTATGAATACTGCGAAACAGGTAACTTTTGATATTGGAGGTTAATTGGAGGGAGGCGCTTTTCCGGTGTATTTGTACAAAAACATCCTGTACGATGTCTTCAGCGGTTTCGCGCAACACGAATTTACAGGCATACGCCAGGAGAACTGCATAGCACTCTTTAAATACCAGCTCCAGATCGGTAACTTCCGGCTGTACTAACGTGGTGGCTTTTTGCCCTTCCTCTACAGGCTCCCCCATGGCTTGACAAAAGTGTTTTGAAACAATTCATCCAAGATAATGATAATAATATTAAAATACAATACCGGTAACCGGGCGGATACCTTCCCGTGTTTGCATAGAAATGCACGTTGCGCCTTGCGTTTTTTTCTTGAAATACGGCCGCTTATTAATTAAACGTTTGCCGGAACTCCAGCGGCGACAGCTTCGTTTTCATTTTAAATAAGCGGCTGAATGATTGAGGATGCTCAAAGCCCAACTCATAGGCCACTTCACTGATGGTGAGGTTTGTTGTGGATAACAGCTCTTTGGACCTTTCGATGAGTTTTTGATGAATATGTTGTTGTGCATTCAGTCCGGTAAGTGACCGGAGCATATCGCTGAGATAATTCGGTGTAAAGTTAAGTTGCTCAGAGAGGTATTTAACAGTGGGTATGCCATCACTGGCCGGCTTGTCCTGCTCAAAATAAGTATTGAGCAGTTCTTCCAGTTGCTGAAGCAGATCATTCGTAACAACCTTCCGCGTCAGGAACTGGCGGTTGTAAAATCGTTTAGCGTAGCTCAACAGCAGCTCAATCTGCGCGATAACTACCTCATGGCTGAATTCATCGATCCTGCTGTTCAGCTCTTCCCCGATAATGTTATAAATAGCATGCACAGTCGACTTCTCCTGCTCAGAAAGGTGCAATGCTTCGTTGATAGCATAAGAGAAAAAGCCGTAGTTTTTGATCTTCGTGGCCAATGGATAGCCTTGCAGGAAATCCGGATGGATGATCAGCGAATAACTTTTATTACCCTGGTAATTGTTTGTAGCACCAACAACCTGGTTTGGTGCAGTGAATAAGAGACTACCTTCGTCGAAATCATAATAGCCCTGTCCGTACCGGAACTTTCCTTTCAGTTCGGTGATAAAGGAGATCTTATAGAAACCTGAGATATAACCGCCTGGAAGCCGGCTCATATCGATTTCACCGTTTGTGGCATCCAATAAACTAATGATAGGATGCCGTGGACCGGGAAGCCCCAGCTGGCGGTGAAGTTCCGCTATGGAGTCCAGCTTGGGGAGTTTGGGCTGTTCGTTTTTCATAATTAAAGATAATAACTTTAACCGGTGACTATTTCTGTCACCGGTCATTAATTAATTTTATTGTGCTGCAATTACCACGGCGAAGGGCCATCCGGACCGGTAAAGCTGGCGGTTGGACCATCGGTGTCAAGTGCCACCCGTATCGGTTCACGTGAGCCTACTTCAACGGAGTCAGTGCCCTGGAAGTTATTCAGTGCGGTGGCTGTATAGCCGGGGCTTGTTGCATTGACTTTAATGTTTTCCTTTTCCAGTTCGATGGCGAAGGCCAGCGTAACAGCATTGAGGGCCGTTTTAGAGGCAGCGTAAACAACGTTAAAATGATCCCTTGCCCAGCAAGTGGGGTCAGCGATCCAGGTAAGGGAACCCAATACGCTGGATACATTGACAATGCGTGCGGCAGCTGACTTCCGGAGCAAAGGCAGCATGGCCTGGCTAACAGCAATGACGCCGAATACATTGGTTTCCCATACGGTGCGGATTTCATCCAGTGAGGCCGTGGTAGCACGGCCATTTTCCATTATCTCCTCCAGCGTCCGGCCCGGCTTTCCGGCATGAGATATACCCGCATTGTTAACCAGCAGGTCCAGGCGTCCCTGTTCCTTTTCAATACGTTCTGCCGCTGCACTGATTGTTGCCTGCAGGGTAACATCAAGTTGAATAGCATACGCATTGCCACCAATTTCGGCCGCTGCTTTTTCTCCGTTGCTTTGATTACGTGAGCCTACATATACGGTATAGCCGTTGGCAGCAAGCGCTTTAGCGATCTGAAACCCAACTCCCTGGTTGGCGCCTGTTACAAGCGCTACAAGTTGATTGTTTGCTGACGATCTGATTTGATTTTCCATAATATTGATAATTAATAAACAAAGCAAAACTCAGGAATCATTATCTTTCTATGATAACCGAATCAAGGATATCCGTAACCGAAATGAAAGAGTTCCTTATATTCGTGCGCTGTGCAACATCTTATCATCTTAACGATAGTAATCAATGCGGAAAGTCCTGATTTTAATTTTCATCGTAATCATCACCATTGCCTGTACTTACGCCCTCATTTATTACGTTGGGATGCAAGGTTTTGCATTTGCCTGGGCGCTTAATTTCCTGTTGATGGGCTGCGTGCTTTTCTTTACGGAAACATTGAAAGCCCCGCTTACCTCCCCTTACTATAACGAAAAGCCATGGGAACAGGGAGGGAAAATATATCAGTCTCTTGGAATAAATGTTTTCAGGAAATTATTGGTTTGGGTTGGCTGGGAAAAACTAAACAAAAAATCCAGCCCGGTGGAAAAGAATACCACAGCTTTAATGCATCTGCATTACCGGACAAAACAATCTGAATTAGGGCATATCATTATTTTGATGATAGTTTTGGGGGTTAATATTTTCGTGGCATTTAAATTCGGAATCCTCAAGTCGTTGTGGTTGTTAGTACTGAATATATTATTCAATCTATACCCTATTTTGCTTCAACGATATAACCGGCCACGAATTGAAAGGGTCATGAATATGAGTACACATAGATAAAGTGCCCGCATAATGTCAGTTGGAGAATATAGCCGCTGTTGTCAAGTCCAAAATTTCACGCATTTAAAATATCTTCTCTATACTATGTAGTTAATTATGCTGAGAAAATAAATGATCAATGACCAATATTTATTCCATCTCAGTTTTCTGCTGTACTTTTAAATACGGATACTTAAAAAATGGACGCAAAAAATATTTTCATCGCATGTAGTTACTACGCAGGTCGGATTAAGTGGGTGATGATAAAAGGCAATGAATGGAACTACATTGGAGTTGGTGATGATTATAATGAAGCTAAAGTAAATAAACTTATCGAGCGGCATTTTAGCGATTTGGAAATATACCTGATAATAGATCGGCATAATTCATTTCCAATTCAAACAAAAATCGCGGCTCAATCTATCCGGGGGCTACTAAATAAGAATGATCTTACACTCAGTAACAAGGACTTTACAAGAATGATAGTATTTAATAGAATAGGAGTTGTAAAATATGGCGAGCGCCTCTAATTTATGTTTTTCATTTATTCTTTTCTTCGGTAAGTTCAATTTTCCTTCCATCAAAATCTTGTACAATAGCTGTATATCCCCATTCTGTTTGGGCAGGCTCCGAAATAATTTTAATACCTTTATGTGTGAGGTGTTGAATTGTCAGGTTTAGATTTTCAACAATAAATCCTAATCTAGTTGTATGATCGGGTGTTATGACACCTTTGGGCAGAGGATAAATTTCCAACACGGCATTTCCGCCGATGCTGGCATAATGATAAGGTCCATTACCGTGCCTATGATAATCAAATTGAAAGCCCAGGTCTGAATAGAACTCAGATTGCTCTTGTAGCTTATCCGTTTTGATTACGATTAAATTTAAATTTACCATCCATTTAAAACTATTGCATAAAGCTAATAAAAGTTGCGATAACCCCAACGCTGCAAAAATGCTTCTTCTTATATAGGTAATAGAACTACCGCTCCCGGTTATTCCGTTGTACGTCCCTTTCGGCTAAAAATTTCGCTTTCTTATCTCCAAATTGATCCATAAGAAAAGAGTGAGGTTCCTCTACACAATGACCACTATCCAGAAAGAATCTTTTAAGCAAATCATATACTTCAAAATCTGCTCGAAGTCGTTGTACACCGGTTGTCATATGCTTACAGCTTAAACAGACGTTTAAAACGGAAACTATTTTACCCGTTGAATCATAAAAAATTATTCCATCCCGATAATAGGGAGCACAAAGAAAATCCAAACACTCAATTACCTCCATTTGCATGATTCGCTTCAAACGCATAACTTCAGGATCATCCATTTGAAAGGTAGCTATTTTCTCACAGGAACGATGAAAGGTCCCTCTATCGTCAACCAATAGCTCGAATCCGTTATACAGTCTATCTAGCTCCTCAAGCCTCGCCATCTCAGTCGCAGGCAATCTATCAAGTCGCCTCCGTTCAAACAATTCGTTATACTCAACCTTGAGAAGTGGATTCAGTCGATTGAAGGAATAAGTTTCCATATAGTCAAAGTTCAATTCTTTGATATAGTCTTCTGAAAGTATCCATGGCGTATAGTCGGGAGGTATTAAATTGAGCATGGGAAAGTATTACACTCAGTAAATATAGTATTTTCATAATAAAATACGATTTAAGTCTTTATACCTGTTAAGAAATCGCGGCATTACCCGCTCTCTTATACAACGCTTAATTTGACCATTACCAATGCTATTTTTGCAGGGGCAGCATCTGTCATAAA
Organism: Chitinophaga sp. RCC_12; assembly: GCF_041360695.1. Taxonomy (NCBI): domain Bacteria; kingdom Pseudomonadati; phylum Bacteroidota; class Chitinophagia; order Chitinophagales; family Chitinophagaceae; genus Chitinophaga; species Chitinophaga sp. RCC_12. The sequence goes on from NZ_JBFUPS010000001.1 coordinate 455,092, forward strand.
TTCCACGTGAACATCGATTGTTTTAATATAATTTCGCCGTGAACATGAACGCAATACCGGGGAAATAACATTACCGGAAAAACAAATACAGTGATCGATGAAAAAAATCTTAGTATTATTTACATTGCTATGGCATTTCACTACCGCCTCCTCACAAACTACAAAAAGCTGGACACCGGATCTGGGCAATGGATATTTCACTAATCCGCTCATGTGGGGCGACTGGCCCGACCCGGACATTATCCGGGTGGACGATAAATTCTATTTCATTTCCACCAGCATGCATTATGTACCCGGCTGCCCTATTGCGGTTTCTAAGGATTTAGTAAACTGGGAGATGGGAGGCTATGCCGTTTCAAGGTATGAGGAAGATCCCCGTTATGACATGAAGGGGGGAGATATGTATCTGAGCGGCTCCTGGGCTGCCACCATCCGTTATCACGACGGCACCTTTTATGTGGGATTCTGCACACCTAAGATGGAAACAAAGGAAGGGCATTTTTCCATCTGTACTGCCAAAAGTATAAACGGCCCGTGGACAAGAACAATATTCAACGAGTACCTGTATGATCCGGGACTTTTTTTTGATGATAACGGCAAAGTATATGTTGTGCATGGACAGCAGGCACTTTATATTACAGCGCTAAATAGTGACGCGAAGTCCGTGAAAGTTCCGCAGCGGAAGATCTACGACAATCCTGCTTTTCCCTATCTCGAAGGATCGCATCTATACAAAGTCAATAACAAATATTATATACTAGGTTCTACTGGTGGCACGCGGGGGCGGGAGGTTTGTTTGCGCTCAGATAGCATATATGGTCCCTATGAATCGAAAGTAATCATGCAGGATGATCATACTTATCCCGGCAATGGCTTACATCAGGGTGGCATGGTACAATTGAAAGACGGCTCCTGGTGGGCTATTATTATGCAGGATCGTGGTCCTATCGGGCGTGTGCCAAACCTGGAACCGGTTACCTGGGAAGATGGCTGGCCGGTATTTGGTAAAAAAGGAATAGGGGTAGATACATTCCCCAAACCAGTTACAGGAATCTCCTCCCCGATTACTGTTCCTGCCAGCTCTGATGAATTCGACGCTGCTTCATTGGCATTGCAATGGCAATGGAACCACAATCCTGATAATAGTAAATGGTCATTGACTGAGCGACCGGGGTATCTCCGCTTAAAAGCGGGCAAAGCCTCAAACTTGTTTCATGCCGTCAACACTTTGACTCAGCGGGTAGAAGGCCCATATTCCGAAGGAACAATAGAAATGGATATCAGTGGAATGAAAGATAATGACATCGCCGGTTTGGGTGTATTCCAGGTTCCCTATGCTTATGTGGCCGTCCGGCAAACTGCAGGCAGAAAAGAAATTATAATGGCAATGAATGATAGTACTCTATCAGTTATTAATATAAAGCAGCCTAAAATTTGGTTTAAAACCGTTATAAGAGAAAAAGGCTTTGTTGCTACTTTTTCCTACAGTACTAATGGTAAGGATTTTTCTCCTATTGGAAGCGAATTAAAAATGGGGCTGGGACTCGATTGGACGGCCAACCGATTTGCATTATTTAATTACAACACCAGTCCATCAACACTTGCGGCTAGCGGACATGTAGATATCAATTGGTTCCGGCGGTAACCTTAAAATCCAACACCAGTAAATAAAACGGCAAAAAATGATGAAAATACATTAGTATACAAGAAGCAGAATGAACAATTTGCGACCGGTATGAAAAACGCGCTCCCTACACTCATCTAAAATATTGAAATGAAAAAGAGAAGTCTCATCAAGCACCTGGTTCCAATCCTGGCTGTTCTGGCAGGCATGGCCGTTTTGCCGGTTACCGCACAGGTAAATTTCAAAACGAAGCAGTGGAGTATCCAGCTGGACAATTCCGGGAAGGTGACCAGTATGAAGAGCCTTGCGCTGCAAAAAGAATTCATATTTGCAGATAAGGCGACTGCGCTCATGAGCATAAAGAAAGAAGGCCATATCCTTGCTCCGGGGAGTTGTGCCTGGAACGCAAAAAATTCAGAACTGTTATTATCTTATCCGCAGGCAGGCGTAGAAGCAAAAGTAAAAGTGCAGCGTAACGATCGTTACATTAGTTTTGAACTGACCCAACTAACCCCTTCTGAAAATATTGAGTTGATATTATGGGGGCCATATCCCGTTACCATCGCAGATACAGTAGGCGAAGTAGTAGGCGTAGTACGGAACAAGGAGTTTGCTATCGGCATCCAGGCGCTGAATGTAAAAACACTTGGAGGATACCCGAACGAAGAAAGCGATATTGAACCATCCTATGACGTGTTTGAAGGCCACAACAAGGTAGATGTAAAGGAAGATGACATGAACAAGCAGTCATTCAGAGGAGACGTTGCCCGTCCTACTGATTATGGGGCGGTATTGCAGGCGTATTGCCGCAACCGGGACAAGGACCGGGTTATTGAAAACTGGGGGCATAGCGCTTACCTCGCCCCTGCCTTCAAAGATGGCGGTGTTACAGGCAGCAAGATCGCGCTTTTCGGAGTAGCGAATGCTGATGTGCTACCCACTATTTCGCAGATTGAACTCAAAGAAGGATTACCGCATCCGCTGCTGGATGGTGAATGGGGAAAACAGGCTTTGCACGCCTCTGAATCATACCTGATCATGGATTTCGGCATCGATAACCTGCAGGAAGCAATAGCGGTTACCAAACAGGCGGGCCTTCGCTATCTTTATCATGGCGATCCTTTTGATAACTGGGGTCATTTTAAGCTGCATGCGAAAGAATTTCCGGAGAACTGGACCACTATGAAGCAGTGTGTTGAAACCGCAAAAGCGAAGGGGGTGCGGCTAGGCATCCATACGTTATCCAATTTCATCACCACCAACGATCCCTATGTAACCCCGGTACCCGACCCGCGGTTGGCAAAAGTAGGTTATTCACAACTCAGCGCAGCCATTGATGCCAACGCAAAAGAAATCGGGATCAGGGACCCGGTTTACTTCAATCAGTTTCAAAACAATACGCTAAAGTCAGTTGTCATAGGCAATGAAATTATCCGTTATGGAACCGTATCCACCTCTGCTCCCTGGAAACTGCTTGATTGCCAGCGCGGCTCCTTTGGCACCAATGCTGCGGCCCATTCTGCAAATGATACTATTGGTAAACTGATGGATCATCCGTACAAAGTATTCCTTACCGATTACGCGCTGCAGGAAGAAATGGCGAAAACCCTTGCACGGTTATTTAATGAAACGGGCCTGATGCAGATATCTTTCGATGGACTTGAAGGCTGCTGGTCTTCCGGTATGGGTCAGTATGCGAAGCAGTTGTTTACAAAAACCTGGTACGATAACCTGACACCCGAATTGAAAGGAAAAGTGATCAATGATGCCAGTATGCCCGGCCACTACTTCTGGCATATTTACACCAGGATGAACTGGGGTGAGCCCTGGTACGCCGGCTTCAGAGAAAGCCAATTGCAATTGCGCCTCAAGAATCAGCAATTTTTCCGCCGCAACCTGATGCCCTCCATGCTGGGCTGGTTCAGCCTGCGCCCGGAAACCACCCCGGAAGATATAGAATGGATGCTGACCCTTGGCGCCGGGTATAATGCAGGCTTTGGACTGGCTACCAGCCTCGAAACATTGCGAAAACACGGAAAGAAAGACGAGTTGCTGGGATTGATAAAGACCTGGGAACAGGCCCGTATGGAGAATATTTTCAGCGAAGCCCAGAAAGAGCAGATGCGAAGTTTAAAGCACGAATTTCACCTGGAGATGACAGGCAATAGTCAATATAAGTTAACTCCGGTATATAACGCGTATTTTAAACATACGCAACAAATGAAACAACCCGGAGAGCCGGTTTTTTCCACATTGACGTTTAATAACCCGGCGGCTTCCCAACCGGTGTCTTTTATTATCACACTCGCTGCCAGCAAAGAGTCTGATCCGGATGTAACTTTTGATCAGATATCAATAGGCATTAATCACCAGGATGCGTTGATATTGCCGGTAAGTCTGAAGAGAAACCAATTCCTGAAATGTGATGGCAAAATAGTACAGGTATACAACCGGCAATGGCAATTGCTGCAAACCCTAGATCTGAATAAACCGCTGCCGGTTTTATCCAGTGGCACGAATGAAATTACTTTCGACGGGAAATATTCAGGTGAAAACGGGGCAGACGTGAAGTTGGAAATCCGTTCCAATGGCCAGCCTGAGCTGATTCAAAAACGGCACTGATAAAACAATTGTCATTATGGGATATATGGGTTAGGGGTTTTCTGAAATTCGGCCCTGTATTTTTGTGGGGAGCAGGATTTAAACTTTTTAAACTGGCGGTAAAAGAAAGGAAAGCTTTCATATCCTGCAGCATAACCCACCTGGTTGGCATTCATATCTGTTTCAATAAGCAATTTACAGGCAACATTAATCCGGTATTCATTCAAAAACGCGAAGAAGGTTTTTTTCATCACCTTACTAAAAAACCTGGAAAAATATTGTTCGGTCATATTTACCTCCGCTGCAATAGCTTTCAGCGTAATTTTCTTATTGTAATTCAACCTTACATACTGATAAACGGTATTGATCCGCTCGTTTTCTGTATAATTCAGGTTATAGGAAAACCCTTCTTCACATAATAGGTCATATTGATCTGTTTGGGCTAAATCGTTGAGAATTTGCAGCACCGATATTAGTTTTTCAAACGGCGGCATCGCCGCGATATTCAGTAGCCTTGCTTTTACGCCTTGTGCAATATTTTCGTGAAACCTGATGCCTTTACCCGCCAGCTGGTGCAATTTCTTAATCCATCTGAATTCTTTATTATCCAGCCAGCCATTACCCAATAAATCTTCGTTCCACTGTATCACAATAGCAGATGCCACATCCTGCTGATCTTCCGAATTCCTCCAGCAATGCGGCAGATGAGGCCCTAAAAGCACAAAGTCATCTTCCCGGAAATAGCCAAAATGATTGCCTACGTATCGCATACCGCGACTGGAAAGTATATAGGTCAATTCATATTCAGGATGATAATGAAAGGGGTAATCAAACTCCTTTTTTTCCTGGATATGGAAATTCAGGGAGGTGGTTTCCTGCTGGGCAATAGCCTCAAACTGTGCTTTCATTTCGTGTGCTTTGGTTTACAAAAAGAGAGATCTGTACCCGGTGACAAAATAAGGTAATAATTGATCAAAATCAGCACTTAAATCAAAGGGACGATAGGATATTTTTGCTAAAACCAGTTTAAAATGCTTTTCACGTTCCTGGTGCTTTTGGGCAAGCCTCCTCTTTTATTGTAATCAAACTAATAAATAGTCAAATATGTCAATTAAATGTAAAGCTGCACTTACAAAGGGGGACGGAACTTTAATGATTGATGAAATTGAAATTCATGAACCGGAAGCTGATGAGGTAGTAGTTAGAATAAAAGCCGCCGGTATATGTCACACGGACTATGATTCCCTGAAATGGGGTAAGCCCATGGTCATTGGCCACGAAGGAGCGGGTACTGTGGTTAAATGCGGTGCAGCGGTTACTGATATTGCGGCAGGAGATAATGTGGTACTCAATTGGGCTACTCCCTGCGGCCACTGTTTTCAGTGCCTGGAGGGCAATCAGAATATCTGTGAAAACAACTCACCCGTAACCGCCGGCGGCAAAGTATATTCCGGCGGCCATGCACATGCTGCGGGCACAACCTGGAAAGGAGTCCCTATTGAGCGGTCATTTAACCTTGGCACCTTTTCCGAATACACCCTGGTGAAATCTTCTGCGATTGTAAAAAACTATTCCAGGGATATGTCTTTCCAGGCCGCCAGTATTATCGGCTGTGGGGTTATGACCGGCTACGGGTCTGTGGTGAATGCGGCCAAAGTGAAACCAGGCACTTCAGTGGTGGTACTGGGAACAGGTGGCGTTGGCCTGAGTGTGATTCAAGGGGCAAGAATAGCCGGTGCAGCAAAAATTATTGCTATTGATATCAATGAAAAAAGACTGAGCATGGCTGTGAATTTTGGCGCCACCCATACAATTACGGCGAGTAAAGAGGACTTAGGACTGCTACAGGCTTCCATAGCCGTAAAAGCATTAACGAATGGACGGGGTGCAGACTACGCATTTGAATGTACCGCTGTCCCTGAGTTAGGGGCTGCCCCATTGGCAATGATTCGCAACGGAGGCACCGCGGTTCAGGTCAGTGGTATTGAGCAGGAAATTACTGTAGACATGACCCTGTTTGAATGGGATAAAACCTATATCAATCCACTTTACGGAAAATGCCGTCCGGAAATTGATTTCCCTAAGCTCATCGACTTATACGACTGTGGCCAGTTATTACTCGAAGAAATGATTACGAAAACATATGATTTAGAAAACCTGGAAGCTGCTTTCCAGGATATGTTGCAAGGAAAAAATGCGAAAGGAGTTATTCTGCTCGGCTAAAGATATGACCATGTCAAAGTTCAGAACCATAGAAATTTCAGACCCGCGATATGAATCAGCCAACCTGCGGTTCATGACTGTTAAATCAGAACATTTGAGGGGACGTGGTGACATCTGCATATTTGTACCACCGGGTATCAGTGCTTCAGAGGTACTCCCGGTTGTAATACTGCTGCATGGCGTTTATGGAAGCGCCTGGGCCTGGACGCATAGTGCCGGGGTACACCTGCAGGTAATGGAAATGATACGTTCCGGAGAAATCCCTCCCATGGTGCTGGCCATGCCTTCCGATGGGCTTTGGGGGGACGGATCTGTTTACCTTCCGCATAACGGGTATGATTTTGAAAAATGGATTGCGGAGGACGTGGTGGCTGCACTGTCTGAAAAGATTGCAGGTGTGACCGAAGCATCCCCGTTATTTATAACCGGACTTTCAATGGGTGGTTTTGGTGCGTTACGCATTGGCGCTAAAAATGGCAGCCTTTTCCGGGGCATGTCCGGCCATTCTTCCATCACCTCCCTGGAACAGATGTCATTGTTTGTAGAAGAAGAACTATCGAACTACCGGCAATTATCCGCGGCCGATGAGCATGTTTTTCAGACAATAGACCAACACCGGTACCATTTGCCGGCCATGCGGTTTGATTGTGGCTGCGATGACGCGCTGATTGAATATAACCGGCAATTGCACCAGCAACTCGAGGCAGCCGGCATTGCCCATGAATATGATGAATTTCCGGGTGGACATGAGTGGCCGTACTGGACAGCGCATATTGGAAAGTCCCTTAAATTTTTCGCACAACAATTAAGGCACGCGCCAAAAGATAATAACAATTCAATTAAACCATAAAACCAGATAACATCATGCTTGCAGAAAATTATATTGGTTATAAGGGCCTACCTGAACTGGTAGGACTGCATGAAATGAAAGATGCCATTACCAAAGGGCTAACGGTGACCGAAAGTGTAGCCAGGCTGAAACGCTATCATTGGACGGCCAAAAGGCTCGGTCTTATATTTACCAGCCGCATAGCTTCTATGCCAGTCTATGAATTGAAAATGGCTTTTTCATTACATGCCCATTACCTCGCAGAACATGTTGAACCATTTTTCAACAGGGTACGCGAGATGCGGCAACCTCCATATGGCATGGACACAACACCTCACGAAACACTGGATATCCTATTGGATGAAGTACAATATGCACCCACCACGGAGGCTTTGGTATGGGGAATTTATGGTGTTATCATCCCTTCGCTGGTTCGCGGACTGGAACGTCATATTGCGGAGAATAACCGGCTCTTTGATCATCCCACTTTCAGGATCTGCCGCCTGGCGCTGGCAGACATAAAAGATATTGACGCATATGGTCAAAAAGCTGTGAGCGCACTTATCGATGAAAATGCCAGGGAAGCATACGGTGAATGGATTAATTTATTAACCGGCTGTCTGGCAACCATAGGCGATCTTGACGGCACCCAGACTTGTATTGAAAAGCCGGTCAAAAAGATGTATTCACTACAGCCTGCTGAAATCTCCCTTGTACCCAGGAGAGATGAACGCTTTAAGGATGTATACAATATGCGGGTAAACGCGGAGTCGTTCTTACTGGATCCGCAATTTCCACCGCTTCCCAAAACGATCATGCTCTACTTCAAGCGAATGAGGGAAATAGATGTTCCCGAAATGATGTCCAGTATTGTGTATGAAACGAAAGATAAGCCCTGGAACTATTATAAAGATATGATCCGGCAGATATGGGATGAAGCCCGGCATGCCATGATGGGAGAAGTAGGATTTACTTCACTGGATATCGACTGGAAAACTATTCCCTTCAATATCACCTGGTCTTATCTGTTGAACACAAAAATGACCAGTAAGGAGCGTCATTCCATTTTGTACTTTATTGAACAGGGATTAATGCCGGCCAAAACAGGTAAAAAATATGAATGGGATGTGGCAGTAGCCACCGCCAACCGGTTGACCGAATTAATCCAGGATTATGACTGGGCCGATGAAGTGTTACATGCCAAAATAGGCAGGGATTGGATTGTTCCGGAATTAGGTGGACAGAATGAGGCAATGGAATATGGTAACAAAGCATGGAGCAAAGCATTAATGGATGCTTATGATAAATTTCTCGAAGCAGGTTTAACAGCACATCAGAACTGGTGGCCGGATATTTATAAGAAGGCATGCCAGCATTGGGGTATTGAGCCAGATCCAACAGTGCTTGCCTATGATATGAATTATCGCGACATACGTGCGGACAGACAGGAGGTCGCCGCAGATTAGAATTATTTAAAGGCAATATGTATGACATCGTACAAGCAATTTGAAGTTATTAAAAAAGTGTTTGAAAGTAAGGACGTTGTATCCCTGTATATGAAGCCGGTAAATTCGCCGGATCTTCCGGTCTTCCGGCCGGGACAGCATTTAATGTTCAAATTCCATATTCCGGGGCAAGAGATACCTGCTTTCCGGTACTATAGTTTTTCTGACCACTATAACAATGGGTATTACCGTATCTCTGTTAAAAAAGAACGCATCCTGGACCAGGGTGTTGTAAGAGCGGGCTTATGCTCTTCCTACATATTCGATATTGTAAAGGAAGGTGATTACCTGGAAGCGAAGGGGCCGGCGGGGGAATTTTATATTAATGCAGAAGAGATGCACCCGCTTGTTCTCATTGCGGGAGGTATTGGCATCACGCCGTTGCTCAGCATGTTGAAAACTATTGCCAAAGTCAATCCGCAAAGAGAGGTTTATTTTTTTTATGGCGTTAATCAACAAGATGAACACAGCTTTTTGGAAGAGCTATCCCAGCTGAAAAAAACACCTGCTAATTTCAACATCTATACCTTTTACAACCACGTACTCCCGGGTTGTATAGAAGGGCTACATTATGATTATACAGGATTTATTACAGTAGAGAAAATGTTTGCATTGTTGTCCGATATTCATATGGACTATTATATCTGCGGCCCTGCTGCTATGATGCAATCCATCACAGGAGCCCTGGAGAAGGCAGGTGTATCTGCCTTAAATATTCATACCGAATCCTTTAGCACAATTGCTGGGGTTCCTGAACAGAACAACCGGGAATCCAGTGAATGGATAATAGAATTTACTAAATCGGGGAAAAAACTACTTTGGGATCAGCGCTACCGGTCTATCCTGGAATTTGCGGAGGCCAATGATATTGATATCTCCTCAGGTTGTCTCTTTGGAGATTGCGGAACCTGCCTTACAAAATTGCAGCAAGGCGAAATTAAATATATCCATCCTACCATGGTTCAACCGGGCAAAGATAACTGTTTGCCTTGCAGTTGTGTACCTTCCAGTCACCTTGTGCTGGATGCCTGATTTTTTATAACCTGGCTCTCAATTGTATTGGCGGTGATTTGATTCCCCCGGTAACTTCATACAATCTCCAGGTATTTTTGTCGTTCCCAGCTTCCAACTTCCAGCTTTTAGCAGGATCGGCCAGCTGTATCTTTACCTGGCGGGGAAACGCATTGGCAGCGCGTGCATCCTCCCAGGTCCGGATAACTTGAAATATGGCATCTTTCTGCGGGCAACTTTCTACATCTTTCTGGTTCAGCCGCATACTGTAGGTAGTACCCAGCCCCACAGAAATGGCTTGTATATGCTCGTACTGCTCCACCGTTGATTTAGCTGTAATAGGAAAGTTACCGCCCATGCCCACCGGGAAGAAATTGGCGTAGGTTACATCACGCAGATCTTTCCCCTGGCTGGTAGTACTCCCCCACTCCCTGGTATCAACGTCATACAGGTTTTTTCCTCCGCCAACATTCCAGATACTCTGGTAATGCCAGGAGCCTTCCGACAACGTGGCACCGGTGAAACGGATATATGGCACGCCAACTGTGCGGGCATATTCAAACATTTTGCGGAAGAATCGTTTGGCGGAATAATAACCATGCCCGTTATTGAACAGAAATTCCTGTCCGTCGAAATCATAGTAAGCCAAACCATTGATCTTACACACCTCTCCATAATATTTTGCTATCTCATCCTGTAGTTGCATGTTTGGAATCACACCATCATATCCGTAATTAACAGTCACCTGCAGTTTGTAAACAATAGCCCCTTCTTCATGGCTTGCCGGAACAGTATTCCAGTACCCGCGCTTCACATTCAGTAACCGGTATGGCGGCTGATCCGACACACCCAGGTAATGTATTAGCTCCTTGCCGATTTTTATCATATTCAGGTCTTCGCAATGTCCCTCCCAACTGGCAATTTCATCCATGTATTTTGGATCATTTACAATGATAACCGTATCCGTAGGACTAAGCTTGCGGATAAGCAAACGCTTTTGCTGATAGCACAGGCTGTCGCTCGGAACAGGACTGGCATCCATGGTGCCAGGCGCCAGCGAATTGGTGATAGGCGTTCTACCGATCAGAATTCCCTGCCGGGCAGCCAGTGCTGCAAACTCCTTGTGCGATTTGTTACCGGCCGTCATTTTTATCGGCTTCCTTTCAAATCTGCTACCATCTATATATCCGTTAGTTCCCCTGTCGGGTCTCAAAAATCCCTGGTCGTATAAACTAATCGCCTTAAATCCCAGGCGGGCGGTATAAGATATGATGCTGTCGTATAAACCACCGTCGGTAAGAGCGTCCGGCACAAAAGAGGCTGGGTCTTTTATCCACTTTCCATTAATAACAGGATGAGGTAATTTCTCGGATATAACGATTCCCTGGAGCACGTCCAGGAGAGCCGTACTATCCGGGCTGCCCCACAAGGCTACGGAAGAACCAATATAATCAACTCCGGCTAAAGGCTGCACCTCAATATGATTGGGCTTATTTGCGGCCATATGCGGGATCAGTGAAAACAAAATTCCCCGTTTGCGGGAGCGATCCCGGGATTGATAAGAAACAGCAATACGTCCCTGTTCATCTACCTGTGCTGCATCACCATACATAATACGGTACCACGGTTCCTTGTGCGCATAAAACGCCACATCGCTGATGCCATTTCCACCCAAACTAAATACCTGTCCTTCATGCAGGGTATCCGGCAACGGGAATCGCTTTGTATCCGGTGTATGAATGATATATTGAAACGGCGCTGCGTCTCCCACAGTTGCGATGGTACCACCCAGGGTGTTATCATTCAGCGCCAGCATGCCTATCGCGTAGTTTACGGCGGCCGTGGTATCTCTTGCAACACCAATGATCTCTCCTAAAAGGTTGCTGATATTTGTGTGATATGCGCCCCATTGAATGCCTTCAATATTATTTTTGGAAGACAGGGACAGCAGGGTAAGTTTCAGGTACTTCGCATGCTGCGTAAGGCGCACCTGCGCTATTGACCCATTGGAATAAGTCAGTGAAAACAATTTATCCGATGGTTGGTAGGATGCCGTTACCGGTTCATAATATTGCCTGCCATCGTACAGCTGCATCAGCGGCGATGGCTTATCTGCCGGGCTAAATTCCCGGTACGGCCTCACCGTAATGTTCTTCATACTGGTGATAAAGCCCCGCTTATCAATATGAATCTTAAAATAGCCGGTTCGAAAATCCCACTGTGCGTACAGGCTACAGCTATATAATGTTACCAGCAAAACAAAAAATATCTTCTTATTCATCATCGTTACTTTATTCTCTCCGGAACAATCAGTAAAGATTAAAAATTAATAATGGTGTAACAAGCAGGATTTTGACAAGATCTGCTGTTATTTTTGCAGTTGAGGATCTGATTGTAGTGATGCGGTGACTCACGAACGTAAATGACAATATTATTTCAACGATACGATATTATTCCGGATGGCATACAACACCAAACCGGTAACATTCCGTGAACCTGTTTTCTGCAGCAGGTTATTCCGGTGACCATTAACCGTTTTTACACTAATAAAAAGTTCCTGCGCAATCTCCTCTGCGGTATATTGTCTGCATACCAGCTGCAAAATCTCTTCCTCTCTTTTGGTGATGGAGAGGTTCTGTGGCTTGCTCCTGACAGCTCGCACCGTTCTGAGTTGCAAGGCCTTTAACGCGCGCTCATTGATATAAGATCCTTTGGTGTACACCGCAATGATGGCTTCCTGTACTTCCTGTGGGGCACTGTCTTTCACCAGGTAACCATGCGCACCGCATTGAATTAACTGGTTAATAAAATTCTCATCGTCATGGACCGACAGGATAAGGATCTTCATTTCAGGATAGGTAACCGCGAGCTCCTGGGTAACGTGCTGACCGCTGTATTCTTTGTCGCCATCCGGTGGCAGGGAAAGATCTACCAGCATCACATCCGGGAGAACAGTCGCCTGGCGCAGTTTATCCTGCACGGAGTAACCATCAGCAGATTCAAATATCACCCTCATATCCTGCCAGGTATTAATAATCGCTTTCATTCCCTCTCTGAAAAGCACCTGGTCTTCCACTAATCCTATGTTGATCTCTTTTTTCATATGGTAACGTATTATGCAGGTAATGTTAATCGGACAATGGCGTAGTATCCGCCTGATTCCTGGTTGCCCATTTCCAGTTTTCCACCGAGCGAATTCACCCGGCCCTCAATACTCTTAAGGCCCAGTCCCTTGCTGGTATTACCATCCGACAGTCCTCTCCCATCATCTGTATAATAACATACCAGTTCCTGGCCGTGCCGGAAAAGATCTACTCTTATCGATCTGGCGCCAGCATGTTTGAGCGTATTATTAATCATTTCCATGATGATGCGGAACAGGCCAAGGTTTACCAGCCAGTGCAGGCCGTCCATAGGGGCTTCACAGCCCAGTTCGATCTTTATTTCACCAGCCCTGTTGATCTGTTCCGTTACCGACTCCAATGCGGCCTTTAACCCGAAAGATTCCAGCTGTGGCGGCATCAGGCGGTGGCTGATACTTCTCACACTTGCGAGCGCCGTTTCTGACAATTGACGAACATACTGCAAGGGCGCCTGTAATTGCTTTGTGCCATCAGCACTTTGCTGTTCGAGTACCATGAGATGCATGCGCATAATAGACATCACCGCTCCTAGTTCATCGTGCAGGTCTTGTGCAATACGTTTCCGCTCTTCTTCCTGCGCATGAATATTCGAGCGAAGCAGGTCCTGTTGATAACTACTTTTCAATGCCTCCTGCCTGAGTTTCTGCACAGACAAATTCTTTTGAAAATGCAGGTTCAGGAACACTACCCCAATACCGATGATGAACACAATCACCGCCAGTGGCAGCAATGCATTTAAAAAACTCAGGTCTTTGATCGTTTCCATAGGCCGATAAAAAAACAGGTGTACATAACAATGGAAAAGAATGAGTGAAATATCCAGGTGTACAAATTCAGGCTCCTGCTGAAAGCAGTGATAACAGCGCCAAAATAAAATATCAGTATACTGGAAGAATAATAGATAAACAATCCTGAATTGATCCAGTTAAGACTGCTGATATTCCGGCCGCTTGTTTCTTTTACAATATCACTCAGAAAGAACCGGTAAGTGAACAATGCCAGGATCACAATGAGAATAGCCTCCACCGTTAATGCGATAGAATTGAAAGTATGAACAGGCTGAATGAACAAAGAGTTGATGGTTGTAAAGAGCAAGAATAATATGGCGATGGACCATATTATTCTTGCATCTATGAATCCATTGAGCAAGGTGTTATAGAACCATGCCAGGCAAAGGAATCCTGCCGCCACGTATATGTGTAGCAACGGCATATTGTTTTTGCTGACGAACCAGAAAGCCAGGGAAGTGAATTGTATAACGCCCGACAGGAAAATAAACCAGGAGAACACTTTCAGCTCACGGGGCAATTTGCTGTAGTGCAGGGCAGCATATACTACAGTGAGTAAAACAGGTACATGTGATAACAGTATTATCGTTTCTGAGAAGCTCATATATCAGCGGTAAACTTTAAGGGGGCCTGGCTGTGGGCAGGTATTCGGACAAGGGGCGTTGAGATCCAATACGTACTGGTCGTAAGCAGCTGTTCCTGTTGAATCAATATTTGCGAGAATGGGATTTGCACCTTTGTCGAGTATAACATCCATCCCGGCGTTCCATTTGCTGGGATCCTTGCCTTTCAGGCAGGCATTATCTACCGGTACGAGGTACAACTTGAACCCTACCTTTTCCTGAAACCCAAGATACACCCGGATGTGTTTGAACCTGCATATAGACGAATCGGCGAGTTCCGGAGGCAGCCCCATGGCAGCCAGGAGGTCTACCGCACGGATGGTATAGGATTCTACTGGTGCGGTGCCTTTCCAGTGGATGCGGCAAAGGCTGTCGTATGATTGAATGCTCTGACGGGCTGTTACGAGGTTTACCAGTACACGTCCTACACTGTCTGTGATCTGGTTGCAATCATTTGCCGAAGTGGTTCCTGGTTTCGCTGTGCCTGCGGACGGCTGATTTTTACATCCTGCGGTGGAGAGGCCCAGCACCAGGATAAGAGGAAAGAGGTGTTGCTTCATTTTAAGTGTGTTTTATAGGATTTGGTTGATAGTGTACGACAAAGATGCTGTAATGTAATTACAAAAAATGTAGCTGGTACCGGGAGGGCCGCAAAAACAGGTATAAATACCTGCATCTTTTCCTAAAACAGATAATAATGCCTGTTTTCAAAAGTACTCATTTCTTCTGAGTCTGAGGTAAAAGTCCGTATTGGAGGTTAGGGTAAAGGGTGCGATCTTTACTCACAAAAAATGAAGTTTATAAGGAACTGAAGTTGAAGTAATTCTATCTTTCTTGGTTTATTGTTTATAATTTTGATAACTGGAATTAAACCATATATAATGAAAGGGGAAAAAGATTTAAATATATTACTGAAAAGCATGAAGCCGAAACACAATATTGGCGACTACGTTTTTTGCGTTGTTAATGACTTAACGAAAATTAATATTGATGACATTATATTATTTTTCAAAGAAAAAGAAGGAACCACCATCATCATAAAGAAGGAACTGGCTGACCATTTGAAACTTGACTACTCGTATATTTCCGCTTGGATTACGTTGACAGTTCATTCATCACTAGAGGCCGTTGGTTTGACCGCTGCCTTTTCTGCAGCCCTTTCTGAAGCGGGAATCAGTTGCAATGTTGTGGCCGCGTTTTACCACGACCATATTTTTGTACCCAAGGAGAGTACAGAAAAAGCAATTGAAGTGCTAAACAGGTTTTCAGCATAAGACATTGTTGTTTTCACTACACCGCAAACGCTTTATATTACATATATTGCAAATTCCGTAAAATATAACCGTATGAGCTGGAATTACAGCGTAATGAAGAGAAAAAACGAATCCGGCGAATATGACTTTGGAAACTATGAAGTATATTATGACAAGAACGGTAATATCGAAAGTTGGATAGACTCAGCTTATTAAATTTACGCTCATGAACAACTTTTGGAAAAAAGTGACCATGTATCATCCGCTGTCAGATGAAAGCCAACAGGCTTGGGCGAATATCATTAAAAGGCGTACCTACAAACGCCATGAAACATTGGTAATGGAAGGCCAGGTTCCACGGCTGGTGGCCTATGTCGTGAAAGGACTGCTCTCGCAGTACTATACAGCGCCGAATGGAGATGTGGTTATTAAACGTTTTTTTCCGGAAACATTTCTGGCAGCCTCACTGAGTGCGATGTTGACCCAAAGTCCCAGCCAGTTTACGATCCGCGCGCTGGAAAACACCACGGTATTAGAATATGATTTCGATGAATTTAAAAAGCTGACAATGCTTTGTCCTGATATGGCCGCGTCGTATATCCGTTACCTGGAGATACATTGGGTTGTGGAAAAAGAGCCACAGGAAATATCACTACGCTATGACACTGCCAAAAGCCGTTATACTGCCTTCCTGCAACAATTCCCGACGTTAGAACGCCGCCTGAAGCAGCATGAAGTCGCTTCCTATCTTGGTATTACACCTACTCAACTGAGCCGCATACGTGCCGGGTTATAATTTTATTTGAAGTATCAACATTTGTAAATGTTTTTTAGGTTGGCATGTCGGAATTTTGTCTTCATAAAAATGAAATTTATGAAGAAGATAGACTATCTGGAAGATCAGCTCGCCAACAAGGCTACCATACATCATCCCGGGGAAGGAGAGCGTTTGGAAGTGGGAGAAGCATCCATTGTTTTCAAAGTGACCAGCGAAATGTCGAACAGCCACCTGGGAGTATATGAGATCACACTGCCACCACATACCATCGGTGCCAGGTTGCATTACCACCGTTTTATGGATGAAACTTTTATTGTAGGCAAAGGTACCCTCACTGTATACGCTGGTGAAAAGACACATCACCTATTGCCCGGATCTGTTGTGTATGTACCACGTTTCACGCCACATGGCTTCGCCAATGATACGGATAAACAGGTAGTACTCACACTCATTTTCAATCCGGCAGAGAAAAGAGAAGGCTTCTTCCGAGCGCTGGTGGATATACTCGGCGAACAACCCATTGACCCTGCCAAATATCTGAAACTGTATAATAAGTACGACAGCTTCCCCGTGGATATTAATAATATGTTGCCGGTGAAGTGACTAAAACGGTGGAATCGGACTATAACTATCCTTCGGCGCTTTCCATTGTACCTACCCTCCTGCCTGACAACGGGATTTAAAAGGTACTCTTAAAGCTTGCAGCTCATGGAGCAGTG
The DNA here is from genome assembly GCF_041360695.1 of Chitinophaga sp. RCC_12. Classification (NCBI taxonomy): domain Bacteria; kingdom Pseudomonadati; phylum Bacteroidota; class Chitinophagia; order Chitinophagales; family Chitinophagaceae; genus Chitinophaga; species Chitinophaga sp. RCC_12. Next base: position 472,189 of record NZ_JBFUPS010000001.1, read on the forward strand.
CTTTTATTAAATCGTACGATTTGATGGGATAACTGATCGTTCTCCTGGCTGTTTCATGGGCTATGATGTTGTTCCGTTCAATTGTTCTCTTTCATGAAGATGGTGGATGGTTTTGAACAGTCAGGCCTATGGGTACTTGAACCTTGTATATATCTGACAATAGCGGACTAACATTATAGGCGAAAAATCAGCAAAAATATCGAACGCAAAAAAGCCTTCAAATCTTCCGACTTGAAGGCTTTTGCATTTTTCGTGATTCCTATAGTACAGAAATCGAACTTTCTCCTACACTGTATGCAAGCATTACCGTCTCTAGGTCATTAAATCCTCAGCGCTGATACATCGAAGCACACCTATTCCTAATCCAATAAAAAAAAACATTCTAATACGCCAAAATGTTATCAGGTCGTTAATCCTCTTTCATTCTGTTGATTGATTCACCTCTACATGCCCGTTCTTTTAACTTATCAGCCAATGATAACGGTATAATGACCATTATTTAACGGCAATAATAAAGAAATTTATGAATGAAAAGGCTTACAAAGATTGGCTATTAGAAATAAAAAACAAAGTACGACAAGCTCAACTAAAAGCGGTTGCCAATTTCAATATTGCTTTAATTAAGCTTTATTGGGAACCAGGGAAAGAAATTGTCCTACGACAAACCAAATCAAAAATCCCATCATTTCAATCCATGCTTTTCAAACATCACTATAATAACAAATAGCACTCATTTACATCAAATTAAGACACTGTATTAACATCCTTAAAGTATATTTGCTCTGCAACTTTTTCATATGGAACTACTGGAAGAAAAATATAAACAGCTTGTTTCTGGAATAGGACAATTGTTAGCCTCCGGAAGGAAAGCGCAGCTCAACAAATAAATACCATTTTGGTATATACCTATTGGGAAATCGGGCGATATATTGTAGAGTATGAACAAAAAGGGAACGAGAAATCCGAATACGGAAGCCAGTTATTTGACAAGCTATCCAAAGACCTCACCGCGTCCTATGGCAAAGGATTCAGCAGATCCAACCTGCTATACATGAGGAAATTATATAATAATTTCCCAAAACGTGAGACACTGTCTCACAAATTGACATGGAGCCATTATTTTGAGATCCTCAAATCAGATTCAGATCTGGAAATTAGCTTCTACGCCAAACAATCTGAAAAAGAAAAATGGAGCGTAAGAGAACTAAAACGGCAAATGAAAAGTATGCTATTTCATAGACTTGCTTTAAGTACCGACAAAGAAGGAATTTTAAGACTGGCCAATGAAGGGCACGAAGTACAGCAAGCAGAAGATTTACTGAAAGATTCATTTGTATTGGAGTTCCTAATATTCCTGAACAACACCTATATCTTGAAAACGAATTGGAAGAAAAGCTGATTAATAACCTTCAGCATTTCTTATTGGAACTAGGGAAAGGATTTGCGTTTATTGGCCGGCAATACCGCATGAGTATTGGTGGCAAACATTTCAGACTTGATCTATTGTTTTATCACAGAATATTGAAGTGCTTTGTTTTAATTGATTTAAAAAGAGGAGAAATTGATCATACAGATATTGGTCAGATGAATCTATATCTCAACTATTTTAAAAAGGAAGAAGCATCTGAAGGAGATAACGAACCTGTGGGAATATTATTAGGGGCATATAAAGATCATATCCTGGTTGAATATGCAACAAGTAGTATAACGAACAAAGTATTATTAGCTAAATATCAATTATACCTACCAGATAAGAAACAGTTAGAAAACGCATTGAGCAAATTACTTGATCATTAGTGACGGTTAACACTATTTAATAAAGTCCTGCTAACCACAACGCTATCTTTTCACATCTTTACCACTAAAAGCAAAAAAACCTTGTAGAATCAGCTTCTACAAGGTTTTAATTACGTAAGAGTATTTAGTTTTACTCCTGATGGTGATCCCCTTGGGACTCGAACCCAAGACCCATACATTAAAAGTGTATTGCTCTACCAACTGAGCTAGGGAATCTTTTACCCCGTCTTTTTGTTTAACGGAGTGCAAAGATAGGAATTATTTATTTCCAGCCAAATTTTCCTGAAATTATTTTTATTACTTCCCTGTAAACACAAGCTTGTAGCGGATTACAGGATCATCTTTTTCCTCGGCACTGAAAATATGCAGCATATAATATTTGCCCGATACCCAGTCATTTACACTATTATCATAAAACGGACTACCCGGATTTCCGCTTTGTCCGCCGGGGTAAATACCATATGCTTCCGTTTTATCTGATAGCTGTACCACCATACGCCAGGACGGACCATGTGTTTGCTTGGTGGCATTCACAATATGCTGTCCACCGCCCGTATTCAGGTGTAACGCGCTGAAAGCAGGAATGCCGCGGGAAAGGTGATTGATATCTGTACCACGCGCTTTTCCCAGCTCCAGCCTGCCCGCTTTATTCAACTCAGAAAGTTCAGTGACGGTTTGTGCAAATGCGCCTTGCAACAGCTGGGATAACGTTTCTTTTTGTGGTGTATTAATGTTGTCGATAAAATGGAAAGCGGTGTCGCGCAGCAGCAATTGCAATGTGGTGATAGACTGCGGATAGGTCAGGATGGTAGTATCTTTGGGATGCAGTTCATCCTGCCAGATGGTATCTTCCAGGTGCGCCCACAGCGTATTGAAGATGCTGGCTGCTTTGCTGTCGGGTGTGGCCATAAAATCCCAGGAAGTTAACAGCTGCCAGTAGGGCTGCTGTTGCGCAGTGAGTGAACTGGTATCGATATGCTTCCTGATCATAGGCATGGCTGCAGCGGCGAACAGGTTCTTGTCATCATTTTGCAACTGCATCATATCCTGTGTGGTGATGGCGCTCATGGCGGATAACCTTTCATTAATACGCTTGCCACGGAAAAGGTCATATTCGCCATACAGGGCATATGGATAGGTGCTGTCGGTCGGACGTTGATTGGCAGAACTCACAAATCCCCTTTCCGGATTTTTTATATGCGGCAATTCCTCATGAGGAATAAATCCCTGCCAGGCATAGGTGCTGTCGCTGCCAGGCATGATCCATTTGCCCTGATCCTTCCACCGGAGTGGATACTGACCGTTATGCCAGATGGCGATATCGCCGGCTTTATCGGCAAATACAAAGTTTTGTGCAGGGCAGGTATACCTGTTCAGTGCATCCAGATAATCGTCGTAATTACGGGCTTTATTGAGCTTGTTGAAAGTAGCCAGTTCATTGGACGGGTCCAGCGCTTTCCAGCGCATGGCCAGGAAGGTTTGTCCGGCTGTTTTATCGGGGAAAGTATTATCAAAGATAACCGGGCCAAATACCGTGTAGGCAACGGTATCGCGAACGGTGGCGCCGCCTCTTACCTTAATTTTTTCTATGCGCAGGTCTGCTTTACGGTAACTGCCATCGTACAGGTATTCGCTGCGGCCGTTACGGAACTGCATGCTGTAATAATCCTTCACATCTTCTTCTCCGTTGGTAACTCCCCAGGCGATGTGGTCGTTGAAACCGATGATCACGCCGGGTGCGCCGGGAAGGGAAGCGCCGTACACATTCATGCCAGGTGTATGGATCTGTACTTCGTACCAGAGTGAAGGCAGCGACAGGCCAAGATGCGGGTCACTGCAAAGGATAGGCGCACCGGAGCGGGTTTTGCTGCCGCCTACTGCCCAGTTGTTGCTGCCATTATCCGGATCTGGTTTGTCCGTTTTAAACTTCATATATGCTGCGGCGACGGCCAGCACACTGTCTGGCGGAGTAGCAGGTTTTATGGTGGCGGCCGGATAAGTAGTCCCTTTCGGTATGATGGGGTCCGTAGCTTCGTGGAAATCAGGATACATCAGGTCAAAGTCCTGCAAAGAAAATAAACGGCGCGCATTGGTGAACTCGAGGTCATTGGCGAATCCCGCGAGGTCATGCGCCATATACTTCAGCAACAGCGCCGATTTGATGATATCCCATCTCTCAGGCTTATAATCCAGTATTTTATATTCTACGGGGTAAGTGGCAGGCGTAAGGGTAGCGATAAAGGCATTCACGCCGGCAGCATAGGAGGTTACAGCCACTTTGGTAGCCGGATCTGCCAGCATTTCTTTTACCGTCCCTTCTGCAGCGTATACCATCCCAAGGCGGCGTTGCCTCCGGTCGTACTGCACCAGTTTAGGACCCAGTATTTCCGATAAACGGCCAGCAGCGGCGTAGGTTTGCAATTCCATCTGCCAGAGACGGTCCCGCGCTGTTACATATCCCTGCACATAATAAGCATCCGCTTCATTTTCCGCAAAAATATGCGGCACCATACGGTCGTCATACCAAACCTCCGTTTTACCGGACAATCCCGGTAATACCAGTTGTTCACGTGGAAATTCACCAATAGATTCAGCATTCTGCCAGAAGCCCGTTTGCGGACTTAACAGCTTTCCCAGTGGGGGTATCTGTCCCAGTTTATGACTGAAAGCGTATGTAAGCGATAAGGTAATGGCTGCGGTGATAACTGCGGGGATGATTCTCATATTACATATCGGATGTAATATGTAAAATACATCAAATTTGATTCATAACCGCTTATGCCTGTAATACTTTTATAAGATGGTCCACCTCTTCCGGCGTATTAAAACTATGCAATACAATGCGAAGGCGCTCCGCTCCCCTGGGTACCGTGGGATGCAGGATGGGCCGCACATCCAGTCCGGCCGACTGTAACCGCTCCGCAATGCCGCGGGTATGTTCATTACCGCGTGTCAGCACTGCCTGTATGGGTGTGGTGCCCGGCAATAATTCCGCATTGACAATGCCCGCGCGGAATTGCGCAATCAACGCCGACAGTTTTTCTCTTTCTGCCTGCATGTACGGAAATGCGGCATAACCCGCCTCTATGGCAGCCAGTGCAGCGGGTGGTAAGGAAGTTGTATAGATAAAGGACCGGGAGAAGTTGATCAGGTAATCGCGTAATATCTCCGAACCCAGCACCACGGCGCCATGACAGCCAACTGCTTTTCCAAAAGTATGAATACGTGCAAAACAGTCGGCCGTTAATCCGAGATGCTGCACCAGTCCTTCTCCCCTGTTGCCGATGATGCCGGTAGCATGCGCTTCATCTACTATCAGGTGTGCATTATATTGCCCGCAAATGGCTGCAATAGCTGCCAGTGGAGCCAAATCGCCATCCATGGAATACACCGACTCTACCGCAACAAAAATATTCCCCGTGGCATGTTTCAGTTTCTTTTCCAGGTCAGCAACATCGCTGTGCACAAATGAAAACGACTGTGCTGCCGATAAACGCACGCCATCACGGATAGAGGCATGTATCAGCTGATCGTAAATGATAGTATTTCCCTTGCGGCCCAGGCAGGAAAACACGCCCAGGTTGGCATCATAACCTGAGTTATAGATCAGGCCTGCTGCCGCCTCGTGAAAATCTGCCAGGTCGCGTTCCACAGAAACAATCCACTCATAATTACCCGCCAGCAGCCTTGATCCGGTGCTGCCATGCGCCGGGTGCCTTTCCTCCATCAACGTATGTATATACTCCCTTACTGTTGCATTGCTGGCCAGTCCGAGGTAATCATTGGAACAAAAATCCACTTTATCCCCCGGCAGCCGCAATTCGCGGAACGACTGCTGTTTCCTGCGCTCATCCAGCAACTGCGCTAAAAAAGAAGTACTGTCTTTACTCATGATCTGTGTTTATCGATGCACAATTTAAACTTTGCCGTTATCTTCGCAAAAAAGCCGCAGGCTAACCGCTATTTTCATATGAGCAAAGTATCAATACTCGGACTAAAACTGCCTACCGATCCACGATGGGTGAATCTGGCTGCCATTTCATTACAGGACATTCTTACGGATCACGCCTATTGCGAACAAAAAGCGGCATCTTCCGCTATTTCGCTGATCCAGCGCAACCCCGAAAGAACAAGGATGGTAGAGGAACTGGCGCCCATTGTTACCGAAGAATGGGGACACTTCCGGCAGGTGCTTGCTGAAATGAAAAAACGCGGCCTCTCTTTAGGCCGGCAGCGGAAAGATGATTATGTAAATGCCTTGATGGATAACCGGGTGAAAGGTGGTCATGCAGACGATAGCTTCCTCGACGCCCTGTTGATCTTTGCACTGATTGAAGCCCGCAGCTGCGAGCGTTTCCGCCTGCTGAGCGAAGGCCTGGAAGATGAATATATGCGCGAATTCTACCGCAAATTCATGATCTCCGAAGCAGGACACTACCGCCTCTTTATTGACCTGGCCAACGAATATTTCCCGGAAGAAAAAGTGCGCAACCGCTGGCAGGAGTGGCTGAAAATGGAAGCGGAAATACTGCAAAACATCGATGTCCGCGGCGACCGGATGCACTAGCGCGGATTTTGTCTTGGCTCAGGATTACGCTGATTTTAAGGATTACCTGGATTTTTACTTTTGGATTTTTTTTAGATTTTTAGATTTCTTAAAATATTAATTAAGGGAGATAAAAGCGAATATATCCGCTGCTATCTCCCTTAATCCTTTATAAAATCCAAAAGTAAAAATCCAGCTAATCCTTAAAATCAGCGTAATCCTGAGCCAAGACAAAATCCGCGTTAAAAATTAAACCCGAGGTTCACGTAAAACTTCAGCCGGCCCGACTGATCATTGTACATCACCGTGGCCTCTACGGGTCCCAAACGGCTGCTGTAGCCTCCACCCAGGCCGTAACCGGCGAGGTACTGGTATTTTCCGCCGCCGGAAATTTCCCCGTCATATACGGCTGCGCCAACCCTTGGAATAGCAAAGATATTGCGCAGCACTTCGTACTGCCAGGCTACCTGCACCGCACTGACTTTTGACGTAATTACCTCCCCCTCGTATATCCCCACGAAAGGCACCTGGTTGCGGGTGATGTTGGTCATACCGCCAACGACAAATGCATTAACCACCGATTCTTTATAATTAAGATTATACCCGATATTACCATCCAGCTCTATGGCCGATTTGCGGCCCAGCGGGATATAATATTTCAGGTTCAGCGCCAGGCGCTGATAATCGTGGAAGCTTACACCAAGCGTATCATAGTCCTGTTCCACCCCCTGGGAGCTCACTTTAATGCCCGGATGCTGGTTATAGATATGCCCCGCTTCCAGGTCCAACAACAATCCCCTGGTAGGATATATTTTCTGGTTGAGGGAATTGATACCGAAATTAATATAGGTATTCAGCTGGTTGGTACTACCCCGTACCTCCATGAAATTGGACAGCTGCGGCTTGTATTTGATGTACTCCCAGCGTGTTCCTGCACCCACCGACATATTCCGGTTGAAGGTATACTGCATATCCACGTTCACGTTCGCATACTTGCTGCGATAAGGTTGTAGCTTATTAAAATCAATATCGTAAAAGGTAAGGCCGTTATTCTCGTAATAAGTGCTCAGTCCAAAACCGAAATTACGGCTGCGGCCCAGGTATTTGAAATATTCTGCCTCCAGCCGGGGATTTTCACTGATCACCGCTGTTACAAACGAGCGGGAGTTAGGCACAATGAAATTCCGCTGGGTTAAATTGATGATAGCATTGGCGCCTGTAAAAGTGTTATAGTTCAGCGCAAATTTCACGTAGGTAAGCGGATTTTCCTCTACCTGTATATCCATCCGGCTTTTACCATATCCTTCCGGCACGAGGTTATATGTAATCAGTTTATAAAAGCGGGTGCCGTACACATTCAGGATGGCATTTCGCAGCTGTGCCGGCGTATAACAGCCGCCGGGCTTGAGATGCAGCCGTTGTAAAAAGAATTTCTGATCGGAGTGAACGAGGCCGTTCACCTGCACGCCGCTCAACTCTATATCGGTGGCAAACGGGAGCCGGTCGGCTACAAAAGGAGGCTGCGGGTATAAAGCATTCAGTGAATCTGCGAGGTGTTTGAAAACAGGATACATCTCCCTTCCTTTCCTGCGGCCCGCTTCGATAATAGAGTCCACGCTGCCGAAGCTCGCGGCGGAATAGTTCTCCAGCTCCTTGTTCATCGGCACATAAATATCACATTGTTTAATGGCTTTGATGAAATCGTCTGCATCTTTGTAAAATCCCAGCTGGTAAAGGATATCAAAAGGAGTCACCAATTGGTCCGCTCTACGCAAACCACCGCTTACATTGGCCCCAATTACAATATCTGCGCCCATTTCCTTGGCAGTGATAACGGGGAAGTTACGGACTACCCCTCCATCCACCAGCTTACGGTCGCCGATTTTTACAGCCGTGAAAATAGAAGGAATGGCCATACTGGCACGCAAACAGGTCACAATTTCCCCGCTGTCGAGTGTTACAATATCGCCGGTAGATACATCGGTAGCAATACATTTAAAAGGAATATTAAAGTCTTCAAAGTTCTTGATGTCCTTCACCGGCCAGCAGAGTTTTGCCAGTTCCAGCCACAGCGCTTCACCGGAAATTACGCCGGAAGCCAGCTTGGGCTTACCATATTCGAAAGGTATTTCAATGATGTATTTGTTGTACTCCCGTTTTTCTTCATAGGAAATATCTGTAAGAACGGGTTGATTGGAGAACAGACTGTTCCAGTTCAGCTTACGGGCGGCCTCTTCTATTTTGTTACCGGAATATCCCATCGCATACAGCGACCCAACGATACTTCCCATACTGGTCCCCGTTACAATGTCGACCTTCAGCCCTGCGCTGTCTATTGCCTCCAGGATACCAATGTGCGCCAGGCCACGGGCGCCGCCGCCGCTGAGCGTTAATCCTATTTTAGGTCTGTTACTGATCGTTTGCTGAGCCTTCACGGTATAGTGACACGTAATAAAAGCTAACAACAATAAACTGATAACCCGGGTGATGTGAGCTTTTGATCCCTGCTTCATTGTAAATAATTGGCCCTTATTAAAGATAAGGCTTTATAAACATTCCCGGATGTTAAGCGCAAGAGATTTTTAGTTGGACATTTGCTCTCATTGTAAATATTCATTATCTTATTCCCCGCAAAAAGCTCAGTACAAAAAGCTGGCGTTTACAATTAACACGTATGAAGAACTCGCTCCCCTCGCAAAACATCTGGCAGGTTATCATGGCCTCGTCGGCTGGTACGCTCATTGAATGGTACGACTTTTACATCTTTGGCAGCTTATCCGCCATCATTGCTGAAAAGTTTTTCCCACCCAGTAATCCGCAGCTGGCCTACATCGCCACGCTGGCTACCTTCGCGGTGGGCTTTATTGTGCGTCCCTTTGGTGCCATTGTATTTGGCCGTCTCGGCGATATGGTAGGACGTAAATACACGTTCCTGCTCACGCTGCTCATCATGGGCGGCTCTACCTTCGCTATCGGCCTCATTCCCAGCTACCATACCATTGGTATACTGGCGCCCATACTGGTACTGATACTCCGCCTCGCGCAAGGCCTGGCCCTGGGTGGTGAATATGGCGGCGCCGCTACTTACGTGGCAGAGCATTCGCCCGACAACCGCCGCGGCTACTACACCAGCTTTATACAAACCACCGCCACACTGGGCCTGTTTGTATCGCTGGGCGTAATCCTGGTAACCCGTATGCTCATGACACCCGATGATTTCAATAACTACGGCTGGCGGATACCCTTCCTCCTCTCGGTGCTATTGGTCATTATGTCCTATTACATACGGATACGCCTGCACGAATCCCCCCTGTTTGCCCAGATGAAGAAAGAAGGTAAAACCTCTTCCAACCCCATCAAGGAAAGCTTTGCCAATAAGGAAAACCTGAAACTGGTCATGATAGCGCTGTTTGGCGCCGCGATGGGTCAGGGCGTGGTTTGGTACACCGGACAGTTCTATGCGCTTTCCTTTCTCCAGAAAACCATGAACATAGAATTTGTGCAATCCAATATCATCATTGCCATTGCACTGCTGCTGGCTACACCGTTCTTTATTTACTTCGGCTCCCTGTCCGACCGCATAGGCCGTAAAAAAATCATGCTCACAGGCATGCTCCTGGCGGCTCTTGCCTACTACCCCATCTATAAAGCGATGGATAATATCGGCAATGTGCAGTTGAAACAGGAACAAACAGAGCTGTTCAGGATAGAAAGTAATTCTTCCAAAAGTGAATCCGGGGAACTGGTACTCAAAAGCACCCGTATCCATAGCTATACCGATGGCAGCATCCTGAAGGAAACAGCCGACAAAAAGGAACTGACCGTAAGCCGTATGAATATCATGTGGCTGGTGATCCTCATATTCATCCAGGTACTGTTTGTAACCATGGTATATGCGCCTATTGCGGCTTTCCTGGTGGAACTGTTCCCAACGCGCATCCGGTATACCTCCATGTCGCTGCCCTACCATATTGGTAACGGCGTTTTCGGCGGACTGTTACCCACCATTTCCACCATCCTGGTAACCAATACCGGCAACCACCTGGCAGGATTGATTTACCCGATCGGTATTGCAGTCATCTGTTTTGTAGTAGGTATTATTTATCTGAAAGATAAAAGAGGCATTCCGTTGTAAACGGGGTAAAGCGGAGGGACATCCCCTCCGCTTTACTATTGAAAACGCTGCAGCAGATCATCCAGCTTCAGTTGCGGATGAGCCGCCATCAGTTGCTGTACCTTTGCGGCATAATGCGCCAGGAACTGCCGGTGCTGGGCACTTTCGGGGTTAAAAGGCCGGTGATTGGCCGCCCGGTTTATTTCGGCAATACTATGCAGCAATTCCTGGCTGGCAGGACTGATACCCGCCTTCACCACCTGCTCCCAAACATAGTTAACCGCCAGTTCATTGGGATGCACCATATCTTCTTTATAAAAACGATAATCGCGCAAATCATCTATTACCAGCTCATATGCCGGGAAATAAAACAGCCGGTTAAACTTGTTCACCAGGTGATGAACCGCCTGTAGTAATATGGCTTTGCTGAGATTATTTTCCACCACCCCATCACGGATGTAGCGCACCGGGCTAACGGTAAAGAGTATATTAATTTTCTTATTACGGAAAAACAGGCGATGCATTACATTATCCAGCGCGGTTACTATTTCATCTACCGTGAGCAGCCGTTTGTAGAAGTTTCCGGCCGGCACCTTATGACAGTTACCCACCAGGCGGTTATTTTCTTTCAAGATGTAAGCATGCGCAGACCCCAGCGTAATGATGAGCCAATCGGCGTTGTCAATAGCATGCGTGGCGGCCGCCTGCATCCGGTGAATGTTTTCCAGCGTGGCTTCCGCCGTAAGGCCGGAGAAACGGCTGTGATGATCCCAGCTGTTCCAGAGATCATTGTGCTGGAAAAGATCTCCGGCGGTATATACTTTCCCGTCGAGATAGGAAGTCAGGGCTTTTGTAATGCTAAGCGGATTGTATAAAATACCGTGAGGGTTCAACACGGTATTAAAGCGGTGCTCCTGCAGCTTTTCGCCTATTTCTTCCGCAAAGCAGGACCCCATCAGCAACAGCTCATGATCGTACTGAATGGCTGAAGACAATGGCGCTACCGGAAAGCTTAAATGAAATTGCATGTAATACAGTTAATCTTTAAAAACAGCATCTGCCAGTCGCTGTGTGCCTCTCAATGCCGTCATATCCAGTGTGAGCGGCTCTTTCCGCTGATGACAAAAAGCGATGAGGTTCTCCGTAGCCAGGTTGCCTACCAGCTCATCTTTGGCCATAGGGCAACCGCCGATTCCTTTAATGGAGCTGTCGAACCGTTTGCAACCCTGCTCATAGGCGGCCAGCACTTTATCTTCCCAGTTGTGCGGCGCCGCGTGAAAATGTGCGCCGAATTCCACGTCGGAGTAGGCCGGTATGAGGTGTTTGAACAAGCCGGTAATAGTAGCAGGATCTGCAACACCTACCGTATCTGCGAGGGAAATAATGCCGATTTCCATCTTCACCATTTCCTCTACCCACTGTAATACAATTTCCGGGCTGTAAGGGTCGCCATAAGGATTACCAAAGCCCATGGAAATATAAATCACCAGCTCTTTCCTGTTTTTAATGCACAGTTCCTGCATGGAATGTACCTGTTCCAGGGATTCCGCAATTGTTTTATTCGTATTTCTGAGCTGGAAAGTTTCTGATATGGAGAAGGGAAAACCCAGGTAATTGATTTCATCAAATACCACCGCTTCTTCTGCTCCCCGCAGGTTAGCCACAATGGCCAGCAGCCTACTTTTGGAACCAGACAGCTGCAGCCGGGGAATCACCTCTTTCGTGTCTGCCATCTGAGGGATGGCTTTGGGAGATACAAAGCTGCCAAAATCGATGGTATCAAAACCTACTTTTAACAGGGAATTGAGGTACTGCACTTTTTCATCCGTACTGATCATTCTGTGCCAGCCCTGCATGGCATCACGAGGGCATTCAACTAGTTTTAGCATAGTAAACCATTTTCTTTGCGGGTTCCCGCGGGTCCGCTTAAATATTTACCGTTCTTTGTTTCAGTGCTTCATACAAAATGATACCGGCCGCCACAGATACATTGAAAGATTCGAAGTTACCAGCCATCGGAATACGGAACAATACATCGGAAGCCTTTATCAGCGCAGGATACACGCCTTTATCTTCCGAACCCATGATCACTGCCACCGGCTCCCTGAGATCGCAATCGTACAATTTTATTTCTGTTTCCATTTCACTGGCCATCACCTTGATACCATTGAGATGCAGGGTATCAATGGCTTTGTTCAGGCTGTTGACCCGGCAAACCGCGATACTTTCCAATGCACCGGCAGAAGATTTCACAGCTTCTTCATTCAGCGCAGCAATACCTTTATCAGGAATAATGATGGCCTGTGCGCCGCAACATACCGCACTGCGGGCAATAGCGCCTATATTACGCACATCTGTAATACCATCCAGTATGAGGAACAACGGGGTTTCTCCCTTTTCTGTAACATGCGAAATCACATCCTGCAGATCCAGGTAAGTAACGTTGCCGGCAATGGCTACCACTCCCTGGTGATTGGCCTGGGTAAGCCCGTTGAGCTTCTCCACCGGAACATAATTAACGGGAATATTATTGGTTTGGGCCAGCTCCCTTATTTGAGGTATAATGTCGCCGGTAGCGGTGCGCAGCATAAAGATGCGCTCAATCGACTTCCCCGTGCTCAGGGCTTCCAATAACGGCTGACGGCCAATAATCATGGTAGATTGCTTTGGCCGCTGCGTTGCATATTTTTTCGGGCCACGTTGCCCGTCTTTTCTTTCACCTTTGAAAGCGTTAAATTTCCTTTCCATTTGCTGCAAAGGTAACGGGTTTATTTGTTTAATAAGCCTTCATAGCCCATTAGCTTTACTTTTTGTATAGCCGCTACCGATAAGGAATCCGTGATTTCAAAGTCATTTACCATCCGGTAGGCTTCTTCAAAAGGCACTTTTTTAACGATCAGCTGCTCCGTTTCTTCCGGCTCAGCCACCCGTTGCTCCAGCCCCCGGGCCAGGAACACCACCCCTTCTTCATCAGAAACTGAATTGGAGAGCGCCATGCGCGTAATCACTTCCCAACGAGATGCCACCAGGCCGGTTTCTTCCAGCAATTCCCTTTTGGCGGTATCCAGCGCCGTTTCCTTTCCCAACGGAGCGCCCCCTTCAGGAATTTCCCAACAAAACCGCTTTAACGGGAAACGGTATTGTCCCACGAGGTAAATATTCATCTCATCATCCAGCGCCACCACCCCTACAGCGAGGTTTTTGAAATGTACGACGCCATAAATACCGGCGCCACCGGCGGGATTCAACCCCTCGTGATGCCAAATGCTGATCCAGTTGTTGTCATATCTCATTTCCCTGGAGTGAATGGTCCAGGGGTTCTTGGTTGTATCCATCGCTTTGTGGTGCGGGGATCGACCGCCTTCGGCGATGCGGATTTTGTCTTGAGCACTGATTACGCTGATTATGCTGATTTGCTTGATTTTGTCTTTTTTGATTTTTCTTCGGATTTCCCTTTTGATTTTTCTTTTTGACTTTTATACTTAATCAGGGAAGCAATTATACTAGCTTACATTTTACTTCTTACTAATGAATATGTCAATAAAAAAATAAAAGAAAATCCGAAGAAAAATCAAAAAAGACAAAATCAAGCAAATCAGCATAATCAGCGTAATCAGTGCTCAAGACAAAATCCGCATCGCCGAAGGCGATCTCCCCGCGTTTTTAAAGTGCCTTATAATAGTAGTAGGAGTTCGTGTCTTTCCTGAACCCTTCTTTTTCGTAGAGTTTCTGCGCCCCGGTGTTGGCGATGTAGGTTTGCAGCATCAGCCACGCCGCGTTGGTGGACTTACCGTATTCCGCTGCTTTATCCAGCAAGGCTTTACCGGCGCCCATGCCGCGGTGTTCTTCCAATACGTATAGGTCGTTGAGCAGCCAGCCTCTTTTCATGCCCAGGGAAGTGAAGATGGGATACAGCTGTGTGAAACCAATTATTTCGGCATCCAGCATCACCACAAATATTACACTGTCTTTTTGCGCAATCCTTTCAGTAATAAAACCAAGTGCGCCTTTGAAGTCGGGCGCCTGATCATAATAACTACGGTAGGCATCAAACAATACCGCCACTTCATTCGTATGTAACTCCGTTGCCTGAATAACATCCATAAGATAACAGATTTAAAAATCCATCTCAATTTAATTCATTTCCATAACAAAAGAAAAGATGCTCCGTCCGGTAAACACCGGGGTGAGCATCTGTCTATTAACTTCTACCTTAAAAAATTATAGCTATTACTATTTTGCAGTCGCTGCAAGACTTTTCTTACTTTTATTCACCGCACTGTTCACCAGGTACACGCCGCCAATGGTGATCAGGGAGCACACACCCGTTAACCAGGTAAGGCTTTCATGCAGGATGAGCCATCCCAGCAACACCGCTACTACCGGGTTGATGTAAGCATAAATAGATACCTGTGCAGGCGGAAGATTATTCAACGCAAACACATAAGCAGAATACGAAAACACCGAACCTACCAGCACCAGGTACAACAGGCTTTCCCACAATTCAGTCGTAAAACTTTCTACTTCCACGCGCTGTCCCAGGAAAAAAGTTGCTACCAGCAACATGATGATTCCGCTGAAAAACATCTGGAATCCCGCGCCATACAGGTAATTTACACCCAGTGACCACTTGGCGGTAAGTACAGATCCCAATGCCCAGAATATACAGGAAATGAAACCAATGATGATTCCGAACTGGAAGTCCGGGTTCATAAGGCTTGATAAATAATTATAAAAGATGCCCGCTACACCGCCAAAGCCCAGGATCATACCAATAATCAGCTGCAAACTAAGCCGGGTACGTTGTACCAGGAAATAGCTGGCAATGGTGATCCAGATAGGAATGGTAGCCGCAATAATCGCTCCCAATCCGCTGGGAATATACCTCAGCGCCCAGGTAAGCAAACCGTTACCACCGCATAACATGAGTGTACCAATGACAAATAATTTCGACAACACTATTTTTCCCGGTAACTTATATCCCTTCAGTAAAAAAAATCCGGTGATCAGGAATCCGGCTGCCGCCTGTCTTATGCCTGCCAGCATCACCCCGTGCATGTGTCTTACGCCCACGCTGGATGCCAGGTAAGTGGTTCCCCAGAAAATACTTACAATGGCAAGCGCGATGTAAGCATTTGTATTTGATTTACGCATAAGTATATTTATTCACTATTTTCTCCGCCAGTACCTTCATGGTATCATAAGCCATCAATACATCTTTTCCGCTGGTGCGCCAGTTCACCAATGCCGCGCGGATAGCCTGCCTGCCGGCATACGATGTGGCCGTCATACATACCACCCCGCTGTCGTTCAGCGCATCCAGGAATTCCTGTACCGCTTCTGCTTCTACTTCCGGCGCAACTTCCAGCGTGAAGCAAACCACGCAAAGCCTTACCGGCGACAACAACACAAAATTCGGATCTGTCTCCAGCAGGCTGCCCAGTTGTTTGGCCAGTGAAATATTATTTTCAACGAGCCAGCGGTAGCCTTCCTTTCCGTAGGCCATCAAAGAAAACCATGCCGGTAAAGCGCGCTGGCGGCGCGAGTTTTCAGGAATATGATTAATGAAATTAAATTGGGTTGCCGGATCGCCTAAGTAAGCGGCGCCCGCATTCTGAAACACAGCCGATTGCAACTGCGGGTGCCTGCAAAAGATCATCGCGGCATCGTATGGTACATTCAGCCATTTATGCGCGTCGATGGTGATACTGTCTGCCTCTTCCCACCCGTTCAGCAGGTATTTCCACTGATCGCTGCAGGCGGCGAATCCGCCGAAAGCGGCATCCACATGCAGCCAGAAGCCATATTCCTTTTTCAGTTGCACCAGTGCCGCGATATCATCAAAATCAACGGTATTCACGGTGCCTGCGTTGGCCACATAAATAATGGGAGTTCCTTTGTGCGCTTCGAGGTATTCTTTCAGCGCCGCAATGTCTGCACTTTCACGACCAGGCAATGCGGGAACACGCTCCAGGTGATTGCGTCCTATGCCCATCATAGAGATGGCTTTACCAATACTGGAATGTGGCACGGCAGATACCACTTTTAATCCGGGGAGCGCGGCAATGCCATCCGCGGCAACGTCAACCCCATGCTGCAATCCCACCCATTGCCGGCCGGTAGCCAGGCCGGTGAAGTTGGACATGGTAGCGCCGGAAACAAAGCATCCCAAAAATGCTTCCGGTAGTCCGAATAGTTCTTTCAGTAAAGCAATGGTTTCCGTTTCAATATAATATGCAACTGAACTTTTATCAGAAGAATTAAGATCCATCGCAGCGGCCAGCCAATCGCCCATCAGTGCGGCAGGCGTAACGCCGCCGGTTACAAAGCCCCAGTAGCGCGGCCCCGCGGCTGCGGTAATACTGTTGCCATATTGTTGCCGGAAAGCTTCCAATGCAGCCGCCCCACCTAACCCTGTACCGGGAACGGATACACGGCTATTGATCTCCACCTTTTTATCGGCTGCCAGTTTATCTATTGCGGATAAAAACCTGCTGCTGAAATCTTTGGTTAACTGCAATAACTGATCTGTATGTTTAAGGTCTTCCTGCAATTTCAATTCCATGATTACTCGTTGTTGATGAGAATTTTCGGGTGGTAATGCAGGAACAAAATTGAGATAAATTATTATCTGAAAACAGATCCAGTTTTAGAAATATCGACCATATCAGATTTATCAGAACAAACCGGTAAATAAATCAGTGCGCTCATGCTCCAGGAGCCAGCGTTTACGCCACAGGCCACCGGCATAACCCGTGAGTGTGCCGTTGCTGCCAATTACGCGGTGACAGGGCACAATAATGGCCAGTTTGTTTTTGCCGTTGGTAGTGCCCACTGCGCGGATGCTTTTGGGATTATGTATTCTGCGGGCGAGTTGCTGGTAAGAAATGGTTTGTCCGAATGGAATAGCAGTTAGTTGTTGCCACACCGTTTGTTGAAACGCAGTTCCTTCCTGGGCAATAGGCAGGTCAAAAACTTTGCGGTCGCCCGCGAAATATTCATACAGCTGTTGCGCGCAATCCAGCAGTAGTGCGGGCGCCTGGGGAAAATCCACGGCGGGTTGATCTGTAAAAGAAACAGCAGTTATAACGCTTGCGGTACCACTAATCAGCAGCGGCCCAACGGGGGAGTCTATACGTAGATGATACAATCCGTCTTCCATGAAATTAATCTATTGGGGTAATAATGATCTCCACAAATAAAAAGTGGCATACGCTGCATGCTCCTTCCACGGTTTTGTATACTCCTGTAATGCTGGCATAGAAGGCTTGGCTTCCAAATTTAATCTATTTTTTATTGCATTCTGCAATCCAACATCTTCCAATAAAACAGATTGCGGAAAACGGCGGTACTTCATCAACGCATAGTTGGCCGACCAGTTGCCGATTCCCTTCATCGCTACCAGGCTTTCACGCGCGGCTTCATAGCTCATGGTATCCAGCTTAGCTTCACTGAGCGCGCCGCTGGCCATTTGCCTGGCGGTTTCCACCAGGTATAATGCTTTGCTACGCGAAAACTGCATAGGCGTAAGCTGGTCAGGAGTTAATGCAGCTATCACCTTTGGATGCGGGTATAAATAAAAATCGGTGTTGTCTACTACCACATGATAGCCAAACTGCCGGATAAAGCGCTGCCGCAGCGTATAGGCGAAGGCGAGGTTAATCTGCTGACCTATTACCGGCCATGTGATGGCTTCAAAAAGGTCTGGCATACCTATGAGGCGCAGGCCATTGTATTTTTCTGCGAGCCCTTTTAAGAGCGGGTCTGTTTGTGTATACTGGTAAAACGGTTGCAGATTGGCATCCAGGTGCCACCAATGCGTGATATACCTGATAATGGGCGCTTCCGCCACTGCTTCGCCGGCAGGCGCCAGTATGGTTGCTTCCAGGAAGTCTTTCTTTGAACCAGGCGCAATTTCCACTACTACGGGCTCCCCTTCCGACAACAACATGCGCCGCACCTTTCCCTGGTGTATATAATGCAAACATTCTTTATCCGATCTTCCCAGGAAACGCAGGCATTCTTCGAAGGAGAAATGCGCCGGGTCATTGATGGGAATCTTTATTTTCTGCAAAGCCATGTCGCGAAAATACGGAAAGCGGGCATCTTTGATTTACGGATTCTTGCGGATTTGCGGGACTAAGCCAGATATACCAGCGCTCCCGGCAACATACCTATGATACCGCCAATAATGCTGGCCACCGCGTCCATTACGTCGTAGTGCCCTTTACCGGTAATTAATGAAAACAACTCAAAGCCGTAGCTGATAACGATGATCATTGCCAGGGCCACAAGGGCTGCCAGTAGCGGGCTGCCCGGGAACATCATTGCCGAAGCCACTTCAAGCACAGCCCCCATGGGGATACCAACGAAAAAATGCTTCCATTTATCAGGCGCTATCTTATTAAACATATCCAATATAAAATTACCCGCCAGGAAGATAATATATATTCACGAAGGCGCCTCCAACTAATGCTTCAGCCGGAGGCTCCTGGTAATGACGGGTACAATCAGCCCTGTGGCAATGTCCTGGAAGTGATCGCAATGCGGTTCCAGGAATTAATGGCCACAATAGCCATCGTGATCGTGGCAATTTCCTGTTGCGTAAAAACCGCCTGTGCAGCTTTGTATACTTCATCCGGTACACGGGAAGTACTTATCAGCGTAACCGCTTCCGTAAGTGCGAGGGCCGCACGCTCCTTTTCTGTATAGTAAGGTGATTCCTCCCAGGCGGGAAGCGCATAAATGCGTTGCTCCGTTTCTCCCATCTGGCGGGCTTCCCTGGTATGCATATTCAGGCAAAAAGCGCAGCCATTGATCTGTGAGGCGCGGATTTTAATCAGTTCTGTGAGGGTTTTATCAAGACCGCTTTCATTAACAAATGTCTGTAATCCCATCATGGCGTTAAATGCGCCGGGCAGGAGTTTGTACACGTCCATTCTCGCTTCCATAATTATATTTTTTTAAGATGATTTAGTAAAAGAACTGCTCGCTGATAATTTTACCGTCGCGTACTTTATAGATGCAAAGTTCATTTCTCATGCGACGGCCAACGCCATTGACCGTTACATCCATCAGTAACTGTATGGCGAAATAATCATCAGCCACAACCGGATCGGAGATCTCCAGCAGGTGCCTTTCCGAGATGCTGTCGAGGAACGCCTGTTCCTTTGCCATGATAGCCGGTAACCCGGTGGTGGTGCGGCCATCCGGCTCCAGGTTCACCGCGTTTTCGTGAAACAGGGTGGCCTGCGCTTCCGGAAACTGCCATGCCCTGCAAAGTTGTACCAGCGTTTGTGCAATTTGTTTAACAACAGTCATGCTTATCAGTTTAAGGGTACAAATTAACGGCAAAAAACACCACCAAAACAGATACAGAATTATCGATATTAAACCATAACAGATTAACTTTGGAGAGATGAAAAAGAACAACGGGTTTATATATCTTCTGCTGGCGGAGAAGATCCAGCATATGATCAGTGAAGGCGTATATGCGGTAGGCGACAAACTCCCATCTGTAAGATCCCTGCACCAGGAGCATGGCATCAGCATCAGTACTGCCCTGCAGGTATACAGCCACCTGGAGAAAAAGGGCTGGGTGGCCTCCCGGGAAAAATCTGGATACTTTGTACACTATTCAAAAAAGCTGCGTCCTGAACTGCCGCCGGTAACAGATCCAGTACCTACTGCGCTGAAAGTGGAGATCAATGAAAAGCTGGCCATGTTCCGGAAAACCAGCGAATCGCATAAAACCATTTCGCTGATAGGCGCCCTGCCGGATGTATCGCTGCTGCCGGATGTGAAGCTAAAGAAAGCGCTGCAGCTGGTAGCGCGGGAACTGGATCCTTCCTACATTCCATACGGTGATGTTTATGGTCATGAACCTTTCCGGAAACACATTGCCAGGCATTGCCTCAACTGGGGCCGGGCCGTATCGCCGCAGGATATTATTGTTACCAACGGCGCTATGGAAGCCGCCAGTCTTTGCCTGCGCGCTGTAGCCAAAGCCGGCGACACTATTGCCATTGAATCGCCTACATTCTTCGGGCTGCTGATGGCCATTGAAAGCCTGGGCATGAAAGCGCTGGAAATACCCACCGACCCGGTAACCGGTGTAAGTCTCGATAAACTCGAAGACGCTTTTAAGCAAAAGAAGGTACAGGCCTGTCTTTTTGTAAGCAACTACAACAACCCCATGGGCTGTTGTATCCCCGACAACAGCAAGGAACAACTGGCAAAACTCCTGAAAAAATACCAGGTGCCACTCATAGAAGATGATGTGTACGGCGATCTGCATTTTGCACCGGAGCGGCCAAGAACCGTAAAATCATACGATGAAGAAGGACTGGTGCTTTACTGTTCATCCTTTTCAAAGTCCATTGCTGCAGGCCTCCGCATAGGCTGGGTGATTGGCGGCCGTTACCAGGAAAAAATCGCACAGCTGAAGTTCATTGCTTCCGGCGGCACCAGCATGTTGCCGCAATTAGTACTGAGCAAATTCCTGGACCAGCAGCGACTGGACCTGCACCTGAAATCACTGCGGCAATCGCTGAACATGCAAACCATGCAGATCACAAAAGCAATACAGGAATATTTCCCGGAAGATACACAACTGACGCGCCCTAACGGCGGTATCAGTTTATGGGTGGTACTGTCACCCAAAATCAACACCTGGAAGCTGCACGAAGAGGCCGTGGAGCAAGGGATCACCTTCACACCCGGCGCCCTCTTTTCAAGCCAGGACCGTTACCAGAACTGCCTCCGCCTTACCAACTCCAACCCCTGGAGCGACGACCAGGAGTGGGCTATCCAAACACTCGGCCGGCTGATGCGGAGGTAGGATCACAGCGGATTTTGTCTTGGCTCAGGATTACGCTGATTATACTGATTAGCTGGATTTTTACTTTTGGATTTTTTTTGGATTTTTTGATTTATAATAAGTAAGGGAGATAAAAGCGAATATCACCGCTGCTATCTCCCTTAATCCTTTATAAAATCCAAAAGTAAAAATCCAGCTAATCAGTATAATCAGCGTAATCCTGAGCCAAGACAAAACCCGCCTGAGCCAAGACAAAATCCGCACAGATTTAATTTTTGTACTTTTGACCAGATCAGATTAACATTGCCATGATAAAAACTGCCGATCACCTGTACCTGCAGGTAGCTGATAATATTGAACAGCTGATAGAAAAAGATGTGATGAAAATCGGGGAAAAACTCCCGTCTGTGCGGATGCTCAGCAAGCAGCAGGGAATCAGTTTAACCACGGCTTTCCAGGCGTACTATCACCTGGAGGCCAAAGGGCTGATTGAGTCCAGGCCAAAATCCGGTTACTATATCCGCTTTAATTCCAGGCGTATGCCTGCGATGCCGGGTACCTGTTTGCCGGTAAAGAAAGCCAGCGAAGCTACTGTGAGCGATATGGTGATGGAAGTGTTCAGTCATATGCGGAACCCGAACATCCTGAACTTTTCGGTGGCTACGCCCCCGCCGGGATTGATGCCAGCGGCTAAAATGGCGAAGGCAGTGGTGCATGCGCTGCGGAACCTTCCCAACAACGGGATCGGATACGAGGAGTTACAGGGTAATAAGCTGCTGCGCGGACAAATAGCCCGGATGTCGCTTGCCTGGGGCGGCGCCTATACGGAAGATGATATTATCACTACGAGTGGCTGTATGGATGCGCTGACTTTGTGCCTGTCGGCCGTAACACGCCCCGGCGATACCATTGCCATTGAAAGCCCTGCGTATTATGGGTCTATGCAGCTGGCGGAAAGTCTTGGGTTAAAAGTGCTGGAAGTGCCTACGCACCCCGTTTCCGGCATTGATCTCGATTACCTCGACAAAGCCATTCCGCGTCATAAGATCAAAGCCTGCCTGTTTGTAACCAACTACAACAACCCGCTGGGTTCCTGTATGCCGGACAAAAATAAAAAGGCGCTGGTAGACATGATGGTGAAGTATGATATAGCGTTGATAGAAGATGATATTTACGGCGACCTGTACTTTACGAAACAGCGCCCTGCAAACTGCAAAACGTTTGATAAATACGGTCATGTATTGCTGTGCAATTCCTTTTCCAAATCGCTGGCGCCGGGCTACCGCGTTGGCTGGACGTTGCCCGGAAAATACAAGGAAAAGGTGCTGCTGATGAAACAGAATCACTCTATTGCCTGCGCATCGCTGCCACAGGCCGCGGTAGGGCATTTCCTGGAGATAGGCCGGTACGAATTCCACCTCCGCAATTTGCGGAAGGTGCTGCACACCCAGTGTTTACGGTATTCCCAGGCTATCAGCGAATACTTCCCGGAAAGTACCCGTATATCCCGGCCGCAGGGTGGCTGCGTGCTGTGGGTAGAACTGGACGAATCCATTAATACATTTGAATTATTCCAGCAGGCGCTGAAACATAAGATCAGCTTCTGCCCCGGCAGAATCTTTTCTTTACAGAATAAATACAACAACTGTTTACGTATCAGTTTTGGTCCGGTATGGAGCAAGCAGGTAGATGACGGATTGAAAACGCTGGGGAAACTGATCCGGAAGATGAGCTAAAAAAGCGAAGACCGGAATAAGATTATTCCGGCCGCTGTTAAACCTACAACTTAAAGTTTTTAAAGTTGCTGCCAGATACCCGTATAGCAAGCGGTATCCGGCAGGCAACCAATGGGGTTCGCAAACATCCTAAACAACCGTTAACTGTAAATCAACAAGAATTTTGTCTTAAAAGAGGATTTTGTCTTGGGACGCTGATTACACTGATTATGCTGATTTTCGGGATGTTATTTTTTCGATTTTTATACTGATTTAATTATATACTAGTACCTGTCTATATCTTCCTTCTTCTAAAAAATAAAATCAAAAAAGATAATCAGTATAATCAGCGTAATCAGTGTTCCAAGACAAAATCCGCTGGTCCTTGCTGCCGGTGCAGCATTTACACAATGCTGCACACTGCAACGCCAGGATCATTTATTAAGCGATCAACGGGTGAACCATAAGGCCGCCGTCTACATTGTATTCTGCACCTGTAATAAACGAAGCATCGTCGGATGCCAGGAAAGTAACCAGGCTGGCAATATCTTCCGGCTGCCCTAATCTGCCCAGGGGTGTGATACTGCTCAGGTGTGTTCTGGCTTCATCCGGTAATCCTGCTTTTTCTAATAGTGGCGTACTGATAATACCGGGGTTCACCGTGTTAACCCGTATTTTCCTTGCCGCCAGTTCCCTCGATAATGTTCTGCCCAATGAGTTCAGCGCTGCTTTACTGGCAGATAGTACGGTGGCATTGGGTGTTCCTGAATATGCATTCAGGGCCGACAGCAGCGTGATAGTGCCACCATCGCTGATGAGGGGAAGTAATTGCTGGATGGTGAAATAAGCACCTTTGAAGTTAATGTTCATTAATTCATCATATAGTGCCTCTGTTACCGTTTCAAACGGTGCTAATTTCGCCACGCCAGCATTTACAAATAAGGAATCTATTTTCCCGAAACGGCCCTGCAGGTAATCATACAGGCGCCGTATATCATTCATGTCTGACTGATCTGCTTTAAATCCTTCTGCAGGGTGGCCCAGTGCGTGTACGGCCTTTTGTACCGCACCAGGCTGACGACCTGTTATCAAAACCTTTGCTCCTTTTGCTAAAAATGCCTTTGCTGTTGCGTATCCTATGCCGCTGTTACCGCCTGTGATAACAACTATTTTATCCTTCAGAGATGACATGAATGATGTTTGTTTGAGGTTAACCGATTAATGGATGAACACTGATACCTCCGTCGATATTGTACTCTGCACCTGTGATAAATGATGCGTCGTCTGATGCGAGGAAGGAAACCAGTTTTGCAATTTCTTCCGGTTGTCCAATTCTGCCTATCGGTAATGCTTTAGCCATTTGTTCTTCATTGACCGCTTCTTTCGGAATACCTGACTTTTCAAAGATAGGCGTAGCCACGGGGCCGGGGTTTACAATATTTACCCGGATCTTCCTGGAAGCCAGTTCTCTTGATAAGGTGCGTCCCAATGAGTTTAAACCTGCCTTGCTGGCGCTGTACACGGATGCTCCCGGCATACCGGAGTAAGCATTTACGGAAGACAATAAAATGATGGTACCACCGTCGTTAACCAGCGGCAGTAAATGCTGCACGGTGAAGAAGGCGCCCTTCAGGTTAATGTTCATTATCGTGTCAAAAGAGGCTTCCGATACATCGGCAACTGACTCGAATGCCGCTACTCCTGCATTTACAAACAGGATATCTATTTTGCCATAACGGTCACGCACATACTCCGCTAATTTTTGTGAATCGGTGGTGACGCCCTGGTCTGCGATGAAACTATCTATCTCTCCTCCTAATGCTGTGGCGGCCTGCTGTACGGCCTCCGGCTTGCGTCCTGTTATTAATACTTTTGCTCCTTTCGCCAAAAAATCTGCTGCTGTTGCATATCCTATACCGCTGTTACCGCCCGTGATGACAGCTGTTTTATTTCGTAACTGGTCCATTCTATTGATTTATTTAAGTTTATCAATGTTTAATCTCCAAAAAAAAGAGAAAATCTTTCTCTATCAATCCATTAATTTAAAAGTATCAATATATATAAGTATAAAAAAAGCTGTTGGTTACCCGCCCGGTAGCACCTCAGCCCGTTTTGTACCTAACTTAATTGTAAAAAGAACATAGACAACTGTTTCATCATCTCTTTATTGAGCGTGAGCTCCAGTGATCTTCCATTTT
Source organism: Chitinophaga sp. RCC_12 (assembly GCF_041360695.1). Lineage (NCBI taxonomy): Bacteria > Pseudomonadati > Bacteroidota > Chitinophagia > Chitinophagales > Chitinophagaceae > Chitinophaga > Chitinophaga sp. RCC_12. The sequence continues at coordinate 497,378 of NZ_JBFUPS010000001.1, forward strand.
TCACAGAATGCAGTACGCCACTATCAACCAGGATCTTAACGTGATGCGACACCGTAGGTTGCGACAAACACGTAAACCCGCACACATCACCACAAACCAGCTTTCCCTTCTTAACAACCTCCATTATAATAGATAATCGATGTTTGTCGGCGATGGCATTTGCTGCTTTCTCTATAACTGCTAAATCCATGACACAAAAGTAAGACTATTTTTGAAATATCGAAATATTTCGATGAATATTTTTTTCCGCCCCTTCATTTTTGGCCTGGATTTGCCCTTTCCGGTAAGCCGCCGGGGTAACCCCGTAATACTTTTTAAAGAGCCGGCTCATATGGCTTTCGTCTGTAAAGCCCAGCTCATCGGCGATTTCCGAAATGGTGAGGTCGCTATAGCTCACCCGCAGCTGTACCAGGTTAAGTTTGTGATGAATGATGAACTGCTGCAGGCTCTCCCCCGTTTGCTTCCGGAAAAACTCCCCGATATAGTGCGGGGAAAGATTGAATTGTTTCGCCAGGTGCTCCTGCTTCAGCCTATCGGGGTAATAAATATGCTGCCGGATATACCCTATCATCCGGCTGATCAAAGGAGTAGCGTTGTCAGTGCCATCTATATTTATATCTTCCGCCACATTCCGCGCTACTATGTTCAACAACAAACTTACGTAATGCTGCAGGTTTTGCTGGTAATAAGGCGGCTTCTTCTCATATTCGTCCATCATATTACAGATGAGCGCCATGATCATTTTGCAATCATTCTCCTGGCTGATCAGTAACTGCTCCTGCCGGTTGTGATAAAAAAACAGGTACTCCAGTTGCCGGAGCCATTCTCCCAGCCGTGCTTTTTCAGGCGCGGAATGAGACATGCCTACAAACATCTCGGAAAAGCGGACCGATACAAACTTCGTTGGCGTTTCTTCCTCGAATCCGCGGCAATCACGTGGCGTAAATAAAAACAGGCTGCCTTTATTATAAGGGAACCGGTTGTCGTTCACCGTACGGAACCCGCTGCCTTCGCGGATATGAATGAGCTCAAAAAAGAAATACACCTTCGGCTGCGGGTCCCAGTCCGACATATCTGCCTGGAACAATTCAAACGGCGTATATAAATTTCTTTCTCCCATAACCTGCAAAATTACAATAATCACCCCGGATTCTACCTGTTCCATGTTTACACGCACACTAATTTTGTGCTATAAAAAAGATAGCAATGAAATTACTGGAACCGCACCGGGTAGGTATCCGCTTCTCTCCTTTGCGGCACACAATAACCTACCATTATACGATGAAAAAACAGCTACTCACTTGTACCTGATCCCGAAACTAAACCAGATGGATATACGCTATATTCATCTCTCTGATCAATCTACCAACGGGACTTATAGATTATCCATGTATGAACATATCGCAATAGTTGCATGGGGTATATTTTATACTATCTTTATGCCATTACACTGCTGTAAGGTGTAACAAATATGCCAAACAACTATTGCTATGAAAACCATGAAAAACTACCTTATCTTATCTGCAGCGCTTTTTACTTTTTACGCCTGTCACGAAAGTAAAATACCGGAAGAAAAAGTTTCAACAGCTGCGGCGCCACTTGTGCAAACCGTAACAGAAAGTGACAGCCAGATTACACGCCCCTGCGCTATACTTCATACGCCAGATAGCATTCAACTGGAACAGCTGAAAAAAGATAACGGGGAAGAAGCATTTTATACCATCAATGAAGATTACCAGAGTTACATGACCGATGCACGCGCTTTCCTGGAAGGAAAAGGTGTAAAAATTATTGAACCTGCCGGCGGCAAAATCAGTTTTCATTCTGCCAAAGGAAATCCGGCCACGCTCAATTTAAGTGATGTTAAATACAACTGGGAAATGTGGTTATTTGATGGCGATCAACTCCACAAAATAGATGTGATGGATATTGAAAACGAGTATAAAAAATATATGAAATAATTTCCGGCAGGCAGTTTCGTTTTTGAAACTGCCTGCTTCCTTTTATTTGTTCCAGTGATCGTATGCCGCCTTTGCAATTTTAGCAATGGTGCCCTCCCGCTCTTCTTCGCTTGCTTTTGCATCAGACACAAATACTGTAATAGCCAGATGATGTCCGTTTGGCAAGCTAATAATACCCGCATCATTAGTGGCACGGGTTAACCCGTTTGTAGTCCACGAAGTACCGGTTTTATGCGCCACCACCGTGCCCGCCGGCAGCAACCCTTTTAATCTTTTAGCACCGGGTCTGGAGGTCACCATCAGGTGCATCAGGTAGTTCCTGCTGCTGTCGGACAACACAGGATCCCGGTAAAATATTTTCAGCAGCTGTGTCATGGCCATGGGTGTGGACCAGTTCTTATACTGGATCATTTCACTGGGCACCTGCACTTTTTCCGTGGTGGCAATGGCGATCTGTTTTACGCCAAGGCGGTGCACATACGCATTTGCTTTGCCGGTGCCGCCCAATAAGCGCAGCAGTACATCACAGGCGCTGCCGTCGCTGGCGCGGATATTATAATCGATCAGTTCTGCCAGCGGCATATCAAAATTCCCTTCAGGATGCTGATCCCGCACCGGGCTTACTCCTCTTGGTCCAATCAGGTCGTCTTTTGTTACGGGTATGGGCTGATCCAGCCGGAATTTGTGCTGGTCTACCTGGTGGAGCATCGCCATCGCGATCGGAAATTTATACACACTCTGCATAGGGAAATGCTGATCACGGTTAAAGGAAACAGTGTCCCCGGTTTCCAGGATTTCCGCGTATACGCCAACTTTTCCAGAGATATTTCCGGCGATACCGGCAATTTGCTGACGGAGTGTTTGCTGGCCGTTGGCCGTTGGGAGATAGACAACAGAAACAGCCATAGTGGCTGTTATAAACATGGCGACAAACTTTATCATATAGCGAGTTAAATCAATGTAAGGAGTCAAATTAAGGCTTTTCCGGTATCCGGAATAAATTATGCATTTAGAATTTCGCCACCTTAATATTATTTTAGGCTCCAAATAGAGCAGAAATTGAGTAAACCGATATTAGTTATAAAATTTGGAACAGCGTCGATCACCCATCAGAACGGTGACCTCGACGAAACCGTGATTGCCGGTATAGCGCGGCAGGTAGCAGAGTTACATGCAGATTATCATATTGTACTGGTGTCGTCCGGCGCTGTGGCCGCGGGCAAACAGTTCTTACGTCATTACAACGGGACTATCAGTGAGCGCAAAGCCGCGGCAGCCGTGGGTAATCCGTTATTATTGAATAAATACAGCCGTTATTTTGCCCCTTATAGTATTGCGGTAGCGCAGAGCCTTTGTGAACGCCAGCATTTTTCCGACAGGGACCAGTTCCTCCAGTTAAAGCGTACCTATGAGGAACTATGGGCGAGCAACATCATCCCCATTGCGAATGAAAACGATGTGGTGAGCAGCCTGGAGCTGAAATTTTCCGACAACGACGAGCTGGCCACGCTGATAGCCGTGGGTTTTGGCGCATCGCTGCTGTTGTTCAGCACCTCTGTAGCCGGCGTATTGGACAGGTCCGGGCAGGTAGTACCACAGATAGATGTTATTGACAAGGCAGCCCTGGGGCTGGCCGATAAAGAAAAATCCAGTCTCGGCTTAGGCGGCATGGTATCCAAGCTCACCTTCGCCCGCCTCGCCACCCGGATGGGCATCAGGGTCGTTATCTTTGGTATCCGCACAGAAGATGGCATTCTCAATGCCATTGCCGGCAAAACAGGTACCTTGTGCCTGCCACAGCCCTGCAGCATGCCTGCCCGCAAGAAATGGCTGGCCAGCGGCAGCCTGGTTACCGGCCGGATCCGGATTGACGCCGGCGCACAACAGGCGCTGGAAAAGCGTCACAGCCTCCTCGCCGTAGGCGTGCAGGCCGTACTGGAGAAATTTGAATGCGGGGAAGTCATTGAAATTGTGAACGAAGACAATATCGCCATCGCCGTAGGCAGGGCTAAAGTTGCTTCAGACACCCTCGATACCCAACACAAGGCACAGAACATAGAAGTGGCCCATGCCGATGACATCGTGCTGTTATAAAGAAAAACAATCATGCAAACGATACAACCATTACTGGAAAAAGCGCAGCAGGCAGGCGTTTCTATACGTACCCTCCCTGATGCACAGAAACAGGCATTGCTGCTCAAACTGGCATCCGTGATCCTGATCCGGTCGGAAGACATTATCACAGAAAATAAGAAAGACCTCGACCGCATGCCGGACGACGACCCCAAAAAGGACCGGCTGCTGCTGACGGATGCGCGCATCCGCGATCTCGCCTCCAGCCTGGAAGATATTGCCGGCTTGCCTGATCCCGCCAATGTGCTGGTACTGGAAAGAACCCTCGACAACGGCCTGCTCGTGCAAAAGAAAACCGTGCCGCTCGGCGTAGTGGGCGTGATCTATGAATCGAGACCAAATGTAACCGTTGATGTAGCCGCCCTCTGTATCCGCTCTGGCAACGTATGCGTGCTGCGTGGCGGCACCGATGCCTTTTATACCAACACTATTCTGGTATCGCTGATCCAGGACGTATTAAAGCAATTCGAGGTAGATGAACATGCAGTGCAACTACTGCCTGTTGACCGCAGCTTTGTGATGGAAATGCTTACTGCCGTAAAGTATATCGATATCATCATACCGCGTGGATCCGAACAACTGATCGAATTTGTCCGCACCAACTCCAGGGTACCGGTAATTGAAACCGGCGCTGGTGTATGTCATACCTACGTGGAAAAAACCGCGGACCTCCAACAGGCCGCTGCCATTGTTACCAATGCTAAAGTTTCCCGCCCGTCGGTATGCAATTCATTGGACACGGTGCTGGTGGACGAAGCCGTAGCTGCCGGTTTCCTGGCATTACTGGCGCCGCAGCTGCAGCATTATACAGTCGACATATATGCGGACCCGTTAGCATTCGATATCCTGCAAAAGAATAATTATCCGCATCTCTTCGCGGCGCAACCGGAAGATTTCGGCAGGGAATTCCTTTCGCTCAAGTGTTCCGTGAAAGTAGTACCCGACACGAATGCCGCACTGTCGCATATTCAAAAATATTCTTCGCGCCACTCAGAAGCCATCATTTCAGGCGATACCGCCATCAGCGAGCGTTTCCTCAATGAAGTAGACGCCGCAGCCGTATACGTGAACGCCTCTACGCGGTTCACAGACGGAGGCGTGTTTGGCCTGGGTGCCGAAATAGGGATCTCCACGCAGAAACTGCATGCACGCGGCCCCTTTGCATTGGAAAAACTGGTAACGGAAAAATGGTTTGTACGTGGCAATGGCCAGGTGAGGTGAGCAGAGGAACTTTCCTCCGCTCCCACTGCTACGCTATCGTTATCTGTTCATTCAGATATACGTCCTGGATCGCATTCAGCAACGCTGCTCCTTCCACCATCGGGCGCTGAAAGGCTTTGCGCCCGGAGATCAGCCCTACGCCGCCGGCCCTTTTATTAATAACCGCGGTGCGTACTGCTTCTGCCAGATCAGCTTCTCCTTCAGAAGCGCCACCGGAATTGATCAGTCCCATGCGCCCCATATAACAATTAGCTACCTGGTAGCGGCACAGGTCAATGGGATTATCAGACGTGAGTGTAGTATAAATACGTTCATCCAGTTTACCATAGGAAGACGCTCCTGTATTCAATGCCTTATAACCGCCGTTCACGACCGGTAATTTCTGCTTGATAATATCCGCCTGGATAGTTACCCCGAGGTGATTAGCCTGCCCGGTAAGATCCGCTGAGAGGTGGTAATCCACATCTTTCTTAAACGCATCGTTCCGCAGGTAGCACCAGAGAATAGTAGCCATGCCCAGTTCATGCGCCCTCGCAAAGGCACGCGACACTTCCACAATTTGCCGGTCGGACTGCTCAGAGCCAAAGTAGATGGTGGCTCCAACGGCCACTGCACCGAGGTTCCAGGCTTCTTCCACGGTACCATACATCACCTGGTCCGCCCTGTTGGGATAAGTAAGCAGTTCGTTATGATTGAGCTTGACAATAAAAGGAATACGGTGTGCATAGCTGCGCGATACCGACGACAATACGCCAAAAGTAGAAGCTACTGCATTACAGCCGCCTTCAATAGCCAGCTTCACAATATTTTCAGGATCAAAATAAGCCGGGTATTTGGCGAAAGAAGCGCCGGCACTGTGTTCCACGCCCTGATCTACAGGGAGTATGGACATGTAGCCCGTGCCTCCGAGACGCCCGTGCTGAAACAGCTGGCCCAAACTGCGCAATACCTGCGGGTTACGGCTGGAAGGTTGGTAAATTTTATTGACGGTATCCGGTCCGGGCAGATGCAGCAGGTCTTTACTGATAGTTTTGCTTTCGTGCTGCAACAGGGTATCGCTTTCTTTGCCTAATAATTCGCCGATTTTTTCCAAGGATAACATAAGCATGACTTTTTTGATACACCTAATTTAAGGATTTAATACCGCACCGGCATGCGGTAGTAATTCAGTAAGGAGTAGGCGCATTAGGGCGGGGTTGTTCTTCCCGCTCTTCGGTTACCATTTCCGTGCCTTCAAATGCGCCTCCCGAACCATCGTGAATAACAGGTTCCGGCTTTACTTCGTCTTCCTTTTTGACTGGTTTTTCTTCGTTGGGATTGATACTCATTTCCATAATAACAAATGTACTGATTACTTATAAATCGTTATTTGAGTATGATATGAAAAAAATGAAATGAATTTAAGTTTAGGAATAAATACTATAACTTTGGTTGCCGGCGTTCATACCCCATAAAGAGGACACCGGAAGAATTATCAATAGGATAATACCCTCAGAAGATCATTAGGTTTCTATGAAAAGATTTTTTACCTGCAACACAAACTGTTATCGCCCTGTTGTTTAGGGTCATCCCGAGCTTAACTTTACTTAAACCCTACGATGCTTAACATGACTATTAAAATTATTAAACGGATTCAACAAGCAGTAAAATCAATTACAAGAGCAGGTACACAGGGACAAACAGATGATGAATTAATATCCAGGATTATACTTGTTAATACACTAAGCCTGGTGCTTGCCTCCTTAATTCTGCTCGTAGGATCCATATTTATAGTATTTACAAGAGAATTATCTATTCTTATACCTGCTTCCATAGAATTCATCCTCACGATTTCGGCGATCTACCTGAACCACAGGGGATATCACAGAATGGCGGGTGCCAGCACTTTTCTGGTACAATGTTTTGCCTCCATCTACTTTGGAATATTGCTCAGTAATATTATTGAACTGCAGGCAATGATCATCTTCCTGATCTCCATTATATACCTGATATTTCCTGACAGAACATCGAGAAGAATATCACTGGTGGTGGCCGTAGGCATTCTTCTGCTGCTGGAAACCTATTACCATTATCATTTTACAGAAGCGATACACCTTCAGAAAGACGTGGCATTTATTTTCCGCATCTCGGCGATGGCAGGTGTTTTAACACTTATCATTGTGGTAAGCAAACCTTATGTTCACAGTAATGATGTCAATAAACAGTTAAAGAGAAGTAATCACTTTAAAAAGATATTTGTATACCAGGTGTCACATGAGCTGAGAACGCCGCTGAATGCAATCTTTGGTGTGGGACAGTTATTAAAGCGGGAGATAAAATTAAATGATCAGCTCAGGGGGATAGAGCCATTGGTTGATCAATTATTACTGGCAAGCAACCATACCCGTAACATTGTAAATGATGTGCTGGATATGGCACAAATAGAATCAGGAAATTCAGATGTGCTGAACAGCGAAGCTTTTGAAATAAAACCATTTATTGAAAAATTAGTGGACATAAACAGGATAATAGCAAAAACCAGGAATATCAAGATTAAACTCAGTATCGGTGAAATACCTCCTGTGATTATTGCAGACACCTTGAAACTCAATCAGGTTATAACAAATTTGTTAGGGAATGCCATTAAATACTCTAACAAAGGAACTACCATTAACTGTTACATTGCAGCCAGCAAAAATACCTGGTCGATCCATATTGTGAATATGGGCGACCACATCACGGATGATAAATTGAAAACGATATTCGATCCATTTATTACAGATAAAAGAAAGTATACAGAAGGTGCGGGGCTGGGGCTTTATATTGTACAGAATAAAGTTAATTCCATGAATGGCATTATTACTGCGGAAAGCAGCCCTACCGGGATAAACAGTTTCAAAGTAGTGCTTCCGCTGGTACCGGGCCAATCTGATGATATCAAACCAGACAACAATGACGAAGAGGAGATGACGGACCTGAGTGACATTCATGTAGTAGTTGCCGAGGATAATGAAATGAGTGCCCTGCTGATATCCAGGTTTCTTACCCAAACCGGCTGCTCTATTTGTCTGACCGCTAACGGGGCGGAAGTATTGGAGGAAAGCAGGAAACGTATACCGGATATCATCATCATGGATTACCATATGGACATAATGGATGGGAAAGATACCTTAGTCAGCCTGAAAAAGGATCCAATATTGAAACATATACCTGTTATTATCGCCACCGGGGATGCCTTTTTAGAGTCGCGCGAGCTAATGATGGCAGCTGGCGCCAGTGCCTTTATTGAAAAACCCATTGATTATAAGTTTCTGATAAAAGTACTTAGTCAGCAACTGCATCCACTCAGTGGCGAATTACAATAATAATTTAATGCGTTTAAACTGCCTCAGCAATAGCCGGCACTAATTGCGTTTCCTTCCAGATAGAATTTGGCCGTTTATAACGTTTGGTATGAATCTGCCACACCCAACTGGCTTGTACACATCGTTCCAGACCCGCAATATGTGCATCCAGCTTATCTACCATTTCTGAGTTGGCAGGCAATTGCTGATAACTCCTGTTCCTCACACTCTTCACCAGTAAAGCAAACTCCAATAGCAATTGTTGTACAATGGCGGCAGCCTTTAAAATAATTTCCTCCAGTGGAAGACCGGGGTCATTTAATGCCAGGATCATCAGCAGATTTGAGTCTGAACTATTGTCGATCACCTCTTTCTCAAAGGAAAAAAGATCATTCATCAAACAGCCAATGGCAGCCGTAACATACTGCAGGCGCTGCATATCAGTTTTAACACCTGCTGTTTCCATCCATTTCCAGTCAAGAAACTGTCCGTCGCTATACTCTATCAGCTGGATGGTATGATGCATCCCGGAAATATGCCCCCTCATGTCAATATACGCTTCCACTGTAGGAATATGTCCCAGGGAATTAGTGTTGCAATCCAGGTGCGTTACATCAATATGGTAGTTGTACATTTTTTTAAATTCCCTGAACCAATGAGCCGGCGAAGTATGATAAATATCCAGCAGCATTTCTGCGTTGGCCATTTCCACGCCATGAGCCCCCGGTGCGTTTTCAAAAGGATAATCCATGCTTCCGATACGTTGCCTGATAGCATTGCTGCGTTCCTGTTCGCTGGCACTCAGGTGGGTAAAAACCTCCCGCCCCATTGTATCATTCAGAAAAAAATCTACGGTACAGTTCTTAAGAATATTATTCATGCGGTACAAATTGGCGGTAGGGAACAGGTATATGGCGCAAGTGACATAATGCTCGGCATTTTCAAGCCAGATACCATACCGCTCGCAAAATTCCTGCGCTCCCCGTTTAAGCTGACGGGAATAAGGGTGAGGCCTGAATGACTGACAAAATTCATCCAGTCTGAATTCTTCCTGGTTAAATAATTGAAATAAAGAAAAAGGTGCTACACCCTCCCTCATCATAACAGCATATTCTTTTTGCATTTTTTGCATACTGGCATGAGCCAGCATCTGAACATTGTGTTTCATAAATGTTAATTTTTGAGTAAGAAATAAGGAAACTGTATTAATTGGATCCGGTTATAGGGCATGTTGATATCACAGGAACAAACAGCCAGGGATGAAAGTAGTATTGGGCGACACTCCGAACAAATATATTATACTTTTAATATACAAAAACCCGCTGAATTCTACCTGCGCCGGGAATTTTAACTATTAACCCCGCGGCGTTTTATATATATTTGTCCCCCGGAATGATTAAAAGACCCAATATGACCCAGATCGCTATTATCCGTCACGGTACCACTTCCTGGAATAAAGCAGGCAAATTGCAAGGCCATTCAGACATCCCGCTGGATGAAGAAGGCATCACGCAAGCCCTGAAACTGGGACAACGGCTCGCCGGCGAAACCTGGGACCTCATTTATTCCAGTCACCTGCTCCGCGCCCGGCAAACAGCGGCCATCATTGCACAAGAGCTTAACCTGGATAGTGTAATTGAAGATAAACGTATCGGGGAAGCCGGCGGCGGCCTCATTGAAGGTACTACCGAGGAAGAACGCATCCTCCGCTGGGGTCCGAGCTGGAAACTGATGGACCTCGGCATGGAAAGCAATGAGTCCGTAGTAACAAGAGGCCTCTCCTTTATGCAGGACCTCCTCTCCGAAAATACCGGTAAAAAAATACTGCTGGTAAGTCATGGCAGCTTTATCCGGCAAATGCTGGATGCCCTCCTGCCACAAATGCATCCTACCCCGGCCATGAAAAATACTTCCATCACAAGGCTCCAGTTCTCCGACGAAAATTGGAACTGCGAACTGTTTAATTGCGTGAGCCACCTCGAATAGAATTATATTTGTTGTTCATGAAACTATTACTGATAGAAGATGAACCTGCTGTAGTATCTGTTATTACCCGCGGCCTCGCAGAAGCAGGCTACGAAGTAAGCGTGGCCCCCGATGGTACCAGCGGACTGCAAATGGCGCTCAATAACCCATCATTCCGGCTGATTATACTGGATGTAATGCTGCCCGGTATGAACGGCATAGAAGTATGCCGCTCCCTCCGCAACGCAAAGCTGGAAGTGCCCATACTCATGCTCACCGCCCTGGGGACAACAGAAAATATTGTAATGGGCCTCGATAGCGGCGCCGACGATTACCTGGTGAAGCCATTTAAACTACAGGAACTGGAAGCCCGCATCCGCAGCCTTATGCGGAGAAAAGCGCCGGTAGATACACCCGTTCCCGTTACCTCCGCCGCTGTACTCAGCATGGCCGACCTGGAACTGGATACCGACACCAAATCCGCCAGCAGGAATGGAAGAAATATTCAGCTCACCGCCACAGAATACCGGCTGCTGGAATATTTGCTGAAAAATCCGAGGAAAGTACTGTCCAGGCTGGAAATACTGGAACAGGTGTGGGGCATCGACTTTAATATGAACACCAAAGTGGTGGATGTTTATATTAACTATCTCCGGAAAAAAATTAATAAATATAACCCTACAGAACTGATACATACCGTAGTGGGACTGGGTTATATGATCAAAGAAAATAAGGCCGATGAAGATACGCACTAAGATATTGCTGTTGTTTGCCGGGTTAACGATTTCTACCATCCTCGTGATGACCGGGCTGGTGTATTATTTTGCCAACCAGCACTCGTTCGAAGACTTCTACAAACGCCTGGAAATACGCGCCTATCTTACTGCAAAAGCTACCCTGCCCTATTATGAATCCGACTCGGTGATCTATAACGAAATCCGGGAAGAACACCTCGAAAAACTGCCTGCTGAAAAAGAATATTTCCTGCAGGTAGCCAGCGATGGTACCGTTCATAAAGATGAACAACTCACCCTCCCCAGCTCCTTCTACGAACAGGTGCACCGCGAAAGCAAAGCCACCTACCGCGAAGGCGACCGCTTCTATGAAGGGGTGTTGTATAAAAGCAAACAGGGATTGTATATCGTGATCGTATCCGCCATTAATCAATACAGCGTGGAATACCTGGGCTGGCTGCGCAAAATCCTCATCATCTGCGCCGTGGCCTCCAGCGTCATCCTGGTAGGCGCCGGAATTTTCTTCTCCAGGTATATTCTAAAACCCATCCGGCACATGATGCTGCAGGTAAAAAGCATCAGTTCCCGCAACCTCCACCTGCGGCTAAATGTAGACGACAGCGGCGATGAAATCAACGACCTGGCCAATACCTTTAATAATATGCTGGACCGGCTGGAAACTGCCTTTGAAACGCAAAATAATTTTGTCAGCAACGCTTCCCATGAGCTGAGTACCCCGCTCACCGCTATTATCGGTGAGGCCGAACTGGCGCTTAATAAGGACCGTACCCAGGATAAATATGTGTACTCCCTGAAAAATATCCTTCATGAAGCAGGGCGACTGGAACATATCACCAAAAGCCTGCTGCACCTCGCCCAAACCGGCTTTGATGGCAAGAAACAGGAATGGGGACAGATCCGCAGTGATGAACTGCTGTTCACCGTAAAAAATACCATCGATAAACTGCACCCCGGTAATAAAGTGGAAATAGATTACAGCCTGTTCCCCGAAGAAGAAGAAAAATTAATCATCCCCGGTAACGAACAACTGCTGGAACTGGCCCTCAGCAACATTGTGATGAACGCAGTGAAATATTCCAACAACGAACCGGTGTCTATTGCACTCGCCGCTACAGAAAAGAAAAATATCATTATCGTGAAAGACCAGGGCATCGGCATTCCCCGGGAAGATCTGCCCTATATCTTCTCTCCCTTCTTCCGCGCCTCTAATACCGGCCGTTTCAAAGGATATGGTATCGGCCTGCCATTGGCCATGAATATTATCCGGATGCATAAGGGAGACATCATTGTAAACAGCCGTGTAAACTACGGAACCGAGATCAGGGTTGAACTTCCATTGTAGCGGCTGCTTTTCTTACCAAATTCTTACCACATTCTTACTATCTTTTAACGCTGCTCTTACTGGTTACTTATTTCACAACAATAATTTTGTTGTTATAAAAGCTACCAGATATGAAAAATATACTCATACCCACAGATTTCTCTATCCGCTCACTCAGTTATGTCCATAACATTGTAGCGCAACACCCAGGCGAGCAGGTAAACATCATATTAATGCACGCGCTGGAAATGCCGGACTCTTTGTTTGACCTGATGACTTACACCCGCAACAGCAGGCACCTGGAACTCATCTCGTCCGACTTCCAGGATGGGTGTGAAATAATCCGTAACAAATATTCGTCTGCCATTAACCAGCTGAAGATTGAATTCTTCCATGGCAACACCCGTGCGGCATTACGCAATTTTCTGCTGGCACAAAACATCGACCTGATCATTCAACCCGCCGATCATGAATTTAATGCGCCTTCCAAAAGAAGCTATGATCCGCAGAAACTGATCAGCAAATGCAATTATCCAAAGATGAAAATTCAACTCCAGAAACGGAAATATGTGGCAGACAAGTCTACCATCTCAGCACTATTGCTGGCAACTGAATAAAAAAGCAAGGTTATGTTACTGAAAAATAATATCCCCTTAAATTATGTTTTTGGTAAGATAAAGATAGAGATCCTGCTGGTAACCGTTTATTCGCTGGCTATTAATATTCTTTACTACCAATATGATTTCACCAACCTGGTTATTCCTATAGCTGTACCAATGGTGCTGGGAACGGTGTTGTCATTATTACTCGCATTCCGCTCCAACCAGGCTTACGACCGCTGGTGGGAAGCCAGAACCATATGGGGCGCGATTGTAAATGATTCACGCTCACTGACAAGACAGGTACTAAGCCTGATGGATACTACGTATCAATCGGACGACCTCACGCTTTTCCAGGAGCGCTTTGTAAAGCGACAGGCAGCATGGTGCTATAGTTTGGGACAATCGTTACGTAAGACTGATCCGCTCAAAGGTGTAGACAGATTATTATCAAGAAGGGAATTAAACTATGTGATGAGATATGATAATGTGCCGGCTGCCTTGTTGCTTTTACATGCAAAAGACCTGAAACATGCAATGGAACAGGGTTGGATAAACCAATACCAGCAAATTGCCCTGGACCAGACGCTGACCAGGCTCTGCGACGCAATGGGTAAATGTGAACGTATTAAAAATACCGTGTTTCCGGCTACTTACAGTCTTTACACCCATTTCACCGTGATCTTCTTTATACTGTTATTGCCGTTTGCCTTAATAGATGTCCTCGGCTTTATGGAAATACCACTCGTGGTAGCCATTGCGTCATCGTTCCTGCTGATCGAAAAAATGGCGATCAACCTGCAGGATCCGTTTGAAAATAAACCTACAGATACACCGGTAACTACCATTGCCAGGAAAATTGAAAAAGATCTCCGGCAAATGTTGCACGAACAGGACAACGTGCCGGAAGAGCAGGAGGAAACACCCGCTTACTATGTACTTTAAAACTGATTTGTGTTTAAGGTGCCCTCTCCTAATGGGCCGTAATTTATAGCGTTAAGACAAAGGCTCCGGTATCCACCGGAGCCTTTTCTTTATAATGTAGCCAATTCTTTTTTTGATAACCATACCCATTTGCGGATCGTTCGCCTCACATAGCGGGGATGCAGATCAATTTCCTGTCCCGTTTTTTGAAATTGTGCCCGGGCTTCGCCTGTCCGGCCCTGCTTTTTCAGCAGTAACCCATAATAATACATCGCCTCCAGTGAATGATGCACCCGGATTATTTTCTGGTACTCCTCTTCCGCCCTGGCGGTTTCCATGGTTTGCTCCAGCGCACGCGCATACATCAGCTCATCTTCTGCCTTGCTCATCCGCACGCCTTTAAAAGTATTCATTTTATCAAAGCTCACAATACTTGCCGCATACTGCCCGTTCAGAAATTGAAGCCGCGCCAGTTGCAGGATAATACCCGGATCTTTGGTAAAAGTGTTGGCACACTCCTGTGTCAGCGCAATGGCTTTATCGTATTGCTTTTGCTGTGCATAAGCATCTGCCAGCTGCATTTTGTTGGTAACTGTATCGGATATACGTACCCTTTTCTCCCACTCCCGGATACGTCCGTTTGGCCATAAAGTACGTAACAGGTTCTCACCGAAACTGCCGTTGGTAATATCCGGCAATATTTCGCGGATAAAATAAACCACCACGCCTATCACCGGGATAAACAGGATAAAAAATAACCACTCCCTGCTCCTCCCCGATTTCAGCACATGCACCACACATATAATCTGCAGAATAATAACTAGATAATAATAGTCACTCCAAAATGGGAACATAGCAATATCAACAACCAGGGTTAAGAAAACTGATTCCCGGCAAAAATAATAAAATAAGCTAATTTGTAACACTGAACTAAATGGATATTATTGAAGAAGATGTTAAAAATTACCGGTTATTCCCTGTTAGCCCTGGTACTGCTGATCAGCATTTACCTGTTGGCCGCCTATACGCTTTCACGCATGAGCACCAACAGGGAAATAGTGTCCGATGCGGATATCGCTATTTATATCCCCACCAACGGGGTACACACCGACCTGGTATTACCAGTGCGCACCGCACAAATAGACTGGAGCACACGCATCCCCTTCAGCAATACCACCGGCAAAGACACCACCGCACAATGGCTGGCCTTTGGCTGGGGCGACAAAACACCTGGCCAATAACGGGCTGAAAAGCTGCGGGCAAAAAGCCTGCAGGTGGACCATCTTCGATACCGGCATCTTTTATCATTACCACAAATAAAAATGCAGGTATATTGTAAATTTGAACCGGACTATGAAAGATTTTATTCCGCGGCAGGAATTGCTGGAAACCAACCCGGTTCACCTGATCAGCATGAACCAATATGTGCATGAGCTATCTACGGTAGCGCACCGGCACGATCATTACATGATCATGTGGATCACCAAAGGACATGGTACCCAAATGATCGACGGGCAGGAACACCAGATGCTGACCAACAGGGTGTTTTTCTTTCATCCCGGGCAGGTGCATAAAATGAATGATTTTGAACGCGACGGCTGGATGGTGATCTTTGATGAACCGATCTATAAGCTGTTCACCCGTTTTCATCCGCAGGAAGAATTAAACGGCATGATGCAGCAAGGGGGCCACGAACCCTTTGTGGACCTGGATGAAGACACCGCGGTACTTTATGAACATATCACCGCAATGATTCAAAAAGAGCTGTTAAAGTCGCCGAAAAACTTTAATATGCTTATTCACTTTGTATCCCTGTTGCTGCTGGCAGGAAATAAACAGCACGAACAAAAGCATACGCTGGAACTTAAAAATAAAAACAGCTCCAAACAGCTGATACGTAGCCTCACCCTGCTAATTGAAGAACATTTTAAAAAAGGAAAGCCGGTTTCTTTTTATGCAGACGCCCTGAACCTGCAATCCCGGAATCTCAACCGGATAGTAAAAACCAAATTAGGCTATACCGTCCACGACCTGCTGCAGGAAAGACTTCTCACGGAAAGTAAAATCCTGCTGGCATCTTCCCCGCTTACTATTAAAGAGATCAGTTATAATCTTGGTTTTGCAGATCCTTCCTATTTTAACCGCTTTTTTAAAAAGAATACCCACGTTACGCCCGCTGCCTTCAGAGCAAAAGGCGTTTAAACCGGCTGCAAAAAAGTACCATGGTACTACCAGAAAGTACAATTAACCCTTCTTCCTGATCACTAGCTTTGCTGGTATTATGATGAATTTTATAATGATAGCAGTCTGTATCACGGCTGGTATGATCATGAAGGCTGCCCGCATCATTCATCCGGATGCGCACAAAGGAATCAACACCTGGATATTATACATCGCCTTACCCGCGGTATCTTTCAAATACCTGCCCAAGGTAACCTGGTCGCCCGCCATGATCCTGCCAGTGGTAAGCGCCGTGGTGGTGGTAGCTGGAAGCTGGTGCTTCATGAATATCTATTGCCGTCACAAACAATACTCAAAACGCACCCGTGCTACCCTGGAACTGGCGGGCGGATACAGTAATACCTCCTTCATTGGCTTTCCGTTGATTATCGCCTATTTTGGCGAGCAATTTATAAGCATCGCTATCATTTGTGACCAGATGACGTTCCTGATCTTATCTACCTTTGGTATTATTACTGCCCTGAAAGGTGGCGCCAATAATGCCTCCGTGAGCGCCCGCTTTCTAATTAAAAAGCTCCTGACCTTTCCTCCGTTCCTGGGTTGCGTGCTGGCGCTTTTACTCAGCAGGTTAACCGACCTTTCTGTAGCGGAGCCGTTCTTCGACAAACTGGCGGCCACCGTAGCGCCGCTGGCATTATTTTCCATCGGCCTCCAGTTAAAATTTAATGGCTGGAGAAAAGAGATTTCCCAGGTATCGGTGGTGCTGTTGTACAAGCTTTTGCTGGCGCCTGCGCTGGTCCTGGTGGCAGCCCTGTTGTTTAAAGAACGGAGCGACATCGCCCGGATCAGTATTTTTGAGGCAGCGATGCCTACATTGGTCACCTCCGGCGTAATAGCCGAACAGTTCAGGCTGAACACGAGGGTGATAAACTTAATTATCGGTATCAGCATCCTGGTGGGCTTTTTGACCACTGCCGCCTGGTTTGAAATACTCACACGTTTTTTTTAACTATCCGGCCGTTTTCAGGCATAACCAGGATAAGTTTTGACCTCACAATGAGACTTTACAAGGAAGGAATGAGATGTTTTAACGAAAAAACATCCATATAACCTTCTATTTTTGTTCCCACCGGGTTTCCAATCCACCTTACCCGGCTATCCATAAATAATCATACAGATGAGATTTAAACTTCTTGCACTGGCTATTTCCATCCTTCTGGCGGGTGTTCGCCCGTCAATGGCCCAGCAGGTGCGGGCAAACATCCCGGGCGACTTTGCAGATCCTTCCATTATCCGGAAGGGCAACAGCTTTTATGCTATCGGCACCTCCAGCGAATGGGGGCCGCATTTTCCCATCTTCCGGTCAAATAACCTGCAGCAATGGGAACAGACAGGTTTCTTATTTGACAAAGCTCCCTCCTGGACCTCCTCGTCCTTCTGGGCGCCCGAATTCTTCTATCATCACAATACCTATTACGTTTATTATACGGCTAAAAGAAAAACGGATGGCGTTTCCTGCATAGGTGTGGCCACCTCCGCATACCCCGATCATGGCTTCAAAGATCATGGTATCATCATCGAATACGGTAAAGAGGCGATTGACGCATTTGTGTACAACGACAACGGCCAGTTATATATTACCTGGAAAGCCTATGGCCTGGACGACAGACCAATTGAGATCCTCGGAAGTAAACTCTCCGACGACGGGCTTTCCCTCACGGGTAATCCCTTCACCCTGTTAAAAGATAATGTCCGTTCAGGCATGGAAGGACAAAGCATTATAAAAAAAGGTAACTACTATTACCTCTTTTACTCCGCAGGCAACTGTTGTGGCGTATCCTGCAGCTACCTGGTGAATGTAGCCCGGGCAACCGCTATCACCGGACCGTATGAAGAAGATACCAACAATCCTGTGCTGTCTGACAATGGCACCTGGAAATGCCCCGGACATGGCACCTTTGTAAAGGATACCGCCGGCAACGACTTCTATATCTACCATGCCTATAACAAAGCGAGCAATGTGTTTACCGGCAGAGAAGCATTAATTGCTGCATTGTCGTGGAAACCAAACCAGTGGCCGGAGCTGAAGCCCGTTCCGGTAGAACCGAAAAGCAAAGAGAACATTCATCTTCATTATAACTTTGCCAAACCAACGGGGAAAATTTTCTGGCAGTGGGATTTTAGAAATATGAAGCCGGTATTCCGGCAAACAGGGGCGCAATTGCAGCTGTCGGGGTTATACAACAGCGACCATCCGGCCGGCATAGCGCTCACCCTCAGACCTTATGCAGCCGCTTATGAAATCAGTACCGCCGTATTGAATAGTAATAAGGCCGGCAAAGGATTAATTATTTATGGAGATGTATCTGCCGCCGTTGGCATTGCTGTTCGCCAGGATAAAGTGGAGTTCTGGGTAGTGAAGGATGGAAAAAGAAATGTACTGGGCGAACAAAAAATCACGGATACCGGTAAGCCGGTATACCTGAAAATGGCCATGCTCCCAGATTTTACCTGTAAGGTTTATTGGAAACAACAGGCAAACTGGGAAGAGCTTACACCGGGTAAAAAAGCATACCCTATTGGATTTCTCCCACCGTGGGATCGCAGTCCGCGGCCGGGGCTGAATTTCCAGGGCACCCCGGATGAAAATGCTGCATTCAGCTTCTTTGATATCAGGTACACCGGCGAACAATAATAATAAACACATCCGAATGAGAAAACAAACGATCCATCATTTAAGCAGCTTACTGTTAATACTTTTTACTTCCGTTACAGGTAGCAGTCAAACCTATACAAAATACGTAAATACTTTCATCGGCACTGCGCCCATGACGGACCCTAAAATCCTTGGCTATAAATTGCCGGATGGCTGGAGATCATGGGCCGGACTCACCTTCCCCGGCAGCTCTTTGCCCAACGCAATGGTGCAGTTGAGTCCTATGACAGAATATGGATCCGGCGCGGGCTATGAGTATGAAGACTCCGTGATTTACGGCTTTACCCACACCAATAAAGGACACTGGAACCTCTGTAATATTCCTGTGCTGCCGGTTTCAAATCCCGGTGAAAAATTCGGCTCCCACTTCTCCCATAAAAAAGAAAGTGCAGCACCGGGATTCTACCAGGTGTACCTGGACGATTATAATGTGAACGTAAGTCTTACTTCCACCCTGAGATGCGGATATCACCGGTATGAATATAAAAATAACACGAACCGGCAAATCCTTTTTGACCTTGCCAGGGCCAACAATAAGGTGAATGGCTGGAACATTGAGCAGGTAGGCGCTTCCGCGTTGCAGGGCTACCAACAGGCAGGCGGCAGGATTTACTTCTATGCGGTCCTCAACACCAATATTGAGCAACTGGAAAAGAAAGACGAAGGCAAAAGCAATGGCTTTGCCCTGGTTCATTTAGCCAACGGTAGCACAGGTCCGGTGGAACTGAAAATAGGAATATCGTTTGTAAGTACGGAGAACGCTAAGGAAAATCTGGAGAAAGAAATCGGCCACAAATCTTATGATGATATCCGGAAAGAAGCTACCCAAAAGTGGGAAACGCTCCTATCGTCTATCCAGGTAAAAGGCGGCACCACCAAACAAAAGGAAATGTTATACTCCTGCCTGTACCGCTCCTTTCTGTGGCCCGCCCTGCGCAGCGATGTAAACGGTCAGTATACCGATGCAAAACACCAGGTGGCCAAAGCTGATTTCAACTATTATACCGAGCCTTCATTGTGGGACACTTACCGGAATAAAGATGTACTGCTGGGGCTTATTTCCCCGCAGGTAACGCTGGATGTTATTAAATCTATGAAAGATGTGGGAGATAAAACCGGGTTTATACCTACGTTTTTTCATGGCGATCACGGCTCCTCCTCTATTGCAGGGGCTTACCTGAGAGGCATCGATGATTTCGATATCAAAGGCGCCTACCAGATACTGCTGAAAAACGCCACCGTTGAAGGCGGAGCGCGGCCGTACATCAAAGAATATATGGAAAAGGGATTCATCAGCGATCCTGATGTAACTAACCCGCACGTAGAAACGAAAGGAAAAGCAGGCGTATCCAAAACGCTGGAGTACTCCTACGACGACTACTCAGTAGCGCAGATTGCAAAAAAACTTGGCGACACGGCTAACTACAACATGCTGATGGCAAGGTCTAAGAACTACAAAAACATGTTTGATCCGTCTACCCGCTTTATGAGGGGGAAACTGGAGAACGGAGAATGGATTAAAAATTTCAATCCACAGTACCCTTACTATGAATACATGTACCGCGAGGCCAACGCATGGCAGGTGTCTTTCTTTGCACCACATGATATGCCCGGCCTGATAGCCCTGTATGGCGGCGCCAAAGGATTTGAATCCAAACTGGATTCCCTGTTTACCGTGCCCTGGAACCCCAGTTACATTGCAAGAAATGTGGAAACGATGATAGGCCAGTACTGCCACGGCAATCAGCCCGATCATGAAGCACCTTTTGCATACTATTTTATCGGGAAACCGGAAAAATCGCAAAAAATCATCGACACTATTTTAAATACTTTATACGGCATCGGCGATGAGGGGCTTGCGCTTTGTGGAATGGATGATGCCGGTGAAATGTCGTCGTGGTACGTATTCAGTGCATTAGGACTTTATACTTTTTCTGCTACCGATCCGGAATACCTTGTTACCGTTCCGCTGTTTGATGAAGTAAAATGGAGAACCAGCAACGGCAAGTTGCTGACTATCTCCAAACCGGGCAAAGGCCGGAACTTAACTGCCATTAAAGTAAATGGCAGGGAGCACAAAGGATACTTTGTGCCGCACGACCTGTTTAAACAGGGAGGGAAGATAGAAATCATTACAAAATAAGCTATTGATCATATTCCTGCCGGCCACCTGTTTTTTCCAGGCGGCCGGCAGCTCTCCATCAATAATCCTCCACATCAAATTTCCTGTCTTTATAATAAAAGTGCCTGTCTTCTTCTGTAATGGTGCGCACCACCCGGCAGGGGTTTCCCACTGCAACAACGTTATCGGGAATATCTTTGGTAACAACGCTACCCGATCCTATTACCGCATTGTTGCCGATATTAACACCGGGATTTACGACCGTATGCCCGCCAATCCACACGTTGTTGCCAATCGTGATACCGATTCCATATTCATAACCGGAGTTTCTTGAATCGGGATGTACAGGATGTCCTGCAGTGAACAGGGAAACATTGGGACCAAACATAACGTTATCGCCAATACGCACTTTTGCCACATCCAGGATCACGCAGTTATAGTTGGCTACAAAGTTATCCCCTACTTCAATATGCTTACCATAGTCACAGTGAAATGGAGCCAGCACCAATACGTTTTTACCTGCCTTTCCAAAAATACTCCTGATGTATTGTTCTATTTTTTTGGTTTCATGCGGCGGGCATTGATTGAAGTGATAGATCTTCATTTTATTCTCCAGCTGCTCTTCTGCCAGTCCATCCATCCATGCCTTGTAAGGCAGGCCTGCCAGCATTCTTTCTTTGTGGTTCATACTTAAGTTCTTTTATTGAATAAGCTTAACTGTATCTGACCTGATACCGTTTGCTGTACTTGTTCCATATATATATCCCGGCAACGAAATGGAGCAGGTTTTTCCCGATATCCGTACGATGTACCAGGTCGATTGTATGAAGCTTATTGATTAAATCATATGTTTTGTCCAGCGTTTGCCCAAATTGCGCTGTATACACCTCTTTGAATGCTTCCCCGGTTCTCCGGCACCTTATAATAATCCAGTTTCCCGGATCTTCATCTTCTATTTCTTTCCAGACAGAAAGATGATCATTCATTAATACGCCCCATTCATCAATATCGCGCAGTATATTGAATGTCAAATCGAATTCCTTACGCCCAAACCTGTCCTCCACTATCCATAGTGCATATGTATACATCCTCAAAAGGATCACGTCCCTTCTGTTCTCGAGGTATTGATCGTAGGGTAATGACCACCGGTCGATCGCATGTTCCACCTGGCACCCTTTGAAGAAATCAACCATGATCTCCAGGTAACGGTCCTTTACGTAATCATCTACCCCGGATAGAAACCGGATCATCGTCTTTATAAATTCGAGAACACTTACGGGCAGGCTGGGATCAGGGTTTAGTGTCTCAAGACAATTGATAGCGAAATCTGTCATGAAAGTCCTGTCGTCCTGGGATGTATCATCTATATCAATCAGTGTTACGGTTAACACGAAATTTAAAAATAATTTATCATAATTCCTGCTCGTCGGGAAAAAATAAATCGGGACATAAGCCAGATCTTCGTGGCATCTGGGGCTCGTTTTTTCATACTGCTTGAACCACTTCAAAAACCGGCTTCTTAAAGGCATGTGATAGGGGTTTATCCTAAAATATTCCGTCAAAACTACCTCAACATGGTCTTCTGATAATGGATCGAAACTTTTAACTTCATGCCGGGTCAGCTGCCGCAGCTGTTCAAAAAAAAGAGAGGTCGAAAGCGTGTCGTTGTTTCCGGGTTGCATAAGAGGGAAATGTTTAAATGATTATTATATGAGGTTTCAAGTCAGGGTTACTGATTTGTAATGACACCAGCCAATGGAATAGCTGGCGTTTGCAACGATGGGAACTTAGTCATTGCAATGGGTTATCAGAACTTTATACGCTAAACTAATAAATTATTCAGATAAAAAGAAAATTTCGTGGGCTCAGAAGTGGCAAAAACCGGTCTTAAAAAATAAATTATTAATGGCTTGTTTTGCTGCTTTTTATAATTTCATAAATGAACAAAGGTACCGACCAGCCCATCCAAAATAGTGGGCTTTGTATGTCTTCTGTTTTTCCGAGCTCTTGTATGAAATGGATTTTCAAGGCAAATCCTGATATCAGAAACCCGAGGGTAATGATATAGCTTCTTACCATCCACTCGTGATGCAGCTTAAACCGTTTTTTTACTGCCATGTAATAAGCTATGATGGTAGCGGATAACCACACCCCTGCCCAAATTTGCAAGGTAAATGCAACTGCCCAACTTACCTCGTACGTTGTAGTAAATGCTAATATTAAGGCACAGGTACTACTCACCAATACTGCCAACAGATATATGAAACCGACAATACGGTGCAGTTTCCAACTGAATGTTCTGAGTTTTTTCCAAAATTGTATTATCCCAAAAATCAATGTACCTCCACCTGCGGTAATATGCGCAATGATTATCCATTTGAAATCATAATATTTTCCTAATGCTTCGGGGGTTAATGCTAAAAAATGGTCAACTCCATGCATAAACAACCAGGTCATAAAAAATATAGCAGCGAAAATCAGCAGCGGCAAAAAATCTGTTTTATTGAGTTGAAAAGTCCTGTCTGCTGTGGATGTATTTTTATTCCTATTCATTTTAAACGTTTTATCTTTATGACAAATTTCCCTGACAAACGTTTTCTAAACAATAACCGAAAAAAGATTCGGTATACATGACCTCCTTTTTAAGCGGTTAAGCGCGTAAATTTGTAACTCGAAACACAAAACTTATGTATACAAAAAAGATAGAGGAAGATTTGGACTGCGGATTACGGATCGCGGGTAAGGTGTTTGGTGGTAAATGGAAATGTTGCATTTTAGATGCGATCAGCAAGGGCATCAACCGGCCTGCTGACATCAATAGGTATATAGGGGAAGCATCACTACGGGTTATCGAAATGCAAATAGCCGAATTACTTTTTTATGGTGTTGTTGAAAAGTGTTCGGAAAAAGTTTATCCTAAAAAATCGGAATATAAATTGACGGCTTTCGGCGAAAGTATTCTTCCTGTTCTGGTAGTGATGGATGAATGGGGCTTGAAGCACTCACAGCTGGTAAAGGACAGGCAAAGCGAGTTACTGGATGCCGAAGGATGATATATACCGGGAGTATCTGGCAGACACTCCCGGTATTCTCCGTCGATTAAAATTTAACGCCACCCCAATCCAGGGGCCACATGCTTTAAAATAGAGGACAGTACATGCACATTGTAATCAACTCCCAATGTATTGGGTATTGTCAACAGAATCGTATCTGCCTCCTGAATCGCTTCATCCTCCGCCAACTCCTTTATGAGTTGATCCGGCTCCGCGGCATAACTTCTTCCGAAAATGGCGCGCTTCTCCGGTTCAATCATTCCTATTTTATCAACCCGGTTGGTTTCCTGTCCAAAGAAATAGCGATCCTGATCGTTTACCAATGCGAAAATAGACCGGCTCACCGAAACCCGCGGTTCGCGCTGGTGCCCGGCTTTTTTCCAGGCATCTTTGTACAGCCTGATCTGCTCGGCCTGTTGTATATGGAAAGGCTTGCCGCTTTCATCGTACTTCAAGGTAGAACTTTGAAGGTACATGCCGTTTTCGGCGGCCCAAACAGCAGTAGCATTAGAAGCGGCTCCCCACCAAATACGTTCCCGCAATCCTTCCGAGTGTGGCTCCAGGCGCAGCAAGCCCGGCGGATTCGGAAACATCGGGTTCGGATTAGGCCGGGCAAATCCAACACCTTTTAATTTATCCAGGAATTCCAACGCTTTACGGCGCCCCATATCTGCGTCAGTTTCTCCTTCGGCCAGTTCATATCCAAAATAGCGCCACCCATCTATTACCTGTTCCGGTGAACCCCTGCTGATACCCAATTGTAGTCGCCCCTCCGAGATTAAATCCGCCGCGCCGGCATCTTCCACCATATACAGTGGGTTTTCATACCGCATATCAATTACACCCGTTCCTATCTCTATTTTGCTGGTTTTGGCGCCGATAGCCGAAAGCAACGGAAAGGGTGATGCCAGCTGCGCTGCAAAATGATGCACACGAAAATAGGCGCCATCTAAACCAATTTCCTCTGCAGCAACAGCCAAATCAATAGATTGAAGTAACGTGTCACTCGCTGTACGGGTCTTATAGGCAGGGTGGTTAGACCAATGCCCAAACGATAAAAATCCTATCTTCTTCATAAATTCTTTTTCGTCCTGAAAAATAAGCCATTATTATCAAACAATTTTCTTTCCTGCTATTCTTTTCAAATGCAAATATCGTTTTGGAAGATGTGATACGGCTTATTTTTCCAGCCGACAATAAATTAGCTACCTGTTATTAAAAGAAGATTTTAATCAATTGCTATGCTGTCAATTGCTTTCTGCATGGCTTGCTCCTTCACTCCCGGTACTTTTAATCCTTCAGCCCGGAATACCGTCAGATCTGTCATGCCTAAAAAGCCAAGAAAAGCACTCAGATAAGGAGCTACAAAGTCGTTGGCTTTGCCAGGCCCCTCTGAATAAATGCCTCCGGAAGACATTGCGACATACACTTTTTTTCCTGCAACCTTTCCAACAGGACCATTTTCACCATACCCAAAAGTGATTCCTGCCCTCGTTATATGATCAATCCAGGCCTTTAACGCGGTATGAATAGTGAAGTTATAAAGCGGTGCACCAATCACAATGATGTCTGCAGCCAATAATTGTTTAACCATCTCATCAGAAAAACGGACGGATTCTTTTTCTTGTTCTGTCAGCTGCTCTCCGGGAATAAAGAATGTGCGAAGGACAGCAGGCGTAAGATGTGGAATTTCGATATTGACCAGGTTTACTTCTTCAGGTATACTGCCCGGATACTTTTCCTGAATTTTTTCGACGATAGCGCGACCCAGCTGAATGCTGTGCGATCCATTCTCTTGTAGACTTGATATTAAATGAAGGATACGTTTCATAAAAATTTACCTGTTTAATAATTATCAACTTTAAATTCATTAACCACCGATATCTTTTTATGTTAACGGTGAAACAATTCTTTCGTTCGGATTATCAATGGCAAAATTATGTTTACCAGGTGGTCAAAAGAGGCTACTTACCCAAAGGGAAGCGGTTACATTTAGGTAATGTAATTACATTTGTATCCATGGAGATGATTATAAATGAACCCCTTCCGGACAACGACGCATGTGCAGGATCGCTCAAAAACGTCCTTGATGCACTATCTGTTATCAATGGGAAATGGAAGCTGGCTTTGATTCTTTGCCTGGTGCAATCATCAAAACGCTTCAATGAAATTCAGCATGAAATTCCCGGTATTTCTTCCAGGATACTGGCTAAGGAGCTAAAAGACCTGGAATTGAACGACTTTGTCAGACGTAATGTATATCCGACCACGCCGGTTAGCATTGTTTATGAAGCGACTGACTATAGCCGGACTTTAAAAAACCTGATAGGCGAACTAAGTGCCTGGGGAGGACAACATAGGGAAAAGATCAGGCAAAGCATGCGGAAGCAGTCATGAGTATAGACCGGCTCCATACGACAAAACGATACCCTCGCTTATTTACTGATACCTTACCATCAATTGCTGCAACTGTTCCCATATTGGGATTACGCCATTTTCAGTATTTGCCAACAGGATGATTTTCGTTTTGCTTTTCGGGATGTACAACATAATCGAATTAAAACCTGCAATACCGCCGGTATGCCAAACGATAGGCGTACCATATATCTCAGTCAATGTAAATCCAAGGCCGTAACCATATCGTTTCAGGTAAGCAGGCGGTGGCGGCGGCACAAAGTTATTGGGAAAGAACATGGCCTCATCAACAGGTTTGCCACTACTTGTAAGGGCATACGTTGTCATTTTTTGAAGGCTGCTCTTTTTGATGATCTTCCCGCTATAAAGCGCATCCAGGAATTTGATCAGATCAGCAGAAGTACTTCGGAGTGAGCCTGCCGTATATGGCATTGTATAGTTGGTCG
Source organism: Chitinophaga sp. RCC_12 (assembly GCF_041360695.1). Classification (NCBI taxonomy): domain Bacteria; kingdom Pseudomonadati; phylum Bacteroidota; class Chitinophagia; order Chitinophagales; family Chitinophagaceae; genus Chitinophaga; species Chitinophaga sp. RCC_12. Next base: position 524,513 of record NZ_JBFUPS010000001.1, read on the forward strand.
GTTCCTTAAAGGTGGTATCATTTATTTTCTGATAACCCTTTGCCCAGGTATCGTCCAGGTCATGGCCCTCGTCCCATAAGGTTTGGTGCATTCCTGCTTTGCTTAATACATGTGCCTTTAGATAATCCATATAGGGAAGCCCGCTCACCAGCTCAATGATTTCTCCGAGTAGCACATATCCCGAATTGGAATAGGAATGTTTTGTGCCAGGCTCGAAAAGAAATGGTTTCTTCATTGCCTGCAGGTACAAGTGCGGATTTTTACACATAGGAAAGTTAGCTGGCGTATTGGCGGGCGTTTCGCCTTCCCACCAGTTCGGAATACCGGATGTATGTGACAGTAGTTGGTAAATGGTGATACTATCACCTTTCGGGTAATCTTTGAAATACTTTGAGAGCTTATCGTACAAACCTATTTTACCTTGTTCAACAAGGGTCATCAATGCAACGGCCGTAAACGGTTTAGTGATCGATGCAATGCGGAATTCACTCGCTACGTTCACTGGTTTTCCGGTGGCAAGGTCCGCAATGCCGTATGCTTTTATAAAAGGCTGCTGGTGATCATTTTCTATGCCCAGCATAAAGCCCGCTGTTTGCTTATTGGTGATCAGCGTTTGTACGAGGCTGTCGATGCTATTGGTAATAGCAGCATTCACCGGCGAAACTTCAGCCGACTGACCTGAGGCCTTGCCGGCAAATAAAATAGTGCAAAATGTCAGGACGATAAGATATCTCATTAGATTATTGCTAACTGGTTGATCAACAATTGCTATTTGTGCGCCAAATTTATAAACTATTGATTGTGAACAAAACTTGTAAATTCTTATATAAATTATTGTTCAATATCGAACGGCGTATGTGCGCTGGCAGACAGTGATCAAAGAATAATTATGAGATAAGGCGATCCTAATGGTCTCCATATATTCACCCATCATACGGATATGAATGAATTATCCGTGCCATCCCGGCAAAAGATTATTTCTTCAGCGAGCCAACGTGCTTATACGTGTTGACAAGCAAACCGGTGGGTGTGGCCTTAGAGTCAACAAAAGCAAGTTCCCGGGCGTCAATACTGTCCGACAATAAGCGTTTACCCCGGCCGAGCAAAACCGGGTAGGTAATGAGCACAACTTCGTCAGCCAGTCCCTGGTCGAGCAGCAAGGACGTTAATGTTGAACTTCCCACAACGATCAGGTCGCGGCCTTCTGTTGACTTGAGATGGCGAATCGCCGCTGTAATATCTCCTCCCAAATGCTTTACCGGTCCCCATTCCAGGCTATCGGGCCTGTGGGTTACGATGTATTTCGTTGCAGCATTTATAGCATTTGCCATAGGGAAATCGCCGGCATTAGGCCAAAAGCCACTAAATATATCGTAGGTGTGGCGGCCAAGCAGCAGGTCAAAGTCCGGCCCGTATGCCTCAAAGAGCATCGCCGCCCCAGCAGGGCTTCGATAGGGTGTAGTCCAGGCGCCATAGGTGTAGTCTCCATCATGTTCTATCACGCCATCCAGCGAAATATGTTCGAAAATTCTGATCTTTCTCATTTTATTTGTTTTAGTTTGATTGTTGTCCAAAGTTAAAGAGGACAAGGTACACAGGTGAGGTGCAATTGCGACAATATGAGGGTGTTTTTTAACCATTTGCATTTGTATCAATACCTTGTGGTTTGGACAGGAGAAAGGTTGCCAGCAACATCGCAAAAGCCTTTGGATGGGTGATGAAGCCATTGTGCCCTCCCGGAAATATTGTTATTTCTTTCCTTAAAAATTCAGCGATACTTATAGTACATTGATGGGCCAGGTTTTCTCCGGAAGTAGCACCGGCCGCTAAAAAAACCTTATCTGCCACCTGTTGTAATTCACCGGGGTTAAGCCGGTATTTCCGGACGGCAGGTGCATCATTCTGAAGAAAGAAAGCAAGATTGGCAGTTCGTTGAGGTGTTGGCTTCGGGAACTCTGCATCGGGTTCCTTGTCTTTAAAATTGATACCCGCCAGCGCTGCAAATTTTTGCATGGCCTCAGCAATGCTCCCCTGTTGAAAAGCATTTTCGATTTCCTCCTGCTGTTCCGCCGCTTTAATAGCCGCCGTTTTATCCAGGAATTGCGTGAGCGGGGGTTCATGTGCTACCAGTAAGCGCACCTGTTGCGGATAACGAACGAGAAAATCTATTCCAAGCAACGCCCCGATGCTGGTGCCAAAAATATATACCGGTTCCGTGGTAAGATGGAGAAGCAAATGATGAATGTCATCTGTATGTACCTGTAATGTAGGCTCCTCAGAAGGGCTTGTCAGACTGCTTTGTGACAGGCCACGACGGTCATAAGAGATGATTGTAAAATGCTCTTTCAGACTACCGGCGATTCCTTTTGTGCCGTCCGCATCTCCATCACCTCCCTGAAGTAAGAGTAACCAAGGGCCCTTTCCAGTTATTTCATAGTGTAGCCTGGCTCCGGGAACCTCCAAAAAATAAGAAGTTGTTGTGTTCATAAAAGCTGTTTTATATAGTAGTTAATAGTAAGTAATTACTTACTATTTGGTGAAAAAAAATCAGTGCAAAAGTCCTTTAAGCATTTTTTTGAACGTCTGATCCAACAGTTTATTCGTCAGCTTAAATTTTTTATCGGTCGACTGGCTTTCATTATGTAATTGAATGAGGCTATGTAAGGGTGAAAAAGCAAGCGACCAAAACACCTCCAGGGGTAACGCGTCAATTTCTTTGTTCCGGATGGCATTTTGAAGAAACGCTTCCATGGTTTTCTGAAACTTTTGGATAGTGCCCCCGAAAATTATTTTACGATAGGTGGAATGCCGCAGTAGATCCAGGAAACGAACGCTTGTTTCGTTATCGAGCATATAGTGTGCTCTCGCTTTCCACATCCATTCCAGCCCTTTCTCAATAGACCAGGACGCATCGAATCCATCCAACAGCATTTCTTCCATTTTCTTAGCCTCTTCCTTTGCAATACGAACGATGAGATCATCACTGTCTTTATAATAGATATAAAGTGTCCTGACGGAAATATGGCATTCCCGTGCGATCCTATTCACACTGAAACCCTCAAGACCCTCCCTGACAAGAAGTTCCATTGTCTTCTGCTTAACCAAAGCTTCCTTATGCTGATCTCTTAGCCGCATGGTTAAAAGTAAGTATTTATTTACTTTTGACAAAAAAAATGCAAATCCTGAATAAACATTTTCACCTTCTTACTGATATGAAAGCGGGAACTTGTAAACTGGTGTCCGACAGCAATTTTTACTATTTGGATGAGGTTATAGCACCCTGCAGTGCTTGAAATGTCTTTCTCATAATTATCAGCAAGTGGGAGAAAAGAAGGTGCTGATTGACGAAAAAGAGGGATAGCTTTTCAGCTATCCCTCACAGCGGAGAGTCAGGGATTCGAACCCCGGGACCTGTTACAGTCAACAGTTTTCAAGACTGCCGCAATCGACCGCTCTGCCAACTCTCCAGGCTGCGAAAGTATAAAAGGAATTCATTCTAAAAAAATTTGTTTTGCTTTTTTTATTAGAAAAATTTCATTAAGACGCAATCCCCTGGCAGACATCAGGCTACCGTTCTGATTTACGTATAGCCATCACAGATATAATGTCCACTCGTTGGACCCCGGCTTTTTACACCACTTTTCCGTAAATTTAAGTATGAACATATTCTTTGAAGGACCAGTATTATGGTCACAGATAGACGCTAATATGCACCTGCGCCACTCGGCCTATGCCGACTTTGCCGCACAGGCCAGGCTTAGTCTCCTTGAACAGGTAGGACTTACCGCGGTTCATTTTATACAGCAACAGCTGGGCCCCATCCTTTTCCGGGAAGAGCTGTTCTACCACCGGGAAATCAGCCCTAACGACAAAGTGCGCGTAAGCTGTGAAATGACCAAATGCCGGGCAGATGGCTCCCGCTGGTCCATTAAGCACGAAATTTTCCGGGGCGATGGCACCAAATCCGCCACCGTATTAGTAGACGGCGCCTGGATAGACACCCGTAAACGCAAACTCACAGGACTTCCCCCTGAACTCATGGAGAAGTTCAAAGCCATACCGCGAAGCGAGGATTTCGTGGAAGAAGCGTAGGTTGTCTTACTCAGGATTACGCTGATTATACTGATTAATTTTTTTTAGATTTTATTAAATTGATTAAACAGGATACCTTTTAATCTTAAAAAAATCATAAAGAAAATTAATCAGTATAATCAGCGTAATCCTGAGTAAGACAAAATCCGCTATCTCGCCGTCAGCGGTTTCGCCAGTTTATCAGATTCCAGCTCTTTTATAAAAGGCAACTGGTTCTGAAGGTACGCCCTCGTCGATTGTTCCAGGTAATTGTCCAGCTGAAAGAACTTGGCCGCCCTGGTAGCGCCCAGCAGCTTGTTAAACTTCCGGAAATAACGCATCTGCAAACGCCCGAACTCCAGATCGTTGTTAATGAACTGCCTGGTGAGAGAATTCATCTTCTTTTCATCAATAGAGGAAAACTCCTCATTGTACATCTTCAACAAGGCAATACGCTCCGTTAACCACGGACTCTTCTCCGTTTCATACTCAAGAAATGCCGATTGAAACGCCCTTTCTTCCAAAGGCGAAATTCTTAGAAAGTCATTCAACAATGACTCTTTGTTTTTGCCAAAGATTTGCGTTACAAGATCCTCAGTTGGCAAAACGACTGCAGCTGGCGTAATTTGAGCAGTTAATTGCCAGCCGGCGCCCAGGATCATGAACAGACAGATAAGCTTTTTCATGCACTGAAAATTTAGGATTAATGGCAGGTTCAGCCACAAGCCTATGTATTCAGGGGGTAACGAACACCAGCTTGGTATGGTGTAGTAAAAATAAGAAGCAGGTGTAGTGCCCACTACATTATGGCAGTGAATCCACCGTCTTATTAAAACAATAATCGGGGAGAAATGGTTGCAAACAGTATCAAATAATAACAAAGCAGCCTGAAAGCGATTACTTTCAGGCTGTCTTTATCGAAAAATGGTGAAATGGGACTAGTTCATGGATTGCTGATTAGATTTCATAAAGGCGTCATATGCTTCTTTTGTCCAATGCTGATAATCTTCCAGGTTGATGCCCAGTCGCTCATCCCGCTCTACTTCTTTATATTCCCGGCTGTCCCAATAACCTTTCGCCAATGACTGAATATTCTGGGAAACCGTGGCAGGTGCTACTTCGTAATCATCAGGATAACTTTTGTAGTTGCCAATTGCCAATACCTGGATTTCTTGTTTTACTGTGTCCTTGCTTTGCTTTGCCATGGTTAAAATTTTTTGGTTAACCCCTGTAAAACAAAAATGGTTCCTGTATGATACCAATCAGCGCCCTTTTAAGATTATATTAACTTAAAATTATGTTAATGGCATCAGGGATGGGAATAAGTCACCAGGTCAATACCCACGCCATTCGGGTCTTGTATGGCGAAATGCCGGTCGCCCCACGGCTCATTGCGGATCGCTATTTTAATGTCCACACCCTTCGCTTTAATAACCTCATATACCTTGTCCACATCGGCTACCTCGATGGTCAAATACACGCCCTTTCCATTAAAAGCAGTTCTAAACAATGGTTGCTGCGATGCATGCTCCGGTAACAAAAAACTAATCTCCGCCTGCTTATCCGGTGTATGCAGCAACAGGTAAAATTCGTTTTCAAAAGACACCCCGAATCCCAATATCTCTGTATAAAATTTTTTACTCTCCGCTAATTTAGCCGTAATAATTCCTGCGTTCAGTTTCATTTTACCTGGTTTTACCTGTGAATAAATATTAGATACAGAAAAAAAGAAAATAATCAGTAACAACCATCTTTTCATATCCTGCTAAGTTTTATAACAGCAAAACTAAGATAGCGGGAAGAAGAAAAATTGTAAAAAACGGACAACTTATTTACCAAACACTTTAGCCGGGGTAAGGCCATAAAGCGTTTTAAACTCCCTGATAAAATGAGCCTGGTCGTAGTACCCGGCGTCGAGGTAAGATCTGTTCCTCCGGATGTATTCCGGAGAATGGGTAAATTGTAATATCTTCTGGAAACGCACCACCTTACTGAATGCCTTGGGCGTGTCGCCAATATAAAATTCAAACAGGCGCCTCAACTGACGGGAGCTAATCCCGGGAGGGAGCTCCTTTTCAATACTGATGATGCCCGAATGCCAGACAATCAGATCTACCGCTTCCAGCAGGCGGTTATCTGCAGGCAGCACCTTTGGGGCAATGTGGTCACGTAAAAAAGCATCCAGCAGGGGTTTCAACTGCTGTTCGCTCATTTCTGCATGAAAGCAATCCTGCAAAAAACGGGTAACCGCCGGCGCCACATCCTCCAATGAGATCACCTGCTTACTTATTTCCGCAGCATTCAACCGGAACAACCGGGGAAACATACCCGGCAAAAAACGGATGCCCACATAATTAAAGCTTCCTTCCAGCGGAAAACTGGTATAGGCATCGCTGAATCCCATGACAAAACTCTGCCTGGGATCATGCAGCTCAAAAAAAATATCCATGCAACCATCGGCTACCACCCGGTAATGAAAAGGCGCGGTAAGCGGCCGGGTGGTTTTAAGCTGCCAGTAACAATAAATGTATTCCTCTAACGCCGGGTCCGGCAAAAACTCCCGGTATACCACCGCTTCCTCCGGCTGCTTTACAAACGGCTGTACAGGCGTGTATATGTGGGAATTACTTTTCATCATACGTCCGGATTGTTCTGCAATTATAACATAATTGCCCTGATATATGCACTCCCATAATTCCCCCACTTACCTAGTATTTTTGAAACGGATTCGAAGATCCCTTTATTGTCTACCGGTTTTCCTTTTACAGGAGGTTTCAGCGCATCTTCTTTTATATCATCTATCAACACTTTGGTGGCAAACCAGGTAATATGCTCGTGCGGCAGGGCCACACCGAGGATCATACCAGGCAAACCGCTAAACGACTCCGGACCACCAGGGGTAACAATGGCATCGGTATAAAAAGCCACCACGTAAATAGAGTCCATAATAATAGCATTGGCCCGCCGGCAATCGAACCCGGCGATCTTACGGGTTTCATCCGTGATTTTCCAGCGGATCCGGCGCACCGTGTCCTTCACCAGGTACATCTGCTCAAATACCTGCTTCTGCGAAATACTTTGCATACTATCGAGCCGGGAATATACCACGTTCACCTCGGCCGGTGCGGATTCCCATATGGGCTTTTTATTATCAGGATTATCCCTTCCCGGTTTATACAGGGACGTTTGACGGGAGAATGAATAATCGAAATAAGTGACCTGGTATTGCGACATCCCTTTTTTCAACATATCCGTCCATGAATTATCCTGCCCCTTACTCAGTTCATCCATGCGGGCAAACAGGTTCACCCGTTTCTCGAATTCTATCCTTCCCTCCTGCAAAAAAGTAGTGTGCTGTGCCAATGCCGGGAAAACAGCTATCACCACTAATATAACGGTCAGGATTACACGGATCTTTGCAATGATATTTTTCATAACACTATTCTTTTGGAGCCGCCGCACCCAGTTTGTTAAAGTTCCAGATAAAAGACAACAAGCCATAACGCCCAATGGTACTGTAAGTCCGCTGACTGATCGTATTGGTAGACACGGACCTGTTGAAGCCGATATTCTGATTCAGGATATCACTCATAGACAAATTGATCTGTACCAGCTCTTTCTTGCCAAACTTCTTTGCCACATAAGCATTCAGGATAGCAGCATTGTTGTTGGTAGCAAACACCGCTGTTTTCTGCCGGATGTTATAGTTCAGATCCGCATGCAATACAAATTTAAGTGGCAGGAAAAAACTCACGTTAGGTGAAATATTATACGTCCAGTATTGCGTCCGTAAAGATTTATCCACAGAAGATACGCTGTTGTTAAAATTCGCCTCTCCCTCCAGGGAATATTCATACTTTTTGTCTTTGTACTTACCCAGGTTGATTCCCAGCCCTGCATTGGAAGAATTCGTGGTATTCAATAACCCGTTCACATAATTTACATTCCTGTTCAAACCACCGTTTGCCCTCCCTCCCACTCTCAGGTCCCATGGATTAATCTTCCAGCCTATATATAAATTGAACTGTGCGCTCCGGTTTCCATTTACATTCACAGCCTGACTGGTACTTACTCCTGAAGTATCTATCACGGTCCGGTCGCTGATGGCATTGGTAGTGGATCCATACCTCAAAGATGCCCAGATACTTCGATTGGTCATCACTTTGAAATCATTAAAATTAATACTGAAGTTATTATTAAAAGATGGCTTCAGTGCAGGGTTTCCAATCTGCAGGTGGAGCGGATCATCATTCACGCGGATAGGCTGCAGGTCGTCGATGCCAGGCTGACTGGTATACCCATTATACTCAACAGTAAGGCGACGTTGCTGCGAAAAACTATACCGGAACATCGCCCGCGGATACCAGTTAACAAAGTCGCGCTCTACTTTAGTGTTCCGGAACATATCTTTCTGGCTGAAGCTGGTGAGACCTACATTGCCGCCTATGTTAATACGGATCTTATTTTTCGTATAACCATAACGGATACCTCCCTTATGCGTTAAAATATTAAACGCGTAGTCGTTACTGTATAACGAATCCAGGGCGGTATACTTACCATCGGTCTGTTGGTTATAGGAATTCCTGTTGGAATGATTGTTATCGATATTAATGCCATAGTTAAAAAGCAGCGAAGAGGCCACAGACAATGGTTCAGTGTAAGTAAAATTACTTACGATACTGATGCTTTCATTGTTGGTGGTTTTAAGCTGATCCGTATTTTGTACCGAATCCAGCTTACCCTGCTTGTAGTATTCCGTATAGGCATCCAGCATTCCTTCGCCGTTAGTGCGGGTATAATTCTCCGCGAGGTTCAGCGATATGGTACGTCCTTTTTTCTTTAGTTTTTTACGCCATAAAAAGTTGGCATTCATACTGCCAATGTCCGATACATTGGAGGTTTTACGCTCTCCCTGGTTCACGGTTATATCATTCAGCTCCATTCCGCTGCTGCTGAGCCGATTGGATATTTTATGATCGAGACCGCCATCTATTTGTAATTTGACGGATGAACTGGAGTCGAGCTGCCGCTCATAGCTGCCACTAACACGGTTCCGGAGAATATTATTATTGAAATGCTCTTTAGAATGATTATAGTAAATAGTATCTGGTAAGATATTCTGCGACATGCTTTCACTGTTCCCGTCGATATACAATTTCATCAGTTTATAGTTGGCATTCAGGTTCTGCCGGTCCCGGTCCCACTTATCCGAATAATGTAATCCCCCGGTTTGTACCAGTGGATAACCATCGCCGCCGTAGCGGCCATCCCAGCTGTCAAGATCATCACCCCGGAAATTAAGTTCCACATCACCATCATCGTTAAAAGAGAATTCACCGCTGCCGGAGCCGAACTTCTCCCGTTCGCCCCAGTCGAGGCCTACCTTGCCGGTGTTAGACACAATGCCAAAAGCAGCCAGTTTTTTCTTTCCGCGGAATACATTCAACATGGCCTGGCTATCGTGAAAGCCATTGTCGCCGGCGCCTACGGCCACTTTGCCAAAGTAGCCGCGCTTCTTATCTTCCTTCAGCTGGATGTTAATTGTTTTCGATCTTTCTCCATCATCGATACCCGTAAAGGCCGCCTGATCACTTTTCTTATCGTACAACTGTACTTTATCCACCATATCCGCACGCAGATTTTTGGTGACCAGGGTGGGATCATCTCCAAAAAATTCTTCGCCATCTACCAGTACTTTCTTTACTGTTTCGCCCTGCGCGGTAATCTGTCCTTTGCCGTTTACCTGTATACCCGGCAGCTTTTTCAACAACTCTTCCACAGAAGCATTTGCCGCGGTTTCATAGCTGCCGGCATTGAATTCCGTGGTATCTCCTTTCATCTTTATGGCAGCTACTTTTTGCTGTATCACTACTTCCTGCAGCAATCGCGATTTAAGCGTCAGCATAATATTATCCAGTTGCACAGCAGAAGTATCTGATAACGTTAAAGGCTCTACGTAATCTGCAAAGGCAGGATAACTTATCAGCAGGAGGTATTTCCCGGATTGCAGGTGCGTTAATTCAAAATGTCCTTTTTCATCACTCCGCGTGAATTTATATAAGATAGAATCTTTCGCCTGAAGCAGTGCCACTACGGTATTGGATAACTGCACATGATTAAGTGTGTCTGATACAATACCCTTCACCGTGGCTTGTTGCGCCAGGCAGCAGTGGGTAAGGACCATGCCGAGGATCAATCCGGATAGTTTCTTCATTTGTGGATTATACAGGTTATCGTACAGATGCTATGAAATTAAAATTCCATAATAAAAATTGAACTTTTGTTGCCATGAGTGATAAACATCTGTTAAATGGATAACCTACTTATCATGTAGAGAAAGAAGATTAATAAAAAGATAACGGACTATATGATAACAAAATCTATCCCTGTTCATTTTTGAAATCCATAATTTATTGTATCTTTTAAAATATCCACTCCCGTTATGAAGCAAGAAAATTCACTGAGAAGCGCTAACTGGTTTGCCCGCGGAGGCAAAGATGGTTTTATTTACCGTGCCTGGCTAAAGAAGCAGGGTATCCCCTCACATGAGCTGGAAGGCAAGCCAATAATAGGTATTTGCAACACCTGGTCGGAGCTCACACCGTGCAATTCCCATTTCCGGGAACTGGCAGAAGCCGTGAAACGCGGGGTACTGGAAGCCGGTGGTTACCCGCTGGAATTCCCGGTAATGTCGTTGGGTGAAACACTTATCAAGCCTACTGCTATGTTATACCGCAACCTCGTCAGCATGGACGTGGAAGAATCTATCCGCGCCAACCCCATCGACGGGGTAGTGCTGCTATGCGGTTGTGATAAAACCACCCCGGCATTGGTAATGGGCGCCTGCAGTGTAAACATTCCCACTATTGTGGTATCGGGCGGCGCTATGCTCACCGGCAGGCACCGGGGCAACAGCATCGGTACCAGCGATATCTGGCGGTTTAGTGAAGATGTAAGGGCCGGCAGGATGACCAACGAAGAACTCGCTATGGCAGAAGCCGGCATGTGCCGCAGTGATGGCCACTGCGCTGTAATGGGTACCGCCTCTACCATGGCCTGCATGGTGGAATCCCTTGGACTTTCCCTTCCGCAGAACGCCGCTATTCCCGCGCCCGATGCCGCCCGCAAAATACTGGCACAGCTGTCCGGCAACGAGATCGTGAAAATGGTCAGGGAAAACAGGCGCTTAACGGATATCCTGACAAGAGAAGCCTTTGAAAATGCCATCCGGGTGAACGCAGCCATTGGCGGCTCCACCAATTTTGTGATCCATTTACTGGCCATTGCAGGCCGCATAGGCGTGGAACTGAACCTGCAGGACATGGATACCTTTTCTGCCAATATCCCTCTGATTGCCAATCTGCAGCCCTCCGGCAGTTATTTCATGGAAGATCTTTATTATGCCGGCGGACTCCCGGCTGTGATCAATGCCCTGCTGGAGCATCTTCACACCGATTGTATTACGGCCAATGGCAAAACGATCGGCGCTAATTACGCTGACGCTGTCAGCTATAATAAAGATGTAATTTCATCAATAGCAGCTCCCTTTAATACGGTATCAGGCATCGTGGTATTAAAAGGAAATATCTGCGAGGAGGGCGCGGTGATCAAGCCATCTGCCGCAAGTGCTCACCTGATGCAGCATACAGGCAAGGCGGTTGTGTTTGAGGATATCGACGATTACAAAAAACGGATTGATGACCCTGCGCTTGATGTAGATGAAAACAGTGTGCTGGTGCTTAAAAACGTGGGGCCAAAAGGTTATCCGGGGATGCCTGAAGTAGGTAATCTCGGCTTGCCCGCAAAACTGCTGGCCAAAGGAATTACAGATATGGTACGCATTTCCGACGGCCGGATGAGCGGTACCGGATTCGGTACCGTAGTGCTGCACATATCGCCCGAAGCCGCTGCCGGCGGCAATCTCGCCATTCTCCGCGATGGCGATGTAATTACGCTGGATGTACACCAGCGCCGGCTGGAGGCAGCTATTTCTCCCGAAGAAATTGCGCGCAGAAAAGCCGCGTGGAAACCGGTGTATCCACAGTCCACACGGGGGTATGTACAACTCTACCAGCAACACGTGGAGCAGGCGCATCTCGGCGCGGACCTCGGCTTTCTGAAAGGCAGCTCCGGCAGCGAAGTAACCAGGGACTCACACTAAAAAACGGCTCATGACATTTGAAAAGAAAGTAGCGATTGTTACCGGCGCCGGTCAGGGCATCGGTTTTGAGATAAGCAAACAACTGGCGCTGAAAGGCGCTACGGTTATACTGAATGATATTGATGCACAGCTGGCGCAACAGGCTGCCGGCGCTATTACCGCGGCAAAGGGGCAGTGCATAGCCTTGCCCGGCGACTCCGGCGATATTGCCTTTATTCAGCAAATGGTGAACACGGCGGTTACACAATTCGGCCGGCTGGACATTGTGATTGCCAACGCCGGTATTACTTTGTTTGGCAACTTCTTTACTTACACACCGGAAGCATTTAACCGCGTTATGCAGGTAAACCTGGGCGGTACTTTTTTCCTGGCGCAAACCGCCGCCAATCAAATGAAGCAACAGCCACAGGGCGGCGCTATTCTGTTCACCTCTTCTGTAACCGGCCACCAGGCGCACAAAGATCTTGCGGCCTACGGTATGAGTAAAGCGGCGCTGGAAATGCTGGCAAAAAATTTAGTGATTGAATTATCTCCTTTTAAAATTACGGTCAACACCATTGCTCCCGGCGCTACCCTCACGGAACGTACGCTGGACGATCCTTCCTATGAACAGATCTGGTCCAGCCTCACACCGATGGGACGCCCTGCTTATACGCAGGATATCGCCGATGCTGCGCTGTTCCTGGTTTCCGATCATGCGAGGCATATTACAGGCCAAAGCCTTATCATCGATGGCGGGTGGACCAGTATCAGTCCTTCGCCGTTCTGAGCTATCTTTCTGCGATCAGTTCCAGCAATTCCCGGGCGTTGAGCTTACCGGCCTGGTCGCTGCCTTCCAGCAGCTGATCGGCCAGATCCCGTTTGCTGTTATGCAATGCAATGATCTTTTCTTCAATAGTATATTGCGCTACCAGCCGGTAAATAGTTACCGGCCTGGTTTGCCCGATCCGGTGCGCCCTGTCGGACGCCTGTTCTTCAATTGCCGGGTTCCACCACGGATCCATATGGATCACGTAATCAGCGGCAGTTAAATTAAGTCCCAATCCGCCCGCTTTCAGGCTGATGAGGAACAACTGCCCCGTGCCTGCCTGGAAATCTTTCACCAGCTTATCCCGTTGTGATATCGGCGTACTTCCGTCGAGATAGAGATAGGTAATTCCCAGTTGATGCAGGGCCTCCCTTACCAGGTCGAGATGCTTTACAAACTGGCTGAACACCAATGCACGGTGGTTGTTGGACACCAGTTCTTCCACTATTTCCCGGAATACCATTAATTTGGAAGATGGGATATCGGCTTCAGCATCCACCAGCTGCGGATTACAGGCCGCCATCCTCAGCCGGCTGATTTCTGCCAGTGCCCGGATGTGTTGCTGCGCCATACTGCCTTCCTGCGCCCTGATATTTTCCAGCGCCTTTCTTCGCAGTGCTTCATAAAACGACGCTTCTTCCTGTGATAAGCTCACCAGCTTTACAATCTCGGTCTTGGGCGGCAATTCATCCAGCACGCCTGTTTTGGTACGTCGCAATATAAAAGGCGTGATCAGTTTTTTCAGGTGTTGCTTCACCGTACTCTCGGGGTTCCTTAGAGACGGGAAAACAAATTGTTTATTGAAATGATCCAGTGTACCCAGCAATCCCGGGTTAAGGAAGTTAAACAGGTTCCAGATCTCGCCCATGTGATTTTGTATAGGCGTTCCCGTTAGCATGAGCTTAAATCCGGCCTGCAGCGACATGGCCGCTTTGGAAGTTTTTGTCTGGAAATTTTTGATTGTATGCGCCTCGTCGAGTACCAGCGTAGGCCACTTCACAGCGGCCAGCAGTGTTTCTTCTGATTGGAGTAAACCATAAGTGGTTACTACCACGTCAAAAGCGCCGGCGCCTTTTATCAGGTTGGCACGGTGACCGTTATGCAGGAACACCACGTTCAGGGAAGGTGCAAAGCGGCTGATCTCATTGCTCCAGTTATTTACCACGGAAGCCGGACAAATAACCAACGCGGGGCCGTCCGGGGCGCGATGCAGCAACAAGGCAATCGCCTGGATGGTTTTACCCAGGCCCATGTCATCTGCGAGGCAGGCGCCGGCTCCCCAGGCCGCCAGGTGCGTCATCCAGCGGAATCCTTCCTCCTGGTATGGGCGTAAGGTGGTTTGGAGTGTAACCGGCACCGTTACGGCCAGTTCCATCGCGTTGGTACGTTTACGTGAGAAAGTTTTCCACGCTGCATCAGTAGTAACGCTGCCAGCCTGCTCCAATAATTCGTCCAGTACTGGTGCGGCATAGGGCTGAATGCTTACATTGTTACGGTCAATATTTGCCACGCTGGCCATTTCGTTTAGCCGGCGGCGTAAGTCGCTTGTCAGCGCCAGGTATTCTCCATTCTGTAAAGCAACAAATCGCTTCTTTACGGTACGCGTAGTATCCAGCAGGTCCTTTAATGCAAGTACCGTGGTTTCATCCACTTTTAATTCACCGGTACACATAAACCAGTGGTCCTTTTCCTTCAATGAAATGCTCAGGTGCGCAAAGCCTGCCTGTTGCTTCACTTTGTAACGCTCCCCCTCCGGCCACTCTGCCCTCACCAGTTCGGGATGCTGGTGGATAATTTCCAGCAGTTGCAGGCAGTCGAGCGGATCTTCAAAAATGATGGTATCATCAGAAAGGTCCTGTTCTATTGCTCCCTGGATGAGGTTCAGCAGGGCAGTTACATTACTCTTTTCTTTTGCCAGGTCCCGGATCGCCTGCCAGCGTTCCCCGTTGCTGATACCGATAATATTATGCGCACCAATGCCCGGCTTGCAATACGGCGGGTCACTGGTAAATGGTTTTACATAAATACCGGCTTTCAATCCATCGCCCAAAGGCAGCAGTTGTATCACAATACGGCTGTCGCCGGGCCGGCGGCTGATATTGGCGGCCATATCGCCCACATCCGCATGGATGGTCAGGTGCGCGCCAATGCTCTTCAACACCTGGATCAGCTTGTCTTTTCCGGCGGCCGGCACCACGGGGATCTGCTGCAATGTTTGCAGCAGCCGCCGCTGCTGTGCGGTGAGGTGGATGATCTTCAGGCGGGTGTTGGTTTCCTTTACAAACACGGTTTCACTGATATAATCATCCACGTTGGCACTGAAAGTATACCCTTGCCCGGACCTGTTAACGCTCAGCTCCGGTTGGGCTTTTACTATTTCTACGGAAACAGTGATATCATCTGCAGAAAATAATAATGGATGGCCGGCAATTTCCTCCCATACTGTTTCAGCAAAGGAATAAGATTCCCCGTCGTAGTTATAATAATGATCTTTCTGTACCGTAGCGCCTATCCTGAAATCCTGTTCTGCCATGGCTTCCGCCTTCCCTTCCTTCAGTTTCTTTAATGCTACGTTACGGCCGCTGCTCCAGGTGTTGTTGCCCTGGGAGGTTTGCAACACCGGCTGGATTTTGTACCGGTCAAAATCTATCAGGTAAATTAACCGGGAGGCTACTACATTTTTTTCTTTTTTTGTAAGATGTGTATCTGCGCCGAGCAGTGTATTTAATAGCCGCTCCCAGTCGGGCGTTTGTTCCATCTGCGAAAATACCGGCGGGTGCACGGCAATGGCGCCGGCTTCCATGAACATACTTTCATATCCCTGGTAATCATCTCCCTTAAATAAATATAAATATTCGTAGGTCAGTAACCGGTAGTGACGCTCCATGCCCAATGCCAGCAATCTTGCAACGGTGGTGCTAAAAGTGCGTAACAATTTACTTTTGGGATGCAGCAGCTGCAAACACAATACAGACAGATAGCTCAGCAGGTTGCTCTCTCCTCCTTCCAGTATCAGCAGTAACAACTGCTCGCCCTTCTCCTTCCGGCCCGCATGAAAATGCAGCAAACAAACGGCCGGGGTAATAGCCGGGAACAGCTTGCGTTCATAAGCCGCTACAATTTTAGCGATCAGCGGATTCGTTTGCTCACCGGGCAACACCGCCAGGGTGAATGCATAATAAAACGCAAACAGCGGCGACAGCGGCAGGGTGTTCTTTTTATCGTACTGCCGTTGACGTTTGATCCCTTTTTCAAAGCATGTCAGTGCTTTTGCCGGTTGCCCGCTGTACAGTAATATCACCGCCTGTGCATACAGGTCATCTGCTGTTTTATCTGCCGGAGGCAAATCAAGATGCCCCTGTAACAGTGACAACTCAGGAAAATCCGCGCCATACTGCCGGCGAAAACGCTCCAATTCTTCCACCGGCGGCATTTTCAGCAGGTTATATTTTAAGGCAAAAGATACCATCCGGTCGAGACTTTCCTGGCTGAAAAAAGGTAACAGTTCTGCATAGGCCGGGAAGTACAGCAGGTAGGATAAATAAGGCTGATACTCATCCAGCTCCATTTCCAGTTTCCTTACAGGAGGCGATAATAAAAAGCGGTCGCCTGTAAAATAAGCGGTAAGCAATTGCTGCAGGTCCTGCAACCGGGCGCTCATGCTGTAAAACGCATGCACTGCGTGTTGCGTTCTTTGGAGCAGCACCGAATAAGCAGGTTGCTTTATATTTACCGGGAACAGCAGAAAGTTCATTTCCGGTACCAGGGAATAATTGCCCGTTACATTTTTAATGGCCAGTCCGGCTGCAACCAGGTGCTTCAATATTTCGCTGACCCTGGTGCCTTTCATTTCTCCCACACGGTTCACAGCGTCTGTAATGGTAAATGTTTCCAGGGGATACAGGTATACAGACATGACGTCCATTACAAGCCGGGTATCCCTTTCCTGTGATTCATATTGCTCTGAATAGAAACGCTCATTGACCATAGCAACAAAAATAGCTGAAAATATTTTGCGGGGGAGACAACCTTTTTACTGTTTTTATCGAATACGCATAGGTACGGATTACCGAAACAGGTTGTTACTGACCAACAACCCGCAATAGCGTATTGATTATTTCAAATTTCAAAAAAAATTTTAACAGCATGAACTCCGTAAAAAACACCCTGCTTTCATTGATAGCCTTGTCTGGTATCGTTTTCTTCAGCGCCTGCGGCGGAAACGATGACAATCCCGACACTCCTGCGCCTAAACCTTTGGTACAACTCAGTGCCAGCGCCACTTTGGGAAATCACCTGACAGATGTGGACGGTAATTCCCTTTATTATTTCTCCAACGACTTTGATGGCAAAAACAACTGTGGCGGTGGATGCGCAGCAGTATGGCCTCTTTATTATGCCGGTGATAACCTTGCCCAGACTGCACTCGGCACTGGCCTTGATATCAAAGACTTCACCACCATCACTACTGTCGATGGCAAAAAACAAACTGCTTACAAAGGATGGCCCCTGTATTACTTTGCGCCTGCTGTGGGTGGCGTAAATGTGCGTGAAGCACCCGGCAAGACGGATGGGGAAGGCGTTAATAATGTCTGGTATGTAGCTAAACCCGACTATACCATACAGTTGATCAATGCGCAGCTGGTAGGCGCCGATGGTAAAAACTACCTGGAAAATCATACCGAGGGTACCGCTAAAACGACGTATTTCAGTGATGGTAAGGGTCTTACACTGTACTCTTTCGTTAAAGACAGTTTTAATATCAACAAGTTCACCAAACCTGATTTTTCCAACAACGCGGTATGGCCTATTTATGAAACAGACCAGATCGTAGTACCATCTACTCTCGATAAAACACTATTTGGCAGCATTACCGTTGCCGGTAAAAAACAATTAACCTACAAAGGCTGGCCGCTGTATTACTTCGGACAGGATGCAGGCGTAAGAGGCGCTAACAAGGGCGTAAGCTACCCTGCACCAGGTGTATGGCCGGTAGTTACAAAAAACGTGGCAGCCGCTCCTAAGCTATAAACAGTGCCCGTTACCGTAAAACTGAACGGCTCAGTATTAATACCTGTGTATTAATGCTGAGCCGTTGTATTTTGATGAAAGATTAAACTATTCTCTTCTGCTTTCCACGGTATACACGAAGCTATCGGCCCGGTAATAACCCAGGTTATATTCAATCGGACGTTCGCCTTGGTCGTATACAAACCGTTTCCTTACAAGGATGGGGTGGCCCGGCTCCAGTTCCAGCTTAGCTGCAATAAATTTGTCCGCTGATCTGGCGCTGATTTCCTCTTTGGATAAAGTAGCTACCGTCATGTAATCCTTCTCCAGGATGTCATACAAAGGACGTTTGAAATCCTCCTCACCGGTTAACCCTACCCGTGGATGGAAATAGGAAATGAAATATACGAAAGGGCCTTCTGCCTTCCCTCTCAGGCGTTCCAGTTTGAGGACTTTTTTAGTTGGACTGATCTCAAAAAAATTGGCGATGGTTTCATCCGGTAATACCCAGGTAACATGCAGCTCAAAATTTTTGATGATGATGCCGCGCGCGGTCATTTCCTGTGTAAAGCTCAGCCAGTTCTTGGATTTAGAGCTGATGGCAGCTTCCGCCACTTTGGTGCCTACTCCTTTTTTCCGGGTCAGCAATCCTTCGTATACAAGTTTGTTTAAAGCATGACGTAAAGTAGATCGGGAGATAGCCAGCTGTTTTGCTAACTGGACTTCGTTGGGTAAAAACTTTCCACCGGCGTACTGTGGATCTTTTATCATATTCCTCAACAGGTTTTCCGCCTGTATATGAAGTGGTAAAGGATTTTTATGATCTATACTCAAATTCATGCCTGCAAAGCAACTGGAAATAAACAAGAAAAACAATTTTAGCCCCCCTTATTTTGAACGTATGTATGTTCCGGAGAAAAAAACGGGATCGCTGCGCGGGACCGGCACAAAACCATTCAACACCACATAGTAAACAGATAATCAATATCTTATAAAGCCAGCCACCTGTTATAGCTATGTTAAAAACTTTTCTTGCAATAATTAAATTATGTTTATATGTTTGTACATAATATCCGGGGCCACATTATGAAAAAAACTTTTTCTATAATTCCGTTTATTGCTGGCATCACTGCTCCTGTATTCCTTTCGGGAAACGCGACTGCCCAGGATAACACCAGGACCCTGGCGGCAGCTGTTTTGGCAGACAGCCGGCTGGATACTGTACAGGCCCGCGCATTAAGACTACTCACCGGTTTCTCTGCCGGCACTTCCTACGGAGAAGTATGGATCAGGGATTTCAATACTTTCATTAATGGCTCGCTGCAGGTATTACCTCATGATCAGGTAAAGGAAATGCTGTTGCTGTTTTTCCGTATGCAAGGCGCAGATGGAGATATACCCGACGGCGTTATTCCACGCGAAAAGGCAAATGTGGGCTACCAGTACCGGTATTCCGACCTGGCTTCCCAATGGGCCGCTCATAAGAATACCGTGGAAACCGACCAGGAGTCTTCCCTGATACAGGCGGTTAGAAAATATGTGGCTGTTACCGGCGATAAGGCCCTCCTTTTTTTGGTCATAAATGATAAAACGATTTTGCAACGGATGGAAGCCTCTATGGCCTATCTGCTGAAAGAGCGCTGGTCAGAAAAATACGGATTGATTAAAGGCGCCACGACCATCGACTGGGGCGACGTGCAACCCGAAACCGGCTGGGGCGTGGCCATCAATGAAAAAACAAAATGGGCGGTCGATATTTATGATAATGCCATGTTTGTGATGGCGATACAGGATTTCCTGGCAATCAAACCAGCAAACTACCAGGCACAAAGGGATTGGAGCAAAATAGCAACCGATATCCGGAAAAATGTACGTAAACATTTATGGGACAACAGGGCACAGAAATACATACCACATCTTTATTTGAACGGAAGCCCGTTTTCCCCCTCATTCAACGAAAAAGAGATCCTCTGCACCGGGGGCAGTGCCTGCGCAATACTGGCAGGATTTCATACACCAAAAGAAATAGCGGCTATTAACCGGCAAATGACTCAGGCCGCCGCCAAAGAAAAGTTCGCAACCATAGGGATCACGGTGTATCCTCCTTACCCGGCAAAGGAGTTCCCGAATATGCATCCTTATGTGTATCAGAATGCCGGCGACTGGACCTGGTTCGGCGGACGCATGATCCAGGCGCTTATTATAAACGGATTTATACAGGAAGCCGTAGCAGAGCTTAAACCCATGACCGACCGCGTCATTGCTCAAAATGGCTTTTTTGAATGGTATGACGTTCAGACTGGCACGCCAAAAGGATCGGGAAATTTTCGTGGAGAAGCAGGTGTTTTATCAGATGCCATTACACTTTTAAAAAAGTGGGCAATTAATCAGCAGTAGAATAAACAATTGGGCCTGCTCAGTTATTATTTATTCGTCAACCGGATCTTATTAGAAAACATAGTATTACCATAATCTTAAAACCTAATCTCACTTGTTATCACAGGAACTTCCACGTATAGCTCCTGTGACTACTATCAACTGAAACACCGGCTAATATTACCTCATCACTAAAGACTTGTTATGAAAGCAAAACTATTTTATGTGCTTGCATGCCTCCTATTTTCCATGCATGCAATGGCCCAGATCAAAATAAGCGGTAAAGTCACCAGTGCCGCTGACGGGACCGTCATTCCAAACACTACGGTGGCCATTAAAGGCACTTCCAGCGGAACCATCGCCAATGTAGACGGCGTATACTCCCTGTCGGTGCCCAACGAAAACGCTGTGCTGGTGTTCTCCTTCACCGGATTCGGCACCAAGGAGGTCAGGGTTGGTAATCAAACCACCATCAATGTAGCATTGGAAGTACAGGTGAGTACCTTAAGCGACCTCGTGGTAATTGGTTACGGATCGGTAAAAAAATCTGACCTCACGGGCGCTGTGGCGTCCCTTAAAGGCGAGCAGGTAATGGATAAGCCTGTTCCCAACATTTCACAGGCACTGCAGGGCAAGGTAGCCGGCGTGGACGTAAACATTAACAGCAGCGCCCCCGGCCAGGCAGCTAAGGTGCGTATCCGTGGTATCGGTTCTATCAACTCTTTTGTGGATCCCTTGTATGTAGTAGATGGAGTGGCGGGTGTTGATGCGAATGCGCTCAACCCCAATGATATCGCTTCCATCGAAGTATTGAAAGATGCCTCCTCCACTGCTATTTATGGTGCGAGAGGCGCCAACGGTGTAATTATGATCACTACCAAACGTGGTAAGGCCGGTCCCACCCAGGTAAGCTACCAGGGCGACGTAAACGTAAGTACACTGGCCAGTCATCTTCCCACCTTAAATTCAGAGCAATTTGTAAAAGTATATAACGAATCATTTGCCAATGCCACCAAGTTCGATCCGGACCACGGCACCTGGACACCCACCGCAATCCTGGATCATGAACATTTCCCGCTGCTGTTTGACGAGAACGACAAACCGCTGTACAACACCAACTGGGAAAAAGAAACCTATAAACCGGCCGTGTCTACCAGTCACCAGGTGAACTTCCAGGGCGGTACTGATAAATTGCTCTACAGCGCGTCCCTTGGTTACCTGGATCAGAATGGTTTAATGATAGAATCATGGTTCAGAAGATATTCTGCCAGGGCCACTTTCGATGACCAGGTAAAAGACTGGCTGAAAATTGGTGGTAGCCTGAATATCGTATCCAGCACGCAAAGAGTCGTATCTGATGGTAACGGTTCCTTAAACGTACCGAGAATGGTAACGGAAGAAGTGCCTATTGTACCGGTAAGATACCCCGACGGCTCCTGGGCAGGCAACTATGATATTGACGGTCTTGAAGGAGGCCCAAATCCTGTACAGATCGCGCAGAACAGGTATACCCTCAATAACCAGGTGCATACACTGGGCAATTTTTATATGCAGTTCCAGATCAACAAGGACCTGAATTTTAAAACCGACTTTGGTTACGACCAGATCAGTAATAAGGCCAATTTCTATTCCACCGGTGACCTTCCCCACCTGTCAGCCGATCAGGGAGGCGTGGCCAGGATCACTACTAACTATAACAAGTACTGGCAATCTGAAAACTACCTTACTTACAATAAGCAGTTTAAAAATAATAACAGTTTAAACGCGGTAGTCGGTATTTCCTTCCTGCAATTCAGTAATGAAAATGCCCTGGCAGAAACACAGAATTTCCTGTCGGATTACTTCCAGTGGAATTCCCTGGCTGCAGGATCGGTACGTAACAACATTACTTCAGAAACACAGCCCTGGTCAATGAACTCCTACTATGGCCGTGTTAATTACAACCTGAAGAACAAGTATCTTTTTACCGCTACTGCGAGGTATGACGGATCTTCCAAATTCAGTAAAGACAACCAGTTCGCCTTCTTCCCTTCTGTAGCGGCCGCATGGCGTGTTTCTGAGGAAGACTTCCTGAAAGGCAGTAAAACCATCAATAACCTGAAGATCCGCGCCAGCTACGGTACTTCCGGTAACCAGGAAATTGGTCAGTTCCAGTACTCTCCACAGTACCGTCCCGATCAAACCGTAATAGGCGGCGCCAACCAGCCAACACTTGTACCCGGGTATATTGGTAACTCCGATCTCAAATGGGAACGTTCCAACCAGATAGACGCCGGTGTGGAACTGGGGATGTGGGATAACCGCATTAACCTGAACGTGGATTACTATAACCGTAAAACATCAGACCTCCTGCTGGCAACACCTATTCCGTGGTCTGCCGGTATGTTCACCCCCAATGTGTATAAAAATATAGGTGAAGTAAGAAACACCGGTCTGGAAGTAAACCTGAATACGGTAAACATTCAGAAACCAAACTTTACCTGGTCCACTACCTTCGTTTTTGCTACCAATAAAAATAAAATTCTCACGCTCAACGATGGTAACGCAGATATCTTCCCTGGTCCCAATTTCCTGGGGCAAACCAATATCCTGCGTGTAGGTGAGCCTATCGGTTCTTTCTACGGAATGAAAAGGTTAGGTACCTATGGTACGGATGAAGCAGCAGAAGCAGCCAAACACTCCCTGCTGCCGGGTGACAGGAAATACGAATACGATTCTGCCGGCAATGCGGTGTATGATATCATAGGCCGCGCCTATCCAAAATGGACCGGTACCTTCAGCAGCACCATCAAATACAAAGGATGGGATTTTACTTTTGATATCCGTTTTGTACAGGGCGTAAATACAGCTGCTGCATTCAAACACTCTGTGGAAGACCGTCAGACGCTGGCTAACAGCCTGGCCACCGTATTGAATGCCTGGACACCGGAAAATCAGAACACACATATTGCCCAGGTGCGCAGTTATAAATTTACACAGGATTCCCACTTTGATACCTGGTGGGTAGAAGACGGTTCCTATATCCGGGGACAGAACTTTACCCTGGGTTACACCTTCCCTGAATCCTGGATGCAAAGAAGCCATATTCGCAGGTTCCGCATCTATGGCAGCGTGCAAAATCTTTTCCTCATTACCAAATACACCGGTTATGACCCTGAAGTAGACACCTTTAACTTTGGTTATGGCTCCAACACCGGATTCTCACAGAACATCGACTTCTTCCCTTATCCCCGCCCGCGCGTGTGGAACCTGGGTGTGAATCTTGATTTCTGATGAAATCGTGTACCCGTTGATGTGATAACCTTTTTTGTGATTAAAAAAATATGAAAATGAAAACGACTAAACATATTATACTCGCGTTGCTGGTGTTGCTCAGTTGCTCCTGCAAAAAATTCCTGGAACAAAAGCCCACGAATTTTCTTCCGCCGGATGCAGACCTCTCTGATCCAAAAGTAGCACGCGCGCTGGCAAACGGATCGTACCAATACCTGCAAGGTTTCTTACAGGGACAACCATCTTCCTATGGCGGTAACACTTATAACCTGATGGAATTCATGACAGGTAAGGCCAACAGTGATCTCGGGCAAACCGGGTTTGCCACCTTTCAGAACCTCAGTTATAACGCTACTTCCTTTTATGTGGATACCTGGTGGCAACGTTTATACATGGGCGTAGGCGCCTGTAACCTGGCCATTGAAAAGCTGCCACAGGCCGCAGTGTCGGATGCAGATAAAACCAACATGCTGGCAGAAGCGCATACGCTGCGTGCGCTTTATTATTTTCACCTGGTAAGATTATACGGCGCCGTTCCCAAAGTGACCGAAGTTCCCAAAGATCTCAACCTAAACCTGCCCCGTACAGAAGCGAAAGCGATTTATGATGAGATCATTATCCCGGATCTGCTCACTGCGGCAAAATCCACACTGCCCTGGTCAGATAAAACGGGCAAAGTATCAATGGGACTTGTTCAATCACTGCTCGCTGATGTGTACCTGACATATGCCGGTGCGGCCATCAATGGCGGTAATCAATACTACGCCCTGTCCGCAGCTGCCTCCAAGTCGGTGATTGCAAACGGCGGCTATTTCCTGTTCCCGGAATACACGAATATGATCAACCCCGCCAATAAAAATCTCGGGGAGTTCATTTTCCAGGTGCAGTATGCCGCTTCAGTACCAAGCATCAATCCGCTTACGCCGCTTACCATTCCAAACTACGCGGGTATTTCAAAGTACTCTGATGAATATGGATCTGTATATCCTACTCCGCAGTTTATTGCTTCATTCCCCGCCGGTGATAAAAGGGTACAGGAAAGACAATTCTTTTATACCAAGTACAAGAGGAAGGACCCTGGTACAGATACGGTTACTTTTAAGGGCCGCTACATCTACAAGTGGTTTGATTCTTTAGCAGTGGTAAGCACAGCTAAATCGGATCTTAACTATACGCTTTACCGCCTGGCAGATGTGTACCTGATGTATGCAGAAGCCTCTAACCGTGCGGAAGGCGGACCTAATGCAGATGCTCTTCGTTATGTAAACGCCATCCGTGCCCGTGCTAAGCTGGCGCCGCTGGGCGCGCTGTCACAAGCTGCTTTTGAGCGCGAAGTATGGCTTCAACGGTATTTTGAACTGTGCTTCGAAAATAAAATGTGGTTCGATATGATACGGACCCGGAAAGTTCATAACGATGTAACCGGTAACTGGGACGACTTCGTAGGACATAAAACCGTATTCGGCGCTACATTCGCCGCGAAACAACTACTATTCCCTGTTCCTAAACAGGAGAGCGATGTAAACCCGAAATTATTACCAAATAATCCGGGTTTCTAATAGACAACATTACGTTTTTTCAGGGGCTGACCAAAGTATGGTCAGCCCTTTTTTTAGCCCTATATCCTTTCCGAATATTGAAATATGTCCGTATGTTTGTACATATGAAGCATATAATTGCAAAACTCCTGTTGTGTAGCTGCTTTCCGGCTGCCCATGCCAACGCATGGAACCTGGAATTTCCCGGTTCACATAGCGGGGATTTAGCCCTTTCTCCTGCCGGCATCGAAATATCACAGCAGCTAGCATCCTTTACCAGCATTGAACTGCAACCCACTATCGCTTACCTGAATCATCACGGCACTCCCGCCCGGATGGTAAGAATGCGCTTTCACGGCGGCAAAAGCTATCAGCCCGCAATGGTGTATATGTACTTTAATGGCCATGAAGACAGTCTCCCGCTGCCGGCCAGCCCCGATGGCATCGCCGACTATGAGCTGCCGCTGCCCGGCGAGGCAGTAGACAAAGACACCGAGCTGTTTGTTCGCCTGCTCAGTGCCGGGCAAACCTATACGGCCCGCTGCATTGTTTCACCCACCCGGCAATGGAACGTATACCTCATGCCTCACTCGCATGTAGATGTAGGCTATACCAACGTACAGGCAAAGGTACTGGCCATTCATATGAACAACATCGATGAAGCCATTAAAATAGCTGCCCGTACGGCAGGCTATCCGCCGGAAGCCCGGTTCAAATGGAATACGGAAGCGCTTTGGGTGGTAGATAAATACCTCGCCGCTGCCAGCGATGAAAAGAAACAAACATTCCGCGAAGCGGTGAAAAAAGGCTGGATCAACCTCGACGGGACTTATGCCAACACCAATACCAGCGCCACTTCATCCGCACAATTGCTGCAACTGTTTTCTTTTGGGGCCCGGCTAGCAAAAGATTACGGCATTACCATCAACACCATGTTCCAGGGGGATGTTCCAGGCGCCTCGTGGGGATTGATCAGTCAATCGGCTATTACCGGCATGAAGTACTTCCTCAGCGCACCCAATGCCAACGACCGCATCGGCAGTTCGGGACAATGGCGCGATAAACCCTTCTATTGGCGGGATGCCTCCGGGAAACAACAGGTGCTCTTCTGGCAGTCGTCGCCCTACTCTATCGGCTATACGCTGAAAGGAAGTAAAATACCCAACTTCTTTACCGTAGAAGACCCCAAGCCTTATTACACCGGCAAACCCACTGAAAATTTCCTCAACCCCTATCTTTTTGATTATCTCTCCCAGCTGGAGCACAACCACTTTCCCTATAACATGACGCTCCTCACCTGGGCTATGAGCGACAATGCGCCTATAGACCCTGAGCTGCCGGACGCAGTAAAGGCATGGAACGAGCGGTATACATCTCCCAAACTGATTATTACCTCGGTAAAGCAATTTTTCCACGACTTTGAAGCGGGGTGGAAAGACAAAATTCCTGTGTTCACCGGCGACTATACCGAATACTGGACAGATGGCATCGCCTCTGCTGCAAAAGAAACCGCCATTAACCGGAACACATCTGACCGGCTGCAACAGGCCGGCGCTATCTGGGCTATCAGGGGAAAAACCGGTTACCCGGCCGATTCCTTCCGTAACACCTGGACGGACCTCATCATGTTCAACGAACATACCTGGGGCGCATTCAACAGCGTGTCTGATCCGAAGGACCTTAAAGCCATTGCCCAATGGCAGTTTAAACAGGGCTTTGCATTGAATGCCCGGGACCGGTCCGAAGCGCTGCTGCGCAGCAGCACTAACGGCAACGGATATACCAGCAAAACCATCACATCCGCTATAGACGTTTACAATACCCTGGGACATTCCCGCACCGCATTGGTGCGCATACCCGCTGCCCTCAGCACCTCCGGCGACATTGTAAAAGATCTTAACGGCAGGAAATTGCCCTCCCAGCGGCTCAGCACCGGCGAACTCGCCTTCCTGGCAACCGCGCTGCCTCCTTTCTCTAAACAACGCTTTACGATTCATCCCGGCGCCGGAGCGCCGTTTAAAAAAGCGACAGTTACGGATAGTAGCCTCGATAACGGCATTTATTCCATCCGGGTGGATCCCAAGACAGGCAACATCATCCAGCTGCTTAAAAAAGGCTATAACGGCAACTTTGCCGACTCCGCAGGATTGAACCAATACACCTACATGCCTGGTGACTCCGCTGAAAGAATACAATACAGCGGACAGGCAAACATCCAGGTAAAAGAAAAAGGCCCGCTGGTGGTTAGCCTGCTGATCACCACACCCGCGTCCGGCCTGCGTTCCCTCACCCGTGAAATACAACTCGCGGCAGGCGCCGACCAGGTGATGCTGACTAACACGATTGATAAAACCGCCATTGGCGACAAGGAAAGCGTGCACTTTGTATTTCCGTTCCGTATCCCTGGTGCACAGGTACGTTATAGCATCCCCTGGGGAAATATAAGCGCTGAAGCAGATCAGTTGCCTCATACTAACAGGAACTGGTATACGCAGCAACGTTGGGTAGATGTATCCGGGAAAAATACCGGCGTTACCTGGTCGGCGCCCGATGCGCCACTGTTTGAAATAGGCCAGTACCCTACAGCGGGGCTACTCGGCGGACTGCACAACTCTTCCCGCTGGATTTCCTTTATGGAGCAACAGCCCCTCATTTCTTCCTGGGTAATGAATAACCTGTGGCATACCAATTTCCGGAGGGACCAGGAAGGGATCGCTGTCTTTCATTACTACCTGCAGGTGCACGGCCAGTTTGATGCTGCCACGGTTAACAAAACCGGGTTGGAAAATCACCAGCCACCAGTTGTTGCCGCCGCAAACGGCGCTCCTTCGGAAAGCCTGTTCTTTAACATCAGCGGGGAAAATGTTTTTGTGGAAAACCTCTATCCTGCGGCAGACGGCAATGGCGTATTGCTGCAACTGGTAAATGCCTCCGCTCATACGGCCACGGCTACACTAACATCAAAGAATAAATCCACTGCTTTAAATATTTCGGAAAGCGATATACTGGAAACAAACAAGCACACACTTCCGGAAAGTTTCTCCATTCCCGGCAAAGGAGTAATAATGATCCGTGTGGAAAAAAAATAAGATTATGATCTGGCGAGAATCAGCACAACCCTTGCTGCCGGAACATGCAGCCACCCCACTACCGGGTACCTATAGCAGATACCCGGCCCATCCGCTCGGCAATGGTAAGATACAGACAGGATACGAATCACTGGCCAAATGGATGGTACAGCACCCGCTGGTGCTGATAGACGGCTATGCTGGTATTTTCTGGGATAAGATCCGCGCTGCCCTGCAAGCGGAATTTACACGTATAGGCGTAAACGTTAAATGGCATGATACGCATTGCCTGCTAAAAAACAGCGATAGCATTCAGGAGCTGGTCGATCCCTTTATTGGCAGCGAAGGTGATGTATGGGGCAGAAAAACTTCTTTACAGATCACCGATTTCTTTGATGAGGAGAAACCGGGGGCATTGTCATTCGATGGCCGTTATGACCTTCACATTGTATCAGGCGTGGGCGCTGCACTCACCGATGCTGCTGCGCCGCTGATATACCTGGACATACCCAAAAATGAATTACAGTACCGCATGCGTGCAGGCACTATTACCAACCTGGGCTGCCTCACCGCCGGCGGCAGTACGGAAATGTATAAACGGTTTTACTTTGTGGATTGGGTAGTACTCAATCGTTATAAGCAAACCCTGCTGCCACGCATCCACATCATGGCAGATACACAATGGCCGGATCATATTGCCTGGGCATTCAGTAAAGATCTGCAGGCGGGCATTGAGCAGCTGGTTCATTCCACGTTCCGGGTGCGGCCCTGGTTTGAAGCCGGCGCCTGGGGCGGGCAGTGGCTAAAAACACATATCAATGGTATCAACACGGAAGAAGTAAATTACGCGTGGTCTTTTGAGTTGATTGTTCCGGAAAACGGGGTGCTTTTTGAAAGCGATGGCTACCTGATGGAAATTCCCTTCGAATGGCTGATGTATGCGCAGCACAGGGCTATCCTCGGCAATCATGCTCCGATCTTCAAATATGAATTCCCCATCCGGTTCGACTTCCTCGACACCTTCGACGGCGGCAACTTATCCATTCAATGCCATCCTTCCATGGATTATATCCGCACACATTTCGGTGAAACGTTTACACAGGATGAAACTTACTATATCCTGGACTGTAAAGCCGGCGCCACTGTGTACCTGGGTTTCCAGGATGGGGTTGATCCCGGTGTATTCAAAACCAAACTGAAAAACAGCCGGGATCTTGGTATTCCGGTAGAAATAACGGATTTTGTACAGCAACATACAGCAGATAAACATACCTTGTTCCTGGTACCCAACGGAACTGTACATAGCGCCGGCGCCAATAACCTGGTACTGGAAATCAGCGCCACCCCGTACATTTTTACGTTTAAAATGTACGATTGGCTGCGGCCCGGCCTGGACGGAAAACCAAGGGCCATCAATATAGAACATGCATTTCATAACCTGGATTTCAGCAGGCAGGGCAAGGCAGTAAAAGAGCAACTCATTGCTGCCCCCGTGACAATAGAACAAGGGGCAGACTACCGGCTGGTGCACCTGCCTACACATGCAGTGCATTTTTACGATGTGCACCGGCTGGAATTCAGCAACAGCGTTAATATAACTACTGATGGCAACTGCCTGGTGATGATGCTCGTAGAAGGCAGTGCAGTAAGGGTTACTACCACCAACGGGCATACGAATATATATCACTATGCTGAAACTTTTGTGATACCGGCAGCGGCGATAGACTGCCGGATTACCAGCAATAACGGGGAACCGGTGAAACTGATCAAAGCTTTTTTAAAACCATCGCATCCGGTTTATCAACAAATAGCATCCACCTGAACATGCAGCAACGCGGTCAACATCTCACCTTTATTACGCTGGTAGCCTCCCTGGGTGGCTTCCTCTTTGGTTTTGACATGGCCGTAGTATCCGGCATCCTGCCTTTCGTGGAGCACCGGTTTTCTTTGTCGCCCGCACAACTGGGCTGGTTTGTTTCGTCGGCGCTGGCAGGCTGTATTGCCGGGGTCATTTTTGCCGGTGACATCAGCGACCGGCTTGGCAGAAAAAAGTTGTTGTTCCTGTCGGCAGCCCTGTTTGTACTTACGGCGCTGGGCTGCACTTTTATCCCCGTATTTTCCTGGCTCATTGCAGCACGCATACTTGGCGGCATGGCGGTAGGTATCGCCTCCAGCGTGGTGCCGCTCTATCTCTCCGAAATTGCCCCCGACCCCCTGCGTGGCCGGCTGGTTACCTATTACCAGCTGGCTGTTACCATCGGTATTTTCAGCGCCTATGGCAGCAATGCGCTGCTCCTGAAATATGCCGCCACACCAGCCCAAAGCGGATGGCTGCTGATCACCGGGCTGGAGGTATGGCGCAAAATGTTTGGCGTAGGCATTTTCCCGGCATTGCTTTTTTTACTGGGTATCGCTTTTATTCCGGAAAGTCCGCGCTGGCTGAAGCTCAGGCATACTACAACAAAAGATAACGCCGCCGGTTATACGCAATTACTGGCACCACGCTTCCGCCGTGCTTTGCTGATCGCCATCCTGCTGCCATTATTCTCGCAGTTCAGCGGGATCAACGCCATTATTTACTATGGCCCTACAATCCTGCACCAATCCGGGCTTACGCTGGACAGCTCCCTCATCAGCCAGCTGTTTTTTGGCGCAGCAAACGTGCTCTTTACGTTTATTGCGATCTGGAAAGTCGACAGTCTTGGCAGGCGCCCCTTATATCTCTGGGGAACAGCCGGCGCGGCAGTGAGCCTGCTGCTGACCGGCATCTGTTTCTACGTTGGCGCGGTTAATGGCATCTATCTCCTTCTGTGCGTATTGGCTTTCCTTGCTTGCTTCGCCTTTTCCATCGGCCCGTTGAAATTTGTGATTGCAGCCGAAATATTCCCCGACAGCATACGCGCGAAGGCGCTGTCACTCAGCATTATGGTAATGTGGACCGCCGACGCCATCATGGGACAATTAACGCCTGTTATGCTGGCGTCTGCAGGAACACCACAAACATTCTGGTGCTTTGCGTTGTGCTGTGTATTCGCTTTCATAACGGTATATAAACTGGTGCCGGAAACCAAAGGTCAATCGATGGAAGCCATTCAGAACCACTGGCTCCATTAATATGAAAGCCCTGTAAAACATTGTACAATCTGTCCCTCTCCTAAATATCAGTCCGTGGCTTTTCATCCACGTTTATAATGCCTGCGTGTGCTATGTAACAGGCTTTTTATTGTCTTCCTGTCTGACCTCCTGACTGGTACGGATTTTTATGCGGTGTTTAATAATCAACGTGAAAGTGCATGACGCAAATACTTGAAACAGTGTTATGGATACAGGGAGTTTATTTCCTGGTTACAGGCATCTGGCCGCTGGTGTATTATAGCAGCTTTGAAACAATCACCGGTCCCAAAACGGATGTATGGCTCGTGAAAACAGTAGGTGCACTCCTGGCCGTAACAGGATGTACTTTATTAAACGCGGCCTTACACCCAGGGGCTGCTACCATGGGAACATTGATTATTGGCGCAGGCACAGCACTTGTATTACTACTCGTGGATCTGATATATGTATCCAAAGCAGTGATATCAAAAATATACCTGCTGGATGCCTGTATACAACTCTTGCTGATCACCTTGTGGTGTCTGCATATTTTAACCCTGGAGCATGCTTAAATAATGATTTATGGAAGGAATTTCACCTCATGCAACGGCCATTAATGAGATATTCAATAACCCTGAATTAAAAGAGATCTTTTACCAGCAATCCGGCGACTGTCATTACTACGTATACTGTTCAGGAGACGCCCTATGGATGTTGGCCGAATGGCCGGAAGGCGCCCGGGTTACTTTCAGGGCGGTATACGCCCCGCACGACAAGATCGTGATCAAACACACTGTCAAGAAAAAGAACCAGGCTGTTTTTCATCTGCAAACGCTGGCGGCTTCCTATGTAGTAACGCTGGACCTTTATAATAACGGACACCCGGCTATCCGGTGTAAAACAACCGTTACACCAGTTGCCCCGCTCATCTTTCACTACTGGCCGCGTGATATTATGCCCCTGAAACGAAGCGGGTACAAGGGCATCCCGGAAGGTGACATACATCTTTCACAAAATGGCTCACGTACAGGAATGATCTATTTCAGTATAAAGGAACCTGGTTCGGGATCTGTACTTTATCTTCAAAACCTTACCTCGCTGGATAAATACTGTGAACAAACAAAAACATCCGTCAGTAATTCCGTGGGTGGGACATGGCCCGATATAGGCTTTATGCTGCCTGTATCGGATAGACAGTCTTTAAAGGCTGGTAAAACCTACACCATCAGCGACACGTTTGTAGTAATGGACGACAAAACGCCCGCTGATGAAATAGCCCTGTCAAAGCAATTTATGGACCTGCTGGCAGAAATATATCTCCATCTCCCAAAACCAGCAACACAATATCACCACTGGCCGGAAATACTGGATAAAACATGGCACGACCTGGAACACAGCGCCGGCAGCTGGTGCCAGGTAAATGGTCATGCTTTTCTGAACGCCTATGTATGCGATTATAAAACACCCCCTGAACTGATGGTGCAGCTGAGTGTTTTACTTCCCCTGATGGATTACCAGCAATGGAGCAGGCGGGATATGCAGATGATAAGGGATCTTGTAGCGGTAATACCGGATTTCTATGATAAAAAACATAAAACATTGGTCCGGTGGCTCCCCGCAGCACAGGACAGGCTGGATAAATCGGAAGAGCATAAAACTCCGCTGGTCATGGACAGCTGGTACCTTCATCACCCGTTAATGAACCTGGTAAGGTTGATGAAACAGGGACATGAAAGTATCAGGGAAATGCTTTTCGATTCGCTGGATTTCGCGATAAAAGTTGCCCATCATTTCAATTATAAATGGCCGGTGTTTTATAACATGGAAACATTGGAAGTGGTAAAAGCGGAAACGGCACCAGGCAAAGGCGGAGAAAAAGATGTAGCCGGTATTTATGCAAAAGTGATGTTGCTGGCATGGGAGCTTACACAAAAAGAAATATATCTGCAGGAAGCAAAAGCAGCATGTCTTTCGCTACAGGGAGAAGGATTCCAGGTTTTCTACCAGGCTAACAATACGGCTTTCTCTGCTTTTACCGCGTTGAAGTTATATACCCTTACAAAGGAAGAAGTATTCCTGAATATCAGCTATCTCTGCCTGGCTAATATGTTTAAAAACGTATGGCTTTGGGACTGCAATTATGGTTATGCGAAAGATTACCCTACTTTTTTCGCGCTTTTTCCTCTGCCGGACGCGCCGTATACAGCAGTTTACGAAGAAACTGAATGTTTCTCTGCTTTCGGGGATTATCTTTTGATGTCGGAAAACATACCTATACCTGAATCAATGAGGTTACTGCTTAGCGAATATATACGCTATTATATTTACCGCGCAGTCTATTATTATCCACCTATGTTACCGGAAGATTGCCTGTCGGAAAACACCAAAACCGGGGAAGTGGCGAAGCAGTTGTGGATACCCGTGGAAGATTTGCAGGAGGGATGGAATAAGTCGGGGACCGTAGGCCAGGAAGTATATGGTTCCGGACTTGCCTTTGCTTTGGTTCCCCGCCACTATTACACGGTTCCCGGCGAATCGCTGCTCATTTTCATCGACTATCCCACAAGCAACTTTACTATAAAAGGGAAAACGGCCACCTTCCGGGTATTGGGTCATAAAAAGGGAGTCTGTTATATGCGTATTATAGCCATAAAGAAACGTACTGCCCTGCCCCGGATCAAAGTAACAGATGAGAAAACGGAAATAAACGGCACTCCGTGTGACAATGGACATCTTGAATTTAAACTCAAAGGAAACCAGCAGATTACTATCTCCTGGAAATAAACCATTTAAAAAGTATATTCTTATGCAGCAAACAAATTTTTCATCAATCGGTAAATATGAACCGGAAGAACTAACAGGAAAAAAAATCCTGATCACTGGTGGCACCACCGGAATTGGCAGATCTACCGCCCTCCTGCTGGCCTCGTACGGCGCAAAGGTGATGGTTTTCGGCAGACATCAGCCCGAGCTGAGCGATACCATTCAGGCGTTTAAAGACGCTGGCATGGAAGGAAAGGTGCATGGGTTTACAGCAGATATTGCAGAGAAAAAAGGAATTGAAGAAACATTTAAACAGGTAGATGAACACTTTGAGGGTCTCGACATCCTGATCAACAACGCCGCGGTGCCATTCAAAGGTATAGAGGAAGGCACCTACGACGATTGGCAATATGTACTCAACACCAACCTGTTGTCGTACCTGGCCTGCTCGCATGAGGCGGTGAAGCGTATGAAAGAAAAAGGCGGGGGACAGATTGTGTTCATCGGCTCCCTCAGCGCAGATGTAAGATCGGCCAACAGCTCGGTGTATACCGCCACCAAAGCCGGTATCCAGGCCTTTTCAGAAGCCCTGCGAAAAGAGGTACAGTCATCAAACATCAAGGTGTCGCTTATTGAACCCGGGTTGGTGGGCACCGACCTGCTGGATATGCCCGCAGAAAAGAAACTGGAAATGCAGCAGAAAGAAGAAATGCTGATTCCGGAGGATATCGCCTCGCTGGTGCTGTTCCTGCTGCGGCAACCCTGGCGTTGCAATTTAATGACCAGCAGTTTACTTCCAGTCCAGCAATCCATCTAAAAAAAAGCAAGCGCCACAAAGGCGCCTGCTTTTTTCACCTCTTCATTCACCATGTAACTAATCGTTACCCTCTACCTTAACTATCTTATTATAAACACCGAATAGCAGGAAGGGCGCTGCCCATTGACCAATGAAAAGGCTGACATGTTTTTTGCCTAAACATTGCAGCGCCAGCGACAATCC
Source organism: Chitinophaga sp. RCC_12 (assembly GCF_041360695.1). NCBI lineage: Bacteria > Pseudomonadati > Bacteroidota > Chitinophagia > Chitinophagales > Chitinophagaceae > Chitinophaga > Chitinophaga sp. RCC_12. Next base: position 559,674 of record NZ_JBFUPS010000001.1, read on the forward strand.
CATCGCACCTATAGATGCCCACAAAAAAGTATCGGACGGCAGTTTGGCCGTTTGATTTTCTATCGCCTTTGCTACCTTTCCTTCATCACGTTGTTGGTTCAGAATGTTTTCCATAATAACCTGATTTAAGAATGAGTAATATGGTTTATTTCTTCCTGAAATACACTTACAAAATCATGCCACCAATATCAGCAAACGCAGCAACAACAAGCACTTCAGGCAACACACATGGCATAATTAATGAAGGAATACCAAAAACCATTTACTATGTTAGTACCATTAATAGCATTGATTGTAGTGATTATTGCCGTTGCCGTTTACCTGGGAATGCAATCCAGCCGTAAAACGAAAGACACCGGTAATAAGTAACCACATCGTTCAGACAAACTGTTTCACTATTTCCTCAGAAATTGCGCTGGAAGCTAATATACAGCCGGTATAAGGTCTGGCTTGATTTTGTTACTTATTTACCTGTAAAATTCTTATTCACTGTTTACACTACAGGTTATGAAAACAAATCAAAAAAGCCCCTCTTACCTGAAGCGAAAAGCCTACTTCTGGGTAACGCTTTTACTGTTCCTTGCTTCCGTAGCATTACATTGGTATTTTGGATGGAAAGATTATGTGAATGAGCAGATGGCACATTCGCAGCCTGCAGAAGTTCCGGAATATGCTGTACAAATGATGCGGGAAACAATGGAAAACTGGCAGTCGGAATTCCTTCAGCTTATCTGGCAGGTAGTAGGATTATCCTTCCTGTGGTACTGTGGATCTCCCCAATCAAAAGAAGGTGACGACCGGCGGGAAGAAAAACTTGATTTTATTATTAAACACCTGGAACCAGGTAAAGCAGAAGAATTACTGGAACAATGGAAAATAAAATATCCGGATAAATAATCCGGATATTTTATTTTACTTAGTAACTAATTGGTCGATACACGATGTAATAGCCTCAAATGGCCTGTTTCCTGTGAGCAGTAAGCTTTTCCCCGTATCCCGTACCTGCAGTAATAACGAAGGGAAACGATGGATGCCCCTGTACTTTGTTTCCTGCATATCCACCCTGAACGCATCGATAGCTTGCTGGCTTGCTAACTGCGTGGCGAATTTCCCCACATCAAACAACGGGTTCTCTTTCGCCAGTTCTTCTGCCGTGGAGATCAGCACTTCCTTTCGCGCAATATTTTTTGCTTTGAGCATCACTGCTGTCCGCAACTTAAAAAGATATTGCGCAGCTAACTGCTCCGATTGCAGGGCAGCACATTTTACCGCTACGCAGGCCGGATAAGAAGATGCCGGCGGATCTGTGAACCAGATGGTATCGTTCAACGCTACGCCGGTCAGTTGTTTTGCCTGCAACCACACCGGCCCCATTTGTATGGGCCGGCTAACCGCATGCAGCGTATCATGATAGTTGTTCCACCCCGATAACATACCACCCATGCAATAGCGGATCGACAACCGTTTCCCATACTCATTAACAAGCCGTTGAATTACCGGTTCAAACGCCCAACTCCAGCAACAAAGCGGATCAGTATAATAAACCACTTCAAGGTGGTACCCGGTATCTGTTGCCTTACTTTTTTTATTTCTTTTTAGTGTGGCTTGTCTTTCCATTACTCTTTTTTTGTAGGCCGTCGGCATGTTCACTCCATGATTGTTCTCCAATCGGTACTGCCATGTTTATTTCTTCGCTTCGCTGCAGACTTAAACTCTTGTCTATTTCATCTACACCCTGCAGGGTTCTGCTGGTGCCGGTTGGTTCTACATCCAGCAATCCGTTTGTTTGCAATACGTAGCTAACAGGATCTTCAATAAACTGCCATGTTTCGCCAAGCTGGGAAGATTCACCCTCATTCCATGCTCCACGGATATCGGCACCACTGGACATATTGAAATAGAGGTTGCTGTACCGCGGATCAGACTGCAATACGCCCGGAGGGAAGTTGGGCTGTATGGAATCCAGTGCTGCTTCAAACATCTGGAAGTGCGCCACTTCACGTGTCATCAGGAAGTTAAGGGTTTCTTTTACATATGGATCGTCAGTAAACTGGAGCAGGTATTCGTAAGTGATTTTTGCGCGTGATTCCGCTGCCATATCAGAGCGGAGATCTACTGTAAGATCACCGTTACAATCGCCATTGATATAGGAAGCCGACCATGGAACACCCTGGCTATTGGTATATGCCGGACCGCCGCCGGAAGATACCAGGAGTTGCGGCGCTACAATCGCTTTATGAATAAACTCTTCCTTTGCCTTTTTCCCATCCAGTAATTGCATGATCTCCGACTCTTCTGCCGCTTTTTTCAAATCTCCATTGATGCCCTGTAACAGCATCTGGATAGTGGCGCCCACTATTTCGAGGTGGCTGAATTCTTCTGTGGCTATATCCATCAGCAGGTCGTACTTATCCGGAAATGGATTCCTGGCGCCAAATGCCTGTCCGAAGTACCTGAGCGCAGCGGCCAATTCACCGTTTGCACCGCCGAACTGCTCCAGTAATAAAGTAGCAAATGCCGGATCCGGTTTTGATACCCGGGCATTAAACTGCAGGTCTTTTACATGATAGAACATACTTCATCATTTTTGAGTGAACAATACTTTCGTATTTCATTCGCAAATGTGAATCCATACCAATGTTATCATTGCACATAAAGCAGCCTGATACAGCGAACTTCGCTCCTGTGCTGTTTTCTGCCAACACAGCTGTTAACAGCCATTTATGTAAGTTCCCCAGGATGGGATTACTATGAGAAAAGGATTACACATTACTGAGACGGTTCTCCTCAAACGTGCGGCAGTGACCGATTTCGCCTTGCTATCTTATATCAAATATGGTAAGTACCGCAGCATGATCGGAAGGCCACACGTCGTCTATCTCCGGCGATGTCCGGATAATTTTAGAAGCGATTGCTTTAATGCCTGAACCCTTGTAATAAATAAAGTCGATCCGCGAAGTTTGCAGGTGCCCGTAAATCACCGCAAATGTGCCTGCCGGATGTGTCACTTCATTTGGTTGCAGCTCCCGGTAACTATCGCGGTAACCCCGTTCCAGCATAAACCTGGAAGCCGGTAATAATACCGGACCATATCCATAGTGTAAAAACGCAGCCCTGGCGGTCCAGTCGAGGTGACTACCCGAATTAAAATCTCCCGCCAAAATCACCGGCAATGAGGTATCTGCCGCTGCAACCGGGTCTATATCCTGATCCAGGTTTTTCCGGGCATCCGTTACCGCCAGCTCACTGTCTTCCCTGATCCAGTCGTTAGTATCCAATCCCGGAATGGGATAAAAATCGGTGTACTCATGCTTACTGGCATATCTCAGCCACCAGTTGCCGATCAATACTTTCCGGTGGCCCGGCAGCAGCACCGTTGCGGTATTGGATTTAAAGTGATCATTAGATGCATGCTGCTCCAAAGGGTAACGGCTGAACAGCGCCAGGTTGGCGCCCGGGGCGGATGTTTGCAAATGAAACCCCAGCGCATCGTTCAGGAACTGTTGTGTACCATAGGCTTCCTGCATACTGATAATATCGGCATTGGTCCGCAGCAGCAATTCCTTGATCCGGCCGGGACCATTATTTCCCACATGCACGCCGCCATGCCAGATATTCCATTGCAGCAGCTTCACCGTATGTGCATTGGTAGCAGAAGACGGGACTACTGTTTTCACAATATTGGTGGGTGCTGCTTCCGGCGTATAGGCGGTGCCGTTTAAAGCAAATGAAGCGACATCTGCATACAAGGTATCTCCTGGCACCGCATTCTTTTTCACATCGAAGGTTACCAGGAAATAATTTACCCCGTCTTGCAAGGCATATCTATCTGCCGAAGGCAAAACTAATTTCATTTTTTTCTCCGGGGTATTACCTGTTCCAAACAACTCCTTCCTGCTGTTGGAGCGCGGCGCCTGACCGGCAGCATATACATGCACTGCCGTAATATCGGATAGCCGGGTATTGCGCGATAAATCCAGCTGCAAAGCAGTGAGCTTCAGCGGTTCCTTACTACGGTTGGCCACTATACGTAGTTTAAGTACCGCGTCGTTAGTACTCCCCTGGTCTGCGTCCCATTCGCTTTGGATAGTTACCGCATTAAACAGTTGTTGCTTCGTATGCGGTGTTACAAATGAGGGATTGTTATTTTCCACGAGCACTGCCAACGGCCATGTTCCTTTATACTTTTTCCGTGTATTCCGCATATGATATGCCTGGTGGCCTTTCCCCACCAGGTTAAGACATACATCGTCCTGCATATCATCGAAGGTATAATAGCCTTTCAGGGCCTGGAAGTCAGGGTGCGAAGGGCCCAACGGCTGATACATCCACCGGCGGAGGGTGGCGGGAGCCAGTGCGGTAGTCCATATCCGTACTTCATCGATACAACCGCCAAAGGTACTAGAGTCCATATCGTTGGTGCCTATGGCGCCGGGCAAAATATCCACCGCACCTTTTGAGCGGCCCACTTCTTTTCCATCCAGGTAAAGTTTGGTTTCTATGCCGTTGCAGGTAGCGGCTACATGATGCCAGTTACTGTCCAGTATCCCGCGTGCGGTTATATTCGCTTTTTTGCTGTGTAAATGACCGTTTTTGATCATCAAAGGGAGATTGTCGATGTGGGGATAGGCTGTGTATTCACCGCCGCCTATAATAGCTTCGCATTCTTTCCAGACTTTATCGTTTCCTTTGATCCAGGCTTCCACGGTCCAATGCTTCCGGATGATATCCATACCAATACAGGGGTTGTTATCATTGCCATCCAGCAGGAGCGCCTGGTTAGTCTTTTGTGCATTTGAGGTAAGGCAGCCTGCAAGCAGGAAAATGCCTGTCAGGTATGCTTTTTTCCCGCGGCGGAAGAGCAGGTTGATTTTCATTGTTCGCTATTTTTGTCCCTTCTGCCGCAAAATAAATAACCCGTTTGAGATAACCGTTTTTATTTTTCCGGAGACAGGGGCATTCGGAGGGAACAGTAATTGCTGTATGGAAGGAAAACAACCGGTATGGAAAACATTACGTTAATCGAAGAGAAACTTTATAAGAAATGGTTTGCGGTGGCGCCCGGCGTGTGGGGTATACACGACGTATTTGTGAATATGTACCTCATTCATGAGCCAGCCAATAATTCCTGGGTACTGGTCGATGCCGGACTGCAGACCTCCGCCCATAAAATTATGCAGGTGGCCAAACATCTCTTCTGGCCGCAGGCAACACCATCGGCTATCATTCTTACCCACGGTCACTTTGATCATACCGGCGCACTTCCGGCGCTGCTATCGGAATGGGATGTGCCGGTGTATGCGCACTACCTGGAGGCCCCTTATCTTACCGGCAGGTCTGCCTATCCACCTCCCGACCCATCTGCCGGCGGCGGTATGATGACGTTACTGTCGTGGACATTCCCCAAACAGGGGATTAATCTGAACGGCCATTTGCTCATGCTTCCCGAAGACGGATCCGTACCCGGACTGGAAGGATGGCGATATATTCATACGCCCGGTCATACACCGGGACATATCAGTCTTTACCGCGAATACGACGGTGTACTGCTTGCGGGAGATGCCTTTGTAACCACCCAGGCAGAGTCGCTGTCTCATGTGATCACCCAATCGAAAAAAGTATCTGGTCCTCCTAAATATTTCACACCTGACTGGATTTCTGCAGAGAGCAGTGTAAAAAAACTGGCGGCGCTGCAACCTCAAACGGTGGCTACAGGCCATGGGAAACCGTTAACCGGACAGGAAATGCAGCAACAGCTGCAATCCCTGGCAGATAATTTCAAAGCATCCGCCAGGCCGCATTCCGGCAGGTATGTAAACGAAGCGGCTGTTGCCGGGGTGAACGGCGTGGAATATATTCCGCCTGCCGGCAATACCCGTTGGTGGCTGCTGGCAGGCGCTGTAGCATTAGCTGCCGTTGGTATCTGGTATACCCGCAAGCGGGTTAATGCTTCATCTCGTGTTTAAGCAGGACCGAATCCGGGCTTGAAGAAATGGTAAACTGCCGGATAATTCCCTGCTCCCAGGCATTGGCGCCGGGAACTATGGCTGGCACCCGGATATCAGCCCTTCGCTTACGGATATCGGCCGTGGAAATATTAAATCGTTTATCCCTTTCCGATAGTAGCCCGGGATGCAGTTGACCGTCTTTGGTAAAACCCATCATAATCATAGGGGCGCCTACAGGTAATGTCCGATCCTGATCCGTGTGCCAGGTATGAATCGTTTTCCCGTAGGTGCCAACCAGCTTTTCCATCAGCTCATGCTCTGCCACTGCGGGAATGCCAGGTGCCACAATTCCGATTCCATCATGGCGCTCTTTTTGATATCCATTTTAAAAACTGTGATGATGAAAACATATCCTGTTTTAACATTGGCTGTGGCTGTTTTGCTAGCCTGCGGACAGCAAAAAAAACCGGAACAGCAAACAGAAAAAGACAGTACCCAGGCGATGAAAGAAAGTATGGATCATCTGCCACAGGCTACTGTTAATTTTATTACCACCGCTGCTGCAGCTAACTTAAAAGAAATAAGGCTTGGGCAACTCGCAAAAAACAAGGCCCGGGATGAACGCGTGAGACAGTACGGCGCTATAATGGAGAAAGATCATACGGCGGCCAATGAACAATTACAGGCTATCGCCAATAAAACAGGCGTTACCATGCCAGCGGATCTTACTGACGATGCCAAAGCAACAGAACAAACGCTGACAGATATCAAGAAAGAAGACTTTGACAGGGCCTATATTAAACAAATGATCGATGATCATAAAAAGACGCTCTTTGAATTTAACAATGCAACCGCTTTTAAAGACACTGCTATCAGTACTTATGCCAGGGATATGGTACCCAAATTAAATACACATTTTGAGGAGGCCAATACTATCCTGGAAAACATGCGTAAACTAATCAACAAGAGAGATATTTCCCATAACTAGTGGATGTTTGAATAAGGTAAAAGCCATTCTTACAGGAATGGCTTTTTTTGATTAATCTTTATAAAAATGGACAAGTCAACAATCAGGTTGGATGACCTTAGCAGGATTTTATTAGGTAATGCACCGGTTGAATTTATGATAGAAGTGCTCATCCGTACCATTATCATTTATATTTTCTTACTGTTCATCGTAAAATGGTTCGGGAAAAGAATGTCCGGGCAACTCACCATACTGGAGCTGGGTATCATGATTATGCTGGGTGCAATTGTGTCACCCGTAACAGCTTCCCCCGAACGGGGAATTGCCGCCGGCATGTTCACCCTGCTCCTGATCCTGATATATCAGCGCAGTCTTACGCTATGGGGTATAAGGAATCCCCGGATCGAAAAACTCACACAAAGTACGCTCACCATATGTGTTAAAGACGGAGTTATCCAGGTAGATGAAATTAAAAGAACAGGGATTCCACGTTCGCAACTTTTCACAGTGCTCAGGGAAAAAAATATTTATAACCTGGGAAAAGTAAAACGCATATACCTGGAAGCATGCGGGTTATTCAGCATATACCAATATAAAGAAGACCAGCCGGGGTTATCTGTACTCCCTGTGAAAGACGCTGAAATACACACCATACAGACATTGGCAAACAATGATATAATGTCCTGCACGAATTGCGGAAATACTAAAAAAATATCCGGCAGTGCAGAAATTTGTACGCACTGTGGAACAAGTCATTGGGAAAAAGCAACACTTTAACTACGCACCATGGAAGCATATCAGATAAATTTGAGCGACTGGCAGCGGATACTGCAGGGCGAAGTACCGCTGGTCTTTTATGTGGAACTGGTTTTCCGCGTAACTTTTATTTACCTCCTTATCATTGTTTGTATGCGGATGATGGGCAAGAGAATGGCTTCACAATTGACCCGTAATGAACTTGCCGCTTTGTCGTCTTTAGCAGCAGCTATCGGGTTGCCTATCCTAAGCCCCGAGAGGGGACTCTTACCGGCAACTATTGTAGCATTTACGGTAGTAGGCGGTCAGCGGCTGATGGCATATATCTCTACCAGGAATGAATCTTTTAACCGTTGGTCGCAGGGAGAAACAGATATACTTGTTGAGAACGGCTGCCTGCAACTGAAGCAAATGAAAAAGACAAGGATATCACGTGAACGTTTATACGCACAGCTCCGCACACACGGGGTTTTGCATCTGGGCGTTGTTAAGCGCATGTACTTTGAAGCAAACGGTACATTCATCCTGATCCGGCAGCAGGAACCCAGACCTGGGTTGACCATACTGCCGGAAAAAGACGATGCGTTTGAAAACGAGCAATCGTACGATGAATCAGATTATGTTTGCTCCAACTGTGGCAAATCAACAGGAGGAACTATTCGTTCCAGCTGTGATAATTGCCACCAGAAACATTTTATCAGACCGGTAAAATCCGGATGATTTACTTCTTTAAAACACCGGCGATACTATCTGCCATCATTAAATGCATTTTGATAGCGGGCAGGTATTTGCTGGCATAAGCTTTCAGATTCACTTGCTGCCCGCTATCCAGTTCGGCCTGGAACAAAGCAACCGTCGCCTGGTGATCCATGATTTGTGCATTCATATACGCAGTGTCAAAGGAGTATCCGGAAAGGCTAAGTAAGTATTGCTTCTTTGCCACATGGACAGAATCAGGCGTTTCTGGCAATCCAATGTTCCAGTTGTTGGCCAGGCTGGCAAGATCTGCATATGCGTTTTGGTGATCAACGACCATTTTGGCGCCAAACGCCCTCACCAGTGAATCTCTTCCCATAGTTGATGCGGCACTGCCGGCATCCACTTCGGCTTTGTTTCCATAAGCCGCTTTTACCATAAAATTGCGGTCCATTGAGTTCAAACCCGGGCCCGGGTTTACATCATCATCATCGCTGCAGGCGCTTAACCATGTCGCCCCGGCGACCGCTGCCGTCAAAACAAATTTACCCACTTTCATATTGCACGTTTTTAATGAAGAAATAATAACATGATGTGTTAACAAGATCATGTTTTATTTATCACAAAACCATGCCAGCAGACCAGCAAACGCAGCAGGGGCAAACATCTTAACCAATCACATAGCCGGGTAACTATTTCGCCGTTTCCAGCAATGGCCGCGGGTCAAATACCACCTGGAACGAACGGATACGATCATCCTGCAACTGATACCAGCCGCAGCTTAATATGGGTTTCCCATCCATAATCACATCGTACCAGAGGCATACGTCGCTGCCGTCCGCAAACACCTTCCGGATGTTATATTTCAGCTTCATCCGTTCCATATCCTTGAAATAGGTATCAGCGCCGTTACGGGTTCCCATTACACCGTTAAACGTAAGATCATCGGTCACACAGTCGCGTGCCGTGGTAAAGTCTTCTTCATTTAATGAATTAATGAAGCGAAGTACGGTTTCTGTTGATTGTGTTGCATTCATACTTTCTGTTGTTAAATGGTTTTAAATTAATGGTGTAAAGATCCACGGATCCAACCATTTTAACCTGTGACAATCGTCACAAACAGGGTGCCTATCTCCTGCTGCGGATGCGGCTTAATGTTTCCCTGGCTACGCCAAGGTAGGAAGACAACTGTGTAAGCGACACCCGTTGCAACAGGCCGGGGTCCTGCTCCTCCAGGAATTCGTAACGTTCCTGCGGACTCATTAATTTAAACATGGCGGCATGCTTTTCCTGTTTCGCCGCAATCTGCTGAAGGCATTTCCGGCCCAGCGCTTCTATAGCAGGGTCCAGCAGGGATACTTCGCGCAGCTTCTTTACATCAAAGCGAATGACCGTCACCGGCTCCATTGCCTGGATGGAGAACGCCGACTTTTCACCGGTAGCCAGGCTGTTGATATTGGTAGCGATATCATTCTCAAAAAAGAAAGCGGTATTAATATCCTGCCCATCCTTGTTATAGAAGGCCCTGCAGTACCCGCTGCTCACAAAAAACAACGCGTCACAAACTTTACCGGCCTGTAACAGGTATTCATCTTTGGAGAACGCCACCGTTGTTAAGGCCGGAGTAAGCGCACACCAGTTGTCGGGTGTAAAGTTGGTGAGAGAATGGATATACTTCAATAAATTTTCCATACTCAAACTTAACATGATTCTTTAAGATATCCAGCCTTCTTCATGAAGTTAAAGGGCGGGCTGACAGGATAACCTTTCCCCTCCTATTAAGAGGGTAAATAATGTCAGTTTTCCTGAAAAAAAATCAGTTTTTTGGCGATGGCATATGGATTGTGAAGTTTTTGAGGCTGGCCAGCCAATTAAAATGAGATCATTATTTATTGCTCACTTATTTAAAAATGGAGGTTAATATGTCACTTATTAAAAGGAACGGGAATCAGTTCCCCGCATTCCCGGCTTTGTTCGATGACTTCTTTGGCCGCGAACTTTTTAATTGGGGAAACAATAACTATTCATCCACCAGTACTACCGTTCCCGCAGTAAATATCCGGGAAACGGACGATAACTTTGAAGTAGAAGTAGCCGCTCCCGGCATGGATAAAAAAGATTTTAAGATCACACTTGATGGCAACCTGCTCACTATTTCTTCTGCCAAACAACATACAGAAGAAACCAAGGAAAAAAATTACAGCCGCAGGGAGTTCAGCTATCAATCATTTCAGCGCAGCTTCGAACTTCAAAAGGATGTAGTGGATGAAGAAAAAATAAATGCCCGTTACGAAAACGGCCTGCTGTTGCTTACTATTCCGAAGAAAGAAGAAGCAAAGCAAAAAGCACCCAGAACAATTGAAATCGGATAAGATCCTCCGTATTAAAAATGGATCTGCGGAAGCTGCTGATACGGGCCAGCAGCTTTTTTTTTATCAAGTACCCACGATTTTTTACCGGGAATCCAACTTGTCGTCTTTATACTATCCTTTAATAGTAAGGAAGGCTAATTTCATTGCCTAAATACTATTTTATGGAAAATAAAAGAAAACGATGTTTAAAATGGAATGCAGCCGCTAAAACAGTTGCGGTACTTTTAATCGTATTAGCGGGATCATTATCGGTTCACTCTCAAACGCTTCCTCCCCCAAACCCTAATCCGACGGGACCTGTACTTTCTGAGTATGAACGCGAATACAATTACGGTTACGCCGAAGGTGAAAAATTTGCCGGCAGAAGGGACCGCGCGAATTTTGAGTATTTCCTCAGGAGATATTACGACGGAATAAGAATGTACCCGGAAAATGACACTTTCTACCGCGCAAGGTTTGAGGGCCTTACCTATGGCTGGATGGATAACCAACCGGATCCCGATTGGACACTGTATAATAAATTCAAGAAGGCACTGGAGCACGATCACATGGAACCTTGAGTTGATTGGTTCAATTATAACAATGAGCTAAAAGATATCTGGTCGGATATTTTAGCTCATTGCTATTTTGTTGATAGCCAACCTTTCGCATATCCGTGACTAAGAGTGCGGAAGATATCTATATAAGTTATGGAATAATTTTTGTCGCGCATCTGTATCAAAAACACCATGTACACAAGGATTATGTTTTCATTTGCACTCTTATTTACCTCGTGTTTGCGCGGTCCCGCTCCTGTCAGTCACTTTAATACAAAAGAATTTGTTCTGGAAGATACCACCGGCCCTGCAAACGAATATCTGCAATCGTTCGGCGATGATGCATTTCCTATTTATTACATTGGACCATGGAAAGATACAATCCGTACCGGAAGCCGATCCTGGCTACGACAAGAAAGGAGGTTCAAAGAGTATCCAAAACTTTGCATATTTAGGTATTCAAAATCTCATATATCGGTACAGGTGGATACCTCGTCTCCCGTATGTGAAGCAATGGAATACCTTAATAAGGACGGTTCAATTAACCATTACTGTGATTCAAACCGTTACTATCATGCCTCAATGATCATTATACGTAATAAGTCAGATACGGCGGTATCATTGGGGATTACCCTCAGTGTTTTCCAGATGCACCGGGAAATGCTGAACAGCCGGGGACAATGGGTAAAGACAAGTGAAAAATTGTGTAAGGATTGGTTTTGCGGCACCGGACAGCCCAACATATATTTAATGCCTGGTGAGTTAATCGTATCGAAAATCAGCCATTTTAGCGGAAAACACGCTGTACACTGCCGCCTGGCATTAGGTTGTTGTGATGATATTCCTCAGATATACTCCAATATCTTCAGGGAATACATAACCGATGAACTATTCTACATCGTTGAGAAAGGCTGATATGGGTTGTTATATAGGGTCAGCTGGATAATCTAAAACCGATCATGAGTTATATTTGCGTTATCCGGCTAGTCACTGCGCTTTTTTGTTAGATAGCCGGAAAAACAATAGCTTGCGATACCTACACAAAGGTTATGATACGATATTTAACAATAGTGTTGCTGACCTTGTATACCTTATCAACGACAGCCCAAAATAAAATGAGACAAGTTGAAGAGCTAATCAACAAAACTGATCCAGGGTGGATATTTGTAGATGAGTGGATTAAATCCGCAAAAAACAAAGTTGAGATATTATCGGTTGATACAACAAAAGCAAAAGATGCATTGTACAAAACCCAGGTGACAACGCGGTCTCCGATGGGTGCAATTATTTATATGACAGGTGGACTTTTAATAGACGATGGCTGGATCAGGATTCTTGGTTCAGGCAGCTCAAAAATTAACCGGTCACTTCCTGATTGGAATAAAGGGAAATCTTTTAAAGAGTTCGGTGAAAGTCCATCATTTCTGTTAATTGCCGACGATGCTATTGGAGGCTTTTACCTTCTAAATGGCGGAGGGCTTGGCAAAGACTTAGGAAACGTTTATTATTTTTCGCCGGATAATTTGGAGTATGAACAAATGGACCTTACTTATAGCCAATTCCTGCACTTCTGTTTCAACAATGACTTAGATAAATTTTATGAGGGCAGCAGGTGGACAAATTGGCGGGACGAAGTTTCAAAGTTGAACGGCGATAAAGTCTTTAACTTTTATCCTTTTCTTTGGACAAAGGAAGGAAAAGACATAAATAAAAACTCACGGAGAGCCATTTCGATTGAGGAACAATATGATTTTAACCTTGACATGAGGAAACAACTTGGGCTAGACAACTGAGACGACTGTTTACATAGTATTGCCCCAAAGTGGGCTGAAAGTTAAATCGAATAAAAAACGCCTTCGATAACTTGAAGGCGTTTCAATTTATACTGTCTTTTGTAAAGTAAACGCTCCGGCATCTATTTCCCCGGCTCATAGGTAAGTTGCACCACACCCGACTTGAAAACATTGGTTTCAATCAACCTTAAACCTATTCGTTCTTTCAAATCTTCAAACAATGGTTTGCCAGCTCCCAAAACTACCGGATGCACTGATACTTTATAGACGTCAATAAGACCTGCATTTATAAATGTTTTAATAAGACTTGCCCCGCCATATAACCAAATGTCTTTACCTCCTTGTCGCTTGATTTCAGCAACCCGGTTTGCTATGTCGGAGGTTATGAAGGTAGCTTTGCTATCTTGCCTGCTCTGGCTTGAGAAAACAAATTTATTTTTTGAGTGTATTCCCTCCCACATTTCTTTTTCCGCAGGACTGGTAGTTGCATCAGGTTGGAAATTGCCCCAGGCATCATAGCTCACCCTGCCGTAAAATATGGTGTCGATGCTTGCTATAAAACTTCCAAAGTCCATATCGTCGTCCATAATGCACCAATCAATTTCACCATTTGGCCCCTCAATAAACCCGTCTAAGCTGACAGCTAAATTCAAAATTACTTTTTTCATTTAAAATCCTTTTACGCAAAATTAAGTACCTTACCTGGTTTATCTTTTGGAAAAAAGCGACAAAATCAAAATTGGGAAGGCGTAAGTCCTGTGTGTTGCTTTATTTCATTGGTAAGATGTGCGTGGTCATAGAAGCCGCATTCAAACGCTATATCTGACAAGCTTTTCTTTGGGCTGATGTCACTCATCATAGAAAAAGCCGATTGGAAGCGAATGATCTTTACATACTCCTTAGGGGTTAGACCAATATGGGCTTTAAAAATCCGCTCCAATTGCCTGACAGTTATAAAATTGTTTTTTGCCATTTCAGAGATGCTTAACATTCCTTTAGAAATATGGATATCGTTTAAAACAGGCTGAAGCAACTGGTTGATATTTCTTTTCCTGTCTAAAAAATATCTGTTGAGATAAACATGGGGATCATTATTTATCTTATCAACATCAAATGAACGTGCTAAGTCAAATTCAACAGTATGATCCGTCAATTCATTTTGTGGCGCATAGTTATAAAAAGACGAAAACATGGCTGGTTTCAGGCACACTCCCATTAGATGGGTGTTGCTGTCGATAAAACTATCTTTAAAAGAAGTCATTGCTCCTACCACGTATGTTTTCCCGTGATCCATGGTAGCCAGGCCGTTGTCGGTTTTGCAGGATCCTCCTAAATTTATAATTATCCCGGGGCAGCCATCAGGAAATATCCGTTCCCATTGGTGGTCGCTGTCATCGCCTTTCAATTCCCAGAAAGAATGAATATAGCTTGATAATGCCAGGCAGGGTTTAACCTCGTTATGTTTCATTGCTAAAACTAAATTGGTTGTTTATAATCTGTGCGTACAAAACCCCGGATTTTACAACCGGATATCAAAATTAGTTAATTACACAATTCTTTCCCTGTTTTAGCTAAATCAAACGCAGTTTTGGATAAATCAACCTCACTAAAGCAGCTCATCTTTGTGTCTACAAAAGAAAAACAATCATGCGTGTATTCGTTACAGGAGCTACAGGCTTCGTCGGTACTGCCATTGTGCAGGAATTATTAGCTGCCGGCCACCAGGTATTAGGGCTGGCCCGTTCAGATGCCTCAGCTCAAAAGCTTATGGAAGCAGGTGCGGAAGTCCATCGTGGCGACCTCGAAGACCTGGAAAGCCTCCGGAGCGGCGCCGCTCAGTCAGATGGCGTGATCCATGCCGGCTTTATCCACGACTTTACCCGGTTTAAGGAAGTATGCGAAGTGGATAAAACAGCGATTGAAACCATCGGCGATGTGCTGGCCGGTTCTGACCGTCCTTTGATCGTTACTTCCGGTACAGCCCTGGTCAGTCCGGGCAAGCTGGCTACCGAAGATATCATTCCTCCATTCAACCCGGCCTGGCCCAGGGCTTCTGAACAAGCCGCAGATAAAGTAGCCGCGCTGGGTGTGCGTACAGCAGTGATCCGTTTATCTCCATCGGTACATGGCGACGATGATGAACATGGTTTCGTACCCATTCTGGTCAATATCGCCAGAGAAAAAGGAGTATCGGCTTATACCGGCGACGGACAAAATCGCTGGAACGCTGTACACCGGCTGGATGCTGCCCATTTGTACAGATTGGCTTTGGAAAACGCGGAATCAGGAGCCCGCTATCATGCCTCAGCCGAAGAAGCTATTACGGTTAAAACGATAGCTGAAGCCATCGGTAAACAACTGAATTTCCAGGTAGTTTCGGTAATGCCGGAAGCAGCCGCTGAACATTTTGGCTGGTTCTCACAGATGGCCGCTATCGACTGTCCCGCATCGAGCGTTTGGACACAGGAGAATTTAAAATGGCGCCCAACGCACGCACCCTTGCTTACCGATATTGAGAACAGTATTTATACCAAATAACCAGCGATGAAAATTATTGTTACAGGTTCCTTAGGGAACATCAGCCTGCCGCTGACAGAAATATTGATCGCCCGGGGACATGCGGTAACCGTTATCAGCAGCGATGCCCAAAAGCGGGCAGCTATCGAAAAAACAGGTGCTATCCCTGCTATTGGCTCGATCTCCGATGTCCGGTTTCTGACTGATACTTTCAACGGGGCAGATGCCGTTTATGCAATGATTCCCCTCAGTTTTACGGAACCTGATATGGGAGCTTACCTGCGCAGGATGGCGCAAAACTATGTTCAGGCACTTAAAGAAGCCGGCACCAAACGGGTTGTACTCCTGAGCGGTTGGGCAGCAGACCTGGTGAAAGCCGAAAACGCAGAGCATGTATTTGACGGACTTAACGCCTCCATTACCATCATGCGGCCTGCGGCCTTTTATACCAACTTCTATCAGTCCATCGACCTGATCAGAGGCAAGGGCCTTATGGGCAAAATGCTGGCGCTGCGTTATTACGGCCTTGGGGCGCTGCTGACTGGCAAGACCGGCCTGCTCATGGGCAACTACGGAGGAGACGACCGGATCATTTTTGTATCGCCAAAAGATATTGCGGATGCCGTTGCGGAGGAACTGTTATTATTACCCAAAGAAAAAACCATCCGTTATGTAGGCAGCGAGGAAATGACCTGCAATGAAGCAGCAAAGATCATCGGAAGCGCAGTAGGCAAGCCCTGGTTAAAATGGGTGCTGCTCTCCGAAAAGCAAATGCTGCAGGGATTGAAGATGGCTAAAGTGCCGGAAAAGTTGGCGGAGACCCTGGTGGAAATGCAGGCGGTTATGCACAGTGGCAAAACCCTGGAGAACTTTCACCGGAACCAGCCGAAAATGGGGAAGGTTAAACTTGCCGATTTCGCTCAGGAGTTTGCCCGGGCTTACCATAAAAAATAACGAACTTTATCAAAGCTATGAATAAGCAGATTTTTCATTTTCATACAATTACCGAATATCACCGGGCTGCGGGCCTGCCCAAGCCCGCGCACCCGCTGATCAGCCTGGTACGGATGGACGACCTGAGCAGGCCCCTTGCCGAAGGCAAGTTCAGTTTGATCTATGATTTCTATACAATATCCATGAAAAGGGTAAAGAATGCCAAATTCAAATACGGCCAGCAGGCCAGCGATTTTGATGAAGGAGTACTGTTCTTTATGGCACCCGGCCAGGTCTTTGGAGTGGAAATTGAAAATGGTGGTATGATGCACCGTCCGGAGGGCTGGATGGTCCTGATCCATCCGGATTTTTTATGGAACACGCCGCTGGCTAAAACCATCAAGCAATACGAATTCTTCAACTACTCCGTTTACGAGGCGCTTTATTTATCAGACAAAGAAGAAACGATGCTCGCATCTATTGCGCAAAATATAGAGCAGGAGTACAATGCTAATATCGACCGGTTCAGTCAAAGCGTGATCATTGCCCAACTGGAACTATTACTGACTTATTCAGAGCGGTTCTACCAGCGCCAGTTCATAACCCGCAAGATCGCCAGCCATGAGATCCTCACCAAACTGGAAGATCTGCTCACCAATTATTTTAACAGCGGCATGCTTGCTCAAAAAGGCCTGCCCACCGTTGCCTACATTGCCGAAAACTTAAATATCTCACCAGGCTACCTGAGCGGCTTACTGAAATCCCTTACCGGCCAGAATACCCAGCAGCATCTGCACAACAAGCTGATAGAAGTGGCTAAAGAAAAACTATCGACCACCAATCTCTCTGTCAGCGAGATCGCCTACGAGCTGGGGTTTGAACACCTGCAATCCTTTAGTAAATTGTTCAAGACAAAGACCAACCTGTCGCCGATGGCGTTCCGTCAGTCGTTTAATTAAATTATATTGAATAGTTTGAGACCGGTACCAGCACTTTCACCGGAATACCCGCGTTATCATTGTTTCACGTAATGAAGCGCTATAGCTCCTGATGGAAGCGTTCTCGAGTCTGCCAGTTTTAAATCCCGCTGAGCCGGGCCGGTACCATCCAGCAACCGTCTCCCCTCACCTGCAATGATGGGGTGAACGAGAAAATAATATTCATCCACCAGGCCAAGTCTGATTAATTCTGCGGGCAGGCTTATACCTCCAATTGAAATATTTTTGCCGGATTCCTGTTTCAGTTTTAAGATTTCTTCTGCGAGGTTCTCACGAATAATCCTCGTATTACCTTCAACCTTGTCTAACGACCGGGAACAAACAATTTTATCAATGGCGTCAAATGTTTTCGCAAATTCGATCTCCGATTTCGTCCCGGATTGTTTTTTTGCGACGTCAGGCCAGTAAGGAACCATCAACTCGTAGGTTTTACGTCCGTAGATGATCAGGTCAACATCCCGCATGAGGTCCGTGAAATACTCATGGATTTCCGGGCCGCCACTTAACTGGGTATGATCGCAGCAACCATCTGCAGTCAGATTGATTCCGTAGATTATATTTCTCATCTGATCGGTTTTAGTATTTAATTTTTTATGCTGGTTTCAGATACAGTTCAAAAATAAATACTATAGTTATCACCGTAAAGGCCATCTGCGACAAAAGAAGGGGCATTTAGGCCATTCGGGGAAAGGGAAAAAGCAATTTTGCCTCATCCACTGTTTTCACTATTCAATCTTACCCATTGTTTGGGCAATTAAGGAAATGTGTTCCTTTATTTTTACTTTCTGAAGATTATCCACTTTTTCTTTCCCTCCTAATCCTAACAGAGGGATATATCCATAGCACTCATCATATTCCGGTTCCCCCAACCTTTCTTTTGCGATGAGATAATTGGTATCATTTAAGTTATCTCTTAAGAAACCCTTGTCCGCTAAATCCATATTAAAAAACCATTCCATGTCATCCCCACTTTCGATAATGGAATCGCCACCATTTTTGAAGTAAACTGCGCGTATCGCATCTCCCGTCCAGGTCAGGAAATCGCCAAGACCGGTAACCGCAAAAACAATTTCGTAGTCCTTATTATTATAGGCTTCATCAAAAACCGATTGATACTCCGATGGATCAACCAATTTCAGGTAACCATTCATAAATGTTCCAAATCCGTAAGCGTTCAAAAATTGGATGAGCTGAACCGGCAGCTTGCCAATATACTCATCCACGTTATCGCTCTTCGGTTTTTGGATAATACGGTAGTCCGGATATTTTTTAAAAAATGTATCAAACACGGCTTTAGGGTTCTTTGATGTTAATTGCTAAGTAGTAGGAATTAAGATAAGTATTTTTGGGGATTTGAAGAAGGGCAACCTTTCACTCATTCATTCCACGGATATACTTATCGATAATATAGATAGTAATTGGCTTCAGCTGACGGCCAAAGACCACCGGGTGCTCTCCTCCCGCTGTATAGTATTCTATCTTGTCGTTAATTTTAGAATACCAAACCTTTCCTATGGCCTGGTAGGTAATGGTATCCGGCCTGGTTATCTTCCTGAAATTTTTCAACTTCATTGTATCTGCCGCTATGACCCTCCCATTAGCTATTTTCTGGTTACAGGCTACAGGCTCGTAATGATCTTCCTGCCAATACATGCAGTTACCACCGGGGCCCGGATTATCTTTCCACCACCACATACCACCTGTTCCCAGCGCCAGCGATAATATAACCGCGGCCGCCAATGTCTTCGTGGATCTCCCTCTCAATATTTTTTGATTACTGGTTGCTGCGACTTTAACACCCGCGCCTTCCTTTTCCTTTAAGCCATGCATCAGGAATGGAATTGGCGGATTTTCCGGAATTACCGGATTTCCGGTTGATTCATCACTTCCAGCTACAGGCGGGGTAGCCGGGGAACCTGATGCCGTTTCCTGGTCCCCTGCTGCCGGGTTGGCCTCATTTAACGCAGGAGTTCCATTTTCATCATCATCACCGGAGTACGTTTTCCCCAATTCCCAGGGCCTGCCAGGAAAGTCAATCAGCCAGGCCAGGAGCTCGATGTTCTTCTCATCTGTACTTTCAGACCTCCCTCTCAGATAATTTACCAATGGTCTGAATTTATCAGTATCGCATCGCTGAATGATCGCATGACAGCTTTTCGATTTATTCAAATCCCCACAGAAGTCCCTGACGACCTTTTCATCCCGCCCATTTAGATCTATTGTGCATCTTTTCAAGCATTCCTCTTTGAGGTTTGCGGGTGTAAGGTGCATCAAGCCATGAGGTAGCGTACTGTTTTTCTTCATTCGTTCAAACGCCCGCATGACGAGTTGCCGGTAATCAGGATAATGTGTCGCCATAAATAAAATTATAGAACTGAATAATCGGAATCAGACCCGCATTCCCGGAACTATAAATGGAATACCAGGAATTAACGGAATTATTGGAATTGTTTGTAAATCAACCACTTACATCGATCTATCTTTGTTTTGCAATCGGGTAAATGCCTCCTTAGCTAAGAGGCACTCTGTACAGAACCTATTCACACCCCGGGCAAAGAAAGCGGAGGCCGGTTACCGGCTTGGGAAGCGACAATCAGCTTCCGTGATCCACGCCCACACTTCCCAAAAAAAGAAGAAGCGCTTCTTCAACCACTCGAAACCCCGCTGCCGGATGCCCGGCAACCGGCAGCCTATTGCTTAAACATTTTAAAAACTAAAACAATGTTTCAGATCATATTAAGCTTTTTCCTGGCATTCCTGAGCCCATGCCATCCCAATAACAGCAACCATAACAATGGCGAACAGGTCACTACTTTGGACGATACCGGCGGCGAAACCGGAACAATTCCTCCAAGGAAACCCTGATGTATCATCTCCGTGAGGCAAGAAGTTCTTGCCTCACTTTTTTAGCGTCCACCAATAATAATTCCTCAAAATTGAGAAATTCGATACTTTTAAGAGAAATAATTCTTAGTGCGCCCCTCAAACATTATCCTGACCCTACTCCTCAGCGGTTTTTTAGCCTGTACTTCCAACCAGGAACCCCCGCAACCGATTTCTGCACCCACGCTGGAAAAAGGAGAGTCTTTTTTCAATAACAACAACAACGATTCTGCCTTTTATTATTTTAATCTCGTTGCCACCGGGGCCACAGACAGTTTGGAAATTGCAATGGCCTACACTTATATGGGTATCATCCAGGCATATGAGGGAGACCATTACGGAGGACAGGAAAGCCTGTTGAAATCCCTTACTTATCTTGATGAACACAAAAAGGAAGACCAGGAATGCCTCAGCTCAATTTACCATGAGTTGGGCAATATCTGCCTTAACCTTAAAAACTATGACGCAGCTATCGACTACTATCGCAAGGCACTCAAATATATAAAACATCCGAAGGCCAGGACCATTGCCCTTAACAGCATAGCCCTTACTTACCAGAAAAAAGGCGACTATGACCAGGCTATCGATTTATACAGATCCCTGCTGGCTGAGAGTAAAAACAAAAAAGAATATGCCCGGGTACTTTCCAACTATGCCAAAACTAAATGGCTGAAAAACGCTGCATACTCCGCCGGCCCTGAGCTGCAACGTGCATTGCAAATCCGTAAGGATTCAAACGATATCAGGGGACTCAATGCCAGTTACGCGCATCTGTCAGACTATTATTCGCTCTCTCTCCCTGATTCAGCGCTTCATTATGCTGTGAGAAGGTACGAAATTGCCAGGGAAATGAACAGTCCTGACGACGAAGTCGAAGCACTTTCAAAACTTATTACCCTCAGCCCCACCAACCTGCTGAAACCATATTTTATCCGCTACCAACACCTGACGGATAGTATCCAAACGGCCCAGAACGCCGCGAAGAACCAATTCGCGTTAATCCGGTACGAAGCCGCAAAAAACAAAGCCGACAATCTTCAGCTGCAAAAGGATAATGCACAAAAGAAAACCCAGCTGGTGGTACAGCGGTTCATACTGGCGCTCACCATCCTGCTCTTCATTATCGCCGGAATCGCTTTAGTCCTTCGGTACCGCCGGCGCCGGCAACAGATTGAACTTGCATCCCGGCAGGCAATACAGGAATATCAGCTGAAAACCTCCCAGAAAGTGCATGACGTGGTAGCAAATGGCTTGTACCGCATCATGACGGAACTTGAGCACAAAGCGTCTGTAGATCAGGAGGAATTAATAGATAAGATCGAGGTGCTGTATGAGCAGTCCCGCGATATCTCCTACGAAAACCCCACTATCTCAAAGATCCCCTTTCATATTAAAATTGACAACCTGCTGGAATCTTTTGGCTCCGAACAAATCAAGGTCCTGATCTTCGGCAACGGTCCTGTGCTCTGGAGCCGGATCAGTGCGCAGATACAGCATGAAGTTGAACATATCCTGCAGGAATTAATGATCAATATGAAAAAACATAGCCAGGCTGATTCCGTGATGATAAAATTCGAATGTCAAAACAACCAGCTTCAGATTCTCTATACCGATAATGGCATCGGTATTTCCCCGCAAGTTAAGTATGGGAACGGACTGCAGAATACGGGAAACCGTATTAAAAGAATTGACGGGCAATATACATTTGAGCATCCTGCTAAAGGATTAAAAATTCACATTTCCATTCCAATAGCTCAATCCTTATGATTAAAAAGGTACTTATTGCTGAAGATATCGAAAGCGCCAATATTTCTCTGCAGAAAACACTGGAAGATCTAGCTATCACAGATATAGCACATTCCTATTATTGCGATGATGCCTTGTATAAGATCACACAGGCAGTTAAAGCCGGAAACTCCTTCGATCTCCTGATTACAGATTTATCATTCATTCAGGATGATCATAAGCAGGTATTATCTGGTGGTATAGCGCTAATTGCCGCTGCCCGGGAAGTACAACCCGATCTGAATATCCTGGTCTTCTCATTGGAAAACAAGCCGGCTGTTATTGACCAACTTTACAACAAGTACGACATAGACGGTTTTGTCGCAAAAGGCCGAAACGACATCCGGTCGCTGAAAGAAGCCATCAATGAAATAGCCCAGCACCGGCGTTATTTGCCATATCATATCAGGCAGTCGATCGACAAAAAGAACGCCTACTCATTCTCAGAATTTGATATCCTGATCATAACGCTGCTTGCACAGGGAATGCTGCAGAAAGACATACCCGCGCACCTTCAACGCAACGGGATAAAACCATCCGGCCTAAGCAGCGTAGAAAAGAAACTTAATCAGATGAAAGACGCACTTGGCTTTACCAAAAATGAACAGCTGGTGGCTCACTGCAAGGATTTAGGTGCTATATAAGCATCTTAAAAAAATTCCGGAAGAAAATAGCAGATTACGGTTTCCCATAAAAAAAGGAGTTGGATGGAATATACTTTTGTTTCATAAATTAAAAATGACACTATGAAACAGAACTATTACGTAAACAACAACGCCCAGCTCAACGGCGATCATGAAGTTCACGTCAGCACCTGCGAATACTTTCCCATGATGTATAACCGGACTTATCTGGGAGGATTTGAAACCTGCCAGGAGGCGGTTCGTGAAGCAACAAAACGCTACAAAAAAGCGAATGGCTGTATTCACTGTTGCAGGCTTTGCCATACAACTTAAACAATAATGCCAGTTCTTTTGCGCCCCTTGTCTTCAGAACCGATCGAACCATGAAACTCCTATATACCTGGCTGCTCATAAGCTATACTCATTGTAACCAAATAACGGTGTATATCTGCGACAGCAAAAGTGCTACAAAGTATCATTATAAACCGAATTGCCGTGGGTTAAGTAATTGTAAGCACCGAATCATCAGCATACCCCTTGAAAAAGCGATGGCAACCAGAACCCTTTGCAAGTGGGAGCAATAAATTATATTTCAATAAACTCCAACCTGTACTATTATGACAACTCCAAACGATGCGCCGTATAAATATTTGCAGTTTAAGGGAGACCAATTTTATCGCAGATATATTGAGGAAGATATTCCTGCGAAGTCGCCTCCGGCAACACCTCAAAAGCAGGACCTCCTGAACGTTAAATCGCATGGCAGTTATGGCGCCCTTCTATTTCACCCCAACTGGAAGGCAAGACGAAAAGAAATACTACACCGCGATATGCATCGTTGTGTGCATTGCCGTAGCGACAAAGACTTGCAGGTACATCACCGGCAATACCAGTTTATAGCAAGCGAGCAGAAGTTCCGCCTTCCCTGGGAGTACCCCGATCGCTTGCTCATTACGCTTTGCGAATCCTGTCATAATAAAGGGCATAATAAATATAAGGTACCGACCATCACTATTTAATAAAACATATGAGCCTCTTCAATATTTTCAACCGGCAACGCCAAAATGGTCACAACCATCATCTGGCAATTGAAAACGCAATACCCGATATCCCGGAAACTACTTTCATTGAAAAGGATGCACCGGGAGGCCAGCCTGACGGGAAAGCTGCTACACCACTCAATGGAGGACTACATCTTTTATACGATTTCCTCGACAAGAATTATGAATCCAAAGGGTATAATGATGCTTTGATAAATCCGGACTTCACTCATTTGGATCAAAATGTGATCGCGTTGAAGAATGACCTGGAAAGATCTATCCGGAAGGTAAAAACGTTTTACGACGACTTTATCCGGCAAATCAATTTCCACATCTCCAGCAGGAGCAGAAGCGGAATGATAGATACGGTGGAAGAGCTTACCGTGAAAAAAGAAATTGCCGAAAGCCACATCAGGCAGGTCAAAGAAATCGAAGAGCAGGCAAAGCTTAACGAGGGAGTCGGGCATGGCATCATTATCAGCTATACCCGCGGATTCAGGAATGGCCTTGCCGCAATTTCCAGTCACATCATCCTGAACAAAAACCTTTAAAACCCTGCACTATGAAACATCTCTGGATCCGTTTCGGCTGCTTCCTCACCGGATACAACTATAGTATCCTGCGGAACTGCAGCGAAGCCGCATTCAAATCCGTGAAGAAGTATACCGCAGCCATGCTGATCGTTTGCATTCTGTGGTTCTTTATTGGTTTTACTTTTGCCCACCGTTACCTGTCACTCAGTTTGCCGGGTTGCATACTGGCGGGGCTTCTCTCCATCGTCATCATTGTACAGGTTGAAAAGCAAATCATCTTATCCATCCATCCGAGCTGGCTACTACGATTTTTCAGATGCTGCCTGGCGCTAATTATGTCTGTTCTGGGCGCGGTGATCATCGATCAGATAATATTCGAAAAAGATATTGAAATAGAGAAGATTTCCTACGTTTCGAATAAGGTTGACAGTATACTACCCTCGAAAACCGAAGAATTAAGAAAGCAGATTGCGGCGCTGGACACGACGATTAATAAAAAAGAACAGGAAAAAGATAATTACATCGCAGATATCAGTAAACATACCACCACAACTGCCACAACTACGCAAACGGCAACCAGACGGGTACCCGTGGCAACAGTTACATCTTCAGGCAGGGATACCACCACCTGGAAAACGATAAGTGATATTACTGTCGGGACTACGCTGGTGCCAAATCCCAAAATAGCATTGCTCCCGTCCCTTGACTCCACCATTGGCGCTATGCGGCAACAAAGAGCACAAAAGGAAAACGATTTACTCCACATCAAGCCTGCACTTGAAAAAGAAATGAAAGCGAATACAGGATTCCTGGATGAGTTAACGATCATGATGCATATGTTGTCCGCATCTTCCGTTGCATTGGCTTTCTGGTGCCTGTGGATCCTGTTTTTCCTGTTTATAGAGATGCTGGTACTTTTCAGTAAGGCGAGCGACAAATCCAATGATTACGAAAAGGTGGTGCTGCACCACATGAACTTACAGATACGACGGCTCGAGGCCCTCGGAAAAGCAGTTCAGTAATAGAATTTCCATCAACATTAATAAAAAAACAAATGGATTTTAAAGATGAAATTAAACTCTTCGGCGACAAAGTCGAAAAGCTTAAAAACCAGATTCAAACAGAAGAGGCTACTAAAAATGCTTTTATCATGCCCTTCATTAAAGTACTGGGCTACGATGTATTTGACCCATTTGAAGTAATGCCGGAATTCATCGCAGATATCGGGATCAAGAAAGGCGAAAAAGTCGATTATGCAATCCTGAAAGAAGGTAAGCCTTCCATACTCATCGAGTGTAAGCATTGGGGAGAAAGCCTGGATCCGCACAACTCCCAGCTTTTCCGGTACTTCCACACTACAGCTGCTAAGTTCGGGCTATTGTCCAATGGAATAATTTACCGGTTTTATACAGATCTGGCAGAGCAGAATAAAATGGATGAAAAACCATTCTTTGAATTTAATGTTACGGATATAAAAGACAATCAGATTGAAGAACTAAAAAAATTCCACAAGTCATATTTCAACATAGAAAGCATTCAAACGACTGCAAGCGAGCTAAAATATATGAATGAGCTCAAAACGCTGATAAATGTTGAATTTCAAAATCCTTCTGAAGGGTTGATCAAGCTCTTTGCCAAACAGATATATAAGGGGATGTTAACTTCAAAAATTGTTGAGCAGCTGGGTACGCTTACCAAAAGATCAATACAACAATACATCAATGATCTGATAACTGAAAGGCTTAAATCTGCACTGAAAAAGGAAAATGAGGCTGCGCCATCTGATGCTGAAAAAGAATTAGCAACAACAAATGTAGAAGAAAAGGCCCCGGTGATTGAAACCACCGAAGAGGAAAAGGAAGGCTACATGATTGTAAAGACGATGCTCCGTCAAAAGATAAAACCGGCCAGGATAGCATATCGCGATGCTCAATCTTATTTCGCCATACTGCTGGATGATAATAATCGAAAAACGATATGCAGACTCTATTTTAACGGTGTACGAAAATACATTGGCACTTTTGACGAACAAAAAAAGGAAACGAGGACAGAGATTTTAACTATCGATGACCTTTTTAAATTCGAAGAGCTACTTCATAAGACAGTTGATTGGTATGATTCAGAAAAAGTTCAGGTGTAAACATGCTAAGTATATAACAGGATAAAAAAATGGAGCTAACGATAATGTTAGCCCCATTTTTTTTATCTGACGCTTCCGGATACGCCGGAACTTAAAATACTACATCAGCAGCCGATCAAACTGAGTCCTTAATTCCGGATCGGAAGGTCTCTTTGCATCACCGTCCACTATTTTCCCTTTGGGATCAATCAGGATAAACCTCGGGATGGAATTGATGTTGAATTTTTTAATAAACTCAGAGTTGAAGTCCTTATCAGCCATTAACTGTATCCCACCCAGTTGATTGTCTTTCACATAACTGCTCCATTTAGCTTTGTCATCTTTTTTGTCCACCGATAAGCTTACAAAATGGATATTTTTACCTTCATAATCATGTTCTACTTTTTGCAGAAACGGGATTTCAGCTTTGCAGGGTGCGCACCAGGTTGCCCATACATCAATATAAACGTACTTACCTCTCAACGATTTCAATGGCACTGTTTTACCACTGACGTCTACATACACAAATTCCGGTGAAGGGCCATTTCCTGTCATCATCTTGTAGTTTGCATATATGGCTTCGATCTCCTTCTTATGCGCTGCATTTTTGGAACTGCTCATAAAGTTATTGTAAGCATTTTCCTTGGCAGCGCTGTCTTTAACCATTTTAAGGATTTCGGTGGTATACTGATAATTCAATTGGTCCTGTACAAATCCTGCGGGAATTTCTGCTTTCACTACCTTCAGTTTTACAATAGGCATACCAGCGTAACCGAGGGTGGTGTCCTGCATGTATTTACGATTTCTCAGGTAGGTGATGTAGTCGCCCATCCAGTTACGATAAGCTGCAGATCTCTTGAACAGCGCTTCGTTATCCAGGTCCGGGTTTTCATACACCTTTTCCATTAACGCTTTCCGTTCCTCCTGTGGCAGGCTTTTTACAAAGGCTTTTTCCTGTGCTTTTGTTATGAGTGCTATAAAGTTTGTATCACCCTTTTTGGTAGTTACCACTTTTTCCAGCTCTGCCATACCCAAAGAGTCCATACCATAAAGGCTAACAAACCAGCTCATGGCTACTTTAGCGTGGTAGTCCACATCTTTGCGGGCCAGGGTTTGCAGCGCCGGTGTTTTTTGTTTGGCAATTTCAGGTTCCATCGCTTTCCGGTAGGCCAGCAGCTGTTGTTCTACTTCCGCAACCGGCATGACATAGAGTTTGTAAAGGTATGTGCCGTTGTCCATAGGCAGATAATTAGCCAGGGCTTTGTCTTTGCCTGGTACAAGGTCATCTGTAAGACCCGACTTATTTGTCTGCGCAAAGCCTGCAAGACTAAATGCTGCTAAGGCTAAACTCATGATTGTTGTTTTCATATATTTTCGTCTGTAATTTTATTTGTGATTTAATTCCATGCCGGGGTTAAATGCGCTGACACGGATAGGTATTTCAAATGTATATTTGGGACTATGTGGTGACAATGATGCTTCAACAACCTGTGTAGTGGGGTTTATCCGTTTCACTTCGGGCATCCTTCCCTGCTGGTCGAGGCGTTTCATGTCGTACCACCGAAGGCCGCTATATGCCAGTTCCCGCCGGCGTTCAGCAAGCACTTTTACCAGTGCATCTTCAGCCGATGTAGCTGATTGATCTACGTAACCGGCTGTTCTGATCCTGTTTTTCCGGAGCAGGTTAACCACACTCATCGCATCATCAAACTTCCCTTCTCTTGCCAGCAGCTCTGCCCTGGTCAGGTACATTTCCGGAAACGTAATCCCGAAATTATATTCACCCGGTAAAGATGAACGCCCTAACCCATTATTATTCGTTACCGTTAAAAATTCATAACGAATGTCTGCATCATCAAAATAAGTCTTCAGGTCGGCAGAATACAGCATAAAAATAGGCGATCCGCTCTCCGCAGCCCGCTGCCAGAGCACTTCCGGGTTAAGATCATAAACAGGCATCAAGTCGCTGTTAGCATATGTATTATAATTCAACAAGGCATGTGGCGCCTGCAAAGCCATATCCGTATATTTTTTTGCATTCACATAATCGGCCATGTACAGGTAAATCCTGGACAACAGGCCATAGGCTATATATTTTGTTACCCGGTAGCGGTTTACATTACTGGTGGGCAAGGCATCAATGGCCGTAGTTACGTCATTGATCATTGTATCCAGTGTGTTTTTTAACGACGATCTGGCCGGCGCCTTGTCGTTCACATCTGTACTGGTTACAAGCGGCAATCCGGGATCTGAGGCTGCGGTGGCCGGATCATAGGCCTTTGCAAACACCGTAAGCAGGTCCATGTAACAATTGGCCCGTATCACCAGCGCTTCCCCATATACGCTTTGCTTTTGTGCCGCTGTGCCATCAATTGCTGTCTTCACCCCGCTAATAATAACATTGGCAGAATAAATACTGCGATACAGCGGGCCCCAAACATCCGGGCTTACCTTTTCATTCATCGTTAAAATGGAACGCCAGTAGTAGCCGTTGGCGGTTGACGACTGCGCCGTAGCATCGAAAGTATTGAGGTTATCATCGGCAAAATCGAGCAGGTTTATGGGAAATGTTTGGGTCATGCTGGGCGCATTCAGCAGCCCCTCGTAGTCCGCCACATTTTCCGGTATGATGATCCCTTTGGGCGTTACATCCAGGAATTTTTTACAGGAGGATGCCGCAACAGCAATGAAGAATAGTAAGATATATTTATTTCTCATGATGATCATACTAAAAGTTTGTAGAAAAAGTAAAACTATATAATGGCTGGGTTTCCAGTCTGCGGATTCCCGACAGCCGGTCAATCGCATCCGGGTCAATGTCATTTCCACTAAAAGTATAACGGAAAGGATTTTGTGCCTGGAAACGCAGCTGTGCATTTCTCAGCCCGGCATTTTCCAGGAACTTCGCCTTGGCGCGGTAGGTAACGATCAGGTCCCTCAAACGTATGTAGTCTGCTTTACGCACAAATCGGGCGGCATATTGATAACCGTACAATGCGGTAGATTGATAATATCCGGGCGCACTGCTATTCGATTCTGTATATCCCGGAATAATAGTTTTGTTTTCATCTCCGGCTGTTTTCCAGAAATTGGTGGAACCCTGGAGCGGAAATGCCGACCAGGAGTCGATATTATTGGGATTGGGCTGCTCTACCCGCATCACATGTCCGCCATAATACATCAGCAAAAAGGACACATCAAAAGCACCAATACTAAACTGGTTATTGAATCCCATTACATATTTGGGCGTTGTTGTTCCGCTATAGATCAGATCTTCTTTAGTCACATCTACAACGCCGTTGCCAAAACTATACAGCGTAAGCACTTTCTGGTTGCCGTTTCTGTCCAGTACATAAGGTTGCCCCATCTTGTTCAGGCCACCATAATTGTAGCTGTAGATGGCGCCAAGCGGAAGTCCCTTTACCGGGGTAGTGGCGCTTGTAATGAGTTGCGAATTGGCAAACTCCGTGGCTTTCACGGCTAAAACCTTGTTGTTGTTAAACGATGCAGTAAGCTGCGTGCGCCAGGTAAACTTGTGCCGCCTTATGTTCAGGCTGTTGATAAGAATTTCCAGCCCCTTGTTTTCGATGGATGCCGTGTTAGCATTGTATTGATTAAATCCGGTGGTAGGATCAGCATCAAACTGCCCGAATACGTCCTTTGTTCTCTTTATGTAATAATCTACTGAGCCTGAAATCCTGCTTTTGAAAAAACTATAATCTATGCCCAGGTTATAGTTTTGCGTGGTTTCCCATCTCAGCGACCGGTTTTTCGGCGACTGCACTTCATTATAAGCCAATGGTGTGTTAAGACTTGTATTCAAAGCCGAGTTGAGTATTAAAAATGCACCATTGTTGCTGGTCGGTACATTTCCGTTGAACCCTGTTGCCGCCCTCAGTTGTAACTCGTCAATCCACTGGTGTTGCTTAATAAATTCTTCTTCTCCAAGCCGCCAGTTTAGCCCTGCGGACCATAAAG
This sequence comes from Chitinophaga sp. RCC_12, assembly GCF_041360695.1. NCBI lineage: Bacteria > Pseudomonadati > Bacteroidota > Chitinophagia > Chitinophagales > Chitinophagaceae > Chitinophaga > Chitinophaga sp. RCC_12. The sequence goes on from NZ_JBFUPS010000001.1 coordinate 590,151, forward strand.
GTTTATTCCTATATTTCGGATCAACACCAAACAGGTTTGACTGGTCTATTCTGAAACTTCCCGTGGCCACATATTTCGACTTATAGATGTAAGTTCCCTGTCCGTAATAAGACATAAACCGCCTGTCTGATGAAGTTTCACCAAAATAATAGTTGCTGTAGAACCTGGTACCGCCACCGAATGTGCTAAACATAAATGCCGGCGTAACAGTAGCGTTGAGCGCCCCCATGTTTATGGGCTTCACAATCAGGGATTGACCATCGTAACCAAAAAAAGTCGTGGTATAACCATCATTAGTGGTCTTTTTTTGCTCCACTCCCAGTATTCCGGACAAACTGTGGTCTCCCCCGCTAAAACTATGATTGAAGTTTAACTGGCCCCTTACTGTATAATTGCTCAGTTTTTGTGAATTTCTTGTCAGGATATTGCCCCGGGGCATATTTGTAAAAAGTGCTTTTCCGGTAACCGGGTCCTTCAATGCCATCGAGTTAATCAGCTGTCGTGCACGGAAAGCATCATCGGTTTGCAGCTGATCGTTAAGCATATTCTGATTTTCATAATTTCCGCCAAGGTCTACATTAAGCCAGTTGGTGATCTTAGAATTTAATCTTCCCTGGAACCTGACCGCGGAAGTTTTAAAGGTATTCCTGTTACTGCTTAATTCACGGTAAGGGTAATACAACATATCGTAAAGACCTGCTGCTTTGATGCTTTCATTATAAGCAGTGGTGATGGCGGCTGAAAGATAGTCACGGCCCGGCCCCAGGGCAACCGGCATGGCGTTACCCTTGTCATCTGTTAAATGTTCATAAGGAAAAAAATCGTTGTAACCCGGCGTCACAGCGTTTTTATCTGTACTATTTGTATAAGTACCCTTGAAGTCAAAACTGAACCTTTTGGAAATTTTAATGGTGTTGGCCAGGTTAAGGTTAAACTGTTCGTTATTCGAATTCCTGTTTACCGGTGTTTCACCAATGTAATTGATGCCAATCATATAAGTACTGACATCAGTACCGCCACTCACATCCAGGTTTACATTTTTCACCTGCCGTTGCTGATAAAACAGGCGTTCATAATCGGCGAGGTTGTCGTACGAGCCCAGTGCAGCCAGCTGCTGATCCACCTGCGCCTGGGTTAGCGCCGGGTTGGTTACGTCCGCTCCGGGTCCCTTAAACAGGATCTCCTCCGCAGGATTCATTTTGAAATATCCATAGTCATAAAGAAAGCGGGAAGGCTTTGAGATATAAAAATTTTCACGCTGCAACTGAACAAACTCATCTGCATGGATATACTTCAGGTAACTAAAATCAGGTTTGGCCTGGATGGCCAACGAGCTGTTGAAGCTAAACGTTGGCTTGCCGGATTTTCCACGCCTTGTTTCTACAATGATCACCCCGTTAGAAGCCCTTGCCCCATAAATAGATGCCGCCGCGGCATCCCGCAATACAGAAACGGAAATGATATCGTTCGGGTTAATTGTTCTCAGGTCTATTTCCGTAGGAAAGCCGTCCAGCACAATTAGCGGCTGTTTAACCGCGTCAAAGGTAGACACCCCGCGAATGGTCAACTCACCTGTTTGCCCGTTGTAAACAAGCCCTGGAACCTTTCCCTCCAGGCTTTCCAGGAAGTTGCCCGTAATGGCTTCCCGCTGATGGTAATCCGCCTCGCTTACCGTGGAGGCCGCGCCGGTTAACTGATCACGCTTGATTTTCTGATAACCGGTATTGATGATAACATTGACTTCATCAAGCTTACTGGTAGTCCGTTCCATTGTTATAACGGCCGATGCAGCGCCCGCCTTCACTTCTTTCTCCTTGTATCCCAGGTAGGTAATTAACAGTATCGCATTTTCATCCACTTTGGGAAAATAGAATTCGCCTTTTTCATTGGCCACAGCAACCCTCGTTGTTCCTTTTAACCGGATGACAGCACCGATAAGCGCCTCTCCTTTTTCGCCGAGCACCTGCCCCTTCACATCAATCTCCTTAGCGGCAGTTATCAGCTTATCAATGAACGAAGGTGATTTTTCCTTAATCAATACCGACTTGTCTTCAATCACAAATTCAAAAGGCTGGTTTTCCTGTAACTTCTCCAGCACTGCTCTCAGCGCAGCATTCCTGATATCAATACTAACAGGTTTTGCTTTCTTAAGCATGGCGTCCGAAACGAAAAAATCATAGCCACTTTGCGTGCTGATTTTGTTGAACACGGCTTCTAGCGTGGTATTCCTTTCAGACAAAGTGATGCTTTGCGCATACGAACTTGCGCTTACCTGCAAAATGGCCACAAATAATATGACGGTGGTTAGCCTCATAGTCAGGAATAATTTACGCACAAGGCACGGAGGAGCCCATAGTTTTTGGTTGTAAAAACTGTACATTTGTTTGGTTGGTTTTTGCATTTGTCTTTTTCATTTTCGAGATGGCTAAAGACAAAAAGCGATGAATTGATATAAAATTTGATTTTGGTAGACCAACTTTAAGCAGGTACCGTTTCAAACCGGTACCTGTTTTATTCCGGGCCAATGAGACCCTTATGCAGCTATTCTTATCTGATAACGATTACCCTCCTTCCTTCTACTTTAAATTTGATTGATTGCCCAGCCTCCATTAATTGGAGTACCTGGTTTATATGCTTGGACCGGGAGATCCGTCCGGTAAATTTCTCCTCTGGCAACCCCGACTCATATGATACCTCTATATCATACCATCGTGATAATTTCTGCATGATACTTTGAATACTCTCATGATTAAATTGAAAGTAACCACTTTTCCAGGCCACCATGGCTTCCGGATCTACGTCCGTGATTTTCATTTTGTCGTTGTTTAAAACGGCATACTGGTTTGGCTTTAACCTATAGCGTGATGAAGTTTTCTGCGCATGATGTGCTTCGGTGGCATAAATGTCAACGCTGCCTTCCAGTAAAGTAGTTTCTACCGTTGGCTCATCTTTGTAGGCTTTGATGTTAAAATGGGTACCCAGCACTTCAAGTTCCTGCCCCCTGCTTTCAACGATGAAGGGGCGCGCTTTATCCTTGGCCACTTCAAAATAGGCTTCACCTTCCAGTTTAACCCTGCGTTGCCGCAGTTCATTCAGGTTTCCGGTATAAGTTAAACCCGAAGCAGCATTAAGCCATACTTTAGTCCCGTCAGATAAAGTGACCTGGTAGGTGCCACCACGGGGAGTGCTCAGTGTCATCTCAACAGCGCGCAACGACCGGAGATCTGCTGCATTCGCCCGGGAGGACGGGTCTGCTCCCGGGGCAACAGCCGTATGATCGTTATAGGTCAAACTATCCCCAACAACAATTCCCGTTTTGGAACTACTGAGCGTAATGGCTTTACCGTTAGCAAATGTTAATGTTGCAGTAGCTTTTCCCGGGGCAATGTCGTTTCTATACCTCGTTTCATTCTGAACTTGTTCCCGGAGGGCGGTATGGCTGTTAAAGAACCAAACACCAATTAATATTCCCCCGATAGCCGCGGCAACAGCAGTAATACGCGGCCAGATCCTTCTCGTTTTTGTATATGATTTAAGCGGAAGCCTTGCTTTTAAAAAATCATAACTTTCCTTTAACTGTTCATCACTAAGGGAATCTTTAGATGCTGCCGAGGCAGAGAGGTACCATTGGTTCAGACGCAACTGTTCCTCAGCACTTAGTTCACCTTTTTCATATTTGTCCAGGAATGCTTTTGCCTTCTTTTTATTCACGGTATTTGATAAAGGGATTTGCCCCCTATTATAAATGACAGCTGTGTAGGCACTTTGACATAGATCATTCTAAAAAAAACTTTTTCTTAGGACCTGCAATGGTGGCATCAAGTCTAAAAAGATCACAGGAAGGGGAACGGGAAAGGGGGAAAGATGGACAGGTAAGTATTGATTTTGGACTTTAAAACCTTTAAGGCATTGTACACCTGTTGTCGGGCAGTACGGTCTGTAATGCCCAACCGGTCGGCAATTTCTTTATAGCTCAAGTCTTCTATCTTGTATAGGATAAACACTTCCCGCATTTTTTCGGGCAGGGCCCTGATCTCCTTTTCAATCAATGCCGACAGCTCCTTTTCATATATTCTATCATCTGAATCGGTATGTGTGCCCTCCATACAGGCAACGATAGCATCGGCATAGCGCTCTACAATTTTCTGGTGCGACTTCTGATTAAATATCCTGTTGCGGGTAGCGGTATAGAGGTAAGCACCCAATGAGACAGTCAGGTTCAGGCTTTCCCTTTTCTGCCACAGGTTAAACAATACATCCTGTACCACATCATTAGCGGCGTCATGATCAGCCAATAGTTTATAGGCGTGCGCCACCAGCATCATCGAATAACGCTCAAAAATTTCGGTATAGGCCCCCTCGTCACCCTTTGACAACAGGGCAGCGAGACGCAAATCAGTTAATTCTTTGTAGATTCTGGTTGGCATTTCTCTACTATGTAGGTTTAAATCATTCGGCGATGTTCGCGTCAAACCGACTAAGGCGCCCGTAACAGATAAGTACGAAACTAATAAATTTCTAAAATGTATGTTTCACTGACAGTGTTTCTTCGTTGATTTTGGTCAAAGTGTAAATCCTGGTTACACGATCTGTTATGCTGTAAACGCCTGAACTTTTAATGGAAATATTCCCGCACCCACTTGTTTAATGATCAGCTAATTTATGAATTTAGTGCTAATTAAACTTTATATTATTAATAACTGTCCCGGAAATCATATTGCCATCCACCGTAAAACTCAATGCTGGTCGACATATAACCAGCCCGGCAGCATTTTTAGCAATGTATTCACTTATTAATTAATTTAAGTGTCACTTATACAATAAAAAAATAACTACATATATAAAGATCGTCCCTGGCAACCAGCGACAGATTATACAAAATGATTATTTCAGTGGATTGAATTTATTATTTCCCGACAATTTTCTTCCGGTGTACAATGCCCCAATCTGTCAGATTGCTGATGATGGTTTGTAGCGTATCACCGTGTTCCGTAAGCTCATATTGAACCGTTATGGGTTGGGTATCTAAAACGGTTCGCTTTACCAACTGGTTTACTTCTAATTCCTTTAACTCTTTGCTCAACATCCTGTTGGAAATTCCTTCTACATCATTCAAAATATCTGAAAACCGTCTTTTGCCGTAACAGCAAATAGAAGAGATGATAGCAATCTTCCATTTCCCATTCAGCACGTCCATTGAATCCTGAACAGCTTTCATTCTTTTCTTTTGTTCCTGTTGGAACTCTTCTATTTTACACCCCATAATGTTACTTTGTTACATCTATGTTACTGTTACTTTTCAGCACGAAGTTACTAATAATAACTTACCAGTCCTACCTTTGTTACTCAAGCATTAAAAAAAAGAAACAATGAGTAGGTTAAAGAACAAAATAGCGGTGGTTACAGGTGCTTCAAAAGGAATAGGCGCATCTATTGCCAAATATTTTGCGGCAGAAGGCGCAAAGGTAGTTGTGAATTATGCCACAAGTAAAGAAGGCGCAGATAGCGTGGTTAAGGAGATAACTGACAATGGAGGCATCGCCATTTCAGTACAGGCCGATGTATCGAAAGAAGCGGATGTAACCAGGCTGTTTGAAGAAACAAAAAAGGCTTTCGGCGCGTTGGACATTTTGGTAAACAACGCGGCCTTTCAAGGATACACGCCTATTGAACTGGTATCAGCGGAAAGCTTTCATCAGCATTTCAACACCAACGTTTTGGGAGCTATACTTACTATCCAGGCATCTTTGAAACTGTTTAGCGGTAAAGGCGGCAATATCATCAACATCAGTTCGGGCGCCAGCAAAATGCCGCTTCCTGCAGCCTCGTTGTACTCTGCAACCAAAGCGGCATTAGATGCCATAACGATTTCCTTGTCGAAAGAACTGGGCGCAAAAAACATCCGTATCAATTCCATTTTGCCGGGCGCTACGGAAACGGAAGGAGCACGTAGCGCCGGCGTCACGACTGGCAGTGAGTATGAAACAATGTTTATTGCCAATACGCCGCTTGGCCGTAGAGGCCAGCCTGAAGATATTGCGAAAGCCGCCGTATTTCTTGCGTCAGACGATGCAGCCTGGATTACGGGAGAGCAGATTTCTGTTTCGGGTGGTATGTATGGTTTTTAAGTTGCTTTCAAATCCCTGCTTCCGGATGAAGCAGGGATTTTCTTTGCTAATTGAAAGATTGCCTGAACTTGTTTGGTGAAAGAGCAGTATTTCGTTTAAATAATTTATTGAAGGATTGTGGGTGTTCAAAACCCAATTGGTAGGCGATTTCGGCAATATTCATACGGGTAGTTGTCAGCATCACCTTAGCCCTTTCTATTAACCGGTCATGAATATGCTGCTGTGTGCTTTGCCCTGTTAGTGTTTTGAGCATATCCGTCAGATATCTGGGCGAAACGTTGAGATGCCGGGCAACCTCCTGGACAGTAGGTATTCCATCTATGTGGTCTGTGAAGCGAATAGCCAGGAAGCTATTCATTTGACTGATCAGGTCATTATTGACAGCTTTCCGGGTAAGGAACTGACGGTTATAAAACCGGTTACTGTAATTAAGCAGCAATTCAATCTGTGAAACCAACACGTCCTGGCTAAAAGCGTCAGTATTATTATCCAGTTCGGTGGCAATACTTTCAAACAGGGTACCAATTACTTTCTTCTCTTTATCAGAAAGAAACAAGGCTTCATTTACTGCGTAAGCGAAGAAACCATATTGATCCATGTTTTTGCCTAATGGATAATTGCGGATAAGATCAGCATGAAAATACAGCGTATAGCCCTCGTAGCTGCTTTCATCGCCAGTCATAGTAACCAGTTGATTGGGCGCTAAAAAAGCCAGGCCGCCTTCTTCAAAGTCATAATAGCCCTGCCCGTATTTAACCTGACCTCTGAAATTTTGTTTAAAGGAGATCTTATAAAAGTCGATCAAAAAACTTCTTCCTGCGTTTTCACGGCTGATCCTGGTAGCATCGTAATTGACTACAGCCACCAAAGGATGCAGGGGTTTGGGCATACCCATTCCCCTCATCAATTCAGAAATGCTTTTAAATACAATGGGTTGCTGTGCAGGTTTCATGATTCATGCTAAATTAAGTTTTAATCCTGTACACTTGGCCGGACAACAATATCTCCCACCTCCACATTACCCGGCTGACTAATGGCGTAGATCACCGCAGCTGCTATTGCATCAGGAGTGATCGCGATTTGTGCTGCCTTTTCCTTAACAGCTAATCTGGCTGCTTCGTCTTTGATATGATCTGTCAGTTCTGTATTAACAAAACCAGGTGAGATCCCGGTTACACGGTATAGCCCATTTGACTCCTGGCGCAGGGCCTCGGTGATAGTACGCACTGCATTCTTGGTACCGGCGTACACACCCTGCAGGGGCACAATTTTTATACCGGAAGTTGATATGATATTGATGATATGACCAAAACCTTGTTTTAAAAAAATCGGCAAGGCAGCTGCGATACCATACAGGGTTCCTTTGAGATTGACATCAATCATTTCCTCCCAATCGCTGACCTGGACATCGTCGACCCTCGACAGACGGGCAATTCCAGCGTTATTCACAATCACATCCAAACGTCCGAAAGTTACACTGGCTACATGAACCAATTGCACTAAATCATCGCGGTGTTTGATATCAGTCACCGAATAGACAGCTTCGCCACCTGCCGCTTTGATCCGCCCAACCAAATCTTCTAATCGATCTTTACGACGGGCGCCTAAAACTACTTTTGCACCCTGCGCTGCCAGCATAATTGCTGTTGCTTCACCAATTCCGCTGCTGGCGCCTGTTATAGCGACTACTTTTCCTTTAATATTGTTTTCCATTGTACAAAGGTCGCCAAAGGCATTGGTCATAGCTTAGCCTAAAGGGTCAAATGTGTAGCCTGAATCCCGATATGCGGCCTATCTTAGGTAAAGATAGAGCGAAACGCTTTACTGTAGCAGCTAAAACAAAGATATGGCGATCGTCATCAAATCTTTCTTAAACTGTCAACCAGCTCTCCTATGCTTCCGTTTCGTTGATTTCTAAAAGCCAAATCGGTATAAAGGGTAGCACAATATTTACTGGATAATTTTAAAGCCTTCCATTCCGACCATAAAAGATCGTAACGGTTAATGGCCTGCTTAATCACCATTATATTGAAACTGCCGTTCCGTTCTGCCATGCCGTTTTCAATCATCAATATCCACATTTGCTCAATCAGTTCATATTTTATCCGGCCATAAGTGCATGACACTTCAATAGATTCCTGATCTGCTGCATTGTTTACATGAATTTGTTTCGACAACGCTTCGATCTGTCTCCATATGGCTGAAGCTTCCGCTTTTTCAGCCAATACTTCTCTTTCTTTTCTTTTGCTAATGATTTCACTAACTATATCTTTGTTTTCTGCCGCTGAAAAATATTGATCACGACTCCACCAAACGTCATTAGCGGTATAACTGTTCAATTGTCCTTTCCGAACGCCCTCTATAGTCAATAGATTTAATTGCCTGAACAGATCGGCTTCATAACCAGTTAATCCAAGCTTGCGTGCAAACTCATAAAAAATTGTTTCTTCGGACTTTTCGGGATGCTGTGCGTATTGCGAAAGGACGTATGTATTCAAATCTGTCCATAATTCATTAATGATATACGGTCCGTCCCATCCGCCTCCATTTGACCATGTCATCACTCCTTTTAATAATCCTTTACTTAAGATATCTTTTATTCCCCGCGGGTTGTCAGGATCGTTCAGTTTTCCGTTGAATTCATGTCGCCCGAAAATAATTTCGTATTTCGTCTCCGGCCAGCCATCTATTACGCCTTTTGCCGTATAATAGGGATGCGCACCTTTTCCGTAAGCTTCCATCCTTGATTGTGCCTCCACTATTTGCGTATGGTTACCGATAGCGAGGGTGGGATTAAATGGTGTCATCCGGTGAAAATCGTCTTGCTGATATTTAATGACGAAAATTAAATTTGGATGCGGTTTTATTTGATTGGTAACAGCCAGATAATAATCGGGGTTGTTATGGAAATTATATCCAAAATCCCAGGTACGATAAAACAGCTTCTTGTTGCGCTTTACACATATCTCATCCCGTAAAAGGTTTATCAGCGTCACATGATCTTCTATACCGCTCTTACCGTCACGTATAGGCCCTCCTCCCATATGGTAGGGGGCATCCTGCAAATATGTTTCGCCAAAGCGAAGCGTTAAACCGTCCAGTTGAGGAAACCGCTCAAATATGCCGGCTATTTGTGCACGAAGCATATCCTGGGTCCTTTTGCTTTGCATATCGGGCTTTCTTGATCGTTCGTCCATGCCTCCGGTACCGGCTACCTTGCCTTTACCTGTTATTTCATTACCATATTTTCCCCATAAAGACTTTGGAAAAACAATGAAATCGGTAAATGGATACACACACATACCGGCCTTCTTACAGGCCATCAGCTTTTTATCGATATCCGCTGCTTTCGCCATAATCCATTCCCGCTCTTTACTATTTTCAGGGACAATGCCTTTTTCATAGTTATCGTAAGTGATGGCGCAATTAACAAACCAATGGGTTACCATTCCATTAAAACCCTGCGATTTCATGTAAACCGGATCATTATACTTTGTTACATAAGGTGCTTCTCCGGGATTATTATGCACCATGTCCAGGATGTATGGAAGTGGCTGAACGGTCGACTGTGCAAATGCCTGTCCGGTTATTAAGGACAGGCATGCGCTTAGTGCCAGATAGCTAATTTTTACCTTAAAATTATTCATTTAAGCTGCTTTTTTTAAAAATGCTGTGATAAACATTGATAACATGATTTCAACTACCATAGAAGCACTTTCTGATATCGCAATATCGAAGGGGGGAACTATTGACAATCGCTCACGCGCGTTCAGCGGCATTTCCATCTTGGTTTGCGTTGTTAATGGTATTCTTTTTTTGAATTCCGGCGGCGTACATTTGTTGATTTTTCGTATGTCGATGCTAAATTTACATTTTTAATTGAAATATCGGCACTTATCCAACTGGCACCGTGTAGGGTACTTTTTTCAATGACACTAAAATTACACGTATGAAAATTCAAAATATTTTTTTCTTGCTGCTTATTTGCAATTGCTCACTTTATGCGCAGCATACTACTGAAAAATGGAAAGTCTTTGAATTAACACTTAATGGGTCAACTGAAGGAAATCCATTTACAGATGTGAACCTAACAGGCAGATTTATTAAGAACAAGGATACTATTTCTGTTCCAGGTTTTTACGACGGCGATGGCATTTATAAAATCAGGTTCATGCCTCCAAACGAAGGAAAATGGAACTATGTAACTTTAAGCAATGTCAAAAACCTCACTAATAAAAAAGGAAGCTTTGTATGTACCCCTGCGCAAAAAGATAATCATGGTCCTGTAGCAGTAAAAGACAGTTTCTATTTTGCATATGCCGACGGTACCCCGCATTATTCGTTTGGAACCACCTGCTACGGCTGGGTACACCAGGGTGATAGTTTGGCCGAAGTAACGCTCCAAACATTATCGAAGGGGTATTTTAATAAAATGCGCATGTGCATTTTTCCAAAGAGCTATGACTGGAACAATAATGAACCTGTGTATTATCCCTTTGAGGGATCACCGCTAAAAAACTGGAACTATAACAAATTAAACCCTGCCTTTTTCAGGAACATCGAAGAAAGAATAAAGCAGCTCGATTCACTAGGCATTGAAGCAGACCTTATTGTTTTCCATCCTTACGACCGTTGGGGATTTAGTTCGCTCGACAGAGCAACCGAAGACCTTTATATCAATTACATCATTGCACGATTCGCAGCTTTCAAGAATGTTTGGTGGAGCATGGCCAACGAGTATGATTTTATGCAGAATAAGAAAATGAGTGACTGGGACTATTATATTGAGCAATTCGCTACCAAAGATAAGTTTCACCACCTCCTTAGTATTCATAATGGTGTTCAGTTCTATGATCATACCAATCCCTACATTACGCATGTAAGCATTCAGGAAGAAAACACTTATAAGGCAAAAGAGTACAGGACAAAGTATAAAAAGCCTGTTATTTTTGATGAATGCAGATATGAAGGAAACATACCGTGGTCGTGGGGTAATTTAACTGCTCCATCCATGACTGAAAAGTTTTGGAGAGGTTTCACCAATGGAGGATTTGTAGGACATGGAGAAACTTATGTTACTGAAGATCCTATCCGGCTTCCTGGTGAATCATCCGATATTTTATGGTGGTCGAAAGGTGGTGTGATGATAGGAAAAAGCCCCCAGCGGATCAAGTTCCTCCGCCAGATTATTGAAGCGGCCCCCGAGGAATTAAAACCCATTCCTTTATTTACGTGGGCACCATTTTCATGCGTCGGCATTGAACATGAATACTATTTGGGGTATTTGAATGATGCACAACCGCGAAGCATTGTTATTGATCTTCCTGCAGACGCATCCTACAATGTTGAAGTGATTGACACATGGAATATGACCATCACACCATTGGAAAAGAAATTTTCAGGACACAGCTTAATCGGGTTACCGGGAAAACCATATATGGCTGTGAGAATTGTAAGAAATAAGTAGGATAGCAGTCAGATTTCCCCGAAAGCCCGTGATATCTGAAATTACAGGGAGAATGTTGTATGCAAAAAAGGTGGAACCCAATGGGTTTATTTCTGATGCTTCCAGAACCGGCCCTTGCCATCAGCTATCCATTCCAGGGCTTCATCTATCCTTTTTTGCCGGGTCTGATCGGTCTTAGCATCACTTATCCAGATGATGTATTCCTTACGGAACGAATTTGACTTGCTTTCAAAGACCTGTTTAGCCTTTGGGCTGCCTTCCAGCGCATCATGGAAATAGCCGGGCGTTTCCAATACCCTGGGCTTTTCTGCTAACGGTTTTTCCCTTTGGATCTTTACGCCCTTTTCGTTCAGCTGTACCGCTTGTTTAATCATCGCGATAAATTCCGGATCAGGAAGCAGTTCGCTGAACCTGGTTATCTTGCCCAGCAGCCGCTTGACTGGCTTGAGGTCTTTCGCCGCTTTCAAACGCGGATCGTCCATTAGTTCACCTTTTAAAAAGGTAAAAGAGCAGTGAGCCTTATGTGCGGCCATCACGCACATATGATCTCCCTTATAATCAAAATGGGGAATGCCCCATTTGATAGCCTCTTCCACATCCGGGCAGTTTTCATGAATGAGCCTGCGCCAGTGTTCAAGGATAGGCCTGGCAAAATTTTCCGCCTTTGCGATATAAACATCTATGGCCGGATCGTATTTCATGTTATCCATATCTAAATGTTTAAGACTGGCCGAACTGATTCATGTCCATATATACTAATTCCCATTTGTGACCGTCCAAATCGGCAAAACTATGCTGGTACATAAAACCGTGGTCTTTGGGCTCAGCGTAAATCCTGCCGCCTAAAGACTGGGCCTTGCTGACAAATTCCTTTACCTCATCCACTGAGTTTACATCCAATGCGATCAGCACCTCAGTCTGCAGATTGGCATCACAGAGACCAGTATCGATAAAGGTTTTAAAATAGCTTTCGGTAAGCAACATCACAAAAATGCTGTCAGTGACCACCATGCAACCAGCCTTATCATCGCTGAACTGTGGATTGAATAGAAAACCCAGGTTTGTGAAAAACTCCTGAGATCTGCCCAAGTCCTTCACAGGCAGATTAATAAATACTTTACTCGGCATAAGATTAAAATTTGATAGCGCAAATAAAGGCAGATTTGAACAAAAAATATCGATTCAAATCTTGGATTTACTGGTCAATTTAATTACCTGTGCTGCCTGCGGAAAGCTGAAGGAGAAAGTCCGGTGTGTTTCTTAAAGAACTTACCAAAACTGGTCGGGTCAGAAAACTCCAGCTGGTAAGCGATCCTGGAGATCTCCATATCGGTGTACCGGACAAGAGATCTGGCCTCAGCGGCCACACGTTCTGTAATAAAACTCAGCGCATTGCGCCCCGAAGCTTGTTTAACACATTGGGAAAGGTAATTGGCCGTGACTGAAAGCAAGTCCGCATACTCTTTGACGCTTCGTTTATGGATATAGTTGCTTTCGATCAGCTGGATAAAGTCCCGCATCAATAGCTGTTGCCTGCCAGTGGGCAGCACCTTTTGGTTCCTTTCCAGTGCAAATCCCTCCAGATGGCACAGCAGACCCAGTAGTTTCAGCCGCGCTTCCAGGTGTTTGTCTCTGACAGATTGTTCGTAAGCAGAAAAAACAGCTTCAAAATGCGGGGCTAGTTGACTAAAGGTAGCATGATCGAACCTGAACAGGTTTGTGCGGAACTGGTCAAAGAGTGTAAACTGCTGGTGGAACCCTGGCCGGAAAAAAGAGAATGCCTCGGGCTTAAAATAGATAATATAGCCTTTCAGTGCATTATTGTGCGCGAAACTATAGACCAGGTTTGGCGAATGAAACACCAAATAGGAATCCGGATTTTCAACCTCCTCTTCACCATAACTGACATTCACCTTTCCTGAATTGAACAGCAGCGCAAAAAAGTAAAAGGCGCGCTTGAAGGGCGGCCGGTATACCGACACCTGCGGCTCTTCCAGAGGACATAACCTCAGACAATAGAAATCAGGGTTCTCTGTTCTGCCTGGCCAGGGAATCGAGGCCAGAAAATCATTAATTTCCGTGTAAAAGGGAAGCGTTGGTCTCATTTTTTTTATAATCCGTGCAAAACGATTGACCGAAAATAGCCTTTTTAAATATTATCCAGTCCGTAATGAAAAGGATGGTAAATTATTCATCCCGGTTCCAGATTCACAATCCTGGTATCGTATATCACGGATGATCTGGTTGTTGAAGGAATTAAGGGTAAATCGTTCGAAGCCTCCAACATTACTTTGCAGTTTCCTTTTTTTTATCCAACGTCATCTGAGTCCGGTATCGCTGCATCCAAATTATTATTATAAAGTGGTAACCAGTAAACAACTGTAGGAACACAGTTCATTTTACAATATCGTTTGCTCTTTTGCAAGTGCAAATCTTTAGATTATTGATAAGAAATAAATTAATCGGGGTTCGAATCCCTTACACACTATCGAACATACCTTTCAAATCGCAAACACCCGCTACCTCATCTTAAAATGAAAAAGCGACACAAAATCCATTATTGAATTTTGTGTCGCTTTTTGCGGAGAGTCAGGGATTCGAACCCCGGGACCTGTTACAGTCAACAGTTTTCAAGACTGCCGCAATCGACCGCTCTGCCAACTCTCCAGGGACGCAAAAGTATAAAAGAAATTGAAAATAAAAAAAAATTCGGCTATTATTTTTTAAACCCGCCAGCAGCAAGCCTTCCGGAAATAAAAATCCCGGTTTACAACGCGTAAACCGGGATGGTATGATAAAAATGACGGACCTAAGCGATCTGTTTCGGGTAGTGATTCAAAAACTCAGCTGATGGTCTTTCGCTTTGATCCGTCATTTGCAGTGGCTATTTCCAACCGCCGCCCAAAGAACGGTACAGGTCTACCATCGCATTGAGGCGCTGGCGGTCTATATCGGCCTGGGCCAGTTCGGCCTGCAGGGAACGTGATTGGGCAGTAATTACTTCGAGGTAGTTAGCCATACCGCTGCGGAACAGCAGCTGGGCCTGTTGTACTGCCAGTTGCGAAGTATTTACCTGGCGAACAGCAATTTCCTGCTGCACCTTTACTTTGTCCAGCTTTACCAACGCATCACTTACCTCTCCTACTGCTGTAAGAGCAGATTGCTTAAACTGGATCACCGCTTGTTCACGTTGAATTTTAGCTACTTCCAGTTGTGTTTTTAACTGGCGGCGCTGGAAGATGGGCTGTGCCACACTTCCCGCTACTGTACCAAACAGGGAGGCAGGAAGATTAAACCAGGTGCTGGCTTTGAAGGCATTTAATCCGCCACTGCCGGTAATAGTGAGCGTAGGATACATACTACCCTGCGCTACGCCTACCTGTGCATTGGCAGCTACCAGTCCCATTTCGCTGGCGCGTACATCCGGGCGGCGGCTAATCATGGCCGCAGGAATACCTGCCGGCAATGAGTCCAATACCTGGAAGTCGCTCAGTTTGCTGCTACGTGTAATCGTTGACGGTAGCTCACCGGTTAAAATGCGCAACGCATTTTCCTGGATGGCAATACCCTGTTCCAGCTGTGGGATCAGCAGTTCCGCAGTTTGTTGCTGCGAAATAGCCTGTTGCACACCCAGCTCTGTTACATCACCGGCGGCTTTCTGCAAACGGATCATCTTTACGATGGTATCGCTGAGCGCCAGGTTTCTGCGGGCCACACTGAGCTGGTTGTCCAGCATCAGCAGGTTGAAGTAACTGTTGGCAATAGCTGCCACCAGCCCGGTTTGCACGGCGCGCTCGCCTTCGTACGACTGCAGATAGGTAGCCAGTGCGGCTTCTTTCTGACGTTTTATCTTACCCCAGATATCAATTTCCCACGACATGCCCACACCGATATTAAAATCTTCGATATGGTCGCCGAGGTTATTAACAGCAAGGTTCAATCCATTGAAACTATTCTTGGAAGGGAAGTTGGTACTGCCCGATGCGGTAGCTGTAAAAGCCGGCAACCAGGCCACTTTAGCCTGTTTCAGGTAAGCCTGCGCCGTTTCCACTCTTTTCACCGCCAGCTGCAGATCATAGTTGCCGGTAAGGGCCTGGCTGATCAACTGCTGTAAGGTGGCATCTGTAAAAAACTTTTTCCATTCTATTTCTGCTATGCTGCTGGTGTCTGAAGGCGCAGTGTCATTATTGAACTGCTGCGGCAGCGCCACCGGGGGCCGCTCGTAATTGCGGCCTACCCGGCATGCTGCTAACCCTACAACTAAGGAGAACAACAAAAAGTAAAATGAGCTATATCTTGTTTTCATTTGTCTTTTTTCTGAATCTGATAATATATTTTTCTGCCGCTATTAATGAACCAGCTTTGCCTGATGTTCTGCTTCCACTGCCACTATCGGCTTGCGGCTGATTTTCTCTTGCAGGAACTGGAAAATTACAAACAGCACAGGTATGATGAATACCCCCAGGACCACCCCGGTAAGCATGCCACCTACAGTACTCCAACCGATCGAATGATTGCCTTTGGCAGATGCACCTTGTGTAAAGATTAATGGCAACATACCAACAATAAAGGCAAAGGAAGTCATCAATATTGGACGAAGACGAAGCTGTGCTGCTTCCAACGCCGCCTCAACAAGCTCATAACCCGCCCTTCGCCGTTGTAGGGCAAACTCCACAATCAGGATCGCATTTTTTGCCAATAATCCAATCAGCATGATCATACCTATTTGTACGTAGATATTGCCCTCTATGCCGCTAAAGCCAATGAAACTATATACACCTAATATACCCGTAGGTACAGTAAGGATTACTGCCAGTGGCAGGATATAGCTTTCATACTGTGCAGCCAGCAGGAAGAATACGAACAATACACTCAATAAAAACACGAACGCAGTTTGGTTCCCGGCTCTTATCTCTTCCCTCGTAATACCCGTAAACTCATAGGCATATCCTTGTGGCAATGCCTTTTTCGATACTTCTCCAATGGCTTTAATTACATCACCGGTACTATAACCTGGTTTGGGTGTAGCATTAATGGTAACAGCACTATACAGGTTGTTTCGTGTAACTGTTTCCGGGCCATATACACGTGTGAATTTGGCCACTGTACTTACCGGTACCATCGTACCCAGGTTGTTCTTTACATAAATAGCATCCAACGAACTTTTATCCATCCGGTATGAAACATCGGCCTGCGCCATTACGCGGCTATATTTCCCGAAACGGTTAAAGTCTGAAACGAAGCTACTACCATAATACGTTTGCAGCGTATTCAACAAATCACCAACAGATACACCCAATTGTTTCACTTTTATATCATCTATATCAATGGTGTATTGTGGATTCCCCGTATTAAAAGTAGTGAACGCACTTGCCACTTCCGGCCGCTGACTTAACGCACCAATAAAACCCCATGCCGTTCCTGCTAATTTCTCCAGCGATCCGTTTGTTCTGTCCTGCAACATCATTTCTACCCCGCTCACATTACCAAAACCCTGTATTGTTGGAAAACCAACAAAGAAAGTCAGGGCATCATGTACTTGCATTGATTTGCCTAACAAACCGCCAGCAATAGCAGTCGGGTCTTTTACAGCACCTCTCTCCTTACGATCTTTTAACCGTACAAATATCGCAGCATTAGGGGAAGCGTTCGCATTTGTTACGAAGTTCATCCCATTTGCAGCCCATACATCGCTCACACCCGCATCTTGCATCGTAATTTTACTGATCTGGCTCGTTGCATTCTCCGTTCTGCTAAGTGAACTACCGGGAGGTGTTTGGGTAATACCAACTACAAACCCCTGATCCTCATCCGGAATAAACCCGGTAGGTGTTGTTTTAATCAGCAAAACTGTAGCAACCACCACAAGCAATAATCCGGTAATGGCCACCCATCTGTTCCTCAGCAGGAATTTGATGCTCCGTATATATCTTGCCGTCATTGCATTAAAAGCGGTATTAAACGCATCGAAAAAGCGGGCACCAAAACCTTTTTTCTCTCCACCTTCGCCTATATGCTGATTCTTTAAGAATAATGCACACAACGCCGGACTTAGCGTTAACGCATTCACCGCAGAAATAACGATAGCAATGGCCAGTGTAAAGGCGAATTGTTTATAGAATACGCCTGCAGGACCTTGCACAAAGCTCACTGGTACAAACACTGCTGCCATTACCAATGTGATCGAAACAATCGCACCGGATATCTCACTCATCGTTTTAACTGTTGCCTCTCTTGCCGGTAAATGCTCACGTTCCATCGTTGAGTGTACGGCCTCCACAACCACAATCGCATCATCCACTACAATACCAATAGCCAGTACCAGTGCGAACAATGTAAGCAGGTTAATACTAAAGCCAAATAATTGTAAGAAGAAGAAGGTACCTATAATCGAAACAGGAACAGCAATTACCGGGATCAATGTAGAGCGCAGATCTTGCAGGAAAATGAAAACCACAATGGCCACCAGGATGAATGCAATGATCAGTGTTTCTTTTACCTGGTCGATAGATGCATCCAAAAACTCCTTCGAGTTGTACATGATCTTAAACTTCATACCATCGGGTAACGCCTTATCAAATTCTCCGATCTGGCGTTCCAGTTCGGTAAGAATTTCATTGGCATTGGAACCCGGTGTTTGCAAAATACCAAAACCAGTAGCCGGTTTGCCGTCAAGCAAATTCGAGGCAGTATAAGTATAACCACCAAGTTCAACCCGGGCCAAATCTTTAAGGCGAAGAACAGAACCATCGTTATTTGCCTTAATCACCATGTTTTCATACTCTTCAGGCTTGTTCAACTTTCCCTTGTACTTAATAATATACTCGAAAGATTCTTTACTACTTTGTCCCAAACGCCCTGGTGCAGCTTCTACGTTCTGATCTTTGATCGCATTCATCACCTCTGTTGTAGAAAGATTATTAGCAACAAGCCTATCGGGTTTCAACCAGACACGCATCGAATAATCTTTTGAACCAAATGGCTGTACCTGTGCCACCCCTGGTATACGTTGCAACTGAGGGATGATATTAATTCTTGCATAGTTATTTAAGAACAGTTCGTTGTACTTAACGCTATCCTCGCTATATATCGCCACAAACATCAGGAAGCTGCTCTGCACTTTCTGTGTAGAAAGCCCGGCCTGTAATACTTCGGGAGGCAGCTGGCTATTAGCTTTAGATACGCGGTTTTGTACGTTTACCGCCGCAATATCAGGATCCGTTCCTTGTTTAAAATAAACTGTCAAGGTGTAGCTACCATCGTTGTTGGAATTGGAGGTCATGTACGTCATGTTCTCCACACCATTTACCGATTCTTCTATGGGGGTAGCAACTGTACGGGCTATCACCTCCCCGTTGGCACCAGGGTAGTTGGCAATAACCTGTACCGATGGTGGCGCAATCTCAGGGAATAAGGCCGTAGGCAGGGAGAATAAAGACAACGCTCCCAGTATAACCAATATGATAGAAATAACCGTTGATAACACCGGTCTTTCAATAAATCGTTTTAACATAAATAACAATTATGGGTTGCGGTATGTCCGCACGAACACAAACAGTGCATGTGTGTGTAACAACACTGCCTGCGTCACAATTTGAATAATGTTTTGTGTAAACGTTCTTAACACTGGCGTGTTTTCACGCTTAACTATTTTAAAGCAGCGGCTTTGCTTTCAACAGACTATCTATAGATACCATCTGTGGCTGAATAACAACACCATCTTTTAAACCACCCATCATCATGGTAGATTGAGAAGATAATACAATCTTATCTCCCACCTTTACGCCGTCAGTAACAAAATAATAATTAGACGTTTTGCCAGAAATGGTTAGTGGTTTTGTAACGATTTTATTACTATCGGCCACTGTATAAACAAACACTTTGTCCTGCAATTCAAACGTGGCTTCCTGAGGAATTACCAATGCAGAAGCATGTAAAGTAGGTACTCTTACTTTACCGGTACTACCACTTCTAAGTACTCCCTGTGCATTAGGAAAGCTGGCACGTAAACTAATTGCACCAATAGTTTTGTCAAACTGCCCTTCCACTATTTCAACTTTTCCTTTTTCAGGATAAACACTTCCATCTGCCAGGATTAATTCTACCGGTGGCATTCCTTTTACTTTTTCAGCAACACTGTTACCTGGATATTTTTCCTTGAATTTGAGGAAATCGGTTTCACTCAAAGAAAAATAAACACGCATATCCTTTACTTCAGAAATAGTAGTCAATGCGCCTGTCATTCCTCTGCTAATAAGGCTTCCGGTTTTAAACGGAATACTACCTACATAACCATCGCTGGGTGCGCTGATATTTGTGAACCCAAGATTGATACGGGCGGCTTCTACCTGGGCCTGTGCCTGGGCAACATTAGCTTTCGCTGAATTGTAACTTGCTTCGGCCGATTTTAATTGAACATCCGATACCACATTATTACTAAGCAGCGGTTTCAATTTATCAACATTGATTTGCGCATTCTCTAATGCCGCTTTTGCAGCTTGCAAATTTGCAGTGGCATTGTTGAGTTGCTCTGCATAAGGTCTGCTGTCGATCGTGAAAAGTGTTTGACCTTTTCTAACGTAAGCGCCTTCATCTACTGAAATATTCGTTAAATAGCCATCTACCTGTGGTCTTATTTCCACATCACGGGTTCCTTCTACCGAAGCAGGGAAATCCTGAAATGTTGTAGCAGGTAATGTAACTGCTTTAATTACAGGTAAAGATGCTGGTGGCGGTGCCTCATTCTTTGCCTGCGATGTGCTGCAGGCAGACAATACGGAAAGAACAAAAAAGCTATAAAGTAAGCCTGCCGGCAAATTTGTAAACGTTGATTTAAATGGTTTCATACTACTTTGTTTTAAACGACTAACAATAAAATTCCCCGGTACGATCAAGGCCAATAAAAGGTAGCCTTGCTTCGCAGCAATCAATATCAGTGACAGCAATCGGGTTGTGAAATACAGGTAGGTAGCCCCGCAACACTCAGACACCTATAATGTTACAGCACATTATACGTTTGAGCACAGCAATTTGTTACTACTGTAAAAAAGAAAATTGAAGGTTTGCGGTCGGCCGCTAAAAAATTCTCATCGGTTTTCAAAATTTAGAATGATGCACGGGCGACATCATTATTTTAAACACAATGCAAAAATAGATATTTAAAGTTAACGCACGTTTAAATTATTACGGGTTTAATTGTACTTTTCACGGATACTCTTTTGAAATGATGCAGGCGTGAATCCGGAATGCTTCTTAAAGAAACGGTTAAAATAGGCATCATCTTCAAAATTCAACTGCGCAGCAATCTGCTTAATAGAGTGCTCACCCCAGTACAGCAGGCGTTTTGCTTCCATAATCCGCTTCTCGTCAATGATGAATTTAGCATTCCTTCCCAGCAATGCCTTCACCGTGTCATTTAAATGTCCCGGTGAAACGTACAACATTTCTGCATAATCCGATACCTGCGCTTTCTCATGAAAATGCTGATCTACCAGCATCTTAAACTGCCGCGCCATATTATATTGCGAACTCTCTGCATTCATCCAGTTACCGGAAGGTTCAGAAATACGCCCGCACGCTATAATAAAAGCGTTCAACAGGTTACGGATGATGGCATCCTTGCGTAATTTGTTGCTGTTATACTCTTTCCTGATCAAATCTGCATAAGACAATACTTCCTCCAGCTGCTCTTCGTTCAGCGGAACCATACCGGAACTGAATACACAGCGCCAGCAGCTCACCACTCCCTGCATTTCGGGCACCAGGAAGTCGTTGGTGAAGTAAAGATTAATGAGCTCCGCATCAGGATCCATCTCATGCTGATGCACCTGGTTAGGTTCCATCAGCATGAGCGCCGGCGCTTCCATCTCGTATTTTTTAAAATCAATCACCTGCGTTATGCGGCCCTTGATCAATATATCTATACTATATCCATTGTGACGATGCGGAATGTTCAGATCACCTGCGCACTCATAACCATTCCACTCCCCCATGAAAAAGTTGGCCCCTTCTGCGTAATCACAGTTATAAACCTGTACATCCGAATTGCGTGTTACAACACGTTCTAATACTTCCATTGGTTTAATATTTTACGGTAACCAAGATTTGAATTTTGACGCGGTAAAGATAGTTTATTAAATAACCTTGCTCCAACTATACGGCCTATAGATAATCTCTATATCACCTCCGGACATCCGTTATATCATTTCCCCTCCTCCACCTTTTCGGCAGGTTTTTCCTGCACCAGCACAAGATCGCTCAGTTTCACATTGATAGGAATATTGCCAATTTTTACGATGGCACGCTTATCCCGGATCTCCAATACCTTGCCCACCTGCCTGTTGGTAACAATTTTCACCTGGGTGCCTACCTCTATCTGGCCTTTGATCTCCTCAAATTTGTCCTGTACTTTTTTATTAAGTTGTTCAGTATGCTGCTTTTCACGGCGGCGGAATAACAGGATTTCTGCCTGCTTCATTACTTTCTCCTTATCATCGGCACGTTTCCACTCTATCACGATCTGCTTCAGCTTCCGCTCCATATCCTTCAGATACTGCAGGTCATCTTCCTTGATCTGGTTCTGTAACTTCAGTAAAGCATATTGCTGCTGCTTACGCTCTTTGTCGGCCAGCACTTCATATTCCTTCTTCAGGCGCTCGTTTTCCTTCAATAACTTCTGCAGTTCCTTTTCTTTGCTTTCTACTTTCTGCAGATCCTGTTCGGCTTTGTTCAGCAGCTTATCCAGCTGGAAATGCCCCTCATCCACCAGTTTCTTGGCGCGCGCAATCAGCGACGGATGCAACCCGATCCTTTCAGCAATAGAGAAGGTATACGAGCTGCCGGGCTTCCCCACCATCAGCTTATACATGGGCATCAGGGTTTGTTCATCGAAGCCCATGGCCCCGTTAACGATCCCCTTTACCTTGTTGGCCATCACTTTCAGGTTCAGATAGTGCGTGGTAACGATGCCGTACGCATGTTTCTTGGCCAGTTCCTCCATGATCACTTCCGCAAAAGCACCGCCCAGGTTAGGATCCGACCCGCTTCCCAGTTCATCTATAAAGAAAAGCGTTCTGCCGTTGGCGTTTTCCATGAAATATTTCATGTTTTTGAGATGAGAACTGTACGTGCTCAGCTCAAACTCCAGCGACTGGGTATCCCCGATATGGATCATCAGTTGTTTGAAGATCCCGATCTGGGAGGACGGGTGTACCGGCACCAGCAGCCCCGATTGCAGCATCAGCTGAATAAGCCCGATGGTTTTCAGGGTCACCGTTTTACCACCGGCATTGGGTCCGCTGATCACCAGGATATGCGCATCTTTATCCAGGTTGATGCTTACCGGGATGGTAGGCTTCTGGTTTTTCCTGTTATAAAGCAGCAGCAGCGGGTGATAAGCCTGTATAAGATTAAGCTGTGCATGCGGCAGCAGCATGGGATAGTTTGCGTCCATATCCAGCGCCAGCTTGGCTTTTGCCCGGATAAAATCGAAAGTACCCAGGATTTCGTGGTAGCCGTTCAGCAAAAACGAAAAACCGCTTAATGCGGCCGTCATCGCTTTGAGAATGCGGTATACCTCGCGTCCTTCTTCCCTTTCGAGCGACTGGATATCATTATTCAGCTCAATGGTTTCTTCCGGTTCCAGGAAGGAAGTCTTCCGCGTATCGGATTCACCATGAATAATCCCCTTTACCATACGTTTATTCTCCGCGTAAATAGCCACTACCCTGCGTCCATTGAGGAAAGCCTCTTCCTGGTCGGCCAGGTAATTGAGCTTTTGCAGCTTTTGCAGGATACGGTCAAACACGCGGCGCAGCTCTGTACGTTTGCGGTACAGCGAAATACGGATGCGGGCCAGTTCCGGGGAAGCGTTGTCCCTTACCTGTCCCAGTTCGTCCAGCACTTCATCGATGGTAGCAGTGATCTTTTTCTCATAATGGGTTTCTTTGATCACTTCATACAACGCAGAGTACTGGGTACGGCGGTCGTGATCAAAGAAACGGACAATGCTATGCATGCTTTCTGCCAGTTTACGCAGCAGCATGGCCTGTTCCCCGGTTAGTACAGCGCCTTCAATAGACAGCAGGCGGAGTTCTCTTTTAAGGTTCAGGATGAAATCGTTCGGAAAATTTTCCTGTAACAGGGTGAGTTGTTTATATTCATGTGCCTGTTGCAGGGCGGTTTTTACGTAATCTATATGCGTGTGCAGGCGGAGCGCTGCGGCCATTTCCTTGCCGAGCTCTGTTTTGCAATGCTCTTGCAGCAATGCCTGTACTTTGTCGAATTCCAACTGCATCAACGCAGATTCAGGAAAATATTTCAAGTGTTATTTATTTAAAGTAAGAAGGCACCAACAATCAGGTATTGTTCGTGTCTGCGTAAAAGGTTTACGTTCATGTGCGCGTAAAAGCGCTGCCAACATGGTGGCGGAGAAAGCTGATCCGGGAAAATTATTAATTCTTGTTCATCTTTGTTGTCATTATGCTATCAAACGTTATCCGGCAATTCTGGCTTATACTATCGGTTCCTGCTGCTGCTGACGTATGCTTTTGGGCGGTTTTCAGGGCGCTCCTGGGTTCCTGGAAACTGCAAAAGAATGTTAAAGTTACTTAACTTGTCGCTCTCCTCCATCATATATTACGTAAATTATAGAAAGGAAAGGCCTTTTAAAGATGCCGGGAATGGCTGCAATCCCTTAACAGCATTACATTCCGGACATATAAAAAAAGCTGCATCTTTGAAATTTTTATTTTTATGAGAAAATATTCAATATTCATTTGCCTGATTGCAATGGCGTTTTCTGCCTGTGCCCAGCAAAAAAAAGACAAAGTGCCCGGAGATATGGAAGTAACCAACAATGGAAAAACGGCTACCGCTACCTTTGGAGGCGGCTGCTTCTGGTGTACAGAAGCTCAGTTTCAATACCTGGACGGTGTAACGAAAGTAGAATCCGGCTATGCCGGCGGTGATGTACCCAACCCCACCTACGAGCAGGTATGTACCGGTACTACCGGCCATGCGGAAGTAATCCGCGTTACCTACGATACGTCAAAGATCAGCTACGAAGAACTGCTGCAGGCTTTCTGGCTGAGTCACGACCCCACCCAGCTGAACAGGCAGGGCAACGACGTAGGTACCCAGTACCGCAGCGTGATCTTCTACAATAACGAGGACCAGAAAGAGAAAGCAGCCTTTTATAAGAAGAAACTGCAGGAATCCGGCGCGTACGACAAACCCATTGTAACGGAAATTGCGCCGCTCACGACTTTTTATGAGGCGGAAGATTATCACCAGAACTATTATAACCAGAACGGGTCACAGCCATATTGCACCTTTGTGATCAAACCCAAACTGGAGAAGTTCAAAAAAGCATTTGCCGGACACCTGAAAAAGCAACCTTAAGGAGAGATAGTGCATGGGGAGTGCATTGATAGTGCATTGGAAGTGCATCAGCAGTGCATCAGAACAGTATTCATAGTGCATGGGGTAGGCATGGCTTACCCATGCATCAGGCATCTGAGAAGTATTGGTGAAGTAACAGACAAACATCGTCGACCTCCCCTCTACCGCATTTATTGCTGAATCCTAAAAAACTTTTATTAACTTATGCAGCAGTTAATAAAAAGTTCCACCATTAATGAGCACTGTACAAGTATGTCCCTGGTGTGGGAGCACGGATCTTATCCGTACCATACCGGAAAAAGACCCATTTCACGTACTGTTTATCTGCCAAAGCTGTCAAAAGGTAGTGAACGACCAAACAACCCCGGAAAACCGGAAAAACATCATTTCTAAACGTACCATCGAGGAAAAAGCGATACAACTGAGCCTGCATTCCGGAAAATTGCATGCCGTTAAATACTACCTGACAGAAATGAACAAGCTCCCCGGCACCAATATTGGCCTGCTGGAAGCTAAAGAGGCCGTGGAGGCGCTTATCGGCGCCCGTGGGGTAGCCAGTGCAGTGAAGCAACCCAGCCGGAATGGCTGCGTGATTGCCCTTATCGTACTGGTTCTCATCATTGCCAGCGTAGTTTACTTCTATACCCACAGATAAATTTTTCCATTCTCCCCTATTATCGTACTTTTGTACTGTAATAAAGTCGATTACAGAATGAACAACGGAAGATTTCCCATATCACTGCATATACTCACGCTGATGGCCAGCGCGGAAGGGGAACTGTTGTCGTCCGACTATATTGCCGGCAGCATTAACATCAACCCGGTACTGGTTCGAAAAGAAATCAGCAACCTCCGGAACCATGGGCTCATAGAAAGTAAGGAAGGTAAAAACGGAGGCGCCACCCTGGCCAAACCAGCCGATAAGATCCGGCTCTCTGAAGTATACCACGCCGTACAACAGGCATCCCTGCTGGGAAATAGCAAAAATAAGCCCAACCCCGACTGCCCTGTAGGGAAACAGATTAACCAGCATCTGGACAGCCTCTACGAGGAAATTGAAGGCGCACTGCTGCTTAAACTGGACAAAACAAGCCTGGCGGACTTCTTACGCCAGTTCGCATAAATTTTATCATCAACGGCATTGCTGCCATCAGGAGGAATAGCATGCAACTCAACGATCTCAGGAATATTACCGGCGAATTTAAAAACAGCGCCCGCATGCCCGTTATGTTTATCGGGCATGGTAACCCCATGAACGGTATCATGGACAATCCCTTTACACGTGCCCTCAGCAGCATGGGAAAGGACTTGCCTCAAAAACCCAGCGCCATCCTGGTAATATCCGCCCACTGGCTCACCAAAGGCACCCACGTGCTGGTAGCCCCGCAACCGGAAACCATCCACGACTTCGGCGGATTCCCGGAAGCACTCTACGCGGTACAATACCCCGCACCCGGCGCACCGGAACTGGCCAGGGAAACCAAACAGCTCATCACTTCCACTAATGTTATAGAAGATGACCACTGGGGCCTCGATCACGGATCTTGGACGGTACTGAAACATATGTACCCTATGGCCGATATCCCCGTATTCCAGCTGAGCATCGATTATCACCAGCCACCGGAATACCACTTCAAACTGGCGGCAGAACTGAAAACACTACGGGATAAAGGGGTACTCATCATGGGCAGTGGCAACATTGTGCACAATCTCCGGCAGGTAGTGTTTACAGACAATGCCAAACCGTTCGACTGGGCCCTTTCCTTCGATGAAACGGTGAAACAAAAACTGGAACAGGGCGCCTTCGCCGACCTGGTAAATTATCATACCCTCGGCAGGGAAGCGCAATTGTCCATCCCAACCAACGATCACTATCTCCCAATGATCTATACACTGGGACTGGTAAATAAAAACGAGGAAATAAAATTCACGTACGAAGAAATACAGAACGGAAGTATCAGTATGCGGTGTTTCAAAACCGCTTAATATAATGCAGCGCCGGGCAATTACTTACCCGGCGCCTTCTTTTAATCAGCCCGCAAACTCTTAACAGGATTGGCCATTGCAGCTTTCACCGCATGAAAACTCACCGTTGCCAACGCAATTACTACCACCGCGCTGCCCGTAATCACAAACACCCATATGCTGATACCCGCATGGTAAGCGAAATTATTCAGCCACCGGTCCATAATCCACCAGGTAACCGGGAATGCTACCGCAGCGGCAATAAGCAATAACTGCAGGAAATCTTTCGATAATAATTTTACAATATTTCCGGTGGAAGCTCCCAGCGTTTTGCGTACCCCTATTTCCTTTGTTCGCTGTACCGCCGTGAAAGCCGCCAGCCCAAAGAGTCCCAGACAGGCAATAAATAATGCCAGCATCGCAAACAACATAAATATCGTTTCCTGCTTCTGCTCACCGGCATACTGCCTGGCGAAATTCTGATCTATAAAACTATAATCGAACTGATGCCCGGGATCAAAGGAATGAAACACTTTTTCAATATAGGCAACTGCAGCCGGCACATTGGACCTGCTCACCTTCACATATACATTGTCCTGCGCACCCGGGAACGGCGGCATCTCCAGCACCAGCGGCGCTATTTTATGCTGCAGGGAATAGATGTGAAAATCTTTTACCACGCCTACCACTACACGCTCGGTACGATTTCCTTCGGCATCAATCTTAAATTGCACCCGCTTGCCCAATGGCTGATCCCAGTTGAGCGTTTTCACAAGGGTTTCATTGATCAGCACAGCATGATGCATATCCGATTCACCGGTATCTGAAAAATTACGCCCGCTTTGCAGCGTGATGCCCATCGTTTTCAGGTAATCCGCGTCCACCATATAATTCTGCGCAACTACAGATGCCTCGGAAATACTGCCGTTCTGCTCAAAGAAAAAGCCGTGACCACCGATATTATTCCTGCCTATTGGATTACTGGCTGCAGCCACATGCTGCACCAGCGGATTCCGCAATAGCTGGTCTTTCAGCACCACCATTTTACTCCGCATCTGCTGGTCAGGTATATGAAAAGACAACACCTGGTCTTTGTCGAAACCCAGGTTTTTATGCATCATATACTGCAGCTGGTCATACGCCACCATAGTGCTTCCTGTTAAAATAATCGCAATGATAAACTGGAAGGTAACAAGCCCCTTCCGGAAGCCAGCGTGGCCGCTGTTTCCCAGCTTCCCTTTCAGTGAATTGATCACTTTAAAACCAGACATAAACACCGCCGGGTAAATACCCGCCAACAGACCGGTGAGTAAAGCCAGCATTATAATAACGACGATGGTTTTTGCCAGTCCGAACTGCCATAACTGTACCTGCGAACCGGTGAAAGCATTAAACCAGGGCAGCAATACCGCTACCATTCCCACAGCAACCAGGGCGGCAAAGAAAGTAAGCAACATGGATTCTGTCAGGAACAGGCGCGCAATTTCTTCCCTGCCCGATCCCATACTTTTACGCACCCCTACTTCTTTTATGCGCGCGCTGGCGCGGGCCGTAGCCAGGTTCATATAGTTAATACAGGCAATCAGCAACGTCAGCAAACCAATACAAAGAAAAATATAGATGTACAGCATGTTGCCGTTTGGCGATATTTCATAATCGAGGTGGGAATGCAGGTGGATATCTGTCACCGGCTGCAGTTCCATTTTATACGTTACTTCTCCCATACGCGGTTTTAAATACCGCTCAAAAAACGCCGGCAGCTTACTTTCCAGCGATTTTGCATCCGCATCTTTCTGCAATAACAGGTAAGTATATACGTCGAAGTTCTGCCAGCCGTTAGCGTTATAGTCCGGCGGCATTACGCGCAATGCGCTGAAAGAGAGATGGGAATTGGAGGGCACATCTTCCATTACTGCGCTCACAGTATAAGCAGTGCTGTCATCTGTGAGGATGGTTTTTCCTATCGCCTCCTCAGGGCTGCCGATGAGTTTTTGAGCAAGACTCCGGGTCAGCACCAGCGAATTGGGTTGGGCCAGGGCGGAAGAAGCATCCCCTGCGGCTATCGGGAAATTGAACACGCTAAAAAAGGTGCTGTCCACAAAAAACATATCCCCTACTTCCAGTTTCTTTTCGCCATATTTCAATGCGGCGCCGCCATCGGCTTCTACTCTTGTTATCTGTTCTATTTCGGGGTAGTCTTTCTTCAATACCGCGGCAAATGGGGCGGAAGTAGTAGCCAGGTGCAAATTACCGCCTGTCCACGTAGCATGATTAACAGCCCGGTAAATACGATCCGCCTGCGGATAAAAATTATCATAACTGGTTTCCCGGTGTACATACAGCAGCAATAACCAGCAGGCGGCCAGGCCAATAGACAAACCGGCAATATTGATCAGGGAATAATATTTAAACCGGACCAGGTTACGCCATGCTATCAGGAGATGATTTTGAAACATCGGGAGAAATTTAAAGTTGATAACTATCTCACATTATTCTCTTCTCCACACCTGAAAAGCAAAAACATGCCATCCCGGATGTATCCTAAATACCAACGCTAAACAGATATTATTAATTTAAATTTGTCCGGTTTCAGTACAGCGCCTGTACGGTATCATGCCTTCAGCAGTTCGCCTTCCCGTTGTACCTGGTTATTTTCAATGCTGAGATCAATGGCTTTCAGGATCTCTTCTTTCATTTCTTCGGTTACACGGCTGTAGCCGAACATCCTGGCAATGAAAGGCACGGCATCTTCGCGTTGTATGGCCACCGCATCCTTCACCACTTTTTCCAGGGCTACGCCTATTTCTTCTGCTGCTATGTAGTTGATTTTCCTGGCGGCGGCCGGCAGTTGGCTGCGGTTGCGCACCACGGGCGTAGGCAATGAAGTATGCCAAAGGAATTGTCCTTTAATTTTTATGCGTTTGCCGGCATCGGAATGGCGTACCGCATGACGCAGTATTTCCCGGATACGGGGTCCCACCCTGGTAATACCTGCTGCTTCTACCATCCGCCGGGCTAACTCATCAAAATGAACCGGGCTTTCCACTGTTACTACCTGTTCTATCCAGTTACATAGTTTACCAATGGGAGACAGATGAAATTCCTGCGCCCGGATTTCATCCGGTAATACTGCGGTTTCATATGCCGGCACTTCTTCTTCGGTTGCTTCCACTGCTTCCCGGGTCAGTACCTGCGGGGATTCTTTCTTCGCATCTTCGGCTACCTGGTCGTCGATCGCAACAGCGGCTTTTGCTTTTTCAATAGCAGCCACCAGGCGGTTCAGCTCCCGCTCCGGATTACGGAACCAATCGGTGCTCCACACCCGGTGGATCTTCCAGCCAACGGCTTCCAGTACCTGCTGCCGCAAACGGTCACGGTCACGGGCGGAACGGGCAGAATGATAAGCGGCACCGTCGCACTCGATCCCCAGTATATAACGGCCCGGATTTTCTGCATCTACAATAGCCAGGTCAATATAAAATCCTTTTGACCCTACCTGCTTGCGTACAATATATCCCAGCGATTCCAGTTTAAACGCCACATTTTCTTCAAACGGACTATCTGCCGGAAGCCCTGTTTCGGCGGTCATGTACAGCTTACCATGCTGTGCGAAATACAGGAAATTTTTCAGCGATTGTATACCATAGCTCTTGGTCCTGTTCACATCAATATCATCGGCGGTAATATTGGTAAATACTTCGCAACGTGTTTTCGCCCGCGTGATCAGTACATTGAGCCTTCTTTCCCCGCCTTCGTTATTCAGCGGCCCAAAAGACATGGCCACATATCCTTCCTCCGTACGTCCGTAACCGATAGAAATAAATATTACATCCCTTTCATCTCCCTGCACGTTTTCCAGGTTCTTCACAAAGAAAGGTTCGTCCTGGTGCGCCATGAAATATGATTCCAGCTCAGGTGATTTACGGCGCCGCAATTCCAGCGCATCACTGATCGCCTGCCGCTGCGAGGTGCTAAACGCTACCACTCCTAAACTCATTCCGGGATTTTTACGGGCATGTTCCATTACCGCATCTGCTACAATTTCCGCTTCCTTAGGGTTGGTGCGGGTTTTACCACGGTCGTATGCCGTATCTTTCAGGTGATGAAATACCAGTCCTTTTCTTTCTTTATCACCGGGACTCGGAAATATCACCAGTTTATTCTCATAAAATTCATGATTCGACAACGTGATCAGCGATTCATGCCGGCTCCTGTAATGCCAGCGCAACATACGTTGTGGCGCACCCTGTGCATCGCACAAACCGAGGATGCTCTGCATATCTGCGGTAACATTTTCTTCATCATCGGTTTCCCGGGTAAGGGAATCAAAGAAGCTGGTAGGTGGCAATTGTTTATTATCTCCTACTACCACCAGTTGTTTACCGCGCAAAATAGCGCCCAGCGCTTCTACCGGCTTCACCTGGCTGGCTTCATCGAAAATAACGAGGTCAAATTCCAATGTGGCCGGCGGTAAAAAATTAGCGATAGACAATGGGCTCATCATAAATACCGGCTTAATAGCCTGTATCGCCAAACCCGCTTCCTGCATCAGTTTCCGGATAGGCATATGCCGCGCCTTTTTGTTAAACTCCGTGCGGAGGATGTTTACCTGTCCGCCGGCATCAGCGCGCGGCATTTGCTCCCAGTGCTGTAAAGCAGCACGGGCGCGGTTATACTGAAGATTCAATACATCCAGCTTACGGAACTGCTGCACCATTTCTTCATGGCCTGCACGCTCAAATTTACGCAAGGCAGGCTGCGATTTCACGGCTGTTTCCACCAGGTATTCATACCATGTTTTTTCCAGCGCTGTTCTCAGTAATCTTGCACCGCCTTCCCATTCCTGCACCGGTGTGAGCAGGCATCCCAGCTGTTCCTGTATAGCCGTTTCCGTTATATTGTTCCACGCAATGAGGTGATGTATTTCGGGTAGTTTATCTGTCCATGTTTGTAACTGCCATTGCTGTACATCCAGCAGCACAGGAAATTGTCCGGGCGGCATTTCCAGCTTCTCCAGCACGGCAGTGTTGCGTTGCTGCTGCGCTGCCAGCAATTGCGTAAGCTGCTGCTGATCAGCAAGGGCATCGGCGGCGTTGCGGTGAGTGTGTAACCATTGAGCTACCTGCGCAGGACAGCTACCTGCTGAAATACGTGTATGCAACTCCGTTAGATAGGCCGTTGCTTCTTCCAGCGCTGGCCAGTCGGTATGTGATTTCTGCCAGCGGCTGCCGAACAAGGTGCCGGCTAAAGCAGCATGTTCTTTCAGCAGGGTATCCTGCCGGCGGAACTCCATGATCGCATCCACATACTGCAATTTTTCATCCTTGTCGTCCGGCAATGCATGTTTGCATAAAGCCGCCAGTTGCCGGTTACTTTTTTTGTACGCGCCAATCAGGAACTTGTACCATTTGTGTCCATGTGCCAGCAGGTTTTCCCGGATTTCCATTACGTTTTGCTCCCATGCCTCGGGAATAAAGATTTCCTGGTACTGCTGCTGAACGGCAGTAGCGGCTACACCTGCGGTCAGCCATTCCGCGATATCCTGCTTTTGCAATACCCACGCTTTATTGGCAACGTCTATTTCATGCAGATCCGGTTGACGCGCCAGCAGCGCGCAAATATCAATAAGCGTATGTACCGCGTTAATATCTTTGGGAGATGGGATACCCATTTTTCCTGCGATCGCGGAAGTCGTTTGCACCAGTGCTTCCTGGGCGGCCAATGCATCTGCCAGCATCCGGGCAAAAGCAGTTTGTTCATGTGGCAGCAACACCGTGAGCCGGCTGCCGCGGAAAGCGAGATTGGCCGGCACACCTGTTTCCTGCAAACAGGCCTGTATCCGCAACGCCATTGCGGTAGCCTTGTTCATTGCAGCAGCATCCCAGCGGGCGATATCCGGCAATTGTATATGTGGTAATGTGATACCTGCAGTTTCTTCGTTTAGCCGTAGCAGGTAACCTATTACCTGGTGGGCAGTTAAACCGCTTCTTTCAATAGCGCCATTCACTGCAAGACAGTAATCATTCAATTCTTTCTTGTAATTATCCAGGAGTAATACTTCTTCCTGTAACTTCTGGATAGACGGGCGCCCCAGTTCCAGCACCTTTCTCAGTTCCTGGTGCAGTTCTTTTTTATTGGCTTTATGACTGTGCAATTCCAGGCAGGCTTCTCCCAGCTGGATATTATCCAACCGGCGCTTCACCACTTCCAGTGCGGCCATTTTCTCTGCTACAAATAACACTTTTTTACCGCGGCCAATAGCGTCTGCAATGATGTTGGTAATGGTTTGTGATTTGCCTGTTCCCGGCGGGCCCTGTATCACCAGGTTACGGCCTTCCTGCACGCTCAGCATGGCCATGATCTGGGAACTGTCGGCATCCACTACCTGGAACAGTTCATGCGCATTGGTATCGTTGTCGATGAACACATCATCCGGCAGTTGCGGAACAGTGTCTGAAAATCCGCCACCAAAAAGACTTTGAATTACCGGGTGCGTAATCATATCATCCTCCTGCTGCCATTTGGAAGCATCCAGGTCGTTATAGATCAGGAATTTGCCAAAGGAGAAAAAGCCCAGTTCCACTGTATCGGCGGCCACTTTCCATCCCGGCATGGGCTCCACTGCGGCAGCCACTTCCGCCAGGTAGGCGTTTACATCAAAGTCTTCCGCATCCGGCAAATCAGGGATATGTATATTAAAGTCGGCCTTCATTTTTGCCTGCAGGGAAATGTTGGCGCCTACTTCCTCGAGGGAGTATTTCAGCCGGAAACGTTCTCTCGCGCTGGACCTGTCCAGCAGCACCGGCACCATGATCAGCGGTGCAAACCGCGCTTCTTCGCTGCCAGCGACCTCATACCACTGCAACATCCCCAGGGAAATATAAAGAATGTTTACCCCCTGCTCTTCCATGCTCATCCGGGCGGCATAGTAGGTGTTGAGCAGCCGGGAATGCAGGGTTACCTGGTTTTCATTGGTTTGTAAACGGGTATCGGTTAACGCATCTTTCAATACCGGTTCATTATACTGCACGGCTTCTTCTTCCTGCTTTTTTTCGGGCCGGCCGAGGAACGACATGGTTTTACCTTCCCGCACCAGTATATCATAAATGGCAGCAGATTGTTCTTCTACAATATGTAAACCTTTGCCGGCTGGCAACTTGTAATTCAACAATGGATTCCTGAGACCTAAATCCAGTAACTCTTTCCTGGAAGATTCAAGCCTGGTTAATATAGATGCGATCATAATGGCAAAATAAAACGCTACAAATATAATTTTAATAAACGGTGAAGAAGGAGAAGAAGTATACAAAAGAAGAAAATCCTGCGTCATCACCTAAACGCCTTCAGGCTCAACGATCTCACCAAAAAAAATAATTTTTTTATCCCGAAAGTTTTATAACTTCGGTTCATCTAGCTATTTTTTGTAATAAATAGTAATCAGAAGTACCCCGGATTGTGTAAATGCCCCAATAGTTTTCTGGATATTTTATAGATATAACCTCAGTCACAGAAGATATTTTTCTAAAGGAATTGTTATGCTTTTTTTGTAATCCCTATAACCCACATGCTATGTTTAATAGTATTGCCCTTGACGTAGTCATTGGACTAACATTTGTATTCCTGTTATACAGCTTGTTCGCCTCCATCTTACAGGAAATAATAGCAAAATATTTACAACTGCGTGCATTGATGCTCCAAAAGGCACTCCGGCGGCTCTTGCAGGATAGTGAGTTTACAGATAAGCGGAACCTCGCCATGCGCCTGCTCGCCGGCAAAAAAACATTAAAAGAGAAAGAAGATTTCGTACATCATTTCCTGGAATATCCCACCATCAAATACCTGGGAGAAGGCTCCTTCTTTCGAAGGCCCGCCTATATCAAACCCGAAACATATGCGGAGGTGCTGGTCCGCATCCTGCGTGGAGCCAACTATACCGGGCTTGAAAACCAGATGCAGCTGATTAAAGACAACCTGGCTGTAGACACAGGGGTGCCCGTCAAGGATAACGATAATAAGGACAAGCACCTTAAAATAGATACAGAAACACATAACATGCTCGTACAAATGATGTACGAGAGCAGCAACGATATTGACAAGTTCAAATCCAGGCTGGTGGCATCATTTAACGAGATGATGGAACGCGCGGAAGGCTGGTATAAAAAGCAGACCAGGCTGCTGTTATCTATCATTGGCTTTGTATTGGCGGCCTCTTTTAATGTAGATACCATCCAGATTACAAAAGTTTTAATCGACAATAAGCAGGTGCGCGATAACGTGGTAAATACTACAGTCGCGAACTTTGACAAAGTTAAGCAACTGGTTGGAAAAGACACTTCTTCGCCCTATACCCAGGATGATCTGAAAAATATATCCGGTCAGATTACTTCACTCAACAACATATTAGGCTCAAAGAAGATGGCGGAAGAAAACCTGGTTAACATACATATTTTCGGTTGGGGCATCACTTTGCCCAATTATCTATCCATCATCGGCTGGCTCATCACTGCCTTCGCCATCTCACTGGGCGCTACTTTCTGGTTTGATTTATTACAAAGATTAATCAGCATCCGGCAGGCAGGTGTAAAGCCGGAAGAGAAGCAGGCTAAGAACGACGGCCAATCAACAGCCTCCACTATTGTTGAAAATAAAAAATTGCGTGTAGGATGATAGTCACCGCCAATAAAGCCGTTAATACACGCCTGGGATTCCCGCATACTTCCGCCACCAATCCAACTTACATCGAAGACGGCCACGAGCTCGATATCGTTGCTAAAGTATATGGCGAAACCCTTGAAGGCAACAATGAATGGTATCAGACCATCATCGATGAATACTATTGGAGCGGTGGTTTTCATACAACACCGGAAGCATTAGCGTTACCTGTTACACAGCAATCCACATTGTTTGATGAATGGCGGATAACAGACTTCTGGAAAAAAGGAATAACAGGTACGAAAACAAAAGTAGCCATCATCGATATGGGCTTTAATCCAAAGAATGATGCCATCGCCCATCTCTTTGGTCAGCATAACAGCACACAAATGCAATTCCCGGACACAGGCCACGGTACTTATATGTCATCCATCATTGGTGGTAATGATGCCAAAAATGGTTTCCTCGGAATTGCTCCGGAGGCGGAGATTTTCATAAAAGAATTAAACATCACCAGTAATTCATTTCGCATGTCTGCACTGATGGACCTGCTGGAAACGCTGCATGATTTTGATGTCATTTCTATGAGCTTTGCCTTTACCGGCGGTTTAAACGACACTGCGAATACCATTACCAGGTTCAATAGCATTACCAGTAAATTGGTGACTAGTGGTACAACCATTTGTATTGCTGCCGCCGGTAACGAAGCACTTACCAACATCAAATATTATCCCGCGGCCTATAACCAGGTAAACGCCGTCGCCGGCACAGATGCTACGGATAATATTTTGTCCGGTTTAAGTAATATCTGGCCAGGTGTACAATTAGTTGCACCTTATCGCGGCTATTTCGACAAAGTAGATGCCGACAGGTTCGGCAAATATTTTAATACTAACAAAATCAATGGAACCTCCTCTGCAACTGCATTTACGGCTGGCATTATTGCGTTGATCAAATCTTATCATAACCAAAGAAACCTGCCCTTTACCAATAAAGATTTGCAGGATAAATACTTAACACAAACATCGGTACACAGACCTGATCAGCCCAATAGCCCCTTCCAGTCAAATACGATCAATAAAGAAATGTTTTTCTCACTCTTAAAATAGCATTATGAAACATTTAGTACTGTTTATCTCCCTGCTGCTTGCAGGTGGCCTTACCTATGGACAAAAGCCGGTTGAACTTGACTTAAGTAATAAAATAGGAAGTGATAAAACCATAGGACTGAAAACCACCGGCGTCAAGCTCCTGAACATGTCGTTGCAATACAATTACAAAATCAAAATTACCGTAAGAGAAGAAGCAGATAATGCTTCGCAGAACGGGGGTGAAATGGGCAGCGACGCCTGCCATGAAGCTAACCCGAAGTTCGTTGGCTTCCTGGCATCTTTGCAAAATGAAAAAGATGAAGCAAAAGTAAAAGACCTGATTGATTCAGTAAATAAGGTTCTGAAAGATATTAAAGCAAGTGATTGTAAAAATACATTACAGAAAGAGGCTGATGCGGTAATTGAAAAAACAAAACGGGAATATTCCTTTGAATCATTGACGGCTAACTTTACATTAAAGAATAACCAGGATATCATTGTTACAATAGAAGCATACAGCGCTGAAGGCACCAAGGCTGATAAAGCATGGCAGTTCATCCTCCGCACGCCGCGCAGCGTAAGCTATCTCACTCATTTCGGCTTCACCTTTTCTCCTAATTTCATCAAAGAACCTGATCGCTTCTTCAGCAAGGCATCCGGTAATAGTATATTAAGTCCAACCACAGATTCCTTCACCATCAAAAGGAAAAGTAATAATGGTACTGATTTCTGGAAGGACTTATCCATCACTGCTAACTTTATTATGCCGGTAAAATTCAATCGTAAACAGGAGCAGTCCAATATGTTCAACTTCGCCTGGTCAGCCGGTTTTGGTGTAGGCGGAGATGCCCGTTTTACGGTGTTTACGGGTCCTGCCTTATTAGTGTCTGATTTCTTTGCGGTGAGCCTGGCCGGTGGCGTAAGCTATGCTTATAAGTTGAAAGGTGAGTATGAAGAAGGGCAGGGCTTAATGCAAAGTCTCGACTTTGATCAGCTACACGACAGAGGTATACGTCCAAATATACTGTTGTCCTTTAGCTTCCGTCTCTCTAAAGATGAACTCTCCAAGGCGATAGAAAAAGTAGGGGGCAAATAATTTTGGGAAAGAAATAAAAAAGGACAAATCGATAAATAACCGATTTGTCCTTTTCCGTGTCCTGGATTGGATTCGAACCAATGGCCTACTGCTTAGAAGGCAGTTGCTCTATCCAGCTGAGCTACCAAGACTTATGTGTTTGTTTTCCCTTGAAATGTGAAATAAATTACTATATTTAACTCGCATTTTGGGAGTGCAAATTTATGTAAATTTCTCCCAATAAATCAAATTTAATTTATTTTTCTTTAAATATCGACGTGAACACTATGGATGTACAAATAGAATCAAGCTGGAAGGAAGCGCTGAAAGATGAATTTCATAAGTCTTATTTCGATCAGATCGTCATGTTTCTTAAACATGAAAAGGCATTGGGTAAAGTAATTTATCCTGCCGGAAACCTGATCTTTAATGCCTTTGATAAAACACCGATAGATAAAGTAAAAGTAGTGATTCTTGGTCAGGATCCTTATCACGGTGCAGGACAGGCGCATGGACTCAGCTTTTCCGTACCGGATGGCGTAAAACCTCCTCCTTCGCTTGTGAATATTTACAAGGAAATGAAAACAGATCTCGGGCTGGAAATACCTACCAGCGGCAATCTTACCAAATGGGCGGAACACGGTGTACTGTTATTAAACGCCTTTCTTACTGTAAGAGCTGGTGAACCCGCCTCCCATAGTAAAATAGGTTGGGGCGATTTTACTGATGCCGTGATCCGCAAAATTTCCGATCAGCGGAGCGATGTGGTATTCCTGCTCTGGGGCCGCTTTGCACAGGATAAACAATACCTGATAGACGCTACCAGACATCATATATTGCAGGCCGCACACCCCTCTCCTTTCAGCGCTGATAAAGGATTTTTCGGATGCAGGCATTTTTCAAGAACAAATGAAATACTCGGAAAGGCAGGAATAGCACCGGTAGACTGGAGACTGTAAAAAACAACCCTATGTTTAAAAATATCTTCGGCAGAATATTCGCAGCATGGATGTTAGTGATGTTCGCACTAACAATGCTGGTAATATTCATCCCGGTATGGATTATTTCTTACCTGCCGGAACCGCGTAGAACAAAAGGATTTCTGCTCTTTGGCAGGATATGGATGAAAGTTTATCAGCCACTGATTGGCTGCCCGGTACGTAAAAAAGGCCTGGAATATTTTGCACCCGGACAAACCTATGTAGTAGTCTGTAATCACAACTCCCTGATCGATGTGCCGGTAACATCTGCAGAAATTCCCGGTATCAATAAAACACTCGCAAAAGCATCTCTCGGCAAAGTGCCGCTGTTTGGTGTGCTGTACCGTATAGGTGGTATCCTGGTAGACCGCAGCAGTGAAGCCAGCCGCAAACAAAGCATCGTTGAAATGAAACATGCCCTCAGTTTAGGCATACACATCCTGCTTTACCCAGAAGGCACACGCAACCGCACAGATCAGCCCTTAAAGGATTTTTATGACGGCGCCTTTGCATTAGCGATAGATACCCAGGCGCCATTGATGCCGTCGTTACTCTTTCACACCAAAAAAATATTACCAGTAGGAAAGAAATTTTTCGCATGGCCGCATCGCATCGATTATCATTTCCTGCCTCCCCTGCCTACTACAGGACTGACAAGAGATGACCTCCCTGCTTTTAAAGAAAAAGTATTCCGCCTGATGTGGGATTATTACCTCGCCAACAATACAAAGTAATATAACGAAAGTGGGGATTGCCAATGGCAATCCCCGCTTTCGTTATAAATCCTGGAACTGTCTCGATCGGTTTATCCGCAGATCACGCAAAATACCCGCTTTCGGATTAATGGTGATACTAAACTGCCGGAACGTACCAAACGGAATCAGGTTGATCGACATCTGCCAGCAGTGCAGATCGCGCGAGATATACATATTCGTATAGGCCACCTGCATATTGGTAAAGTCGAAACCACTGTTCAAACCAATCTTCCATTTTGGCGTGAGACTGAAGTCGCCGTTAAAACTTACATATTGGGTAATACGTTTCACCACACCCCCGGAATCGGGAATAACGGTATTGGTATAAGATAAGCTATAGGAAAGATCCACACGCCACGGAATATCGAAATCCACGTACTCGCCGGGATTGTTACGCACCATCTGCAGCTGCCGCTGTTGCGCGGCAAAAGCGGCGTCTGCGCCCTGTACATTCTCCATGGAATCGATCTTCTGTTCTTTCTCCTGGCTCTTTTTATCTTTCGACTGGAACGAGGTACTCATGGAAATGCTGGCATTGGTTAAACGACCCAGGCTGATTTTTCCCTGCTGCCATACGTATTTATCAAGGCGGTGGCCGCGGGCATCTACCTGGTAGGGGTCGATATTACCGCTGGCGGAGATATTCAGCTTATCGAACAGGTTGGTACGGGCGTATAAGCTGAAAGTAGACAACTTAAAGGAGTCTGCCACCAGGTTGTAGCTGCCGTTGATCCCAAAACCATCCAGCAGTTTTATTTTCTTTTCATGGTTGCCCGTGGTATCTTTTTTAGAGAACACCTTCATCTCCAGGTTATTGTCCAGCCCAAAGTTCAGGCCTCCAAACGCGCCAGGGGAAGGCACGCCGATGATGGCTCCGTCAAAGTCGGATACCATTTGTTTATCGCCCTCCTTGTTGTATTGCAGCTCATGGTAATATTTGCTGGACAGATCGGGGCGGTAACTGGCACTCAGCGTGGGGCGCATCACATGGCGGATGGCTTTGATCTTTGAATCTTTTTTAAACGTGTACATACCGTATATGGCGGTAGACAACGACATGCTGGCGCTGATATCGCGGGCACTGTAAA
The DNA here is from genome assembly GCF_041360695.1 of Chitinophaga sp. RCC_12. Classification (NCBI taxonomy): domain Bacteria; kingdom Pseudomonadati; phylum Bacteroidota; class Chitinophagia; order Chitinophagales; family Chitinophagaceae; genus Chitinophaga; species Chitinophaga sp. RCC_12. The sequence goes on from NZ_JBFUPS010000001.1 coordinate 630,753, forward strand.
ATCCGGGAATGTAGGTGGTATCGATGGCACCAAGCGTATCCAGCCCCGGGTTCCATTTGTTCGGATCCCATTTACGGGCAAATTTCTTCGTATACCAGTATTCGGTATAGTTGATCCCTGGGGATAACGTAAAGGTTTTAAACACCGGGATAGAAAACGAGATCGGGATATTATGCTGCATGCCGGTTTGCATGGCGTCAAACATCGCCTGTTTACCAAACAGGGAATCCTTGAAGTTAGCCTGGTTGCGCAGGATAGTATTGTAGGAAACCCCAATCTTTTCGTACCATTTTGGCGTGCCCACCATTTCCTTTGGCTGGAAAGGATAGATCGTATTTACCGTGAAAGTGGCGTCCGGGAAGGAAATAGACACATCACGGGTGCTCAGGTTCTGCGAGTGGTTCAACCCCATGGTGAGGTTGTAGGGCTTCCCCTGCCAGGTTTTGGAGAACGTGATAGACGATCCGATGTTATTATTTACACGTGTATTGTAGTCATACACGTTGTACTTGTTATAGGAAGAGGTTCCAAAGTTCACGGCAGCGCCAAAGTTCACGCCGGGGCGCGCCTTGCTGTCCATGCTATGGTTCCAGGTGACCCTGAAATCCTTTGAGGTGCTGAACTCTGATTTTACGGCCGGATCCCCGAAGCGGGTATTGGCAAAGCTCAGATTAAGCCCGCCGTTGTACTTATATCGCTTCCGGTAGGTAGGGCTGGCCGTGAGACTCCAGCTGCCATAAGAATACACGTCCCCGCGCATGGTCAGGTCGAAATGGTCCCCTAAACCGATATAGTACCCGCCGTTTTCCAGGCCTATCCCTTTCTGCTGGTTCACCACGTACTGTGGCGGCAGTATACCCGAGCGCTGACCCTGGGTGATGGGAAAAATGGCAAAAGGTATATACAGTGGTGTGGGAATGCCTTCTATTTCCAGGTTAGCCGGGCCGGAGATCACCAGTTTATCGGGGATCACCTTTATTTTACGGGCCCGGAAGCTAAAGTGCGGTGTATCCAGGTTACAGGTAGTGTACCCGTTTTTAAAGCCGAAAATGGTATTATCTGCCGCCTTTTTGGTTTGCTGGCTGTGAATATAGCCTTCTCCGTACTGGGAGCGGGTATTATAAATCTTCGCTTTCTGGGAGGTAAAGTTATATTTGAGGGTATCCGATTCAAAGCTTTGTCCGCCGTCGTTCATCACCGGGCCGCCAAACAGCTTGCCGGCCGTATCTTTGGCGTTGGTAGCCTCCAGGATGCCGGTTTCCTGGTCGAAATTCATTTTTTCGGCAGAAAGGTCAATCGTTTTGTACTTTGTGTTGGCGGTACCATATAAATAGAAGCGTTTATCGGGTACCATCAGGATGATAGAATCCTTTGCTTTATAATTTACCGGTGCATCCAGCGTGTCTTTTGATATCTTTGGTACGAACAAGGTATCTACGGTCGTTTCACCGCTGGTGTCCACACCTTTGGTTAATTGGGTGGAATCGGCTGTGACAGGGGAAACAGGTACCGGTTTTGGTAATTTGCCGGTATCTTTCCGTATCAGCGGAGTGGTATCTGCCAAACTTTTGTTAAAATAAGTAACAACTTGTGGCCTTTCACCCGCAACTGCATCTATAATAAAGGGAATGGCGACGAACATACCGGCAAAAACCAGGTATGTATGCCGAAAAAACTTTTTATAATTATTTTTGTAGCTAGCGTTCATGTGTTATGGCGGCAAACCTACAAGATTTTATACAATTTATTACAAATGGTAACTTGTAATGTTTGTAAGGTAATATAACGAAAGGTAGCGGAAACTCGCGTGGAACAAGCGGATTATTAATTTAACAGATAAACTTATTTTTTTATTTTTTGTGAAAAACAGCACCCATTAAAATGAGAATCATGCGCTGGAACCGATTTTGGATTTTAGGACTGGGAACACTACTCACCTGTACCTTATTTATTCAGGCCAAAACAAATCCCGTTTCCGATAAACAGGACAAGCCTATACGAACTATTGTTATTGATGCCGGCCACGGCGGTGAAGATCCCGGCGCAAAAGGCAGCTATTCCACGGAGAAACAGGTAACACTGGAAGTGGCACTGAAACTGGGAAAGATCCTGGAAGAAAACATGCCCGATGTAAAGGTAGTGTATACACGAAAAAGTGACCGCTTCGACGATCCCCGCAAAAAAGCCCAGATTGCCAACGACAATAAAGGGGAACTTTTTGTATCCATCCACTGCAATTCTACCGGCAAAATCCGCAAGGTAACCGGTTACAAAACCACCTACCGCAAGAAAGGAAAGAAAAAGATCCCGGTAAAAACACCGATATACGCCTACTACCCCAGCAATGCAAAAGGTACGGAAACGTATATATGGGCTACCAGCAAAAACAACGCTAAGATGGAGTCCCTGAAACAAAACTCCGTTATCGTACTCGATGCCAACTCAGAAGAAACCCAGCAGCTGATGAGCGACGATCCTGAAACCTTCATCCTGCTCAATACCCTGAGAAATGCCTACTTCGACCAGAGCCTCCGCCTCTCTACCCTCATCGAGGATGAATTTACCCGGGTAGGACGTATCAGCCGCGGCGCCAGGCAAAGAAATGAAAAAGGTATCTGGGTACTGTCTGCCACCGCCATGCCAAGCGTGCTGGTGGAACTGGGCTTTATCAGCAACCCCGAAGAAGAAGACTATCTCAACTCCAACAACGGACAACAGGAACTGGCCAATTGCATTTATAAAGCCATTAAGCGTTACCGTGAGGAACTCGACAGGTTTACCAATAACCGCAACACCCAGCCGGCTACCACCAAAGTATCGGCTAAAAGCAATAACACGACCGCATTGCTAAACACCAGCAACAGGAGCAGCAACAATAAGTCTGCCCCCGTACCCGGCGACAGCTACTGCGTACAACTCATGATCACCGACAAATTTTATAAACCGGGAGCTTCCATTTTCAGGAAGCTCCACGGTGACGTGAACCGCCAACGCATCGTGATGAATAAAAAAAAACTGAACAAATATATCCTGGGCCGCTTCAGGACCGATGAACAAGCCTCCGGCGAGATGCGCAAAGCCCGCAAACTGGGTTTCAAAGATGCTTTCGTAACTTCCTGCTAATCACACTGCCTCCTCCCTCCCCCCTTCTTATTACCCCGCTTTCCTCTTTTTTATTACTAACATTTTCGTACGACCACTTCCGTGCATGCTTTTTGATTATTTTTGCGTGAACGTATACGAATCTCATGCTCAAATTATCTAACGAAACCAAAGTAGGTGTATTAACTGTGCTGGGTATAACCTTACTTGTGCTGGGCTTTAATCTGCTGAAAGGAAAAAGCCTGTTTTCTCATAATAAAACCATTTATGCCGTGTACCACCAGGTAAATGGTTTACAACCAGCCAACGCGGTACAGGTAAATGGCCTGGTAGTCGGTAACGTAGCTAACCTGGAAGTAATGGACAAAGATGCCTCCCGTATCCTGGTAGCCATCACCATTACCAAAAAAATTGATATCCCCCGTAACTCTGTGGCCCGTATCAGCAGCGACCTGCTGGGTACCAAAACAGTACAGCTCGACCTGGGTAACGCCGGCGAATATCTGAAAAGTGGCGACACCATCTACGCAGCCGTAGACGGCTCCATGACAGACGCCCTGAAAGAACAGCTTAACCCGCTGGTAAAAAAACTGGAAGGCACCCTGTCTAATATCGATTCCGTACTGATGTCGGTAAATGCCATTCTCGATACCACCGCAAAAGGCAACCTCCAGGACGCCATCCGCAACCTCAATACCACCATGCGTAACTTTACGCATACCTCCGCATCCCTTAACAGTATGCTGGATCCCAACAACGGTAACATCCAGAAAACATTCGATAACCTGGCCGCCGTTACCGGTAACCTGAAAGAGAATAACAGTAAAATTACCGGTATCCTCGATAATGCCCAGAAAGCCACCGGTGCGCTGGCTAACGGCAACATCGATAAAACACTGGCGCAATTACAACAAACCGTGACCAGCCTTAACCAGACCATCAATAAACTGAATACCACCGATGGCACTGCAGGCATGCTGCTGAACGATAAAAAAGTGTACAACAACCTCCAGTACTCATTGGGTAACCTGAATAAGCTGCTGGAAGACCTCCGCGTCAATCCAAAACGCTATGTACACTTCTCCCTGTTTGGCAAAAAAGATAAAACGAAACCGTTACCTTCTGACACAATAGCGGTACAATAAAAAGAATCAATGCATCGATACATAAAATCAGGGATTTTTCTGGCCGTCATCTGCCTGCTGGCAGCTACGGCCAACGCCCAGTTTCCGGCTCAACAAGCGCCGAAAGCCGGGTCGGTAATTGAAATTATTCACGCGGACTCACTGATCATGAATGACAAAGATTCTGTCAGCGTTACCCGCTTCATCGGCAACGCCCTCTTTAAACAAGGTACCACCCTGTTTAACTGCGACAGTGCCGTGAAAGATAATAAAACCAATATCATCGACGCATACGGCCATATACATATTAACCAGGCCGACAGCGTTCATATCTACGGTAATTACCTGAACTACGATGCCAATACCCGCCTTGCTCTCCTCAGGGAAGATGCAAAACTGACAGACGGTAAAGTAACCATCACCGGCCCCGAACTACAATATGACATGAACGCCAAAATAGGCTCCTATGTCAAAACCGGTAAACTCGTAAATGGTAAAAGCGTACTCACCAGCGATGAAGGATACTATTACACCGATACCAAGGAAATGCACTTCATGCGGAATGTATTACTGGTAGATCCGGAATACACCCTCAGCACAGATGAACTGTTGTATAATACCGGTACCAAAATAGCCACCATCGTTGCGCCTACCACCATCAACAATAACGACAAAAGCGTGATGTACGCCACCAGCGGTTATTATGACACGGAAAAAGGCTATGGTAATTTTGGGAACCGGCCTACCATCGAAGACAGTACCGGCACCATCACCGCCGATAACATAGAAATGGACAAACTTTCCGGTATGGCCTATGCCACCGGTAACATGGTATATAAGGACACCGCCCGCAAAATGTCGCTGCTGGCCAACAGGGGCATCGTAAACCAACGCGAAAAAACGATCCTCGCCACCCAGAAGCCGCTGCTCATCATGGAAAAAAATAAAGATACCCTGTATATGGCCGCTGATACCCTGTTTTCAGGCGTGATCAGACCAGACGACAGCTTATCTATTCCCTCTGTAGCCGGACTGAAACGCATCCCGGATTCTCCCACAAAAAACCTGAAAAGCATCCGGAATATACGACCGCCGGAGAAATTTACCGCTACCATATCCCCCATCACCCGGGGCGATTCCATCGCCCGGCGACAACAGGATAGTGTAGCCGCCAACGTTATGATGTTCATCGCCGACAGCACCCTCGCCAAAACCAGGCAGAAACTGGATTCGGCTGTGACAAACATCAAGGTGGCGCCCATACCGGACGTGGTCCTGCACGATTCCCTGCCGGGTATCAAGCACCATGCAGACAGTATGGCGCTCACCGCACCTAAAGATACCAGTGAGCAACGTTATATCCTCGCCTACCATCATGTGAAAATATTCTCCGACTCCCTCCAGGGTGTAGCAGACAGCGTATACTATTCGTCGAAGGATTCTATCTTCCGCTTCTATGGCACCCCGGTGCTTTGGTCTAATAACACCACCCAGCTAAGCGGCGATACCATCCTCATGTTCACCAAAAACCAGACAGCAGATAAAATGCTGCTCAAAAACAACGGCTTTATTATTAATGAAGCCGGACCGGGCATGTTTAACCAGATTAAAGGCAATGTGATTACCGGTTATGTACTGGGTGAAACCCTCGACTGGATGCACGTGGAAGGAAATGCGGAAACGATCAATTATATTAAAGACAAGGCCGGCGCCTATATGAGCGTCAACAAAGCCCAGTGCGCCATTATTAATATCTTCTTTAAAAAAGGAGAAGTAGATAAAGTGGTACTGATCAAAGATCCGGAAGGAACCGTGTATCCGTTTACACAACGCCCTAAAGAACAGCTCCTGCTGGAAAACTTTAAGTGGGATATAAAACGGCAGCCCAAAACGAAATACGAGCTAATGCAATAATTTTCGTTGAAACAATACCTGGAAATGGCTGCTTCAACGCAGCCATTTCCAATATCATCTTTCCTGAATATTTTTAATAAAAAAGATTGTGATTAAGAACTCTATTAACATCATCCGGAAAACACTGATATCCCCTATCCACACTTTCCTGAAAGATAGTCGCGCGGTAGGAATTGTACTCATTGTATGCACCGTCATATCAATGGTACTGGCTAACACTGGCGCCCATGAAGATTATATAGGATTCTGGAATACGTTATTTGATCCCGCAGGCGGCCACCATTACCAATACCGGTCGTTGCACCTGCCCAACTCCTACCTGTTATGGATAAACGACGGCATGATGGTACTGTTCTTTTTTCTCGTAGGCATGGAAATAAAAAGAGAACTCACCGTAGGAGAATTATCTTCAGTACGCAAATCCATTTTGCCTGTACTGGCCGCCATAGGCGGCATGCTGTTTCCCGCGCTGATCTTCGTCCTCTTTAATAAAAATACCGCCTATGCACATGGCTGGGGTATTCCGATGGCCACCGATATTGCTTTTTCACTGGGCATTTTATCCCTGCTGGGTAGACGCGTACCGGTAGCACTCAAGATCTTCCTGATGGCGCTGGCCATCATCGACGACCTGGGCGCCATATTAACCATTGCTATCTTCTACACCCCACACCTCGACGTAAAATATTTACTGATCGGCGGCGGCGTTTTACTCATACCACTGTTGCTGAATTTCCTGAAAGTGCAGCGCCTGATCTTTTATTATATTCCTGGTATTGTACTCTGGTATTGCCTTTTCAATTCAGGCGTGCATGCCACAATTGCAGGCGTATTGCTGGCGTTTTGTATTCCGCAGGAGCGTATAGCCGGACTGGTGCATAGTTTACACGACCCGGTGAATTTTATTATCATGCCCGTATTTGCGCTTGCCAATACCGCGATCCTGTTACCGGCAGATATCAGCGGCGCGCTCCATAATAACATCAGTTATGGCATCATTGCCGGGCTGGTATTGGGAAAACCACTGGGCATATTTACACTTTCCTTTGCTGCCGTAAAACTCAAACTGGCTACCCTGCCTTCAAAATCGGGCTGGTTACAGCTTGCCGGCGTCGGACTTATTGCCGGCATTGGTTTTACCATGTCTATTTTCATTTCTTCACTGGCTTATCAAGAGAGGGAAATGCAGATTATAGCCATCATGTCAGTGATTGTTGCCTCTCTTGCAGCAGGTATCGCGGGATTCATTTTTCTACGCCTGATCAAACCGGTTGGCACTGTTCTTGCAAAGCAACCGTGAATTAATTTCGTCGTGTATATACTTTAGAGAACAAGCCAACGTTTCTCAACGTATATTTTTAAGTTTCATTCAAACAACACATCTATGAAAAAAGTCGTGTTACTTTTCAGCCTTATTGCTGTAATTGCGATCCAGGCAAACGCGCAGAAGAAAAAAAGCTATCAGAGCAGCGATCCATCCAACTACGAAACTGCACTGGGTATCCGCCTCAATCCGTGGGTAGTGGGCTTTACCATTAAGCACTTTATTACAGGTCCACACGCCATCGAAGGACTGGTAACCACCAATCACTCACACAAAACAAATGTTACTTTTACCGGATTGTATGAATACAACTGGAACATAGGTATGCCTGAACTGAACATGTATGCCGGTGGTGGTGCGCACGTAGGTTTCTACGACCGTCGCGATTACGACTGGGACCGTTATGTGGAAAAAGGCAAGGGTACTTATGTGTCTCCCGGTCTGGATGCCATCATTGGTATCGAATATACTTTCAAGAAAATTCCTTTGAACATCAGTGCTGATCTGAAACCTTACGTACAGTTTGTTGGACCCACCAACTATCTTGGTGAGGAGATCGGCGGTGTGTCTGCCCGATATACTTTTTAATCCCGGCGACCACTTCATTACAAACGGATCATGAGGCAAGCATGGTCCGTTTTTTTATGTTCCTTATTTTGGAGTAATTTTAATGTTCAACTTTCCGACATGAAAATCTTCTCCGCTGCACAGATCAGGGAGGCAGATGCCTTCACCATTGCTCATGAACCCATCAGCAGTACACACCTGATGGAAAGGGCGGCCGGACAATGTGCAGCCTGGCTGGAAGATCATTATTCTCCCTCCCATCCTATTTATATTTTTTGCGGAAAAGGAAATAACGGGGGAGATGGACTGGTCATCGCCCGTTTAATGCTCGGACATGGCTACGAAGTACATACCGGCATATTGCAGCATAGCAGCAAAGCAAGCCCCGACCACGAACATCAGCTGCATATCCTGCAACAGCAATACCCCGCCGGAATTTATACCATCGGCGATATATCCGACTTCCCGGAACTTCCTCCCAACGCTATTATCATTGACGCTATTTTTGGTACAGGCATGAGCCGGCCGGTTGACGGATGGGTAGCAGGTATTATACACCTTATCAACGACCAGCGCCACAAACATCCCATTATAGCCATAGATATGCCCTCCGGGCTGATGGCCGATGAAAGCAGTGTGCATAATCCTGTTGTACAGGCGCATACCACCCTGAGCTTCGAATTTTATAAACTGGCTTTCCTGTTACCCGAAAATGCGCCCTACGCAGGAGATGTACATATCCTGCCAATTGGGCTGCACCCGGAATATATAACGCAAACGCCTGCACGATATCACCTGTCCGATCGCGAAATGATGCGTACCATTTACCGGCCGCGTGATCCCTTTGCACATAAAGGCACCTACGGCCACGCATTACTCATTGCCGGCAGCTATGGAAAAATGGGCGCAGCAGTATTGAGTGCCCGTGCCTGTTTACGCGCCGGAGTAGGGCTGCTTACCTGTCATGTTCCCCAGTGCGGCACCCAGATCTTGCAGATCAGCGAACCGGCGGCTATGTGCATCACTGATGAAGACGCCCACTACAGCACCCATTTTCATAAAGGAATCAGTTCTGCCGGTTACAAAGCCATCGGTATTGGTCCGGGTATCGATAAACAGCCCGGAACCGCCAAATCGTTCGAAGCGCTGATGGACGCCTGGCAACGCCCGATGGTGATAGACGCCGACGCCCTCAACCTGCTTTCCGTATATTCCTACCTGTTATACAAAGTGCCTAAGGGATCCCTGCTTACCCCACATCCGAAAGAATTTGAGCGGTTATTCGGCAAAACGGCCAACGATGTGGCACGGCTGGAATTACTATCAAAAAAAGCCGTAGACCTGCAGCTGTATATTTTATTGAAAGGACGGTATACTGCGATTGCCTGTCCTGATGGCGCCGTATATTTTAACCACACCGGCAACCCCGGTATGGCTACCGGTGGCAGCGGGGATGTGCTCACGGGGATCTTAACCGGTTTGCTGGCGCAGGACTATACCCCAAAAGCCGCTATGCTGCTAGGCGTGTGGCTGCACGGTTATGCCGGCGATCTGGCAGCAGCGCAGCTCTCGCAGGAAGCCATGACTGCCTCCGACATTATCGCCTCACTGGGCAATGCCTTCCGGGAAGGCATCTGAGCGCTTTATTTTTTTTCGCCTGAAATACTTACCCATGGCCCATGTGTACAATAATTTTATTTACCGGGTACACAATTAATAATTTATGTTTTATATTCATTTGAATATTTTTTTTTGGAATCCTATTTTTTTTAATTACTAAACTTTTTTGTCAACCACGTATTTGTAAATTTCGCTTACATGAATATAGTTTACCTCGTTCCATGTTTTGGATTATTGGCTTTGTTGTATACGGCTGTTAAAAGCTCCTGGGTTACACGCCAGGATGCTGGAAACGACAAGATGAAAGAGATAGCCCAGCATATCGCTGAAGGCGCTATGGCATTTCTGAAAGCTGAGTATAAAGTCCTTATTTATTTTGTGATTATTGCCGCCCTGCTATTGGGATACATGGGAGCTACACATGAAAACTCCCACTGGTCCATCGCGCTGGCTTTCGTGATTGGCGCAGTGTTCTCTGCCACCGCGGGGTTCATAGGCATGAAAATAGCCACCAAAGCCAATGTGCGTACTGCGCATGCGGCACGTACCAGTCTTGCTAAAGCGCTGCAGGTGTCTTTTACCGGCGGTTCGGTAATGGGAATGGGTGTTGCCGGTTTGGCTGTTCTCGGATTAGGCTCCTTATTTATTATACTGAAATCATATTTCGGGGCGGAAGCGAATACTGCTGAAATGATCAAAACCATTGAAGTGCTCACTGGTTTTTCATTAGGCGCAGAAAGTATTGCCCTGTTTGCCCGCGTGGGTGGCGGTATTTACACCAAAGCAGCCGATGTGGGCGCTGACCTGGTGGGTAAAGTGGAAGCCGGCATCCCGGAAGACGATCCCCGGAACCCTGCCACCATTGCCGATAACGTAGGCGACAACGTAGGCGACGTAGCCGGTATGGGCGCCGACCTGTTCGGTTCTTATGTAGCTACCGTATTAGCCACGATGGTACTCGGTTCTGAAACCGTTTCCCATGACGCATTCGGCGGCATCGCTCCTATCCTGCTGCCAATGATCATCGCCGGCGCAGGCATCATCTTCTCTATGATCGGTACCCTGTTTGTACGCATCGGCGAAGGCTCCGGCCTGAATACCGGCGTGGTACAAAAAGCGCTGAACATGGGAAACTGGGGTTCTATTATATTAACAGCCATCGTTTCCTACTTCCTGGTAAACTGGATCCTCCCGGAAAGTGCCATGACCTTGCGCGGTCATGAATTCACCCGCGGACAGGTATTTGGCGCCATCATGGTAGGACTGGCCGTAGGTACGCTGATCAGCATCATCACAGAATATTATACCGCGATGGGTAAACGTCCGGTAAAATCAATTATCCGTCAATCTGCTACCGGCGCCGCCACCAATATTATCGGTGGGTTGTCTGTTGGTATGGAATCCACTACCCTGCCCATCCTGGTGCTGGCTGCAGGTATTGCCGGTTCCTTCCACCTGGCGGGATTATACGGTGTGGCCATTGCGGCCGCTGGTATGATGGCTACTACGGCCATGCAGCTGGCTATCGACGCCTTCGGCCCCATTGCCGATAACGCCGGTGGTATTGCTGAAATGAGCGAGCTTCCAAAAGAAGTAAGAGAAAAAACAGATATCCTCGATGCAGTAGGTAACACCACCGCCGCTACCGGTAAGGGTTTTGCCATCGCCTCTGCTGCCTTAACGGCACTGGCGCTGTTTGCCGCCTTTGTAGGTGTAGCCGGTATCCAGGGTATCGATATTTATAAAGCGAATGTACTGGCAGGTTTGTTTGTGGGTGGGATGATCCCGTTCATCTTCTCCTCCCTGGCTATTGCGGCGGTAGGCCGTGCAGCTATGGCGATGGTGGAAGAAGTACGCCGCCAGTTCCGTGAAATCCCCGGCATCATGGAAGGTACCGGCAAACCGGAATACGATAAATGTGTGGCTATTTCCACGCAGGCATCTATCCGTGAAATGATGCTGCCTGGCGCTATCGCCCTGATTTCACCTTTACTGGTAGGCTTTATAGCCGGTCCGGAAGTATTGGGTGGGTTCCTCGCCGGCGCTACAGTTAGCGGCGTGCTGATGGGAATTTTCCAGAACAACGCCGGTGGCGCCTGGGACAATGCAAAAAAATCTTTCGAGAAAGGCGTTGAAATCAATGGCGAAACCTATTACAAAAAGTCTGAGCCACATAAAGCATCCGTAACCGGTGATACCGTAGGTGATCCGTTCAAAGATACTTCCGGCCCAAGTATGAACATCCTCATCAAACTGATGTCTATCGTATCGTTGGTGATTGCGCCCACGCTGGCCGAAATGTTTCATACCAAGCAGCCACCGGTTCCTCCTACTGTTAAAACAGAAACCGTGCAGCCGGCCGCCAAAAAGGTGAGCAGCAAGGCTACGGCCTACCTCTTGGAAAAGAGATAGCGGAGGTTGTCTTTCTCAGGATTACGCTGATTTTACTGATTTAAAGGATTTTACTTTTTGGATTTTATAAAGGATTTGGGGAGATGTAAGCGGATATTTTCGCTTGTATCTCCCCAAATTATTTATAAAATTATCTGAAAATAAAATCAAAGAAATCAGTATAATCAGCGAGAAAGACAACCTCCGCTTACATCTCCCCAAATCCTTTAAAATCCAACATGGTCAAATCCCCTAAATCAGTAAAATCAGCGTAATCCTGAGAAAGACAAAATCCGCTTACATCTCCCCAAATCCCTTAAAATCCAACGCGATCAAATCCCCTGAATCAGTAAAATCAGCGTAATCCTGAGAAAGACAAAATCCGCTTACATCTCCCCAAATCCTTTAAAATCCAACATGATCAAATCCCCTGAATCAGTATAATCAGCGTAATCAGCGAGAAAGACAAAATTCGCTTGGTAATTAAAATATCTTCCCTATCTTTGTACTGTAATTATTTTTATTACAGATCAGAGGATCTGTTTTTTTATCCTCTAAACTGTAATATTTTTTCTAACAATTAGAACAATCAGCACGGGCAGGCTGTATTATTTAGTCACTACAAAAAAATTAACATCATGAAAGTTGCCATCATCGGAGCATCCGGATTTATAGGATCAGCCATTTTAAATGAAGCGCTGAGCAGAGGACATGAAGTAACGGCCATCGTTCGTCACCCGGAAAAGATAACCGTTACCAACGCACATCTTACTGTAAAGAAAGGAGACGCCACCAACGAAGCAGAAATCACTCCGCTGCTGGCCGGCAATGAAGCTGTGATCAGCGCTTACAGCGCCCACGACTCCGCTACTTACGTAAAAGCTATCAACGCCATTATTAATGCTACCAAAAAGTCCGGTATCAAAAGACTCATCGCCGTTAGTGGTGCAGGCAGCCTGGAAATAGCCCCTGGTGTACAATTGCTGGATACCCCCGAATTCCCCGCAGAGTGGAAAGGCGGCGCCACTGCCACCCGCGACGCATTCAATGTGATTAAACAGTCCACAGACCTCGACTGGACCGTAATAAGCCCGGCTATGATGATAGAACCAGGTGAACGTACCGGTAAATTCCGTTTGGGCACCAACCAGGTAGTGTTCAATGATAAAGGAGAGAGTAAAATTTCTTCAGCCGACTACGCAGTAGCCCTAGTGGATGAACTGGAACAACCAAAACATATCAAACAACGCTTTACACTGGCGTATTAATACTAAAAAGGACAGGAGCAACCAACGGTTGCTCCTGTCCTTTTTTATTTAACCCCTGACTTTCCCGGGACTCACCCCGAATTTCTTACGGAAAGCAGTACTGAAGTGCTGGGGAGAGGAATATCCGGCCTGCTCTGCGATGAGCGCCATGGGCAAATCTCCGCCCATTATCAGTTTCCTGGCCAGCTCCAGGCGGTGGTCGTTCAAATAACCAAATACCGTATTATCAAAAATGGCTTTAAAGCCTGATTTCAACTTAAACTCATTCAACCCTGCTTTGCGCGATAACTCCTCCAGGCTTAACGGCTCCTGGATATGCTGCAATACCAGGTCCCTCGCATAATACAGCTTCTCTACATCCTGTGAAGTAATTTTATTACGCAAAGGCGTACCGGACGATTGCGCCACTTCCATCTGCTCACATTGCAGGGCAAGCAGCTCCATGGCTTTCGACTGCAAAAACAGCTTTTTCAAACCTCCCTGGAATTTACACTGCCGCACTTCCTCCATCGCCATGCGCATACGAGGCGTAATCCGGGGATTATACTTATCGGCCAGCGTCACGGATTTATTCCCCGCCACGTTATTGGCCAGTTGATCCAGCACGCGCCCATTGTTTTCCGCCAGCTCCAGGAACCGCGCCGGCGTAAAGCTCATACCTAAAAAGAGAATGTCCCGCTGCTTCTTTACGCCCACAGTCTCCAGTTGCTCGGGACTAAACATGAGATTATGTTCCTGTGTGGAAAACCTGAAATTGTCCGAAATCCCCCCAAGGGTTGTAGTAATGTCTCCCTGCTCCATGAATAACATCATGACACGGGGCTCCATAAAATCTGAAGAAACATGGATATTCTCGTACACCTCCGCCTTGCAACAGGCAATACTGGTGCCCTCGAAATTATATTCGTGCACAGTTGCGGAGCCAAAATCCTTATGCAGTTCCTGGGTTTCTTCAATCATTCCCCTGGAACGGATCTTATGGTAATCGAAAGGAATTTCTTCCACTAGCAATACCTGGTTGGCATCATCTGTAATAACTACGCCCATAAAAAAATCCGTTTCGTATAATTGATAATCCGTCTCGTGTAACAGCTATATGGGATAACAGTAGCAAATTTGCATAAAAATATTCCGAATCAAAAAAAATTATCATCTATGTTGGGAATATTCCGTACCAATATTACAACTGTTCAGGATAGAAACAATGTTATTGACGCCATTTCAGCACAATTTACCGTAAATGCCTGTAGCGTAGACCTGGAAGACTGTGACAAAGTATTACGTATTGTAAGCCCTCAATCACTAGCAGAACAAACAATTATAGATTTTGTAACCCGGCTCGGGTTTAACTGTGCCATCCTGGACTGACAGGGCTTCGTATTTTATTGGAAAAGGAAGGCCCGGGCCTTCCTTTTTTCGTTAAATCATGTTGTAACACAATTATGATTTAAAAAAATAATTTATCGCCGTAGGGGTATCATATTTTTGCGACGTCTTATATGCATGCTACAAAAATGCAACAGACATTATATAAAACTGCATCTGACTTTTATGAAAACTAAGGTAACCATGTTGCTGTCTCTGCTCATTTTAATTCTCGCAGGACAATCAACAACCGCACAGCAGCAACGATATACCGTGAGCGGCTATGTAAAGGATAAGAAGAACGGGGAAAGCCTGGTAGGCATCTCTATTGGTAAAAGCGGCACCAGTCTGGGTACGGTGAGCAACCAATACGGATTTTACTCCCTCACGCTTCCGGCCGGAGAACACGAACTGCAGTTCTCCTATATGGGCTACGGTACCTATAAAACTACTGTTAACCTGAAAAAGAACGTAACGCTCGACGTAAGCATGGAAGCCACCAGCAGCCAGCTGAACGTAGTTACCGTTAACGGCCAGAAACAGGAAAGGACCGTCAATACCCTGAATACCAGCATCAATAAACTGGATATACAGCAAATGAAAAAGATGCCCACCTTCATGGGTGAGGTAGATGTACTGCGGGCCATTCAAACCCTGCCCGGTGTGAACACCGTGGGTGAAGGCGCTTCCGGCTTTAACGTACGCGGTGGTAACAGCGACGAAAACCTCATTCTCCTGGATGAAGCGCCTGTATACAACTCCACCCACATGCTCGGCTTCTTCTCTGTATTCAACCCCGATGCCGTTAAAAGTCTCAACCTGATCAAAGGCGGATTTCCCGCTGAATACGGTGGCAGAACCTCTTCTGTACTGGATATCCGTATGAAAGACGGTAACAACCAGGACTTCAACGTAAACGGTGGTATTGGTAACATTTTCAGCCGTTTGTCGGTAGAAGGCCCGCTGGTAAAGGATAAATCTTCCTTTATAGTGGCTGCCAGAAGATCTTATATAGATATCCTGATGAAACCTTTTGTAAAAGGTGATATGAAAGATACCAAGCTCAATTTCTATGATCTCACTGCTAAAGCCAACTACAAGTTCAATAAAAATAACTCCTTGTTTGTAAGCGGTTACTTCGGCAGGGACGTTTTTGGTTTTGGAAAAGACATCAACATGAACTGGGGCAACAGTACCGCCACCGTAAGATGGAACCACGTATTCACCAACCGCCTGTTCATGAACTTTACTACTTATTATAGTAAGTATGATTACAGCCTGAAATTCAGCAACGACTCAAAGAAAGCAAACGGGGAAGAATCACAGGGTTACGACTGGACATCCAACATCATTAACTATGGCGTAAAACCTTCCTTCACCTACTACATCAATGCCGCTAACAGCCTGCATTTTGGAGTACAGGGCATCTATTATACCTTTAAACCAGGTACAGGTACCAGCACAGAAGGTGCATTGCAACACGTTAAACAAATTAACGATCAGCACGCACTGGAGTCAGCCGTATACCTGGATCACGAATTTAAACCCACAAAGAAATTTGGTATCCAGTACGGTGGCCGCTTATCTGCCTATCAATTCATCGGTAAAGGAACTGCTTATTATTTTGCCGATACAACACCAGGCATACGCAAAAGATTGATCAGCAGTAAAGACTTCGACGCCAATGACCGGATCAAAGGCTACTATTACTTTGAACCCAGGATCAGCGCCCGGTACGCGTTTACAGACCAACACGCTGTAAAGCTGGCCTATAGCAGAACTACACAGTTCATGCACCAGCTGTCTAATACCGCATCCCCTACTCCCCTGGATATCTGGACACCCAGCACCAACAATATTAAACCAATGGTGTCTGACCAATATACTGCGGGCTACTTCTACAATGCGCCTAACGACGCCTACGAACTGTCGGCCGAAGTGTTTTATAAAACAACCGACAACCAGCTGGATTATATCGACAATGCCAACCTGCAGCTGAACCCGCTCATCGAAGCAGATCTGCTGCCTTCGCAGGGACGCGCATACGGACTGGAACTTTACGTGAAAAAAGATATCGGCAAAACTACCGGTTGGGTAAGCTACACCCTGTCACGCACAGAAAGGAAAACCATCGGCATCAGTATGGATGAATGGTTCCTGAACCGCTACGACCGCACCCATAACCTG
Source organism: Chitinophaga sp. RCC_12 (assembly GCF_041360695.1). NCBI lineage: Bacteria > Pseudomonadati > Bacteroidota > Chitinophagia > Chitinophagales > Chitinophagaceae > Chitinophaga > Chitinophaga sp. RCC_12. The sequence continues at coordinate 647,615 of NZ_JBFUPS010000001.1, forward strand.
AACCTGGTGTTAACGCATACTTTCACCAAACGTACTTCCCTCTCAGCCAACTGGGTGTTCGCCTCCGGCACACCAGGCACCTTTGCCGACAACAGGCTGGAATTCCAGGACTGGGACATTCCTTACAACAGTACAGAGAAACGCAATAACTACCGCCTGCCAGCGTATCACAGACTGGATCTGTCTATGACACTGAAAGGCAAACAGCTGAAACGCTGGAAAGGAGAATGGGTGTTCTCACTGTATAACGTATATGCCCGCAGAAATGCTTACACCATTTACTTTAAGCAAAACGACGATGATCCTACCAAACGGGAAGCAGTACGCATGTCTATCATAGGCTCTATCATTCCTGGTATCACATATAACTTCAAGTTCTAATTGTCCAAAATTCAAGATCAGATGAAAAAGTCATTATTCCTCATATTGTTTGCTGTTGCTGCGGGTTTTACGGCCTGCGAAGACAAGATCGACCTGGACATTGCGAAAGGAAAATCCTATCCGGTACTGGATGCGTGGATTACCAATGAAACCGGGATACAAACCATTAAGTTCACCATGTCGGTACCTTATACAGATAACAGCCCGGCGCCCATCATCGACGATGCAAAGATCACCCTGTTTGACCTGACCAGCGGCGAGTCTTATCCATTCCTGTTCAAAGACAACAAATACACCTACGATGCGTCTGCTAAAGCTATCGGCATTATAGGCCATGGATACAAGCTGCACGTGGAGCTGAAAGGTGAAATATTTGAAGCCTTCGACAGTATCAAAAGAGTTACCACGGTTGATTCCATCTCTTATGAATTCAAAACAAAAGAAGAATCAATCAGTGGCAAAGAAGGCTACTATGCCAAGTTCCACGCCAGGGACCTGTCTGGCGCAACCGACTATTACTGGATCCGCTCTTACCGCAATGATACACTGAAACGCCTGGAAGATAACTTCTCCATTGATGGTTCCTATGATGAAGGCGTTTCCGATGGCAACACTTTCATTTTACCGATAAGAGAAGGTATTACAGATTACGATAAACCTTTCCAGGCAAATGAAAAGGCCATTGTAAGAATGCTTTCCCTTACCCACCCCAGCTACGATTTCCTCACCCAGGTAAATAACCAGGTAAATTCCGGCGGATTGTTTGCCAAAGTATTGGAAAACGTAAAAAGCAATGTACATAACACCACTCCTTCCGGTAAAACGAGGATCCTTGGCTGGTTTGGTACATCTGCTGTAAGCCGCGCAGAGAGAACATTTAAATAGTGCCTGTTTTTTAAATATTAAATGCAGCGGGGAAGCTTTTTCTCCGCTGCATTTTTGCTTTAGTTACCCCGGGAAGCCCCGCAAAAATTCGTTAACTTCCGTAACAGAAAGTTACCACATATGCCTCCCGACCTGATAACATATGCCATTCCCGGATTTGTGCTGCTGATACTGCTGGAAATCATTTTCACAGCGATCGACAAAAAGAACATGTACGAACCGAAAGATGCGCTCAGCAGCATTGCGATGGGCCTCGGCAATGTGTTTATCGGGATCTTCACCAAAGCCGTTATTTTCGGCATCTATCTTTTCCTTTACCAGTTCCGGCTGTTTACCCTGGGCTTTACCTGGTGGGCATGGGTGTTATGTTTTTTTGCAGATGATTTCAGTTACTACTGGTTTCATCGGAGCAGTCATAGTATCCGTTTTTTCTGGGCCTCACATGTCATCCATCATTCGTCTGAAAAATACAACCTCGCCACGGCCGTGCGCCAAACATGGACCGGCAACTTAACCGGCACCTTTACTTTCTGGCTCTGGATGCCGCTCGTTGGGTTCCATCCGGTGATGATAATGAGTATGCAGGCGATCAGCCTGATCTACCAGTTCTGGATTCATACAGAGGTGATCCATAAATTACCGGCCCCCATAGAGTATATATTCAATACCCCCTCTCATCACCGCGTGCATCATGGCTCCGACATCGATTACCTGGACCGCAACCATGCAGGCATCCTCATTATCTGGGATCGCATGTTTGGCACCTTCACACCGGAAAAGCAGCGACCGGTATATGGCCTCACCAAAAATATACACACCTATAATCCCTTCCGTATTGCCACCCATGAATGGCTGGATATCTGGCGGGATGTACGACATGCCCGCTCCTTACGCGAGGCAGCCCATTATATTTTTGACGCTCCCGGCTGGAGCGCGGATGGCAGCCGGCGAACCACGCGCCAGCTGCGGCGTGGGGAGACCTGAGCGGAGGTTGTCTTTCTCGCTGATTACGCTGATTATACTGATTTGTTTGATTTTACTTTTAGGATTTTTTAAAGGATTTAATGGATTGGGAGAATAAACAAATACATCCGCTTTTATCTCCCCAAATCCTTTAAAATCAAAAAGTGATCAAATCCTTAAAATCAGTATAATCAGCGTAATCAGCGAGAAAGACAACCTCCGCGAAAAAAAATTTCGCCCAATATTTTGCAATTACGAAAACTATCGTACATTTGTTTACGAAGATATTCGTACAACAATAATCATCATCCATAAATCATTGCTTTGAAACAGATCCGGCCTACAGAAAGTGAATTGGAAATTTTGGGCGTTCTTTGGGAAAAAGGCCCCAGCACCGTTCGTGAGATACATGAGATCTTATCTCAAACGAAAGATGCCGGCTACACCACTACCCTCAAACTGATGCAGATCATGCATGAAAAAGAGCTGTTGCAGCGCGATACCAGCAGCAAAACTCATGTATACACTGCCGCCATTTCACAGCAGAAAACACAGCAACAATTACTGGACAAAATGATAGATACCGTTTTTGGCGGTTCCGCTTCACAACTGGTAATGCAGGCCCTCGGCCACCATCAGTCGTCTGGAGAAGAACTGGAAAAGATCCGGCAATATCTTACTACAATAGAAAAACAACAAAAGGAAAACAGGTAAATCTAGTACTATGAATGTATTACCTATTACGGGCGACTTTGTACGCGCCCTGGGTTGGACAATCCTTCATTCCATGTGGCAGGCGTTCTTCATTTACGCATGTTTACGGATAGTATTAAAACTCTGGCCCCAGGCCGGCGCACGGATAAAATACAACCTGTCGCTGCTCTCGCTCTCGGGCATTTTTACCTGGTTCCTCGCTACGTTGTATATGCATATACAACGGCTGCAGGAAGCAAGAGAAGCAGTACAACACTTCAGTGGCACCCTTACCTTACAGGAGCCGGTTCATCTTACTGCTGTGTATCCCAGCCAGGACCCGCTGATATGGCTGTTTCCCAACCTTGAGCTTTGTTTTCCTTTCGTGGTAACACTATATATTGCGGGCATGACCGGCATGATCATTAAACTGCTGTCCGATCTGTTTCAACTCCGTAAAATCCGCACAACCCGCATAGAGCCAATGGGCGACGCATGGGATAAACACCTGGATAAACTCGCTGCAAGATTGCAGATTCCCCGTAAGGTGAAACTGCTTATCTCCAGGCATGTACAGGTGCCTGTGATGCTGGGATTTATAAAACCCCTCATCCTCTTACCGGTGGCAATGGTGAATAACCTTACGGAAGCTCAGCTGGAAGCAGTGCTGCTGCACGAGCTGGCGCATATCAAACGCAATGATTATCTGTTGAATATCTTCCAATCAATTGTTGAAACAATTCTTTTCTTTAATCCTTTTGTATGGCTGATTTCCAAAATCATCCGTATGGAAAGGGAACATTGTTGCGACGACCTGGTAATAGCCAGCACCGCCCAACCACTGCAGTATGCGCACGCACTGGTAGCGTTGGAGGAATACCGCCTTACCGCCAACCGGCTTACCATGGCTGCTGCAGACAGTAAACAACATCTGTTTCACCGCATTAAACGCATCATGGAAATGAAAACTAAACATCTTAATTATAGCCAGAAATTTTTAGCCGTACTCATCATCGCTACCGGTCTTATATCCATCGCATGGCTCAACCCTGCTAAAGGAAAAGATCAGAACGACCAGCAGCAACCGGCAAAAGTAAAGACCGTAAAAGAAAGCACCCAGCAGAAAAAACTGGCTGCCCTTGAACCGGATGAAACTACCCGCAAATTCCGTGAACAACTGGAATCTGCTACTACGGATACCGTTGTGCCGGCGCCACCCACACCTCCATCTGCGCCCGCCGCACCCGCTCCTGAACCGGCACACACACCCGCACCAGCACCTGTTCCAACGCCATTAACACCGGTAGCACCACTGGCGCCATTAAAAGGCGATCTGTCGGTAGATGTTTCAGATATCCAGGTAACAAACCAGAGCAACGTTTCCACCAATGTAAATACACAGGTAAACGTAAATAACAAACATACAGCAACCACCAATAAAACACAGGTATATAAATTCGACTACCAATTCAATAAGGACGAAGTGCGCCAGCAAATTAAAGAAGCGCAAAAAAGCGTCCAGCAGGCCATGCAGCAGCTGAACCAGGTGGATATGAAGAAAGTACAGGCAGATATAGCCGAAGCCACCAAAAATATCAAATGGGATGAAGTATCTGCTGAAGCCCGTAAAGCCCAGGAAGAAAGCGTAAAAGCCCTGAAAAATATCGACTGGAGCAAAATCAGCGCGGCCCAGAAAGAAGCTGCTGAAGCCCTGAACAGCATTGATTTTGCAGCACTCAACAAAAATCTGCAAGCTGCATACGCCAGCGTAAACACAAAGGAATTTTACGATAAGATAAGCAAGGAAACAAAGGCCGGTCTTAAAGCAGCCAGCCTGGCAACACAAACTGCTACCGCCTCCCTGGAAGAAGTCCGCAGAAACAGGGCTGAAGCGCTCGCTAATGCTGCCAGAGTGCGGGAAAATATCGCCCGTGACAGAGAAAATGCCAAAAGAACCCGGGAAGGGGAAATGAGAGCGAAAGAAGGCGCTGAAAGAGCCAAAGAAGGTGAAAGAAGGGCAAAAGAAGGTGCAGAAAGAGCGAAGGAAGGAGAAAAAAGAGCCGCCTTTTATAAAGAAATGATCTCCCAAATGGAGGCTGACAAGCTGCTCGACGCCCAAAAAGGCTACAAGATTGAAAAAAATGAAAACGGGCTGTTCATCAATGATGTTAAACAACCCGACAATGTGGAGGCCAAATACCAGAAATACCTGCAAACAAAACGGCTTACCATAAAAGGTTCTGCAAATTCATATCATTCCGATATACAAAACTGATTTACTGCCATTCTATTGCAGATTGCATCCGTACCATTACCGTTCATACGGTAATGGTATTTTTTATTATACGGGTTCACTTATCTTTAGGTTAATAATTTAACGAGATCGTATATGAAAGCATTTTGTTTAACCCTTGCCCTGTTCACCGCCTTCGCAGCGGGTGCACAGGAAAAGGGCGTTGTAATCAGCAATCTGGAAAATGGTAAAATCAATGCAGCCACCCCGGTTAAAAATCAGGGTATGACCGGCACCTGCTGGTCATTCTCCTCTACTTCCATGGTAGAATCGGAGTGTTTACGCAAAGGCCTGCCTGAACTGGATCTCTCTGAAATGTTTACCGCCCGCAATATTTATATCGAAAAAGCCAAAAACTATGTGCGCCGACAGGGCTTCGCCCGTTTCGATGAAGGCGGACTGGCCCACGATGTAATCCATTCCATTGCCGCTTACGGCATAGAACCGGAAAGCGTTTACAGCGGTTTAAAAGGCAATGCCACCGTTCACAACCACTCAGAAATGGTGGTAACCATGAAAAAATACCTCGACAGTATCATCAAAGTATCCCCCGTGCCGGATAACTGGATATCACAGTTCACCGGTATCCTCGATCAATACATGGGAGCGCCGCCGGCCACCTTTGACTATAATGGTAAAACATATACCCCGCAAAGCTTTGCGAAGGAAGTGGTAAAATTCAATGAAGACGACTATGTTTTCCTGACCTCCTTTACACACCATCCTTTTTACAAACCTTTCATCATTGAAGTACCAGACAACTTCTCCAATGGCGCCTATTATAATGTGCCCGTAAAAGAACTGACCGGTATTACCGAGGCAGCCCTCCAAAAAGGCTACACCGTATTATGGGATGCAGATGTAAGCAACCGCGGGTTCGCCAGCAGCAAAGGCTTTGCGTTGCTTACCTCACCGGAAATCACGTTAAAAAAAGATAGTATCGATCCGGATATGACTGAACCCGTTTATACACAGGACTCACGTCAAAAGCTATATGAAGAGTTGATTACACAGGATGATCACCTGATGCACATTACGGGGATCGAAAAATCGCCAAAGGGTAAAACGTTCTTCCTGGTAAAAAATTCATGGGGTAAAAATTCCAGTCCGTTTGGTGGCTATGTAAATGTATCCGAAGCTTACTTCGCTGTAAATACCATCACCATCGTTGTTCCAAAAGCCGCACTGGATAAATCTTTCCAAAAGAAATACACCAGTACTAACTAAATATGCATGACAAAAGCGCAAAGAAATTTTCACGGTTGTATTCAGTTGCGTTGCCCCGTAAAATTTCTTTGCGCCTGTTGTCTGCCGGTCACGGATAGCTTTATCTGCGATTAATTGGCATAGGTAACGAAGCACCTGCTGTTACCGGACCAGGGATTTATGAATAAAGGATAGTAAACCCTTTGATATGTTGTACATCACCATCGGTGATTTCCAGTTCCTTCACTGCAGCCATAGCAGGCCCAGACCTGCACCATGCAATAAAGTCTTCCATTTCTTCCGCTGTTCCCTCTGCCAGTATCCACACACTTCCGTCCAGCAGATTTTTAACTTGTCCATGTATATGCATTGAATCGGCTACACGCTTTGCATTAGCTCTGAATCCTACTCCCTGCACACGGCCCTTCACAATAATTTCTTTGTGTACAACTGTTCTGGTTGCCATAAATTTATAACGATTTACCCTGTAATGGTCTTCTTCGGATGGGGTTATATCACATGAATACAGCTCCCACTCAAAACATACTAAATATTCGTCAAAGATACAAACAACCGGAAAACTAATTACAGGCAGGGACCTTCAGGGCATACCAGAAAAAGAAGAATTGGTTATACAAACAACTATCTGAACCAGGATTTACCGGATTTATGGATACGCAGCAACGTATGAAAATGTGTGCCTACGGATCAAATAACTACCGCAATTCCACGGCCAACCTGTGACAGCAGGCGAAAAACTGCAATAGCAACAGTACGAAAGGATGGTTAACTTGAGGGTAACAAACATTGATGAAAATTGATATAGGGGATAACAAATTATTTTATCCGTAACATCTTCACCAATCCTGCGAATCTACCATCCGGTAATTCCTGCATCAGATTATAGTGTACTGCTTATGCAGCAGCATAATTAAACAATGAACCTACCATGTGTTCAATATCTCCAAAGACAAAGTCTTTCACCCGCTCATACTTACCGCCGGACGCTGGCCTTTTCAGCAGGCTAAAACAATGACAGTTAAAGCTGCGTACAAAAATCTGCTGCGCCAGTAATGGCATAATCATATTTACCTCCGCATCCTGCAAGCCTCTCGCCAGCATAATATGCGGCTTGAATGTTTGTGGCTTCAACTCAAAAGTTTGCATGATACTGCGGTGCAAATCGATCAACGGCTTGGGATTGGCCACATTGATGAAAACACTGTTGTGCCCATCCGCATGCCTCAGGGCATCAATCTTTGCCGTATAGATGGCAAAACCAGCCTGTTTACGCGCTACCTCTTCCAGCATATCGACAAAGTCGTCCTGGAAACGTTCAGGAAAAGCAGACCTGAACAAAGCCACATGAACCGGTGCGGCAGACATCATCGTATCGCTTAACTCAGTTGCTACAAACTGACGGATACGGGTCACATCTTTCGCAACCAATGCATCCGGATTCACTACCACTAAATAATCAAATACCTCTTCCGAAATTTCATAATTCGTATTCATAACCTGATATTTTAATTCTCCCTGTTAGAATGACAATACGAATATACAACCTTTTTTCAGAAATACTAATATTTTTAGCATTATTTACTAAAAAAATACGCAGCCTTTATAACTGCGTATTCCTCAATTACTTAAGATAACTTTTCAATAATCGCCACAAAGTCGGCTGCCACCAGGGAAGCCCCGCCAATCAAACCACCGTCTACATCCGGGCTGGCAAACAGTTCTGCCGCATTTCCCGGCTTCGCGCTACCACCATATAAAATAGAAGTATGCAAGGCTGCCTCACGGCCAAATTTATTAGCAATTTGCGAACGGATAAAAGCATGCATGTCCTGCGCTTGCGCAGAACTGGCTGTTAAACCGGTACCGATGGCCCAGATAGGCTCATACGCAATCACCACATTCTTCAGCTGCTCTTCTGTAAGATGAAACAAACTTTCTTCCAGCTGCTTTGCCACGTAGGCATTCTGCGTTTCTGCCTGTCTTATTTCCAGCGGTTCGCCACAGCAGAAAATAGGCTTTAAACCGTTAGCCAGCACCTGGTCTATCTTCTTAGCCAGCATAGCATTGCTTTCCTGGAAATATTCCCTTCTTTCAGAGTGACCCAGAATAACATAATCAACACCTATTGATTGCAGCATTTCCGCAGATACCTCACCGGTATACGCACCGGATTTTTCACTGTAACAGTTCTGTGCCGCCACATAAAAACCAGGATAGCTTTTCAGTAACGATTTCGCTTTCTGCAAATAAGGAAACGGTGTAGCCACAATTACTTCCTGTCCCTCTTTCAGTTTCAGTCCTGCCTGCAGGATATCATTGATCAGCTGCTCACCCTGTGCCAGCGTAAGGTTCATTTTCCAGTTACCTGCAACAATTTTCTTTCTCATACTGTGATATTAAGTTTTAAGGTCTTTCTGATTTATTTGCGCATATAATGCTTCCAATACCTGCTTATCCTTTTCCGTAAGCTCCTTCCCCTTCAAAGCCATCCAGTTACCGGCATCCTTCACGGCTTCTGCCAAACGGTAGGCGCCCTGGTCCCCCCAGCTGAATGAACCCACAAATTTGGGCGGAAAATGCCCGCCAAACACGTTGCACGACACCCCGATCACAGTACCGGTATTCAGCATGGTATTAATACCGCACCTGCTGTAATCACCCATCAGCAATCCACATTTTTTACCGGCAGATACCGCCTCTCCCTGCGCCTCCATCCATACTTTCACCTCAGACACATTATTCTTCAGGTTGGAACCGGATGTATTGGCTCCCAGGTTACACCATTCCCCTATCACCGCATCGCCCAGGTAACCGTCATGGCCTTTGTTGGAATAACCAAACATCACACTGTTCTTGATCTCACCCCCACCTGTACAATACGGGCCTAATGTTGTAGCGCCATATATTTTACTCCCCATTTTCAATACAGCTCCCTCTCCCATTGCAAAGGGCCCCCTGATCATACAGCCTTCCATCACTTCTGCATCCTTCCCTATATAAATCGGGCCGGTAGCAGCGTTCAGTATACTGTACTCTACCTTCGCGCCTGGTTCCACGAAAATGTCCGTATGATTGATCTGTTGATTGGTGTGTGATAAGATAACAGATTTCCTGCCTGCTGCAAGCAGCTGATAATCTGCCCTGATTGCTTTATCGTTGAGCGCAAAGATATCCCAAGGCTTATAAATTCCCATTACTTCCCCCGGATAATTTTTCCTGGCGCCCGGAGCCAGCAAAGAAGCGCCATCCCCTTGTACCACTTTAGCCAGTAACTGGTTGTCTTTATACAACTCCTCTTCCGGCTGTAACTCAAGAATAGCAGCTACCAGCCCGGCGTCCGGCAGTATATGTCCACTCAGTAAGATGTTAACGGTTTGGTTGTCTTTGTACAACAGGGAGAATTTGTCCTGCAGATGCGGTACGGTGAAATGACTAGTACCCGTACCCAGCCAGTGCTCCCACTTCTCCTGTATAGTGAGTATCCCTACTCTGCAGGCTGCAATGGGTCTTGTATGCGTAAAGGGGTATAACAGTTCACGTACGGGCGTGTCAAAAAGAATATAGTTACGCTCCATAGGGGGCTAAAATAGAAAATCCCATCGATAAGCCGATGGGATTCTTCTAAAAAAATATTTTACTTAGAAACTATGCTTTCTTAGCGTAGCGTTTGTTGAATTTGTCAATACGTCCTGCAGTATCCACCAACACATTCTTACCAGTATAAAAAGGGTGAGAAGTATTGGAAATTTCCAACTTAATCAACGGATACTCATTACCATCTTCCCACTTTGCAGTTTCTTTGGAAGGAGCGGTAGAGCGGCTTAAAAAGCTCTCGCCGTTTGACATATCTTTAAATATCACAAATCTGTAACTTTCTGGATGGATTCCCTGTTTCATATCAAAATTATTGTAAATACAGGGTGCAAAGTTAACTAATTTTCTTTAACACCCAAAGATTATTCGTAAAAAAATCAGGATTTCATGTTAATATACTGCAAAGGTATACCCAGGTTGGATTCCTTCGCCTTTTGTATAACCTCCTGTAAGTCATCAATCTTCTTCCCTGTTACCCGTATAATATCATCCATAATGGCTGCCTGCACCTTTAAACCAGCATCCTTGATCATCTTCACTATCTTCTTGGCATCTTCCTGCTTAATACCATTACGTACAGGTATTTCTTTCTTAAATACCTTCCCGCTCTGGTAAGGCTCCTTGCTCAGGTCGTAAATACTGGCGTCCAGCCCCTGGCGCATGGTCCTGCTTACCAGCACATCCAGTACCTGGCCCAGCTTCATATCGCTTTCTACCTCTATATTCAGCACCAGTTCTTTCTTATTCAGCTCAATCTCCACATGTGAACCCTTGAAATCAAACCTGTTGGTGATCTCTTTCTTCACCGTGTTAATAGCATTATCCAGTGTCTGTAAATCTACTTTGCTAACAATATCAAAGGATGGCATAACTTAAAATTTTATATTCGAACAACAAATATAAAAAAGAAAAAGCAGGTAGAGAACTACCTGCTCGTTATATACTCTAAATCTAACTTGTTATTATATCTTGCTGATCTTACCCATTCCGGATACAGACTGGGTAACATTCGGTTCTCCTTTATATTTTACCTTTCCCATCCCGGAAATACCTATCTCCAGTTTCTTCTGCACAAATACATCTGCCTTACCGGTACCGGAAATACCAATCTTTGCATCATCAGTAGCCAGATCCAGCGCTGAAATATCAGCAGAGCCTGAAATACCATAATCAGCCTTGTCTGTATTGCCCTTCAGGACAATATTACTGGCCCCGGAAACTCCTACCTTCAGTTCATGGGTACGGATGTCCAGATCGGCACCAGCCGCGCCACTAAACCTCAGCTGGATGCGGTCGCTGGTAAGCTTTCCCTTGCTCGTAAAACCACCTGCGCCGCTGGCCGACAACTTATCTACCTTCTGCAGCGTGATGTATACTTTGATTTCTTTGGTAGGCTGAATGTTATACCCCTTCTTGGTATGGATCGTTAACTCGTCGCCGGCGATATCTGTCTGGATATAAGGCAGCAGGTTATCTTCTGCCTCTACCCGGATACTGTGGGTATTTCCCTGTTCTATAATCACCTTATACACACCGGAAGTGCTGATATCTGTAAACGCAGACGCATTCCGGGATTCTCCTTTCACATTCCCGTTTCCCGTTATTCTTTGATCGCTCTGGTGCGAAAAGGAAACAAGTACACTGGCAGTGAGCAACAATGGCAAAGCAACCAGGAAGTAAGCAGCAATTCGTTTCATAGTGTAGTATTATTTTAAAAAGATTTTAGAATGGCGTTCTGATCTGTTTAATATGTACCCAGGTTTACATCGGTGTTTACACCGCGTATTTTTATATAGGGAGATGAATCATTTCCTCCCCCCGCATGTGCAGAATAACGCAGGGTCGAATTCGTTTTATTGGACACCACATTCTTCAGCTCCAGCCCGCCGGTATCCAGATCCCCGTTTACCAGGTTTGCTTCTATCGACAATGGCTGCCTCGCTCCGAATCGGATATCCAGGTCCGAATAGGTGAGTTGAAAATCTGCCTGCTTGAATCCACTGCCCACTTTCTCTATCTTCACATCTCCATACGTCATGTTTAAATCAACAGACTGCTGCAGTTCCTTTAACCGCACATCCGAATAAGTACCCCGGCCAGACACTGTACCCACTGCATCTATTTTATAATCATCGTAGTTGGAAGAAATTTTCAGGTTGCCTACCCGGCCGAACACATACTCACTGTAATTGGAATTGGCATTAAGTGATTCCAGTTGCCCGCCCCGGATGGCGGAATAATTCCCCTTCACTGTTACATTACCTGCTTTGCCAACCTTGCCCTTATCACAATAATTTATTTTGAAGAGAAGGTCCTGCGCCTCGCGGATATCAAAGGTGCAATAGTTCATTTCCAGCGTCACAGGAAAACTAAATTTATCCGCAATCATGTCGCCAAACTGGTTCTTCACCAGTAAATTCTGCAGGCTTTGCGGAATATAAATATCGTAGTCAATGTTCACGTAGTCTTTGGAATCCATTTTTCCTCCCCATGAAAACCAACCGGAATTGTTTTTCGACGGGCTGTAATAAGTGTTCAGCGACACGCTGTTATTACTCTGGTTGGTGTTCACTTCCACCATTTCTGCAATGGCTTTGGCCTGTTCATCATTCTTACCGAAACCGGTAACAGTGATGGTGGCTTTGATTTCATTTTTGTTCGATGTGTGAAAAATGATTTTGCCGTACTTATTGGAAAGGTTCAACGTGGCGTTATCATTTACAGTAAACTCCTTTACAATAGTTCTTTTATAAGCCGTAGCTCCATTGTGGGCCTGCGCCAGTAATGGCAGCAGCAGGAATAACAAGCATTTAAATTTCAGCTTCATAATGTTTTTTTGTTTGACCGGGAGCTACATGTTTATTGTGCAACTCTTCCAAAATTTTATCCAACAGATCCAGCTTCAGCTGGTAATAGCGGACCATAGCAGCGCGGATTCTTTCATTGCCCGGATTATTTTTTAATTCTTTCTCCAGTGCTTTATAAGTATCGTTGCGAAGTTCCAGTTCCTTACGGGCAGCGCTATCCAGCCCCAGCGCTGAATCGGGATAAGCATCAATCAACTGCAGTTTTTCGTTTATGCGCGACGTATAGTAAACGCCCGCTTCCTGGATGTCAGGCGCTAACACGGCAAGTTCCTGCTGCTGCGGCTGACGGTTTTTGGTGAAGTAAAACAGCGCGCCGGCATTGGCCAGCAAAACTGCGATCACGGCTGCTTTAAACCAGTTTTTCTGTAAAAGGGAAATCACCTTTCCTTTGCGCCTGCCCGTCAGCTCCTGCTCCAGTGCGCTCCAAACCCTCGGTGAAGGGCCCTGTTCCTCAAATTCGTCCCGGTGCTGGCGGATAAAACCTTCAAAATTGTCTGGCATTAACGAGTTACATTTTGCTGTTTTACAATTTGTCTTACTTTCTCCTTTGCACGCATATACTGCGTTTTCACAGTGGATTCGGTGATACCCAGCATCTCTGCTATTTCCCGGTGCGAATACTCTTCAAAAAGATAGAGATTCAATACGGTACGGTATCCCTGTGGTAAACTATGAATGGCAGACTTTACTGCGGCTACGGTCCAGGTAAACTGGGCCTCATCAATCCCCTCTTCTGTCAATACTTCCACTTCATCCACGTCTTCAAAATACACCTTCTTTTTACGCAGTGTATTCAAACAATGATTTACCACAATCCGCTTGATCCAGGCACTGATACTGGCCTCACGCTCCAGCTTATGAATGCTTTTATGCACCTGGATGAAAGCCTCCTGCAAAGTGTCTTCCGCATCACTCACGTTATTGGTCATACGCAGGCAAATGTTGTACATCGCAGCCGAATAGGCTTCGTACAATTCACGAAATGCACGGACATCTCCTTTTTTGCAGCGTTCTACTATATATGCTGCGAGTGGCGTCTGATTCAAGTTAGTGGCTGATGCTTTCATTATAAAGACAGTAATTGTAAAAAAGGTTGCATGATGCTGACGGGGAAATTTCCGGTTTGGTGAGACTTTGTCCGTTTAATTACCAGCAAAAATTTGTTATCTGATTAATTATTAATTATTTATAGAGAATGGATGAAAGTGATATCCGGTAAAAAATTTCTTCAAAATTATTGCAAACACCCTCTCTTCTATGTCAAATTATACCAAACTGCCGTTTCCTGTGATGAAACCGGCACATCTGTATACCGGCGAAATTGGTAAGGAAAACGCAGCCCGGTAAAGGGCCACGTTTTTCCATCCTTATATACCTAAAAAACCATCTTCCCAAACAGGCTGGCCTAGTTGCCGCCCTGTTTTACACGATTTTGTTCCGCTTCCAGTCCGGTTTGACGGCTGCGGGCTGCTTTTACATTAGTATTCCCAAAACGGTAGTTGAAGGTCAGGCGAAACTGCTGCGCATCCCATTTGCTGGAAACAGCAGTATATCTGCCCGCATTATCAAAGTCCCCGCGGAAATAATTAGTTTTAAACACATCCGTTACATTGAGTTTCACAGATCCTTTTCCTTTCAGTACTTTCTGGGAAACACCCAGATCCAGGGAGCACATAGATTTCATCTTGAACAGGCCATCTTCGGTCACCTGCGGAGATACGTAAAAGAACACTGCTTCTGCAGACAAGTCCTTGCTCAGGGTGAATGTTTGCTGGGTGCGTCCGAAGAACCCGGCAGACGACAGTTTCACCTGGTGATCATTTACCACGGTTTCAAACATCGCATAAGATACTGACACCGTGGTAAGGCTCATCCACCACTTGGTAATGGGCATCGGTACCGTTACGTTCAGGTTAAAGTTGTCGGCCTTAGCTACGTTCAGGTATTTGTACCGCAGAATGGAAGTATCCCCGGTCGCCTTATCCACATCAGACTCCAGTATCTGGGTCATCAGGTCCTTTGTATGCGCGTATCCTACGGAAGTGATCAGGAAATCCTTAAAGGTATGCGTGATCTCAAAGTTGTTGGAATACTGTGGCTTCAGGTTAGGATTACCAGACTCCTTTGTATACCTGTCCAGGTAAAATTCAAACGGATTCAGATCTTCATAGCTCGGACGCTGAATACGGCGGCTATAGGTCAGTCCAAGCGTATTATCCTTATTCAGTTTATATGTCAATGCCATGCTGGGAAACAGGTTAAAGTAAGTAGAATCGTTCTTCACTTCCATCTGCTGCTGGTTCTTCATCGACACTGATGTACCCGTGATATGCGTTTGCTCACCGCGTAATCCTACCTGCACATTTACCTTCTTAAATTGTTTGTTGAAATTGATATACGCCGCGTTTACATTTTCCTTGTAGATAAAGTGGTTGGAGCGGTTTTCATCCAGCACCCAGTTACCCATTCTCAGGGAATCGAAACGCGCATCATTATCGGTTTTCACAAAGCTCACCTTTACGCCGGCTTCAAATTTTGTCTGGTTCTTCAGCGGATGTATGTAATCAATTTTTGCAGTTTTGATGTCGATGCTGGAGGGCTGATTGTTCCGGGAAGTATCGCTGCCCAGGAAACCTTTTTCAGCCCCATCGCGGGATACTGCATATATAGTAGCATGCTGCGCATCTTTATTTTTTGCGTAATCCAGGTCAATATTCAATTCCTTACCGGTAGTATCCAGGATGCCGCGGTAGTTTAAATTGAAGGCATTCCGGGTCCAGGTTTTAGCGTCGTTGGTATTGGTTTTCAGGATGGAGTCCACCTGTCGGCCATTGCCAATACGGGTGGTGGCATAGCTGGGGATCTTGCGGTCGCCGCCGGATATATCTGCCATTACACCAATTGTATGCCCTTTACTGATAAAGTAATCTGCTCCTATTTTACCGGCTTTGTAATTGGATTTTGTGTGCATGTTGTTTACCTGGTCGTATACACTCAGCTGGTTATTTTCTGTGAGGGAGCGGTACAAACCCAGGTCCTGCTGTTGTTCACGGTGACTGTAATTACCAGAACCATATATATTGAATTTTTCGTTGCGGTGATTAAGGTTTAGCGCGCCGTTCCAGCGGGGCCAGAAGCCATAGCCACCACCCACGGTTACATTACCGTTGGTACCATAGCTGGTGTTTTTCTTCAGTTTAAGGTTAATGATTCCCGCGTTGCCGGCTGCATCATACTTGGCGGAAGGATTAGCGATCAGCTCAATCTGATCAACATTGGTGGCTGGCATGCTTTTCAGCAGCTCGGCAACATCCTGGGAAGTCATATTGGTTGGTTTGCCATCTATCATGATTTGTACGCCACTCTTGCCTTTCATGGAAATATTACCGTCTTTGTCTACGGTTACCGTAGGCGACTTTTCCAATACCTCCATAGCAGAACCACCCGATGCAGTGATGCTGCTTTCCACATTCACTATCATCTTATCAGCTTTCTGCTCTACAAAAGGCCGGCGGGCAGTTACGTCTACACCCTTTAAGGTTTTGGAGGCGGCTTCCAGTGTTACAGCCGGCGCTTTTATGGAGCTGGCGGCTACTTCAAAAGCGGGGCTGTAACGTTTGGTCATACCAACTGAAACCGCGGCAACCAGGTATTTACCCTGTTTTACCTGCTCAAATTCATATTTACCATCTATATCTGCGATGGCTCCTTTCACCAAAGAGGAGTCTTTTGCTTTTAATAAGGTTACGGTAGCGAACGCTACAGGCTGGTTACCTACCTGGATTATTTGTCCGGCTACTTTGGGGGCATTCTGCGCAAACGAGGTCAAAGCAGTCACTAACATACTCATTGTTAATGTTATAGCTTTAAAACTTGCTTTCATATGAGGTGATTTAGAGTTTAAACGTTGTCGATTTAGATTTCTTTAGTTCCTTGGTTTGTATACTACAGTAGTTAAACCACTACAGTAGATCAACTACTACAATGTAAAAGTAGGTATTATGTATTACACAGTACATAGCATTACACAAACGGCATATAGACAGTGACGAATGGTAAAAAACCAGGGAACGATTAAAAAGACGACTGGCGCAAAGGAAAGTTGCAAGGGAGCTGCAGCTATTTAAAATAGCGGTGTTAATGGAGGATGACCGGTATTATATAAGGACGGTGGCTGTTTTTACAAACAGGGAATAAGGCCATTGGCTCGTAACCAGGGTAACAGTAAATAATTATATGTCAGGAAGATGGAAAACGGCGTGGTCCCTTTCTCAATTCAGGCGCTCATCCACCTTCATGATTTTCCGGTAACCGGACCTGCGGCGGTGATGATAGTAGTTCATACCATAAACAAACAATACCATACAAAGTATTACCAACAACATGGAAAGCGTACTTCTGATTCCAAGTAAAAGATTATCAATCGATAGCATTCTGCCAGCCACGGATTCGGTGGCTGGCACCCAACGGGCTGACTGATCTGTACGCGGATTATAATCGGCGTAACCGTTTCCCGGAGCAAAACGCGCAGCAGCAGCTACAATGGCTAATTGCTGCTTAATCTGCTCCAGCTCCGTTACTTTACCGATAGCCGTAAAACAGAGTGCCCCCTTTCTTCCTAATAATCTTAACTCGTAATTCAGCATGGAAGGCTCATTTTTACCAAAATGTAAAACGCGGGCCCAATGCAGGGAATGATTGTCTTTATTATAATAAGGAGTAAAGGCCCAGTCCATGCCGGAGATCTGCCCCGCCCCTTTGCCGCTGCGTAGCAGGTTATCGTTTTTCAACTCTTCTTTCATCTCCGTCAGCAACTTCGTGTAATCAATCTGGCGGATCGCCGCTTCCTCCATATAACCCGAAGGCTCAAAAGAAATCACAAAACCATGGAAATCTTTATCCATAGGTCCCATCCTCGCCGGCAACAGCACGCCCAGTGTATTCGGGTTTTCCGGGTTGCCCCATAAATGCTCCACCAGCACACGGCTCTGCGCACCATCGAGCAGGCGGTACCCTTCTGGTACATTTAATATTGTACCCTCACCTAACGATTGTTCACCTGCTTTATAATAAAAGGAAGCAGCCACCATTTCAGAAGAATCCAGCTTGTCGTACCTGCTAAGACTGTCTTCCCTGGATAGGCCCAGGACATTGAGGCTGACAGTTAAGCAACTAAACACAACTACACTGTAAAAAAACGCACGCATAACTCTAATTGAATAGCCCAGGTAAAATTTACCAGTCTAACAAACAAGGATAAATTGCAATAAGGTATACAGATAATTATTGAGGCAATATTACAGATACATAATGCTGCTATAACTCCAGTGAAAAATTAATGTTTAAATCAAAACCTGGCAATAACACGTTAAATACATTTATGGATTTTCCAGTTTGAGGTTATCGAGGATATGTGGAAGTTCCAGTTGCAGCAGCTCAAAGAATTCCCGCTCTTCCTTGCGGATATGCGCTTCCAGGCTGCACGCCAGCACATCCATTGCGGCATCCATATCATTGCTGTCTGTGAGAGTGCTATACATACGGGAAATGATCAGGTGTTCTTCCTGCAGCTCTCTGATCATCCTGTCAATCGCTTCATGCCGGCCTGCACATTTCTCAAAAAGATATTCTTCCTTTTGAATATGCGGTACCATCAGCTCCTGGAATATTTTTATGATATACTCAAATCTCGCCTGTGTTTCCAATGGGAAGCCCTCGTATGGCGCAGCATCTTTTTTCAGGTAGCGGCATACAAATAAAAGGCGCTTGTGCTCGTGCGACAAGGGCACTAATGAAGAGTGACGTTGCATATACTATAATCAGGAAAGCTTATTTGCAGCAGTATTATTTTTACGATAGATGCCAATCAGTATAATACCACCAATTACCAGGAGCGTGGAAATGATTTCTGCCTGGGTGGGATGAAAGCCAAAAATATCATATCTCGTATCTACCCTGATCTTCTCTATAAAAAATCTTTCCACCCCATTTAATATCAGGTAGATGCCAAAAATTACACCCGGGATCTTTATTCTTTTGCGGATCGCCCAGAGAATACCGAACAAAACCAGGCAAACAATAATTTCATATAACGGTGTGGGATATACGGCAATAGGTAATACTTTACAATAAGGACCATCACAACCAGCGATCTGCACTCCTTCTTTGATAACGTTGTGCGGGTAACCGTAGGCAAACAACCAATCCGGTAAAAAGCCCAGTGCCGCCGGTTTTTCAAAAGCAGCATGCGGGATTTTTTCTACTGATGAATATTGCTGCTGAAAGAAACCTGCATTCTTTTGAACAATGTCCTGGAATGTGGCGGGCGCCATTTTTACAGCGTGACCGGTATTGGTATCCACTCCATAAGCGCTGTTGTAAATACCCCAGTCGCCATCTCCGGAAAAATGACAACCCATTCTCCCGATAGCATAGGCCAGCATCAACGCAGGCGCAGCGCTGTCGATCAACGCACGGATATTGAATTGTTTTTTACGGGCATAACTGATGATCACAATCGCAGCTACAATCAGGCCGCCGTAAAAGGTAAGTCCGCTGAAAGACAGCAACGCCCCGATGGGGTCCTGCACAAAGTCGTTCCAGTTTTCAAGATTGTGAAATATTTTAGCGCCGAGTAATCCGGCAATAGCCGCCATTACAATAATATCCGGTACGCGGTGGTGTGGCATCACCAGCACCGTTTCTTCTTTTGGCTTAGGGAGTGCCTGTTTCTTTTTGGTGTAATATTTATATCCCGCCATAGCTGCGGCTACCAGGATACCGGCAAAAAGACTGCCTTGTCCCGAAAATACAAACGACTGTAAATCCTGTGAAGCGGTGTCCCACTGAAAAAAGATCCCCAGGATCTTGTATCCTATAATAAATCCTACTACGGCATTTCCAATCAATTCACCCTGCGAAGCCGGAAGCCCGGTTACTACTTTTTCAGGGATGCCTTTCAGCAACCCCAGTGCTTCATAGCGTTTCAGTTCACGCGTTAAGATATAGGCGCCGGCCAGAAAGGCTATTGCCACAAAAAAACCAAACGTCTGGAAAATCTTTAAAAACGGAATCTCTAAGCCAAGCAGATCTCTGAACGCGTAATATAAATTAGGATACATAGCCGTAAAAAAATTGGTGATCTGAATCTTCCTATGAACAAAGCCGAATTTAATCAAAAGGAAAATCAAACCACCAAAGTACGATGCAATTTCGAATTTCTAAATTGGAATTTAGAAAAAATCGAATATTTAGCAATACTGTTCAAATGCGTCAGCCAGGTTCGCAGCAATCATTTGCGCGGAACGGCCTTCGATCATGTGGCGCTCAATAAAGTGCACCAACTCGCCATTTTTAAACAGCGCTATCGCCGGAGAAGAAGGAGGATAAGGCATCAGGTGCGAACGGATTTGTCTTACCGCTTCACCATCAAAACCTGCAAAGCTGGTTGTCAGCCTGTCTGGCTTCTTTTCGCTGTGCGCTACTGCCAGCAATACACCCGGACGGGCGGTACCTGCAGAGCAACCACATACAGAATTGATTACCACCAGGGTAGTTCCTTCTTTCTGTAAAGTATTATCCACGCTCTCTGGTGTCAGCAATTCTTCAAATCCGTTATCTGTTAATTCCGCCTTCATTGGCATTACTAGTTCCGCTGGATACATATAATAAGAGTTTTTTCTGTTTATATTTTTTACAAAGTTAGTTATATGTACCCAGAAAGTAAAAAAATGGATAGCAATATAGACTTTTTGACACAGAACATACAATCATAATGACATATTGTCATAATCTGTAACCTTTTTACTAACAAAATAGCAGTTTTTATGGCATGGTATCCCATTTGATCTGTACCAGCTATCAAACAATAAAAATTGATTTCACACTAAAAAAATTTATAGGAACTATGACACACATTAAATTTAACCACAGCCCGCTTCCCAAATCATTTGGTGGATTAGTAGAAGACATTCTCAATGGAGGATTAAATAAGTATGTAAAAGATGATTTTCTGACCAACGATTACTTTACCACCCATCCTCCGGTAAATATCGTGGAAACGCCGGAAGCCTTCCTGCTCGACGTAGTAGCTCCCGGTTTCTCCAAAGAAGATTTCAAAATCAGTGCAGATGATAAAGCAATTACCATCAGCGCGGAAAAGAAAGCAGAAACAAAGAATGAAGGCGACAAACAGGTACGCCGTGAGTTCACCTTCAAATCTTTCAAACGCTCCTTCACCATCAGCGAACTGGTAGATGCAGGTAAGATTAATGCGAAATATGATAACGGAGTCCTGAAAGTAACCTTGGGCAAAAAGGAAAACAAACAGGATGCCCCTAAAGAAATAGTAGTGGAATAAGGGAAGCAGGGCTTCCTGTAAAAAGGAGGCCCGCTGTAGTAACATGAGGGTTTAAAAGGGATGCCTGTAAAGGCGTCCCTTTTTTTGTGTATAATTCACACGAACGTTGAATCTGCTATTGTTTATTATGCAATAATTTGCCTCTCTAAGCACGCACTCATGGCAAAGCTCTTCCCGAAAGGCTGGTTACTCATAAAAAGCATTTACCTGAACACTGAAAAAGCAGTGATAGGCAGCATGCTTCTTCATACAGAGAATTCATACGAACAAGCGAAGATCAAACTGATCTTTGATTATGCTTTCTTCTATATTATGCTGCTCCTGAGCTTCCTCTTTGTAAATATGCTCAGCCAGAATACCGTGAATATCATCATCATTCCTGTGATCATTCTCGATCTGGCCATTTGCCTTTTACTGCTGAAAAAAGGAATGAGCGCTAAAACAGTTGGCCTGTTTGCCTCTTTATCCACACTCATTCTTCCTATTTTTTCGTCCCTGCTGAACAACCAGGACCTCGGCCCCAAATACACGCTGATATGGGTAATGAGTATCCTCGTTTGCTATATTACCGTCAACCTGTTCACCGCCCTCATCTGGAGCCTGATCCTTTGTACCTACCTGATGGCCGTTGCCTGGATCAAGATCAATAATGTGATGATATTCGTTTCACCTGGTTATTCATCTGCTTTCCAATACCTGGCTAACCCGTTTACGGTAGGCATGTATGTATTGTTCTTCATCAGGGCGCTGGGGCAATACTACCGCAACCTCATTTCTATGGAACAAATGAGAACCGCTGAAAAGCAAAAGCAACATTTATCGCTGATCAATCAACACCTGACCAAGCAGTTTTTACTGGTAAAAGGATTTTCGGCCTCAGGGAAAACAGCCGTTTTGAAAGGGGAAACAGAGTTACTGGAAAGTTGTTTTGAAGAAATTGAAAAGCATTGCGGCTCCGCTGTCGACTACCTCAATGATTCTCAGGCGAAATGATACCTACACATCTGTGTTATAAAAGAATGCTTCCATATTAATATTATTCCTGCTATACTAATATGTAAATATTACCGTTTGCAGCGTTTTCGAACATTATGATAATAAATTCATCATTCTTACTGTATTCGGGGTAAAAACAGATTAGAAAAAATTACAACTTTTAGGGCTTACTGATACCTCCCGATAACACTATCTTTGTAAGATCAAATATTCATCTCCTATTTTCCTTATGCCGGATGAATATCATCTAACCTATGCCATGATAGGGCTTTCAGTAAAATGAAAGCCTTTTTTTATCAAACTGAGAGAAAAAAAATGAAAAAAAATAAGCCCCCCGAATAATCGGGGGGCTTTCAGTAGGATTACTAACCCATTTTTTTAATAACCCAAAATCTTCAGCATGCTCTGGGCGGTTTGCTCCTTGGCATATAACCAATCTTTCAACTGCCCGTTCTTGTCGTATCCTACAATCACATGTTTGGGTGAAGGAATAAGACAATGCTTGATGCCTCCGTATCCGCTCAGCTGGTCCTGATAGGCCCCTGTATGGAAAAATCCGATGTACAGCGGCTCTCCGGATGCCTGTTGCTTTGGCAGGAACACGGCGTTAATATGTTCTTCAGATGTGTAAAAATCGTAGCCGTCACAGGTAAGTCCACCGAGATGCACCTCCTGGTATTCCTGGTCCCATTTATTAATAGGTAACATCAGGAACTTTTCACCAATGCCCCATGTATCAGGTAACGTAGTAATGAAAGAACTATCGATCATGTACCAGGACTCCCTGTCATTCTGCATTTTTTCACCTATCACACTATAGATTACCGCGCCGCTTTCGCCTACGGTAAAGGAACCAAACTCCGTGTAAATATTCGGTACAGGCACCTTATTCTTTTTACACATACTCTTAATGTTGGCCACAATCTCGTTTACGATATAGTTGTAATCATAATCGAAGCCCAAAGAGTGCTTGATCGGGAATCCGCCTCCAATATTGATACTGTCCAGTTCAGGGCAGATCTTCTTCAGCTGGCAATAGAGATTTATTACACGGTTAAACTGGCTCCAGTAATAAATATCGTCTTTAATCCCTTTATTCATGAAGAAGTGCAGCATTTTCAGCTCAAACTTCTCATTACCTTTTATTTTATCTACATAATATTCAAGGAT
The DNA here is from genome assembly GCF_041360695.1 of Chitinophaga sp. RCC_12. Taxonomy (NCBI): domain Bacteria; kingdom Pseudomonadati; phylum Bacteroidota; class Chitinophagia; order Chitinophagales; family Chitinophagaceae; genus Chitinophaga; species Chitinophaga sp. RCC_12. The sequence goes on from NZ_JBFUPS010000001.1 coordinate 671,043, forward strand.
ATCACGCGGAGGAATGCCCAGCCTGGAGGTATAAAAGTCGAAACTTGGCTCCTCTTCCGCTGCTACCCTCAATCCCAGTTTCACCTTATCCTTACTCCTGATATTCCGCTTATAATCTTCCAGCTCTTCCTTATTATCCAGGATCGGCAGCACATTTTTAAACCCGCTGTTGATCAGTCGCGCTATGGCCCTGGTATATGCTTTGGTCTTAAAACCATTACAAATCACATAGGTCTCCTTATTTATCTTCTTGCGCTCATATAATTTATTGACGATATCAATATCATATGCAAAAGAAGTTTCAATATGTACCCCATGCTTCAGGGTCTCCTCCATAATAAAGGAGAAATGCGAACTTTTAGTACAATAGCAGTAAAAATACTCACCTTCGTACCTGTTCTTCTTAATGGCGTCATGGAACATTTTCTTCGCCTTATTAATCTGCATCCCGATTTTGGGCAGGAAGGTCAGTTTAAAGGGTGTTCCATATTTGTCTATCAATGCCTTTATATCCAAACCATTAAATTCCAGGTAGTTGTCTTTTACTTCAAAGCCCTCCTGGGGAAATTCAAAGGTCTGTTTTACCAGGTCTGTGTAGGTGTTGTTCATTTAGTACTGCAAATGAATTTTAGGAATTAGTAATAGAAAAAAATAACAGGATAACAATCCTTTTTTCCCTCACTGGGAAACTCCTGGTTTACACACCTACGTCAGTTCGAACCCCAGCAAAATAGGTTGCAAATCTAAAGATTTTGTTGATTGCCACCTCAATTTTTTTCGGGAGGTATTCCTCGGAAAAGCGCAAATACCCGGGCAAATATACAAACAATTACAAGCCAACAAGTTAAATAATATTATTTGCTATTCCATTCAACCCTTTTTCAGGATCTCCAACGATTGCTTTCCCTCACAAAAAAGAAGATCCAGGATACTCAGTCCGGGTATGAAGCCGGTACGCTCCTGGAACACCTGCGTATAGCCGGGCTCGCTTTTCGTAACCGGGCCCGGCAGTATGCTTTCGCGCGCATCTGTTATACCGGACACTTCCTTTTCATAACTTTCGGTATAGATAATGGGCACCTCAATGCCGAGCTTGCTATTCACCCATTCAAAACATGCCAGGTTCCAATCCATTAAAAATTGAAACGGCTTTTCAAATAAAACCTGCAGGTCCGCCTCGTAATATTCAAACCAGGGCGACCGCCTGTAAGCAGACACCAGCGTTTTCCAATGCAAACCCTGCCATTTTTCCTCATTACTGATCCTTACGTCCTTCATCACGGTCCGTTGATTCTTCCCCCGCGCCAACGGCACACTTAAAATCATCCGGCCGTTTGGCCCGGCAACATAACAACGGTTCCTGTAACTGAGCTTTTGATAGTGCTCATATTTCTCAATCTTTAATATGTCGTGCTTTATTAAAGTCTTATATGAATCAATTGGCGGAAAATATTGAGATTCAATTAACAATACCTTCTCTTTTACATTCTCTGTCATAATGTCAAAATTTTGCATGCAGGTGTTGGAATTCCGTTCGTTTCACCTGACAATCACTTATACCTAAATACTTAACAATTAACTTTAAGTAAATGATAAACAATTCATAGAATTATTAATCATATGCTAAATAAATTAGCATAACCTACTTTCAGCAAATGATTACCGAAATGCAAAAATACTAAAGAAATTAGTGGCTTTTTTGTTCAATTTTAGCGAACTCAGGAAGGATCACGAAGATAGCATATTTCTTTAAAACAAGCTTTTATTTATATGTGTTTTATGCATTAATTATCTAAGCAGCCTCCCCCGTTTTCAGAACCTCCCCCGTTAAAAGTTTCCCAAATCCCACCCGATTTTTTGATAACTAAAAGCTTTGCAGTAGGTTTACATAAACTAAAATACCTGGTCAACTGATGAAAGTGTTCCGATTATTAGCCGCTGTTTTTCTGATCTGGGGAGTAGCAAGCTCCTGCGAAAAAAACAAGGATATTCAATTTGTGAGAGTAGCCGGTATCAGTATGGATGAGCTAGGTATGTCCAAAAGTATTGTACGGATGACCCTGGCATATTACAATCCGAACAACTATCGCCTCCAGTTAAAAGATGCCAACTTCGACCTGTTTTTTGATGACACCCAGGTAGGTCACTCCCTCCAGGATACCACCATTTCCATTCCGGCAAGGGACACTTTTTACTTCCCCGTGAAATTGGAAGTGAACATGGCCAACGTATTCAAAAATGCATTAAGCGCTTTCGCCAATAAAGAAGTAACCATCAAAGCCACCGGAAATTGTAAAGTAGGTAAGGCGGGTATTTTTCTTCCTTTCCCGATAAAATGCGAAACCAAACAAGCGCTGAATTTCTTTTAATCCGGCTATAAACGGCGTTCCAATAAGACAATAATTTCTAGAATATGCCCGCTTTCAGCAGTGCTTCTGAGCGCAGACAACCGTAAGCTGTGAACCTCCCCAGGGAAAGCAGGCGCATATTTATTTCAGCAGGATCGGATTGGAAAGCGTTTGCTGGCATGCGGAAAGATGATGCTTCAGCGGATTAAACAGTATCGGAATAACGGTAAGCTTTAAAGGATGGAGCTTTTCAGGTAATGCGGATACGGCTGGCAGAAAGCCACGCCAGAAAACAGCTCAGCCTTCAGTAAACCGACAAACCGCCGGACACCAAAGGCTGAACAAGTTGATTAATGTTTTTTCGGGTCCATACCACCGCCATCTTCCGGCTTCTTGCAGCAGGTAGGCAATTTGGCGTAAGATTCCGGGTTGGCTGTTACATTATCGGCATCATACCCCGCATTGGCAATACCCGTTTTGACATTCTCAATGTTGGTACGGTCGGTATAGTACTTCACCGTTGTAATATGCTTCTTGAAATCCACTTTTACTGATTGTACACCCTCTTCATGTGACATATACCGCTCAATACGGTTTTTGCACGACTCACACTGTACGGTTGGCGTACTGATCTTCGCTGTTTCCACAGCTTTCTGCTTTTGCTGTGCCATTGCCACGCCAACGCCGGCAAACAGGAACAACACTACTAATTTTAGGATACGCATAGTTGTAATATTAATACCCGAATATACAAAATAAGTGATATACAATTTTCAGCTACTTACCCCACTGGTCCGGTGCACTTCTCCAGGCCTGCAGCGTAGCTATTTCGTCGGCAGATACAATGCCCTTTTCCTCGGCCAGGGCAATCATAGCGGAATAATTGCTCAATGAATAAAACGGCACACCCGCTGTTTCAAAAGCTTTTACTGCTATATCAAAACCATAGTTGAAGATAGATACCATCCCGATCACTTCCCCACCAGCCGCACGAATGGCCTGCACTGCTTCCAGGCTGCTTTTGCCCGTAGAAATCAGGTCTTCAATCACCACCACCGGCTGTCCGGGTTGCAATACCCCTTCAATCTGGTTCCCCATACCATGTTCTTTCGGCTTGGATCTTACATAAATAAACGGCAGCTTCAGCTGATCCGCTACCAGCGCGCCATGTGGAATACCAGCAGTAGCTACTCCGGCAATCACGGCTGCATCAGGGAAGGTTTCAAACACCAGGTTGCACAACTCTGATTTAATATAGTCACGCACATAAGGGAAAGATAAGATCTTCCTGTTATCGCAATAGATCGGCGATTTCCAGCCGGAAGCCCATGTAAAAGGCTGTGCAGGGCTTAACTTCACGGCCTGCACCTGCAGTAACTTTTCTGCAACTTGTTTTTCGCTTACTTTATTCATACAACCGCCAAAAGTACTATCATTTTATTCAATTTACGAATTACAATAAACGAATTTGCAGAGAGCGCCGGGAATAGGTTTCTATCTTCCTAAATTCTCAATTTGTATTTCATAATTGATAATTACATTTGCGGCATGCAAGCAAATATTACGATCTATCTCAACGAGCGCCCACTCCTGCTGAGTGCCGATACCACTACCATCCCGGCCCACTTTAACGGCGCCAAAGTATACGATAACCCGGATACAAAAAAGATGGAAAATGTATTGCAGAAACTGGAAGATGGGAAAAAAGAGGCAGCAGTGTTTATTGCACCGGATGTAAAACAACTTTTCAAGAAAGTATCGCTGCATTTTACTACCCTCGTGGCTGCCGGGGGATTAATCACCAATCCCGACGGTGAAGTGCTCATGATGTTCCGCCGCGGCAAATGGGACCTGCCTAAAGGCAAACAGGACCCGGGGGAAGACCTCGAAACCTGCGCGCTACGGGAAGTAGCGGAAGAAACCGGCCTGCACAACGTTTCTCTGGAACATAAAATCACAGAAACGTTTCACTACTATCCCATGAAAAATAAAAAAGTATTAAAACATACCTACTGGTACCGGATGTTGTTTACCGGCACAGAATTAACGGTACCACAAATAGAAGAAGACATCCAGGACCTGCAATGGATCAAACCTGGCAACGTGGAAAAATACCTGAAATACTCTTACGAAAATATCAGGGAAGTGTTCAGGGCCGCAAATATCTAGTTTTGTTTTGTTTAGTTCCGCATCCTGGTTATGCGGAACTAAATACCTCTCTACCTTTTCGCCAGTATCGCCACCGTAAGGCGGCTTACGCACACCAGCTTGTGATGATCATCGGTAATACGGATGTCCCATACATGGCTGGTGCTCCCGATATGCAACGGCCGGGCGCAGGCATGCACATAACCTTCTTTCACTCCTCTTATATGGTTGGCATTGATTTCCATGCCCACACAGATCTGCTTCTCCGGGTCTATGATCAATCCGGATGCCATACTGCCTACCGTTTCTGCCAGCGCCGCGGATGCGCCGCCATGCAGTAACCCATAGGGCTGTATGGTTCTGTGATCAACCGGCATCATCATTTTAAGATAATCCGGACCTATTTCCGTAAACTCCATCCCTAGACAGGTAGCCATGGTAGTGCCACCCATCTCATTCAACTGGTCCAGTGAGATCTTAGTATTATGCCAGATCGTTTTCATATTATCTGCTTTATAAAATTATTTCTTCGTGCGTTTAATGCCTTCCAGCACGGCGGGCGGCAGGAAAGGCGACACATCTCCACCGTATTTGTAAATATCCCTCACCAGGGTAGATGCAATACTGGAGTACTGTGGAACAGTCGTTAAAAAGATCGTTTCAATGCCCGGCGCCACGGTACGGTTTACATCAGCGATCGCCTTTTCATATTCAAAATCACTTACGTAACGGATACCGCGCAAAATAAAACGGGCGTCCAGTTGCTTACAGAAGTCAATGGTGAGTCCCGAATACGAAGCCACTTCCACCCGCGGATCATCTTTATAGATCTCCCTGATCCAGCTCATCCGCTCTTCCAGTGCAAACATAGGGGTTTTACTGCTGTTTACCCCGATCCCGATCACGAGGCGGTCAAACAGATCAAGCCCGCGGTTAATGACGTCCGTATGTCCCAGCGTTATAGGGTCAAATGTACCTGGGAATAAACAAGTTCTCATAAGGGTGCGATTGATTGATAGATAAACGGTCAGCGTTTTAATTCCTCCCGGTTAATAAAAATGGAGAACACCGTTGCGCCATAGTTCCTTTCAGAACGGTACCAGGAATAATCCTGGAACTTCTTATGCTGGGTATGTTCCACCACCAGCCAGCCTTCCGGGTTCAGTAATTCCTTTTCAAATATCAGTCCCGGTAACTGATCCAGTGTTGCCATCATATATGGCGGATCAGCAAAAATGAAATCAAATTTTTCTGTGCATTGCTGGAGGTATTTGAAAACGTCCATTTTTACCGTTTTCAGGTTTTCAATCCCCAACGACAAAGCCGTTTTACTGATAAAAGCAGCCATTGCCGGGTCTTTCTCCACCACAGTCATATCAGTGGCGCCCCTGGAAGCCAGCTCAAAGCTGATACTGCCGGTGCCGCCAAAAATATCCAGTGTTTTTAAAGATGGAATATCCAGGTTGTTTTCGATAATATTAAACAATCCGCCTTTTGCAATATCTGTAGTTGGCCGGGTATGCGGCATTTTTGCAGGCGGTTGTATCTTTCGTCCCCCACTCGTTCCTCCGATTATACGCATAATGCTAACGCATATAAGTTATGAAAATAATAGCCCGGGATTTCCTGCATTTTTGTAATGTAACTGAAACCCGGGATTCGTTGTATCCATTCCAGGTGTGGTATAAACTTATACATCTCCTTGTATACGCCGGCATCCGTAGCCACCACTCCTCCCAGCTTTACTTTCACCAGCTGCTCATTCAGCTCCAGCTGACGAAGCACGTTCACCAGGGCATACACCACATCCAACCCGGTTTGGTAATCGCTTTCCTGTTGAATCAGGAGCTTACCGCCGGCATAAACCGTCATCGTAAAGCGGTGCTGATCCACCTCTATAAAGGCCACGCCGTCCTTTGCCTTGAAATCCAGGTCCGTCGGGTAAGATTGCAACAGGGCCGAATGGGCATGTATCACCAGGTCCGTGGAAAACTCCTTGCGTAAAAACCCAAGCAGGTCTTTATCCACGCTGTAAACATTTACCATTGGCAGGGCCGGCAGCAAATCCGACAGGATGGCCTCCTGCATTTTCTCCGGGGCGCCCAGGTGCAGAAAGTCCTTCTTCAGCGAGGGCGAATAGTACGTATGCGGTACCAGCACACCTCCACCGGTATTAAAAGCCAGCAAAATAGATTTAAAGGCAGTAAACAACAGTTTGTCGGTATCAAACACCTGTTCTATCATCTCCAGATCGGCCAGGGCCAGCTTCCGGGGGGTAAAATGATAGGACTTCAACGCCAGGAATTTCTTTGCAACCGGATCAAACACTACATAGCTGAATGTTCCGCTTCCTACCAGTACCAGTAAATTACAGGCAGTGAGATCAGTTTCCAGCAGGGTTTCATCGTCTACTGTAAATGCAGGATGGATGTTATAAGCCACGGGCATATTTAACCTTTCAAATGAATTACAATAATACTCTTTTTAGTTAATTGGTGAGGGCGTTTTGTTGTTTTATATAAGGGAGATGATCAACAGATAGCCATATCTTTGTTGCTATACCCATAATCGGCTAAAGATTCATGCAACTGGAAGTCACCACCCGGCAAATTATCAAAATAGCAGGCCCCATCTGCCTGGCGCTCATTATTCCGCAGATCAACCACATCACCAATACCGCCTTCGTAGGGCGCCTGGGCGAATTTGAACTGGCCGCCAACGGGATCGCCGGTATCTACTACCTGGTGATGTACATGATTGCCTATGGCCTTAACAACGGCATGCAGGTGCTCATTGCCCGCAGGGCCGGCCAGCAGCAGTTTTCCGGCATCGGGCAACTGTTCTCCAATGGCATACAGGTTGGACTCTTTTTCTCCGGGATCGCTATTTTACTCACCCTGCTGGCAGCGCCCTGGTTCTTTTCCAAAAGCCTGCACGATAACCATATCATTGCTGCAGCCGTTTCGTTTATCCGTATCCGTATATGGGGCCTTCCTTTTCTCATGCTGCTGAATATGGCCAACGCATTTTATATTGGCAGCGGCCACTCCAGGGTGCTGGCGGTTACCTCGCTTTTCCAGGAAATGATGAACATTTTCTTCGATTATACGCTCATCTTCGGTAAACTGGGATTCCCGGCGATGGGGCTCAACGGCGCCGCCACGGCCTCCGTGATTGCGGAAGTTACCGGTTGCGGGGTCGCTTTCAGCATCCTCTTCGGGAAGCGTTATCACCTGCAATACAGCCTGTTCAGCTATTTGCGGCTCAACTGGAGCATTGTCCGCAACATCCTCAACGTATCCGCACCACTGATTGTGCAGTTCCTTTTCAGCATCGGCGGATGGTTCGTATTCTTTATTTTCATCGAGCACCTGGGCGAACGCCCGCTCGCCGTATCCAATATGCTCCGCAGTATTTTTGGCTTCTTTGGCATCTTCACCTGGGCGCTGGCGGCGGCCTGTAATACCATGGTGAGCAATATCATCGGGCAGGGGCGGCCAGAACAGGTTTTCCCTATCATCCGGAAAATTGTGGCGCTCAGCGCAGGATGTGCTATTGCCATGTGCGTGGTGGTTAACCTCTTCCCCTATACGTTGCTGCACATTTACACCAACAGTGCCGACCTGATCACCATGGCCATTCCTTCCATCCGGATCATTACGCTAAGCACCATCCTGATGGCGATAGCAGCGGTAGTAATGAGCGGCGTGGTGGGTACCGGCAATACGAAAATCAACCTGGTAACGGAAATTATCGCCGTTATCGGCTACCTGGTATACTGCAATATTGTAATTGAAAGAATGCGCAGTGCGCTGCACTGGGCCTGGGGAGCAGACTTTATCTACTGGATCATTATCTTCGGAATAAGTTACTGGTACCTGCGCAGCGGCAAATGGAAAGGAAAAGAAATCTAAAAGTCGCTTCTATAATCTAAAAATCATAACAACATCAATCAACGAAATCAATAAAATCACCGTTAATCCTGGGAAAGACAACCTTCGCTTACTGCAAATCATCCAGCATTTTCCTACAATCCACTTTGATCCCGGCATCATCCTGGGTGATATTGCGCAGGGTGAGCGCTTTCTTCAGCACTTCAATGGCTTTTTCCTGCTGGTCATCGGCTTTATAGGCGCGGGCCAGTTCATAATAATTGAGGATAAAAGCGGGGTCCAGCTGCCGGCACTTTTCATAATTGCTGATAGCATTTGCCAGTGAGCCATCCGGCAATCCGCCAAAAAGCATTTTGGCTGCGCCTCTTTCAAAGGCGTTCAGGTTGGCTACTTCATAATTCCATTTACCTAAAACGTGATAGCCCTGTGCGAGGGAAGGGTTAAACTTCACCGACAGTTCCGCATATTTCTTTACTTCTTTGGAAGCGGCAACTTTATCTTTTGCACCGGAGATCAGCGCCATACGCCCCATTGCAATAGCCATCGATAAATTGGATTCTGGACTATTGGGATTTACCTTAAGCGCTTGCTCCGCATAGCTTTTAGCGAGATTAAAATAACTGATCTTATCGTCTTTACTTTTCTGCCGGTTGCCAATGCGGGAACATAACTGGCTAGCCTGGTTCAATGCGTCCAGTTCCGACGGTTGTATTTTGAGGATGTCCTTATCTTTTTCAAATGCTTCGCTTTCCTTCATCTGTTTCTCCAGCTGCCTGGCTTCTTCTACCATTTCACTGACACTCTGGGCCTGTACAAACAGTACCGCTGATAATAAAAAGCAAACTGCCATGATCCGTTTCAACATAGGACAGGTTTTTACAGCGTAAGAATTTGTTGATTAACTTATAGCTATAAATTTACGGAAACATCATATATATCCCAAAAAATACTAACTAGTAATCCTTCTCCAGGGAAACCAGCGAGTTGCGCACAGTAGCGCCCATGGGCGGATTCATTTTGCGGAGGGTAACAGTGCTGTGCTGGATACCGGGATACCGTTGCTTGAGTGCGTCGGTTAATTCATACACCACTTCTTCCAGTAATGGGCGGGGAACGGCCATCACGGCCTTTGCTATTTCATAGATGCCCTGGTAGTTAACCGTTTCAGACAAATCATCTACGGGCACGGTGCCGGGTATACGAACTGCCACATCCAATACAAAATGATTACCGATGATGGTTTCTTCCGGGTATAAGCCGTGGTAAGCGTAGAAAGTAGCCTGTTCGAGGGCGATGGTAAGCATAAGCGGAAATTACGGACAACAAATAACGGATTTACAGGAATGTTCTCCCTGTAAATCCATTATTCATTATCCTGTTTATTATTGGTGGTGTTCTTTTGCTGATAAATATCTTTCTGCATCCAGGGCGGCCATACATCCGCTGCCGGCGGCAGTTACCGCCTGGCGGTAAATTTTATCCTGTACATCACCGCAGGCAAACACCCCTTCCACGCTGGTACGGCTGGTGCCTGGTTCTGTAACAATATATTCCTGGTCGTCCAGTGTCAGATAGTCTTTAAAGATACCGGAGTTGGGCTGGTGACCAATAGCTACAAAGAATGCGCTTACCGGTATTTCCTTCTTTTCACCGGTTTTGTTATTTAGGATGCGCAGTCCTTCTACTTTCTTATCTCCCAGTACTTCGTCTGTTTCGGAATTCCAGTATACGATGATATTGGAAGTTTTCAGTACGCGGTCCTGCATTACTTTGGAAGCGCGCATTTCATGACGGCGCACCAGCATATGCACAGTGCTGCACATTTTAGAAAGATAAAGTGCTTCTTCAGCAGCGGTATCACCGGCGCCTACAATAGCCACTTCTTTACCACGGAAGAAGAATCCGTCGCAAACAGCGCAGGCGCTTACGCCGCTGCCGTTCAAACGTTGCTCGGAAGGAAGTCCCAGCCATTTGGCAGAGGCGCCGGTGGCGATAATGATCGCATCGGCAGTAATTTCCTTCTCTTCGTCGATCGTTACTTTATAAGGTTGTTTACTGAAATCCACGGAAGTAGCCAAACCATAACGGATGTCGGCACCCATGCGGGCCGCCTGTTTTTCAAAATCCACCATCATTTCCGGTCCCTGAATACCTTCCGGATAACCAGGATAGTTTTCAACTTCAGTGGTGATGGTTAATTGTCCGCCGGGCTGAATGCCCTGGTATAATACTGGTTTAAGGTTGGCTCTTGCAGCATAAATTGCAGCGGTATAACCGGCAGGGCCGGAACCGATGATCAATAAGTGTACATGCTCTTGTTGCTTGTTTTCCATTTTGTTTGCTGTATGTATAATTACCTGCTAATAATAATTGTTTTATAGGTTACTGTATACCCGCCCCAGTAGCCTAATGCGCCGGGTACATTTCCAAGTATCTTCGTGGGCGATGAAAATGGATTGCCATTACTGTTATAGGCAAAATCAAGCGTTCGCCAGAAATCCCAGGTTGCTTTGTCAATATTACAAAACTTCAGGGTAACGGTATCCCCCGGTTCAAAGAACTCATCGGGCCTGTCATCCGGATCCAGGTTCTTATTAACGCCGGCGTCCACAGGAATTTCAAATGTTGTGCCGTTCACCAGCTGGTCATCCAGCACAGAATTCAGTCCGGGTAAATAGGGCTCACTGTTTCGCCGGGTAAAGTACCTCGCATAGTTCCCAAACGCAGGAGCATCCGTGATCTTCACCCACAGGCGGGCTTTCGTGGAGTCATCCACGGTCACCAATGTCCACCAGACCGAGTCCAGTTTCATGCCGCGCTGCGGTATAGTTGTCACAGATTCGTATGCCTTATTGTCAGCGTTGATACGTAAAGTATAGGTGCCCGGCACATTTCCGGTGAAGTTGTTTGCAGGCTGCGTAAGGTCCGGCAGGTATACAAAGAACTTCATGTTGCCGGTATCTATTGTCCGTTCCTTTAGTGTCATGGTTTTGCTGCCATTGGAAACGGTGACGGTGGCGTTATGAACAAAGGCATTCGTTAATACTGCCGGATCTATCTGTGAAAAATAGTTAAGGCTGTGTGTGAGAATTACCACCGGGTAGGAGCCGCTTTCAAATCTGCCTTCCACCACCAGTTGTGGTTCCTGTTGTGGCAGGTTAACACTGATATCTTTCTCGCAGGCGGCAAAGATCAGTATAACCAGGAGTAAGAAAAGCGGCATACGCATGAGTGCAAAAATAAGGGGTGTTCACTAAATAAGAACACCGGCCATGTATTTACAAGGCCGGTGTTCTTATAGAATAAAGAGGATTAGTAGATTTATCCTTTCGTTAATGTTAACTAACTAATGAATAAAGGTATTTTATCCCAGGTATGATTTCAGGGCGCCACTATAGCGGGCTTTCTGCAGCCTTTTGATAGCACGTTCTTTAATCTGCCTGATTCTTTCTTTAGTCAGATCGTATTTCTGACCGATTTGTTCGATTGTTGCGCCATTTTCACCATCCAGACCAAAATAAGCATTCACAATTTCAGCTTCGCGTGGGCTCAGGGATTTTAATACCCGGCGTATTTCCTCGCGGAGTGAATCTCTCATCACGTCGTCATCAGTAATATCTCCACCTTCCAGCAGGTCGCCCATTGCTACATCTTCTGCTTCGTGCACGGGTGCATCCAGAGACATGTGACGGGTGTTGCTTTGGAAGATATTGTTAATTTCTGATTCAGACATCTCCAGGATTTCTGCGAGCTCCTCGGTAGAAGGCTCACGCTCGTTTTCCTGCTCAAATGCCATGTAAGCTTTGTTAGCTTTATTATAGGTGCCAATTTTGTTTTGCGGAAGACGAACAAGACGACCCTGTTCAGCCAGCGCCTGCAGAATGGATTGGCGAATCCACCATACTGCATAAGAGATGAATTTGAAACCTTTCGTTTCATCGAAACGTTGTGCCGCCTTGATCAAGCCGAGATTACCTTCATTAATCAGGTCACTCAGGCTAAGGCCCTGGTGCTGATACTGCTTCGCAACAGAAACAACGAAACGTAAGTTTCCTGTAGTCAATCTTTCAAGAGCCTTTTGATCGCCCATTTTAATGCGTTGCGCCAAAACGGTCTCTTCCTCAGGTGTTAACAAAGGGATCTTCGAGATTTCCTGCAGGTACTTTTCTACCGCCTGCGAATCACGATTGGTGATCTGGGTGGCAATTTTAAGTTGCCTCATATGAAAAATTGTATTGGTTTATAAATAAATAACAGCGAAAGAAATTTTTTGTTCGAAACTTTTAAAATTATTAACTTACAAAGTTTCCCGCGCTTTATTGTTTTGTTTCAAAATAAGTCTGCAAAGATCGTGCTAACCAACCACTCTACCAAATCCTTCTTATATTTGCCAGCCATATAACAAAGTACAGTTTTATAACGGAATTTTATAGTGCTTTAGTCCCTGTACAGCGTTGGTTTATACAAATTTTAACAATTGATAAAGAATCATATTTAAATTAACATCTTAACTAATTTATTCGTTAAGCCGTTGCAAATTTTTCAATAAAATGATTGACTTTAGAAGCGACACTTTTACACGTCCCGGCCCTGGCATGTTACAGGCTATGCTGCAGGCAGAAACCGGTGATGACGTTTTCGGTGAAGATCCCAGCATCAACAAACTGGAAGCCATGATGGCAGAGTATTTTGGCAAACCGGCAGCCTTGTACTGCCCTTCCGGCACTATGAGTAACCAGGTTGCCATTAAAGTACATACGTTGCCCGGGGATGAAGTGGTTTGCAGTAATCTCGCTCACGTATATATTTATGAAGGAGGCGGCATCGCTTTCAACTCCGGCGCCCAGGTACACGCCCTCATCGGCGACCGTGGCATGATCCGCGCTACCCAGGTGGAAGCAGCCATTAACCCCGACGATGTGCATAAAGCCCGCACCAGCCTCGTTTGCCTCGAAAACACCTCCAACCGCGGCGGCGGATGCTGCTACGATTGGGAAGAAATGGTGAAAATAGGCGACGTGTGTAAAAAACATGGTCTCGCACTGCACCTCGACGGCGCCCGTCTCTTCAACGCGCTCGTGGCCACCGGCCAGGACCCCAAAACATACGGACAGCTATTCGACAGCATCTCCGTTTGCCTTAATAAAGGAATGGGATGCCCCATGGGCTCCGTACTGCTCGGCAGCGAAACATTTATCAAAGCCGCCAGGCGTATCCGCAAAAAACTCGGCGGCGGCCTCCGGCAAGCCGGATTTATGGCAGCTACCGGCATCTACGCCATGGAAAATAATATCGCCCGGCTGGCTGAAGACCACCACCACGCCAAACAACTGGCGCAGGCCCTCCTGGAAAAATCCTTCACCGGTCACATGCTCCCCGTGGAAACCAATATCCTCATCTTTGAAGTAACAGGCGACTGGACTCCGCAGCTCTTCGCAGATTACCTCAAAAAACAGGGTATCCTCGTAATGGCCATCTCACCAACGCAGGTAAGAATAGTCACCCACCTCGATGTTACACCGGAAATGATTGCACAAACCTGCGAAATCATCGCAGAGATGGCATAACGGAAAGGGCAACTATTACTGTCCTTTAAATTTCCATCTCTCCTTAATCTCCGTTATTTTTGCAACCTTATATTATGAATAGCATGGAACTTTCGAAAAATTACCTGCCTGCAACGGTTGAAGAAAAATGGTACCAACAATGGATGGATAAAGGCTACTTCCGCTCTAAACCGGATGGCCGCCAACCCTATACTGTCGTCATCCCCCCTCCAAACGTCACCGGGGTCCTCCATCTGGGCCATACCCTCAACGAAACCGTACAGGATATCCTGGTACGCCGGGCTCGTATGAGCGGCTTCAACGCCTGCTGGGTTCCAGGCTCCGACCACGCCTCCATCGCCACAGAAGCAAAAGTGGTAAATATGCTCAAACAGGAGAAAGGCATCGAAAAATCCCAGCTCACCCGCCAAGAATTTCTCAAATATGCCTTCGAATGGAAAGATAAATATGGAGATATCATCTACCACCAGATAAAAAAACTCGGCTGCAGCTGCGACTGGGATCGTGTAACCTTTACAATGGACGACCACTACTACAAAGCAGTGATCACCGTTTTCATTGACCTCTATAAGAAAGGAGTGATCTATCGCGGCGCCCGCATGATCAACTGGGATCCAAAAGCTAAAACAGCCCTGAGCGACGAGGAAGTTGAATATAAAGACCTCCAGGGTAAGCTCTATCATGTGAAATACGCCATCACGGACGCCACCGGCACGCCAACCGGCGAATATATCACCATCGCCACACAGCGCCCGGAAACCATCATGGGCGATACCGCCATCTGCGTAAATCCGGAAGATGAAAGATATGCCCACCTGAAAGGTCACTTTGCTACCGTACCACTGGTCAACCGCCGTGTTCCGGTAATATTTGATACCTACGTAGATAAAGAATTCGGTACCGGCGCCCTGAAAGTGACTCCTGCACACGATATCAACGACTATAACCTGGGCCTGAAACATAACCTCGAAATCGTTGATACCCTCAACGACGATGGCACGCTCAGCGCCGCCGCCGTTGTTTTTGTAGGGGAAGACCGCTTCGTTGCCCGTAAAAAAGTAGTAGCCGCCCTCGCGGAAGAAGGCCTGCTCGTAAAAGAGCAGGAATATACCACCCGCCTCGGTTACAGTCAGCGTAACCCCGATACGGTAGTGGAACCCCGCATCTCCACCCAGTGGTTTGTGAAAATGGCAGAAATGGCCAAACCTGCCCTGGATGCGGTAGTAAACGGTGATGTAAAAATCCATCCCGGCGACCGGTTCCTGGCAACCTACAAATACTGGATGGAAAATGTAAAGGACTGGTGCATCTCCCGCCAACTCTGGTGGGGACAGCAAATTCCTGCCTGGTACGCGCCGGACGGCTCCTTTGAAGTAGCCGCCACCGCTGCTGAAGCGGTGCAGCAGTTTGCCGCCCGCAGCATTACCGTCAAAGCAGCCGAACTCACTCAGGACCAGGATTGCCTGGATACCTGGTTCAGCTCCTGGCTCTGGCCAATGGAAGTATTCAACGGCATCTCCCAACCGGGTAATGAGGATATCAATTACTATTACCCTACTTCGGTACTTGTAACAGGACAGGATATCATCTTCTTCTGGGTAGCCCGTATGATCATGGCCGGACTGGAATTCAAAGAAGTGAAACCCTTCAGCGACGTATACTTCACCGGAATGGTACGCGACAAACAAGGCCGTAAAATGAGTAAGCAACTGGGCAACTCCCCCGATCTGCTGGAACTCATCCATGCCTTTGGCGCCGATGCCGTTCGCTTTGGTATCATGATTTCTTCACCTGCCGGTAACGATCTCCTGTACGATGACTCCAGCTGTGAACAGGGCCGTAACTTCTGTAATAAAATATGGAATGCCCTTAAACTGGTGAAAATGTGGGAACAACGCCAGGAAGATGACAGCGCCACCAACGCCGCAGCAGATAACTTCGCCGTGAAATGGTTTGAAAGCAGGTTGAATGAAGTACAACTGGAAGTAGCCGCCCTGCATAAAGACTTCCGCCTGAGCGAAGGCCTCAAAGCCATCTACAGCCTTGTATGGGACGATTTCTGCAGCTGGTACCTCGAATGGGCAAAACCTGGTTTTGAACAACCGATCCCTGCTTCTATCTACCATAAAACAGTTTACTTCTTCGAACAACTGATGCAACTGCTGCACCCGTATATGCCTTTTATTACAGAAGAAATATACCAGCAACTCGCAGTGCGCGCAGAGGATGATTCCCTGATGATAAAACAGTTTATCACCCCGCAGGCGCCGGTACACGCCACCCTGCTGGAAGGTTCGCTGGCAAAAGAAGTGATCAGCAGCATCCGCGATGCACGTAACAAACACCAGATAAAACCAAAAGATCCGATCGTACTGCACATAGAAACCAAACACGATAACGCATTCAAACAAATTGAAGGCATGCTCGCCAAACAGGTGAATGCAAAAGCCATTCACTATGTACAAGAACCCGTGCCAGGCTGCATTACCCTCGTAATACAGAAAGATAAATTCTATCTCGGTACAGAAATTGCACTGGATACCACCGCACAAAAAGCAGCGCTCACAAAAGACCTCGAATACCTGAAAGGATTCCTGGTATCTGTTGAAAAGAAACTCAGCAATGAGCGCTTCGTACAAAACGCAAAAGCAGAAGCCGTAGACGCAGAACGTCAGAAGAAAGCAGATGCCGAAGCAAAGATTGCGGTCATCGAGGAAAGTTTAAAGTCCTTATAATTTTTAGGATCGCCCGGTCGTTACTATACCGGGCGATTTTTTTATATCCCGGTACTATCATGCAAAAACATCTGTTACTTAGTTTCTTATTAGCCACTGCTGTTACACCGGTCATTGCACAATCCGCAAAAAAAACGGCGACTGCCGTAACCAGCAAAAGACCCATGAAACTCCGCAGCAGCTGGGGCATCTACCTGAGCGACACGCTACCAAAAAGTGAAGTCATTAAATTACTGGACTCCGCGTTGATTGTGCGGGACGAAAAGAATATCAAATACCCGGTGCTCTCCTTTGCTTTTACTTTTGAAAAACATGAGCCTTATCTGAACGATACTACCGGGCAACCTGCGGTGTACAAAGATTTTACAGGAGATAATTTCAAAGCAGCTTCCCTCCCCGCCGCCTGGAGCAAAAACCTGAAGGAAACCCTCCAAACCGGTGATGTCTTGTACTTCGACGACATCATCATCAAATATGCAGAAGAAAAATTCTACAAAGCTCCTTCCCTTCAGATCAACGTTAAGTAATCCATCTTCCTAATAATTAAACAACTGCTGGATCGGTATAATAAAATCAAACCGGTTCTGCGCATTGTCTACGGGGTCCTGGTCAAACAGGTGACTGAAACGCACGCCAAACGTAAAAGGCAGCGCATTACCTATGCGCGTATCAAAAAACAATTCGGTACCGGCAGAAGTATAACGGGTATTGATATCCACATTGTTACGGGAGAAATTAGCCATGCTGTAATCGTAAAACAAATTAGCCCGGATACGGTTGAAATACAGGATCTGCGCAAAGCCCCAGTCGGGATATACCAATGGCAGATGATAGTTAGCTCCCAGCTTATAAATACGCGTATACGACGGCGTATTATACCCTCTCGCATATACGAAATTATCTGTGAAAGTATAATTAAACGCATTATCACGTTGCTGATAAGCGGCCTGCAATACCAGGTTATGATTTTGCCATAATCCCGGCAAATACTGATCCAGCCGTGCATACAACTGTTCGGCATACAAGCCCGACACAGAACTGTTATACTGCACCGCGAGGTATTGCCCGAAATGTGTGTAAATGTTTTGTACTGCCTTGATCCGCTGGTTGTTAAAGATGATGGTGTTGGTCAGGAACTGCAGATCGTTTCCCTTGTACTTGCTGTCCAGGTAACGGTGACGGATATTGTAATTACTACCGAAAGATACACTGCGGCTGTAAAGTCCCGACGACAGGTTCAACGGGATACTGAAGCCCACATGCGCAGTGGCCTCATTCCAGTACACCCGCTGCCGGTTCTGATCCAGTCCATTACGGTTAATGGTATAGTCGGCTCCTACTGATAACACCGGGAACCATCCCCCGAAAGTAAAGCCTGCCGCGAAATCCGAGCTACCCTCATTCCGGTTGTACGTATAGCCGATACTGGTAGATGTAGTGCTCAATATATTTTCACCGATCAGTGAAATACTGTAATCCGGGTCATTAAAAGACGGTACCCAGCTGTGGAAGTTAAACGGACGGGTGAACTGCGGATACTTCTTCACCGGCAGGGAATCATGCGGCGCCAGCTCCAGTATATTACCACCTTCTTTAAAATGAGGCTGCAGCCAGGCGCTGCGCCCGTCTTTACTCACGTCGGCCGGTTCCCAGGCGGCTTTGTTCAATGCAGCGTGATACAGCTTGTATCCTTTCACGGTGAATTCACTGAAAACGAGACTGTCGCCTGCCGGATCCACTGCCATATGCAGCGCACTGTTCCCCCTGTCGGTGACTTCATACGTTTTTCTATCTGCTAACGTAATCGCATATACGTTGTTTACATCTTTCAGGCCACTGGTGAAATAAACCGTATCCCCGCTCACAACCGGTATACCCATTACGGTATAACTGAAAGGTGTAAGCACGGTGCTTTCGCCCGTAACGAGCGACTGCTCAACCAGCGCCATCTCTCCCTTACTATTTCTTACTGCACTGATCACGGCCTGTTCACCGGCAGCAAAACGCGGATAGGTATAATACCAGTTTTCCGGGTTGGGCAACTGCTTTTCCACCGATGCTGTGCGCGTATTGATCAACTGCAGGCTGTATTTCATTTCAGTAGTAGTAGCCACTGCTATTACCTTCTCCCCATTTTCACTGATATCCGGGGAGAAGAATTTCCCCTTTGGGGAAACAGTTTTCGTATGCCCGGTAGTGTTATCCCACACCCGGATCACGGAAAAATTCTTCCAGCCCCACCGCGCATCGAAACGGGCAGCAGCCCATACCACGCGGCCATTACGGTAACTGAAAAAGTCATCGTATAAAATACCGGGACGCACCAGCAAACGTTCTTTACCGGAAGCATTCAACCGGTAAATACCGGGCACTTTATTCCAGGCATTCTTTAATATCACCCATTCATTATTACCTGCACTGTATACGTAGTTGTAGTTGGTAACTGGCTTGGCAACCGGCAGCAAAGGCTGCGCCGGCGTAGTATCCGGCCGGGCCGCATAATTATTCCACAGCGGCTGGTATTCTTTCAGCACGGCATTATAAAAGCCGGTTACATTCATACCTGTTCTCTTCTTCAGGCTATGCGACAATGGGTAAAACACACCGCGGAAACGAACAGCATCACTGGTAACGTCTCTCCAGAATGTGTGCCCGTAATGTTCCCGGCCATAACTGGTCATCATATATCCGAGCGGGTAATGATCCGGTACATAATCTACATAGGAACCATTACGGATTTTCATATAGGCGTAATGTTTACCCGCCAGCGAAAGGCCACGGAAGCCATCAAAGAAACCAGGAAGCCGTCCCCTGCCCTGCGGCGTTAACACAGTTTCCATTACCACGGCATCACCTTCCCAGAACCAGTTGGGTACTGCGATATTGGTTACCGCCGCTTGCCCGAGCTGCCCGCCAAGAATAGAAAATACTTTGGATACCCCCTGCCGGAAGTTCATGTTCTGCAATACGTGCCGGTACTCGTGTACAGCCAGCTGGTCAACCCAGTTAAGAGAGCCCAGGTCGAGCGAGTTAGGAGGCGGTGTCAGGTAAAATTCAGAGCGGAAGGGACCGAGTTGTACATATCCGTTAGATTGCAGCGTTTGATTCTGCAATACAATACTTACTTTTTTTTGAAGACTACCTATAGAAGACCGGGTATAGCGGTTAAGATAGTGAACCAGGTTAGCGACCCGCTCACCTTGCCCGGTCATACCATGAGGGAAAATCACCCGTACTGTATCCGTGTTGATCTGTTGCCATTTCAGCGACGGCGGATTACCTCCGAATTGCTGCGCCGATAAAGGAAGGGAAAAGGAAAGAAGAGTAATGGCAAGGATA
This sequence comes from Chitinophaga sp. RCC_12, assembly GCF_041360695.1. NCBI lineage: Bacteria > Pseudomonadati > Bacteroidota > Chitinophagia > Chitinophagales > Chitinophagaceae > Chitinophaga > Chitinophaga sp. RCC_12. The sequence goes on from NZ_JBFUPS010000001.1 coordinate 691,073, forward strand.
ACACGCATAAAAAATAACGAATTACGGATCTAAGCAGATGATGATAACGTATAAACGAAAATATGGTTCTTTCCTTATATTATAACCGATATTCGCCGTAATCTGCTTTTAAATCTGTAATTCGTTACCTGGTATCTTTTAACATTCCGGCAGGCTGATAGGAATATTTACGGCCAGTCCTCCGTCGGAAGTTTCCTTATATTTTGAATTCATATCCTGTGCTGTTTCCCACATGGTTTTCACTACCGCATCAAGGGAAACCTTTGCCAGCTCAGGATTGCTTTGTAGCGCCAGTTGTGATGCCGTAATCGCTTTGATGGCGCCCATTGTATTCCGTTCTATACAAGGTATCTGTACCAGTCCGCCGATAGGATCGCAGGTGAGGCCAAGGTGATGTTCCATCGCTATCTCCGCCGCCATCAGTACCTGGCGCTGGGAACCTCCCATGCACTCGGTAAGGGCTGCCGCCGCCATGGCAGAAGATACACCTATCTCTGCCTGGCACCCGCCCATGGCTGCTGAAATGGTGGAGCGTTTTTTAAAGATGCTCCCTATTTCAGAAGCGGTAAGCAGGAACTGCTGGATCTTTTCTTCCTGGAAACCATCACAGAAAGCAATGAAATATTGTAAAACTGCCGGGATAACGCCTGCAGCGCCATTGGTGGGCGCCGTTACTACTCTTCCGAACGATGCATTTTCTTCGTTTACGGCCAGCGCAAAACAGCTAACCCAGTCGAGCGTATAGCTGAAATGCTCTCCCCCCGCCCTGATGGCGTCAATCCAGGAGGCATAATCAGTATAGGCACGGCCCTTTAATAATTTTTTGTTGAGTACTGCCGCACGGCGGCCAACTTTCAGTCCGCCGGGTAACTCTCCACCGGTATGACAACCACGGAAGGTACATTCCTGCATCACGCGCCAGATGTTCAGCAACCCTTGCCGGGTTTGTTCTTCCGGTCGCCAGGCGTGTTCATTTTCCATCACCAGTTCAGAAATGCTATACCCGGTTTTAATGCACCACTGCAGCAGCTGACGGGCAGTATCTATCGGGAAGGGCAGATCCACTTGCTGGGCGCCACCGCCTGCGTCCCCCTCCTGTACCACAAAACCACCACCGATGGAATACCAGGTGGAAGCCAGCTGTTCGCCATCCATCAGGGTCACCAGGAAAGTAAGGGCATTAGGGTGAAACGGCAGGGATTCTTCAAAAAGGAAATCAATATCTTCAACAGGATCAAAATCTATTTCATACTTACCCGCTATCTTCATCCGGCGGCTGCGGCGGATATCATCCATTTTAGGATTGATCTGGTTCACGTCAAAAGTTACCGGATCATCCCCGCAGAGGCCCAGCTGTACCGCAATGTCGGTGCCGTGCCCATGACCTGTTTTGGCAAGGGAGCCATATAATAATACCTGTACTTTATTAACAGCCGCCAGTTTGCCAGCCTGCTCCAACTGATCCAGGAAACGCAATGCTGCGCGCCACGGGCCTAAGGTATGGGAACTGGAAGGGCCAACGCCTATCTTAAAAATGTCAAATACGGAAATACATTCGTGTGCCACTAATTTTTATTTATCTGTAAAATTAACGGAAAGCGGGGGAATAATACAAATGCAAAAGCGGTACCGGTTCTGCCGGTACCGCTTTCACGTTATTTCTTTCTCCATTATTTATTCACATAATCTTTCAGCTTCACGTTGAATACCAATACGGAATTCGCCGGAATTTTAGAATAGGCAGTCGGGCCGTAAGCATAAATAGAAGGAATAATCAGGTTGATTTCTCCACCCTTCCGGATTTTAGGAATACCGATCGTCCATCCGGTGATCACTTTATCGAGGTCAAACCTGGCGCTGTCGCTGCTGTCAAAAACCGTTTTATCCAGCAACTGGCCTTTGTAGGATACCCATACATTCGCAGCGGCATTAACAGAATCGCCGGTTCCTTTTGTTATAATCTGGTAAAAAAGGCCACGGGGATCATGTTGTACATTGGTGAGATTATTGGCGGCGATATACGCTACAATTTTTGCGGAGTCAGCATCATATTGTGCAATAGCGTTATAGGCAGGTGCATCATCTTTTTTTGAACAGGCGGCAAGCACTAACAGGAATAATCCTCCCAACAGAAAAACTTTCTTCATACAGTTACGGTTTCAGTTTTAGTATAATTAAAAGGTGAAAATACAATTGGTATAAGATAATACATCTACCGGATACTTACCAGTTCCAGGTCAGAAATAAGAATGGCGTTGGGCGGGATAACACCGTTAACGCCCACAGAGCCATAGGCGAGGGCGGATGGGATATACAACCTGATCTTTCCTCCCTGGGAAATCTTCTGCAGCCCTATCTGCCAGCCAGGAATATGGTTTTTAAGCATCCTGTGATCGAAATCGGTGGGTCCTACGGAGGTACCTACCACTTCGCCCGTAACTAAATAATTGGTATAAATAACGGTGGGGATAGAAGTCGCTTTCACGAAATGGGTACTGTCTCCCGGAGCGTCTACGCGGTAATAAAGCCCGGAAACGTCCCGGATCGCGGTTTCATTATGCTCGTGCAGGTACTGCTGGATGGCGTTTTCCGCGACTCCATCCATCATGAGTTCTTCTGAGCTGCTCTTCTTTGAGCAGGCGCCCAGTATCAAAAGCAGGCTTGCGCAAATTATTTTTACAACTGTATTCATCCGCTGCTGTTTACTATCTCGTTATTAAACGGAAATCTTATGATAAAGTTACAGCGGAAAGGTGATCCGCATAAAAAAACTCCTGCGAGGCCATGCCTGCAGGAGTTTTTATGATTATCCTTGATATTAGTAGTCCATGCCCATACCGTGGCCACCACCGCCCATAGCTGGAGCAGCAGATTTAGGTTCCGGTTTGTCTGCGATTACACATTCGGTAGTCAGCAGCATAGAAGCGATAGACGCAGCGTTTTCCAGTGCAATACGGGTAACTTTAGTTGGATCGATAACGCCGGCAGCCAGTAAGTTTTCGAAAACTTCTGTACGTGCGTTGAAACCGAAATCAGCTTTACCTTCTTTCACTTTCTGTACTACGATAGAACCTTCGATACCTGCGTTGGCAGTGATCTGACGTAATGGTTCTTCGATAGCGCGTTTAACGATGGCGATACCGGTCTGTTCGTCGTTGTTAGCACCTTTCAGTGAATCCAGGGCTTCGATAGCGCGGATGTAAGCAACACCACCACCAGGAACGATACCTTCTTCAACGGCAGCGCGGGTAGCGTGTAATGCATCGTCTACGCGATCTTTCTTTTCTTTCATTTCTACTTCGGTAGCAGCACCAACGTACAGTACAGCCACACCACCGCTTAATTTAGCCAGGCGTTCCTGTAATTTTTCGCGGTCGTAGTCAGAAGTAGTTACTTCGATCTGCGCTTTGATCTGTCCGATACGGGACTGGATCGCTTCTTTTTCGCCTTTACCACCTACAACAGTAGTATTGTCTTTATCGATAGTGATAGATTCTGCTTTACCGAGGTAAGTCAGGTCAGCATTTTCCAGTTTGTAACCTTGTTCTTCGCTGATAACGATACCACCGGTGAGGGTAGCGATGTCCTGCAGCATATCCTTTCTTCTGTCGCCAAAGCCAGGAGCCTTAACAGCAGCAACTTTCAGGGTACCACGCAGTTTGTTTACCACCAGGGTAGCCAGTGCTTCACCTTCCAGATCTTCGGAGATGATTACCAGCGGAGCGCCCTGCTGGGCTACTTTTTCCAGGATGTGCAGGATATCCTTCATAGTGCTGATCTTTTTATCGTAGATCAGGATATAAGGGTTAGCCAGTTCAGCCTGCATTTTTTCGCTGTTGGTAATGAAGTAAGGAGACAGGTAACCACGGTCGAACTGCATACCTTCTACTACTTCAACAGTAGTGTCGGTACCTTTTGCTTCTTCTACAGTGATAACACCGTCTTTGGTTACTTTCTGCATTGCCTGGGCAATCAGTTTACCAATTTCGCTGTCGTTGTTGGCAGAGATGGAAGCAACCTGCTCGATCTTCTGTGTATCGTTACCAACTTTTTCGGACTGTTTTTTCAGGTTTTCAACTACTGCTTTCACAGCTTTGTCGATACCACGTTTCAGATCCATTGGGTTAGCACCGGCAGCTACGTTTTTCAAACCGTCGCCGATGATAGCCTGTGCCAGAACAGTAGCAGTAGTAGTACCATCACCTGCCAGATCAGCAGTTTTGGAAGCTACTTCTTTCACCATCTGCGCACCCATATTTTCGATTGCGTCTTCGAGTTCAATTTCTTTTGCAACGGTAACACCATCTTTAGTTACACCCGGAGCGCCGAATTTTTTCTCGATCACTACGTTACGGCCTTTAGGGCCCAGGGTTACTTTAACAGCATCAGCCAGGGTGTCAACGCCTTTCTTCATCTTGTTGCGGGCGTCTATATTGAAGAAAATTTGTTTTGCCATAATACTTTGAGATTTTTCTTTTAGGAATTAATTCATATCGCAGACAGCTCTTAAACGATCGCCAGGATATCAGATTCACGCATGATTAAGTAATCTTCGCCTTCGATAGGGAGTTCCTGACCAGAGTATTTACCATAGAGTACAGTATCACCTACCTTTACAGTGATCGGTTCATCTTTTTTACCAGGACCGGCAGCCACCACGGTGCCTCTCACAGGTTTTTCTTTTGCAGTATCGGGGATAATGATACCACCAGCTGTCTTCTCTTCTGCTGCTGCAGGTTTCACGATTACCCTGTCAGCTAAAGGTTTAATACTTAATTGTTTAGCCATAGTAGTTTTTATTTAAAAAAGATGTTTGTGATTGTTCCTTCCGTCCACGAGAATTGTGCCAAGGCGGTTTTCGGGTCAAATTTACAGGTCACGAAGGTATCGACTTGCTTCCACACTGACAAATCATGACAAACAACCCGAAAAAATGACAGCTAGGCGGATTTTGAGCGGAGCTTGTCGCGGATTTTGTCTTTCCCGCTGATTCCCCTGATTATGCTGATTAAAAGGATATTTTTTAAGCGAAGATTGTCTTTTGCCCTGATTCTTCTGACATTATTAAGGCGCATAAATACATCTTTCTAAAAATCATTAAAAAAATACAAAAAAACAATTAATCAGTATAATCAGGGGAATCAGCGGGAAAGACAAAATCCGCGGCAAGCTCCGCGACAACCTCCGCGTCGAATATGGAAATTTTTCTCTACTTTTGCGCCCTTATACCAGTTCTTTTTTATAAGATGATCAGTAGAAGAAATATCCGGGTTAAAGTAATGCAAACACTTTATGCCCTGGAAACGATGGAGCAAAGCAGTATTAAGCCAGGCACGGCCACCAGACTTTTAAACGAAAAGCTGGACCAAACCTGTCAGATCTTTACCTACTTACTTAACTCAGTGGTACAGGTAGCACAATACGCCGAAATTGATGCGCACGCCCGTGCTTCCAAACACTTACCCTCTGCCGAGGACCTGCAGGTGAACACCAAAATTGCAGGAAATGAGTTTATTTACCAGATAACCAGCGACAAAGGCTTCCAGGTAAACCTGGACCAATGGAAAATGAAGCTGCAAACAGATGATGATCTGCTCAGAAAGCTTTATAATCAATTGGTAGCCACAGATACCTACAAAGCCTACGCGGCTGAAGGTAGCCGCACCAAAGCCGGTGAAAAGGAGATACTGGAATTCATCTATAAAGAAATACTGGCGAAAAGCGAGCCGTTCCTTCAACACATGGAAGATACCTTCCTTCACTGGGGCGACGACGAAGAAATGATGGGCATTCTGATCAATAACTATTTCAATAAGCCGCATCTCTTCAATTTCCTGCAGCTGATCAGTAAAGAAAAACTGGATTATGCAAAGGAACTTCTGCTCACAGTAATCGACAAAAAGGAATACTGCCTCGAACTGATCAAGCCCAAATTACAAAACTGGGATTCTGAACGTATCGCTGCAGTAGATATGTTACTGATGGAAATGGGTGTATGCGAGTTTCTCTACTTCCCCACCATTCCTACTAAAGTAACTATCAACGAATATATAGACCTGGCGAAAGCCTATAGCACACCTCAGAGCGGCCAGTTTATCAACGGTATCCTGGATAACATCCTGAAAGACCTGGAAAAAGAACAGCTGGTACAGAAGCAGGACCGTCCGAAAAAGTAAGTGGGAAAAGTTATTTTTACCGTAAAATAGCAATGCCATGAAAAAACTGTTCTGTTTACTCGCCTGTGGAAGCCTGCTGATGGCGGCTTGTAACAATAGTGCAAAAAATAATACCGCTGCTGAGGCAGCCGGTAACGGACAAAAAATCGAAACTGGTCAATCCTCCGCGCTTACCTTTGAAGAAAAGGTGCATAACTTTGGAGAAATTGTAGCAGGTGAAAAAGTAGAGTATTCCTTTAAATTCACCAATACAGGCACCAGCCCGCTGCTCATCGAAGATGCCATCTCCAGCTGCGGTTGTACCGTACCGGAATGGCCAAAAGAACCCATCAAACCCGGTCAGTCCGGCTACATGAAGGTTATTTTCGACAGCCACGGAAAATCAGGCTATACCGAGAAAGAAATTTCTGTTAAAATCAACAATAAAGACGGTTATGTGGTAGGACCTAAGATCCAATGCAATATCATTACCAAATAGTCCGGACTAAACTATTAAATCAATTATAGAGATGAACATCCTGAACATTTTATTAATGGCGCCTCAGGGCGGTGCCCAAGGCGGTGGTAACTCCTGGGTTTCTTTCCTGTTTTTTGGCGGTATGATTGTCGTTATGTGGCTTTTCATGATTAGGCCTCAAACTAAAAAAGCAAAACTGCAGAAACAATTTATCGATAACCTGAAAGAAGGTGATAAAATCGTCACTATCGCCGGTATCCACGGTAAAGTGAAGAAAATGAACGACAACAACACCGTTCTGATGGAAGTTAGCCCAGGCACCAGCTTCACTATCGAACGCTCTGCTATCAGCATGGAATACACCACAGCTCAGCAAAAAGCAGCTGAAACTAAATAAGCATTACGAATCAGAGTAATTACTGTTTACGGAGTTACAGGCAGATGATTTTCGCGGATCTATTTCCCCGGCATCTGCCCGTAACTCCGTAATTCATATGGGTAATTCGTATTTTTTTATAAATTGGGGCTATGTTAAAGATTGGAATCACCGGAGGCATTGGCTCCGGCAAAAGCACCGTTAGTAGAATATTCGAATTATTGGGCGTTCCCGTGTACTACGCGGACGACCGGGCCAAAGATATTATGGTCCGCGACCCCGAACTGGCTGCACAGGTAAAACACCACTTCGGCGAAGAAATGTACGATGCCCATGGCGCCTTAAACCGCAAACTCCTGGGAAATATCGTTTTCAACGACAAAGACAAGCTGGCTCTTCTCAACTCCCTCGTACATCCGGCTACCATACGGGATTCCGACAACTGGGCCCAGCAACAACACACTCCCTACGTACTGAAAGAGGCCGCTCTCCTCTTTGAAACAGAATCCTTCCACCACCTCGATCAGGTAATCGCCGTTTTCGCCCCCCAGCCACTGCGCATACACCGCGTCATGAAACGCGACAACGTAACCCGTAATGAAGTACTGGCACGTATGTACAAGCAAATCGACGAAACCATCAAAATGCGCCTCAGCGACCACGTAATCTATAACGATGAGCAGCATATGGTGATTCCGCAGGTGCTCGACCTCCATAAAAAGTTCCTGGAACTGGCCACAGCAAAGTAATTGCGCTTCAAGTCCACCTCAAAGGCGTACATGCCCCCGGTTTAGGCCGTGTTTAAAGCGTTTTTGCGTTAACTACACCCACCACTTACCTCGGGTATACCAGCAAGCAAAACCGCCCCTGGTTTTCCCTAACTTTGAAAAAAATACGGATAATGGATAACGTGAACAGGTCTCCCATTCAACTTACGGCCAGTGCTGCTGAAGTAGTGAAACAATTGTTACAGGGGAATACGGAAGCCCCCTACCTGCGGGTAGGCGTAAAAGGCGGAGGTTGTTCCGGTGTTGCCTATATGCTCGGCTTCGATGCCCGCATGGAAGACGATGACCTCTTTGAGATATCCGGCATCCCTGTGATCATGAAAAAAGCGCATGGCATGTACCTCATGGGCATGGAAATAGACTACCAGCAGGGAAGCGAAGCCGCCGGGTTTGTATTCAGGCAGCCGGCCGGCTGATAAATATCTCCCAAAAATATACTGCATAAAAAAACCTCCTGGCAAGCCAGGAGGTTTTTATTTATCAAACATTATTTCAGTAAGATCTTACTTATTTAGCAGCAGGAGCCGTTTTCTTGGCCACCACTTCCACTGACTCACTTTCGTTGGCCAGCTGATTTTTCTTGTCGAAGTCAACCAGTACCGGCGCCGCAACAAAGATAGAAGAGTAAGTACCGGTGATCACACCAATCAGCATCGCGAAAGCGAAACCACGGGTAACTTCGCCACCAAATACAAACAGGATCAGGATGGTCAGGAACACTGTCAGCGACGTCATAATGGTACGGCTCAGGGTATCGTTGATCGCTTTATTGATCACGGTATCCCTGTCGCGGCCATGAGCGCCGGTCCTGAAGTACTCGCGGATACGGTCAAACACAATCACGGTATCGTTCATGGAGAAACCAATCACCGTCAGGATCGCAGCAATAAAGTGCTGGTCAATTTCCAGTGTAAACGGTACAAAGGATCTGCACCAGGAGAATACTGCCAGCGTAACCAGTACGTCGTGCAGCAAAGAGAAGATAGTACCGATAGAGTACTGCCACTTGCTGAAACGTAACAGGATGTACAGGAAGATCACCACAATAGACAGGATCGTTGCCTTCACCGCACCTGCACGCAGGTCATCGGAAATGGTAGGCGATACTGTTTGCGAACCTACAATGTAACGGGAGGTAAATACGTCAGGCGTTACAGAAGCGTCATAGAACTTCTTCAGGCCATTATACAACTTATCAGCCACTTCTTTATCCACCGCCAGGCTCTGCTGCTCAATTTTGTAAGCAGTAGTGATGCTCAGCTGGTTGGTGCTGCCGATAGTTTTAACAAATACTTCTGAGTCAAATTCTTTCTTCAGTACATCTGCCACTTCTTCGCGGTTCATCGGGTGCTCAAAGCGAACAGTATAGCTGCGGCCGCCGGAGAAATCGATACCGTGGTCGAAGCCATGGAAGAAGGAAGAAACACCTGCCACCATTACAAAGGCGGAGATGATATAAGCATATTTACGTTTGCCTACGAAATCAAAAGCGGCATGTTTAAATACTTTACGGGAAATAGGTGTGAAGTATTCAAAATGTCTTTTTCTCTTCATCCAGAAATCAGTTACCATACGGGAAACCAGGATACCGCAGAACAGCGACAGGAACAAACCTATGATCTGTGTGGTAGCGAAGCCCAGTACCGGACCTAAACCGAAGTAGAACAGGATGAAGGCGGTGAGCAGGGAGGTAACGTGACCATCGAGTACTGGTGCATAAGAGCGTTTGTAACCCTCTGCCACGGCATCGTGGTAAGATTTACCATGCGTCAGCTCGTCCTTGATCCTTTCAAAGATGATTACGTTGGTATCCACCGCCATACCGATGGTGAGTACCATACCGGCAATACCGGCCATTGTTAACGTAGCACCCATAGAAGCCAGGATACCGAAGGTAAACAGCAGGTTCAGTACCAGTGCAATGTTAGCTACCCAGCCGGCTGAGTTGTAGTACACCAGCATGAGTACGAAGATGATTCCGAAGGAGATCATAAAGGATTTCGCACCGGCGGCAATAGATTCAGCGCCGAGGGTTGGTCCTACAATCTGTTCCTGTACAATTTGTGCAGGAGCCGGCATCTTACCGGATTTCAGGATGTTGGCGAGGTCATTCGCTTCTTCAATGGTAAAGCTACCACTGATAGAGGAACGGCCACCGGCAATTTCACCCTGTATAGAAGGAGCAGAGTAAACGATGTTATCGAGCACTACTGCTACATAATTAAAGGTAGCGGGATCTTTTGGATTGGTAGGAGCCAGTTCACCGGTCAGTTTTTTCCACTGGTGGGCGCCTTCATTATCCATGGTCATGCTGATTTCCGGCTGGTTGTTCTGGTCCATGTCCTGACGGGCATCAACGATGCTTGCGCCACCAACACGGGGTTCAGGGCTGGCCGGGTTCACTTTCAGCGCATATACCGCTAAAGGTCCGTGTTTATCTTCTTTATTTTCAGCACCAAATGCAAATACCAGGTCTTTCGGCAGGATCGACTTTACAGCCGGCAGTTCCATATAGCGGTTGAAAATAGCGGTATCTTTTGGTAAAATCCTTCCGATAGACGGACCCGGGTAAACTGAACCGGATTGTGGGTCTACGTTAGGGAATAATACCATGAACAGCGGGTTTTGCGCCTGTTGTTCTTTCAGTTGCAGTTCTTTGCTGGCATTTTTGCTGGTATCTTTTTTAGACAGATAATCTGTCAGGCTGGCATCTTTACCGGTGTCCTTTGCGGCAGCGGTGGTAGCAGCAGCAGCTGAATCCGGTGTAGCGGCAGGAGCAGCGGTAACTGCGGCCTTAGCGTTCCTGACAGCATCGTTCACCGGGGATAATACATTCTGGATAAACTCCGGAGAGTTCTTGTATACTTCCCTGAATTCGAGGTTGGCAGTTGCCTGCAGGTATTTGTGTACACGGGCGGCGTTATCAACACCGGCGAGTTCCACGGAGATCAGTCCTTTGTTTTCATCCAGGCTGATATTAGGTTGTGCCACACCAAATTTATCAATACGTTTTTGCAGTACGATATAGGTATTCTTAATGGCAACACGTGATTCCTTGCGGATCATGTCCAGCACCTGCTGATTGGAGGAATTGAAGGTGATATCCTTCTGGTAGGCATTTGCAAAAATAGAAGCCAGTTTACCCTGTGGTGCTACCTCGGCGTATGCTTGTCCGAATAAAGTAACAAAATCGGCCTGGTTAGTTTTCTTCAGCTCATTTGCCCTTTCCAGCGCTTTGTTAAAAGCAGCATCCTTGGATTGACCGGATAACGCGCGGATAACATCTTCCACGCTTACTTCCAGTACTACGTTCATACCACCTACCAGGTCCAGACCGAGATTCAGTTCTTTCTCTTTGGCCTTGGTATAGGTGACATTCCATGGAAAGCCTGCAATTTTTGTGCTGCTGGTACTGTCCACAATCTCTTGTCTCCTCTGTTTAATAAACCCTTTGAGGGTATCTGAGTAGAAGCCCTGCAGTTCCGAACTGCCTGGATATTTCTTTTCAGGTGTAGGGTATTGCTTGGCCACATCGTTCTCGGCCTGCTGCTCTATCTTCTTCTCATAGTTCCGCACCAAAAACGTGAAGGACAATTGGTACAAAGAGATAAGGATCAGTGCGATGGCAAAAAATCTTACCAGTCCTTTAAGTTGCATACTGTTTGTTTCGGGTTTATAAAAAAAAATTTTAAGAGTTGCAAAGATAGAATTTAAATCGATATATTAAAGTCCTTGTTAAAAGACACGCAAAATCAATATGCGCCTGCCTTTGCAGGTTGGTTGGCACACTTTTTTTAAATCTGCAGCTCCCGGATTCTGGTCTTTTTAAATATATTCCTTTGCTTTACAATCCATAACAACGACAAATATATGCAAACCCAACATTATCCGGCAACAGATAATTTTCTGGAAGCTTTGCTGAAAAGTCAAAAAAGCCGGTTAGGCGCTGTGTTCAGCGACCCTTCCACTTACCGTTTACAGGTGATTTTTACCCGCATAGACCGGGACGGGCAGCAGCGGCCTCACTTCACCGACTATTATTATGGTGTGTCGCCGGATACCTACTTCTATCCCGCCTCCACGGTAAAACTGCCGGCAGTGGCGCTGGCACTGGAAAAGCTGAACGATCTGCAGATCCCCGGCCTCGACCGCAACACGCCCTTTTTTACAGCGCCGCTCCCGGATGTGAATACCGGCGTGCGCCACGACCATTCCGCGGCTTCCGGCCTCCCGTCGGTAGCCCATTATATAAAAAAAATATTCCTTATCAGCGACAACGACGCCTATAACCGCCTTTATGAGTTTATAGGTCAGGAGCCTTTTAACCGCCGGTTATGGGAAATGGGATATTCCCAGGCCCAGATCCGCCACCGGGTGGGACTTCCCCTTTACGAGGAAGCCAACAGGCATACCAATGCCGTCAGCTTCCGCGAAGGGAACAGGATCCTTTACCAGCAACCCGCGGGCTGCAGCCACCTGGAGTTTTCCCCGCGGGAAGACTTTGCCGGGAACGCCTGGTACAATCACCTCGACCACCTCGAGCACCAACCCATGAACTTCTCCCACCGGAATAAACTGCCCCTCTCCGACCTGCATAATATCCTGCGCAGCATAATTTTTCCGGAAGCTGTAACAAATCGTCAACGTTTCCGTTTAACAGGGAAAGATTACCTTTTTTTGTACAGATGTATGTCCCAGCACCCGGAGGAATCAACAGATCCGGCGTATGACCCGGAACAATACTATCAGGCATATACCAGGTTTTTGCTTTTTGGAGGTGACCGGAACAGCCGGATACCTGAACACATCAGGATTTTCAACAAACCAGGATGGGCATACGGATTTCTGACCGATACAGCATATATTGTTGATTTTACCAGTAAAACAGAATTTCTGCTGTCTGCCAGTGTTTTTGTAAATACCACTGGTGTATTGGGAGATGATCAACCGGCTTTTGAAAAAACAGGCAAACCTTTTCTCAAAGCACTGGGAGAAATAATTTATGAATCGGAAGTCCAACGTAAAAAGAGCATTTTACCGGACCTGTCCCGTTTTGAACCAAACGATAAAAAAACAACCGATCAATAACACAATTTAAAAACTGAGAGCAAAATGCTAACCAAGAAAAATCGCGTATGGGCAGTTGTGGCCCTGTTGACAGGAATCATCGGATTATCTTCCTGCCTGAAGAACGATAACAATTACACACCACCAAGACCACAGGCACAGATTTCAATTCTGAACAGTTCCACCAGTATGATCGCAGGTACTTTCTTCGATAATGATCAGAAAGTAACTGAAACTGATTTCACTTTTAATTTCTACGCCCGGTACGCCGTTTATGGAGGCCTGCACAAATTTGACCTGAAGAAGAAAGGAGGCGACAGCTTGCTGGTCACCACTACTTACAATTTCGACTCCACACAGTATTATACTTACCTGATCTGGGATAAAAGCCCCATGAGATCTGCTATTATCAAAACAGATCAAACCAACTACAGCCGCGATAAAATCGGTATCCGTTTCCTGAACCTGAGCGCAAACGCAGGTCCGGTAGATGTATTCATCGGTACTGAAAAAATCGACAGCAACCGCGTTTACTTTAACGGCGATGTATCTTCTGCCAGCGCTTTCAAACTGTTCAATAGCTTCAGCGTAAACAATGCCATCACCATCAAGGAAGCTGGTACAAGTACTGTACTTGCCACGGCAAGCAGCACTGATCTGCGTGTCGGCAGTTTCAACGCAGGTAACTTCTACACCATTTACATCGTAGGCGTTAAAGGCAGCACCGGTACCGACAAACTAGTTACCAACGCTATGTTCAGTTTATACTAACAATATTGCATTGCTGTAAAAAGCAGTAACATAAAACGCAGAACGGGCCGGTTATCCGGCCCGTTCTGCGTTTGTACAGCAGCCGGGAATGATCTTTCCATGTATTATCTGGTTTTTTTCTGTACGTTTGTTCCGGTCAATTCAATGTAATGATATGAATCAACTAGCAGACAGGCTGTCACGGATTTCCGAGCCGCAAACAATTAAAATGGCTAAACTCGGCCGCGAGTTGAAAGCCCAGGGGATAGATATTGTAGACCTCAGCATCGGAGAACCGGACTTTGACACCCCGGCACACATCCGCGAAGCCGCCAAAAAAGCAATCGACGAAGGGTTTACACACTATACACCCGTGGCTGGCTATGCAGACGTAAGACAGGCAGTAGTACACAAATTAAAGAGAGATAACGGTCTTGACTATACGCCGGAACAAATTGTAGTATCCACAGGAGCCAAACAATGCCTGGCCAATGCAGTGCTCAGCATTGTAAACCCCGGCGATGAAGTGATCATCCCCACCCCTTACTGGGTTACCTATTCAGAACAGGTGAGCCTCTGCCAGGGTGAAGTGGTATTTGTTCCCTGCAGCATCGAAAGCAATTATAAAATTACACCGGAACAACTCGAAGCAGCAATCACACCAAAAACAAAGCTGTTCATGTTCTCCTCTCCTTGTAATCCTACCGGTTCCGTATATTCCAAAAAAGAACTGGAAGGACTGGCTGCCATATTCGCCAAACACCCACAGATCTTCATCATCTCCGACGAAATATATGAATACATCAACTACGAAGGCAAACATGAAAGCATCGCGCAGTTCGGAGATCTGATCAACCGCACGGTCATCATCAACGGCCTGAGTAAAGGCTTTGCCATGACCGGCTGGCGTTTGGGCTACCTCGCCGCACCACTGGACATTGCCAAAGCCTGTGATAAGATCCAGAGCCAGTTCACCTCGGCCACCTGCTCTATCACCCAGCGCGCCGCCATCACGGCCCTCACCGGCGAACTGACCACCGCCGTGGAAATGGTCGCTGAATTCAAAAAACGCCGCGCCTACATTCATGAAGCCCTGAAAACCATCCCCGGTTTAAAGGTAAATGACCCGGAAGGCGCATTCTATATGTTCCCGGATGTAAGCGCATTCTTCAACAAATCATTTGAAGACTCGCACATTAAAAACGCAGACGACCTTTGCATGTACCTCCTGCATAAAGCCCACGTGTCTACTGTTACCGGTGGCGCTTTCCAGCAACCCAACTGTATCCGCCTGTCTTATGCCACCGGCATGGACAAACTGGAGAAAGGGGTGGAAAGAATGAAAACCTGGCTGGGGAAACTCGCTTAACAAACGATCATCGTTGTGATGAATATGATTACCGGCGGATGTTATAAAGTCTACATCTCCCGGTAATCCTTTTTATTTTAAACCGGTATCCTACAATATATAAATATCTTTATATATATTTGTGCACATAAAGTAATATGATGGGCAGTCTTGACTTGAATACACTATTATACATCGCACTCGCAATTGGAGCAGTGGCAATCGTATACCCAACGGTAAGAGATCTTTTTAAGAAAAATAAAACAGCAGATCCCACAACTGACAACAAAGAACAGCCGGTAAATGCAGCTGTGCTTCCCTTACAGCTGCAGGCCTACGAGAGAATGGCGCTTTATGTAGACCGCATCACGCCGCAAAGCCTGATAGGACGCACTTATCAGCCGGGCTTAACCGCCGTGGATATGCAGATTGCGATGGTACAGCAAATCAAGGCAGAATACGAACATAACGTTACCCAACAGATCTACGTGTCGGCCATGACATGGGAAGCGGTGAAAACATTAAAGGAACAAACCATCTCCGTGATCAACCAGGTAGCCGTGCAACTGCCACCGGATGCACCCGCTATGGAACTGAACAAACAAATACTGGCGGTATTTTTACAGGCCGGCGAATCTCCTGCCGAACTCACTTCCCAGATCATCAATGCGGAAGCAAAAAGATTGATGCGGTAATCACTTCGCGTTAATCACCTCATTCAACAGGTAACTTTTTCCATTAAATGAGATATACAACGGCTTTCCCTGGTACCAGGGAATGCCAGCCTTTTTAGCATGCACCTGGATATGCAGGTGAGGTTCTGAGCTAAAGCCTGAATTGCCCACGCAGCCGAGCGGGTCGCCCCGCTTTACATACTGCCCTTCCCGTACCACCACGCTTCCCATTTTCAGGTGCGCCATAAACACGTAATACCCGGGCGTTTCCAGTAATACCTGGTTGGTGTTTTTAGGCCCACGGTTCATGGCAGGCGGTATATTATCCGGGTTATTGCTGTACGCCCTCATCACCAGCCCGTCGCAAGGCGCATACACCGTGTCGCCGAAAATCACATAGTCTTCCAGCTTACGGGAAAATATTTTCCCTGCCCGCCCGCCATAGTTGTTCAGTTTCACGATATCCATCGCATAAACAGCCCCCCGCAGGCTAAAGTGGAACACGTTGGTAGGTAGTCCTTTACCGCCCTGCAACACAAAGTATTTACCCGGCTTAAACGGAAATGCCAGCGCTACCCGCTCCGGTTTACCGGTAGTACCGGTAAAGTACAGCACAGACATTACGACAAAAATAAAGGTAAGAATGCCGTTGCTGACCTGTTTCCACCGCGGCGTAGGCTTAGCCGCATGATCGTGCTTACGCACTGCATAAGCGGCCATGTTCAGCAATAAAAGTCCGCCAAAAACATACTTGGCATAAATGGAAAGGTACACCCAGGTGCCATACAAATACAGGAACCAGCCCAGCGAAAGCCCCAGCAGCAAATAGCTGTAAGTGGCTGCCAGCCGGCGGCTTCCTGCTTTCCAGACAAGATATAAACTATACAACGCCAGCGCGATCGTTGCGCCTAATAAACAGTAAATGATCATAGTATCCTGCCAAACTTTCACACAAAATATCAATATTTTTCTCAGCGGCGAAGTACCATAATAATTATGTAACATTGCAACGCTAGTTTTAGATACTATGGAAAAAACCATTCAAACCGATTCAGGCATTGTAATAGCACCGGTATACACACAGCCGGTGCCTATGGACGAGCAGCCCGGCGACTTTCCTTACACCCGTGGCATACACGCCACCATGTACCGCGATAAACTGTGGACCATGCGGCAATACGCGGGTTTCAGCACGGCGGAAGAATCGAATAAAAGGTATCATTACCTGCTTGGACAGGGCGTTATGGGACTGAGCGTGGCCTTCGACCTGCCTACACAAATCGGCTACGATTCGGATCACCCGATGTCGGAAGGTGAAGTGGGAAAAGTAGGCGTAGCCATAGATTCCCTGGAAGATATGGAAATACTGTTCAAAGATATTTCACTGGAGCAGATCTCCACCTCTATGACCATCAACGCCACGGGGTTTATCCTGCTGGCTTTTTATATTGCACTTGCCAAACGGCAGGGCGCCGACCTGAAAAAGATTTCCGGCACCATCCAGAACGATATCCTGAAAGAATACGCTGCCAGGGGCACCTTCATTTATCCGCCAAAGCCCTCCATGCGGCTCATTACCGATATTTTTGCTTATTGCAGCAGAGAAGTGCCTAAGTGGAATACCATTTCTATTTCCGGTTATCATATCCGGGAAGCCGGCGCCAACGCTGTGCAGGAGCTGGCTTTCACGCTGGCTAACGGGAAGGCCTATCTGAAAGCAGCATTGGACACAGGACTGGATATCAATGTATTTGCCAAGCGGTTGTCTTTCTTTTTTAATGCACATAATCATCTCTTTGAAGAAGTAGCCAAATTCCGCGCCGCACGCCGCATGTGGGCGCATATCACCCAATCGCTGGGCGCTACCGATCCGAAAGCACAGATGCTGCGGTTCCATACACAAACAGGCGGCAGCACCCTCACGGCACAACAGCCACATAATAATATTGTACGTGTAGCCATTCAAACGCTGGCCGCTACAATGGGCGGTACACAATCGCTGCACACCAACGGCTATGATGAAGCCTTGTCGTTACCCACCGAAGCAGCGGCACGCATCGCGCTCCGCACCCAACAGATTGTTGGTTATGAAAGCGGCGTGGCAGATACCGTAGATCCGCTGGCAGGTTCTTTTTATGTGGAAGCGCTTACCAACGAAGTAGAAGCCAAAGCCTGGGAACTGATTCATAAAATTGATGCAATGGGCGGCGCTGTAAGCGCCATAGAACAGGGTTTCATCCAGGATGAAATAGCAAAGAGCGCATACAGGTACCAGCAGGAAATTGAAAATAATGAGAAAATAATCATCGGTGTCAATAAATTTACAGCATCAGACCAGGTAACACCGGAAGTATTCCGCATCGACGACAGCATCCGTACCTTACAGTCGGAACGCCTGAAATCCTTGCGGGAACGCCGCGATAATGCAGCCGTGCAAAACGCACTGGCACAGATCCGGCTGGCCGCCGGCACCGATGAAAACCTGATGCCCCTTGTAGTAACCGCAGTGGAACACTTATGTACCCTCGGAGAAATTGCAGATGTACTGCGGGAAGTTTGGGGAGAGTATAAATAATTATATAAGCGTATTCAATAGTCCAATGAGTTTAATCTATTACAACAACTGTCCGCTTTGTGGTTCGTCACAGATACATGAAGCGCTTACCGCCAAAGATTACACCGTATCGAAAGAAACATTCAACATCTTCCATTGCGGAGGCTGTGGCGGCCGCTTTACACAAAATGTGCCCGATAGCGCCCACATAGGTCGCTACTATCAGTCGCAGGAATATATTTCCCACTCTGAAACAAAGCAGGGACTCATTAACCGTTTATATCACAGTGTCAGGAAAATTACGTTGCGCTCCAAACAAAACTGGGTGCGCAATGCCTGCGGTATAAAAACAGGCACCCTGCTGGATATAGGCAGCGGCACCGGGGCATTCCTGCATTATATGCAAACCGGCGGCTGGACCGTCACCGGCCTGGAACCCGATGAAAATGCACGCCGCAACGCCAAAGAAATTTATAAAGTGGAGGCACTGCCCATTGAACAGCTGTATGCTTTACCTGCGCAGCAATTTGATGCCATCACCATGTGGCATGTACTGGAACACGTACACGACCTGCACCGCTACCTGGATCACATCCGCACCCTGCTGAAACCCGGAGGCGCGCTGCTGATCGCCGTTCCCAACTACACCTCCTCCGACGCCGACTATTATAAGGAATACTGGGCCGCCTATGACGTGCCCCGGCATCTCTATCATTTCTCGCCGGACTCCATGGAAAAACTGCTGACACAGCATCATATCAAACTGGCCAAAAAACACCCGATGGTATTCGACGGGTTCTATGTAAGCCTGCTCAGCGAAAAATATAAAACCGGCAAAAGCCGGCTCCTGCAAGGCTTCTTCCATGGCTTCCGCTCCTATCGCAAAGGCCTGAAAACCGTTGACCGCTGTAGCTCTATCGTTTACGAATGCAAGGTTTAGAGCGGATTTTGTCTTTCTCGCTGATTACGCTGATTTTAATGATTTAGGGGATTTGAACTTTGGGGATTTTAAAAAGATTTGGGGAGATATGAGCGGATACATCCACTTATATCTCCCCAAAATCATTAAAATCAAAAATGATCAAATCTGCTAAATCATTAAAATCAGCGTAATCAGCGAGAAAGACAAAATCCGCTACAATAATTTCATCTCGTCGATCAACCGCGTACAGCCCGCGTATTTGTCCACAATAAACAGCACATAGCGGATATCCACCATAATATTCCGGCAAATGGAAGGATCGAAGTTAATATCGCTCATCGTACCTTCCCAGGTGCGGTCGAAGTTCAGCCCGATCAGGTGGCCATAGGCATCCAGCGCAGGGCTGCCGGAATTACCACCGGTGGTATGATTGGAAGCAATGAAACACACCGGCATCTTGCCATTGGCGCCGTAACGGCCATAGTCTTTCTTCTTATAAAGTTCTATTAACCGGGCAGGCACATCAAATTCATAATCTCCCGGAACATATTTTTCCATCACACCATCCAGGTAGGTATAGAAATCGTAGTGAATAGCATCGCGGGGATTATAGCCATCTACTTTTCCATAAGTAACCCGCAGCGTGCTGTTGGCGTCGGGATAGAAGCTTTTTTTGCTGCCCATTACATCCATTTGCGCCTGCATATAAGTGCGTTGCAGGTTGTTGATGTTCGACTGCAGATCCGCCAGCGGGCGGCTTACATTATCCACGTAACCTTTGCGCATAGCCATTACCAGCCTGGTAGCCGGATCTTTCCACATCTGCGCCACCACCGTATTATAGGGTTGTTGTACAAAAGCGGTTAGTTTATCGATAGAGGTTAATCCGGATATTGCATATAGTTTGTCAGTTAATGCGCGGCTATCTTTATTGTTTTCCTGCCAGATCTGTGCAAACTCCGCCCCTGCAAATTGCGTCGGAACGCCTTTGGCATACAAGGCAATCAGGCTCACCGCTACGTCATGATCTACCTTCGCATTGTAATTCTGATAAAACCCCTGCATGGATGCGAGGAACTGCTGCCGCATGGTTTCATACTGCGCTTCTCCCCTTTCATGCACATCGTTGAGGAAGGTGATGAGGCGGTCGCCGACGGTGAACAGCTCCACATTTTTTACCAGTTCACTGTAATAGTCGCGGGCCTGTGCATAAGGCTGCACCTGCTGATAGTATCCGTTGAGCGAATCCAGTACGCCGTTGTACTTTTGTTTCCATACCGTGTTGCTTTCCAGCTGCTGCCGGTAAACATCTTCATACTGTAATTTTTTACCTACGCCGTTGGTTTGCTTTACGCCCTGCATTTCTCCCATCCACTTCTTCCAGTAGTTGGCGGTGCCGGCAAATTTAGCTGCATACTGGATTTTTATCTGCGGGTCTTTCCGCATGTAGTTATCCATGATTTTAAGGGCAGCATCGCGCATTTCCACTTTGGCGGCATCGAGTATCTCCACGGTTTGCTTTACCCCTTCGGAGGGCAGGTATTCGGTGGTGCGGCCGGGAAAACCCATCACCATAGTGAAATCATTTTGTTTCACTCCCTTCAGGGAAATGGTGAGGGCATATTTAGGCTTTAAAGGCACATTATCCTTTGAGTAAGGCGCCGGGCGGCCATCCTTACCGGCGTAGATGCGAAACATCGAAAAATCGCCTGTATGACGCGGCCAAACCCAATTGTCGGTGTCTGATCCGAACTTACCAATGGAAGACGGCGGAGCGCCAACCAGGCGAACGTCGCGGTAAGTTTCCGTTACAAACAGGAAATACTGGTTGCCTTCATAAAAAGGCTTTATCATGGTTTCCTGCCAGCTTTCCCTGCGGGCATTCTGGCGGATTTCGTTCAAACGCTTGTCGATAGCCGACTGCCGCTCTCTTTCGCTCATACCGGGCGTTACATCCTGCAGGGCGGCTTTGGTCACGTCGTCAATGCGTACAATGAAGGTGGCAAATAAACCGGGGTTAGGCAGTTCTTCTACCGCCGACTTTGCCCAGAACCCGTTTTCCAGAAAGTTGTTTTGTAAGGAAGAGTGCTTCTGAATGGCATCATAACCGCAGTGGTGATTGGTGAGCAGCAATCCCTGCTCAGAGATCACTTCTGCCGTACAGAAACCGCCAAAGCTCACGATGGCATCTTTCAGGCTGCCTTTGTTAATATTGTAAATATCCGCGGCAGTGATTTTCATGCCCATTCCCTTCATCTCTTTTTCATTAAGACCGGAAAGCAGCTGTGGCAGCCACATTCCCTCGGTGGCATAAGTGTGCCCGCCAAGTACCAGGAGTACCAATAACAGCACCGGTTTCACGATTCGTTGCAACATATCTGATATTCTTTTTATAAAAGAGGCAATTTACTATAATTCGGGGAGCAGTGAAAAGATAACCCCATGTTTCCGATCATTCATCGACATAAACCAGCGATTTACAGAGAAGACAGCTATTATCCGGCTGGAAAGTCAGAATTTCAGCCCTATATCTATCTGTCGCAAATGTTCCGGTTAAAATCTTCGGTAGTAATAGCACACATTACAGGGTGGCTGATATGCCTGAGTTTACCCCTGCTGTTTGTCAGTGGGCAAACGGGCGACCGCAAAGCGCTCTCTATCTTATTCTCAACAGATTACCTGGTATTCCTGGTAACGTATGTAGCACTGTTCTATTTTCATACCACCTTCCTGTTTCCCAGGCTGTACTTCCGGAAACAATATATTCTTTATTTCCTGTCTGTTTTATTGTTGCTGATCATGGTCAACTATATGCGGCCCTATGATCACCTGTTTTCCGGGCTGTCGCATCCGCGTGGGGAAATGCCATGGCGCCAGCAAATGCCGCCCGGGGCTGCACCAGGCCCGCGGCCGGAAGGAATGCGGCCACCCGGCAGACCACACAGGCCCATCGACATTGTAAGCGATTTCCTTTTCCTGCTCACCATTGCGCTGAGTATCGCCATCGAAACCACACGCCGCTGGCGGCAAACCGAAAAAAGAGCACTGTACGCAGAAACCCGCAAAACCCAGGCAGAATTATCCTTTCTGAAAGCCCAGATCAATCCGCATTTCCTGTTTAATACCCTTAACAATATTTACTCCCTCGCTATCACACGCAGCGATAACACCGCCATGAGCATCATGAAGCTGTCTAATATGCTGCGCTATGTAACCGAGGATACGAGAGATGATTATGTACTGCTGGAAAGCGAAATTGATTGCCTTCGGGATTATATTGATCTCCAGAAACTCCGGCTCACCACTAAAACGAAAGTCAATTTCGCGGTTACAGGCAGCCCCGGCATTAAGTGCATTGCCCCGCTGGTACTGCTGCCCTTCCTTGAAAACGCGTTTAAGTATGGCGTCAGTAATCACGAACCGTCTGAAATTACCATCCTGCTGCAAACATCTGAAAACAGGATCCACTTTTACTGCAGCAACAAATTATTCAGAATGGCGCCGGACACAAGTCGCACGGGCATTGGCATTTCCAACACACGGCAAAGACTGGAACACCTCTATCCCGATAAATACGAACTGCAGATCAGTGAAGATAACGGCGCATATTCTATTTCCTTACAATTACAGGTATAAGCGATGGAGATTAAATTTATTGTGATAGACGACGAACCGCCCGCCTTACAGGTGATCAAAACCTATGCACAGGAATTTCCCTGGCTGAAATTACAGCATACTTTTACAGATGCCATTTCCGCAGCGGAATACCTGCGGCATGGCCAGGTAGATCTGATCTTCCTGGATATCCACATGCCTGATATCAACGGGCTGGATCTCGCCAGGGGACTTACCCACCGGCCGATGATCATTTTCACCACCGCGTATAAACAGTATGCATTCGATGGGTTTGAACTGGATGCCATCGATTACCTGTTGAAGCCTATTCCATTTCAGCGCTTTGAAAAAGCCGTGCAGAAAGCACAGCTGCAGCAACAGCAGCAACTGCTGCCGGCGGCTACGGAAAGCCTGCTGGTGCATTCTTCCTATCATATGGTGAAGATACCCTTACACGAAATTATTTATATAGAAAGCCTGGAGGATTATATCCGGATCCACCTTACCCAACAGGCGCCCGTGCTCACCTTGATGACAATGAAAAAAATGCAGGAGAAGCTGCCGGCGGCGCGCTTCAGGCGGATCCACCGCAGTTATATTGTGTCGGTGGATAAAGTCCGGTCGGTGCTTAACCGGAAAGTGACACTCAGCTCATCGGCGGAATTGCCGGTGAGCGATAGTTACAGCGATTTTATCCGCGAGTGGAAGAGCGGAGGTTGTCTTTCTCACTGATTACGCTGATTATACTGATTACCTTGATTTTGTTCTTTTTGATTCTTTTGATTTTGTTTTTGGTGATGTTTGTTGGCTTTACTTTTTTCGGGAGATGTGAAACTTCATGATTCCTCACTGTAATGGCAGATCGACAGGTCGTCGTCCAGTTTTAAAGTGAACGTATCAGTGGTATCATTAAATCCCAGCAAAAGATAGTCCCCTATTATTTTGTGGAGCAGTAAAGGCGCAGTATAATACAGCACCGCTACTTTGTGGAGCTGCCGGTCGTGAATACAGGAAGTGATAATTTTAAACTGGTGCCGTTCAAACGACAACTGGATATTACCCAGCATATCCCAGGCGCCGGGTACCAGGTTGGCGAGGGACTGCACATACAACCCCACCGCAAAACCTGTTTTATAATGCAGGGAGTTGGCTTTGGGCTGGTGTTCCACCATTTCGGCGAAAGTGGAAAATGCTTCGTTGGGATTATATGCCTGCGATTGCAGCAGGAACTCTGCATAAGAATCGCGAAATACATTTTTGGCAAATGTTCCCGTGGAAGATGCGTCTATCACCTGCCGGATAGCCAGCTTTATCATCGTTTTGCCCATATTACCCGGCGATATAAATATTGTGAACAAGATCGTAACTACTGGTTTCGCTGGCGGTTACCGTGGCTAGTTCGGCCGATAACGAATCGCTGAAAACCATGTCTGCGCTGTTTTTAGTAACACTGGTATTTTGCCCGTGGGCGGCATATAAAGCAGTGTTATACACTGCGGCATTAATATCATCAGGAAAAGCAATCTGCGTAGTTCCTTTCAGTTTATCATTCACGTATACCTGTGCATGAATATGCGTTACCCGGCCTTCGTACCAGCCAGGATAAATGGAAGTAAATTTAACCTGTCCGGCTGTATCCGAATACTGCAATCCCCTGCAGAAAACCAGCGCAGTATTATCCTGTGTGCCGAGGTATCCCCGGTTGCTGTAGCCGGAATAATAACCATCCTTATCGCAATGCCAGATATCTACCCTCGCGTTGGCAAGCGGCTTGCAGCTGTTGTTGGTGTTCAGAATGTTAATGGTAATGTGCAACGGGGTGCCTGTTTTGCCATCGGTGATATCCACGCGCTGAATGGAGGAGCCCCTGCTATTGTAGAGTGGGTAGGGGCCATCTGTTTCTTCCGGGGAAACGGTGCAGGCGCCGCTGCTATCTATTCCGGGATCGGCAGCATCACTTTTCTTACAGGCTTCAATCAGCACCGGCACGGCGGTAGCGCTGATAAACAGTTGTTTCAGGAATTGTTTACGGGAGTTTTCCATCTCATCATTTTTGATCTGTTATAAAGGTTTCGATTATGTAACAGATTTACAAAAAAGATAGATGAACCAGCTCAATGTACCGGAGAATAGCATTTCCGGAGCGGGAATAAAATCCCGGCTCCGGAAATGTTTTAACAGATTAGCTCATGCAACGATTAGTGATACAGATAATTAAGCGCAATGATATCATTGGCATTAAATGTACGGTTGCCGCCATTGGAGCAGGCCAGCATCCAGGAGTTGGCATCCGGTGCAGAAGGAGTGCCCGGAATATATACTGCACCTACGTTGCTTGCGCCTTCGTTGGTGGCAGTACCGCCGCAGCTGTAGGAACGGTCCATGTAATCGGTATGACGCATACCAATGCAGTGACCAATTTCATGCTGGATAACAGAACCTACATACAATACGTTGGGATTAGATCCGTAGGCGTACTGGTTGGTGTTCATCTTAATGGTGCCATACGGATTGCCGCCACTGGTAGGAAACCCGGAAGAACCGAGTGTGATGTAACCACCGCTTGGTCCCTGGTTAAATCCTCTGATGGTAATGTCAGCGGCGCCGCTGGTTACGCGCTGAAAGGTCATGCGCAACCCCAGCCTATTGTAACGTGCAATGGCAGTATCCGTGCCTGCGATAAAGGCAGTACCTAAGCTGGTCACCTTAATTCTGATAACGCGGGGTAATGCGGTAACCAGGTAATTAGTGCGGTACTGTTCTGTTTTGGCCACCCGTAAAACAGGGCTCGTAACGGTTTCTTTCAGCTGTGCAGCTGTAAGCAGGATGTCACCTTCCACAAGGTAGCCATCTTCGGTTTTTACCACGTTCTCTGTGCTAAAGCCATTTGCTTTAATCTGGGCTAACACTTCTGCTGACACGGGATCGGGCTGCGCTTCTTTTTGTGCGCCGTTCTTCTGACAGGACGCAAAGAGGAAAGCCGCTGCCATGCAGCAGAGCACAGGAATTGATTGTGTTCTCATAATTCAGATTTTTGGTTTTGGTTTAGAAAAAAAAGTTCAGATTTTTGGTTTAGATTTAAAAAAAAGATATCCCTGTCGCCTGTTCTTTCAAACAGGCCACTGTTAACAACACTAAATGCCCCCGCTGATCTGCAGCTGAATAAGACGTGGAATAAAAACAATTGCGTACTAAAAGCACGTTGCTTTTTTTCTTCTTATTGCCGCAAACGCGATCGCCTAGCCTGATTATCTTCCGGAAACTGCAGTTGTGATACTGTGCTCTCGTTTTCGGATACATACAACAGCTAATATGCCCTGCTATGGCATAGCATCAGTTTTTAATGGGTTGGTAGTGATTCAGTAATGCCGGTTATTTCCGGTGACTAAGATTTGCTCTATAAATTAAGAAACTGTGTAACAGATTCAGATCGTTGTTCAGATTTAGTTGAATTTTATATTAGGTTTTCCTCTTTCAATATTACAACATTCGTTTAATTTAAAAAAAATATTTTGTTTTAGTATTGACAAAAAATTGTGTTGAAAATCTAAATACAGTAGCTTTAGGTAGCAACACTAAACCAAAATCACTTACCCGTTGCCAACACCTGCATGCGGATAATACCCTCTAAAATATGGCCCTTGCTGTTTTTGCAGCTTTGTTATTTTTACTATGCTGCTGCACAGCAACCACACTATCCGGACAGCCTGGTGCAACGATATGCTACCGATACATTTTCATTGCAACGGAAAGGTGGTCCTTTCCTGGTGAAGTTTGCAAAACTACCAAATGAGTCAAAGCTACAGCAATGGGGACTTGTACAGCCTCTCTCCCGCTATCATTACATATTACAACACGTACCGGAAGATAGTACGCTCGTATATTGTTACAGTGCAGGTTATAATTTTAAAGCAAGCATTCCGCTGCTGCAACAACTGGAACAAACATCCACGCAGGATAGCATCACTATACAGGTGTCGTGCCACCCGGCAGAAAAGCAATTAATGTATGCCCGCGTGCAGTCGTACTCCACGCAGTACCACGTAGCCAGGGCAAAGGTTAAAAAGCAGGACTGGCCCCTGTTTATCAGTCAGCCGGCCATACAGTTCGCAGACCTTATCCGGCGACCAACCCCTGAAATTATTATCAATACCGGCAACCTCGCAGTGAACCGGATTCCTTTCGCACAACAGCAATTTCCCCTTATCACTGGAAAACGTGTAGCCGTTTCCGTTAAGGAGGATTTATTTGATACCACTGATATCGATTTACAGGGACGATATATTCCTTCTTCCTATAATTCCTCCCTCCAAACTGCGCATGCTTTGATAATGGCTACGCTGATTGGCGGCGCGGGCAACAGCGGTGCAGGCGGCAAAGGCGTGGCGCCTGAAGTAAAGCTGAGTTCTGCAGACTACAACAGCAGCCTGCTCCCCGATGATGATGCCTATTATCAACAATCCGGCATCACGGTACAAAATCATTCCTATGGTACCGGCATCGAAAATTATTATGGCGCCGAAGCCGTGGCCTATGATCAGCAGATTTATGAAGCAGATACTTTGGTGCATATCTATTCTTCCGGTAACATTGGCACATCGCCGGCCTCCGGGGGGCGTTACCAGGGCATTACAGGGTATGCTAATTTATCCGGCAATTTTAAACAGGCTAAAAATATTATTGTCAGCGGTGGTACAGATGGCGCCGCACAGCTGATCGCACTCAGTTCCAAAGGCCCCGCTTACGATGGCCGCATCCTGCCACACGTAACCGCTTATGGCGAAGATGGTACCTCCGGCGCAGCAGCGCTTACCAGCGGTGTGGTGGCATTACTCCAGGATGCCTGGCGTATGCTGCACAACACGCCCGTTTCCGCCGCCCTCATCAAAGCCGTTATCATCAACAGCGCCTTCCGGCCGGCAGGCGTACACCCATCATTTGGCAGCGGATATGGCAACCTGCATGCATATGCCGCTATCAAAACCATACAGGACAACCACCTCTTCCGGGGTAATGCCGGCAACCATACGGCTACGTCCTTCAACATCGCTGTTCCGGAGGGCATACAGGAGGTGAAAGTAACCCTGTGCTGGAATGATCCACCGGCTACTGTTAATGCCGTTAAAGCGCTTATAAACGACCTCGACATAATAGCCACCACCGCCGACGGCAAAACCTGGCTGCCCTGGACGCTGAGCACCTATCCGTTAATTGATTCATTATTGCTACCCGCAAAGCGTGGCAGGGATAGCCTCAACAATACAGAACAAATCAGTATTGAAAATCCGGTGCCCGGCAATATGCGGGTACTGGTATCCGGCGCACAGGTTACTGCCGGCACACAGCCGTTCTACCTGGCTTATGAACTGGTGCCGGCAAAAAATTTCCAGTGGCAAAACCCCGCCGCAGGCACTACGGCAGCCGCAGGACAGGCATTGCCGCTGCAATGGCAAACTACGTATATTGGTAACAGTGAGCTTTCCTACAGCACCGACAGCGGCCGCACCTGGTTGCCCATTGCACAAAACATCCCGGTGGAAAACGGGCTGTATAACTGGAACGTACCGGATATTTTCAGCCCGGTGATCCTGAAACTAACGTTAACGGACACCTCGTTTATCAGCAACCCTTTTTACATTTCGCCGATACTCACCATGCACACGGGATTCAACTGCACCGATACGGTACTGCTGTACTGGAACGGACAGCCGGGCGCCACTGCGTACCAGTTATACACGATGAGCAATACGGCGCTAATTCCGTATAGCCA
Organism: Chitinophaga sp. RCC_12; assembly: GCF_041360695.1. NCBI lineage: Bacteria > Pseudomonadati > Bacteroidota > Chitinophagia > Chitinophagales > Chitinophagaceae > Chitinophaga > Chitinophaga sp. RCC_12. Next base: position 719,570 of record NZ_JBFUPS010000001.1, read on the forward strand.
GGTACGTGATACTTTTGTTTTTATCCCTAAGGCTACGGCGGCATCGTTGTATTTTGCAGTAAGCCCTGTTGCCGCCGGTGGCTGGACCGGCATCCGCAGCTATGCAGTTAATTACACGCAACAGGGTGTAGGCTGCTATGTACAAAACCTGCTGGCCGATCCTACTACCGACAATAAAGTAGCCCTGTCGCTCACGCTGGGTAGTACCTGGCAACTCCAAACTGTTTACTGGGAACGGTTTACACGGGAAGGCTGGATAACGCTGCAACAACAGCCCGTAGGCGACGCCATGAACTTTAACTACCTCGATGACACCGCACCGGAAGGACTACTCCGCTACCGGGTGAAATTGCTCACCTCCAACGGGCAGTATATTTATGCCGACCCGGTTACCGTTACCATCATTGCAGGCAATCATATCTTACTTTTCCCCAACCCCGTAAGCAGCCAGTTCACCGTTTTGGATGGCACCCCACGCAGCCGCCAGCTGGTAATTACAGATATGAGCGGACGGATAGTATTACAGCGGAATCTTGAGGATATCCAGGAAACTGTGGAAGTACAGCGCCTGGCAAATGGCATTTATAACTGTAGTATTTATGCAGATAATAAGCGGATCTATTCCGCACAGTTTGTAAAGCAGCAATAGTTGCTACACAATGCCGGGTTATGATGAGCTTCCCGCTAAACAAAACAGCTGCTCCGGTAAACCGGAACAGCTGTTATTATACTTACAATAAGATAAGACTACAGGTGAATTGCTTCGCCGTAAGCTACTTCTATGGCGTCTTTTACAGATTCGCTCATAGTTGGATGCGGGTGGATGGAATCCAGCACTTCCTGGTAAGTAGTTTCCAGTTTACGCGCTACCACTGTTTCTGCGATGATTTCAGTAACGTTGGCGCCGATCATGTGGGTACCTAACCATTCGCCGTATTTGGCGTCGAAGATCACTTTTACGAAACCTTCAGTGGCGCCGGCTGCAGAAGCTTTACCGGAAGCAGAGAATGGGAATTTACCCACTTTCACTTCATAACCGGCTTCTTTTGCTGCCTTTTCAGTATAACCTACAGAAGCAATTTCAGGTGCGCAATAAGTACAGCCCGGAATGTTCATGTAGTCAATTGGTTCTGGTTTGTGCGCATATTTCTTTTCATTGTATGCGATAGCTTCCACGCAGATGATACCTTCTTTGGAGGCAACGTGTGCGAGGGCCTGACCAGGCACCATATCTCCGATAGCGTAAACGCCCGGGATATTTGTCTGGTAATATTTATCAACCAATACACGGCCTTTGTCGGTTTTGATACCCATTCCTTCCAGGCCGAGATTTTCGATATTGGCAGCGATACCCACCGCGCTCAGTACCACATCTGCTTCCAGGGTGATTTCGCCGGTTTGGGTTTTCACTTTTGCTTTCACACCGTTACCACTTGCTTCAACAGCTTCTACAGAAGCGTTGGTCATGATTTCGATGCCTTTCTTTTTATATATCTTTTCCAGTTCTTTGGAGATGTCTTCATCTTCCACTGGTACAATGCGCGGGAGGAACTCAACGATGGTTACTTTAGTACCCAGGGTTGCGTAGAAGTAGGCAAATTCAACACCTATAGCGCCGGAACCCACAACGATCATGGATTTAGGCTGCTGAGGGAGGGTCATTGCTTCACGGTAGCCGATTACATTCTTACCATCAATCTTCAGGTTTGGCAGCTCACGTGCACGTGCGCCGGTAGCCAGGATGATATGTTTTGCGTCGTGTACAGTGGCCTTACCGTCTTTATCGGTTACTTCCACCTGGCCTTTGGATTTTACCTTTCCATTGCCCATTAACACGTCGATCTTATTTTTTTTCATGAGGAACTGAACGCCCCTGCTCATTTTATCAGCAACACCGCGACTACGTTTGATCACCGCCTCGAAATCCACTTTTGCATCACCGATCGTGATACCATAGTCTTTTGAATGCTGTGTATATTCAAAAACCTGTGCAGTTTTTAACAAAGCCTTCGTTGGAATACAGCCCCAGTTTAAACAGATACCACCCAGACTCTCTCTTTCCACTACTGCAGTTTTAAATCCCAGCTGAGAAGCACGGATAGCAGCCACATATCCGCCGGGCCCACTACCAATTACGATTACGTCGTATGCCATATTGTTTAATTTTTAAATTGAACTTGCCAAAGGTAAATAAATAAGCAGAAAGCACAAAGCCTATTGCAAAAAGCCACCGGAGCGGAGATTACGGGGATGTTTTGCAACATTTACCGCTGTAATCCGCGCTCCGGTGGTTTTTATACTAAAATCTTATACTATCGGAGATCTACTACTTCCACGCCAGGGTAGTTTTTGGCATCGAAAGTAAAGGTAGCATCGCTCAGGTTGGTATTTGGTGTAAAATTGGTGATTTCGTAAGTATAATGGTTACCATTCTTCTCAAACACCTTCATCTTTGCAATGCTCTGGTTCTTCTTATCTACAGAAACGATTACCTTGAATATTGTCTTCGATTTGTCTGTAGGTGTCAGTTCCACATTCTGGAGCACCTTACCTTTTTCCTTGGTTTCTGCTTCCAGTTTGTACAGGTAATCTTTATCATAGAAGTTGGTGAACAGCTTGGCCGGTGTCATGGCGCCGCTGCTCTGATCCACGTTATTAATAGTTACTTCATTCACATCTTTGGCGTATGTCCAGGAAGTTTTGTTATCGCTGATGATTTCCTGTCCGGGCAGCGTTACTTTATATTTAGCTCCCTTCAGGTAAACAGTACCTTTTTTGGAATCAGACACGCTGTTATTAGCGCCTTCTACTTTTAATATAAAATTAGCGACTACTGTTTTTAATGATTTAAATTTATTACTAACACCATCCAGAACGGTTTTCGCCTTTGGGTCGGAAGCGCCCTTAGATTGTGCCATGCCGCTGAAAATGATACCACTCAACAACATTCCGGTTAATACAAATTTCTTCATCGTAGTTTTTTTTAGTTTGTGCTATCCAACAAAGACAAATGCCATGCCGGTATAGCCGTGTAGGTTTTTACAGGGTGCAAAATTCATTATAATTCCTGAAAAAGGGTAATAAATTCCGACCGCCTTAACATATTATAACAAATTATTAAGGATTTCATTCAGCTCGCTTTCTGTTTTCACCAGCACATCCCTGGCTTTGCTTCCCATATTGGGGCCTACGATGTTGGCAGCTTCCAGCTGGTCCATCAGACGCCCTGCACGGTTGTAGCCCAGCTTCATCCTGCGTTGCAGGAGGGAGGTGGATCCCTGTTGGGTGGTGACAATCACCTGGGCAGCCTCTTCAAACAGCGGATCCCGGTCGGCGATACTCAGTTCGCGGCCATCCGGATCCTTGTCATCCACGTATTCCGGCAGCAGGAAAGCATCGGGGTAGCCTTTCTGGTTACCAATGAATTCAGCCACGTTTTCCACTTCCGGCGTATCCACGAAGGCACATTGCAGACGTACCAGTTCCCCGTTGAAGGAAACCAGCATGTCCCCCTGTCCTATCAGCTGTTCAGCGCCGCCGATATCCAGGATGGTACGGGAATCTATTTTTGAAGATACCTTAAAGGCCACGCGAGCCGGGAAGTTTGCTTTAATGGTACCGGTAATGATGTTTACAGAAGGGCGCTGGGTGGCAATGATCAGGTGAATACCTACTGCGCGGGCCAGCTGGGCCAAACGGGCAATCGGCATTTCCACTTCCTTGCCGGCTGTCATGATCAGATCCGCAAACTCATCTACCACCAGCACGATGAACGGCAGGTAGCGGTGGCCTTTCAGCGGATTGAGACGGCGTTGCGTAAACTTACCATTGTACTCACGGATGTTGCGGGTACCGGCTTCTTTCAGCAGGTCGTACCGCAGGTCCATTTCAATACACAGGGCATTGAGCGTGTGGATCACCTTTTTGGTATCGGTAATGATCGCATCATCTTCACCGGGTAACTTGGCCAGGAAGTGTTTCTCAATGAGTTTGTATAACGACAGCTCCACTTTTTTCGGATCTACCAATACAAACTTCAACTGGGAAGGATGCTTTTTATACAGCAATGATACCAGCAAGGTGTTGATACCAACGGATTTACCCTGACCCGTAGCACCTGCCATCAGCAGGTGGGGCATCTTGGCCAGATCGGCAATGAAGTTTTCGTTGTCGATCTTTTTACCAATGGCAATAGGCAGATCCATGGTGCTGGTCTGGAATTTTTCCGAGGCCAGCATATTTTTAAGAGATACGATGGTTTTCTTCACATTGGGTACTTCAATACCAATGGTACCCTTTCCCGGAATAGGCGCAATGATACGGATACCGAGCGCCGACAGGCTTAACGCAATGTCATCTTCCAGGTTTTTAATACGGGAGATACGAACGCCCGCAGCCGGCACAATTTCGTACAGGGTAACGGTTGGTCCTACTGTGGCACTGATCTTCTGAATGGAAATATCATAGTTCTTGAGGGTATCAATGATCTGGTTCTTATTCTTTTCCAGTTCAGCGGTATCCTGCACAATCACTTTGTCTGCATTATGATTTTCCAGCAGATCCAGGGTCGGGAACTTATAATCTCTCAGATCCAGGGACGGATCGTAAGGATCTACCGGTTCCACAGGCCGTGTGGGCGCTATCTCTTCCACTTCGTCTTCCTCGTCCTGGTAAGTGGGTTTTATTTCGAAGGCCACTTCTACCGGTTCCCCTTTCTTTTTGCTGACAGGGGCAAGCGGTTGTTCGGGCGTTTCTTCTATGTACAATAGTGGTCCCGGATCTTCTTCTTCCTCCTCTTCCTCCTCCTCTGCAGACTGCCCGCTTTCGTAAGCAGGTTCGGCAGGCAGGTAAGCTGCATGGGCAGAAGGGATCACGGTGATGTCTTCCCTTTCCACCAACTGCATAGGTGGCAGGTCTTCCTCGTCTTCTTCCGGTTCCGCATGCGGCGGGATTACCATTACGCCGCCTTCGTCGCGGAGACCATTTTTACGTGCGTCTTCTTTCGCCGAGGCGGCGGGTGTAGCCGCGGTGGTTTGCATTACGGGGGCAACCGGTGCTGCGGCGGGTATGGGTTTAGGTGCTTTTACTTTTTTCTCCGGCCATTTGAAGTCGAAGTTGAATTTCCAGATAAGCCAGGAGAAGCCAACAACCAGCAACAGCAGGGCGGTTCCTGTTTTGCCTACGAAGCCGGTGGTCCATTTATTCAGGGCATCGCCCAGGGCGCCGCCCCAGGGGAAATCGCCGCCGCCGATAGCAAAGGCCATTGTCATGCTGATAAAGAGCACACCAAACAGGATATATTTTATACTGCGCCAGATACGGAATACCCGGCGGCCAACGATGAAATTTACACCGATGATAAAAAAGAAGTAGCAGAACAGGTAGGCGGCAATCCCTACGCCATAAAAGAAGAAGTTATGCGATACATAAGCACCCAGGCGGCCGAGCAGGTTATCAACTTTTACATCTCCAAAAAATAATTCCCTGGTAGAATAATGGAAGATTTTATCCTGGTCATCTTCCCAGGTAAAAAGATAGGAAGTGAAAGCAATAAAGCAGTAAACAGACAATAAAAGAAAGAACACGCCCAGTACCTTGTGGGTGCGCTCATCTTTTACCAGCTCTTTTACCTTCACCTCGGGCTCCTTGTCTTTCTTCAATACATCCGGGTTCGGTGCGGGGCCTTTCGGTGGTTTCTTGCTTTCCGGTTTTTCGGTTTTCAGTTTATTCTTGGACATATTATAATTTCAGATTTGGGACTACCTGTCCGCCGACGGTGGCAACTGTAAGATCCAGTGTGCCATAAACTCGGGAACCAGGGGATCAATGGTTTGCTCCAGCTCTCCGTATTCGTTCACTTCACATGTTTTGCAGCGCTGAAACAAATGGTTTAATCCATCAAACTTACGGATTGTTGTGAGCAGATTACCATTTTCGTTCAATGCGCGTTCAATTTCTTTCAGATTGGCGGTGGCATCCACCTGTATATCCGCGGTGCCGTTGATCGCCATAAACGGACATTTGATCTGTTTCAGGTAGGTCAGCGGCTTATATCTTAATAACGAAATAGTTTCCGGACTCATATTAGCTCTCCGTATTAATTCATCCTCTGTTTGTACCTTCTTAACGTCTTCGCTTGAATTACGGTATATATTCCGGAGAATTTCCTGCGCCTTTGGCGTAATGGCGGTAATATCGCTGTCGCTTGCCAGGAGGTCCCAGTAAGGCTTCATGCGCGCCTGTTCTGCCAGGATCAGGCTATCCGGTTTGCCGGCCACTTTCCCTTTGGCGAAAGCTTGCTGATCGATCAGTTCCCTGCCGCTTACGCCCACCCCTGCCATGGATATTACAAAGGCCACGCCCGGATTGTTTGCGGCCACTATTTGCGCTACAATAGCGCCCTCACTATGTCCAAGCACTCCCATACGCGAAACATCCACATCCTTCCTGGCTTTCAGGTATTTCAGCGCGGTGAGCGCATCGTGCGAAAAATCGTAGATATCGGATGTATAAAAATCGCCGGTGGAGGCGCCAAATCCCCTGTCGTCGTACCGCAGGGTAGCAATACCGTTACGGGCAAAATAGTCGGCCAGCACCAGGAACAGTTTATGCCCTGCTATTTCCTCGTTCCGGTCCTGTGGCCCGGAGCCGGAGAGCAATAACACTACAGGATATTTACCTTGTGCTGCCGGGCGGGTGAACGTTCCGGCGAGTGTTACACTGTCTTTTATGTTATTAAACCTCACCTGTTCCGTGTAATACGGGAAAGGCGGCTTTGGTTCCTGTGGTCTTTTGTACATGTCGGCGGCAGTGATCTCTTTCCGGCCAAGGTCAGCATGACTTTGATCATCGCCCAACCCGGTAATGCCCCTGAACTGCTTCGCAGCCGGGTCCCACACACCGGTAAAAGAAAACCGCATCCCGTCTATACGCAGCAACAGGGTGTCCCTGCGATACACGACTGTTTCAATCTCAAACTGGTCGTCCTCCGACATTTCGGGCAGCTCGAGCGTTCCTTTATAGCCCGCGCCATCTTTCTCCAGGTTTACGATCATACGGTATTTATCACCGTAGTAAAGTTTAAAGGTGCCGTACCATTTACCGGCAATATTTGCATTATCCTGCGCCATTCCCACTGACCCTGTCAGTAAACTCACGATCAACACCCAAAAACCTCTGTACATATATGAGAATGCTTTATGCTTTTAATTTTAAGACTCCTGCCAGCAGGCAGATCCAGCCGGCAATAAAAAACACGCCGCCAACAGGCGTAATGATGCCGATGCCTTTCAGGCCTACGTTGCCGGTAGTTTTGAGCAGCGTCATCAGATACAGTGAACCGGAGAACAGGATGATCCCGATAATGAAGCACCTGCCAGCCCATATTAACTGATTGCCGGGCACATGAGCAAATAAGATGCCGGTAGCGATTAATGCAAATACGTGATAGAACTGATAAGTAACGCCTGTCTGAAAAGTAGATACGGTTTCAGGAGGCACCAGCTCTTTTAGTTTATGTGCGCCGAATGCGCCTAAAACTACTGCCAATGCACCTAATACCGCCGCCCAAACTAAAAAACTCTTATGCATATTAGAAATTTTGCGTAAAGGTATCCAATGAAATATTATCAGATGTAATTATATGCTTCGATTGCTGGTAAAAAGGGAGACGCTCCGCCATTTTCTTCTCTACAAACCCGGTCAGGTCTTCATCTTCCAGACCGGCAATCAACGGCCGTTTGAATTTTTTACGTTGCAGGCGTTCCACCATTACATCTACAGAAGGGTTGATCCAGATGGTAGTGCCATGTTCGTTCATAAAATCCATGTTCTCCTGGAAACAGGGCGTGCCCCCGCCGCAGGAGATCAGGAAGTTTTCCTGCTGGGATAACTCCCGGAGCAGCTGACTTTCCTTTTCACGGAAATAATCTTCGCCCTTGCTGGAAAAAATATCAGCAATGGTCATCTCCTCTGCTTCCACAATTACTTCATCCAGATCGTAGTAAGGCAGTTGCCAGTGATCCGCCAGTTGTTTACCCCAATAGGATTTTCCGGCACCCATAAAACCGAGTAAATAAATCTTCATAAATAACGCGACAGTGCTTAATAAATTCGTTCCTCACGCAGGATGAGTCCATGCCAGGCATAGGTCATTTTCCATAATATATTGCAAATATAACCGGGTATTTGTATCCTGTTTGTTAAAATCGGCGGTGATGAAACCAGCCTGTTGAAAAATAAAGGGATGCAGTTTCATATTCTCCTTAAAATCAACGCTTCCCCGGCCATACCATTTAAACATCGCTTCTTTGGCGCTCCAGCAGATGGTTTTATGCGACAGTTCCTGTTGGGGATCGATAAACGCCCGTTCTGAAGGCGACAGGAACTTGTGAGACACCAGTTCTATTTTAGGTTTTACCTCTTCAATGTCTATCCCCACCGCTGCTTTGGTACTAACGATAGCGGCAGCATAATCGCCGCAATGTGAAATGGAGAAATGGTGGCTATCACCTGCCAGTACCGGTTTACGGGTATGCGTCACCATAATTTCCTGAATGGGGAATTCCGGGAAAAGCGTCACCAGCAGGTATCTGCCCGCAAAATGCTGTAAGCGTTTATGCGGATGGTGAATAGCCCGGCTGATGCTTACCTTTTCCTGGAAAAAATTTTCCGTTTCTGTTATCTTCCATACACCCAGCTTCGTTTCCGGATCAATTTGTATCGTTCGTATTAATGGCATATCTTGCCAAATTAAAGCAAAAAAGCAGAAAAAACAGCTTTTGGCAGCAGCTCTTTCACTAAATGCCAACCGCTGAAAAATAAAAGCTAACAATACAGCTCACTAAAACTAAACGAACCTAAGCATGATTCTGTCAGACAAACGGATATTGGAGGAAATTGAAAAAGGCACTATCGTTATTGCTCCCTATGACCGGAAATTCCTGGGTACCAATTCTTATGATGTGCACCTGGGGAAATACCTGGCCACCTACAAAGACCGTGTACTGGATGCGCGCAAACACAATGAAATTGATCATTTTGAAATTCCGGAGGAAGGGTTTGTGTTACAACCCGGCACCCTTTACCTCGGCGTAACAGAAGAGTATACCGAAACGCATGCACATGTGCCGTTCCTGGAGGGCAAGTCCAGCACCGGCCGCCTCGGGATCGATATCCATGCCACCGCTGGTAAGGGTGATGTAGGATTCTGCAACACCTGGACCCTGGAAATTTCCTGCGCACAACCTGTACGCATATACGCAGGAATGCCCATTGGCCAGCTCATCTACTTTATGGTAGAAGGTGAAGTAGAAACGCTCTATAACAAAAAAGGAAATGCCAAATATAATGGTCGCACCATAAAACCGGTGGAGAGCATGATGTGGCGGAATGAATTTTAAATAAGTAAGCAGTCAGCAGCAGCCAATGGCTAACTGCTGACTGCTATTTTCAGCTCATGCGCTTCTGTAATGGTGGGCACTTCCAGCTTCCTGATTAACCGTTCCATGGCTGCCGCCGGCACTACTTCCTCCCGCTGCCGGTTTTGCTGTAACAGCTTCGCTGCCGGCACTTCCACATACACAATTGTTACCGCTGCTTCATACGTTGTAAAAAGACTGATCACCTGTTCCCTCATCTGCCGTGTAATGTTGGTGGCGTTCCATACAAAGGATTTTTTTTCCCGGAGACAGATCCTGGCTTGTTCTTTCGCTGCCTGGATCACTACACCATTGCCGCTTTTATCAGTAGGACTTATTTTCATGGTTTGCCGGATATGATCCAGGGAGATGACCGGCAGGTGTTTATAATGCCGCTGTATGTACGTGTCTTTCCCCGCGCCAGGTAATCCGCTCATGAGTATGACCGGTGTTTGCGGCGTTTCAAAAGGCACGTAGTCCGGTGAGCTGCCGGTTTTGAACAGGTATTCCATGCGCGCCCGCGGTGTGGCGAACGGGCGTGGTTGTCCCCAGCAGTTATTTTCCCTGCACAGTTCTTCGAAGCAATCCAGCCGGTAGAGCAGGTCTGCCTGATCGGTACAGCTGCGTCCAAGCGCATCGGCGCGGGCCAGCAATGCCAGCAGCTGTGTATTCACTTCCAGGCTGGCGGTGATCAGCGCTTTCTGCGGATCCGGCTTTTCAAAGATCCATAGCGGCAGGCCGTGGTACCTCACCAGTTTGGCGATTTGCTCGCGGACAAGGAAGGGCGCCGGCACATCCCTGTAAAGGATTTGCCGGGCCCGCGCTTCTCCTTTGCGGGCATGGCCCGCAGAAGTGATGCGACCATCCGGTTCAATAACCGTAGTGCTGTATTTTTCCACGTCGTGCAGCAGTGCGGCTGCCCACAACAGTTCCTGGTCTGCCGCCGGCAACTGCCGGTAGCCGGGTAATTGCTGCAAGGCTGCCAGTACCATCTGCGTATGTACGGCCACGTTACCTTCTGCGTGGTGCCGCGCGTCCTGCGGAACTTCCTGCATCACGCGTACCCATTCAAATGTATGTTCCAGGTGCGACCAGTTTTTATTTTCACTGAGCTGCCACATAGTTACCTCCTTCATTATTTAACCTGGCACGGCGCCAATGGCGGGTCCAGTGCTGGTCTGTTTTTACATGTCCCTTGCGGACATACTTAAACACGTTGTCTGCAAAATCGCTTACCGCATACCCGTTGGCATTGCGGGATACAATACCTTCCATGGTAGCGGGTTTACCGGTATGCACGTCGTGCGGATCAAAGGCGCCTGGACCGTTTACCAGTCCCAGTATATCACGTTCAAACTCCTGGCGTGTAGCCGGCGGCGTTATACGCTTTATTTCCGGCACCACCGGCAGGCCGAGCATTGCGGCGTAGAATTGGGTTTCCTCCCAACTGAGCCACTGCTGGCCTTCCCGGATGCCGAATATATAAAAGTGATGATCCAGGTTCCGGTATTCAATAGAATGTACTGCATAAAGATTTTCGAGGAAAATCTCCAGGTCACCCAGGTCGTTCTTTATGCTTTGCCAGTAACGGCGGATGCTTTCAGTCCACGGCGAAGTAGTGGGCGCTGCATGTGAGCGCGCAAATACCCCGTACCGGGATAAGCAGTTATTTTCTCCGTCCAGTTTTTCCGTGTGGATCAGCACCGGTATCTGCTGCAACGATTGCCAGTATTCATATTGAATACGGTCGTCGCTCGTAGTGCCGGGCGAAAACGGATAATGCCAGGTACGGCCATATTTCTGAGAAATTGCCATGTCATCAGGGTTTAAGTTAAACAATAGTTTCACAGGCCGGTTCCGGGATGGAACGGCGAAAGGAATGATTTAATATGCCTGTGAAATTACATGGCTCAAGTGTTTGCAGTTTTTAATCTAGTACGCCGCAAAAGTAAAGAAAATAATTAAATAGTATATTACACAGGCTTTTGAAAACAACAACAATCATCTTCTGCAAATGAAAAAATTCCTTCTTTGCGCAACCGCCGCAGCTGCCCTGGCAGCCTGTAACAACGGCAGCAGCAGCAATCAAACCAAGGGTACCGACAGTACGCTGAATAATGCTTTCAGCGCCTACCAGGCACATTTTATTGACGCCCTCTGGAAAGAAAACCCCGACTGGGCTACCAGTGTAGGCTATCATAAATACGACTCGGTGCTGGTAGTGCCGGACAGCGCGGCTGCCGCAGCGCGACTCGCATTTGCGCAGCAACAACTGGATTCCCTGAAATCCTACGATCCTGCTGCGTTGAATGACGCCAATAAAATTGATTACCAGCTGATACAGAACTACCTGGAATCGGTACAATGGGGTATTAAGGAGCAGAAAAGCAACGAATGGGATCCATCTTCCTATAACGTTAGTAACACGTTTGCCTTTATCTTAAACGAAAACTACGCGCCACTGGAAACCAGGCTACGCAGCTTTGGCAGCAGGTTGAAAAATATCCCGGCTTATTACGAAGCCGCTAAAAAACAGATCAAAGATCCCGTACCGGAACTTACTTCGCTGGCAATAGACCAGAACAACGGGGGCATATCGGTATTTGAAAAAGACTTTGCAGATTCGCTGAAGAAAACGGGCATCCCGGCAGCAGAGCAGGCCGCCATGCTGGCCAGCGCCCAAACTGCCACGAAAGCAATCCGTGATTACGCCGCGTGGCTAAAGGCATTGAAGCCGGAGCGTCCGCGCAGCTTCCGTTTGGGTAAAACGTTGTACGATCAGAAGTTTAAATTTGATATCCAGTCGTCCTTTACTGCCGCGCAGATCTATGATTCCGCGATAGCACGCAAAGCTTTTGTGCATAGTGAAATGACAAAGATCAGCCGCCAGTTGTGGCCGAAATATTTTGGCAATACACCGATGCCATCCGACTCGCTGGAACTTATAGGCCGTATGATTGATACGCTTTCTGTAAAGCATGTGAAGCCGGAAGAGTTCCAGTCGGCCATAGAAAAGCAGCTCCCTTCGCTGATTGCGTTTATCAAAGAAAAAGACCTGTTGTATATTGATCCGTCCAAACCATTGGTAGTACGTAAAGAGCCGGCTTATATGGCAGGCGTGGCAGGCGCCTCCATCAGTGCGCCCGGCCCCTACGACAAAGGCGGCAACACCTATTACAACGTTGGCAGCCTGGAAGGATGGCCAAAAGATAAAGCAGAAAGTTATTTGCGTGAATACAATCAATACATCCTCCAGATACTGGATATTCACGAAGCTATACCGGGGCACTATACCCAACTAGTGTATGCCAACCAATCCCCCAGCCTCATTAAATCGCTCATGAGCAATGGCGCCATGATTGAAGGATGGGCCGTATATACCGAGCAGATGATGCTGGAAAACGGCTATGGCAATAACGAACCGGAAATGTGGCTGATGTGGTATAAGTGGAACCTGCGCACCGTATGTAATACCATTTTGGATTACAGCGTACATGTGAAGGATATGAGCAAGGAAGATGCGATTCATTTGCTCACCAAAGAAGCGTTCCAGCAGGCAGCAGAAGCAGCAGGTAAATGGAAACGGGTGAGCGTATCCAGCGTGCAGCTGACCAGCTATTTCACCGGTTACAAAGAGATCATTGACCTCCGCGAAGCTTACAAACAGCAGCAGGGCAAGGATTACAACCTGAAAGCGTTTAACGAGAAATTCCTGAGCTATGGCAGTGCGCCGGTGAAGTATATTCGCCAGCTGATGCTGGCTCATTAGCGGATGTTGTCTTTCTCAGGATTACGCTGATTTTATTGATTTTAAGGATTTGAACACTTTGGATTTTAAATGATTTGGGGAGATCTGAGTAGATAATTTAAGATAAATAAGCGGATAAAAGATTTGGGGAGATATGAGCGGGTATATCCGCTTATATCTCCCCAAATCTTTTAAAATCCAAAGTGTTCAAATCCTTAAAATCAATAAAATCAGCGTAATCCTGAGAAAGACAACCTCCGCGTCAGGTGTCGCAAGTAACATCGTCCCAGAACTGGTTCCTATAGTTGGTGAGCCAGTTGAGGGCGTAATGCCGTTCGTATACGATGCCGGGATGCAGCGGTTCTTTTTCGCCTTTTAAGCGGGCATCTACACAGGCCCAGTTGGCGCGGTAGTAGAGGTCGTTGGCGTCGAGGATTTCTGTGGCGCTGCGCAATTCCGTGGCGCCGGCCAGGAATGCGGCGGGATCGGAGGCAGGGCCGCGGAAGGGGAAGGCTTCTTCCGGCACCATATCGAGGTTGCAGAGGGCGTCCATTTCGCCGAGAGACGGTACTTTTTTCAATGCCCAGAGCAATACCCAGATGTCTTCACACTTCCAGGTTTCCCGTGTTTTGGCGTCTTCCTGCGGATCTTCCAGGAAAGCTCTTTCGGCGGGTGTGGTTTTATCCCAGAGCTGATGTTGTTGCAGGTAGCTGATAACGGCGGGACTTTCGAGGTATCCGAAGGCCACGGTGTTTACGGCGGCGAGTACGGCTACCCGTTGGGCAGTTTCTGCGGCGGTACGCAGCACCACTTCCTGCTCATCCCGGATAACAGGAAGGTTGACGGTTGTTTTCACCTGCATTTCCTGCAGGAGCTGTATGTTCCGTTGTTTTCTTTCTGTTGCGGCGGAGGAAGGCGTGTCCTGGTTATCGAAATACCGTGCGTTGATATTTACGGTGAGATTGGTAGCGGTAGAATGACCGTTTACATCGAGCAGCAGTGCGCCGGTTTTATCCCAGAAGCCTTGTACTTCGGTGTTGAAGATGAAGTTATTTTCGCAGAAGAAGATGCCATCCAGTTCGTCGGCCAGGTCCATGATGGCGGCCCGGAGGTCGCCGTTGAATGAAGGCGTGGCGAGGATAACGATTTCCGTATTGAGCGTGGCTACTTTTGCGAGCAGCAGTTCTTTCAGGGCCGGGTTTTCTGCCGGCAGCTGCTGTACAAAGCCGTGCATACCGAGCAGGTTGGTGGTTACCGGGTCGTCGTTACGTACCAGCTGGTAGCCGGGTGTGGCACGCTGCCGGTAGTTGATGGTGAGAGTATGACCTTTTCGCAGCAGTTTTTTCCCTGATGTGATGGTCAGCTGTTCCCAACGGTTTGCCGGTCCGTTTACTTTCACTGCCTGATCTCCAAAATGTGCCCTCATACGGGTCAACACTTTCTCCATTTCCACCTCATGCGTATAGAGCGTACAATTTTCCATGCTATTTCTTTCGAGGGGGCAAAGGTAGCTTAAAGCGGTTAAAGATGGTACCGGATTTGCCTTGTTACAGAAAAACGGACCACATACGCATATTTATTCCAAGCATAAACATTTTCATATGAGTAAGCGATCATTTCCTGTAGTGGCTACCTTCCTGTTGTTTATAGCTGCCAGCTGTGTGCCGCCGAGACGTCCCCGGCCGCCTAAACCACCCCGCCCCCGTGTTCAGGTTATTTTGCCTTTTTCGCTCCCGGCCGGTTCTGCAACAGGTGGAGGATTTTATTCAGCTTAACCGGGTCGTTGATGTAAGGCGACAGGTCGAACAGTTCTACCTTGCGGAAGGCCACCGGGTGACTTTCGCTTTGCAGGGAGATAGAGCCTTCGGATAGCAGTTTACCATCCTTTAACAATCCGGGTTGCGGATGGGAAACATTGCCCCCGCCCATTTGCGGTTTATTGTATACAATAACAGTATCGCCTTCTACAATGTGTTTAATAACGGAGTCGCGCAGTACCAGTGCTTCCGCGCGTACCCAAACATCGCCCTGGTATGTTTTGGAGGTGGAACTGATGCAATGGTCTTTGATAAGTTTTCCATTCATTACCACGTTGGTGCCGGGCGTACACAGGTTGGCCGTAGAGCGGGGATCGGTGCCGTTACCGCCCAGCAATTGTTCTTCCAGCGAAATGGGGAAGTCCTGGTCTTTGGTCATGCTGGCGGCAGTTTGTCCGTGCAGCATGATACCACTGTTACGGAAAGCCCATCCAGGCCCACCTTTTACCTGGTCGCCGGTAAATTTATATTCTACTACCACCAGGTAAGCAGAAAAATTCTTTTTATAGAAGATGTGTCCATATTGTTCCCTGAACTCGTCATAATTTTCGTAGCTCACTTTCAGCATGCCGCTGTCTACCCGGAAGGTATTCCCGAAATTATCGTTCAGGTCATGCCCGGTTATTTTAACGTCCCAGTCTTTCAGGTCCTTGCCATTAAAGAGTTTCAGCCATTTATTGGGTGCAATTTCCTTCTGTGCTGAGCTATGGAGGCCGGCCAGCAGTAATAGCGCGGTGAGTGCTTTTTTCATGTGTTCTTTTATTTACCGGGTTAAGATAGCCTATCGCTGAGAGAAATGCAAGAATGTGGTTGGCATATAATTCGTGCTGCCACAATCATATTTACTTTCTTATGAGAACACTGTTACGTATACTTTTTCCTTTGGGAGTACTGATTAGTTCCGCTGCTTACGGACAGGAAAACGGCAACTGGCAAAACGTGCTGGAGCAGCAATTACAGGTATTGGCCACTGCGGCGCCGAAGGACTGGCCACCGCGGATAGATACACTTACCGCATTGGCGGAGGCGCATCCGGAGGAATGGCTGCTGCAGTATTATGCAGGGTGGTCGGCTACGCAGTTATCGTTTAAGTCGGATAAAGCGGCGGCCGACGCGTTGTGTGAAAGGGCAGCACCTTTTGTGAAGAAGGCGCTTTCCATGCAGCCGGGCAATACGGAAACGCTGACATTGATGGGGTATTGGCTGTCTGCGAGGATCAATGCTACTCCTTCCCGAGGGGTTTCCCTGGGCAGCCAGAGCAGGAGTTATGCGGAGAAGGCTATTGCGGCTGATTCTTCGAATCCGCGGGCATGGCTGGTAAAAGCGTTGAATATTTACTATACACCCGCTATTTTTGGCGGCGGTAAACAGCGGGCCAAGCCGACAGTAGATATTGTGGCGGCCAAGTTCGCCGCATTCCGGCCGGATAATGCGCTGGCGCCTAACTGGGGTCAGCAGATTTTTGATGCGTTGATGGCTTCCTACCAGTAAGTACGTTTCCCCTTGTGAGCGGTAGTGTGTAAGAAATTACGCACCGTATCGGATGTGCCACAGGAACATAAGGGAAGTCATCATATCTATCTTACTAAATATCAACAAATTAGCTCATTTACCACAAAAGTGCAGGGTTTTAGCTGTAAGTTCCCCAAACTGTATATATGAGTTCCTTAACACAACAACTTAGTTTTCAAGATCCACAACAACCAAAAGCAGGGTCCATATATGATAGCTCCAATATCATCAATGTTACACCCGAAGGCCGGATTGTCTCTATTTTTTCCGGTGCATGGCTGCTCGGCAGCGCCATCAGTAAAGTAGATAAATCGCCTGTATCCAGTCTTTTAAAACTCCTGGGAGCCGGTTACCTGTTATACAGAGGTATCAGCGGTAATGACCTGGTAAATGGATTTCTGGGTAAACGGAAACCCGATAAGCATACTGCGTCTGTAAATATCAGGACTACTATCTCTATTGATAATCCGAAGGAGGAGGTGTATTATTTCTGGCGGCAGCTGAACAATCTTCCGGTGTTTATGAAGCATTTGCAGTCGGTAGAAGAAACGGATCCATTCCACTCGCATTGGGTGGTAAAGGGGCCTGGTGGTATTGGTACATTGGAGTGGGATGCTGAAATTGTGAAAGAGGTACCGGGAGAACTGATTGGCTGGCGATCTTTGCCGGGGTCCTCTATTGCTACGGCAGGCAGGGTTACCTTCCGGGAAACCTTTAACGGGGGGACTGAAATTGATGTGATGATCACTTACCGGCCACCGGCCGGATATGTAGGCTCCGGGCTGGCCTGGTTGCTGAATCCGGCGTTTGAAAATATGCTGGTAAAAGACATCAAACGCTTCAAAAATTATATGGAAACCGGCGAGATATTAAAGTAGTTTTACTCAATAAAAAAGCGGAGATAATGAACCATCTGTTTGTTATCTCCGCTTTTTTTATGTGAACTATCATTACGACAATGCTTCTCTTCTGAACCTGTTGTAAACGCCCTGACTTTTATTAATCAGTTTCAGCACTCTTTGGCGGGCGTCGTCCTGCAGGCCGGTTATTTCGTGTTCGAATACTTCTTTCAGATCCGACAGATCTTCTCCGCCTTTTCCTACCAGGCCATTGATCTTATGGCGCCAATCATCTGCTGTTGTTTTGATTTTTTTGCGGGTTTTATCGCCGCTATCAGGGGCTGTTAATAATCCAATTACTAAACCGGTAGTTAGGCCGGCTATAGCACCTGCAAGAAATTTCGTTGTAGACATAATTTCTGGATTTTTATGGTTTAACAAATGATTTGTGTGCATGGTTCATTCACACGGTAACCAGAAATTTTCAAATATCAGGCCAGTAAAAGTAAGTAGAGAAGATCCGATCTTAAAGAAATGTTATTGTGTAAAATAAAGGGAAGAAAAACCACCTGCTAAGAGAGAGTAAATGTACCAGTATCAAAATCGTGAAAATTCGAAGGAACGCTATCCAGGACAACATCAGAGTTGACATTGTCCCGGCAGGTGGATAAGATAAGCGTATTAGATAATGGAATTTATAAAAGTCAAACGGAGCAGTAAAATAATTACATTCTGGTATTTTTCAAACCTTTTTGAAAGAAATGAAATAATAAATTTTATTAAAAAGTAAATCCTCCCCGGAAAGTAAATACCAGAGAGGATTTGTGTGTTCCGGCACAATATTATACAATAGTCTTATATCTTCGGTATAATACCTTTTTAGCTTGAATATCTGAAAAGCACCAGGTATGAAAACGGAATGTTAACGGGAAGATAACCCTTGCGTATACCTTAAGAATACCTCCATTATGCTTTGACTACGCTTTAAACACGCTTCATCCATGCTTTATCCACGCCTTTGAGGTGGACTTGATGTGGACTTGATACGGACATGAGGTGGACTTGATCCGGTCTACTTTGCATCCAGCATATTGGAAACCAGGCGGTTAAAGTCGGCCTGGAATTGTTCATAATGCTCACCTGTTCCGGGACCGGAAAAGCCGGTATGAACCTCCTGCACGTTCCCTTTTTTATCGATAAAGATAGTGGTAGGGAAGCCTTTGATGCCAGTGAGCTGTGGGAGCGTTTTCTCTCCTTTCTCAGGATCGGCGGGCGTTACGCCGGTGATCAGTACCGGGTAGTGCACATCAAAACGTTTCAGGAAGCCTTCCAGCGCATGTTTCGACTTTTCGAAGTCGGTGGTGCGTTCGTAGGCCAGCCCGATCACTTCCACGCCGCGGTCTTTGTTTTTCTCATACCATTTGCTGAGGAAGCCGGTTTCGTCCATGCAATTAGGGCACCAGGAACCCATCAGGGTGATGATCACCACCTTATTTTTGAAGCGGTCGTCTTTGATACTCACCTTGTTGCCGTTGAGATCGGGGAAAGTGAAATCCAGTTGTTGCTGACCAGGTTTCATGGTGGCGATGGTTCTTTCGTCCGGGAGCTTGGCGGTATCATTTTTCACGGCCGACCAGTACTCGAGCCCGTCGCCGATACCGGCGAAGAAGCGGCCGTCTGTGATGCTGTCTTTTCCCACGCGGGCCGTAAACAGGTAGGCGTGGGAGCCGTCGAAGGTAGAGAGGCGCAGGGTATCGCCGTCCACCACGCCATCCAGGAAGCGGTAGTCGCCGGTGGTGGTAAGGAACGTGCCATGCACAGTGTTACCGGATTGTTTAAACTCACCAATGGCGGTGGAAGGGGCTTTGTCTTTATCTTTTGCAGATACGAACTGTGTTACCCAGCGGCCGGATACGTTGGCGGTGGCCGGTGTATTTACGGCGAAGCGTTGTGCCTTGCCTGCGACGGCAGAGAAAGGAATGCTTACGTCCTTATCAGCGAGGTGCCTGATCCAAAGTCCTTCTGCGGCACTATCGGAGGTGAGCTTCGCTTTGAATTCCGAGTCGAAGAAGGGCATTTTAATCAGCAGGGAGTCGCCGGTTACAGACACTTCATCCACCAGTAATTTATCTGTTGCATTCAGCACGTACAGGACCTTTTTACCGGCGGTAGTATCTTTTACTTCAAAGTTGAAAACGATGTCTGCTCCGTCGGTGCGGTGCAGTTTTGCCTGCCACACACCATTGGCAAGGTTTTTAGTGGACTGACCGGTATTGCAGGCGGTGAAAGCCAGGCTTATACCTGCCAGGAAGATGCTTAATTTTTTCATGAGACTACATTTGTGAATAGTTCCTTTCGCCAAAGAGCAGGCTGCCAATACGCACCAGGGTACTCCCTTCCTGCAGGGCGAGGTGATAGTCGGCGCTCATGCCAATGGACAATTCTTTAAAGTACGCTTCGTTGTTAAAGTAAGTGGTTTTAACGGATCCGAATAACTCGCGGAGCTGGTGGAACTCTTCCCGGATCTGTGTTTCATTGGAAGTGTTGGTAGCCATGCCCATCATGCCGGCAATGCGTACCTGTGAAAAAGCGGATGGACCGGCCTGGTATGTTTGCAGCAGTTGCTGTAATTCCTGCGTATCCATACCAAATTTCGTTTCTTCTGCTGCAATGTGCACCTGTAACAGGCAATGAATGATACGCTGATGTTTAGCGGCCTGTTTATTGATTTCCTGCAACAGTTTAAGACTATCCACTGCATGAATTGTATGTACAAATGGCGCAATGAATTTCACCTTATTGGATTGCAGGTGACCAATAAAATGCCATTCTATATCTGCTGGTAAAAGTGTTTGTTTTTCTGTTAGTTCCTGTACGTAATTTTCGCCGAAGATCCTTTGTCCTGCTGCATAAAACGCAGCGATATCTTCCACTGGCTTCGTTTTGGAAACGGCTACCAGCCGGGCGTGATGAGGATGAAGCCGGTCGAGTACTTCGTGGTATGCTGCTAAATTGATTGCCATCGCGCAAAGATAGTGCGAATTTTGTCTTTCTCAGGATTACGCTGATTTTACTGATTTTACTTTTTGGATTTTTGGATTTTATAACTGATTAAAATATTAGGGAGATATGAGCGAATATATCCGCTTATATCTCCCTGATCTTTTTAAAATCCAAAAAATCCAAAAAGTAAAATCAGTAAAATCAGCGTAATCCTGAGAAAGACAACCTCCGCGGCAATCTACGCTAAGATGCTCCGGCTGATAACGATGCGTTGTACTTCTGAGGTGCCTTCATAGATCTGGGTGATCTTGGCGTCGCGCATGAGCCGTTCCACGTGGTATTCTTTAACGTAGCCGTAACCGCCGTGAACCTGTACGGCTTCGGTGGTTACCCACATGGCGGTTTCAGAGGCAAAAACTTTGGCCATAGAGCTGCTGAGAGTATAGTCCTGGTCCTGGTCTTTATCCCAGGCGGCTTTGAGGCATAACAGGCGGGCGCCTTCTATGCGGGTGGCCATGTCTGCCAGCTTAAACTGGATGGCCTGGTGCTGGGATATTTCTTTACCAAATGCTTTTCTTTCCTTGGAATATTTCAGAGCCAGTTCGTACGCGCCGCTGGCGATGCCGAGTGCCTGGGAGGCGATGCCGATACGGCCGCCGGCGAGGGTTTTCATGGCAAATTTAAACCCGAAGCCGTCCTCTCCTATCCTGTTTTCCTTTGGCACTTTTACGTCCTGGAACATCACGCTGTGGGTATCGCTACCGCGAATGCCGAGTTTATTTTCCTTGGCGCCGATAGTGATACCGGGCATTTCTTTTTCCACGATGAGGGCGTTGATACCTTTACTTCCCTTTTCAGGATGGGTTTGCGCCATCACCAGGTATACGCTGGCGGAGTTACCGTTGGTGATCCAGTTTTTGGTACCGTTGAGCAGGTAATGATCTCCTTTATCTTCTGCGATGGTACGCTGGGAGGTAGCATCAGAACCGGCTTCAGGCTCACTCAGCATAAATGCGCCTATTATCTGCCCGGAAGCCAGGGGCACCAGGTATTTCTGTTTTTGTTCTTCTGTACCAAAAGCTTCGAGGCCCCAGCAAACAAGGGAATTATTCACACTCATGACCACGGAGGCAGAGGCATCTATCTTTGAGATTTCTTCCATTGCCAATACATATGAGATTGCGTCCAGTCCTGCCCCACCATACTTCGGGCTCACCATCATGCCCAGGAAGCCGAGTTCCCCCAGTTTTTTGATCTGTTCAGCAGGGAACTTCTGGTGTTCATCCCTTTCTATCACACCCGGCAGTAATTCCGCGACAGCAAAGTCGCGTGCTGCCTTTTGTATCATCAGATGCTCTTCCGTCAATTGAAAGTCCATGGTTGTAATTTTATATGGTAATCCACTCAAATTATTTATAAATCATCAGCTAAAAAAATAGCCCGATTAAAATTCAACGTTGTCAACCAGAACAGGCGAAATATTGAACAAATCGCTACAATAACGCTACTGTATTGGATTTGATTCAGATATTATATACAAGTTTTTCACCATTACACGTTCTGCTGCTTTGGGCGTTCACATAAAATCCTGTAGCTTGCCTGTAATGCTATTTTTATGAAGAATATTAAAATAATAGAAGTAAAATCGGAAATAGGAGCAGGTACGCGTGGCGCCAGTTTGGGTGTAGATGCTATTAAGATTGCCGCGCTGGACTTTATGAGCAACTTTTTTGTACACTTCCCCACCGAGGCCATTGAAACGGAAAATAAGCTATTGTTTGAACCTATTGAGTCGCCCTATGCCAAAAGGATCAAAGGTACTTTTAACATGTACGAGCGCATCAGCAAAAGCGTATGTGAAACGGTGAAAGCCAACTGGTTCCCGGTATTGCTTTCCGGCGATCACAGTACTGCCGGCGCAACGATTGCAGGCCTGAAGATGGCGCATCCCAAAGCCAAGCTGGGCGTGATCTGGATAGATGCGCATGCGGATCTGCATACGCCTTATACCACCCCTTCCGGTAATATGCATGGTATGCCGCTGGCTACGGCTATTGCGGAAGATAACATGGACTGCAAGGTGCATGACCTGGATGAGAATACTGCCAAAATGTGGAATGCTTTGAAAAACATTGGCAAAATAGCGCCGAAGGTGCTTCCGGAGGATATTGTATTTATTTCCCTGCGGGATTATGAGAAAGAAGAAGATTACCTGATCAAGCAATATGGTATGAAGGTGATCACTACCAGTGAAGTACGCCGGAAGGGACCGGAAAATATTTCCCGTTCCGTGTTCCGTTACCTGAGTGATTGTGAGTACATCTATGTTTCTTTTGATGTGGATAGTCTTGATGCTTCTATTTCCAAGGGTACTGGCACGCCGGTAAGTAATGGACTGAGGGAGCGGGAAGCGGAGGATCTGATTGCCAAGTTCATGCAGCACCGTAAGATCTGTTGTTTTGAAATCACTGAAGTAAACCCTACACTTGACCGTGAAAACCTGATGGCGGAAATTGCCTTTAATATTTTGCAGCGCAGTGTAAATGTGCTGATGATGAACTGATATTTGTTATAATTTAAAGTAGGCAATCAGCCAGCCGGTAACTTCGCTGTAGCTGCGGATCCCTTTCTCTTGTTTATTGGCTTTGAGGTAGCGGTCGTACAGCAGGGAGGAATACGCATCTACTTTCCCAGTATAGGGTTCATAAAAATCAATGATAGCTTTATAGTCGGCTTTCACGCCGGGGAGCGCTCTTTTCCAGATGTTGCGGGCGAGGGTGGTATCGCGGAGTGCGAGCTGGCGGACGCTATAAAGGAACATATCAAAATTGGCGGCATAACGAAAATGGCTATCCGGAATGCTCGTTGCTGCCAGGTAACCTACAAAGTTCGCTTCTTCTTCCGGTGCATACCCTATCTGGTGTGCAATTTCATGACAGGAAACAAATGGCAGCAATACATCCGGAACGGTGGTATTTACCTGTGCTTCGTTGGTAAAAGGGTTAAGGTAGCCGGTAACGCCGGGGTAGTTCAGCCAGTGGCCGAACATAGCAGGTTTTATGCTGGGTGCTTTATAACGCAGGGCTGGCCAGGTTTTGGCGGCTGCGTCGTAAGCAGCGACGGCTCTTTCAAAAACAGGTTTGCCGGTGGTATCTGTTTTCATAATGCCGGTGGTATCGCCGGTGTTGGCTTTTTCCAGGTTTACCAGTTGCAGTAATGTATCCGATAACTGATAAAGCTGTTGCGTATTATAAGTGCCGGTAACAAGGTGTGTATCGCGGGTGAGTGAGTTGCGTTCGTAGTTAAAGCCCCATAGCACGAGGAAGGCGAGATACACACTCAGCAGGAATTGAACACCGCGGAGCAGTTGAAAACCCAGGGCTTCCCAGCGTGCGCGGATGAGTTTATAACATAGTTTTAACAAATAGAGTATTCCTCCGATAATCCAGGCAGTATATATTACATCGCCAATACTGAATGGAACTATACCTGTTACTTGTCTGAACGCCACACTACTCCAACCGTACCACCTATGGAAGTAGAAATCGCCGAAGCGGTTACTCCAGGCGAATAATCCTTTTAACAATAGTATAGCCGTAAGTGTTAGTACAATACGGACGATTTTCTTTTTAATCCGGACTTTTGTCTCCATATAATGTGGCGGAACATGATAGATGAAATTCTACAAAAACAGTTAAGCGCAGCACTTTCCGAACATTTGAAAGTAAAAATACATATTAATGATGCAAAAAGCGTGCATGGTGGCGATATTAACGAATCTTTTCGTATAGGCACCAACGAGGGGTATTTTTTTATCAAGATGAACGATGCGGGAAAGTACCCGGATATGTTTAAGCAGGAGTATGCGGGATTACTGGAGTTGCAGGCTGCCAAAGCGCTGCATACGCCCAGACCGCTGGGTTACGGGAGTGTGAACGGAAGGGCTTACCTGTTGCAGGAGTTTTTGACGAAGGGGCAGGCTGTAGCTGATTTCTGGGACGACTTTGCCGTTTCGCTGGCGAAGCAGCATCGTGTAACGCGGCCTCATTACGGGTATGCGGGTACCAACTATATAGGAAGTTTGAAACAGTATAATACGCCGTACAGTAGCTGGCCGGTGTTTTATGCGTTTAACCGCTTATTGCCACTGATCCGAATGGCTTATGACCAGCAGCTGGTAGACCGGCAGCTGGTGCAGCAGGTAGAGCGGTTGTGCCGGCGGTTGCCGCAGATATTCCCGGCAGAGGCGCCGGCGTTGCTGCATGGTGATTTGTGGTCCGGTAATTTTATGGTGGGGAGTAACGGGCGGGCCAGTGTTTTTGATCCGGCGGTGTATTATGGTCACAGGGAAATAGACCTGGCGATGGCGCGGCTTTTCGGTGGTTTTGACACGCGGTTTTATTATGCGTACCAGGCCGCTTTTCCATTGCAGCCGGGGTGGCAGCAGCGGATAGGCATTTGCCAGTTATACCCGTTGATGGTACATTTCATCTTATTTGGCGGCAGTTATTACAACAGCATGAAAGAGGTGCTGCAATCATATTGATTATTCGCCGGGGGAATCGATAAAATCGCGCATTTTGCCATATTCTTCTTCCACGAGCGGATAGTAGCGGTTTACATCTTCCCGAATTTCATCAAAAAGCCGGCAGATTTCTGTGCTGTGCAGTTCCTGGTTGACGCGCAGATAATTTTCCAGTTCCTGCATTTTGGCGCTGATCCAGGTGAGGCCTACCATAGCAAAATTCGGTTTTAGTTTATGTACCTGGAATTTCATGGCTTCCCATTCGTGGTTATCCACCATTACCTGTAGTTTGGTGATTTCATCCCGGATGGTTCTGATAAAAATTTCAAAGAGGTCTGCGGCATAGGAAATATTGCTCTCATAGAGATCTGTGAGATACTTGACATCCAAATCGTTGTTAAACTCAAATCCGCTTAAGTTCTGCACTTCTTCCATTATTAGTTCTGTTTCGTCTTCGTTGAGATATTTATTAAAAATCTGTAATAGCTGATCCGGTGTATAGGGTTTGGTGAGTATATCTGTTATTCCGGCGGCCCTTGCCATGGTGGCGGTGCTTTCCATTGCCACGGCGGTGGTGGCGATTACCGGCGTGGCCACATTCGGTTGTTCCTCATCTCCCCTTATTTTTTGTGCCAGTTCCATGCCATTCATGCCGGGGATACGGATATCCATGAGGATAAGGTCGTATTGCCTTGATTCGAGGAACCAGGTGGCATCCGGGCCATTTGTGGCGAGCTGGTAGTTGATCTTATATTTTTCCAGCAGGCTCATGATATAGCGCAGGTTCATCTGGTTATCTTCCACTACCAGTACCCTGGCATCTTCAAATGAGCGTTGCAATAATTTCCTGCTCAGTTTACCGGCATTTGCCGTGAGTGGCCGGCGGCTATCCAGGAAGGGGATATTGAAGCTAAAGCAGGTGTTAAAGCCGGGGAGTTCTTCCACGGTGATGGTACCGCCCTGAATTTCAACCAGTTGTTTAACGATGGCGAGTCCCAGGCCTGTGCCGCCGTATTTCTCGCGGATATCGCCTTCTGCCTGTTTGTAGCTCCGGAAGATGAGTTCCAGTTTATCCTTTTTGATGCCGATGCCGGTATCAGATACCCGGAAGCGTATCCAGAGTTTATTTTCCTGCCAGCTTTCCTGGGTAGCGGTAATGGCGATGATACCTTCGTTGGTGAACTTCTCTGCATTACCTAACAAATTGATTAGTATTTGGTTCAGTAGTACATCGTCGCCAATGAGCCAGGTATCGAGTGCGGCGTCCAGTTCGGCGGTTATTTTAACGGGGCGGCGTCCCAGTTTGAGTTCAAAAGTGTTGCGTAATGACTGGATCAGTTCACGGAGGTTGAATTCGCGTTGGTTAACCTGTATTTCGCGGGCTTCTATGCGTGAAATATCGAGAATATCGCTGACAATGCCCAGCAGTATGCCGGAGGAATTTTTGAGGATATTGACGTATTCCTGTTGTTGCGGGTCCAGGTGGGTTTCTTCCAGCAGGTGTGCCATGCCGATGATGGCATTGAGCGGTGTGCGGATTTCGTGGCTCATGCTGGCGAGAAAATCTTTCTGGGCGCGCTGGGCTTCTTCTGCCTGGCGGCGGGCTGTTTCCAGTTCCTGCTGCAGTTTTTTCTGATCGGTGATATCCATGTGGATACCTGCCCCGCCGGTGATGTTGCCGTGGCGGTCGTAAATATTGGTGGAACTGGCGAGGATCCAGCGGTTGGAGCCATCTTTCAGCTTTATTTCCATGTCGTATACGAGGGGGACGTTTTCATCGAGGCGTTTTTTGCGGAGGGCACGGGCAAAGGCGCGGTTGTTTTCCGGTACAAAAACGTCGGTGATGTTCCTGCCGATGAGTTCCTGTTCGTTATAGCCGGAGAGGCGGCAAAAGCTTTCATATACGCGGGTAATATTGCCTTTTACGTCGGTTTCGCACATGGCGGCGTTGAGATTATTGAGGATGACCCTGAATTTCTCCTCATTGCGTTTTATTTCTTCCTGGACATTGTGGCGGCGGGTGATATCGACGGCCTGCCAGATGCTGCCGCTGAAGATTTCGCCGTTAAATACGGGGAGGTAGTTAATTTCCCAGATGTGGCCGTTGCGGAAGGGCACTTCCCAGCCGAACCAGGGCTTTTTTTCCCGGCGGAGGGATTTCATTTTGGCTTCAAGCGGCACATAATCGGCTACCATTGGTTTGAGGTAGCGGATCAGTTCAGGGTATGAGCAGTTCAGGGGAATATTTCCATCCATATACCGGCTGAATATGTCATTTACCCATATGCAGCGGTGCTTTTCGTTGGTCACGAGCAGGCCGGCGCTGGTGCTGTTGAGCCAGGCGGTTATGGGCAGGGAAAAGAGGTCCGGTGCGCCATTTAATGGCATGCCGGTACTACCAGTTATTTTCTTACTGTATTTTCCTGTGGCCTTCATCGTTTTGATGGAATGGGGATACGGGTTTTCAATAAATTCGTTGAATTGTGAAAATCAGGTATAAGATAAAAGCTAATTACGTACCTTTGCGCCTCACGCCTGGATGCCACAACATCAATATGGCTGATATTTTATGATATAAATATATATATAAATAAGATATCGTTGGTGAACAAATTTATGAAATTTTTGCAATTGCAAATATTTAATTACCTTTGCATCCCTCTAAAAGTGAGGATATTGATATGAAACCACTCCGCGAATTTGATATAGCCTTTGTTGGATTAAACCCAGGGGAACATTCATTTCACTATGCTATCGGGGAGCGTTTCTTTGATAATTTCGAGGAGCCGAGGGATTTCAGTGATTGTGAGGTGAGTGTAAATCTCACTTTAGATAAGAAGAGTAACTTCTTCTTACTGAAATTTGCGATAGGTGGTAAGGTAACAGTTACCTGCGACCGGTGTGGAGAGCCCTTTGAGATGCAGCTATGGGATGATTTTAACCAGATAGTAAAGCTGGTGGAGAATCCGGAAGAGCTGGCAAGTGGAGAAGAAGATCCGGATGTATCGTATATACTGAAGACAGAGAGCCATTTGAACGTGGCAGAATTTATATACGAGTTCATCCATCTGAGCATTCCAATGCAACGTATACATCCCGACAATGCGGACGGCAAAAGCGGGTGTAATCCGAAAGTGATTGAAATGCTGGAGCAAATGAACCAGCAGGCAAAAGAAAACGATAACCCAATCTGGAAAGGATTGGATAAATTTAAGGACAATTAAAAATTAAATAAAATGCCAAATCCTAAACGCAGACATTCTCAGCAAAGATCAGCAAAGAGAAGAACGCATTATAAGGCGGTAGCGGATACATTAAGCACAGACAGCGCAACCGGTGAAGTGCACCTGAGACACCGTGCTCATTGGGTGGAAAACAAACTGTACTACAGAGGAAAAGTAGTGTTGGAAAAACAGAGCGCAGCTAAATAATAAATTATTTTACTATTTTTACCCGAGCTAACAAGAACAAACCTTGAGTTACATGAGAATCGGGCTTGATATGATGGGTGGCGATTTCGCTCCCACGGAAGCAGTAAAAGGAGTAAAATTATATTTAGACACTGTTGCATCTGAGGTGCATCTGGTTTTAATTGGAGACGAACAACAGTTAGCTCCTTTAATTGCAGCCGCACAGCTGGACCAATCAAAATATTCAGTTGTTCATTCATCCCAGGTAATCGGGATGGATGAACACCCTACCAAGGCGCTGAAAGAGAAGCCACAATCCTCCATCTCTATCGGTTTTCATTTATTGAAGAATGAAAAAATAGATGCTTTCATCAGCGCAGGTAATACCGGCGCCATGATGGTGGGCACCTATTATTCCATTAAAGCCATAGAGGGAGTGCAACGTCCTACTATATCTACTCTGGTACCCCGTGAAAACGGCACGTACGGCCTCTTGCTTGACGTAGGTATCAACGCCGACTGCAAACCTGAAAACCTGGCACAATTTGCCCTTCTCGGATCCCTATATTCCAAACATATTCTTCAGGTACCCAATCCTAAAGTTGGTTTACTGAATATCGGCGAAGAAGAAGGCAAAGGCAACCTGCTTGCGCAGGCAACTTACCCGCTGTTAAAAGAAAGCAAACAAATTAATTTCGTCGGCAACATTGAAGGAAGGGATATCCTCTCCGAAAAAGCAGATGTAATTGTATGCGAAGGCTTTACCGGAAACATCGTACTTAAGATGGCCGAATCATTCCATGAAATTGCGCTGAGACGTAATATCCAGGATGACTACATGAAGAAATTTGACTCTGAATCATATGGCGGTACTCCCGTTTTAGGCGTTTCCAAACCAGTAATTATTGGTCATGGTATTTCCCAGGAAACAGCCTTTAAAAACATGATACAACTGTCGCAGCAAATGATCGAAAGTAAACTGCTGGAAAAAATTAAAGAAAGCTTTGTAGCAAAAGACGACGCACAACAGCAGTAAACAGCAAGAAATTATTTTGAAGACGCTCTGGTATTCCAGGGCGTCTTTTTTTTGCGGATGCGGATCGTCGATCGCCTTCGGCGATCATAAATTGTCTTGGAGCAGGATTACGCTGATTATACTGATGGCGCTGATTTGATTATGTTTGATTTTACTTTGAGTTTTGTAGATAGAAGCGGGTTTTGTCTTTCCCACTGATTACGCTGATTTTACTGATTTTACTTTTTGGATTTTATAACTGATTAAAATATTCAAGGAGATATGAGCGAATATATCCGCTTACATCTCCCCAAATCATTTAAAATCAAAAATGGTCAATCCAAAAAATCAATAAAATCAGCGTAATCAGCGGGAAAGACAAAATTCGCTGCATTAGCGCAGCGGCAGCTTTACGTAGAACGTAGTGCCTTCGTTCAGCTTTGTTTCGAACCAGATCTCTCCTCTCGCCTGTTCGGCGATATTTTTACACATGGCCAGTCCCAGGCCGGTGCCGGACGACTTGGTGGTGAAGTTGGGAACGAAAATGCGGGATTGGATTTCTGTGGAAATGCCTTCGCCGTTGTCGGATACGCTCACGATCACGTGACTGTCGGACGTCATTTGCAGCCGTACCACGATCTGTCCTTTACGGTCGTCGGGGATGGCCTGGATGGCGTTCAGCAACAGGTTGGTGAACAGCCTGTTCATCTGGGTTTTATCTGCAAATACATAAAAATCGTGTGCGGGTTGAATGTAGGTAACTTCACAATCTTCATGCCCCTGGTACAAGGAGGTGAGGGAATACAATACTTCATTGAGCAGGAATTCTTCATTGTTGGGCTCCCCTATGCGGGCAAAGGCCGAGAAGTCGGACGCAATATTAGACAGGTGTTCAATCTGTTCCACCAGTGTGCCGGCTACTTTGCGCGACAGCTCCTTTACATTGGGAGAATCGCCGGCGATAGCGCGTTGCAGGTATTGAATGCTCAGCTTCATGGGCGTGAGCGGGTTCTTGATTTCATGGGCTACCTGCCGCGCCATTTCACGCCAGGCCCCTTCCCTTTCGCTTTTAGCCAGGCGTACCGCACTCACTTCCAGCTTGCGCACCATTTTATTGTATTCTTTTACTAACGCGCCGATCTCATCATCCTTATCCCATTCTATTTCATCGTTGCGCTGCCCCAGATTTACGTGCCGGAGCTTTTCTGTTACCAGCGAGAACGAGCGGGTGATGGAATTGGTGATCAGCAACGCCACCATTCCCGCAATGAGGAAAATGAAGGCGTTGAAATTGATGAGGGCCACGAGGAAGTTGGAGATCTGCTGGTTCAGTTCCGTTTGTGTGGCAAAATAAGGAACGTTCAGGTAAGCGATCACTTCATGTGTATCATGATTGCGCAACGGCATGTAACCCGACAGGAACGGCATCACCCCAATGTATTCTGTATGGATAAACTGGATCTGTTCCAACCGGTATAAGCTGTAGAAGGCCTGCGGATCTATCTTCGTGGAGATCAAACCTTTATCGGTCATCATCGGCTGCGTGGTTTGCTGCAGGTTGCCGTCGCGGTCGTAGATATTAATATCCAGGGCTCTTTCATTGGCGATATCCGAGAGGGAGGCCGACAGCTTTTTCATCAGTTCTGAATCATACATATCCCCTACCTGGTCCAGGTCGCGTTGGTTTTCCAATACCTTTTCCACATCTTTCGCTACCTCCCTCATGGTTTTGCTGAGCCTTTCCCGGTTCTGCATTTCCGAGCGGTAAATAAAGAATTTGATGGTGGTGATACCTAATATCAGGAAAGAGAAAATAACAACAAAGATGATGGTGCCATGTACTTTTTTGCGGATGCTGATGTTGATCAGTGCCCGGAGGTTGCTGATCCGCATTCTTGCTTTGATGAGCAGGTCGAATGCTTTATATACGGCGATGATGAGCAGGAACAGGCAGAACATGTAGGCGAACAGGGTGATGAATTCCACGAACATCCTGTTTTCCTTTACCACTATCACTACTTTTTCGGGGGTGGCGCGGTAGATCAGTTCTGAATAACCTTTGATGGATTTTACGGTAACATCTGCGGCTGGCAGTTCATGCGCATATAAACGGACCGGGAACGGGAAGTCATTGTTATTGCTTACGAGAATGCCTTTATCATACACGGCGAATGAATAAGCGCCTGCGTATTCGCGGCCCGGATCGCTCATATCCCCTTCCACCAGCAGTTCCGGATAAAGCCGTTCGCTGCTCACCGGTTTTGGCGCCAGTGTGTATACCAGCCAGCCGGTAACTTCCCCGTTGGCGTTGTGAAACTCTTTTTTTGCGATATAGCTGTAGTCGTTGAAGCTGCGTTCATAATAATACAGGTCGTTGCCGGGCACCAGTGCAGGAGAGGCTTCCGATTCGGTAAATATCTGCCGGTTAAAAGTTAACAAGCTAACGGTATCCGAAGAAAACAGGGAGGCGCCGTTTTCGTCATATGCATAAATGTTCACCCGGAAGCGGCTCAGGTAGCCCTGGAAGTATTTGGGCAGGAGGAGGGTGTCGAACGCCGACTTACGGTGGATCCTGCTGCTGCGGTCCTGGAAAAAAAACTGGATGGCCTCATCATGTTCTATCTTTTTACCGATATCATTCAGCAGCATTTCCAGGTAAGGGTCCTTTTGTTTGGACAGGTCTTCTGCGAGCTTCTGACGGGCATACAGCTCCTTATGATTGTTATAATGCACCAGTGCACCGGAGGTGGTGATGGTGAGCAGGAAGAGCCAGAAGAGAAAGGGTACGGTGGCCATACTGCTTTCAAAGCGATCGGCGAGGAAGTCGAGCAGCACGATGTAAATCAGCAGCCAGATCACCATTGTAACCGAAAACGGCAGTTCGGGGTTGTGGATACGGAACAGCAGCCAGATGATCCCTACTGCCGCCAGCCAAATGTATTTGGTGCGGTACTGGAAATTGGTGAGTTCATTCAGCAGGTAGTTGATGATCTGGGAGAAGAACAAAAAGCTGAAAGATATAAAGCCCAGTACCATGAAGCCGATGATGCTGTAGATGATACTGTATTCTGTAAGACTGAAGGGGTTGGTAACATCGAATGAGATCTTGGAATCTATTACAAGGCTCTGGATGAGGTCTGCCAGGAATTGCTCCACGATATAGAGGATCAGGCTGGCGATGATGATCACCACGCTTTGCGCCCATCTTTTTTTGAGCACCGGCGGGTTGATGGTTTTTACGTGTTCCCGGAAGAAGAGGACCATCCAGAAGGTGAGTAATACGTTGATCAGCAGATCACCGAGTGAGTAAAAGATTTCATCTTTTGCATAGATCCTGGGATCAAAGATATTGAGTTCCTTCAGGTTAAACGGAAACGGGTATACGTAGCTGAGCACCCGCATTCCGAACACGATAAGGAACAGGAACAGGAAGCCATACAGCGGGTTGGTGCTTTTTGCCAACAGGGTAGCAAAGAGGTTGAGGAATATCAGTACGCAGATACAGCCCAGTACCCGCAGCAATATGCTCAGGTTGTTGGAGGGATGTACGTGCATACCGGTGTTGTAATCGAGGAAGAACAGCGTTTGTCCCTGCCCGTTATTTACCGGCAGGATAATATGTTCCGGTACCACCAGGGCGGGTTGTTCCCGCAGGATGCTGTACTCCTCTCCCAGTTCTTCCTTGTCATAAAAGTGATTGACGAGGTAGTTGTTCTTAATGGCATATTCCATGCGGACGGGAATGGCTGCCACCAGGTATTGTGCATGGCCCGGGGCTGATTTCACCCTCCGGGTGATGACTTCGTAATAGCCATTTTTCAGCTTCATGAACCGCTGGCCGTTTTCCAGTGACGCTTGCAATTCATCCGGCTGTACCTGGCTGGTATTCCAGAACGTAAGCCAGATGCCGGTGTTATTGGAATCGTAGGCAAAGAGGTAGTACTCCATGCCGGTGAGTTTATCCAGTGTTTTCTGGTCGTAGCTGCGCCGGAGGAGGGAGCCGGTGAGGCCGGTATCTTTAACGAGTTTTTCGAATGTTTTTTCGCGTTGGTGGATACTCTTTTCCATGCTGCGCTTCACGCCTTGCGGGGACGAGTAGTACGACCAGTAGTTACTGAACAGGAAGGCGAAGGTAAACAACCAGGCTGCAATGATCAGGAGATAGCCATGTCGCAGGAAAAAAAGCCGTATTTCTTTAGTATCGATCAATGCGGGTGTATTAAGGAACGATTTATAATTGCTCTGTGGCTTTCACCTTATTCCAGAGTGTATCCATTTCCGTTAAGGTCATATCGTTGAGGGTACGGCCTTGTTCCAGTGCCAGTACTTCCATTGCCTGGAACCGGCGCTGGAACTTTTTATTGGTACGCTCGAGGGCATTTTCCGCGTCGATATTGAGGAACCTGGAATAGTTCACCAAAGAGAACATCACGTCGCCGAATTCATCTTCCATATCATTTATATTCCCGCTGCCCACTGCTGCTTCCAGTTCATTTACTTCTTCTTTTACCTTATCCCATACCTGTGCGGTATTATCCCATTCGAAGCCGGTTTGTTTGGCTTTTTCCTGGAGGCGCATGGCTTTAACAAGGGCGGGGAGCGACAGCGGAACGCCACTGAGCACGGATTTTTTTCCTTCTTTCAGTTTAAGTTTTTCCCAGTTTTGCTTTACCTGGTCTTCCGTATCGGCTTTTACATCGCCATAAATGTGCGGATGGCGGTGGATGAGTTTATCGCATACGCCGTTTATCACGTCGTTTATATCAAATTTTTGCTGTTCCGAGCCTATTTTGGCGTAGAACACGATATGGAGGAGGATATCCCCGAGTTCTTCTTTGATGGACTTCCAGTCTTCATCGGTGATGGCATCGGCCAGCTCATAGGTTTCCTCGATGGTGAGCTGACGAAGCGTTTGAATGGTTTGCTTGCGGTCCCAGGGGCACTTTTCCCTTAAATCGTCCATGATCTGCAGGAGGCGATCAAATGTAGCTGTCTTTTCCATATTTTGTAAAAATAGGGATCATTTGGGGATTTTGATATTCATAGATGATTCCGGGCAGGAACGGGTCGGGAGAACCAAATGCAGACGTGTAAAAATGGGGAATACTTTTTCTTGGTAAAAAGGCCATTTTAGTTACATTTGCGAGCTATTAAATGGTAGCGATTTCATGGTTTGGAGATGCTAATTTTTGTAACTATTGTGATTACAAAACCTGGCATCTGGCAATCAAAAAATCCCAAAATGTATTGATTTATGAATCCGAAACACATTGCGCTTATTTCATCGGAGTTGGGTATTTCCGGTAAACAGGCAGAAAACACCATGGCCCTGTTATCTGAAGGCTCAACGGTTCCATTCATCAGTCGTTACCGTAAAGAGGTAACGGGAAGTCTGGATGAGGTGCAGATAGGCCGTATTGAAGACCTGCAGAAGCGTTACAAGGAGGTGGATGACCGTCGTGATTTTATTATCAAAACGATCACTGAGCAGGAAAAAATGACGCCTGAATTATTATCCAAAATAGAAAACACCTGGGTGCTGGCAGAGCTGGAAGACATTTACCTGCCTTACAAGCCTAAGCGTAAAACCCGTGCCACAGTGGCCATTGAAAAAGGCCTGGAACCGTTGGCTACCCTGCTGTTTGAGCAACAGGACGGTGATATTTCGGCGGCGGAAACATTTATCAATGAGCAGGTAGCTACGTCTGAAGAGGCGTTGAAAGGTGCGCGTGATATTATTGCGGAGTGGATCAATGAAAATGCGGAGTGCCGTGATAAGCTACGTAAATTATTTGCCAATACCGGCAAGCTTACGTCTAAAGTAGTAGAAGGAAAAGAAGCCGAAGGCGATAAATATAAAGACTATTTCGAGTTTTCAGAAGATCTGCGGGAGATGCCTTCCCACCGGGTGCTGGCGATATTACGTGCGGAGCACGAGGGTATCCTGTTCAGCTCTATTGCGCCGGTAGAGGAAGATGCCAATGCGCTGATCAGCAAACAATTTGTGACCGGTAAAGGCAAGGCCGCAGAGCAGGTAACCAAAGCGGCGGCAGATGCTTACAAGCGTTTGCTGCGTCCTTCCCTGGAGAATGAGTTCCGGACGGCTGCAAAAGAAAAAGCGGACCAGGAAGCGATTGAAGTATTTGCGGAAAACCTCCGTCAGCTGTTGCTGGCAGCGCCGCTGGGGCCTAAGGGCGTTATTGCCATTGACCCGGGTTACAGAACAGGTTGTAAAATAGTAGCGTTGGATAACCAAGGCAATATGCTGGACAACGATGTTATTTTCCCGCTGGAAAAAAATTACAAGAGAGATGATGCAGAAGCCCTGCTGAAGAAGTGGGCAGCTAAATATGATACAGAAGCTATTGCCGTGGGCAATGGTACGGCGGGCCGTGAAACAGAGGAGTTTGTAAAGAAGATTGATTTTGGCAAAAAGATCAATGTGTTTATGGTGAATGAAAGTGGCGCATCTGTATATTCTGCTTCAGAAGTGGCCCGTGAGGAGTTCCCGGAACATGATGTAACGGTGCGTGGCGCTATTTCTATTGGCCGCAGGCTGATAGATCCGCTGGCCGAACTGGTGAAGATAGATCCGAAAGCTATTGGTGTGGGACAGTACCAGCATGATGTGAACCAGTCGTCGTTGAAACAGAGCCTGGACCGTGTGGTGGTGAGCTGTGTGAATAATGTGGGTGTGAACCTGAACACGGCATCCAAGCACCTGCTGGCGTATATTTCCGGTTTGGGCCCTTCCCTTGCGGAGAACATTGTAAAGTACCGTAAAGAAAACGGCGCATTCAGCAACCGTATGCAGCTGAAGAAAGTGCACCGTTTGGGAGATAAGGCGTTTGAGCAGTGCGCGGGCTTTTTGCGTATTGAGAATGGCGATAACCCGTTGGATAATTCAGCGGTACATCCGGAGCGTTATGACCTGATCAGGGAAATGGCGGCCAAACAACACAGTACTGTACAGGATCTGATGGGCAAAGAAGAGCTGCGTAAGCAAATTAACCCAAAGGATTATGTGAGTGCCGAAGTAGGTTTACTGACTTTGGAAGATATCCTGAAGGAGCTGGCCAAGCCTAGCCGTGATCCGCGCGACGAGATCTCTATTTTTGAATATGCCGAAGGCATTCATAAGATGGAAGATGTGAAGCCGGGGATGGTATTGCCGGGCGTGGTGACCAACATTACTGCTTTTGGTGCATTTGTGGATATTGGTGTAAAGCAGGATGGGCTGGTGCATATTTCCCATCTCTCCAATAAATTTATCAGCAATCCTAATGAAGCGGTTAAACTGAATCAGAAGGTGCAGGTAACGGTGCTGGAAATTGATGTGGCGCGTAAGCGTATTTCACTATCGATGAAAGACAACGAGAAAGGCGGTGGCGGCGGTTCCCAGCAGCAGGGAGCCAGAAGGGAGCCCCGTGGCGAGCAGCCGCATCAGCAGAAGAAAGTGAATAAGCCGGCGGCTAAAGAGGCGCCGCTGAACGACTTCCAGGCGAAGCTGGCCGCGTTGAAGAATAAGTTTGATAATTAAGATAAAGAAAGAAGGAAGGCCGGTGGTCTTCCTTCTTTCTTTCAGCGTTCATATTTCTGCATCCATTGCAGGAATTTTTCCGGGTAGTCGGTATCTCCTTTTTCGCTGAAGAGCATGAGACTTCTGTTCACGGTGAAGCCGATATAAATGATGTCCCGGTCCATATCTATGGCAATAACAGCTTCATCGTAGCCTGATTTTCCGGGCATATATCCTTCGTTAAAAAGTATTTTATTTTCCACTTCTATGGGTGGCGTTACTTTTAATCTTTCAAAAAAAGATTTGCGGGCTTTACCTATCAGTGCGTTAAGCCTGCTTTTCAGTGGCTCGGCTTCAAAAAGACCGCTTTCCATGGCGTATTTGCCATCGAATTGCAGGAAACTGTTCCAGGAAGCGACCATGTCTGTCTGGATAGTATCGCCACCAGCGATCATGGTATCGGTTGGTGGCAGGTTAGACTGGTCGGCCAGTACAATCGCCCTTACTTTCTGGGCGGGGCTATTACATGCAAACGCGCAGATAGTGAGCGATAAAAGTGATGCAACAGGAATCCTTCTCGCACTCATGGTTAAATTTTTTTTGTGATACTAAAGGGGGCGAACAACAACTACCGGGTACCACTTTTCCCGGCAGTTAACAGCATTATTTATCAGTGGAAGGTTAACAAGTCACATATTAAAAATAATGGTTTTCAATAAAGTTCAGGGCTATTTGCCCTTAAATACAGGAGGTCTTTTTTCAATAAACGCCTGCATGCCTTCCTTCTGATCTTCAGATGCAAAGAGAAGATAAAAATTTTTACGTTCAAAATGTAATCCTTCTTCCAGGCTGGTGTCAAAAGTTTTTAAAACGGCTTCTTTGGCCATTTTAAGGGCTACCGGGCTCATGGCGGCTGTTTCCGCGGCCAGTTTTATGGCTTCCTGCAGGAACAGTTCCACGGGCACGATACGGTTAATAAGTCCGGCCCGGAGTGCTTCTTCCGCCGTAATAAAGCGGCCGGTGAGCACCATTTCCATGGCGAGGGCTTTTCCCACAGCGCGGGTTAGGCGCTGGGTACCGCCGGCGCCAGGCATTACGCCGAGTTTTATTTCCGGTTGTCCGAAGCGGGCTGTTTCGCTGGCTACGATCATATCGCAGAGCATCATGAGTTCGCAGCCGCCACCCAGGGCGAAGCCGCTAACGGCGGCTATAATGGGTTTCTTTATTTTTTTGATAGTGTCCCAGGTGCTGAACTGATCGATATTATACATGTCTATGGCCGATTTCCCGGCCATTTGTTTAATATCGGCGCCTGCGGCGAAAGCTTTTTCGTTACCGCTGAGAACGATTACCCGCACTTCATCGTCCGCATCCAGGGCTTTGAGGGCGTCTCTTAGTTCGCTCATGAGTTGCAGGTTTAATGCATTCAGTTCTTTTGGGCGGTTTAATTGGATGTGGGCAACATAGGGCGCCACTTGCTGGTGTATGATAATAAATTCCGGTTGCATCTTTTAAAGTTAAAGAAATATCATAAACATCAGTAAAATGTAGATGAGGAATACGATGCCTGTTGACATGCCATAAGCTATGCTCAGTACAATACCTTTCAGCAGGGATTTCCTGAAGCTTTGCCGGTAGTTATTCCACAGCGCCAGCACCAGGTAAATAAAGATGATCCACCAGCCTATGGTCATAAAGATATCGTTATGGAAAATAAATTCCAGGAGAAGCCCGGTGAGGCCGATAATAAAGCTAAAGGAATGCAGGTGGATGGCAAAAATGGCGTGGTCGGCATACAGCCATTTTTTCTGTTTGCGGTACATCCATGTCATGAACAGGGCAAAAAGCGGCAGCAGGACAAACATCAACTTGGGCACATTATGGTTGAACATTTCAATAATGGCCTTTTTGGAGTCTTCTCCATATTTCTGGCGCACACCGATAATCCGCCGGTATACCGACTTTTCTGCGCCGTGAAGGCGTGCCGAGTCCGGCAATTGCCGTTGCGCCGCATCAAATTCTTCCACGGTATGATAGCGGTTCATATTCTTCTTTATACTGGTGGGAGAAGAATCAGAGAGGGCCTGGTCCAGGGTTTCAATGCCTGTTTTTACGTTATCGCCGTTGTTTACCTGGGCCAGGGGGCGTTCCGTAACGAATTCGCCGGATTCCTTTTCGTTGCCGTGTTGCAATGTAAACAGGCCAAAAAAGAAAACGAAGGATATAAAGACGTATAATTTTATCGGGTTGACGTAGCGTACTCTTTTGCCAGCCATATATTCCCGGGAAAGGAATCCTGGTCTGAAAAGCAGGTATTTGAGGGTGGTGAGGAACTGGGAATCGTAATGAAAGATATCTGCCACGAAGTGTTTAACGAGGTGGGTGAATGTTTCATGTGGTACGGTATTTTCCTGTCCGCAGTGCGTGCAATACCGTTCAGGGACTTCTGTGCCGCAGTTCAGGCAATTTTTCTCCTTACGTAAAGGTTGTGATTTCAAGAGATTTAGATATTTTTGGTTGTAACAGCAGGCAAGATAAAAAAGAAATGACGAATTATAGCCGGATAAGGTCCGGTTAAAAAATTTTAATATGATTTTTGCGTTTTACCTTTGAACATTCAAAAATCAGCGATTTTACGGGCATGAAGAAAACGATCCTACTGGCACTGAGTATACTGGCATTTGTGGCCAGGGGTTTTAGTCAATATTACTTCCAGGACATTTACAACACGCAGCAAACGGTAGCGACTATGGCGCTGCTAAAGGGAAACAAGGTAAAAACGCAGCAGGTGCTGACGCTGGATGCAGATATGCAGCCGGACCGGGACTTCCGTTGTGAACGCAACCTGAATCCCACGTACCGGCAGATGAGGGCGCAGACTCAGTCCAGCTCCACCGGTTATTCGGCTATGATTTCTACGTTTTCTGCCAAGGGGCAGCTGACCAAAACCCTGGACAGTTCCGGTGCGAGTGTGACTACCACGCAGTACCGTTACGACGAAGGTGGGCGGCTGCAATATATCAGCAGCACTTCTATTGCGCGCGACAGCAAGCTTCGTTTTGATGAAAGCCGGACGTACCGTTATGATACGGCGGGACGGTTACAAGAGCTGATACAGCGTAAGGGTGGGGACTCCACGGTGGTAGCGTTTAAAACCGACAGTGCGGGGAATGTGATTGAAGAGCTGGATACACGTCGTGGCACGAAGATCTACTATAACTACGACAAGGCGGGGCGGCTCACAGATGTGTACCGTTATCAGCCTGCGAAGAAGCGTATGTTACCGGACTATATTTTTGAGTATAATGCGCAGGGAAAGCTGGTGAAGATGACTACCGTTAACGCACAAACGTCGTCGTATACAATCTGGCAGTATGAATATCAGCCGAATGGATTACCTTTGAGTGAAACGTGCTATGGCAAAGGGAAAGAGTTGTTAGGGATGGTGAAATACGGCTATGAGCTGAATCCTTGATGCAGTTTAAAAAAAAGGCATTCGTAAAATATTTTAATTCAACGTTAAAAAAATTTTGCAGCTTCAAAAAGATTCCTATCTTTGCAATCCCAACAAAAAAAGTTCTTATTAATAATGCGAAAGTAGCTCATTTGGTAGAGCACGACCTTGCCAAGGTCGGGGTGGCCGGTTCGAGCCCGGTCTTTCGCTCTGATTATTCCCTACAGACCCTGGTGGTGGAATTGGTAGACACGCGGGACTTAAAATCCCGTTCGCAGCAATGCGAGTGACGGTTCAACTCCGTTCCGGGGTACAATGCATCAAGGCTAAATTCAAGAAAGCCGCTCCTATAAGAGCGGCTTTTTTGTTTGTAGTAGAATCGCTATATTCAAACTATTACAAATCTGATTTTATTTAACCATTCTTTACATCACATGAATACTTACCAGCTTCAAATATTAAAAGGTGATTTATTGGAGAGTTTCAGTAAAGAAATTGATGCAAAGGTATTGTCGGATGCTTTTTCAAGGCTAGAAGATGCAGAATTATCCACATCTGATTTCAGTTTTTATACCTCGGTAGCATCTGTATATTCAAGTAAAATAGAAGGAGAAACCATCGAGCTGGACTCATATATCAAACACAAAAGATTTGGCATTGAATTTTCGCCAGATTATACAAGAAAGATTGATGACCTGTATCTCGCCTACCAGTTTGCCAAAGAAAGTATTCCTGACAAAGAAAATATTCCCAAAGCTCATACTATACTAGCCAAACACATTGTAGCTAAAAGCTGGCTGGGACGCTTCAGAAATCAAAACATGTATGTCACGACTGATGAGGGCAGGATTGAATATGTAGCGGCATCTCCTTTTCTCGTTAATTCCGAAATGGACAAGTTATACGAGGACATTTCTACCCTTTTACAGCACCAACTTGATATATCGGCTGCATTTTATTTCGCGAGCATGATTCACCTTGTATTTGTAAAAATACACCCCTGGAATGACGGTAATGGCAGAAGCGGGAGATTACTTGAAAAATGGTTTCTTGCTCAGCACCTTGGTCCCAAGGCATGGTTTATACAATCAGAAAAGTACTACTACCAGCATCACCAGGAATACTACAGCAACATTAGATTACTGGGACTTGAATATGATGAATTGGATTATGGCGCAGCGTTACCATTTTTGGAAATGTTGAGTAAGGCTGTTTTACACTATTTACCCCCTCTGCAACCGGCTCCGGATTTAAAATAAATTGTTTCTCTTTCTCATTATAATCCACACGGAGGTATCCGCCCACCCTCCCAATCTGATTTGAAACAAGAAAATCATTGCCTTTGCCTGTCGTAATGTTATCATAGATAATGGTCATGACATTGCCTGTGGGCGTCTCAATATTTTCGAAATTAAGTGTTTGAAAGATTTTATTATTCCCCTTATTTACGATTTTCAATGCACGCATGTGTGCCTCGGTAGATTTGCTCTTTTTAACATAAATGCCGATAAAATAGTAATGCTTCAAAGATGGAAACTGAAGGATCTCGATATTATCAAACTCCTCATCTGACAGATCACTCAGTTTGTCCACAAGCTGGAGATCAACCTTCAATTTACTTTTTCCATTGCTCCAGGTGCCCGCTAATTTTTGAGTTGAAAAATTGAGTTGAAAAGTAGCAGAAACCTTGTCATTAGGCCTAATTTCATACATTTGAACCGCTTTAGTGTTTTCGTCAAAAATTCCCTCAAGTCTTATAGGAGTATTAACGTTATTGTATTTATAAACCCCGATAATATTATAGCTTTTTCTTGCAGGCTCACCAAAATACCCATCTTTAACCTGAAACGATAAAGTAACCGGATATCTGTCAATAAACCCTGTATAATTGTAGGTACGATACCAGCCAGCAAAGGTTTTCACCGAGGTTAAGATAAGGATAGCCACAAATACAATAAGCTTTGCTTTCATGTTTAATTTATTTGATTTTCTCTTTTACCATGCAAAGGACACTATTTAATCAGATAGATCTTCTTATCATTATTGGTAAACAGTGCATACTGTAATCTTTCATTTGAATAATACATGTAGCCATTAATCCTTTCTACCGGTTGTTCCCTATTTTTAGAAAGCGCACCAATGTTTTTTCCATCTATCTCAACATTCGAGGTATGCCATTCTTCATTGAGGTACATAAACTCTTTCAGCCTGAGCGTATCTTTTTTAAAAACCACATCCGTATATAGGTTTCCCTGAAAGAGCATTTCCGAATGGCCAGCGGCATTGCCACCTCCGCCCGAAAAACGAACTTTTCCCTGTTTTATTTTTTGAAAGTACCGGTATTTGATGCACGGTGTTTTAATGACCAGTAACCACCTGGGTAGTTTGCAGGGCTTCACCAACTGCTTTTTGAGGTGCAGGAGCGTTATATTTATAATCTATACAGACCGCTTTTGATTTTTCAGCTATTTCAACAAGCTGTTTTCTTTGCTTTTCTGTATCCCATTTAAAATCAGCATTCTGACCGGTAATTTCAACAGGTGATTTACTACTGTTAAAGCTCCATTTATAGTATCGGTTCATCTCTTTATCTATAATGAACCCCTTTAAAAATGCAATATCCTCAGGGCGGGCATTTATTTTTAACGAATCAGTTACATGACCTGCCGGGCTGATCTTAAAAAAGTCTTTCTCTTTTTTGTCTGGAACGGTGGAAATAATAACGTTGCTTTCGGGTGTTAAACAAAACTCAATATTTTCTGTACTTTCAAACAACAAGCTCATTGTCGCCCCTCCACTATTAATTGATTTCAAGCTATCAAAAGGTTAGTATTGCACAAATCTTTTTGGGAGTTCATTCTCCGCTCCGGCGCTGTTATCTGATATCACATAGTACAGCAAAAACAGTATCGCGGCAACAGGAATTATATAAATAATTTTCATGCTGGTCAGAATTGAATTACCATAGCTACTATTCTCTCTTTAGTAAAAACTGATACACCTCATCTTTTGACAGATCCCATTCATAAGGAGCATCAGGGATGTCCGCTAATTGCGTTTTCAATAACAGGTGATCGATTTCAACATTCATCAGTCCCTGCCCATTTCTGATCTTTTCAATCAATCTGATTTCATATGGAATATAATTTAACGAAAGGATCTCAGAGAATTTATCTTTTAAATCCAATGAGCTGTAGATATGAAAATCACAAAGCTCCAAAAGCAATCCGCTTAATGGCTTTTCATCTGTTGTTGACCAATTATCCAAAAACTTTTTATAAATATTCTCTTCCGGCAAAGCTGCATACAGCTGCTGGTTGATTTCTTTTGTTTTGTTTAAATCATACAAGATCGCCATGAATAAATGATGCGTTTCCTTTTGCTCATATTTTTCCTTATCCTCTTCAAAAAGCAATTGGAAATAGTCTCTTGAGCGCTTCGCAAGATCGTTCATATTCCAAAGAACCGCTAAGCCGATAATTGGCCCTACTGACCTTGACGTTACTTCTTTATAAGAAAAAAGTTTTTGTAAAATGTGCTGCTGCCACAACAGATAACGGGTGATAAACATCCATCCTTCTTTTCTATCATTCAAGATCAAATGTTTAGGATATTCGCCGGAATGCACTCCAATTCCTATTGTGAGATTCCGTGCAATTGTTTCCTTAAAACCGTCTTTGATATCGTCCTGGATGCTTTGCTTTATCAGATCATAATATTGATGGATTTCGTCCTGACTTACTCCTTCTTTTTTCGTTTTATCTATCTGCCTTTTAAAACTGCTTATTATTATTCTCTGCTCCATATGCCAGATCTTATATTTTATAATAATCAACCTTTCCAACAGCCACCGTCCAAAAATATCCTGACTTTTCCAGATCCTGATCCATTACCTCTTTTGCTGCTTCATATGAGCCATCTGCTTTCATTTCAGCAATAGCAGCTGCTATATCAGTGGGAACTGTTGCTCTCCAAACTCCAACAGAAATTTCTAAAAAAGAATAACTATATGGTACTTCAAAGTCATCAATTTCTCCGTCATTTTTATTTGTTAGCAAAGTTACAAGCTCATTAGCCGGAAGTTTAAAAGGGTTGATACCATAAATATTGAATTCGGAATTTTCAGAATAGGGTCCCTGACATTCGATAAATTCCAGTAAACCATTCTTATCAAGATCAAATCTAACATCCAAATTATTATAAAAAATCTGATTTTCTTCCTCGTAATCCGGGTTACCAAGTAACCTTATAAGATCATTCTTTGTTTGACCAAAGCTTATCTTACTTTCATTTATTATAACTCCGTCTAATGGTTTCAATGTAATTCTGTTCATAGCTTTTTGCAAAATAGACTCTATTTTAACATTAAAATTTTATTTAAGCATTTAAAGTTTTTACCAAACATCCCCCGCAGCCTCGTTTCCCCGATAGAAGATAATGACCAATCTAAAAATTATTAACTATTTTCGTTC
Organism: Chitinophaga sp. RCC_12; assembly: GCF_041360695.1. Lineage (NCBI taxonomy): Bacteria > Pseudomonadati > Bacteroidota > Chitinophagia > Chitinophagales > Chitinophagaceae > Chitinophaga > Chitinophaga sp. RCC_12. Next base: position 764,303 of record NZ_JBFUPS010000001.1, read on the forward strand.
ACTAAGTCGTGTGCTCGCATATTAAGCGATAGTAAAAATTATAATCCGGCGCATTACCCGGAAGAAACCGGCATCTGAATTATTGCGTCAAAGAACTGTTCAGACATTTTTGATATACCCTCCTTCGAAAGCTCATATTTTCAAAATTATTTTTTAAGACGAACTGTTAACGGTATAGATTGAGCAACAATAATTTAAATACGGAACCGGATGAGCGGGAGACACTGAAACTGGTTGCACTGGGGGATGAACGGGCATTCAACCGCATCGTCAGAAAGTATTCCCAGGTAATCTATCCCTACCTGCTTTATTGGCTTAAATCGCCTCAACTGGCCGAAGAGGTGGCCCAGGATGTTTTCCTGCGCCTCTGGAAAAACAGGCACAAATTACCGGATATCAGCAATTTCTCAGGCTATGTATATGTGGTTGCCCGGAACTGCGTCAACTCCCAGTTTGAACGCGGATTATTAGAAACAGCTGCTCCGGATGTGGCTCAAATCGATCAGGCGCTGACCAATCCTCAAACAGACCTGGAGACTAAAGAGCTGGCCACCATCATGGCGCAGGCCATTGAATCCCTTCCGCCACGACGCAAAGAAGTATTCCTGTTAAGCCGCAATGAACAGTTAACATATGAGGAAATTGCCGCGCGGTTAGGGATCTCGAGAAGCACGGTGAGAGAGCATATGGTGGAGGCACTGGTTTTCCTGCGAACTTATTTAAGAAGAAATGCCGGGATCATTATCACCCTGCTATGGGCGTTAATTAACCTGTTGTAAAGAGATGATTAAATAGTTACCAGATTTTTTTTATTCCCGACCCGTCCTACCTCCCTTTAAACCGGGTCTTTATTACTGATTACAATGACTGAAGAGCAACTGACATATTATTTTGACAGATACGCCCAGGGAAACCTGAGCAAAGAGGAGCGTATTGTTTTCGCTGACCTGCTCAAAGATCCGGCTAATAAGGACATGGTAGCGCGGATGCTGGACCAGGATTGGCCACTATGGGAGAACAATCAACAGGATTTTTCGCAGGAAATTGCCCGTATTGAACAGGCGGTAACCGCCAGGATTTATGCTGACCAATCCCTCCCAGATGCGCGTCCTGTACCTCGTATGCATTCCCTGAAGAAATGGGGCTGGGCCGCTGCGGTATTGATTCTGTTTGGGGCCGGTACTTATCTTTATACGACCTCCAAAAAGACGGCAGGGGATTTCGTAAAAGGAAAAACAATGCCCGCTCCTGATATTTTACCCGGATCAAATAAAGCACTGCTTACTTTATCAGATGGAACCGCTATTACACTAGATAGCGCTGCCAGGGGCGCCATTGCCCAACAGGGTAATTCTTCGGTTGTTAAAACAGCCAATGGCGAAATTATGTACGATGTTAAGGGCCACTCCGAAGGCAAAGTGATGATGAATACCATGTCCACCCCGCGCGGCGGGCAATACCGCCTCACGCTTCCTGATGGGACAACCGTATGGCTTAACGCGGCAAGTGCTATTACCTTCCCGGCTGCATTTACAGGGAATGAGCGAAAAGTAAAAGTAAAAGGGGAAGTGTATATGGAAGTGGCGAAAAACGCCAAAATGCCTTTCATCGTGGATGTTGACGGGAAAACCACCGTTGAAGTGTTAGGCACCAGTTTCAACATCAATGCTTATACCAACGAAGGCACCATTGCCACCACGCTGGTGGAGGGTAAGGTCAGGGTGTTGGCGGGTAATATAGCAGCTGCTGCTGCATCATCCGACCAGCAGCTTACGCACCAGGCGGTAACGCTGCGTCCTGGTCAGCAAGCCTTACAGCCGGATAACACCACCACCATCACCATTAATTCCGGCGCCGACCTGGAACACGTGCTGGCCTGGAAGAAAGGCATTTTCAACTTCACGGGCAGGTCGTTTCAATCCATCATGAAAGACATTGAACGATGGTACGATATTGAGGTTAAATATGAAGGAGCTATTCCAACAAGGAAATTGAAAGGAGAAATGGACAGGGGCGTTCAATTAACTGATTTGATTCGCTTTCTGCAGGGATTCGGCCTGCATGTGGAACTGAAGAACAGAACATTGGTCATAGGAGAAAAGTAAATAAATCCCTGTCAGCCGAAATATGATATATACTTTGCCGGCAGCCAACCACCGGAACAGATCCGTGTATGCATTGATCTGCTTTCCGGACGATGAATATATTGAACAATTATCCCGGCAATTCCCTCTTAAAAGGGCCAGCATATACAATTCCTTACTCAAAACGAAAAGCCAATGATGGGGAAACATCATTGGCCGGGTAGTTTAGGTAACATTCAAAACAAAGTCTGCACAGACTGCTTATTAAGCACCTAAAACAGTTCCAAAGGTATGACAAAAACTGCTTTTTGTGGATGGCCCTCCCGTGGGGGTATCCGTCAAGTCACCAAAATCTTGTTAGTAATGAAACTAACTGCATTTTTTCTTACAGCCGCTTTTCTCAACGTATCGGCCATTGGATTTTCTCAAAATGTAAACTTCTCGGGCAAAAATGTATCGCTCGAAAAAATTTTCTCTGTTGTAAAACAACAGACCGGCTACCTGTTTTTATACCAGGAAACTGATCTATCAGCAGCCAAACCTGTTACCGTTACGGCCAATAACGAGCCGCTGTTACAGTTCCTTGAAGAGGTGTTCCGGAACCAGCCTTTAAAGTACCTGATTAGCAGCAAAACCATTAGCATATATCCGGTTGCAGCGCAGCCCACCGGAAATAAGGTTACAACGGTTGGTGAGCTTGCGACATTTCCTTTCAGCGGCGTTATTCTTAACCGCGACGGGGAAGCGCTCCCCGGCGCCAGCATCGTTATCAAAGGCACCAGAACGGGTACTGCAACAAAGACTGATGGCTCGTTTACCATCAACGTTAATGCAGGCGATGTTTTAGTGATCAGCAGGATTGGATATGGTAGTATAGAATTAAAAATGACCTCCGCCACCAATGCTGTTGTAGTGTCTTACCCCGCTGGCAAAACTGACGGCACTGCTCTTAAAACCGGTCAATCCATCTCTTCCGGTTCAGGCGGTTTTAATTTAATACTCCCTCCTTCTGTTTCTAAATTGGATGAAGTGCAGGTTATTGCTTACGGCACCACCACACAACGTTTTAATACAGGCAGTGTTAGCAGTGTGAAAGCGGAAGACATTGAGCGGCAGCCTGTAAGTAACGTGCTCGAAGCATTGCAGGGGAATGTACCAGGACTTTTCATCACGCGTTCCAGTGGTAACGCTGGCAGCCAGATGAATATTTCCATCCGTCAACAGCAATCCATCCCGCTACCCACCGGCAACAAAAGTATGCCGCTATTCATTATCGACGGAGTGCCATTCGTGGAAACGCCATTTGCCAGTGCAGGAGCCTCCGGTGACATAGACCCTATGAACTCCATCAATCCTGCCGATATCGCTGAGATATCTGTATTGAAAGATGCCGACGCTACTGCTATCTATGGTTCCAGGGGCGCCAATGGTGTTATCCTCGTGACCACAAAGAAAGGCAAGACCTCCGAACCACATTTCGATTTCAATATTTATACAGGCGCCGGTAAAGTCACCAACTATTTACCGATGCTGAATCTTTCCGATTACCTGGCTATGCGGAGAACCGCTTTCGCCAATGATAAAATAACACCCGGTTTTTCAAACGCTCCCGATCTCACTATCTGGGATACAACCAAATCCAGGAATTTCCAGAAAGATTATATCGGCAATACCGCCAATCAAACAGAGGTTACCGGCGCATTTTCAGGTGGCAGTCAATATTTGCGTTACCGCTTTTCCAATACCTTCCGGCGTGAAACGACGGTATTTCCCGGCGACTGGGGATACAACCGCTATTCATCCCACCTGAGTATAGACAATACGTCGCGCAATGGTAAATTCACGCTGGGCGCTTCGGCCATGTATACCAAAGAATCCAATAACCAGGTGGCCAGCGACATTACCCGGTCGGTGTACATATTACCGCCCAACTATCCCGTGCATAACCCGGATGGCAGTTTAAACTGGACAGGAGGATTCACCAATCCTGATTCCTACCTGTTGCAATCGGCCAGGTTCAAGTCGGATAACCTTTTGGCGAATGCCACTTTACGATATACGATACTCGCAGGATTAGACGCAAAAGTGAGTCTTGGGTATAATAAAATAGCCCAAACAAACGAAACATATCTTCCTAAAACCTCTCTGGACCCGAACAGCGGCTCAGGTGAATCAGCCGCTACGTACACATCCGACTATATTGAAACCTATATCGTGGAGCCACAACTAACTTACAACAGATCGCTGGGTGAGGGTACACTGAACGTGCTGGTGGGTGGTACCTGGCAACAATCCAGCTTTGCAGAGCCATATTATGTAAGGGCCACCGGCTTCTCTAACGATAAGCTGATGAGCTCCTGGACAGCAGCTTCTGATATCACCTTCAAAAGCAGCAGCTTTAAAGAATACAAATACGTTTCCGCATTTGGACGCATCAACTATGTACTGAAAGATCGGTATCTGTTCAACCTCACCGGCCGCAGGGATGGCTCCTCCCGTTTTGGTCCGAACCGTCAATTTGGTAATTTCGGCTCCGTTGGTGCAGGGTGGATTTTCAGCAGTGAGCAGTGGATAAAAACAGCCATTCCATGGTTAAGCTACGGTAAACTCAGGGCCAGCTATGGAACAACGGGCAATGACCAGATCCCGGACTACGGATACCTGTCGTCCTATGGCAATCTTTTTTATCAATATGGCAGCGCAGGAATTTATCCTTTGCGAAGCGCCAATCCCAATTATGGATGGGAGTCCAACCGCAAATTGGACATTGGCTTAGAAACCGGATTCATAGAGGATCAGCTCTTCCTTTCGGCTTCCTGGTTCTCCAGCCGTACTGATAACCAGTTGGTGACTGCTCCCCTCTCTTCCCAATCGGGATTTTCTTCCTTTATCGGTAATATGCCGGCATTGCTGCAAAGCTCCGGATGGGAATTTGAGTTGAAAACAAAGAATATCAACCATAAAAAATTCTCCTGGAGCAGTTCTTTTAATATTACCATCCCCCGCAATAAACTCATTTCCTTCCCGGGTTTAAAAACAACCGCCTATGCTTATGTGTTTATTGAGGGACAGCCCATCAACACTTATAACGGCTATCATTATACTGGCCTGAAAGATGGAATTGCTACCATCGCAGATCTCAACAAGGATGGGAAATTTACAACCGGTTTATTAGAAACAGCTAATGGAGACTACCAGATTATATCGGCCAGTATTCCCGATTTCTATGGCGGGTTCAGTAACTCGCTCAAACTCGGCAGGTTTCAGCTGGATATCCTGTTACAGTTCGTGAAACAAATTAAATCTTCCGTTCGCTCCGCAGTAGGAATGCAACCGGGTGGATTGTCCAACCAGGACGACAAAATCATTACTGATGGCTTCAAGCCATCTACGTTGTCTGGCAGTGACGCTACTTATGCCTATAAAAATTACTACCTGTTTTCCGATGGAAACTATTCAGACGCCAGTTTTATAAGACTTAAAAACCTGAACCTTTCTTACGAGCTTCCAGGTTCCTGGACAAAGGCGATCCGGTTAAAATCGGCCGGGGCATTTATCAGGGCGCAAAACCTGTTTACCATCACCCGTTACCTGGGATTTGATCCTGAAACCGCCGGGGCAGTATTGCCGCCGTTAAGACAAATTGCCGCTGGTATCCATTGCTCACTTTAAACAATAGGGAAATGAAAAAACTACGCTTTTTATATACTTGTATCGTGTTATTGGCCGCATCGCTCCTGAATGGTTGTAAGAAACTGATCGAGATAGGGCCGCCCAAAGACCAGCTGGCTTCCAACAGTGTATTCCTGGATTCAACTACGGCGGAAGCAGCCATGATAGGGTTATATGCCAGTGTGGCGAATCCGAATCCTGGCAATGATTTGGGTACTTCCGTTACCGTGTTCAATAGCATGTCGGCCGATGAAACGTACGCATATGCCATGAATTATTACGATGATTTTACGAATAACTCCTTAACTCCGATGATCTACTACGTAGATGGTTTGTGGAGTACCATGTATAAAAATGTGTACATCGCCAATTCTGTTATCACCGGGATGGCTGAATCGCCCCTATCTGAATCATACAAACAAAGGGCTGCCGGTGAGGCCAGGTTCCTGCGGGCATTGTGTTACTTTTACCTGGTGAATGAATATGGCGCCGTGCCATTAGTGTTGTCTACTGATGTAAACAGTACCACCACGCAACCCCGCGATAACGTGGATGCCGTTTATGACCAGATAGAAAGGGATCTTACAGATGCGCAAAAAGTATTGCCTGCTACCTTAGATATCTATGGCGGCATGCGTATACGCGCTACTACCTGGGCTGCCAATGCTTTGCTGGCCAGGGTATATCTTTACAGGGGGAAATGGCAACTGGCTGAAAGCATGGCTACTGCCGTCATTAACAACCCGGGATTGTTTGGTATGAACGACTCCCTCAACCAGGTGTTCTTAGCCAATAACAAAGAAGGCATCCTTCAATTTGTAAATGGTATCAGCAGTTCCTGGATCGCCAACAACTTCGTTCCTTCTTCATTCAGTACAACGCCTAAATTTGTAATCAACGACAGCCTCTATAATAATTTTGAACCCGGTGACAGGCGAAAAACCAGCTGGGTTGGCTATAAAGGCTATGGGGGTATTAACTATCCCTACCCTGCAAAATACAGGTATATGGCAGGTGTTGGCGCAGTGGAATATAACCAGGTATTGCGTTTGACGGAGCAGTTTTTAATCCGCGCTGAAGCCCGTACACAACAATCCAATTACCTACAGGCAGCAGCCGATCTTAATAGCGTCCGGTTAAGAGCAGGTTTATCCAACACGAAGGCCAGCGACAAAGCCACGCTGATGGCGGCTATTGAACATGAGCGCCGCGTTGAATTCTTCTGCGAATGGGGACATCGCTGGTTAGATCTGAAAAGATTACCCGGCATCAATAACCCTGCTATCTCCAGGGCGGATGAAGTATTATCGCAGCTCAAAGGAGGTCAGTGGCAGTCGACAGATGTGCTTTATCCCATTCCGCAATCTGCCATTAATTCTAATCGAAACCTGGATCAAAACAAAGGATATTTCTAGCGCCAGGTAAAAACCAAACATATGATGCGTTATCAATTATTCAGGCAATGGCTGCCTGCTGCCCTGCTCATGACCGGAACGGTCGTAGCAAAGGCACAATCCGGACAAGCAAAGCCGTTCATACTAAAGGGGCAGATAACCGCCCCGCAGTACCCTGTCAAACTTTATCTTCAATACGAGTTGAATGATAAAGAGCGGGCAACTGATTCCGCTACGCTGCAAAGGGATGGACATTTCACCTTCAGCGGCAAGTTGAGCAGGCCGGTATCTGCAAAGCTGTACATGATGCCACCGGGTGGCAAGTATGTTTCACGAAATTTCTACCTGCAACCCGGAACAGTAGACATCCACACAACCGGTTCCCTGGATTCAGCTACTGTGAAAGGCAGCCCCAATACCGCTGTCCTGGATGAATTTGTTCAACATGGAAATAAGTATGCAAAAACTTTTACCTCCCTGAATACAAGAGCTTATTTCAACCGTGGACTGAAAGATTCCCTGCTGGCTATTAATGCGGAGCAGGAACAGGTAAGGAAGAAATTTGATGAGGAAGTAGCGGGTATCATCAGGCAGCATCCGGACGCCTATGCCTCCTGGGACATGGTTTATAGTTACCGTATAGCTTTAGATCCTGAAACGGTTACTCCCTTATTCGAAGCGCTCAGCCCAGGGTTTAAAAATTCGGCAGATGGAAAAGCTTTGGCAAAACAGATCGCTAATGTCAGGAAAATAATGGTGGGTTCGCCCGCTCCGGATTTTACGCAGGCAGATACAGATGGCAATGCCATCAAACTCTCCTCCTTCCGGGGTAAATATCTGCTGGTTGACTTCTGGGCCAGCTGGTGCGGGATCTGCCGTGCAGAAAATCCCAACGTACTGCGTGCCTACAATGCCTACAAAGATAAAGGCTTCACCGTATTGGGCGTATCGATGGACGATTCGCTGCACCGCCCTCAATGGATACAAGCCATCCGGGATGATAATATGCCCTGGCAACAGGTGTCTGACCTGAAAGGAAGAAATAATGAGGCTGCCATTCAATATGGTATCAAGGGAATCCCGCAGAATGTACTCATAGATCCTGATGGTAAAATAATCGCCAAAAACAAACGCAACAGGGACCTGATGAACACCCTGATGGAAATCTTTGACCAGGGACACAATATGCGAATGGATGGAGAGATAAAAGGTGAGAACGACAGCATCATTGTTTTTAAATATTACAACCACAATAGTTACCAAAACGATACGGTGTCTATCCACAACGGCAAATTCACCTGGCTCGCTGAAATGCCCGAGCCACAGCGGGTGAACGCCACCATCCTGCCAAAAGGTGAACAGCTTAGCTTCTTCTCCGATATCGGGTACCTGCAGTTATCAGCTAATATCGATTCGTTGCCAAATTTCACATTAGAGGGCTCCGATATCCAGGATGAAGCCAATGCCTTTTATGCAACTACCAGGGAACTTAGTCCGCGGCAAAAGGAATTGCTGCAACAACTCACGGATGCCTCACAAGAGGAAAGGCCCAAAATAGGAGAACAACTGCTTACCCTGGCAAGAAGCCGGTATACGGCGAGTGTTAAGGACTACGTAGAGAAACATCCTCTCAGTTTATTTTCCCTGCAACTGGTAAAGGATATGGCGGAAGATATGACGGGTCCCAAATATAATACCGTTTACCCGCTTTATGCATCGCTGCCGGAAATAATCCGTGGAACGCCCAGTGGCAAAAGAATAGCAGGGATGTTACCATTGATGAAAAGAAGTGCCGAAGGCGCCATGATTGCAGATTTATCTCAAGCCGATAGCAGCGGACAGGAAATTTCCCTTTCCGGTTTCAAAGGAAAATATGTACTGATAGATTTCTGGGCGAGCTGGTGCGGGCCTTGTCGCGCCGAGAATCCTAATTTGCTGAAAGCATACAATAGTTACCAATCCAAAGGGTTTACAATCGTAGGCATCTCCCTGGATACTGATGCCGGCAAGTGGAAGAAGGCCATCAAAGATGATCAATTGCCATGGACGCAGTTGTCTGATCTGAAAGGCAGGGAAAATGCCATTGCAAAATATTACAACGTGCGGGGCATCCCCTGGAATATCCTGGTTGACCGCGATGGCAGGATCGTTGCCAAGGATTTAAGGGGATTAGCCTTGCAGGAGAAACTGCGGGAGTTGATCAGGTAGATGACCGGTTTAATTGCCTTCTGTCTTCAAAAAATGAATTATTTAATTATATTATTACCTTCATGTATGAAACAAAACCCAACGGTATTATATCAGCATGAAGCGAATGAATAAAAGGGAGCTGCTTTTTATATGTCTTCTTATAATTTCTTTTTCCTGCGTGGCGCAAAGCCAGGGAGGCTTTGTGGGGTTTGGTCAACTTCCTGTAAAAACCCCGGATTCGCTATTGCAGCGACTAAGGCATGCCGGTGATATTAAAGCAAAAATGCTTGCCACGGAGCCTTTAACAGCATTTCATGCTGCTCATGGAACTACAGACTCGGTTATCTTTTATTCCCAACAGATGATCGACGCGCTAAACAATAGTGATATAAAGGCCCGTGACAAGCTCGCCTATCAATCCACCCTGTACCACACCTTAGCGAAAGCTTACAGCGAAAAGGGGTTGTATGATGAGGCGCTACGCTATTACCTTGAAGGCATCCGGTATGCAGAAGCATTGAACAACAGTGCTGCTGTCAACGAAAATAAACTGGGTATCGCAAATGTATATTTTGCCCGGAATGAACACAACAAAGCCATTGAGGCATATAACGACCTGCTGAGTACCTCCCATGATGAGCAACTGATACATATTGCGTATCAACAACTGGGCATCATCTACCTGGAGAGAAAAGATCTCGTGAAGGCAAAAGCCTATGCAGAGAAGGCGATCGTATTTTTCCGGCAGGCACACCAGTTAAAAAACGAGCTTCAAACAAAATTGATCCTGGGTATTGTTGCGGAGCTTAGTCAGCATACAGAAGAAGCATTTTCTATATACAACGAAGTAAAAAACCACGCAGCCGCCAACCAGTTTTTTGATCTATATATTAACGCAGGTCAAAGATTGGGTGATCTTCTTATTGCTGAGAAAGAATATGAAGATGCCAAAAGATTACTTTCCATGGTATATGCAAATGCCATTCAATGGAACGACATGAAGGCGCAGCTAAAAGTGTTGAATAGCCTGCGAGCTGTGCACGCAGCCACTGGCGACTATAAAAATGCCTATGCCATCATGACGCAGTACATGGGTATTTCCAGGGAAATACTGGATCTGCAAAATAAAAAAGAGATCAATGAGCTGGAAATAAAATATCAGACCGTTCAGAAAGAAAAAGAGATTTTAAATAAAGAAAATGAACTGCAACATCAAAAAACAATAAAATATAGCCTGTTAATAGGATTCCTGGTGATCCTGTTACCTGTTATCGGCCTGCTGTATATGTATTACCAGAAGTTGCAGGCGCAAAGCAAGCTGAATGCCACCATGGATGAAGTGAATCAGCAAAAGATAGCGGTACTGTTAAAAGATAAGGAACTGGCGTTGCTGAAAGCCTCTGTGAGCGGGCAGGAAAAAGAACGGAAACGTATTGCGGAAGAACTGCATGACAGCATTGGCGGTAACCTTGCCGCCATTAAGCTTCGCCTTGCCAATCAAAATAATGTGACCGGGATAAAAGAGGTGATAAAACAGATTGACGACACCTATCACCAGGTGCGTGATCTTTCGCATGATCTCATTCCGCAGAAGTTCAATAATACCGGGTTTACAGAACTGATTGCCGGTTATCTCAGGCAATTTGATGTTCCGGGGAACGCCAAAATATCTTTCCAGGCTTATCCCAGGGAAGAAATAGACCTGATTGGCACCACATTGAAAGTGGAAATCTATAAGATCATGCAGGAGCTGATCACCAATACCCAAAAGCATAGCCAGGCGTCGAAAGTTGAAATACAACTGACAAAGATGGATGGTTTGCTAAAGCTGCTGTTTGAAGACAATGGCAAAGGTTTTCCTGTAGAAACCACCAAATATGGTATTGGGTTTCAGAATATACGGGAGCGGTTAAAATTATTTGATGGGGTGCTTTCTATTGACTCCTTTCCGTCGAAGGGCACCGTAATAGATATTGAAATATCCTTAAAACCAGAATGGTATGAAGCATAATATTATTCTAGCAGATGATCACAAATTATTCCTGGAAGGTCTTATCAGGCTGATAGAAAAGGACGAAAACCTGCATATCCTGTATTATGCGCATAATGGCAAGCTGGTGATGAATTACCTGGACCAGCATCCGGATGAACAGGTAGACCTGGTAATCACAGATATCAGCATGCCGGATGTGGATGGCATCACGCTGAATAATCATATTAAAGAAACACGGCCGGAAATCTGCACACTGGTGGTGAGCATGCACACCGACAATAATATGATTGATGCCCTTATTCAGCACCATGTGGATGGTTTCCTATCAAAAAATGCAGATTCCGATGAATTTCTTAAAGCGATAAAGATGATCCTGAAAGGTGAAAAGTACTTTTCAGACGCTGTAAAACAGGGTTACCTCAACAGTGCTTTCTACAAGGAAAAAGAAACCCTTGAAATGCTGACCTCGCGGGAAAAGGATGTGCTGAAATTAATTGCAGAAGAATACACCACCCAGGAAATTGCCGATAAACTCTTTTTAAGCAAGCATACCATTGAAAGCTACCGCAAAACACTTATCCTGAAATTAAAAGTACGCAACCTGGCAGGCCTCACCAGGTATGCTGTAAAGCTGGGACTACTCAGCTAACCCCCTGAAAACAGGGTATTGATTTTCACTGAAAACCATGTTGTTGCCCGGCATGTGCCGGTATACCTTTGTTTCAAATAAAACGGGATGATAGTTTTTTTTGGAATGAGGGAAAAAAAGATCGGCCTGCAGCCAGTGTATCAGCACTCCTGCAATCATTGTTCGCAGCGGAAAAGTCTGCACATACAAACGAACTGCGTTTACCTTCATGTGTTCTGGATACCTGTCTTCCCCATTTATAAAAAAACTTACAGTATTTGCAGCACTTGCCGGCAGGTATTAGCCAGCAACGCCATGCCTCCGGACTTACATACAAAAGCCCGCGAACTAAAAAAACAGGCCAAGATTCCCTGGTACCTGTTTACCGGTTCGGGCCTGGTAATGCTGTTCATCATTTTTGCAATTTTCATTTCTAATACTAAAAATTAATCACCATGATTTACGGAATCTCTCTGATCTTATTAAGCATCATTGCTGTCCCTTCCCTGATACTATCCAGGAAACCCAATGCAAAGGAACTGCTGGAAAAAGTAGAACCCTACCAGGGATGGATAGGCATTATTTTCTGCTTCTGGGGGATCTGGGGTGTAGTAACCGCCGTACTCCATATGGGCTGGCTTACCGCCGCGCCTATTTGGTGGACCACATTGACAGCTGGCAGCCTGGTAGAAGCCTGCTTAGGTTTTTTACTCGGATACCCGCTCATCACCAAATTATTCCTCTCCAAAAGTGAAAAGGCGATGGAAAAAGCGGTGCAGATCCGGGCGAAAATTGCTCCCAAACAAGGCAAGCTCGGCATATTGGGCATTATTGTAGGCGTATGGATGATTGCTGCCTCTTTGATCTTTACGATAGCGTAGGAAGTTATTCTCCGGTAATTCAAAAATAAAACCAATGAAAAAAATATTATTGGCCGCAATGATGCTATTTGCAGCATTGAACAGCCATTCACAGGGAAAAGAGAGTTCCATTGAAGTCAGGGGCGTTGCCAAAATAGACAGGGAGATTGAATCCTACCTGGTAGATTTTGCAATAGCAGCCGAATATGGAGAAGGGGAAGGGAAAAAAGCTTTTGAAGATCTTAAGAACGCTTTTTTGGCCAAAGCCAAAGCGGCAGGCTTTGAAGAAAGCCGGTTCAAAGAAGATAAGATGGGATACCAGGCGTTGCAATATTACAGGGAAGGCAGCTTATACACATTTGAAACCCGTAACAAAGAAGAGCTTCTAAAAGTTGTTAAGCTGGCAAATGGAGTGGTGGTGACTATCGTAAGCACCCGATTAAAATATAAGCCTGTTAAAGACAGCGAAAAACTGTATGCTACTGCCTTCAGCGACAGCAAAGAAAAGGCTGCCACCATTGCGAAGGCCATCAATAAAAAAATAGGCGCGGCCATTACCGTGACAGATCTTACCTCACCTGAATCCATATCTGAAGAAAACTTCTACTATAAGCCGGTAACAGATCAATATTACTACCTGTCTGTTAAATTTCTGATAGAGTAATAGTGACTTGCTACCGGCCGGACATTCATTGTTATTACCCCAAAATAAAAGTAAGCGTTGAAGTTTCTCTTATTAAAGTGCGTTGTTTTTTAGCTAAAAAACAACGCACTTTTTATTGAATAATTTGGGATTTTAGGTTCAAAAGGTATCCTGATAAAGCTCAAAACACCCCAATTTTGAGCTACAAATAAGCTTTCGATGAGCTAGAAGAATAAATATCTCCGCAAGAATAATAACCTGCGGACTATATCAATATACTCCGCTAAAATATAAAACGCAACCCCAGCTGTGTTTGCCAGCGGCTTAACAAATCCGGACTGGCAATAAACGTTTCTTTCAAAGAAGGATCGAACTGGTAAGTAGGCACGCCATTGGTTACGCCGGTTACGGATATTGGCTGGAAATAACCAGAGTTGCTGGCATACTTCCGGACACCCCATTTGCTGCTGATCAGGTTACCGAGGTTAACTACATCCAGGCTAATCTGAACGGTCCGGATTTTCTCTCCGCTCTTAAAGTAAAAGTCCTGTAATACGCGCATATCCACCTGGCTGAACCAGGGGCTTACTCCTGCATATTTTTCTGTGTACATGCCTCTCCGGCTCCGGAGGTAATGATCTTGCTCGATGAATGCTTTATACGCCGCTTTCTGGGCGGCTGCATTCTGTACTACCCCGTTTACGTCTGTAAGCGGTGCAAACTGCATTAAGTCGATTTCGCTGTTCTTGGGAACGTAGAGCAGGTCGTTGCTGGTAGTGCCGTCGTTGTTGATGTCGCCTCCATAAATATAGGCAAAGCGGTTACCGCTGCTCCAGTTACCGAAGAGGGAAACGGTTGTTGCATATTTACCTTTTCCGTAGTTGAACTTTTTGCTGGCAGCCACTACGAAGCGGTGAGTATTTCCATAAAGGGAAGGTGTATTCCTGGCTTCGTTGGCATTATTGAGAATGGGGTTCCGGTCGAATGCGTCACCGCTGATTTCTGCTGAAATGGAGCTTGCATCGCGCGACACGAGGTAATTATAGGCGCCGTATAAAAACAGGTTATTGGCGAACGTTTTTTGAACGGTGAAGCTGGTGTTGAACTGATCGCCTGTTTTTGTATTGGTGAAAATATACGCATTCACGGCTCCTTTATCGGTGTCTTTGTATACGCTTCGCGTATCACCGATGCCACTGTTCAATGAGCCAGTAGGCGTACCCAGCTTATAGTTCCTTACCATCATGGCATTTACATCTTTAGAATAGGCTACGTCTACGCTGAAAATAGTTCCCAGTCCGGCCCTGATATCGGCACCGATATTGGTGCGCCAGATCTGCGGCCATTTAAAATCGCGGTCGGTGGCGCAATAAAAACCGGAGGTGGGGTTGCCGATCTGGTTACCGATCCAAACAAATGGGAAACGGCCGGTAAAGAGGCCGGAACCGCCTCTCAGCTGCAGGCTTTTGTCGGCTTTCACATCCCAGTTGAAACCGATCCTCGGGGAGAACAGGGGTTTGGAGGAAGGAAGCCGGGTATTGTCCAGTTGTTTTCCCTGGCCGTTTGTAACCCGTTCTCCGTGTTCATCGAAGAGGGTGAGGTCATCGTTATTGGGGATGGTAGGAGAAGTTTTTTTGCCATCCGGCGATTGAAAGGAGGAATTCATATAAAGCGGAATATCCATCCGGAGGCCGAAGGTAACGCGCAGGTTATCGGTGGCTTTCCATTCATCCTGCAGATATGTTGATAACTGTGCCACAGTGATATAATACCAGTTCCATTTATCGGCGGCGCCTGCGGCTCTTGCTGCTGCTACATCCACATCCAGCGGGTATGCACCAAAAACATATTTGCCGCTGGCCGGAACACTGTCTTTGAAAACCTGGATATCCGCGTCGCTGAAAAGGGTGGCGCCATAGCCGGTGAGGTTAAACGAATTTCCGAATTTAAAGGACTCATAAGACCCTCCTACGGTAATAGTATGTTTGGGAAGGATGATGTTGAAATTGTCTGTTACCTGGAAGGCATCCTGGTTCAGCCGGTTGTTGATAGAAAATGGCTCATGCCCGGCCACAATGTACATAGTACCGTATTTGGTGATATTCAGTACAGGAAAGGGCTCCGAGAAAGGCGTCCGTTTGTCCTTGAAGGTGGTATATACGGCCCTCAGCTTATTGGCGTAATGGTTGCCGAAACTGGATTTTAACTCCGCGCCGAAAGATTGCAATCTGTTTTCGATCTCATAGCCGGAATTTCTGAATTGTAAAGTCTGGTAATCAGGACCACGGTCGCGGATGGCGTTGGGGTGCGCAGGTTTTTCTTTAGTTGCCTGCAGTCCATTGTAGGTAAAAGACAAGCTGTGATTTTCGTTGATCACCCAATCGAGTTTTGCTAACCATTTATAATTTTTTTGCTTGAGATTAAAGCCTTGCCAGGGACCGGTTTCATAGTTGAACTTGTCCCGCAGGATATCGCTTACAGCTACCAGGTCTGATTCCAATACGCGGGAAGTATTATTGTTGTCGCCGTTGCTGGCGGTACGTGCCACGTAGCTGCTGGCAGCATCATCTCGTTGTTCCGTTTCAAAGTTGGCGAAATAGAATAGTTTGTTTTTAACAATGGCGCCTCCCACTGCAAAGCCAGCCTGTAGCTGTGTGAGATCAGGTACAGCGATTTTGTTACCGTCCACTTTTTTGCCGGTCATGCCCTGGTTGCGGTAAAAACCGTACACCGTGCCACCGAAAGTATTCGTACCGGACTTGGTAACGGTATTAACGCCGGCGCCGGTGAAGCCCGCCTGGGTTACATCGTAGGGCGCCAGGTTTACCTGTATCTGGTCGATCGCATCCAGGGAAATGGGTTGAGCGCCTGTTTGTCCGCCGGGTGTAGGTGCATCCAGGCCAAATGGATTATTAAATACGGCGCCATCGAGCGAATAGTTATTGTATTGCCCGTTGCGGCCGGCGAAAGAGGTGCCGTTGATCGTCGCGGAGGCGGAAGGTGTCAGCCGGGTAAAATCATCCGCGGAGCGGGAGATGGTTGGCAATTGACGTAACTGCCGCGAACTGATATTGGAAGAGGCCCCGGTACGCTGGTTATCGAAAATTTTGGAGCGGCCCGTAACGGTGATGCCCGACAGGTTAGCGGAGCTGAGTTCCAGCTGTAAGTCCAGGGCCGTGTTTTGTCCCAGCTCCAGGAAGATGTTCTCTTCCGATTTTTCTGAATAACCGACGAAAGTAGCCGTCACTTTGTAAGGACCGCCCACCCGAAGGTTTGGCACCTGGAAGGAGCCATTATTCTGGGTGATGATTACTTTACTGATACCGGCTTCCCGGTATTCGATTTTCACGGTGGCACCGGCTAATGGTTTGCCTTCCTTACTTTGGATGGTGCCGCTCAGGGTGGCAGTGGTTACCTGTGCATAGGTTATTAGACTGGTGAACAGGCATAACAGGATAAGGCATCCGGTAAGAACTGGATTTCTCATAGCAGCAGTTGATTTTGGTTGACTATGAATATATCAATTTTCCGTAACCTTTTGTTAACAAATTTTACACAAGGATATTATGTGTTTTCATCAATACTCATTTCAGTAATAAAATAAAAACAGCGAAGTGATGCCACTCCGCTGTTTTTATTTTATTTAAAGTAACTGTTCTGCTACTGTTGATTCGCCAGGGTGATCATGGCTGATACTTCTGCCACAGCGGCATCGTCGCCCCCGCTGAAGCCGGTGAAACGGAAGCGGATGTTACCTCTGCCATCAATAACAAACTTGGTGGGAATGCCTTTTACCTTATAGCTGTCTACTACTTTGTTTACACCGGTTGCAGGATCTTTGAGGTCCATTAACACTTCAAAAGGAAAGTTATTGCCGGTAACATATTTCTTCGCGTTCGCAGTTGCATCTGCTTCTTTTTCCCAGGTATGCACGAACAGGAATTTCACGTTCGGATCGTTTTTGTACTTGTCCATTGCTTTCTTCATGGCAGGAAATGAGGCCTTGCAGGGGCCGCACCAGGTGGCCCAGAAGTCCAGTACAATCGTTTTTCCTTTGTAATCTGCCAGTGATACAGTATTTCCATCAACATCTTTCAGGGTGAAGCCAGGAGCCGGTTCCGTGATGATCTGTTTTGCGAATTCTTCCTGCATTTTTTTATCCAGCCCACTTTTCAATGAATCGATATATCCCTGCAGGTTGTTATCGCCGCGTACTTTGGCATAGGCGGTAGTCAACAGTTCTTTATTGTTGTCATTCAGTTTGCCCTGTGCGGCAATTTCAGTCATGCGTTTGAATACTTCTTTATATTCTCCTTTTGCCAGGAGTACTTTTGCAAACATCTCGTTTACCTGCGGTCTTACAGGTGTTTCGGCCTCTTCTGCGCGTTTAAGGTACACCAGTGCGGAGTCATATTCTTTATCGTTGTAAAGCAGCTGTGCATAGGTACTCAGATAACCCGCATAGCCTATCGCTGCAAACTGGGCTCCCATTTCATTCTTACGGGTTGTTCTGAATTCCCAGGCGTCATCAATGGCTTTTTTCAGCAGCACTTTTGCTTCCGCGGTGTGTCCTTTTTTAATAATGCGCTCAGCAGTTCCTACCCACCCCTGCCCTTTCCAGAAAGGGGATTCTATACTGTTGGCATATTCCAGTGCTTTCGGCAAATTATCAGCCTGCGCATAGGCAGTGCCTACACTATTGCGGACATAGTCATAAACGATCACATCGTTGTCCAGTTTGCCCTGCGGAAATTTCTTCATCCATGCTTTATAGAGCGCTTCTTTCTTCACCGGGTCATTTTCGTCGTAGATAGGTTGTACCTGCTTATCGCGGACCGTGATTCCGGCAGGAAATTTTTTCTCGGCTGCCTGGCGGATAGAGTCGGACACATTTACCTGCTTCAGCTGGTAAAAGAAACCGGATGCCGTAAGCCAGTCGGATTCCTTTTTACTTTTGGTGAGCGCATATAGTTTATTCACCAGCAGTGCTTTATCGGCATCGCTGCCTTTAGCGAGCTGCGTATAATATCTCATCAGGGAGTCCTGGCTAACTTTTGCCTGTCCGTTTGATTGCAGGGCGGCGGTAAGGAGACTACCACTCAGCAAAATCGGGAGTACTTTTTTCATATTGTGCATGGTTGGTTTATGATTAGTTGGTGTATCCCGGGTTTTGAGTTAATGCCGGGTTAGCAACACGCTGTGCATCGGGAATTGGATAGAGTATGTCGGTGCTTGTCCAGGTGGCAGGGCGCATGCCGCCTATCACCTCATCTGCACGGGTTTTACCGCCTCCGGAAATTCCCGGTGTACGTTTAAGGTCAAACCACCGGTGTCCCCATTCCCCGAACAATTCCGCTTTTCTTTCATTTTCGATGGCCAGCAGCAGGCTAGGCTGGGTGATGTTGTTGTCCAGCATCGGAAGCCCTGCTTTAGCGCGGATGGTATCCACGTCGGCGATGGCGCCGGTGAGGTTGCCCTGTTGGGCGCGTGCTTCTGCTCTTATCAGGTACTGTTCGGCCAGGCGTAACATCACGTTAAACTCATTGCCAGTGGTGGTACCTGCGGCGAGCACCCGCAATTTATATTTTGTGATCACTTTATAGTTGGTGCCCCCGATATCGGTTGCTGTTATCCAGCTGGTTTTCCGTTTATCGCCTGCTTCCAGTGAATTATAGAGTGTATCCGTTAGCGTTACTGCCGGAACGGAACCTGTTGCTGCAGCATAGCTGCCTCCATTGGCACTCCTGTTGGTAGTATAGGTGGATAAGCCGGTAAGCGTAGCCAGTTGCCATATCACTTCATTACTGGTATTGCTGAAGGTAGTGTTCAGGTCTTTATTCAGACTGTAAATACCGGAGTTGATCACAGTGCTGGCGGCTGATTCTGCATTGGCCCATTGCTTCTGGTACAGGTAAGCCCTTGCCAGCAGGGCGTTCGCCGTTTGCCGGTTAATCCTGGTTCTCAGTGTGGCGGGGTATGCATCTGTGAGTATACTTTGTGCTTCTGTAAGATCCTTTATGATCTGCTCCCATACCTGTGCTGCCGGAGTACGCGCCAGTGTGGCATTTGCCAGCGGATCGTCTGTAACCGGCATTGGCACGTCGCCAAACATATTTACCTGGTACATATTGATGAAGGCCCTCCATACTTTGGTTTCTCCCAGTAACTGGTTCTTCACGGGAGCAGACAAGGTAGTGCTGCGGGAAATACCATCCATCATGGCATTGGCCTGTGCAATGGTGGAGTAAGAATATCCCCAGAGTACGAAGTTAATCACGCTGTTGGTGATGGTGATGCTGTTTGTTTTAAACTCATCGAAAGCGGGACTGGAAATATTGTTCTGCAGTTCATTGGCAGAAAGTCCCGGCATTTCACTCAAAGGGAAAAGCACATCCCGTGTAAAGCTGGCATTATAAACCCCCAGCACTGCGCTGGTGGCAGTTGCATCGGATGCAAAGGCCTGGTCGAGGCCCACCTGCGTTGTAGGCGGACCAATTTCCACCAGTTTTTTGCAGGAAGAAAAAGCAATTCCTGTCAGTAATATTGCTGCGGTTACCCTTTTATTTATTTTGAAGCAAGACATCGGAATTCAGATTTTAGAATGAACAGTTAATACCAAATACAATGGTCCTCAACGGTGGCATGGCAATCATACCGGTACCCAATCCCGGAGGACCTCCTGAAACACTCGTTTCGGGATCGTAGATGTATTTATTCTTCGCCCAGGTAAACAGGTTCTGTCCTTCTGCATATACTTTCAGGTTACTGATCTTTGCTTTTGTAATCCATGCCCTCGGGAATGAATAGGAAAGAGAAGCAGATCTCAGTTTCAGATAGCTTGCATCTCCCCACCATGCGGTAGAACTGTAATACGGCGTATAGCCGAGATAGATAGGCGTGCCGGAAGTAGAGGTAGCTGCCGGATAGGCTGCTTTATCGCCTGGTTGACGCCACCTGTCGAGCAGAGATGTGTTCTGGTTATTTGTGCTGCTGCCAATGGGTATATCGAAAGTATTGGTAGCTCCCTTCCTGTGGTTATATTGCAGGAAAAAGCTCAGGTCCCAGTTCTTATAGCTGAAACTATTGTTCAATCCTCCGAAGAAAGGCGTACCAGGTTTGATGATCTGACGGTCATTGTTAAAATCAACACTTCCATCTTTGTTCACATCCACATATTGCGGGATTCCTGTATTAGGATCATACCCGGTGTAAATATATTTTCTGACAAGATCAATAGGCTGACCTACAAGATAGCTGCTGGCATAAAAGGATTTCTCAATCCCTGGAAATTCCACCAGTTTATTTTGGTAGAAGGTTACGTTGACAGATGACCTCCAGCCGAAATTCCATGTTTTAAGATTAAGGGTATTCAGCTCCAGTTCCACCCCACTGTTTTGTACAAGGGCTGGTACATTTACGGTATAGCTGTTGTATCCCGACTGGGTAGCCAGTGCGGCTGACAGGAGCTGATCGGCGGAGCGGTTACGGTAGTAACTACCGGTAAATGCGATCCTGTCGTCCAGGGCGCCCAGCTCCAGGCCAAACTCCAGCTTGCGGGTGGTTTCCCATTTCACACCCGGGTTCGGCAGCGTTCCCCGGAGCAGTGCGGAAGCCCCCTGGTAAGTACCTGCGGATGACAACAAAGGCAGGTAGATGTAGTTATTGATCTGGTCATTACCAGTGGTACCATAGCTGGCTCTCAGCTTACCGAGACTAAGCCAGGGAAGTGCGTCTTTAATAAAATCTTCTTCAGAGAACAACCAGGCAGCGCCCACTGCGCCGAAATTGGCCAGGATATTATCCGGTCCAAACCTGGAGGAAGCGTCGCGGCGGAAGGTTACATTCAGCAGGTATTTTTGTTGGTAGTCGTAGTTGATACGGCCAAACAAAGATGCGTAACGGTAATCGAAGTAATTGCTGGAATTCAGCACAATAGTACCTGCACCAACCAGGGACCCCAACAAGGCTTCGTTGCTGTAATTCCGGCCGTCTACACTCTGACCGGAAGTGAGGGTCCGCTGATACGAACTTCCTACCAACAGGTTCAGTCTGCCCTGCTTCATATCTATACTGTAATCAAGGGTTGGCTCTACGATATAATTCTGCGACCGTGTGTTCGCAAAAGTGGCGGACGACTGCGGATTGTTGACCGGATTCTGCGTAGATGCCGGCAGTGGATTCACCTGATCCAGGGTGGTATTGGTATAACCAAGATTTACTTTGAAGTTGAGATTTTTAATGATGGTATAACGCAGGTTGGCGTTTGTCATCAGGTTAGTTGTTGTATTGGTATAGCGGCGTTGCAGGAGCGCAAGCGGGTTATCGAAACGACCAGTCCATGCAAGCTTGCCGGTGCTGTCGTACAAAGGCATGTTAGGTGGCAGGTTGTACAGGGAAATAACATCTGATGCCGGCAGAACGGTTTTATCATTGGAATAGTTGGTGGTAAAAGCCGCATAAAATTTATTGTTGGCAGAGGTATGGTCAACAGATAAACGACCGGTGAGGCGCTGGCTGTTGAAGTTACCAGGGTACACAGTAGTTTCCTTATGATAGCCGCCGCTGAACATAAAATGCGTTTTGGTATCCCCTCCTGAAACAGACGCCTGTGCATCGGTGGATCTGGCCGTTCCTCCTACCAGGAGTTTCTGCCAGTCGGTGTAAGCATGCTGGTCCCATACGGTTAATTCCGGCGCATTCGCCGTATTTGGTGTGAGGCCATCATTTTTAAAGGCCTCTTTTCTCAGGTCCAGGTATTGCTGTGTGTTCATCATAGGGATGAAGTGGTTTACTTTTCCCGATCCTGTATAGGCATTGAGGTTCACCCTTGTTTTGCCGGATTTGCCTTTCTTCGTGGTGATGAGGATCACGCCGTTAGCGCCCCTGGCACCGTAGATGGCCGTTGCATCAGCATCTTTCAGGATATCCATCCGTTCAATATCATCCGGGTTGATCATACTGAAAGGGCTGATACCACCGTTGGCGCCACTGGCACCAAAGGAGTTGAGGTTATCCGTAGGAGGAAAAGAGCCGTTGTAATTGGTGAAAGGAACGCCATCAATCACATATAAAGGAAGGGTGCCTGAGTTCAAAGAGCCCTGGCCCCTGATCTGTACCACGGCAGCGCTACCCGGCAAACCATTCTGCTGGGTGATCTGTACACCCGGGATACGTCCGGGTAGAGCGGCCAGTGGGTTGGAGATAGGTTGCGTTTCGATATCCTTTGCAGTAATGCTGCTCACCGAACCGGTATTCAATCTTTTAGTAGTAGTTCCATACCCGATCACTACTGTTTCTGTCAATGAATTTACCTGCTCCTTTAGAACAAAGTCAAAAGTGGTACGTCCTTTAACAGCGACACGTTGTGTTTCGTAGGAAAGATAGGATACTACCAGCTGTGCTTCCGCCGGCGCCCTGTTGATGACATATTCCCCGTTTTCATTCGTCATTGCGCCGAAAGGAGTGCCGGGAATCACCACAGATACCGCAGGAATGGGATTTCCTTTCTCATCTGTTATTTTCCCGCGGATAGTAATTCCGTTATCTGCCGGTTTAGCTTCAGTGCCCGGGGCTTTTTTCACCCTGATGGCAATAAATTTTCCCGACAGCGAATAAGCGAATGGTTGGTTATTGAAAAGTAATTTCAGCACATCTGCCAGCTCCTGATCTTTTACATCAATGTTTACGGGCGCTGCCTGGCTGAGTTGGTTCTTCCCATAAATAAAGCTGTATCCTGTTTGTTTTTCGATTTCCCTGAACGCTTTTTCCAGGGAACCTGATTTCATGTTCATAGATACTTTCTGTGCGAAAGTCTGGGTGGCCAATAGCAGGCATCCCATGAGTAAATAAGTCCTGAGGTAGTTGGCACCTGGCTTTTTCTCTCCTGATTTCGAAAGGCATAAAGCGCTCATCAGCTTTTTTACAAGCATAGCTTCTGGTTGATTTTTGATGAACAATACCGCTGTGCGGATAAACTAAAATCGACAACATTTCTCCCGCCGGTAAGGTGGCCTGCCTTACCCGATCGGATGATTGAGCTGGTGTATGTACTATTTTATCACAGTAATTTTCCGTCCTTCAATTTTGAAATGAACGAGATCGGTCATCTCCAACAAGTTCAGCAACTGAGATACGGGGACATCCCTCGGAATTCTGGCGACAAAAGCATCTTTAACATCGGTCTGAAAGTCGACGTCTACATTATAATATCGTTGCAGCTCTGACATAATAGTGGCGATGTCAGCGCCATTAAAAACAAATAATCCTTCTTTCCAGGCAGTTACCTGCTGCAGATCGGCGTTGGTGAGCAGTTGTATAGCACTCCCTGCTGTTGCCGCCTGTTCGCCCGGATGCAGCAGTTGTGAAGCAGCGGCGGTATTTACTTTTACGGTGCCGCTGACAAGGGTGACCTTCATTTTTTCTTCGTCCCGGAAGGAACGGAGATTGAAAGCGGTTCCCAATACTTCAATGGTGGTTTTATTGGTGGTAGATTTTACAATGAAAGGCTGGTGGCTGTTTTGTGCAACCTCAAAATAAACCTGTCCCGTTGCGGATACTTCGCGTTTACCGCCACTGAAGGCAGCCGGATAGGTAAGTGTAGAACCTGCATCTATCCAGACTTTGGTGCCGTCGCCCAATACGATCGCGAGCGCCTTGCTTCCATTTGGAACCTGGATAGTATTAAAACTAACGTCGTTACCAGCGCTGTTATAAACGATCTGGCCATTCGCGTTTTTGGAAACGCTGGTTTGTCCCTGCATGGCAAGCGTGCCATTGCCCGCTGTATCCAGCAGGATCTGTTGCCCGTTGCCCAATGTAAGTACGGCATGATTACCGGCCGGGGCCACAATATCATTCTTAAAACGGACCGCCTGGGGCGCCAGCGGTTGCTGACGCTGTTGCTGATAGAAATAATAGCCGGTACCCAGTACCAGCGTTACTGTTGCTGCTGCGGCCCACCTGTACCACCTGACCACTTTCCTTTTGGGCTTGCGGTCGAGTACAGGCTGTAAGCGCAGGCGGATCGCATCCTCCAGCAGCTGTTTATTGCCCAGCAGGTGTTCATCCCAGCCTTCCTGCTGCTGAAAAGCATTGAACAGCTGGTTGTATTGCAGCAGCTCTTCATCCGTAGCGGTGCCGGATACAACTTTTTCCGTTAATAATATTGCCTCTTCTCGTGTCATGCGTAACCTATCATATACATAGGCAATTGTAAAAGGACATACCCTTAAAAGAGTCTCAAATTTTTTTTTGAGCCGGGTATCTTAATGGTAATGGGTCATCACCGGGAGTAATAACAAGGCGAGCAGGTGAGGATCTACTGCTGCGCGGATACGTTTCAGTGCTATTGTTTTCTGTGCCTCGACTGTTTTTATGGAAATATTCAATAAGTCTGCAATCTGTTGATTCGTCAGTTGCCCGTCCCTGCTCAGGAGAAATATCTCGCGGCACTTTTCCGGCAAACTATGGATCACCTGCCCGATAATCGACTTCAGGTCGCTCAGCTCCATAAAGTCCTGCGGGCCCGGTGTTTCCGGTAAAGACAACCCCGCCAGTTCCGTATAGAACTCCTCCCTCACCTTACCGGAGCGGATATAGTTGGCCACCTTAAACCTGACAGCGCTTCGCAGATAGGATGGCACCGCCTGTATATCCAGTTGCTCCCGCTTCTCCCACAACCATGCAAAAATGTCCTGTATGATATCCATACAGGCGCCCTGGTCGCGCAACAGGTAATATGCCGCCTGGTACATACCGGACCAATGACGGGCATAAAGCAGATCGAACGCTGTCACATCCCCTCTCTTCAGCATAGTTATCAGTTCCAGGTCACTATAGGAGTTATCCCTTATCAAATTCGCTCATTTTCTGCCACTAAATTAAAGAAAGCAAGGTAGATTCAGCATACATATGCTATAATCGATATATAAATACCCCCATAAAAAAAGCCTTTACCTGGTCAGGCAAAGGCTTTTCTATTCAATAATACCAGCGTATTAATGATTATAGGGAGTCACCAGGAGTTTATATTTTCCATCTTTCAATAATTCTTTTTCAAACATAATCTCCACCCGCTTCTGCTCTCCTTTTAACAACGTAAAATAGTTATCATTCATCACTGCGGGCAACACGCGCTCGTTATTATCTGCCCTTAACAGCTGCACATGTACGGCAAATGCAGGGGCAGATGAGGGATTTGTGATGGTGGCAATGATACGGGTACTGTCGCCGTGCTGTTCCAGTTTGGAGGAAGTTTTCAACTGCACCGGGGGCAGTTGATCCAGCGCGGTATAATCTGCCATGCGACTACTTCTCCAGTAGAAATTTTCAGACTGTAATCTGCCTCGTCCATCTTTCAGCAACAAGCGGATGAATTGTACATCCGTCAACGCCTTGCTGCGTTTGCCGTACACCTCCATGTCATACAGGGAATAGCCCCATTCTGTGGCGCGTTTGCGGCCAAGCATGCGTACGTAACGGGCTTTTACGGGTTTAATATTAATGGTTTCAATTCCCCCGTTGCCGGAGTCTGTGGCGTATACATCCTGCCAGGATTTTGCATCGCCGGACACCTGGAGGCTATAGGCACGGGCGTAAGCACTTTCCCAATGCAGCATCACGCTGCTGATCTCCTGTACAGCATCCAGGTCCACATAAACCCATTCATTGTCGGCGTAGTTGCTGCTCCATCTTGAACCGGTGCTGCCATCCGCCACGGCCCCCGCTCCGGCGCTTTCCGGCGAGGAAGAAGACGCCACTGCTGACTTTTTAAACGCCAGGTTATCGATATTGAAGTTAAGGTCGAAACACGGTGTGGCTGTATTGGAGGCAGCATCTACGATTGCTTTCCGGCCGAACGTCGGCGCCGGCCTTCCATCCATGTTGTAAACGATGGCTTCCGCCTGCAAACCGTGGTAGTTATCCAATGTGGTGTTGATCACTTTCACGGAATTATCAGCCGCGCTCCATTGAATATGCAATGGCTCACAGGCTTTTTTAACGCCCCAGTATGCGCCGGTAAGGTCGTAGTAATAGTCGTAGGTTTGCCACACCAGGCTTGGATAGGCGCTTTGGCTCATCCAGGTCATTACACCGGAGGCATCGTTCCACATATGGTGCAGCCAGCCTTCGTATAATGCCTTGTTGGTTTCTATATTTAACAACTGCGCTTTGCGGCAATAATCTTCGATGCCGGTGGCCTTACCATAACTTTTATTAATAGCGCCGTCGTAGCGGTCGGGGCCTGCGTTTGCAGCAGAGGGACCGAAGAAGTGCAGATCCCACATTTTATTGCGGGGCCACCAGCTGCTGTCGGGCATAAATTGTTTAAAGCTTTCGAAAGAGGTGAAAACGGCAGTACCTATTTCTGTGCGCATTCCCCATCCGGGTGTTCCTCCAAAGCCACCGGGATATTTTGTGAAATACCAGGCGGGCATGAAATTGGCCCAGGGGCCGCTGCCGGTTAATCCGTCCGAGTGGGAATTAGATTGATAAAGGCGGTCATTGCCATCGTAGGTGCTCACATCTTCCTTTAACCAACCATTCAGCGGTGGTAAAGGATAACCCTCATTGTCGCCGCACCAAACCGCTATGCTGGGATGATTACGCAGGCGTTTTATTTTTTCCACGGCGTTCCTGTTAAAGGCAAAAACATCTTTTGGCAGGTTAGGATGTGAGTTCAGCCAGAAATCGTCCCATACAAGCATCCCATACTTATCGCAGGCATCATAAAACTCTTCATCGGTAACACTGCCTATCCAGTTGCGGATCATGTTAAAGTTCATTTCCTTATGCAACCGCACCTTCGTGCTGTATTCTTCGCCGCGACAGCGCAGCATGTATTCAGACATGCCCCAGTTACCGCCTTTTATAAATATACGTTTGCCGTTCACGCTGATGTGCAGCACACCGCCGAGGGTATCATAGCTGTATTGCTTTACGCCGAAGGTTACCTGTTTGCTGTCGGATGATTTTCCACCGGATACAAACTGCAGCTGGCAGGTGTACAGCGGCTGACTACCATATCCATTGGGCCACCACAACTGCGGATGTGCTATTTCAGGATGAAACATTACCTGCTCTGATTGTCCTGCGGGTAGTTTTATTTTTTTAGAGAAACGGATATTGCCGGGCTGAATAATACCGGATACTTCTCCTTCCTGTATGCCGGCCGAATGATTATCCAGGTCCATACTGATGCTGAGCTTTGCGCGCGATGAATCCGGCAAAACAGTGCGGATCCAGGGATCTGCAATTGTTACCTGGCCGGAGCTGCCAAGATATACATCGTCCGTAATGCCCATGTTAAGGCCGGGCACATAAGGCATCCAATCCCAGCTGGCACTTGAAATGTAGGTAGGACTGGAATAATTCACGATAGGCGTACCGGGCCAATGCACCAATAACAGGAGTACATTAGGCCGGTCATATCTCAATATATCCGTTACATCAAATTTACCACGGTCCATAAAACCATCCAGTGCACCAATACGCTGACCATTCAAGTATACTTCCGCTTTGCGGTTCACACCTTCGAAATTCAGCCACTGCTTTTCAGCAGTATTACGTACAGGCGTAAACGTGGCCCGGTACCAGAAGTCGCGGTCATATTTTGTTTTATCTACCTGGTAAATATTATCCCCAAAGTTGGGATCTTTCTCCAATCCTGCTGCTACAAATGCGCCGAATACCGTACCCGGCACTACGCCGGTTACCCAATTATGATCGTTATAGTCCGGGGCATGGATAGCAGGCTCCTGGCCCACTTCGGCTGCCGCTTTTATTTTCCAGTGTACGGCTTTATTACTGCTGTTTAAGCTGAACGTCTTTTCCTGTGCTTTCATTGCCAGCCCTGAGATCATCAGCAGGGCCAGCAATTTTTTTCCTTTGTTGAACATGATTATTTGCTATTGCCAATTGAATACCCGTACAAAATACGGCCTGTACCTGTCGGCACTACCGGGACTGTTGAAGTTGGTGGAAAAATCAGTAGGGTTGATATTGTAAGAAATCACCAGCTCCCCTTCCCTGCTTAGTGCATGATGCACAAATGAATTATAGCTGATGAAACCTACGCTGTATTGATCCGGGATATGGTACAGTGTCCGTTTATTCGTCCACGGCCCTACCGGCGTAGTTGATTCCAGAATATAGATATCCAGTCCGAAAATAATTTGCTGCGATACGAGGTAATATTTACCATTCTTATAAAACACGTTCGGCTGGCTGATGTCATTACAAACATTGTATTTCACCGGTGTGGTACTCCACCCGGTTCCATTGTAATATTCCCAGGCTCCGTTAAGATCATGATTTGCTGCGCGGGCCACATACATAGAAGAGGTGAGAAAACCATTTTCCGTGCTGTACATATACGTATAGCCATCGGGTGCTTTCATGCTACCGGCGCTGTAGTTACTGAGTGTATCTTTATCCTGGATCAACTGGTTCAGCTGCATGGAGGGCAAATCGAAGATGGCGAGGTCTGTGCTTACGTGTGCAAAATCCCAGGTACCGCTGCCGGTTTTCTTCACATGACTTAACAGCATCTGTACTTTGTTATTATACACCTGTCCGGCGCCGGGCCAGTACCAGTCCTGGTCTTCGGGTGCGTTGCCGTATTTGATCCAGGTTTGACTGGCACTCCCTGAACCGGGGTTTAGTTGCACAAAGCTTTGCAAAGAAGTATCCAGTTGCAGGTGTGCAGCGTTGCGCAGCATTACGTTGTTGGTGCGGTTACGATCGGCACTTACCTGCCCGAAGAAACTATCCTGGAATGACCATAGCAGGCGGCCGTCCGGCAGTAACACCGAATAGCAGCCGTCGCCGCCGTTCCAGCCCTGGTAGCGGGTAAGATAATCGTTGTAATCAAGATCGCTGTATACTCTTACTGCCGGGTTCCACTGACCATTGTTTGGCAGCAGCTGCAAACGCGGACCGGCAGCTGCTGTCTTTTTCATGATGCGTACATACCAGTACTTTTGCTCCCCGGATTCGGAAGTGACACGGTAAGCATAACGATTGTTATTGGAAGAGAAATCCACCTTTACTCCCGGGGCTGGCAGCACGGTGGCGTTTTTGGACACCATCACCAAAGGGCTCACGGCACTCAGGTCCACATCATCTTCTACCCATACCGTAACGGTGGCGGAATCTGTTCCGTTTATGATCTCTGAAGTACCCACCTGGCCTTCGGGTAACCGGAAGGAAATGATGGCGCGTTCCTGGCTTTGATAATCACTGAGCGGGTTCTTTACACAGGAAGTAAAAATGCCGCCGGTAATCAATAGCAATAGCATTTTGTTCATAAGATATTATTTAAAGCTGATTTGGAGACCCAGGTTGATCACGCGCTGATTGATGTAGGCATCCCCTGCAGAGTTGCTGGCTACTTCGGGATCCTGCTGGTACTTATCGTAGTTGGTCCACGTAAGCAGGTTATACGCGCTCAGATACACACGTGTATTATTCAACCGGCCCGGCAGCCAGCGGCTGGGCAGCTGATAGCCCAGGTCCACTGTTTTCAGCCGCACATAGCGCGCATCTATCAGCCAGAAATCCGACATATACGTACGCGCACTGTTTACCGTGGTTGGATTGCTCGTGAGCCGCGGGAACTGCGCCTTGTCGGCATTCTCGAGCGTCCATCTCTGCTGGTGAATAGGCTGGAACTGGCTCTGGAAAGTTTCAATACCGGTGCCTACTACGCTGAAGCTGTATCCGAAGGAGCCCTGGAAGAGCAGGTTAATACTGAAGCCTTTGTAGTTGGCGCCGAGTGTAAGTCCCAATACCGTGCTGGCCAGGTTGGGTTTTCCAATGGGGCCCTGGTCGTTGTTATCGATCACGCCGTCGCCGTTGATATCTTTGTATTTGAGATCGCCGGCCTGGATGGGATACTCGCTGAGTGGTGCAGCGGGTTTATCATGTGTATTGGCCTGGATCTTCTGGATATCTTCCGGTGTGTAGAACCCGATAAAGGTGTATCCGAATGGCTGATCGATGGGCAGTCCCGTTTCCCGCAGCCAGGGATAGGCGGGTTGCGCTTCGTCTTTAAACAGTACTTTATTTTTGAAATACTGGAATACGAGGCTGGTATTAAAATTTACCTGGCGGATATTCCCCCGGTAGTTGATCTGCCCGTCGAAGCCCTGGTTGCTGGTTCTGGCTACGTTGGTAGGACTGTAACCAATTCCAATCATGTTGGGCACAGAGCCTTTCCGTACCAGCTGATCGAAGCGGATATCGTGAAAATAATCTACCGTAAAAGATAGTTTGTCTTTAAAGAGATTTACATCGACCCCTACGTCTGCTTTTTTTGCTTTTTCCCAGCTTACATCCATGTTGCCAAGATCGCCTTCGTAGATGGAGCCGGATTGCGTATCATTCTCTCCAAAAGAATAACCGCCGCCATTGAGATATTCCTGGCGGTACAGGTAACGGTTGCCTGATGTAACGTCGGAACCTACTACACCGTATGATCCACGCACTTTCAGAAGGCTTACAAAGCTATTGTTACGTTTGAAGAATGGTTCTTCCGAAATGCTCCAGCCTACGCCCACGGCAGGAAAGAAGCCATTCCGTTTCTTCGCCTGGAACCTGTCGGAGCCATTGTACGCGCCGTTGAAATCGAGCAGGTATTTCTGTTTATAGTTGTAGCCTGCCTTGAAGGAAAAGCCCCTGAAGTTGGCAGGAATATCTGCCTTCGACGTATAGCTTTGCCTGTTATACAGCGCCAACCCATTGAGTGTATGATCACCGAAAATACGGTTATAGCTAAGGAAAGCCTGTGTATTTACATTCCGGCTGTAGAGGTCTGTGTTACCTGTTACCCTGTATTTCTGCAGGCGGTAGTTGCCGCGCGGATCGAGGGTGTACGACTGATCGGCCGGATTATAATAATACGATGGCGGTTCTGCTTCGCGGAATAAATTTCTTGCATACTGTTCGATGCCACCGTATGCAATACGGCCTGTGAGCGACAGCCCCTTCGTGAGGAAATCCAGCTGCTGCGTGATATCGTAAAGCACATCAAAGTCTGTTCTTTTAGTGCGGCTGTAGCCACCGTTAGCCAGCCGTGCGTTGAGCGTAGGCAATGCATCCTTTGTATCCACGGCATAGGCGTAGCTGCCGTTGGGATTCATTAAAGGCGCGGAGTAGGGATGTATTTTTTCAAAGTTGTATACTTCCGATACCACGTTGGCCGACCGGGGCTGGTTAATATCACCGAAACGGGTAGTGAGATTGAGCCGCATGGTTAACGTTTTGGTAGCGCGCATGTCGAGGTTGGAGCGGAAATTATACCTGCGGAAGAAGTAGTTGGTATTCACTTCATTCCTGGGATCGGAGAAATCTTTTACCAGGCCGTTCTGGGTGAGGAATCCGCCGGAGATAAAATATTTCACAGCTTCTGTACCACCGGAAATATCCACGTTGGTATTGGCCTGGTAAGCGTGTTTTTTGAATACCGCATCATACCAGTTGATATCCGGGTGTCCGTAAGGATCGGCGCCGCTGCGGAAAAGTTCCAGGTCCTGGGAGGTAAACTTCGGCGCCAGCCCATCGTTTTTGTAAGCTTCATTTACAAGGGTGGCCGCATCATAGGAGTTCAAAAATTTGGGTGTTTTCACCGGCGACTGCTGGCCTGATTCCACGCGGAGGTTTACCTGCGGAAGTCCCACCTTACCGCGGCGGGTAGCCACCACCAGTACGCCGTTGGCGCCTTTGATACCATATATCGCCGTGGTGGACGCATCCTTCAGGATAGAGATACTTTCGATTTCATTCACATTGATCTGTTGCAGCTGATCATAGGAATATTCGATGTCATCTACAATGATCAGTGGTTTATTTCCATCGCTGTTCAGCGAGCTAACACCACGGATAAAGAAATCGGAAGCATCCTTTCCTGGCTGACCGGAGCGTTGCTGTGAAACGAATCCCGGCAGTTTTCCCATCAAGGCATTCTGCACATTAGCGGTGGGTACGTTCCTGATTTCAGCGCCGGTAATAGCACTTACCGCGCCGGTGCTGGTGATACGTTTGGCGGTGTTGAAGCCTACCACCACTACTTCGTCGATGCCCTGGGTAGAAGATTGCAGCACTACGTCAATCGCATCGCGACCGGCTATGTCAACTTCCTGTGCGGAAAACCCGATCAGCTTTACGATCAGTGTATGGGAACTGCCTTTCAGGGCGAGTTTGAACCGGCCGTTGGCATCAGCTATCACGCCATTGGTGGGCACGCCTTTTTCCGAAATGGAAGCGCCGGGCAGTACCCCATTTACGTCTTTTACCGTACCACTTATATTTTTTTGCTGGGCTGTTGCCACAAATGGTGCGGCAACCAACAGCAGGAGAAACAGTATAATATTTTTCATCTTCAGTCAGTTAAATTTCTTGTAAGGAATATGACTTTACCAGCCCGGATTTTGGCGCATGTTATCGTTCTTCACCACTTCATCATATGGAATGGGATACAGGTACATTTTGGGCGCGATAAACACTGGTTTAAATACTTCCGCTATGTTGTAGACAAAGGCTGGTCCTTCCTTGATGATGCTCATACCATGCAATGCCTTTCCATACACCTGCTGCGCAATTTTCCAGCGGCGGATATCCCAGAAGCGGTGTTCTTCAAAGGCCAGCTCTATCCTTCTTTCGTTACGCACTACATTGCGCATTTCATCTGCTGTCATATTTTCCTTCAGGCCATACATACCGTTATCGCCGGCTGCAATCCCTGCACGGGCGCGCAGGTCTTTCAGCACCTGGTATACTTCTGCCGTGGGGCCGTTGGATTCATTTTCTGCTTCGGCAAAATTGAGCAGTACTTCCGTGTAGCGCAGGATGATCCAGTCGTGGCTCGTGTTGCTGTACTGCGTCGCATTTTCAAAGTTGCCCATGAACTTGCGCATATAGTAAGATGTTTTCGTACCAGGTTCTGCGCCGCCGGGCCGGTGCTGACCGCCCTCAAATGTTTGCAGTTCGGTATTCAGCCAGCGGGCGCCATTGTACAGGATACTCATGGCCAGGCGCGGATCGCGGCGGGCATAGGGTTCATTGGAGTTATAGCCTGATGCCGGATCGGTGATGGCCAGCCCGGCATTGGTAGGGAAGGCATCCACCAGTTCCTGGGTGGGATTGGTGCGCCCTCTCGCTACCGCGGCAAAACCTACCGGTCCGTTGGTACTTTCAATTTCCGTAGTGTTTCCCCCCTGGCGGAAGAAGATAACCTCACTGTTGTTTTGGGTGATGAATACATCTTTGAAATTGGGTACCAGCGTGAAAGTCTTTTCATTGATCAGTTCCCGGGCGGCATCTGCTGCCAGCTTCCAGCGTGCTTTATCATAACTGCTGTAACCTGTCAGCGGATTACCGGCCTCGATATTTTGCCCGTTGAACAAGGGACTGGCTGCATACAGCAACACCCGTGCTTTTAAAGCCAGTGCAGCGCCCCTGGTGGCACGGTGGCTGTTCAATTCCGGCGCCACGATGGGATTAGGACGCAGGCTGTCTTTGATAGCGTTACATTCGTTTACAATATAGTTTACGCAATCAGCGAAAGAGCTGCGCGGTATCTGCACATCATCTCCCAGCTCTCTTACTTTATCTCCCATAAGCGGTATACCACCATAACGTTTCAGCAGTTCAAAATAAAACAGGGCCCTGATAAAACGGGCTTCTGCTTTCCATGCGTAGCGGATAGAGGCGCCGTTGGGTAATTTTTCCTTTACGGGCGACACGTCGATGTTGGAAACAAAAAGACTGGCAGCACGGATGGCGGCGTAACAATTGTTCCAGGGCGATTCGTCTGTGATGGGTGCATAGGAAGTGAATGCACCTGTGGCAAGTTGTGATACTGCGGAGGTACCTACCAGTCCGGAGATGGCATCGTCTGACGCTGCATCGAGCAGATCGCCGCCTACACGGTTGTATCCACCGGGCAATTTGGAATAGATGCTGTTGAGAAATTTGTTGGCATAGGTACCCAGTGAATCATCCTGGTCAAATACATACTCGATGGTTACTTTTTCGAGTGGAATAACTTCGTAATCTTTTCTGCAGCTGATGATGACTGTCATACAGCCGG
Organism: Chitinophaga sp. RCC_12; assembly: GCF_041360695.1. Classification (NCBI taxonomy): domain Bacteria; kingdom Pseudomonadati; phylum Bacteroidota; class Chitinophagia; order Chitinophagales; family Chitinophagaceae; genus Chitinophaga; species Chitinophaga sp. RCC_12. The sequence goes on from NZ_JBFUPS010000001.1 coordinate 798,855, forward strand.
CCAGGAAGATCAATATGCGGACATGTTTCATGGTGCGTTGTTTAGATGGCTGACTAGAATTTTATGTTGATACCGGTGTTCAGTACCCGCTGGATGGGATAGGCTCCCACTCCTACTTCGGGGTCAACGAAATCGTATGCAGCATGTGTAAACAGATTCTGTGCATTGGCAAATACCTTTACGCTGCCCAGCCTCACGCGGCTTGTCCAGCGGTAAGGGAGATTGTAAGCAACATTTATATTTTTCAGCCGGAAGTAATTACCATTACGTACCCAAAAAGAGGAGCTGAATTTATTGTAGTTGTTGTTCGCGTCGGCAGTCAAACGCGGATAGGTAGCCGTACCCGCTGTTTCCGGTGTCCAGCGGCCGGTGATCTGTTCATACGCCTGGCCGTAAGTAAAGTTTTGAAACTGGAAACCTGCTTCGGTGGCAAAATTATCTACATAATTAATCCTGTTACCCACACCCTGTAACAATGCGCTGGCTTCTATTCCTTTCCAGGAAAAACCGATGTTAACGCCATAATAAATACGAGGCTTATGCGTACCGATGGGCGCTTCATCAAACTGGTTAATGACGCCGTCGCCGTTCAGGTCTTTATAGCGTATGTCGCCTGCCAGCGGTTTGTAACCGGCGATGGTAGCGCTGCCGGCCGCTTCTTCCGCTGATGCAAAAAAGCCATCTGCTATATAACCGAAGCGCATGCCTACCGGCTGTCCTGTTCTTTTGTTCCAGTCGTAGTCGCGGCGCTGTTCATCCATAAACACCACTTTGGTTCCTTCGATACTTCCATTGGCAGTAACGAAATAGTTAAAATCCTTTATTCTGCCCTGGTAGGTTACCGTAAGTTCTCCGCCCTGGTAGAGGTTAATACCGATATTTTCCGGGGGATAAGCGGCGCCGGAGAGGGCGATACTTTTTCCGCGTATCTGCAGGAGATTTTCGTAACGGTCGTGGTAATAATCGGCCGTTACCTGCAATTTGTTATTGAATAACGAGAGGTCCATTCCTACATCCATTTTCCGTGCGGTTTCCCAGGAGATATTCACGTTGGCCAGGCCATTCTCCTTAAAGCCGGAACCTGCGGATCGCGCCGTTCCCTGGGAGTATATACCGCCACCAATACCATTATCTTCGCTGAAGTCCTGGCGCCAGATATAATAGCCGGAATTATCGATACCGTTGCCGGTGTGTGCATAGGTACCTCTTAGTTTCAGCTGGTTTAACCAATCGTTGTTTTCTTTGAGAAAGCTTTCCTGTGCAAGGTCCCAGCCGATGCCTCCGGCGAAGAAAGTGCCATATTGTTTACCGGGCAGGTAGCGGTTATAGCCGCTCCTGTTGAGGGCGCCTTCTATGAAATATTTGCCCGCGTAGTTGTAAGCCACTTTACCTGATATGTTGGTAGATTTACCGGGCAGATCATAGTTAAAGATGGTTTGCCTCGTATCGGCCAGCACTACGGCATTCACACCATGCGGACCAAACTGCCGGTCGTAGTTCAGTGATGCCTGTCCAAAGAAATACTGCGCATTAAAAACGGAGATGAAATTATTCTGCTGTGCCACTGCATTCCCTGCTTTGGTATACAGCGTGTCTTCATCTGTTATTGATACCCGGTATACCAGGTCACTTTTACTGCGGTCTATTGCATTGGCTGATTGTATAGACAGGTTACCTTTCCCTTTTAAAGACAAGCCGGGCAGCCAGTCGCCGAGATTATACTGCAAATTTACATTTGCCATCACATCTTTGCTGTTATCCTGTATATAGCCGCTGTTAATGGTTTGCGACAGGAGGTTGCTGGTGAGGTTACTGGTACCGCCCCAGCTGCCATTGGGATTGTAAACGGGGTAAGCGCCATTCGGTGTTCCGAGGAGGTTTCCCAATATGTTATTCGTTCCGGCGCCTGGCTGCGTTCCTTCCTGCAGGCGGCCAAAGAGCTGCATGCCTACATTGAAGTTACGTGTAACGTCAATGTCTACGTCGGTATTGATCAGGTAACGCTTTAATCCTGCGTTGGTGTTATAGTTATTATCAGAAGAAGTTTTGAATATACCCTGCTGACCGGTATAATTCAGTGACACGGAATACCGGGCTACATTACCGCCGCCGTTGATGTTGAGGTTGTAGCGGGACATAGGCGCGTTATCGCGCAGGATGGTGTTGTACCAATTCACATCCGGGTTGGTGTAAGGTTTTGTATGATCGCGAAAGGCGATAAAGTCGGATTCCTTGTACAGCGGCGCTTTACCATCGTTCTGCAGGGCTTCGTTCAGCAGGTAAGCATACTGCCACGCCGGTAAGGGCTTTGGCTGACTGAGAGATTGCTGGATGCCTGTTTGCGCCGTGAAGGATACGCGCGGTTTGCCAGCGCGCGCGCGTTTGGTGGTGACCAGCAATACGCCGCGGGAGCTGCGCTGACCGAGCATGATGGTAGACAAGCCATCTTTCAGCACTGAAATCGATTCTATATTTTCAGGATCGATGGAAAACACATCCCGCTGTATTCCGTCTACTATTGTTACCGGTACCTGCCCGCGCAATGATAAATTCATTTCAGTATTATCATTGGGTTCCGATGCGCCTGGCCGGGGAATATTCCCGATGAAGATATCTACATCGAAGTTGTTACCCGTGCCCGGGTTCCGGAAGCCGCTTACCTGTTGGGTATACAATCCTGCCAATCGGCCTGGTAATGCGTAGGCAAACAGGGTAGCCGGTGTGGTAGACAATTGATTGGTGTATACCGTACCGATGGCGCCTACCGAACTTTTTGGAGAGGCTTCTCCATAGAGTACGGGAATCCGTTGTGGTAAAGGGATAAATAGTTCATCCATGCGCAGTGTGAGCGCCGTGGTATCGCGTATTTTTTGTTCTATTGCCTTGTAACCGGGATACTGGATGACCAGCGTGCTGTTCAGGGCTGCATGGATACTGAATGCGCCGTTGGTGTTGCTGCTGGCAGTGTCGCCGGTATTTTTTACAGAGATGGCCGCCCCTGCAAGTGGCTGGCCATAGTTATCTATCAGCCGGCCGGAGATGATACCGGTTTGCTGTGCCTGTGCATTTGCGCAAACCGCAAGTACACAACAGGCAAGGGCTGAAATATATTTATTGATGTAGCTGTGAGCCATTGTTATTGACATTTGAAGGTGTACACAAAAGGGGCGGTGGTATTGCTGAATCCTACTTTCACCGTGCCGGTAGCATCTGTAAAAAAGTATTCGATCTTCTCCAGCGTTTGTCCTTCCTGCATGTTAAAATATGCCCGGGGCCAGATGGTGATCGCTGATTTATTACCGGTATAGCTTTTCAGTTTTGAGCTTTCCGTTTGCGTGCAGGCTTCGAGGATATGTCCATCGCTGGTATATCCTTTTGCGCAGAGATAAATGTTGCTTACGCCATTGAGCGCTGTAGACACTACATCCGGGTCGAAGCTGAGGGTGAGGAAGTCATTGTCGGTGGCCACGCCGGGGCTTACTGCCGCTATCTGGGGATTGCAGAAGTCGATGAGATCGCCCTGACCATCAGTAATGGAGAAGCAATCTTTGAACATGCTTTTGTATACGTTATTGGAACCGAATACATCGCTGAGTCCATCACTGCTGGTGCCGAGGAAGTAGCCGGTTTTAAACTGTATATTTTCCGGACCTGGTTTGATCACCATGGTTACATCGATCTTGTCTTTTACGCCTTGTGGTACATTATAGGCCTGATCTGTCCAGAACACTACCCATTCGAGGTTGTCTGTCATATAGTTGCCGCCCATGCCGAACCTGTTTTTCAATGCCGCCGGCCATGACAGGCCGCCGACGAGAACAGACGAAGGCACCGGCACCATTTTACCGTTGCCATAGGAAGTGGTGGTATAGGTAATCGTTGAATTGGCTGCTGCTGCCCAGTTTTTAGGCGCCAGGAAACCAATGATCAGTCTTACGCCGGTGCGGCCGCCATCGGCTACATCGATCCGGTTATGCATGGTGATGGTAATGTTCTCGCCTGCTTTAGCAGCAGAGGGCTCGTCTACCCCGTCGAGGAATACGCAACCAGCCAGCAGTAAGAGGAACAGGATGATACCGTATGTATATTTTTTCATAACGTGTTATGTTGTGTTGGATCAGGGATGCAATCTTTCGAGTGTGTAGTCGTATGTGTTGGCGGTGCAGCCGGGACTGAACGAAAAGTTGATGTTCCGTTTTCCGTTAACCACCGGGTAAGTGAAGGTGGTGCTGACCGGGCTGCCGGTACCCGTTTGACTGAAGCTGATCCGGAAAGGATATTTGGGATCATCCAGTGCATAGCTGCCGTTTTTGCTGACCACGAAAGGCAATGGATTTTCAATGGTGTATTGAAGATCGGCGGTAAAGCGTATCCTGAACTTTGTGAAGTCTGCCAGGGTGGTTATATCCACGCCATTGCGCACGGCTTTAACGATGCGCCATTCGCCTGCAATATCTTTCACCGGCTCTGGCACCAGTATTTCGCTGCGGTGACAGGAGTTGATGATGAGTACCAGTATTGGCATCAGTAAACATATCTGGAATCTTGATTTCATAATGTTGCTTTTTACCAGGATGGATTTTGTTTTAACTCAGGCGATTTCGCGGTTTCTCCCTGCGGGATGGCCCACAGGTACATGGCTTCGCGGAAATTGTGTTTACGTACGGGGAAGATGGTATAAGTAACGTTCGCGCCATTGCGTTTCACTTCCATGCCGGTCATTTGTTTATTTTCCGTTTGCGGGGCGATTTTCCATCTTCTTACATCCCAGAAGCGGTGGCCTTCAAACGCCAGCTCCACTCTCCTTTCCGCGTGGATGGCCTCTCTCATTTGCTCTTTTGTAAGCGCTGCCGGTAATTCATACGGTGATAATCCTGCACGTTTACGCACCAGTTCCACCGCGTTGTATACTTCCTGCACCGGGCCTGCATATTCGTTTTGTGCTTCCGCGAAGTTGAGCAGAACTTCTGCATAGCGCATCAGCGGGAAACAGCGTTGCGAGCCGTGTATAAAGTTGGCGGCGATATTTTCGTCGAGCATTTTATTGGTGTAGTAACCGGTGGGTGTTCCGGCATGTACCGCATCCTGGCTTACGCCTTTGCCATCGGGGCCGAGAAAGATATTGACCGGTTCTTTCAGGCCGGTGTTTTGTATCAGCGGCGTTTGGTCGCGGATGACGGAATAGGCCAGTCGTGGATCGCGGTTGCTGTATGGATCGGCTGCGTTATAACCTGATGAAGGATCCGTAATAGCTTTACCGTTTGCCATGCCGAAGGCGTCTACAAATCCCTGGTAAGGGAAACCTCCCTGGGCGCCGTTCCGCGATGGTGGCTGCCAGGCGCTTTCGAGTTCACGGTTGCCGCCCTGCATCCTGGCGAAGATATATTCCGGGTTCACCCGAAGGGTAAACAATTTATAAAAGCCATAACCGGGAGCAGTGGTATTATCTTCATTCAAAGAATAAGCGGCGGTATTGATTACGGCAGCTGCTGCATCGGCGGCGAGCTTCCAGCGTCCCGGAACATTGTCGGGGTACCCTGTAGGCGCCTCCTGCGGATTGATACCACCACCATTGAAGAGCGGGCTGGCGGCATAGAGCAGTACTCTTGCTTTCAGCGCCATAGCAGCGCCTCCGCTGGCGCGGCCGTAGTCTTCGCGGATCCGCACGAGTGGTAGCACAGCGGCGGCGGCATCGCATTCAGCTATGATGTAGTCCACGCACTCTTTATAGGAGTTGCGCACTGCGGGGATCTTATCTTCTACTTTATACACAGAGTCGCCGAGCAGCGGAACGCCTCCATAGTGTTTCAGCAGATCGGCATAATACCAGGCTCTCAGGAAGCGTGCTTCTGCGGCCATCACGTTGCGGATAAACGACGGGATGGGCGAGCCGGGCAGGTGCTTCAGCAGCTGGTTTACCCTGCGGATATTGGTATAGGGCAGGTTCCAGGCGTCGGCGCTGATGATGGAGGGATTGACGGTGCCGGTGGCAAACTGAATGGAGGTGGTCACCGTGGCGGATTTCTGTGGTTCCGCTTCATCACAGGAGGCATCGAGGCCGCCGTTGCCGAAGCGGGTAGCGTTTTCCGCAAAGCCAATATCTACATAAATGTTGGTGAGGAAAGCGACGGTGCGGGCGCTGTCGGCAAATACCGTTTGCTCGTTCAGGTTAGTCGTTTCCGTCTGATCCAGGAAGTTTTTTTTACCGCAGGAAGCGAGGGTAAAAATTCCTATGCACAGGCATACAGGAGCAGTGAACGCAAATTTCATTTTCATAACGTTAATACGTGTTAGCATCCAGCTTTTGGTGATAAAAATTTACATACGTGGCATGACATCGCCTGTTCTGTAAAAGCAGTCTTCTACAGTGGCCTATGATGCGGGATCTTTTTTGATTGGTTACGGTTTGTCCCTATGGTATGACACCTTAAAAAGACCCTACCGCCATTCTTCCATTAATTTTTATTTAATTCCCCAGTTTTTTGCCGGCTGGTTACCCATTTCCAGTACCAGTGTTCCGCCGGCGGTGATATCGGCGTGGTTGATATAACAGTGGGCGTATGGTTTTCCGTTTAGCCAGGCGCGCTGGATGTAGCGGTTGGCAGACGAATTATTGCGGGCGCTGATAGTAAACTGTTTGCCTTTGGCATAAGCCGGATCCAGGGCGATGCTAATGTTATCAAACACCGGGCTGGTAATTTCATACCGGGTGCTGCCGGGGCATACCGGATGCAGTCCGCTGGCCGCCAGTACGTACCAGGCAGACATCTGCCCTACATCTTCATTACCTACCAATCCTTCCACAGAATTATGATACGCGCGGGCGCAGATTTCGCGGGTCCATTTCTGGGTAAGCCAGGGGGCGCCCAGGCGGTTGAATAAAAACGGAACGTGATGAACCGGTTCGTTGGCATGGTTGTAATAATCGTTCCACATCATGTTTTGCGGTACTTTATCAAAGAATGTGGTCAGATCTGCCAGTACCTTTTCTTTTCCACCCATGAGGGCTACCATGCCGGGCACATCATGCGGAACAAACCAGCCCTGCTGATAAGGGCTGCTTTCAATAGTGCCGTATCCCTGCTGCATGCGGCCCTGTTCCGGCCAGTGTTGCCAGCTGCCATCGTTGTTGCGCGGGCGGAACCAGGCTTTGGCGGTGTCAAATACATTCTTATAATTGGCGCCACGGGCCAGGTATTTTTTCGCATCGTCCTTCTTGCCGAGTGCGCCGGCCAGTTTGCCGAGGCACCAGTCGAAATATGCGTATTCCAGCGTGAGCGACACACTTAGTCCGCCGGTGGAATATCCTTTACTCCCGTTCCCGAATTTCTCTACGGAGTTTTTGGCGAAGGCATAGCCTTTACTGATATCAAAACCACGTATTCCTTTTGCCCACGCATCTGCCATTACCGATACGGCGGGATTGCCGATCATGCAACCGCTGTAGGCATTCAGGAATTCCCAGCGTTCCAGGTAGTGGTTGCCGCTTTCATCTGCCAGGGTTACCAGTGAATTCACTATGTCGTTTACCACGCGGGGATTGATGATGCTTTGGAGGGGCATCTGGCTGCGAAATACGTCCCAGCCGCTGAAGATGGTGCGTTTGGTAAAGTTTTTCACCGCGTGAACCTTCCCATCTCCCCCGATATATTTTCCATCTGCATCAGAAAAATTGCGCGGGTCTATCATAGTATGATACAGGGCGGTATAGAATATTTTCTTTTCTTCTTCTGAGCCTCCTGCTACCGTTATTTTTCCCAGCGCTTTATTCCAGGAGTGGAAGGTTTGTTGCCTGATGCCATCAAAGTTCCAGTCTTTGATCTCTGTTTCCAGGTTATTCCTGGCGCCATCGATGCTCACGAAGGAAATGCCTGCTTTCATCAGTACTGCTTCCTTTTCAGTGGTAGCAAATTCTGTATAGAAGCCGAGATGTTTGCCTGCTTTTTCTTTAACGCCGGGTATCACTGTTGCCTTTGCGATCTGTTGCTGGTAGCGGGCGCTTTCAATGTCTTCCCGTTTGCGTGACCATCCATCAGGGATGTCTGCACTCCAGACACCGTATTTTGAAAGTGGTTTACTGAATTGTGCATAAAAGTATACCGTGTATTTACCTTTACCATCGCCGTTTCCCCAGCCGCCGCCTTCCGGTGTGCACTGCATGTACCCTGCGATGGTGCTGTCGTTGATCACTTTTACTTCCTGCCAGGTGGAGGTGCCGCCTACCCTGCGGGCCAGGTCGATTTGTATGCGTGATTGCTGATTGGCGGGAAATGTAAAGCGCATGATGCCGCTGTGCGGAGCGGCGGTCATTTCTGCTTTGATATTATTTTCTGTGAGCTGAACAGAGTAATACCCTGCGGTAGCCTTCTCTTCTTTTTTTGAGTAGGTAGAACGATACCCTTCTTCCGGATGTTGCCGGCTGCCGGCAGCAGTTTGCAGGGGACCGGTGACGGGCATCACCAGGAAGTTACCAAGATCTCCATACCAGCCGATGCCGCTCATTTGCGTAAAGGCGAAGCCTTCTATGGTGGTATGTTCATAACTGTATCCCGAGCCGTTGTCGCCACCGGTAATAGTATTGGGGCTGAGCTGCACCATGCCAAAAGGCGTGGCTGCACCGGGAAACGTTTTGCCGAGGCCGTGGTAGCTGCCGGCTGCATCTTCACTGGTGCTGGCGCCGATGAAAGGATTTACATAAGCAGCGGGTCCCTGGGCCTTGCCAACCGTTGCAACCAGGAAGAATGCGGAAACGAATATAGAAGCAGTGATTTTCATCTTTAAATTTTAACGATCTCAATTTTATGAAGCACCGGTTTGTTGATCGTATAGATCAGTTTAACGATGGTATCGATCTCATTCAGCCAGGCCGTGCGCAGTTCTTTGTACATGGCTGTTTCATAATTTCCTTCGTGGAAGCGCAGCATACCATCTGTTTTTGCGGCGGTGCGCACACTGTCCAGTGCTGCGGCATCATCCTGCAATAATAATTTTCTTTTATCAAAAAAGTTGCCCTGCACCCAGTAGTAACTGCGCAAATGGCCTTCCAGCTCCGCACGGCGGAGATTGAGCTGCATGATAGAATACGCCTGTTTGTATTGCGGCGTTTCCGGCAGTGTGGCGAGATTAATACCTTCGGCCAATGCGGTAGCAGACCATTTGCCCATGACGTGACCGTCTATCAGCAGTGTATAATCTCCGGACGATAATCCATCTACCTGTAACATTTCCCGGTTAAAATCTTCTGTAAAAGGAATCCAGTTCAATGCATCAGATTGTTTCTGGTTATTGCCCCATATGCGGGACACCGTATCTATGGGAAATGGTAATGATGCGGCCAGGTAGCCGAAACTTACTTTATTGCCGGAAGCTGTCAGTTGGCTGATATTACAATTCACCGCCTGCTGCAATTTACCGGTGCCCGCATTAATCCTTATTGCTGCAACAGGTTTGCCGTTCAGTCCCTGGCTTTTCAGGAAGAGGGAAGCCATTACCAAATGTCCTGCATTACCGGGATGGATCCTGTCGGGGCCAATCATGGTAAAAGTGGAATCCTTTTGCTGCAGTTGTTCATTCAGCGCTTTCATAGGCCGGAACAGGTCAGTAAAAGGCCAGTTATTTTTCTGTGCCGCCTGTTCCTGGAATTTTATTATTTCCAGCATGGCCTGTTGCTTGCCGGGAAAATAATTTCCCGGGATCTTCGCGGTTTCATCGTATGGCGGCGACGACATCATTACTTTTTGTATGGCCGGTAGTTTGAGCAGCCGTTGTTCTATTTGCTCATAACTGCTGCGGGACGCGGCAATCCGTTCAGCGGCGGTTTTAGCGGCATCGCTGCTGTTAAATTCAAAGTAGCCGGTGTCGTTCATGCCGAATGTGAGCACCAGTACCGTGGGCTTTTTAGCCAGGATGTCATAATCCAGGCGGCGGTATATATCCGATGCTTTGTCGCCGCCAATGCCGCCGTTGAGGATCACCAGTTTTTTGCCGGGAAAGTGGGTCATGTAATAGAGATAAATATACGAGACATAGGCCCCTGCTTCGGTGATACTGTTGCCTACAAAAATCACGCGGTCGTTTTGCTGAAAGGGTTTTACCTGCGCCTGCGTGAACAAGGTGGCGAGGCATAACCCGATGGAATACACGAACTTTTTCATATGGTGGTTTAGTTATTTACAATTACATTTTTCAGCCGGATGGTGCGGATACCGAAACGTGGTATCGCCAGGCGGATGATTGTTTTGCCGGCAGACTGCCGGCGTTGCAGGGTTCCCACTGCCTGTCCGTCCAGTTGTTCTATCACAGCCTGTGCCGCTTTACCGTTGAAAGACAGTTGCTGCTGACTGCTATTGCCACCCGCATTGTACAACCTGATGAGCAAATCTTTTCCATCAATCTGCAGGGTGGATACCTGCCAATGATCATCCGCTACTGCCAGCAGGGAAAAATCTTTTCCACCGGTGGCAGGTAATACCTGCAGCGGTTCGCACCAGCGTGCTTCCTCATTGGGGATGGCGCCCGTTTCCCAATTGCCTTTATGCGGAACGATGGCATAATTCACTTCTGTAGGGCCGGTAATATTATAATTACGTCCCCAGAGCGCCCTGCCCGCATATTGCAATGTAAGGCCCAGCGGGTAATCCTTTCCATGCACATAACTGGTTGTATGATCGGTAAACAGGGCCAGTCCTGCATTGCCATCGGTTACATCCGCCCAGTGGAGAATGACATTATTTTTAATGCTGTCCCAGCTGCTGAAGAAAGTATTTTCCAGCCGGCTATCCGTTACATCAAACGGTGCATCTTTACTGAGTTTTTGTTGAGAGAGACGGAGTGGGAACAGTACCTGCAGTTTGCAGCTATCGTTATAAAATGCTTTATGATATGACTCCGTGCTATAGTTATTGTCCTGGGAATAGGCGCCAATACCGGGATTACCCTTCCAGTTGATGGTCACCCTCATATCTATTCTTCGTTGACCATTAGTAAGTGTAAGCTGTTGTGTAAACGGGTGACCGGCAATAAAACCGTTGATTTCCGCCGACACGCGGGCTTTGTTATTTTCAGTAATGCGGATAACCGCTACCGTATCCATGCTGGAGCGCCAGGCGCCTTCCTGGTAAAAGTATCCCCTGAGTTCATTGAACCCGCGATTGCTTTTTGTGTCCACCATTTCCTTGCCGGTGGCTTTAACGACCAGGCTGGTGATAACGCCGCCTTTGGCGGGGTCTATTTCTACGCGGTATAAGTCTGTTTCCAGCAGACAGCGCCCCGTTTCCGGGTGGGTATCCTTTTCTGTACCTTTTATTTGCTGCAACCTGTAAACGCTGAATCCCATTGGCGATACGGAAACTTTAACGGTTCCCTGCGCTGTTTGCACCTGTCTTCCTTTACTGTCTGTTACTTTCCAATGACCACCCGGTAAATCAATCCATTCTTCGCGGCGGAATGCCGTAGTGTTTAACACGCGTATAAAAGTGGCGCCCTTGTTATTTTGTTGCAGGATACTTTCGCTGACGGCGATAGTGTTATCTGTCCAATGTTGTACTTTATCAATCCAGGTATCCCCTTTGCTGCCATTGTACGGCACAATCCAGCAGTCGTGGTGCTGGGCCAGCAGCAGTGATTTCCAGGCGGTATCCAGTTGTTGCTGCGGCCATGGAACCTGATCATATAGTGTGGCGATGGCGGCATATTTTTCTGCTGCTATCAGTTTATTTTCTGCTGCTCTCACCTGCTGTGCAATACGCTGTAATACCTGCGCGCCCCATACCAGGCTTACCTGGATGTCTTCCTGGCTAAGGCGCCATGAGGGCACATTTATCTTCCCCGCCACGCTGCCGATATAATTCCGCCACGTTTCATACTGGGCATTATCTTTCAGCCAGGGGCCGTTGCGCCAGCCGGCATCCTGCAGGCACATGCCCACGGGATTGGCGATGCCGGCGGCCCTTGCGGATGCTAAATATTCTTTGCTGTTATTCCAGGCAGTAGTTTGCCAGGTAGAATTGGGTAACAAGGCCTCCGAACTATATCGCGGCACGGTTAGCAGCCGGCTGCCATCGGGCCCCTCCCAGTTAACCAACTCACCACCAAATGCGCGGGTGTAGCCTCCCCAGCAGGTATTCGGATTTTTCAGGGATGCATATTTAAATCCGAACGAGCGGAGTACCTGTGGCAGGGCGCTGGTAAAGCAGGGTTCTTCACTTGAATAAGTAGTGAACCGGGCGCCGGGAAAATGTTCCCTTACTTTTTGTATGCCATAGCTGAACTGGCGGATCATACTTTCACCGGAGCCGGTGTAGAGATAACTCTGACCATATGCCGGGTTCACATATTCTATGCGGCCATTGTTGGATTGATCGGCAAATAATTGTTGGAAAACCGTATACGCTTCCGGTTCACGGGTCTTCACCATATCCCAGGTTTCCGGTTCTATTTCCAGGTTAATTTTCCAGTTAGGATTTGCCTGCAGCTGGCTGTTTATAAACCGGGTGTATCCTGCGGGATAGTGCCCGTAAACGCCGCCGTGATAGCCATCAATAAAGTAAGGCTGCTGGGCAAAAGATTCCTGTGCCGCAGCGGTGAGTAAAACCGCCAGGCAAATAGTCATTCGTTTCATGCTGTTGTTAAAGGGCCAAGTCCGGGTTTTTCTGAACTTCAGCTAATGGTAATGGAAATTGAAAATCAGTTTCTTCGAAGCTCCGCAGGTGGTTGGGGGCTTTGTATCCAACGAGGTTGGTCATGCTGCCGCGCGCCACATCAAAGGCTTTGCGGGTGCGCAACATATCGTACCAGGTCTGGAATTCAAAACACAGTTCCCAATATCTTTCCTTTAGAATATCATCTGTTGTTAAAGCAGCGGGTTTAGGCGCTGCCGGAAATGCCCGGTGGCGCACCGAATACCAGGCGTCGATAGCCGCGGCATCCGATGTAGTACCGCCGTCGATTACACTTTTTGCTTCTGCACATAAAAGCAAAATATCCGCATAACGTATCAGGGGAAAGTTAGCCCCTGAGCGGCCGGTTTTTTCTGCTTCCTCATCCCAGAATTTGAAGATATAAGGTTCGGAGAAAAAGATGGTTTCGGCCGGGTTGCCATAACGCGGGTATTTCGTGTAGAAGAAAGCCTTTTCCTGTTTACGTCCGTCGTCTGCTGCATACGAATCATAAAACGCCGGCGCCGGCGCCATGGCTCCGCCATAGGCGGGTTGTATAGAAACCGGCTGACCGGGATATGGAAGGTATGCCCAGTGAATGTTGCTCACCGCCACTGTTGGGTGGCACTGCAGCATAAAAATATGCTCCCGGGTATTTTGCACCGCAGGGTTACGCAAATCGCTGTATTGTTCAAACAGGGAAAACTGGTGGCTGTCGATTACTTCCATTGCCTTGTCATAGGCCTTCTGGTAATAAGGCATTCCTTTCTGCAAGGGATAACCGGCCATGGTGATGTATACTTTTGCCAACAAAGATTTTACGGCGCCCAGGCTTACATGTCCACTCTGATCCGTCCAGGGGAGACCGGCATTTTCTGCCACGGTAAGGTCTTTCACAATCTGCTCATACACGGCTGCTTTCGGCGAGCGGCGGATTCTTACATCATTAATATCTTTTGTGGTGGTGAGTTTCAGGGGAATGTCGCCAAAAAGCCGTACTGCCTGGAAGTAATACCATGCCCGCAGGAAATGCGCTTCACCGAGGTAACGCTGCTTGGTTAATTCATCTACCACCAGTGTTACGCTTACGTTTTCAATCACGCTGTTACAGTTTTCCACCGGGTAATAAGTAGCGTTCCACCATCCCTGTAATTTTGAGTTTGCATTATCGAGCCGGTCTAACCGCAGGAACTGGTCATCTTCAAAACCTGATGGCCGTGGCCGGCGGCTGTACCCCGTGATATACTCGAGTGAATACACCGGGCTAACGGCTACGCCTATATTTGCCACGAAGGGAGTAGCGAGGCCGTCGTAGGTACCGTTTACCGCAGCGCTCACCTGTTCAGGTGTTTTGTAGTAGTGTGTGAGGCTGAGAGAACCCGAGGGTTCCTCTTCCAGGAATTTGTTGCAGGAAGTAATCAATATGATCATTCCCAACAGCACCAGTTGTTTCATATTTCAATTCCTTTATTCAGAATGTAACATTTAATGTGAACGCCAGCGTTTTTGCTTTCGGGTATTGATACATATCCACTCCCTGGTTAAAGTCGCCATCGAATGAAGATGCTTCCGGATCATATCCTTTATATTTTGTGAACAGGAAATAGTTTTCTGCGCTGACGCTGATGGCGGCTGACTTTATATGATACCGCGCGAGCCAGTCTTCCTTCAGCCTGTATGCCAGTGCGATATTGCGGATGCGCAGGAACGTTCCTTTTTCTATGTAATAGCTATCCATCTCATTATCGAGTCCGTCCTGCGGCAGTCGCAGCGCCGGGTTCATACCGCCCTGCCGTTCCGGTGTCCAGGCATTGAGCAGGCTGCGGTAGCTGTTGATGGTGGGGGCTGCGTTTTCCATGAGCATCCTGGTAAAGTTTGCCAGGCTGTGACCATAGATCGTTTGCACATCTACCAACAGCGAAAAATTTTTATAGGTAAACGTGTTACTCAGGCTTGCTTCAAAATCGGGCATACCGTTGCCAAGTACCGTCCGGTCGTTGGCATCTTTCACTTTATTATTATTCCCGTCTGCATATTTCAGATCACCTGGCTTTTTGCCATAGGCAGCAGCTTCCAATGCTTCATCTGTACCCCAGGTGCCCAGGCGGCGGTAGCCATAAAACTCATTCAACGGGCGTCCTTCCATGATGCGGCCGCCCCAGGGATACATGATATCGCCATTCAGTTCCAGTACGCGGGAGCGGTTCATGGAATAGATCAGGGAAGTATTCCAGGAGAATTGTTTGCGCCGGATATTGTTGGTAACAAGCGACAGTTCAACGCCCCTGTTACGGATAGAACCGATATTGTCAAACACGCCCTCATAGCCGGTGGTAGCCGGCATCAGCCGGTAATACAGCAAATCTTTTGTTACGCGGTTATAAACGTCGCCGGTAAATTGTATCCTGTTGTCCAGCAGTGAAACATCGACCCCGATATTCAGCTGATGAGCTTTTTCCCATTTAAGATTTTTGTTGCCCAACGCTTCCAGCATAACTGCGGGCGCCGCCTGGCCATTGAATGCCACCTGGCCGCTCCGCAGCCTGTCCTGCGTTACATAATCGCCGATATCCGCATTGCCTACAATGCCGTAGCTGCCACGTATCTTCAGGTCGTTGATGCTGCGCACATCCCGGAGGAAAGGCTCCGACGACAACCGCCACGCGCCTGAGAAGCTGGGAAAATATCCATACACATTGTTGGCGCCGAAGCGCGAAGATCCATCTGCACGGAAAGAAAATCCCAGCAGGTAACGGCTGTCGTAGTCGTAATTGAACCGCATATAATACGAGTTCATTGCTGTATTGCTTGTTCCCGACTGCGGCCGTTGTGGTACCAGTCCTGTTTGCAGGCTGTTATAGGAAAAGAAATCATCGAAGAAGCCTTCGCTTCCTGCCTGCGTGTTCATGTTCCCGAAATAGTACCAGCTGGCGCCTGCCACGGCAGTAACTTTATGTTTGCCAAACTGGTTGTTCCAGGTCAGGTAATCTTCCGAAGTCCAGGAGCCGGAATTACCATTTGCCCGTGTGGCTACGCCCTGTTGCGTATCCGAATATCCGCGGATATCCCGGCCGGAATAATACAGGTTGTAGGTGGCGCCTGTTTGCCCGCTCAAACCCGCTGTGATATGCAGTTTGCTGTTCAGCCGGATGGTGGTGATCAGGTTGCCCATTGTATACGTGCGGCCGGCCACCGACTTAACTTCCTGCATAAGTCTCACCGGGTTTTCAGAATCCTCTGCACCGGGATAATCTCCTTTGCGCGAATAGGTGCCATCTGCATAGCGTACCGGCAGGAAGGGCAGAAATTCATATATCTGGCGTACGGCATTTAATCCGAATGTATTGATGTCGACATTATTCTGCTTGGCTGCCCCGCTGTTGATGACCGCCTGTACGTGCAACCATTTTGTAACGTCCCAGCCGAGGTTGATAAAGCCATTGATCTGCCGGGAGTAGCTGTTGATCAGGATTCCCTGCTGGTCGTTGTAAGACAGGTTGACCAGGGCGGAGAAGCCATCCTTTCCCGCAGACAGCGACAATGAATGTTCGTGGGACACTGCCAGACGGCTTGCTTCCTCCTGCCAGTCCGTGTGATATTTAGGCGAACCGTCTGCATTAAAAAGTTCATCCTTCCGCGGAAACTGACGGGTAGGATCGAGATGCGGTGCGGTGCGGCCAGGCAGGTATTCATACTCCCGCTTAAACATCTCCAGTGCTTCTTCTGCATTCATCAGCTGTACTTTGCGGGCCAGTGAGCCAAAGCTGAGGGTGTTGCGGAATGAAATAGCCGGGCTGTTTTTTGTGCCTTTCCGGGTGGTGATCACGATCACGCCATTAGATCCTCTTGCACCGTAAATGGCGGAGGCAGCGGCATCTTTGAGCACATCTACCGAAGCCACAATATTCGGATCAAGGATCAGGGGATCTGCGCCCACAATGCCGTCTACCACATACAGCGGACCGTTGTACGCGTTGATGGAACCGGTACCCCTGATTTTTACGATAGGATTACCGCCGGGTTTTCCGGAGTTCATCATCACGCTGACGCCGGCTACTTTTCCTGCCAGTCCCTGCATGAGGTTCATAGTGGTAGCGCGTTCCTTTAATACGTCGCCGCTCACGGTGCCTACCGCTGTGGTAAGCTTTTCCTTACTGGAAGTACCATAACCGATCACCACTACTTCTTTGAGTGATGAATATTTCGCCAGCATGGAAACATAGAGCATATTGGCCCGTTCCACGGGTACTTCCTGTTCGCCAAAGCCGGGAAGACTGAAGCGCAGGGTATCCCCCGGATCCGCATGTATGCTGAAGGAGCCGTCCGGCTCTGTTACGATACGCGGCGGTGAACCTTTCTTCATAACATATACGCCCGGCAAGGGGTTGCCGTTGGTATCCGTCACCTTTCCTGTTAATACCGAAGCCTGGTTCAGTAGCGGCGCTTCCTTCCGGGTGATCAGGAGGTTCCTTCCACGCAGTTCATATTGCAATACGGATGGCAATAATTTCAGCACCTGTTCCACCGGAATATTCTTTTTATTGATCGTTACTCTTCCACTTTTTGCAATTTCCGACGGATTATATACAAACCGGAACGTGGTGGAGGCTTCCACCTGTTCAAACACTTTGTCGAGTGTTTCATTCACAACGTGTATATCTACCGTGGTTTGTTTCAACTCTATTGTTGTTCCGGATTGGGCCATTATCCGCGGCGGGTACAGGCAACACAATGCCAGCACCAGGCAGGCAAGCCACCTGGGCGTCATGTGCACGCACTCCGCTGTTTTCACTTTCATAACTTGAAATTATCACGCCACATGGCTGATCCTTCCGGATTATTTAGTTGGTTGACTTTTTTTGTAAACCAGGTATTCGTTTTTGCCCGGCGTTTGCCGGTAGCTAAACCCATAAATATCACACAGCATGCCCAGTACGTTTTTAAACGGTACGTTGGCATCGAACCGGGCGGTGAGCAATGAGCTGGCAATTTGTTCGCTGGCAAACCGGATACGTATGTCGTACCGGCGTTCCAGTTTTTGTGCAATATCGCGGAACAGCGCTTTCTTAAATATCAGCTGACCTTGTGTCCAGGCGCTGACGTCTGCCGCAGCGACGTTGCTTGTTTCCAGCTGATCTTCCGCAGCATGGTATATGGCCTGCTGATTGGCCGCCAGCGTGGCATGGTTGCGCTGATTGTCTCCAATAGCAACCTTTCCGCTGGCTACTGTTACCGTTACTTTTGCATCCGGCGTGTAGGCGTCGATGTTAAAGCTGGTACCAAGTACATTGATATGAAGCGTGCCGGCATGCACCAGGAAGGGGGCGCCTTGTTTGGGCGCTACTTCAAAGTAGCCTTCTCCTTCCAGCCAGATCTCCCGGCCTTTTGTTTCTTCATACCGGAGTTTACTGTCTATATTCAGCCATACAATGCTGCTATCCGGCAGGCTGATCTTTTTGATGCCTTTTTTACCGGTTTGTGCTGTCACACTTGCAATGGGTATTCCCTGCTGAACCGGTTGTTTGCGGGTCAGGAAGAAGGCGCCGGCGGTAATGAGCAAAGCCACCGCAGCGGCTGCGGCCCACCAACGAACAGACCGGTAGCTCACCCGTGGCTCCGCTGCTTCCACCTGGCGGCTGATGCGCAGGAAGATCAGCTGCTCCAGCGCGGTGCGCTGCTCCGGGCTGAATTGCGTGGTGAAGGCCGGATCATTTTCGAAAGACCTGTACCAATTGTCCACCTCACTGATTTCAACATCAGTGGCTGTACCGTCCAGGTATTTATCCAATAATTCTTTTAACCGGGTGTTGTTCATATCCATAGTCTCTCTAACATTAGACACCTGAAAAATGGCTTACCGCCATCACGATTCAAAATAGTTTGACATTTGCACTCCACAGCAGCAACAGCGATACCAGGCACCAGAACAGGATGTAATGATATTGTTTCAGGTGGGCGCGCAATATTTTCAGCGCTTTCACCATATGTTTCTCTACGGTGTTCACCGAGATATTCATTTGCCGGGCGATGTGCTGGTACGACAACTGCTCCCTCCTGCTCAGGTAAAATACTTCCCGGCATTTTTCGGGCATGCTGGCGCAGGATTCATCTATATGCCGCTGCAGTTCTTTTAATTGTAGCGTGCTGGCGGCGTCCGACTGATAAAGACCGCTATCATTCAGTACATGCTGCTGATAGGTGTTGCGCACCAATTGTGAACGGATGGTATTCAGTATCCGGTTTTTCAGTGAGGTGTGCAGGTAATTGCGGAGCGATGTGTTAAGAGAAATGGTTTCCCTTTTCAGGTACAGGTCTACCAGCAGGCTTTGCACCAGCTCCATGGCCGCTTCCTGTACTTTTACGCGCCGGTAAGCGGCATCCAGTAACTCCTGCCAGAAGCGCCTGTACACATCCTCAAACGCTTCCTTGTGTCCCTGTTTTACAAACAGGAACAACTCTTCATCTGTATACGTGGAAAAATCTTTTCGCATCGACATGAATTCGAACTACGGGCTAATTTAATCGTTTCAGCACGAAATTCTTCATGTCGGTACGAAAATATCGACAGCCATATTTTCACCGGCTGCTTAGCGAGAAAGGTTTGTCCGCATCGGCAATACCCCGGTTGACAGCCGGTTTGTTGCCCATTTCCAGCAGCAGCACACCGCCATTAACGATATCTGCATGCCGGAGCCAGTTGTGCGGCCACGGTTTACCATTGAGAACCGCCGACTGGATATATACATTCTCCGGGCTGTTGTTATGGGCTTCCACCACAAACTGCTTCCCGTTTTCCAATGTTATTGTCACTTTCGGGAACAGCGGACTGCCGATCACGTATTGATCCGTGCCGGGGCATACGCTGTAAAAGCCCATAGCGCTCATTACGTACCAGGAGGACATCTGCCCCTGGTCTTCATCCCCGGGATACCCGTTTTCTCCTGCATTGTATAGTTGGTCCATTACTTTCCGCACATGCGCCTGTGTTTTCCAGGGCTGGCCGGCATAGTTATAGAGATAGATCATATGTTGTACCGGCTGGTTACCGTGTGCATACTGACCCATGTTGGCGTTTACCATTTCTGTCATTTCGTGGATCGTTTGTTTGTAAACGCCTACGTTCACTTTATTGGGGGCGCTGAAAACCGAATCCAGTTTTGTGATGAAGGGCGTATTTCCTCCCATCAGGTTAATCAGGCCCTGTACATCATGAAATACGGACCATTGCCAGTGCCAGGCATTCCCTTCCGTATAGGGGCCGCCCCATTCATACGGATCAAAGTTCTCCTGCCAGTTGCCATCCAGTTTACGGCCGCGCATAAACCCGGAGAGGCTGTCGTACTGATTTTTATAATTATACATGGTGCGGTCAAAAACGTACTGATAAAAATTGTTGCCGGTCAGCTTCGCCAGTTGATAGCCGCAAAAATCATCGTATGCATATTCCAGTGTTTGCGAGGTGCTACCCTGTGATTCCGGGAAGCTGACATATCCCAGCTGATAGTATTCTTTCCAACCGGCGCGTCCGTTGGCGCCGCCCCAGGGGCCTTTGTTCATGGCTTCGTGATAATAGGCGTCCAGCGCTTGTTTGGGATCGAAGGTGCGGATCCCTTTCACCCATGCGTCTGTCAGTAGAGAGATGGCGTGATTGCCGAGCATGCCACCTGTTTCGCCGGGGAACGACCAGGCAGGGAGCCAGCCGCATTGTTGCTGCGCGTCCAGCAGCGCCTGCATGTAGCGGCCTTCCATGGTGGGGTGCAGGATGGTGTTTAGCGGGAACTGCGCGCGAAAGGTGTCCCAGAAGCCGTTGTCGGTGTACATGTACCCGTTGTGTATCTTTCCATCGTACGGACTGAAATAATAAGGTGCTCCTTCGCTGTTGTATTCAAAAAAGGTATGTGAAAAAAGATTGGCGCGGAAAAGGCAGGAATAAAAAGTGGCTTTGTCTTTTTCCGTTCCGCCTTCCACCCGTACCCTGGCAAAGAGCGTGTTCCATATTTTGGCGGCCGCTGCTTTTGTTTGTTCCAGCCTGGTGAAGGGTTTGAGTTCCTGTTGCCAGGTGAGTTCCGCCTGTCCGGCGCTGATATAGGAAGAAGCCACCCTGGCCTGTACCACCGCACCATTCTTAAAGCGGACAAATGCGCCTACGCCTTTCCCTTCGGCCGACAGCGTATCGGCAAAGATCCTGTTGTTGGTATTTTCCCAGGTGCCGCTGGCTTCGAAGGGCTGGTCGAACACGATCACAAAATAGTTGCGGAAGCCTTTGGGGATAAAGCGCCCGTTGGTGACGTACCCGGTAATTTTTCTTTCTGCCGGAAAAATTTGCACGCCACTCAGGGCATTATAGCCATCCAGCACAATGTAGGCGGGTTTCTTCGCCGGAAAAGAAAAGCGCAGGTGCGCACCTCTTTCAGTAGGTGATAATTCCGTGGTGATGTTATTGGCGAAAGTTACCTTGTAGTAGTCGGGGCGGGCTACTTCATCCGCATGACTGAAAGCTGTAGCGCGCTCCTCTTCTCCTACTGCCAGTTTGCCTGTTACCGGCATCAGGCTGAATACGGCGTAGTCGCCCACCCAGGGGCTGCACTGGTGCGTTTGCTGGAAGCCGCGGATGGTGGTAGCTTTGTACTGGTACTTCCAGCCGTCGCCATTCTTGCCTGTTTGGGCAGACCAGGCATGCATACCAAAAGGCAGCGCCGTGGAAGGATGGGTATTGCCATTACTGAGTGAGAACTCCGAATTGGTACCCTGTAGAGTGTTGGCGTAGGCCACCAATTCTTTTTGCTGCGCTGTGGTGGCGAGGGAGAAACTGCAAAGTAAACCGGTGAAAAACCGGCGTGTGTTTTTTATACGTGGTAGCTGCATTGCGTGGTAACGGCTTTTAGAGTAGACACGCAATGGAACAGTTACCGCCATTTAATACTTATTTTTTTGAGGAAACATTTTTAATGTAGCAGCGGAAAACTGCTTCCATGTAGTAAATGTTCTGGAATTACAAACCCGTTTTCCCTTCCAGCCAGAAACCGGCTGTAAATATTCTGCCGCTGATATTGTTATTTTTCAGCATTCTTCTAAAAGTTTGAACTGATTTTACATTTCCGGTAAGAATGTAATTGGCAGTGAACCAACCGGCTGCTTTAAAAACCGCCAGGTCGTTTATCCACTCCTCGTTCCTGAAGTGATTGTTTTTAGGAAATACCGTGTAGTTCTCCAACCCCAACAACCGCGGTACCTGTTCGTTCGCTTCATCCAGTTCAAAATAAAACTGAAACTCGTGATTGTTCTTTTTCAGGTAAGGTTGAAAAGACACCGCCAGGCCCAACGATGTTTCATCGCCAAACAACAACTGCTTTTCCACTGCCGGATCATATTGCTTTTGCCCTCTTGGCATGCTGACCCTTACCTGGTCACCAGCGGTTAGGCGATCCATAAAAAGACATCCTGGTGCAGCACCGTGCAGGTGAAAAATGATTTCCAGGATACCATTTTCAACATCGCTGAATGATACCGAGTAATTTCTGTATTCCGTATCACTTACCCTGATTATAACGGCATAGCCTAACTGGAAATTCATCCCTGAAAGATTCCCTTTAAACCGTATCTTTTTTATGTTCGGATTGATATAATTTGTTTCCATCACTTTCATTAATGGAAACCTGGATCCCAGCAAGCCTTCCATTGCGTCGCCTAACCATTTTGCTGTTCTTGGCATTTTACACAGTTTATTATAACCTGCAAAGCAAGGCTATATTTCTGCCGGCAACAATGGCAATACAAGCGTAGTTGTTGGACTATTCGAGGTTTTTTTTCCGGAAAGCTATCGCCGTCATTCCCGTTACTTTTGTAAAAAATCGTGAAAAGTAGGCATAGTCGTTGTACCCCAGTTCGGTGGCAATTTCTTTAACAGACTTGCCGGAATGGCAAATCAGGCGTTTTGCCTCCAGTATAACGCGTTGCTGGATATGGTATGAAACGGGAAAGCCGGTGGCATTCCGGACACATTCATTCAGGTAAGGGGTGGAAATATTTAATGCGGTCGCATAATCGGAAGGCCGTTTGACCCCGGCGAAATCGCGCTCCAGTAATAACTTGAATGCCTTTGTAATGGTATCGAAGCGTGAAAGTTTGCCGGCTGAAGCCGACTGCTCCAGGTATTGCGAAATAATCAGGGCTACCAGTGTATTGCAGGCGCCTTTAAGCAAAGACGGGTATAACTTATCCTGTTTTCTTTCAAAAATATTTATACATAGCCATATTGCCTGGCTTACAATTGAAAAGATATTTTTGGTCAGTGACAAAGGTTGTGCAGGAACAATTTGCTCCAGCAACTCCAGGTTCTGGGAAGTCAGGTTTTCGTTAGTGATCCCCAGCAGGTAAAGGTCTGTTTTCCCAGATTTTACAACCCGGTGCACCTGGTTAGGATGGACATATAACACATGAGATGCCTTGATATGATACTTTTCCAGGTCAATTTCGATATGCGCCGTTCCTTTTTCCACCAACAGGAAAAAATGTCCATCGTGCCTGTGCGGCTTGTGGGCCGCCTGGTAGGACAACAAACTGCCGGACGATATCTTTCCCACGACAACTCCGGGGTCTAATGCGGCGGCAAACGGATTTACAGGAATTGATTTTACTTTCTTACCCATTATTTTTAAATTTTACCGGGTAAAGATGATTATGCCGGTTTGGAGCCACCGGAACCGGGCCTCCATCAGGCGTCGTATTCTTCCTTCAGCTTCTTTTCAAATATAAACGGCACAAACGGCAGGAGCGATCCCACGAAGAAGCCGGCCACCCTCATGATACTCCACCTGTACTTAATCCAGCAGGAAAGCAGGAGTACAATAAACAGGATAAATAATACGCCATGCAGCCACCCGAAGTACTTTACCGGTTCAGGAACAGAGAAAATGTATTTCATGGGCATGGCCACAAACAATAATATCAGGTAAGATACTGCTTCGATTAACGCTGTTTTACGATATATGTTTATCATCTTAAAAATTTCAAAAGATCAATTAAGTGAGGGCAAAGATAAGTGAAGATCAGATCCGGTTAATGTTATTATCGATTCGGATGTATCGGGGGCCAATATCCAGGTTATTTCCCTGATGCTTCATCAATGCCTCAGCCCTGCGTATGTCATGGACTATCCATGCACTCCTCATGCACTTCTCATGGACTCCTCATGCACTCACCATACACTCACCATACACTTACCTCGTCTCCCTAATATTAATATATTTTAAAAACACTCCTTTTACGGGGCTAAAATTGTTTGTAAGAGATCATAACAATATTTATCTTCGCGCCGTAACCTTGAATGCAATCATTAGTATTTAACCCTTTTCAACAATAAAAACCTTTATTATGTCTGTTTACGCACGATTCGGTTTCGTATGCGCTTTGGCGATGTCATTTGCGTTAGCCTCAAATGCTCAATTGAAATTAAACACAAAAACACTGGGCGCCGGCGCCAAAGCAGTGAAAGCAGCCACCCTCACAGATGATGATGTGATCAGGTATACCAAAGAGTATATCCAGTGGATGGATGAGCACAACCCCGTTGCACCTTCAGATGATCCGATGGCACAGCGCCTGAAAAAGTTAACCGACCACGTTACCGGTTACGAAGGCATGAACCTTAACTTTAAGGTGTACCTGGTAAGGGATATCAACGCCTTTGCCTGTGCAGATGGCAGTGTGCGTGTATGCGCCGGGTTATTACAAACCATGACAGACGACGAAGTAATGGGCGTAATAGGCCATGAAATCGGGCATGTAAAAAACAAGGATTCCAAAGATGCGTTCAAAACAGCGCTGATGACCTCCGCGTTGAAAGACGGTGTTTCTTCACAGGGCGGTGCTGCCGGTACCCTGAGCGATTCACAGCTCGGCGAGTTGGGAGAAGCGGTTGCTAATTCTGCGTATTCCCGCAACCAGGAAAGCCAGGCCGACAACTACGGTTACGAATTTCTGAAAGCGGCCAAGCTCAATCCGTGGGGCATGTCTATGGCTTTCGAAAAATTGTGGAAGGCATCACAGGAAAGCAGCGGTGATAAAAAGAAAGGCTCACAATTATTCTCTTCCCACCCTGATACAGAAAAAAGAATGAATACGATGGCGGAGAAAGCGAAGAAAGACGGGTTTGAAAAACCTGTTGTAGCAGCGAAGTAATTATCTTTTAAGAAGATATAGCCGGAGGGGATTTAGTGAATCCCTTCCGGCTATATTAAAGTTCAGGATGTTGCAGTTCCCGCTGCATGGCGTTCTTAGTTGCGCTGTCGATCAGCTTTTCAGGCAGCAGCGATATCAGAAAAGTTTGTATGGCATGAGGCCAATAAGGCATAATACTTTTTCTGCCACAACCCACAATAGCCAGTACGTGCTTTGCATAGGTGGCCGCGGCCGGCCGCATAAAGGTGACGGGCTTTTTGTTTGTCCCGGTATTTACACTACCGGTTATCAATGAAATCACTTCCATATTTTCTAATTCACGCGCCAGCGAAATGGAAAAGGCATTGTTATATGCCTTTGAGCCTGCATAAACCGCTAAATAAGGTGGTGGAAACAAACCCGCATACGAAGAAACATTTAATATAAGCCCGGGGTTTCCCAGTTGTGGCAGCAAGCTACGGGTAAGCTGTGAAGGGAAGGCCATGTTGAGCGTAATTGTTTCATCAATTTCACCGGCGGAAAAATCAGCCAGTGCATTCATCGGCCCTATTCCTACGTTATTCACCAGTACTGTTATGGGCAAATGCTCAATTTCTTCCACATTTACCCGGCTTTTCCTGCTACCGTCATGTAACAGCAGCACTACCTCGCACTGCGGGTGATCCGCTTCAATGCCCATTTTCACTGCCTCTAATTTTGCTTCATTCCGGCCATGTAAAACGATATTAAATCCTTTCTCCGCCAGTGCCACGGCGATGGCTTTCCCGATCCCATCAGTTGCGCCGGTAACCAGCGCAAAGGCGCCCGGCTTCCTGTATTTTTCAAGATCCGAGCGACGGATATAAGGATAAATGAATTTTATCGTCCTGTATAAAAGCCATAACAGGCATATTATTCCAACCGTAAAAATGATATGATTGCCCATCTGTTATTTTCCTGCAAAGTTAGCGGCAGCTGTTTACCAGTAAAATGGATGGATAAGGGGAACCATTGGATTATTTGCGGCAGTTGCAGCGGAACTGCAGTGGCGACTGCCCTTCTGTATGGGAAAAATAGCGGGTAAAGTAAGCGTGGTCCGCAAAACCCAACTGGCTGGCTATTTCCTTAACGGATGCATTGGTAGCGTATAATAGTCTTTTTGCTTCCATGATAATAGTTTGTTGTATCCAGAAACTTACGGTAAGTCCTGTTGTCTGTTTTACGGCATCGTTCAGGTATGCGGGGGTTATATTTAATGAGGTAGCGTAGGCGGAAGTAGTTTTATGTGTTTTAAACTGTTGCAAAAGCAACCGTTTAAATTGCTGTGTTAACAGATGTGTGCGTGATAAAGGGGCCTCCTTATTTTCCTGCCGGCGATAGGCAGAAGCGAACATCCCAACACAAGCGCTGATCAATGAATGTACTACCTGTGGTATAAAATTCAACGGATGGCGGTTGCGCACTATGGCCGCCAGTAATTCAATACCATTATTCAGTGAAGTACTTTCTAAAGCGGATACGGTGATGGGTATATTCTGAAAATAGTAATCATCAAAAATTCTCCTGTAATCTTCTTCTACAAAACTAGTATCCAACGTAATCAGCCAGGCTTCCGTGTCATTGTTTGCCGTAATGCCATAATGAATTTGTCCTAGTAGTACGCATAATACCGCGCTTTCAACTAACACCACTTCCTTAAAATCGATTATGATCGTACTTCTGCCCTTTTTTTGAAAGATAAACAGGTAATGGTCATCCCGGCGGTGTGGGGCCTTTTTGTAAAAATCCTCCTTATGCTGCGTTCCAATAAACTTGTTAATGCTGATCTCCTGGTCTGTAATATCTTTCAGCGATTGTATCAGAATATTCCCGGTCATTGGAAGCTTTTTCCGGCTAAAGCTATAATAAAAAAACGCAACCGGCAGGTTAAAAATAATGACGAAAGAAGACGAACCCTACCACAGCCTAATACCCACTTCAGGGAAAAAATCCTGCAATCTGCTCAACCTGTTCCACAACACAGCATCCCATGCTTTTGGCTGGTAGTGCCGGAAAAGCTGGTGATTACAACACAGGTATCATTTATGCAGTGACCCTCAAAAAAGCCAGGAAGTATGTTTATAAAAGCAGCATTAAATGGTTCCAGGTCCAAAGCAGACCATCCAAACGTTCCGGTTACAACAGATGAACTGGTGGAAGCCGCTAAAAGCGCCGTTCTTGCCGGGGCTGATGCCATCCATTTTCATGTACGTGACCGCAGCGGTAAAGAAACCCTGGAGCCGCAATTTGTAAATGAACAGGTAAAAGCAGTAAAGGCAGCCGTGCCTGATACTCCTGTGGGCATCAGTACCGGCGCCTGGATGGTACCGGATATCGAAAAGCGGCTTGCATATATCCGCGAGTGGGAAGAACTACCCAACTTTGTATCTGTGAATGGGCATGAAGCCGGTTTTGAACGCATTATACAGGCCATCTTGGACAAGAAAATCGGGGTGGAAGCGGGACTTAATTCCGCGCAGGCAGCGGCGAACTTTAGCGGCAGCGGATTATTGAACGAATGTTTCCGCCTGTTAATTGAACCGCAGGAGCAGGACCTCAACGCAGCGCTGGCAACGGTGAAAGCCATTGAAGATAAACTGACCGGAAGGCAGCCACATCAGACTGTGGTGCTGCATGGTGTCGACAGTACCTGTTGGGAGTTATTGAAAGTAGCTAAGTACAAAGGATATGACCTGAGAATAGGATTTGAAGATACCCTGCTGGACCCATCCAGGGCTATTGCAGAAAGCAATGAAGCACTGGTAAAGGCAGCATTTCACTATAGTTGATTATTTCTTTTCCAGGCTCAGCACGTTGGCGCCCAATGGTTCTTCAAACACGCGTTCCAGTTGCTGCGGATGCACTATAACAGTGATCTCCAGCGATCCGGTGCCAACGGTGCCACCTAACATATGTCCGCCGAAGGCGTTAAAATTTCTATCCGTAACCGTGCCGTGCGTATGCAGCGAAACCTTCCCTTTCTGCCACGCAATAGACCCGTTCATGCCGGACAGTTCCATATTACTGAATTCTTTGGGTTCGTACTTTTTCGTTTCCCTGTTAAAATAACCAAAGGTGGCATCTACAAATCCGAAGCCGGTGAAACTGGCGGAGGGAATCTTTTCCTTTTCGGCAAAGGCTTCCAGTTGCTTAAAGATATCATCGCCCTGCCGTAATACCATGAGGTAGCCGGTGCTGGTTTTGATATAGCGGGCGGTATCCTGCGCGGTAGCTGTAGCCATGAGGAATAAGTTGATGATGAGTAAGGTGTATATTGTTTTCATAATAACAGGCATTGCATTTAATATGCCATCTGTACACCTTCGGAGGTCATCACCACCCGCTTCATGGTATCATCGGGATTATAATAGAGGTAGTCGATGCACACCGAGCGCCGGTGGCTTCCTCCGTTTTTCAGTCCGCCGTTGTGGTAAATAAAATAAGACCTGCCGTTAAAATCCAATATCGCTGGTCTGTTAGTTTCGCAATTTCCTGCCAGCTCATTTAATATTCCCTTAAACTCCCACGGCCCCTCCATGCTGCGGCTCATGGCATAAGCCACTCTTTCCGGCATCCCGTAGCCATAGGACAGGTAGTACCAGCCATTGCGTTTATGCAGGTGCGCGCCTTCTTCAAATCCTGGCAGGTCTAATGTTTTAATCGGTCCATCCAGTTCCGTGAGGTTGGCTTTCAGCTTTGCATAAAAGCATTTGCCATTACCCCAGAAAATATATGCCTGCCCGTTGTCGTCTATCATCACCGTTGGATCGAGGTTGGCTTTTTCGTGCACACCAGATGGCAGCATATCGATAGTAACCAGTGATGATCCGCGGGCATCTTTAAACGGACCCGCCGGATTTGTGGCCTCTGCCACGCCAATCGCCGAGCCCTTGATAGTGGCGTGTGCAGTGGCTACATACCAGTAAAATTTATTATTGTGCGCTATTACTTTTGAAGCGTAAGCATTGCCGCTGGCCCATGAAAAATCTGTTGCTTTCAATGGTACAGGATGTTCTGTCCATTCCGTGAGGTTGATAGATGAGAAGCAGAGCCACTCATTCATTACATAGGCTTCCGTACCTACCGGCGCTTCGTCGTGGCCGGTGTACAGGTATATGGTATCATTGTGGACCAATGCCGTGGGATCGGCAGTGAATTTATGCCGGATTATCGGGTTTTGATGAGGTAGCATGATCTGCGGATTTGTTTTTCAGCAGATTTGGTATCGATAACTGTGCCATGGGAAACTTATATTGGACCTGAAAAGAGCTAAAGATGATACGTTTTTACCCGTTCCTTTAATCTTTCATAAATTCCTTTTAAATGGAGAGACAAAATATCAATATCAACAGATATTGTGAAGACTTTATTTTCGGACCAGGTAAAATAATCGGCAAGGTCATCCACGAACTGTACCAAAATACCCTGCTCACAAAGAGCCAACAATCTTTCATCATTAATTTGCTTTGAATAATCCTCCACAATCCCCAATGTGTGATAAATGGATTTAAACAATTCAAGATCATTTAAATCAGTAATATCCTTTGACAAAACATCAAAAGATATTACCGCATATGATTCGTTAATACCATTAATCTCTCTGGCCCATTCCTGTAACGCTTCATTATCAAAAAAAGAATTATTTTTTTTAATTAAAGATAATAACTCCACAGGCGTAGAGAAGAGAAGCAAACTGCCGTCAGCATTAACTAACAACTTATCTATGTCGTTATCTGAAATATCTGCACCAAATACTGTATAATATTTCTGCTCTGCAAATACAATTTCTAATAAAAACTTGCAATACTTTTCTGAGATGTCATTAATGTATTTCATATTCGTTACCCGATCATAAGACTACTATCTTTTTTATTGAACTCTCTATTGAGTATAAGAAATATTATCAACGGAATAATATTAATTCCGATCCTTAAGTCATGCAGACTGCTGTCATAGGATAAATTAAGCTTAATATTAAAAATAGCGTATTTAATTCCCAATTCAACCTTCTCGCTATATAAAAAGAAAGGTGCAACTTCCATTCCGATTACCATTTTGTATGAAACGCTTAATAATGTCAATTGAACAATTTGGATAAAGTTTACCCAGATGTTCAACTGCAAATGGCTCTTCCTGATTTTTCTTTTAAACAGTATACAAAAATTCGTATATAAATAGTAGATCAAAAAAACGCTTATCAGTACTGCAACGAATAATTGCCCATTTGTCATATCCTGGTATTGAGATAGAGTTGTCCGAGTAAACAAAAACAAACTGACAATACCGATTGTTATTTGATAAAGACTTACGAAAATTAACATCCTGTGTTATTATTTGGAACTGGATTTATATTTCACGGATTTAGAGATACACATAAACTATCGGGTCACATTATCTATTCTTCCAACCCAAATTATAACAAATATTCTAAGAATGGTAAATTAAAGTATCTCAAAACAGTCATCACCGCCGCATGATCCGACTGGAAACATAACCGGGTGATAATCTATCACCCTCGATTCAATTGGAGAACACTCAAAGTGCAATCTATACCGTTGAACCAGGCATCTACGTCGGAAATAAATCAAAGTTTCAATTTTGCCGAAATTACCTCAACTTGCAGCCTTATCCAGCACTATAAACATTGGACTCAGCAAACGAAAAAACCCTTAAAAGGGGATTACAGAACAGGCATATCCAGCTGATCGCCCTGGGCGGCGCCATCGGAACAGGTTTATTCCTTGGCATAGGTCCGGCGGCGGTACTAGCGGGGCCTTCTGTTATTTTGGGTTATGCCCTGGCCGGTATTATTGCTTTCTTTATTATGCGCCAGCTGGGCGAAATGGTAGTGGAAGAACCGGTATCAGGTAGTTTTAGTCATTTTGCTTATAAATACTGGGGCTCATTTGCCGGCTTTTCTTCCGGGTGGAATTACTGGATCCTTTATATCCTGGTGAGTATGTCGGAGCTGACTGCCATTGGCGTGTATGTACATTTCTGGTGGCCGGAGATCCCGTTATGGTCTTCCAGTCTTTTTTTCTTCATTGCTATTAATGCGTTAAACCTGAGCTCTGTAAAAGTATACGGAGAAGCAGAGTTTTGGTTTTCCATCATAAAAGTAGTGGCTATTATAGCCATGATCGTTTTTGGTATCTATTTGCTGATAAGCGGAAGTGGCGGCGCGCAGGCCAACATCCGGAATCTCTGGAACGATGGCGGATTTTTCCCGCGTGGATTATTGCATGCCGATGGTAAAGGTGGTTTCCAGGGATTGTTTGCCGCCATTGCCCTGATCATGTTTTCCTTTGGCGGGCTTGAATTGATTGGTATCACTGCTGCAGAAGCAGACCAGCCGGAAAAAACAATCCCGAAGGCCACCAACCAGGTGATTTACCGTATCCTGATCTTCTATGTAGGCGCGCTTGTGATCCTGTTTTCTTTATCGCCCTGGAAAAGTATTACTACAGACAGCAGCCCGTTTGTAATGGTATTTCAAAGCTTAAAAGGATTCCAGTTTTCTTTTTTAGGTAAAACCATCTATTTCACCAGCCTGATTGCAAATGTGTTAAACCTGATTGTTTTAACGGCGGCACTTTCCGTTTACAACAGTTGCGTATACAGTAACAGCAGGATGTTGTATGGCTTGTCGAAGCAAGGCAATGCACCCGCTTTCCTATCTCAGCTAAATAAAAACCATGTACCTGTAAAAGCAATCCTGGTATCCGGGTTATTTGCTGCGATTTGTATTGTGGTAAATAAAGTGATTCCCGAAAAAGCGCTGGAAGTACTGATGTCGCTGGTGGTATCTTCATTGATCATTAACTGGCTGATGATCACCATCGTGCATCTTAAATTCAAAAAAAGCAAACGCGAAGCGCAGATCCTGACAAAGTTCCCTTCCTTTATTTACCCGGTGTCCAATTACATTTGCCTGGTGTTCCTGGTGGGCATCCTGATCCTGATGTGGATTACGGGGATGAAGCTGCCGGTAGAACTGATCCCGGCATGGGTGGTGTTTTTGTATGTGTGCTTTTTACTGGTGAAGAGGAATAAGGTTAGTAAGGTAATCCCATCCTGACCCCACCCCTACTTCATCACCTGGTTAAATCCATACCGCAAATTTATGCTTGCTATAAAAGCGCTGAAAGGATCTTTCTCTTTCAGGTAGTTATCAATGCCTGCTTCGGCCACAATCCATATACTTTTAGCAACCCTGAATTCAGTACCAAAGTTGAACAGCAGGGACTTGTCAAGGTTATCATAGTTCTGATACTTAAACTGTGTTTCCGCAAATCCCCTGAAGCCGGAGGTACCCAGGTAGTAGCGGACATTCACTGTAGCATTGATGAAAGTGCTGTCTTTAAATTCAGAGCGGGGTAAGCTGAAACTACCGCCCAGCAGCAGCTGGCTGCTTTTCCCGATGCCCAGTGCCCAGGTGACCCAGGTATTGAAGGAGGCGAAGCCGGCGTTTTTAATCAAGGAATCACGGGATTGTCCTACCCACGCAATGGCGCCATCCAGGCGGGTGGCGTTCCAATGTTCACTTTTAAATTGCTCTATCAGGTCGTCTACTGCCGCATAATATTTCTTTTTATCGGTGTCGTATCCTTTTTTAAAGGCGTTGTAGCTGGCCTGCAAGGTTGTATCTGGGTTTTCCCTGAGATATTCTTCTGCTTTGTTTTCCGCGAAATCCCAGAACTCTTTATCATGTTCTGCGCCATATTGCGCGCGCTCTGCAGGCGGCACTTCCTTATGCACAATAATGATCCAGTTATTTTTAAATTCCCGGAGTGCCAGCTGCGCCTGCTGTTGTGCAAGAAAAACCGCTCTTCTTTTTGCGGCATTCAGTAACAGGTCATCTTTCTTCCTCACAATAGAAAACCGGTAGCCAACAGCCAGTTTGGAGGATACATTCCCCGAATCAACGATTGCCCCGATGCTGAAGGAGGAGTTATACCAGAACTTCCTTTTGCCATAATCTTCCAGCGTCCAGTTTTTGCTGGCCAGCTTCCCCGGGGAAAATTCCACGGCGAAATTACGCGGGATAACGCCCTGGCCGTTTGAATAAAACGGCGATAAGCTGAGCGCAAACTTTTGAATATCCGAAGGACGCAGCAGGTTGGAAGGATCTGCTCCCAGCGCTTTAAACGCCGGCATGTCCGGCACAGAAAAGTTTAACAGGTAATGCTCGGTGCTGTCTGTTTTAAACTGCGCAGATGTCCGGAAAGAAATAAGAGATAACAGAATGAAAATTATTTTCCGTGCTGACATACATGTATTTTAAATAGGGGTAATCAATCCTGTTTTACGGTTAACTGCAGTAAAATATCTTCCTGTTTGCCGGTAACATCGGTACCTAAAGTAGCAGTAGTGCCATAACCAATCTGGCTGCTGCCTATTACTTTGGCCGTATTAAAATCATCGCCCTGCAATACGCTTACCCTTAATTTATAACCATTGTCGTCCTCATACTTCCTTACCCTGAAAGAAATATCCAGCACTCTTTTGTCGAAATTGATTAATGGTTCACCGGGTTTATAATCGTTTTGAATAAGATAGTAATCCGGTTGGGGCAGCTCATTGCTGTTTTGCCGGAGGGGCTTTGTTAATATAGGATGTTCATCGGCGGTAGCCGCCCACATCTGGTAGATGTAAGTAATAAAATAAATGCCGGTCATATCTATCCTTATCCACAGTTTTCCACCATTAGGGTCATAGGCCACCTTTTTCATGATATACAGATTAAGACATAAAAATAGATATTTAAAATTTATAACTATATTCAGAAATATTCTGCCTTTCTTTTTTGCTGTTGACATAGGGTTGTCATACCCGCCTGCTACTTTTACATCAGACAATAAAAATTTCATCCTAAAACAAACCAAATGAGCAACACAAACATTTTAAGAGGATTTGCCACATTGAGCTTCTATGCAGCAGATCACGAGGCGGCAAAAAAATGGTATACGGAGTTAACCGGTATTCCTCCTTACTTTGAAAGGCCCGGCTATGCGGAGTTCCGCCTGGGCGACTACCAGCATGAACTGGGTATTATCGATAGTAAGTATGCGCCAAAATCGCTGGGCAGCGGACCCGGCGGTGCTATTATTTACTGGCATGTAGACGATATCCAGGCGGGGTTGGAAAAATTGCTGCAACTGGGAGCTACTGTTTTAGAACCCGTTACAGAACGGGGACATGGATTTGTTACTGCCTCCGTAATTGATCCTTTCGGCAACGTACTGGGCATTATGTACAATCCTCATTATGTGGAAGTGCTGAAAGCCAATGAAAAGTAATAACACCACCGGTTGGAGCATGCTTTGCCAACCGGCTTTTTTGTTACGGGTGCGCCTCTACCACCAGCACCCAATCATTGCCCACGCCGGTAGCCGGGGGTACCAATGTAACAGCAGAGGTTTGTTTCACCATCCCGATGCTTGTTCTTTCCGCATTCCGCGGATTAAACCACCAACAATTTAGTTGTGCGGATTTTATCACAGCAGTGTTCACCTGCAGCGATTTTCCTATGGGCAGATATACCATCAGGTAAGTACCCGCCGCATCCCGGAAAGCTTCCATATGGCCTCCTCCTTCCCCCTGACCCGATAAGATCAGCGAGAGATCCGGTAGGCGGTTTAGTGCGCCATGTATGGCTATGAGCCGGCGAAGATAACCCGCCTGGAAAGCGCCGGGCCGGTCCAGTGCATTCATCCAGCCACGATCAGGATAGTTAACGGCTTCCTCCCGCGCACTCATAAACTGCCACACGGCATGATGACCGTAAGTTACCCCACATGCGCCGGCAAATACAGAACGGTACAGTTGCTTACGTACATCGTAGTCCCTGAAATAACCATTGTCGGGGTTCCATTTAGGCCAGGGATTCACGGGATGGTCTTCATAATTAGGTTCGGCATCAAGGGTAGGTTTGGCCGGTAAATATTGCCGGTCCCTCCGCACCAGCTCCCAGCATGCTACATCATGGCCGCTGCCATGACCGCTCTGGAACATGTGGATATCCAGCCAGCTTTCCTGCTGCAGCCATTGCGACGTGGAGTTAGTCCCTCCGGAAGGATGGTAAGCAATGATGCATTGCCCGGCAGTGCCTTCCTTTATACCCCTTGCCATTGCCCGCCAGATGGGACGCCAGTCGCCGCTGTCGTTAACCGCCGGGCGATCGCCACCCAGTATCCAGATGATGTTTTTATGATTACGATACCTGTTCCCGATCCATTTCCCATATCCGTAAGCGTTAGTGGTGTCAAACACCACAGGGCCTTCGCCCCATAACTTTGTCACCTTATCGCCCCAGGTAGGCAGCAGCCCGATGTACATTCCGCGCTGCATGGCCCAGCTGATGGTGCTGTCTATTAACGTGAAATAAGCGTTGTTCGGGGTGGCGGGGTTTTCATTCAGCAACGGAAGTTGTCCGTAGCGGTTGGGTTTGCGAAGACCATCAAATTCCGCCAGCACTACTGCCTGAATTACGGTAAATCCTTTGCGGGCGCGGTTACCAAGGTAGTATTTAATTTCCGCGGTGTCCAGCCGATGAAACAATTCCCAGCCGGTATCGCCCAGCCAGAAAAAGGGTTGCCCGTTGGCATATTGAAGATAGTGGCCATCCGCGGTAACCTGTAAACGCTCCGGCAACTGCGCCCGGGTACATAAACAGTAGAGGAGGCTGCTGAGAAACCATAACTTACTTTTCATAACGGGAATATGTTCCAAAGAAAAATAAAGCTTTTTAGGAATAAAGCAGCAGTAATTGTTTTCCGGGAGATGAATAGGCAGCAGCTATTATTGTAATGCAATCACGGTGCTATCTTTCGTAAAGCGGGTGTCCTTCACTGCGCCGGTGCCATTGAACCGGTATTGCACCCCGACGATGCCGGAAGGCGGATTGGAAAATGTGAGTTCCGCAGCAGCGCTGTCGTTCACAAAAAACTGCAGGTGCCGGTCTTTCGCCACTACGCGGAGTTTTACCCATTTTGCCAGGTCGGCGCCAAATTTCGACAGGTCAGTATTCCGGCTGTTGAGGGCAACGCCGGCGGCAAACAGCGAGAGGTCTCCCACGCATCCGGGCGCACACAACGGGATGGAGATCAAATCATTTTTACACAGGAGCAACACCTCTACCCGCTGACAGGCAGCGGTGCCAAGTTGAAAACCACTCTTCAGCGTGGTTTCAAAAGTAAAGTGATCCGTTTGCAGGTCGCCAAGGGGCTGTACATTGTAAAAGCGTAAGGCGGGAGGAACGGGTTGCAGCGGAACATGATATGCCGACAACAACGCTTCATTCACTTCCAGGCCGTTTCCTTTTATGACTTCATTCTTCCGGAAATACAGTGGTGTGCCAGGCTCCTGTTCTATCATGGCCAGCCAGCCACCGGAGCTGATCATCAGTTCGTGTTCTTTTACGATCTGTTTACCCACCATCAGTTTCGCCTTGAAATAACCCGGCTCATAATAAATAGCAGTGTATGTTTTTTCTTTGGCAGATACCGGCATTTTCCGCCTGGTATCCCAGGTTTGCGCAATGAACACAGAATCCTTCCCTGCTGCGACAGCGTTATAACTGAAAATAACAGAATTAGGCACGCCATCCATAACTACTTTATTGGAGCTGAACGAAAATGCGGTTGTGTCAATTGGTTTGCCTGGTTTGGTGTTGGATAACAGTAAGGCATATACGAGGATTCCTACTGGTACCAGGGCGAGCAGCCAGTAAGTCCATTTACTGCGTTTTGGTGGCGTTGCTGCGGGCGAATGAGTGGCAGTGGTTGCACCATTGCCTGTTATGTTAGCAGATACTGTCTGATCCCGGGTTGCATCACTGCCTGTTGCATAACCGGATGCTGTCTCACTGACAGGAATTTCCCCCGTTGTGGTATTTACAGGTGCGGCATCATCACCTGACAAAGGCCCAACCATCGTTTCATGGCTGGTTGCCGCAGGCAGCAAGGTGGCAAGGCGTTTAAACTCCCGCCAGTCGGCATACCCGGCAAATTGTGCCAGGGTATTCAGCGTAGTGGTGGCGGGCATATTGGTGTACTTCAGTTTTCCCCACAGCCGTTTCAGGGTGGTAACGCTCAATATCACCCCCGTAGCTTCTTCTATGGCGGTACTTAGTTTTTCAAAATCATAGCTTGTCCACTCGCTGGCGTCACCACGGTTCAACCGGGCTTCTGCCAGCTCGAGGCATTTTCGTATGTAATTAATCTCAAAACTATTATTCATTCCCTGGTAGTCTATTACAAGCTTGCACGGATTTGCACACACTTGATGCGCCAATGATTCGCCCTGAAATTAGTTATTATTCAGATTTGCTGCAGCATTTAAATTAAAAACACTGGTCATGACAAAAATCCGCACCGCGTGCTTATTCCTATTGCTCCCATTATGCGCAGCAGCACAAAAAAAGAAAACCGGTCACCCCGGCAGTCAGGATATTATCAAGGTCCCCCTGGAAGCCGGACACTGGTCGTTTCAACCCGGCACGGTGGAATTTATCACGTATAAATCGGTACCGGCGATGAAGCTGTTGAACCGGAACGACACCGTAGTGCTGAAGGACCTTGACTTTACAAACGGCACCATCGAATACGATGTACAACCTGTTTCTACTTTCACATCGTTTTATTTCAGGCGCGCCAGCCGGAAAGAGAACGAATGCTTTTATTTCCGTACGCCTTCTTCCGGTAAAGGCGACGCGGTGCAGTATGCACCGCATATCGATGGCGTTAACCTCTGGGATATGCTGGACCAGTACCAGGCCGCCGCCTGGATTTCCAAAGACGACTGGAACCATGTGAAGCTGGTTATTTCCGGCAGGCAAATGCGGGTGTACGTGAACGATACCTCCCGGCCGGTACTGGAAGTGCCGCGACTGGAAAGCAATACCTGGCATGGCGGCCTTGCATTCGACGGGCAGGCGGTCATTGCCAACCTGGTGGTGAAACCGGATCAAACGGAAGGACTGCCTTCCTCTGAAGGCATCGACATCACCAACAATGACGCAGCTTATCTCCGCACCTGGCAAATCACCCAGCCAATGGCTACCCCTGATCAAATTGATTTCAGCAAAGCATGGATACCCGGAAAAGAAACACCATGGGAAACCATCCGCGCCGAAAGGCGGGGACTGATCAACGTAACCCGCAAATTTGGCGGCGCTGAAAACCGCACCCGGCGCATCGTGTGGCTGAAAACAAATATCCGTTCTGCTGTGGCGCAAACACGACAACTGCACCTCGGCTTCAGCGACGAAGTATGGGTATTTGTGAACGATAAATTTGTGTACGTAGACAAAAACCTCTACTCCTACCCGCTGATGAAACAACCGGATGGCCGCTGCACCGTGGATAATGCGTCTTTCTCCCTTCCGTTGGTAGCTGGCGACAATGAAATACTGATCGCCCTGGCCAACGACTTTTATGGATGGGGCATCATGGCAAAACTGGATAAGTTTGAAAACATGACGTTCGACAAATAACCCCTCCTTCCGCCAGGCAGCTCCCGTGAGGGCTGCCTGGCTTTACCGGGATTACCGCACTTCCATCTCTCCCGGAAAAAAATACCCGGAAAACACCACTCCAAAAAATATCATGCAGAAATAAGTACTTAAATAGTGGAAGTTTATTTTGTTTCCAATAACTTTAGGTACCATGAAACAAACATTGGCAGATACTGAGCTGACCGGGCCGGTACAGCAAATGAAATATGCTACCACAGACCCCGATGGCAAATATTACGGGTATGAACTCTCTTTTTTCGATGAAAAAGGATTACTGCTCAGATGGGAGGATTATACCTCCACCCACCAACTGGATAAAACCCTTACCTATACTTTCGATGAACAGGGGAACCTGCTGGAAAAAGCGCTGACCTCCGCAGCAAAGGGGCCCATCTACAAAAACCGCTACTTTGAAAACGGGGCGCTGAAAGAATGTACCGAATATTATGGGGAAGATACCTTTTACACCCGGTACGATGAAGCCGGCAACGTGCTGGAACAACTGGAAAACAACGATCCACTGCCTGTAGAAGAAGATCCGTACAACGAGCAATGGGAAACCAACACCAGCACTGATGACGACGGCTGCCGGATAGAAATTACCCGCTACTACTCTTTTGGCGCCTTGCAGGAAATCACCAAAAGTAAATACAACAGCCGGCAGCAGCTACTGGAGGAATACAAATTCCAGGACACTGATGGTTTTGACAGCAACCAGGCAGTGGAAACTATTATTTGCCAGTACAATGAGCAGGGACATCTAACTGCGAAGATATCCGACAGGGTTACCACCACCGATGCAGTGGAAAGAACCGTGTACCGGTACGAATTTACCTACGACCTTCATCATAACTGGATAGAAAAAGTGGAAATCATGAATAACAGGGTAACGGATTATAAAGACAAGGTCCGTTTTATCCGCCGGAGAGAAATTTTATACGCTCCATAAATTTGCGCACATGCTATCTAACCGACACCAGATCTTTATGGAAGTAGCCCATCAGAAAAGCTTTTCAAAGGCCAGCCAGGCATTGTTTATTTCCCAGCCGGCAGTAAGCACACATATCAAAGGGTTGGAAGAACAGTATAAAACCAAATTATTTGAAAGAAAAGGTTTGCAGATAGAGTTGACAGAAGCCGGTCAGCTGCTGTACAACCGCCTGCTCACCGTACGTCATATACAACAGGAAACCGAGTTCGACATTTCTGTGATCCACGACCAGCAACAGGCCACGGGCATGCTTAATCTGGGCGCCAGTACCACCGCTGCGCTGTATATACTACCCAAGGTAATGTCAGCCTTTCACCGCGAATACCCGCTGGTGGATATTTCCCTGCTCAACCGGAACAGTGAAATTGTATTGCAGGCACTGCTCGACAAAGAAATTAATATAGGCGTTACCGAAGAAAAAGGACAACTCAGCAATATTACCTACCAGTCATTTCTGAAAGACCAGATCGTAGCGGTATGCAGCCGCGACAATCCCCTTGCCCGTAAAAAGAACTACGCGCTGAAAGATATCCTGCAGATGCCTGTAGCTATCCGCGAACGTGGCAGCGGCACCCTGGAAGCGCTCAAGAAGGGACTGCAGAAAAGCAGGATCCGCCTCAACGACCTGAAAATAAAAGTCAGGCTGGGAGGCACCGAGGCGCTGAAGAATTTCCTCCTGGAATCCGGTTGCGTAGGATTCCTCTCTACCCGCTCCATTGCTAAAGAGCTGCAACACGGCGAATTAACGATCCTTTCCTTTGAAGGCCTGCGGATAGAACGCAGTTTTTACTTCATTCAACGTAAAGGCGAAACCAGCGATCTCAACAAACGTTTCATCAAAATGGCCAGATCCATTTATAATTATTAATTATAGGTCATAATATTTTCATATAGCCAGGATTATAACCGATGGGCTACATTTGAGCCATACAAAATAACCTGTTGACATGAACATGCTTTTTTATTACGACGAACTATATAAAGCGGCTGTAGAAAGAATTAACAAGCTGGTAGATATTTCTGTTTCCCAGAAAAATGCGTTAATCCAGCGGCTGAAAAGCCAGGCGCCGTTTCTTGCCACCACTACAGAAGATATCGACCTGGTTGCCCAAAGGATGATGAATTCCCTGGGAATGGTATTATGCCCGGATGCTGCTGCAGATTTTGCCGGCGGCAGCAAGCTCCTCGAAATGGAGATGCTGAATAATGGCGAATAACGGGCCGTTTATGGAGAGGTGAATAACCCGCTGCTCCCGGATTTTACTGTACCGGCGGAAAAGGCTCCGCCATTCCCCGCTCAAAAGGAGTGAACGGCTCTCCTGTAGCCACGCGTGCCGGCCAGTTTGGATTGGCGAGTGCCGCCTTTCCCAGCGAAATGAGATCCGCATGCCCTTCCGTTAAGGCCCTTCCGGCCACGGCCAGTTCTTCCATACCGCCGTTGGCAATTACCGGCCGCTGCACAATGCGTTTAGCCATACCCGTGAGCGTTTCCCCATGTGCGTAAGCACCCAGTTTTTCCCAGGTGCTGCCTTCCCCTGAAATATGGATATAATCCGGAGATACCTTTCTTACTTCTTCAAGTAGTGCTGTTGCTGTAATAGCGCCATCGGGCCAGCGATAGGTGAAATTATTCACTTTTCCTTCGGACAGGCGCAACCCGATAATAAAATGCGCGGGCACCGCCTGCCTG
Source organism: Chitinophaga sp. RCC_12 (assembly GCF_041360695.1). Taxonomy (NCBI): domain Bacteria; kingdom Pseudomonadati; phylum Bacteroidota; class Chitinophagia; order Chitinophagales; family Chitinophagaceae; genus Chitinophaga; species Chitinophaga sp. RCC_12. The sequence goes on from NZ_JBFUPS010000001.1 coordinate 839,906, forward strand.
ATAGCGGTAATGATTTCCGCGATAATACGGAAGCGGTTCTCAACAGACCCGCCATATTCATCGTTCCGCAGATTGGTATACTCCGTTAAAAACTGATCCGGCAGGTAACCATTGGCAGCATGCACTTCTATTCCATCGAAACCGGCGACTACGGCATTAACCGCCGCGGCGGCATATCCTGCCACTGCGATGGCAATATCATTGCGCGTCATGGCAGCCGGAACCGGGAAGGGACCATCGCCGCCACCATAAGAGCGCAGCTTGCGGCCCAGCGGCGTTACCACGGAAGGCGCCAGCGTATGCGGCAAGTGCTGCGATAAGGCGCCGGCATGCATCAGCTGTGCAATAAATAAGCTGCCATGCGTTTTTACTTTCCCCGCCAGCTCCTGCCAGCCGGCCACCTGCTGTGATGTGACCAGTCCTGGTTGATGCGGATACGCCTGGCTGGCTACTGCATCGGTATATAATCCCTCGGTGATAATGATCCCAAAACCGCCGAGGGCAAAACGTTCATAGTAAGCGTGCATAGCTGCGGTGGGGATGCCCTGCAATGTAGCGCTGGCGCGACTCATAGGCGCCAGTACCACCCTGTTCTTAACAAATTGCTGCGCCAGTGTAACAGGCGCCAATACCGGGTGTGTGGTCATATATAAAACTTTAGCACAAAGTTGTACACTTCGCCGTACCAAAACAATGACAAATGATAAGAAATCTAAAACGGCTCCTTTGCTATTTTTCGACGTAAACGGCTCAACGATTCGGGGGTAATGCCCAGGTAAGCCGCCACCTGGTGCTGGGGCAGCCGTGTTTCGAGGAAAGGGTAGCAACTTACAAACCCGCGGTACCGCTCTGTGGCAGGCTTCTGCAGCGACAGGATACGGCGTTGTAACGCGATGTAGCCCCGCTGGGAAATAATGCGGTAATACCGCTCCACCGCCGGGATATCGTTAAATAGTTGTTCCAGTTGCTGCCGGGTGATCCGCAGCACCTCTCCTCCTTCCAGCACATCAATGTTAAACTGGGATGGCCGACCAGATAGCATGCTGTCGAGGTCCGTGATCCACCAGCCTTCCACGCTGAACTGCAGCACATTCTCTTTGCCGGTGGCATCTTTTTCATACTGGCGGCAACAACCTTTCAGCACAAAAAACTCGTAGCGGCAAACGTCGCCTTCCCGCAACAGGAACTGCCGGCGGCGGGTACGCACCGGTTCAAAATAGCCGGGAATACGTTTGATATCCGCATCGCGCAGCGGTACATGTTGAAGGATACTATCTGTCAGCAATTTCATGCTCCTGAAAATAATAGTTATTTTTCAAAGATAGCCCTGTGCAGGAACCCTTCAAAGAATATTCTTATTGCGGTCCCATCTTGCCGAAAAAATACTGGAAAGTGATCATGACATAACGCTGTAAAGCATTTACCTGCTTTGTTTCGGTATAGGTAGCTGTTGTTACGCTAGATATATTGGTGTTGTTATTAAAAAGATCGTTTATCCTGCATTTCAGTTTCAGCTGCTCCTTCTTTCCAAAACTATAAGCTACCGCGCTGTTACAAATAAAATAACGGCGTTGATCCGGCGCCGTTACCTGCGAATTATAATTGTACGCCATATCGCCCGACAACTCCAGGCGCTTAACAGGAACCAGCTGCCATTGCAGGTTAAAGCGTTGTGTGGTATAGTTAACATTGTCAATACCGGGTAGCGAATAAACGGTATTGTTCACATCTATGTTTACAGCAGGTGATATCGTCAGCAATTCTTTATAAATAACGGAAAAATAAACACCGGCGCCGGCGGTCCACCCGTTGGAGACATTTTCCTCACCCGCCACCAGGCCAATACTCCTGTTCCTGTTCACATTCACGTTAAAGCCGTTGTTAAATGTCCAGCTGTTCTTTTTTTTCTGGAGATTGATATTTCCCTGTACCATCATTCTCCACGTACCATTCACATTCTGAAAGGTACTGATTTGTCTGCCCAGGGAATCATACCGCTGATCCGCTACAATTTCATTACGGACCACTGCCCCGTTGGCGCCGAGATTGAAACTAAACCCTTTCCCCGGCTGATAAATGTAAAACATCAGCGCAACGTTTTGGGTAAAAGTGCCTTTCAGCAAAGGGTTGCCGACCTTCATGAACAACGGGTTAGTGTTATCCACTACGGGCGACAACTGCTCTGCCGAAGGGGCGGAAGAAGAAATGGAATAGTTGGTGAACAATCGTCCGTATTTGCTGAGGGAATAATTCAGTTGCAGGTTAGGCGCAAATTGCTGCTGATGAATCTTAATCACGGAGTCCAGCCACAGCAGGCGGTTTTCCTGTTGCAGGATCCGCATACCGGTGTTCAGTGCTACACTCAGGCGATCATTTTTCCAGGCCAGCTGCACAGATGGTGTATGGGTAAAACTGGTATTTCTACTACTGCCGGACAAAGCGCTGTCCCGCATGCCGTATTTACCGGACACGGGATCTTCTTTAAATACTTCCCGGAGCTGCCTGTTGTACATGGTACCCAGCGTATAGTCTAACGCCACCACAAAGCCATGTCCTATTGAAGCCGATAAATTAAATGTAAAGTTATTATTAAAACTGTTTTCAGCAGCGCTGATATACTGATTTACAGAATCACGGTGACTAACACTATTATCTGTATAAAAGTTATTTACTGAATTATTATATTCGGTTTCTTTTTTACTGCCGGCGTCAAACTTCCAGGTGGTATTAAGGTTGAGCTTGCGGTTACGGCTGGTTTTATTAAAATTTATTTCGCTGCCGCCATTACGCGTATGTGCGTCACCGTTACTCCGGGAAGAAAGTGTGTTCAGTAAATCGCCGCCGGAGGTTTCCGACAGGGAATACATTTGCAAAGTGTTGCTGCTTTTTCCTATACCCGCGTTACTCCTGAACGTCCAGGTGGTGAGGGAATCTTTTTCATAAACAAGATTGGTATACAGCTGATGCTGACTGTTCCCGGCTATGGCATCACTATTGGTTTGATTATGGAAGCTGTTATCCGGCAATAAATTGAGCCGGTCGGTGATGGTTGCCTGATTATTTTTGGTATTGTTATAGTTATAGTTCACATCCAGTGTGAATTTCTTACCTGGTTTTGTGTTGATGTTGATACTGCCGTTGTTGTATTCCGGCAGTCCTCCTCCGCCACCGCCCATGCCGGATGGCGACATCATTATAACGCCGGCCGTTTCATCTGTAACATTCTTTGCCGCCGCCATCACACTAATGCGGGTTGGATTGCGCATGGAGCTGATCATTCCATCTGCAAGGTAACGTTGACGGCTACCCGCACCGGCAGTGATGTTTCCCATGATGCCGGTATTTTTATCTTTTTTAAGGACGAGGTTAACGGTAACATCTTCAGCCGGCGCTTTCACGGCAAGGGAGCGCTGGGCGGCGAGGTCTTTGGTAGCGGTTACTTCTATCTTATCAATGATGTCTGCAGGCAGGTATTTGGTAGCGGCCTCTTTATTATCTCCAAAAAATTCCCTGCCATCTACTTTAATCTTCGTTACCGGTTTTCCGTTTACAGTAATGCTGCCATCACTGCCTATCACTACGCCGGGCAGTTTTTTCAGCAGCTGCAATACGCTGGCATTTGCAGCCAGCCTGATGGCCGAAGCATCAAATTCCAGGGTGTCGTTACGAAGTGTAAAAGGCGGTTTGGCAACGATTACCTCCACTGTTTTAAGTCCAATGATTTTGGGATGGGCAGTATCGGCTTTAGTTGCCGGCAGGCTGTCCGTAGCCCGCCCCTGTGCCGTGGCGCAGGGGGCGGTTACGAAATATCCGGCAAGGAAAAATGCAATCCCGGCGTATAGTGCTTTCACGTTTTGTTTAATTACTTTCCGGTACCAGTATGGCGCGGATATAGTTAGCATTGTTAAAATATTTTACAGCCGTTTGCTGTAAAGTTTCCGGGGTGATTTTCTGGAGCCGGGCTTTTATATCCGGTTGTTGTAAAGGATCCCCGTTAAACAGGGCGGAAATAATATAATTCAGCCAGAAGCCGTTTTCTTTAAATGCCCGCTCCACACTGCTTTTATAGCCTGCCTTATATTTTACCACATCGTCGTCTGCCACGCCAGTTGTTTTCAGTTTCATGATTTCACTGTTAACGCTGAGAATCAGGGATTCCACGTTGCGTGGATCGCAAATAAAATTAATGCCAAACATATACTCTCCGGAAGGCACCTTGCGGGTATTGGCATTTACGTTAACGCTGTATACGCCGGCTTCCTGCTCGCGGAGCCTTTCTGTAAGACGAATATTGAGTACGCCTGCCAGTGCTTTCATCTGGTCGCTGGTGGCAGCATCATACGGAAATGAACCACTGAAAGCAAGGGTAACAATTGCCTGCGGTTCTTTACCGGCTATCACTTTTTTCACTACCCTGCCCTGCGGATAATTCAGCTGAAGATCCTTCACTTCCTCCCGGCGATGTAAAGCCGGCAATGATCCCAGGTACCTGGCCAGCAACGGTTTGATGCTATCCGTATTAAAGTTCCCGACGAAGGTGAAGGTAAAGCCGGCGGCATCTGCAAAACGGTTTTTATAGATAGCCAGTGCCTGATCTGCATCAAGCAGGTTCAGTTGTTGCTCCGGCATCTGCATCTTACGGAAATGGTAATTGGCCATTACAGCGCTGAGGGTATCGCTGTAAAGTTGCCGCGGCGCTTTGTTTGCATTGGCGTACGACAACCGCGCCTGTTCTGTCATATTGCTGAACATCACCGGGTCTTTACGCGGACTGGTAAAATACAGGTATACCAGTTGCAGCGCGGTTTCCAGGTCTTCATCCGCGGAACCGCCGGAAATACCTTCCGATGTTTCGCTGATGAACGGCGCCACTGATACATTTTTCCCGGTGAGCAATTTGCGCAATTCCGCCTGGGTCATATCCGATACGCCGCTGGCGCTTACGAGTGATGCTGCGATGCTGGCGTTATAAAAGTCAGCGTCGCTTACCTGTGATAAGCCTCCAGGGTTGAAACCATTAAATAAGATTTCATCTTTCTTAAAGGTGGTTGGTTTCAGCAATACTTTTAGGCCGTTGCTGAATTCCAGGGAAGTAATGCCCAGGTCTTTAATCACTTTCTCGCTGGTAATCACGCCGGGTTGCGGCACATTGTCGAGCAACGTGGTGCGCAGTACTTTTTTATCCTCATAAGCGGCGATAGGCGCCACGGCGGCTTCGTTCATCCATTGCAGTACCATGGCTTCCGAAGGAAGGGAGTCTTTCTGTTTATCGTTGGCTACGAGGATAAGATCGCGGTCGGTATCCTTAAAGTAAGATTGTATAATAGCATTAAAACCCTGTAGCGTAAGCGTATCGGCGCTGGCTTTATACAAGGCTGTTTCATATGCGTTACCCGGACTTGCTTCGCCTTCCAGGAAGTGCCTTACATATTCTTTTACATATGATTCAGACGGGGTTTTGTCCCGTTCCTTATAGCTCAGGGAAATACTGCTGAGGAATGATGTTTTCGCCCGTTGCAATTCACCCGCGGTGAAGCCATAGTTCTTTATCCGTTGCAGTTCCGTCCACCATGCTTTGATGCCTTTTTCCGTTTCACCGGGTTTGAGTACTACCCTGCCGTTAAGCCCGCTGAGATTGGCCATCATTTTGCTGAATCCTGCGCTACCGCTGAGGAATGGCGCATTTTTTTGCCGCGCTACCTCATTTAAACGATCGCTGACCATGCTATTGAACAGTGATTGGATGAGGGTATTGCTGAAATCCGTTTTTGTTTTAATGATGTTACCCCGTTGTTTGATGGAGAGTTCCAGCCGCGTGGTAGCCACTTCCGGATCTGTTACCACCAGGAACTGGTTTTTCCCGGTGAGCGGGATGGTAGTGTACTTACGTTCTTTCGGCTGTGCGGGCGAGCGCAAATCGGAGAACATAGCGCGGATCGACTTCTCTATCTGCGCTACATTTACATCTCCCACTACTATCAGCGCCTGTAGGTCGGGCCGGTACCAGTCTTTATAAAAAGCACGGATTTGTTCATGCCTGAAATTTTTCAGTACTTCTTCCGTGCCTATCGGGAGACGGGAGGCGTACAGCGATTGATTCACCGACAGTGGCATCACTTTATCCTGTATGCGTTGTGCGGATCCCAAATGTTGTCTTTTTTCTTCCAGGATCACGCCTCTTTCATTATCTATTTCCTCATCGCTGAGCGTGAGTTCCTGTGCCCAGTCGCGCATGATCTGCATGGCATTACGGAAAACGGTTTTATCTTCCGTAGATACGGGCAATTGGTATACTGTTTCATCGAAACCCGTGTAAGCGTTGAGATCAGCGCCAAAACGCACGCCTGATTTCTGGAGATAATTTACCAGTTCATTTTTGGGATAATGGGTAGTGCCGTTAAACGCCATGTGCTCCAGGAAATGCGCCAGCCCGCGCTGTTCGTCTGTTTCCAGGATAGACCCGGCTTTGTTTACCAGGTACATTACCGCTCTTTTTTCCGGTGTGGTATTTTTCCGGATATAATAGGTAAACCCGTTAGGGAGTTTACCTATTGTTACTTCCGGGTCCATGGGCACTGCCTCACCGGTTTGTTGTGCATGGGCTACGCTGCCGGTAAATACAGACAATAGCATCCCCCATGCTGCAATGCTGCAACAAAATTTTATCATGATAACTGTTATTTTTTTAAAAAGATGATTATGGCATCCACCAGATTTTGCTGGTGAAGATGTCGATAGGTCCCTGCGCCAGGAGGTTTTCCTTATTCTGCACCATTTCTGATAGCGGATAAGGGCACCGGATCGGCATGGTATTACCTATCCTGGCCGGATCGTAAGACAGTGGAATGTCCGGGAACGCGCCGTTGCGGCGGTAATCCACCCATGTTTCAAAAGGTTCAATACCATTAAAGGCCATGTATTTCTGGAACATCAGCAGTTTGTATTTATCCGGCGCTGCGGCCCAGCTCACCTTTGGGTTGGTGGCTTCCGCCTGGTACCAGTTGTTGAAAGCATCATCCGACAGGGAAGGCACCGTGGTGTTGCCACCTACATTAAGCCACCGGAAGGATTCCTTTACCGCATTTTTATAGGCCGTTTCGGGATCACCGGGCAACCAGCCGCGCTGAATGGCTTCTGCCTGGAGGAATGCGCTTTCTATGCTGGTGATGATCCAGCAGGGCATGTCATAGCCCTTTATGATACCGGTTGACAAAGGCGATACGGCCGTACGGAAAGTGCGTACACCGCCCACCTGCGATACATACTCGGTGCGGTTATAAGGAAACTGCTGTTCATCTACCGGCAGGCCGAATTTATTCCCCCTGTATTCCTGCGGACCGGGTTGTGCAAAAGGCTCCGGCGCATTGGCAGGTAATGGCACACGGGCAGGCGAATAAAAGAAACCAAGACGGGGATCGTGGTTCTCTTTCAGCATATTCATGGCGGTTACATTTGCGGATGCAATCTGCCAGTTAGGAATAGATTTATTACCTGCTAACCCATAATAGCGGACATACACATCATACTGCGAATATTTAGCGTAGTATTTGGAAGGTTTCATATCGGTAAAGCCAGGATTTACACTGGCATCTTCCCCGCTGTTTAAGAAGCCGGAACCTTGTGCCGTAATCTTTGCTATTTCACCTTTGATATAATTTTCCCTGCCAGGCTTATTCGCCTGATGTATCAGCATGCGCAACTTGAGGGTATTGATAAACCGGAACCACTTTTGTTTTTCGCCATGGAACATAATATCTGCAATGGAGATACGGAGCGCTTTGTCCTGCGGGGCATCGCGGATGAGGATGATGGCCGAATCCAGCTGCGTCATCAGGTCTTCATAAATAAACTCCCCGGTATCATACTTAGGTTTCCGGATACTGGTATTATTGGCCTCACTATAAGGCATGTTGTTATTGTTATCTACCGCGCGGCTCCATTGCAGCGCCCGGATCGCTTTCGCAATTCCTATGTAATAGGGCTGGTCATGCAACCTGGCATTGGCTTCCCAAAGGAGAATGGTCGGATCGGGGGAACTGGTGCCGAAAGAACCGTCATTTAACTGGTAATAAGTAAGTTCAGTGACGCCGGTGGCATATTCCGCATATGTCCAATAGCCCATCCATTGTGCTTCCAGCTGATTCTCCACGCCGGATATACTGTTGAACAACATATCGGGTAACATGAGATCCGGTGTGGCATTGTTCTCTGTAAGCTGCAGCGGATTGTAGTTAATGTCTATCCAGCCTTTTTTACAACCTGCCATAAAAGTGGCGGCAGTTAGTAAGGCTCCCGCTAAAATGTGATATCTTTTGCGCATCAGTTTAATTTTTTGTTGTTAAAAACTCACGGTAGTGATTACGCCGTATTGCGCCACACCCGGAACGGTTGAAACACCGGACGCAGATCCGGAAAGATTGTCGGGAATGGTACGGTACCCCCTGTCGCCAGGACCTTTGATCAATTGCGGATCTCCTGTTTTGTTTTTCTTTGTGTAGAAGTTAAACACGTTCCTACCGTATACACTTAAATTGAGTTTCTTAATTGTTTTTGTTTTGAAGAACCTTTCGTAGCCTATCACCACCTCCCGTATTTTGAAGAAGTCGGCTTTGGTCAGGTAGCTGGCAGAAGCGTTCTGGAAGTGACTGTATAATTCCTGATTAGCACTTTTCGTATATACATCTGTGTTAGGGACCAGTTTCCCGGTACCATCGTCATATACGGAATTCGGATAAATAAAAGGTTTACGATCGTTGTACACAGTGAGCACGCTGAACCCGTACTGCACGTCGTATTGCATAAGGTCAGAGTAATGCATGGCGCCGGTATTGAATTCTCCCAGTACGGCCAGCGTAAATCCTTTAAAGGCGAAGTTCAGGTTCATTCCACCGGAATATTTGGGTAAGGTGCGTCCGCCGTAGATCGGATTATTAATGTCCGCGTCCGGCATACCGGTTTCTTTATTTACGATCACCCTGCCTTCGGCATCTTTCTTCAGATCATACACCTGGTATTCAAATGCACGCTGCCCGGTGCGGGCCACTACCCCGTACATGCTTCCGTAATAAGGTGTTCTCAGCGGGAACAGTCCATCATAGGCATCGCTGATAGAGATCACTTTATTATCGTTCATGGCTACACGTATATCTGCACTGAAGGTAAATCCGCTCCTGGTTTTAATGATGGGGTCCAGTTTCAGATCGGCTTCCCAGCCATAGTTGCGCATGATGCCCAGGTTATCGATGGTGCTGCCACCGCTCAGCCACGGGATCTTTACTTTCATGATCACACCGTTATTCCGTTGGGTATACCAGGTGAAATCCAGCGCTACCCTGTTCTTCCAAAAGCCTGCGCTGACGCCGTATTCCTGGCTGAGGATCTTTTCCGGTTTCAGAAAAGGATTGGGATTACCCTGCATATAGTTATAAGCAATGATGCCTTCATCGGATGTGCCGGGGTAAGGGAAGCCGTTAGAATAGGCCATTGAAAGGGTCCGTTCCGACTGGTAGGGTTCAATGTTCATATTGGCCGTGGTATTTACCGCGGCACGTAACTGCAGGCGCGATAACCAGGTATAATTTTTCAGGGAAGAAATAACTTCATTCAGGATCACGGAAGTATTACCGCCCACGTAGAGATCTTTTCCCCTGCCGGCTTTTGCGCGCTTGGAGTCCCAGTCGTTGCGCGCCATCAGTTCCACAAACACTTTGTCTTTGTACCCAATGCCTGACGTACCGAAGAAGGAATAGTTGCGGGTGAGCAATGATTCCTCGGCACCATATGGCAGATCGCGGGAAAACGCGAGGTTGAATACCGGGATGATGGGATTACCGCTGCCGGAAACTTTCTTATAATAATTCTCTTTTACGGAGCTACCTAACGTAGTGCGGAAATTAAAATTGCCTGCGTGGTTTAATGCAGTGATCAGCAGGTCGTTGTTAAGCGTGGTATTGGAGCGGGACTCCTCTCCCAACTGTGTAAGCCGGTCGCGGAAGCGGTTATAGCCGCCATATTGTTTGGCAAAATCAGAAAAGTTCATTGGCTGCGAAACGATTTTTTCGTAAAAGCCATCATACACCACGCTGGGTTTGTCTGTTACCGTTAGCCACGGCAGTACTTTTGCGGTTAGTATCAAACCCGTCACCAATGCGTTATCTGTACTTTTCTTTCTCCGGTCTGCCGCCTGCTGATACGGACTCATTACGTCGTTATCATTCCAGTAGTGGTTTATATCTGCCCACTTATTGTTCTCATAATCTTTGTAACTGAGGATAGGGATATAAGTAGGTGTGCTCAGCATATCGTCGAACGTAGGACCTTTATCAGCGGTGGTACGGGAGTAGTTGAGGTTCAGTTGTACATTCAGTTTGCCCAGTTTACGTCCGGCGCTGAAGAAAAGGTTTACGCCGTCCTGTTTATCGCCCGGTATCATGCCTGTTTGATTGACAGCGTTAAGGCCGAGATAGAAATCGGAGATGGCATCTGACTGGGAAATGGATAAATTATTCTGGATGGTGCGACCTACGTTGAAGAAGCGCCTTGCATCCTTTTTATCGGAGTAGGTCACCATCTGGTAGTCGCCGTTTTCATCGGCTCTTCCGATGGGTACCAGCCGGCCGTCGTAGGCGGGGCCCCAGCCGCTTTTATCCAGGCTGCTATAGATACCGTTTCCTTTGTCGTCTACCAGGCCGCTACCGGTACCGAAGCGTCGTTGTTTACTGTTGTCATTCCGGAAATCAAGGCGGGAAAAATTTACGCTGTTGCGGAAATTGATCGCAGGTTTGCCTTTTTGTCCTTTTTTTGTGGTGATGATGATCACGCCATTCACACCTTCCGGTCCGTATAAAGCCGTACCGTTGGCGCCTTTCAGCACGGTTACATTTTCAATATCCGCAGGGTTGATGTTATTGATAAAGTCCATGATCATGGCGGCGGAGTTAATGTCCGACCCAAAAGATAACGGCGTGCCATTGAGGATGAACAACGGCTGGTTATTGCTGGTGGTACTGAAAGAGCGGATACCGCGGATCAGCACCCGCATTTGCGGGTTCATGTCGGCGCTTTGTATAGCGATATTTAAACCGGATACTTTACCGGCCAGCCCCTGGAGCAGGTTGCCGGAATTGGCGCGGTTGATATCCGCCCCGCTCACTTTGGCGACGCTATAGCCTACTTCTTTCGAACTTTTTTCTATCCCAAAAGCCGTCACCACTGTTTCATCCAGTTTAGATACACCGGGGTTCATCATTACGGTGAGGAAGGGTTGGTTGGGAATGATCTTCACTTCCTGTGTTTCATATTGCAGGGAGGTGATGATCAGCACATTGCCGGGCTCGGCATTCAGGCGGAAGTTGCCTTCTCCATCGGTAATCGCTCCCCTGTTCTTTCCTTTTATTTTTACAGATGCCGACATGATTGGTTCTTTCGTGGTGGCATTCAGTACTTTACCATTCACTTCAATAAAAGCGCTTGTGATAAAAGGTAGCTTTCCTTCCAGTGGCGGTGGCTTTTCCGCGAACGTAATCACTTTGCCGGTGATGGTATAATTCAACGGCTGATCTTTGAAAGCCGTTTCCAGGAAGGCTGTCAATGGCATATCTTCCGCTGTTACCGTGACCGGTTTCGCTGTTTTCAGCAATTCACTGTTGTAGAAAACTACATAACCTGTTTGCTGTTCAATAGCAGCAAAAATTTTCTTCAGGGAAAGATCTTTACCTGAAAGTGTAACACTTTGTGAAAAAGTTGACGCATGCACACTTAGAAAAGTAATAGTCAGCAGTAAAAAGGTAAGCCTCATTACGAACAAGATTTTGGTAATGTAACGATGCCTCCACCATGACAGGTGGCCACAATAAGCATTTTTTTGCATAAATTGCATTTGGTTTGGTTGATAATAGATTCTCTTACGGAAAATTTAAAACGACTGAACTACTAACCGGAAGTGGGTCCAAGCACTTTCGGTTTTCGTTTTTTAATGATTGGTTTATTTAGGTTGTATGATCAATTTTCCTCCCGGCTCCAGTCTGAAGTGAATGCCGGCATCGGTCAATATTTTCAGTAATTGAGTAAGGCTTACATTCCGCACTATTTTGCCGCCGAACACTACATCCGGTACTTCCTGGTCGTACACCACCTCTATGTTATACCATCTGGCCAGCTGCCGCATTACCTCGCGGAGGTGTTGTCCTTCAAAATTAAACAGGCCGCTGCGCCACGCCATTACAGCGCTGGTATCTACTCCATTCACCACCTGCGGTGTTTGTGCACCGGTTGTTAAAACAGCCTGCTGGCCCGGCGATAATACCACCGTCTCTCCTGCGCTGAAGCGGATACGCCCTTCCAGCAAGGTGGAACGGATGGCTGCTTCATCGGGGTAGGCGTTTACATTAAAGTGGGTTCCCAGTACATCAATATAGTTTTCCTGGTTGCTGATCTTTACCCGGAAGGGTTTGTGTGCATCCTTTGCCACTTCAAAGTAGGCTTCCCCGCTCACTTCCACCAGTCGTTCTTTGCCGGTAAAAGCAGTGGGATAACTAAGTGAGGAGGCGGCGTTCAGCCATACTTTGGTGCCATCGGGCAGTACTACCTGGAACTGGCCGCCACGGGGCGTTGTGAGTACATTTATGCCGGCCGCTTCCCCGTTGGAGGAAGGTGCATAATTCAACTGGCCGTTTACCTGCTGGGCAGTGGCGTTGCCCAGCTGTATTTGCCGTTTGGCTACGCTGTCGAGTGTTATCACGGAGCCATCGGCCAATTTTAATACGGCTTTACTGCCACCGGGCGCCACATCGTATTTCGTTGCCAGCTGTTGTTTAACGGATGGTTGCTGCCAGCGCAAAATACCGGTAGCCACGAGTAACAGCAGCGATGCCGCCGCCGCCCACCAGGCATACTGCCGGTAATTTAAGCGGCGTGGTGTTTTACCGGTTGCTTTTAGTGGAGTGACCGGTATAATATTGGCATACATTTCCCTCAGGGGGGCATCCTGCCCGAATGCCGAGTGATCGGTTTCGGCCAGTGCAGCCAGCAAACTTTCCAGCCTGGCGGTGTTACGTTCATCCAGCAGCATCACCCGCCATCGCCGGAATTCTTCCGGTGTCATGGTATCTTCCGTGTACTTGCGGAACAGTTCATCAAATTCCTTATCGGCAGGTTGCATGCATTAAAATAATAATGGTTGATGTTGTTATTACCCCTTGCTACTATAGACGTAAATACATCCCGGGGGTAATGCATACTTTCTTAAAAAAAAGCAGAAAATAATGGCGTCAGGTATAAAAGGGCTACCAGTGCTATTTCCGGGAAGTTTTCTTCCAGGTATTTACGGATAATGGCCAGTGCCCGTACCAGATGACTTTTAGAGGTAATGGGTGAAATATTCATGCGTTGTGCGATTTCCGTATGGGTTAAACCCTGGAAACGACTCAGCATAAAAGCGGTTTTTAATTGAGGGGAAAGTTGGTCCACGGCCTGTAAAATGGCTCCTTCCAGCTGTTTCAGCGCCAGTTGTTCTTCTACGGAAGGGGTTGTATCGGTAAAAAAACTGGTCAGGTATTCTTCCTGTTCCGGAGCAGCTACTTTTTTTCGCAGGTAATCCATCGCCATGTTGCGGGTGATGGTATTGAGCCAGGGTCTGAATTGCTGTACAGTGAACAGTTGTGATCTTTTTACCCATATTCTTACAAAAACTTCCTGGGTAAGATCCTGTGCAATCTCCGGTGATTTCATCAGGCGCAGGGCGAGTCCATACACATGCCTGGCATAATGTTCATAAAGTATACTGAATGCCTCCTGATCGGCGTCGGCTACCTTCCGGAGCAATTCCTTCTCATCTTCTAACTGGTGCATTCCATAAAAATCTAGGCGCGGAGAGATCGGTATTTTGATTGATGTCGTAAAAATAGAAAAAAAGCTGTCATTCGTGCTTCTTTTTATTTACAGATATCTTTTCTCAACACTTCTCCGTCCTTCATGCCGCGTGTATTAAACTCAATGGTTTCCACGCGTCTGCCACCCGGGTAGTGGAGGCGGATTTCATAGTCGGTATCTTTTTCCAGTGTCAGGTTAATTTCCCTGCCGGCTTCCCCGATAAAGCACCAGCCGATTTGCCGTTGTTTGTTATAGATATAAATACAAGCGCCTGCCAACGATGGACATACCGTACCGGTGAATGGGATCACGAGTGCCGGCGGTAATTGGGTGAGCGTATATATGGGAGGTGTAGTAATGGAATAAATATCATCACTTCCTTTGCCGCCGGTGCGGTTGGAGGCGAAATAGGTATTTCCGTTAGCTGCGGCTACAAAATAAAAATCGTCTCCTGCAGAATTGGTAGGATAGCGGAGGTTTTCCGGTATACTCCATTGGGCTTTACTGCCGGAAGTATGGAAAATATCGAATCCTCCCATACCGGTCCATCCTTTACTGGAAAAGTACAGGCTGCCATCGGGAGCAATGGTCGGGAATTCTTCTTCTTCCATCGTATTAATACCCGGACCACCGTTGACCGGTGCGCCCCATTTGCCATCACTTTGCTTTTCGCTGTACCAGATGTCTGTGGCTCCTTGTCCGCCGGGCATGTTGGCCGCAAAATAAAGGGTGTTGCCGTCGTTGCTGATGGCGGCGTGTCCCAGGGAATATTCGTCGGGTTTATTATAGGGGAATGCGATTAGTTCGCTCCATTTGCCATTTGCCTCTTTTTGGGTGGAGAATAACTCCAGCCGGCGGTAGCCATACTTCACTTTATCTTCTTTTACGGCAGGAATGCGGCGGTCGGGGTTCGTCATAGTTACATAGGCCGTGCGGTAATCCTTATCAAAAACAACCGGGCCAACATGGTATTTCGACCAGTTAAATGCCGGCGAGAAATCTTTGATGTATATATTCCCATAGTTGGCAGTATCGCCCATATAAAGACCCTGAAAGTCGGTACGGGTACGGCCATATACATTCCTGTTAAAGTGGCTGCCGTTTTCCAGCTGGTTACGGTATAGTGAGTCGGACACGAATACGATGCCGCCGGGATAATAGGTAGCGCCCCAGTCGGATCCAACGGTGTTAAGTCTTTCTACATTACGGATCGTAACAGGTGTGGGGTTTTGTATCCATTCCTGTGCCGCATCGCAGCCGGCGATCCTGTTTTTTACCCGTTCGGGGTTACCGGTTTGCGCGTATTGTGTGTAAGCAGCTTTTGCTTCGGCATATTTACCTAGACTTTTCAGCATATCGCCATAGTATAAACGGGCATCAGCAGGAGCATCGGGGCGGGTCAGCAATTTGGCGTACCAACCGGCTGATGCCGCATAATCATTGGTATGCCGGTAGGAATCTGCCAGTCGTTCCAGCAGGGAGGTTGTTGTTTTATCCTTTCGCTTTGCGGCGATCCGTTCATACAGGGAAGCCGCTTTTGCGTAGTCGTATTTGGCGTAGTAAATGGCGGCCTGTTGATCCAGTGACAATTGTTCCTGTGCCTGTAAAAACTGTACCGATAAGATGAGTAGAATTATACCTGCATATTTTTTCATAGTGTGTGTTTAAATGAATACCCTGGATTAGAAATATCTCGGACTGATCACCCTGGCTTTCTTGCCGGGGAATAAAAAACCGATGGATATTTCATGCGATCCGCTCTGGAAAGAAGACATTTTGCTGACGGTAAGATCATACGCGTATCCCAATCTGAATTGATTGGTGATATTAAACTGTACCAGTACGCTGGCGGCATCCAGTTGTTCCAGGTTTTTATCCAGTGCGGGTTTACTCCAGATTCTCACGCCGGTGCGGTAAGAGCCGCCCACCCAAAGCCGGTCGGCAATGAAGAATAAAGCGGTAAGATCTGCATTGGTGGGTCCTTTAAAGTCTTCTTTTATGAGGATAGAGGGTTTGAACTTGACGGTTTCAGACAAGTCGAACATCATGCCGGCGTTCACATACAGGTGCTGTGTTTTACGGATGGTTTTATACTGGTATCCTTTCCAGTAATAACGCGAGGCATCCGTGTAAAGGGAAAAGAGGTCCATTACAGATGCGCCTGCGTAAAATTTAGAGGTGAAGTAGTAGATCCCGAACCGTGCATCCGGTACCCAGGTAGATGCCCTGCCCATAGGAATGGTTGGATCATTATCATCGTTGTATACGAGGGCGTTACCATCAATGGCATATTGGGTAACCCCGGCCCCTACCCCCAGGCATAAACGTTTGTCGCCGTCTTCATTCAGCGGAATACGGTAGGAGTACATCCCGTAAATGGAGGTAGCGTCCTGGGGACCCAGTTTATCGTACATCACCTGCAGTCCCAATCCCACGCGGTTATCGCGGGAGGCGTTCAGGGCGCCGTCTACCGACACGCCCCCGGTTTGGGGGCCACCGGGGAAATTAACCCATTGCTTTCTGTAGATGGCATTGGCAAATAAATCTTCTTTGTAACCTGCGTAGGCCGGGTTTACGCTCAGCATATTAAAAACATACTGGCTGAACTGGAGGTTTTGCTGCGCCTGTGTGGTTACCGGCTTATACAGCAGTCCGGAACACGCTAACAGCAGCATTAAGGTTGATTGCTTGGTTATGCTCATACGAGATCCTTTAAAGATGTCAATAAGTAATGATTACCGAAGTAATTTAACCTCCCCGTTAAATTCCTGCTAACCCATGCTGTACATCAATTCAGTATGTAGAAGTAAATATCTTTATTGAGGTCTTTTCACAAAACAGTCGCCGTCCGGGGTACAATAAACACTATTATCTTATTCACATTGCGTGGTGGTAACAGGCTACAGCGCCGTATAAAGGATATGTCAACATCAGAACCGAACAGACAAAAGCAACCAGAAGGGTATCTTCCAGCCTTTAACAACAATAAAAATGGTAAAAGGTTTACTGAAATTTATCATTTGTGGAAGAATAACATATGTTGCTACATAGGAATCCTATCTACAAGACAGGGGGATAACGTTACAACAGGTACAGCACCATCGCCGTAATCGCTCCAAACAACGTATTGCTGAAGTTCACCGCATCATTACTAATGATATGTTTTCGCTCCAGGGTGGCGCCCAGCAGGGAGTCTGCCAGGTTACCGGCGATACCGGCGATGGCTACAAACCATACCGTTTCGTCCATACCAAAGCTGATACCGTACAGCAAAGCGAGGATACCTGCGCCCATGGCGCCCAACAGGGTACCTTCCAGGCTGATAACGCCATCCAGTCCCCGGGTATCTTTTTTAAAGGTGAGGATATTATAAAAGTTGCGGCCGTATACCATTCCCAGTTCGGACGACAGTGTATCGGCAGTAGCAGCAGCCAGGCTGGCGGCCAGCATCATTTGGTACATATCGTCGATGTCGGGATGCATGAGTGCCAGCAATGCCATGAAAGCGGCTACTCCGCCATTGGCAAATACCTGGCCGGCCGTGCGTTGTCCGGGGTGATTTTCTCCGGGAAAAATTTTCAGATGCTTTTTATGCGAGGTGGCGGTTACGCCCATGATAAAAAATGCGCCGAGCAATAATAGTCCGCCGTAGCCGGCGCCTGCTGCTACCAGCAGCGCTACTGCCGCTGCCATTACGCCACCGCCCGGGGTAAGCTTACGTTTTATTACACATAGCACCGCAATGGCGATGACCGCCACCGGTACCATAATCAGTTCAGGGAAAGAAGATAGTTGCATAACAAGCCGCAAAACTATACAAATATCCCGTTCCTGGTCTTTTAAATGTAATGGGCGGTCTTTTCTTTGATAAAGGAATGGTGTGCGCTCCAGCTATCCCATACTGCCTGTGCCCATTTTTTCATGGCGGCGTATAGTTCCTCCTCGGTGGTTGCTTTGAGTACATCCTTAACGGTGAGAGCGCCGGTGGTAGCGGGAGGTTCCAGCTTCTCCCATGACTGCTGCGGGATAATGCTGTGCACATGTTGTACCTGCCGCCCGGTGTAATTTTTTTCCAGCGCCAGATACAGCCCTATCAACGCGTAGGCGGTGATGATGTTCCGGCTCACACCACCGGCATGCTGGGCGCCGTAGGCATCTACAGACAACTGATGATGAAAATCCGGGTGCTGAAAAGCAAAGGTGCGGTCGGCGAGCTGATTGAAGAGATCCAGGCATTCACCGGATGCATTATATCTTTCTGAAGGGGCAAATTGCTGGTACGCAAGATGTAGTTTACAGCCCGGGCAAATGATATTGTTTTCTGTCATGTGCTGCTGAAATT
This sequence comes from Chitinophaga sp. RCC_12, assembly GCF_041360695.1. Taxonomy (NCBI): domain Bacteria; kingdom Pseudomonadati; phylum Bacteroidota; class Chitinophagia; order Chitinophagales; family Chitinophagaceae; genus Chitinophaga; species Chitinophaga sp. RCC_12. Next base: position 858,117 of record NZ_JBFUPS010000001.1, read on the forward strand.
AAATGCTGGTGTAAATACTAAATTTAAGGATTTTACACCAGCATTCGGGCTATTCTTCCGGCAATAAATTGTAGTTGTTATTTCGCGTACCAGTCGCGCAACCTTACTTCAATTCCCTTGTTACCTGCGTCTACCAGGCTTTTGAACTTATTCACATCCGCCAGTCCGCCTTTACCACGGTAGTGATAAGGGTACACTATTTTTGGGGCGAAGGCCAGCACTGCATCTGCGGCTTCGGTTACATCCATCGTATATGGCAGGTTCATGCAAACGAAAGCTACATCGATATTTTTCAGCGCCCTCATTTCCGGAATACCCTGGGTATCGCCGGAGATATAAACCGACTTATCTCCTACCTTCAACACATATCCGTTGCCCCTGCCTTTGGTATGCATAGCGGTGGCGCTTTCGGGCAGGTTGTACATGGGAATGGCATGGATGGAAATTCCTGCTACGGTTTTGGACTCGCCGTTTTTCAGGGTCACGATCTGCGCGACTGGTATCCCTTCCAGTTTAGCTGTTACTACTTCCGGGGCAATAATAATAGTACGCGCCGTTTTAACCGCGTTGATGGTAGCGGGGTCAAAGTGGTCGCCATGAATATCCGTTACCAGAATGATATCCGGCGCTGCCAGTCCTTTATGCGGTTCGGCACCGCCAGCAGGGTCCACATAAATGGTTTTGCCTGCCACCGATAACAGGAGGTCGGCATGGTTAATGGGCTGGATAGTAAGATTTCCTTTGGAGGTAGAAATCACATCCGGTGTAACTCTTTGTGCAATGGCATTGCCCGTGGCAAAAAGCAGGAAAAGTGCAAGGAAACAGTTTCTCATAATTGCTGATTAATGTGATCGTAAAGTTAACAATTCCCGCGCTGCTTCTCCTTAAAAATACTACTTTCGTGCTCGCTCCAAAGTATTTAAACAGATGGGATTCAGGCTTATATTTCTTTTACTGGTTATTTTTTCTCCCCGCATACAGGCCCAATCGGACAGCAGCCTGCCCGTGGTGGCTGACAGCATCCGCCCGGTGATCAACGCCAGCGATACCCTAATACGGTACCGCATAAACGGCGCTTACCTGGGCAGTATCTGGCAGGACCTGAAATATACGGTAGCGCGGCCCGCCCACTGGGAGAAAAAGGATTATATCCGGCTGGGCGTAATTACCGGTGTGACAGGCATCCTGCTGGGAGGGGATTACGGCGTAAAACAATTCTTTGTACGTCACCAGTCGAATTTTGTTACCAGCGTAACCGACCAGATAGAACCCTTTGGCAATGCTTATTCCCCGTACATTGTAGCCGGCATGTATGTAGTGGGAGTGATTGCAAAGGACCGCAACCTGGAACACGGCGGACTGATGGCCGCCAAATCCCTGATCATTTCCACCGCCATTTATGCCACGCTTAAAAGTGTGATAAGACGTGGACGTCCTACCTACTACGATTCCCCGTTTAACTTTGATCCTCCTTTCAGTAAGGATAAAAAGCATACCTCATTCCCTTCGGGACATAGCCTCACCGTCATGACAGTAGCCACCGCTTTTGCGGAGCTGTATGGAAAAGATCATCCATGGGTGCCGTGGGTATCCTATGGCATTGCCGGTCTTACCGGCGCCACCCGCCTGTATGAAAACCGGCACTGGAGCAGCGATGTATGGGTAGGCCTTGCCCTCGGGCATTTTGTAACGAAAAGCGTTTTCCGTCATCACCGGGAACTGGAGCACAAAAAGGCCATGCGATTAATGATGGCGCCGTGATCCTTTAATTTGCAAGGAATTAAAGCAGCGAAGAAAGCCTTCGCTGCTTTTTTATTATAGCAAGATCAATTCGCTGTATTACCATTGTACTGGTCCAACAACTGCGCCAATGCGCTCACTTTATCAGGATATTCCTGCGCTACGTTGGTACGTTCCCGTACATCAGATCCAAGGTTAAACAGCTCTATGTTTTTAGTGCCTGTTTTAGGATCGGTGATTCTACGCAGTTTCCAGTCGCCCACACGGATCGCTTCCGGCGTACCATTGTTCACGTAATAAATAGGAGAATGAGAGATGTGCTCTTTTTTACCGGTGAGCAGATCCAGTACGGATTCCCCATCCAGTTTTCTGCCCGCAGGAAGCGGTGCATTTACCCAGGCCGCCAGCGTAGGCAGTACATCCATACTGGTAAAAGCATCCGTAATGGTTTTGTGCACCGGTACATGGTTTTTCCAGTACACGATAAACGGAACGCGATGACCACCTTCATAGGTTTCTCCTTTTTTTCCACGGAAAATACCGGTGCTGCCCACGTCCCAGGGTTTGATCACATTATCCGCCGACATGCGCGCCGGAAAATCTATCCAGGGACCGTTATCACTGCTGAAAATGAAAATGGTGTTATCCGCGAGGCCCTGCTGCTCTACTGCTTTCCAGAGGTCTGCTAAGTTAGCGTCTATCTCTTCAATCACATCGCCATACAAACCACCGGGCGACTGTCCCCTGAACTTCTTAGAAGCGGCTACCGGCAGATGTGGCATGTTATGCGCCAGGTACAGGAAGAAAGGTTTGTCTTTTCGCTGTTGCTTCACATATTTAATCGCTTCCTTTGTATACAGCTCCGTAAGGGAAGTATCTGCAGGACGGAAGATTTCAGGTGTTCTGTCGCGGTAAATCTTCAGCACCGTATCCGTTTTTACGTAGGGGAAGCGGTAATCGTGGCTATACAATAAACCAAAGTAATGATCAAAGCCCTGCGCTACGGGGAAATTGTAAGGCTGGATATCCCCCAGGTGCCACTTGCCTATCATGCAGGTATTATATCCTACTCCTTTCAGCATTTCAGCAATGGTCACATCTTCATCAGGCAGGCCGATCTTATACCCCGGAGGGATCGGGAAGTTAAGCTGTGAGCGGGTTGGATAGCGGCCTGTTAAAAGGCTTACCCTGGAGGGGGTACAGGAAGGAGAGGTAACCATATAACCGGTTGACTTTACACCCTGCTCCGCCACATGATCCAGGAAAGGCGTACGGATCTGCGGGTTGCCGTAACAACCGAGGTCACTGTATCCCATGTCATCAGTTAATACAAAAATGATATTGGGCCGCTGCTGTGCATACACGGCAGGCACGGTGCCAAAGGAAAGTCCTGCCAGTAAACAATAGATATATCGCTTCATAAATAATAATTACCAGTTTGGATTTTGTGACAGTGCCGGGTCCAGGTCGCGCTCTTTCTGCGGCACCGGCCAAAGGTAGTGTCTCGATTTATCAAATGCACGGTTAAATGATACTACCTGCACGACTGTACGCTGACCATTGTTATTCCACGTAATACCATACACGGGGCCTGTCATTACTTTCTCCGCTGTTTTCCAGCGGCGGATATCGTAGAGGCGCAATCCTTCAAAGGCCAGTTCCACGGTACGTTCATACCGCACCGCATCGCGCAGCTGGCTTTGGGTAAGACCAGCAGGTAAAGCGGGCATATTTACATCTGCCCGCCGGCGAACGGTATTAATGGCATTGTACACGCTCTGGTCCAGCTGATTCAGTTCTATTTTGGCTTCTGCATAAGTCAACAATACTTCCGCATAACGCAGCAGGATCATGTTAATACCACTGTTTGCCGGATTAGCATAGTCTTCCGGGTTGATGTATTTTTTCAGGTTGTACCCGGTAGTGGATGCGATGTAAGTGCTGCCAATGGCATCTGCCGTACCACTGTTGGGCGCGGGATGAAATACGGTACCGGAGGGCAGCACATCGCCATCTACAAACAGGCTGTATCTAAGGCGCGGGTCCCTATTATCGTAGGGATGATCTTCATCAAAAGTGCTGCCCGGCGCGTGGATATCTTTTCCGTCGGCCGTCTGGTAGGTATCCGCCAATACTTTGGTGGGCACATAGGAGCTGTTACCGTTCTTCTGGCTGTAAGGCGCCATCATGCTGAACACGTTGTTGGGGTAGTTATCTTTAATAAACTGTTTATCAAGTATCGCTTCTTTGTTATTCTCTGCGGCATAACTGAATAATTTCTGGTAGGAGTCATACAGCGTGTAGCCAAGACCGTTTACTTCCGTTGCTGCATCGGCAGCGAGCTGATAGCGGCCGGCGAACAAGTCGGCGCGGGCTTTCAGCGCCCAGGCAGCACCGCGGGCAATACGTCCTTTATCGGCTGCATTGGCGTAAGCAGCAGGTAACAGTGCCGCCGCTTCCGTTAGTTCCTTGTCAATGAAATCGTAGATCCGGGCGACCGGTGTTCTTTGCAGGGCCCGTGCCTGTTCCAGGGTAATAGAGGTGGTAACCAGTGGTACATCTCCATATAAACCTGCCAGCTTTATATACTGGTAAGCGCGGAGTGTTTTTGCTTCTCCCTTGAACTGGTTGATCAGCGCTGGCGTGGAGGAAGTTACCTTATCCACATTTTCCAGGAAATAGTTGGCAGCATGAATGCCTTTATACGCGTTCTTCCATTCACCGTATACTTTGGCGCTGGATTGATCGTAGGTACCCAGTTCAATATAAGCCTGCACATCAAAGTTCTGGTTGGTATGCCCGATATCGGTGAGCGCATCCAGCGAGAGGATGTTGGTACTGTCGAGATCGAGATACAGCGCGTTTACTGCGAGTTTGGCATCAGCTTCCGTATTCCAGAATACATCCACTGCGAGGCGGTCTGTAGGCGCGGTATCCAGCAGGTCTTTATTGCAGGAGGCCAGCAGGACGATCAGGAAAAGATAAATACTTTTATGGATTGAGTTCATAACAATTCGTTTTTGCAACATTAAAACTGCAGATTAAGGCCAACGGTGAACAGGGAGGTTTGCGGATAGTATACTGCCCTGCCGGATTCTGCTTCTGGATCGAGGTTCCATTCATTCAGCTTGGAAATGGTGAACAGGTTGGTAGCGGATACATATACCGTGGACCTGCTGATCAGCGCTTTTTTGGTAATATATTCCGGCAGGTGATACGACAGCTGAATATTTTTCAGGCGGATATAAGAGCCGTCGATTACCAGCCTGTCGGATGTAGCTACGTTACGCAGATCGTACTTAATGGGACGTGGGAAACGGGCATCGGTATGCTGTGGCGTCCAGTAATTGTTCGCATAGATCTCGTGCGTAAATCCTTCCTGGTTCCCCATTTCCGCCAGTGCGCCGGATAAGCGGGTATCCACTTTTGCCGCACCCTGGATCAGGACATTCAGTTCAAATTCTTTGTACTGAAGCCCTGCGTTCAGTCCGAAAGTGTATTTCGGAAATGACAGGCCGATGTTCGTCATATCGTTAGCATCTATTTTACCATCGTTGTTACGGTCTACATATTTCACATCACCGGGTTGGGTATTGGATGCCAGCGTAGGATATTTGCTGATTTCTTCCGCGGTCTGGAACAGGCCATCTGTCTGGTATCCCCAAAGGGTGTTGATTGGCAATCCTTTCTTGATAATATAACGGGGATCGATATCCGAACCGGTGATATACGGACCGGTGCCTTTCAGGTCTGTTACCTTATTTTCATTATAGCTGAAATTGGCGCCGATGGTATACCGGAAATGGCTGTTTTGTTTACTGTTGTAGTTCACCGCTATTTCCACCCCTTTATTTTCTACAGCCCCGGCATTCTGGGGCGGTGCGTTCAAACCTACAGTAGCAGGGATATCCAGGTTGAGCAGGATATCGGAAGTAAGTTTACGGTAGTAATCAGCAGTTATGTTCAGCCGCCGGTCGAGGAAGGCCGCATCCAGACCGAGATCCAGCTGCGTTGTGCTTTCCCAGCCAAGGTCTGTATTGGCCAGCGTGGTTTGGCGATAGCCTGGTACCGGCACACCGTTGAAGGTGTAACTAGTGGCAGTGAGTGCGTCGTAATAGCTGTAAAGGTCAACCGACTGGTTACCCGTTTTTCCATAAGAACCTCTTAATTTCAGATCGTTTACAATGGGTAGCAGCGGTGCAAAGAACTGTTCTTTGGCGATACGCCATCCCGCAGAAAAGGATGGGAAGAAGCTGTAACGTTTGCCATCTGCGAAGCGGGAAGATCCATCGTAGCGGCCATTTACCTCCAGGAGGTATTTGCCGGCATAGGCGTAGTTGATCCTGCCAAAATAGGAACGCAGTCCGTATTCCGCATCGCTGCCACTGTTGCTTTTGGTGCCGTCATTTGCACCCTGACCTATGGAAGTGATATCGTTGTTATAAAACCTTTCGCGGTAGGCGCTGAGGAAGGTTTGTTTATTATCTATCTGTGAATAACCAGCCAGCGCTTTCAGATCGTGTTTACCAAACGAGTGTTCGTAGGTAAGAAGGTTATTCCAGGTATATTCCCGCAAGGTATTACGCACTTCTGTTAAACTGTTGTTGGCCACCGTTTTGGTGATGTTTGTATTTTTATCGGTGTTGGTATAAGAATTCGTAAAGTTTTTCTGTTGTGTATACATCACCCGCGTACCGAATTGTGAGGAGAAACGGAGTCCCGGCAGCAAATCCACATCTCCCCTGACATTACCCAGAAAATAATCGATCCCCTGTTTCGACAGGCCACCGATTTCATCAAACATCAGGGGGTTGTTGCCCTGTGTGCTGAGGCCATAGGTGCCGTCGGGATATTTGGGTACCGCCCACAGCGAGCCGTGGAACATATTATTAAAGGGTTCTACGGTTGGTTTGGTATTGGAATTATTGCGGTAATTGATATCGCCGGCAAAATGCACGCGGCTATTGAGCGGACTGTAGTCGGCATTCATGCGTACTTCACTGAGCTTGTCGCTGTAATTTTCCACGATCCCCTGCTGGTCCTGGTAACGTACGCTCATCCGGGTTTTCACCACTTCGTTGCCTCCGGACAGCGACAGCACATGACTTTGCTGTGGTGATGTTTTGAGCATGGTGTTGAACCAGGTGTTGGGCATGGGGTATTTATAGCGATCCGTTGCATTTACATACTGCTGGATGGATTCTTCTGAGAACCGCGCCGGCACGGCCACTCCGGCGTTGGTGTAAGCTACTACCTGTTCCCGCATATAGGATTCTATGTCCATCATTTGCGGTTTGTTTACACTTTTCTGCCAGGCGTAGTACCCGTTGTAGTTCACGGTTAGTTTCCCTGATTTGCCTCTTTTCGTGGTGATGAGGATTACGCCGTTGGTAGCGCGGGATCCATAGATGGCAGTGGAAGCGGCGTCTTTCAGCACAGAGAGGGATTCAATATCTTCGGGGTTGATGTCCTGCATCCGTTGTTCTATTCCGTCTATAATTACCAGCGCATCATTTTTGCCCAGGTCGTACCCGCTGGTACTGCTGCTGTTGATATTGAAAGTGGTAATTCCTCTTACACGGATGGTAGCGTTGGATACGCCGGGAGCGCCGCCCCTGTCGAGCACCGTAACGCCGGGCGCCAATCCCTGCAATGCCTGCTGGATATTGGATACCGGGCGACGGGTAATATCGGCGCCTTTAATTTGCGCCACGGAATTGGTAAGGTCACTCTTCTTTTGGGTGCCATAGCCCACCACCACTACTTCGCCGAGAGCGGTTTCATCATCTGCGAGCCGCAGATCCAGCTGTGATTTTCCATTCACCGGCACCTCCAGTTTTTTATATCCGATGCCGGAAACCAGCAGCGTATCCCCGGGCGCCACAGTGAGCGCGAAACGCCCCTCTGCATCCGTTACGGTTCCTTTACCGGAATGTTTTACCTGGATATTGATGCCCGGCAATTTCTCGCCTTTACCGGATCTTACCTGGCCGGCTGTTTTCAGCACTTGCTGCGCTGACGCAGCAAGCGTTAACAGCATGGCGATGCCATACATGAAAAGTGATCGCTTTTTCATTCAGTTATTTATATTAGTGTGTTAGCTTTTATCAGCCGGAAGTGATGTTGGTCTTGTACTTTTTCATTGACAGGGACAAAAATATATGTTATAGTCTACAAATCCTATAGGGTATTAATATTTTTTCCAAAGTACGCGGATTTTGTCTTGGCTCAGGATTACGCTGATTTTACTGATTAGCTGGATTTTTACTTTTGGATTTTATAAAGGATTTGGGGAGATAGAAGCGGATTTTGTCTTTCTCGCTGATTACGCTGATTTTGCTGATTAGTTTGATTTTTACTTTTGGATTTTATAAAGGATTAAGGAAGATAACAGCGGATATATTCGCTGTTATCTTCCTTAATTATATCAATTTTTAAGAAAATCAAAAAAATCCAAAAGTAAAAATCAAACTAATCAGCAAAATCAGCGTAATCAGCGAGAAAGACAAAATCCGCATTTGGCAAATACCCCCGCCTGCTTTATCTTCCCGTAAATTTTGAGTTGCATGAAAAAGATGGTAGCAGTTCTTTTATCTGTATTTGCTTACAGCGTTTGTTTTGCCCAGGAAGATGAAACATGGGTGGAGCCCAGCAAGGAAAGCCAGGCTTATCACGAGTACCGCCTGAAAATAAGCCGGCCGCCGGATGGATTGGAGAAAGTGCTGGCGCTGATTGCGAAAGCCGGTCATGATGACGACGAGAACACCTCGTTGCCCCAAAAGGAATACATGGCGTTATCCATGCGCGAAAAGCTTACTTATCACCTCATTCATGCGGAATCGTATAGCCAGAACTGTGATGCCATGCCGCCGGTGCCGGATGAACATAAAAAGATCTTTGCGCAATTGCCCGATGCATTCGGTGAATACAGCTGGAGCCAGCGGCAGTCGAATTTCATGACCGCTAACCGCGACTCGGCTATCGCGTTAATGAGCGCTTCCATCCAGCGCAGTAACCGGATCGGTGTTAACTATAAAAAAGCGATCATCGACATTAATGGCCGGGAAATGATCCCTTTGCTGATCAGCACTTACAACCGCGATCATAAAGATCATGATATACTCACCCTGCTGATGATATTGATGAAGAATAATGAATACGCACCTTTCTTATCTTCTGCTTCCTACAAAAAGTTGTATGCCGATGAACCAACCAGTTACCAGGCATACCTGAATTTCAATAGTGCCAACGAAGCATTGATCATTGAACGGGCTACTGCATTTTACAATGGGCTTCCTAAAAAAGGTTAGTACTGCATTGCTGTTGCTGGGTGGCTATGCCGGCTCTGCACAAACGCCCGGCGGGTACGTATTGGTACCCGCCGGCAGCTACCATATAGGTGGGCATCTGCATACACTTAACCCTGAAAGAAAAGTAAGCGTCGATAGTTTTAACATTGCAATATATGAAACCACCAACCGGCAGTTTGCTGCATTTGTAGCAGCCACCGGTTATATAACTGATGCAGAACAACGGCACGATGCGTTGGTATTTGCACCAGGGTTACGCGAGTTTGAATGGAACAATGATTCCACTGCCTGCTGGCGCTTCCCCAACGGCGTGCGTGCCGGCGGTATTGAAAACAAAATGGAGCACCCGGTTACCTGTATCAGTTATAAGGATGCGCAGGCATACTGCCACTGGGCGGGGGTAAGGCTCCCTACGCTGGAAGAATGGGAAATTGCTTCCCGTGCAGGCGCCCGCACCACTTATTTTTTTGGAGATAAAAAAAAGCTCATTGGCCGCTATGCCAATATCTGGCACGGAAAGGATCACCTGCAGGCAGATAGTTCAGACGGATACATGTATACTGCCCCTGTTGGCAGTTTTCAACCTAATGCCTGGGGCCTATATGATATGTATGGCAACGTTTTTGAATTCTGTTCCGGCCATATAAAGCCCGGCGAAAGCCCTACGCTGGCGCATGCCCGCGGCGGATCGTGGTGGTGCAGCCAGCGATCCTGTTCCTTCTTTAACTCGGTAGATATTGGCCGCGTTCACCAGCGTGCTTCCTTCAGCAACCAGGGTTTCCGGACCGTAAAATAATTACGGCTTTACAGTTACCGGCAGATCTGTTTTGATGGCTTTGTCCGTCATGCTTTGCAGCAATACAAGCGGCTTAAAAGGCACCTGCCATTCATTTCCGGTTACCTTTACGCCCTCACAACCGGTAAGCCGGAAAGCGGGCCGTTCTGCGCCCTGTGGCAAATAGTCCTTCATCCAGGAAATACGGTTACGGTTAAACGATAAGTTGCCCGTGCTGCGGGCGGTTAACACCGGGTAGTCGTAGATACGAAATTCATTACCGGCTATCCGGATATTATGATGTACCATAAACCCTTTCAGCAGCTGATGATTTTCCGGCGCTATCGCAATTACGTAATTGTTATCCGGCGCCAGGTTATACCCGCAACCTTCAAAGGTGTTGCCGCTGATCAGCACATCCTGTACCGGCCCGGATTCGAACCAGCTGGCGGCATCATCGGCAATAAGGATGGCATGCATGCCTGTTCTGTAGAACCGGTTATGTTCTATCACTACTTTTTTACGGGTGGTTACCAGCAGCCCTCTTGTATTCACAGCCTCGAACACGCAGTTACGCACGGTGAGCGACGGTACCCACGTGATGTTTTCGAGGCAGTCGCCGGCAATGATCCCATCGGGTACATCGCCGCTGAGCGCTACTTCCATCTCCTTTTCATTGATCATACGGGCAGCGGTGATGCGGCCGTTTGCATACCCCTGTAACGTGGCAGCATGTACGAAAGTGATACTGTCTCCGGCAAAGAAAGCCTGGAACCCATACGTTTGATGATGCATAAACCGCAATTTCAGTACCCGTGGCGCCACTTTCCCCATGATCACCAGGTGCGTGCCGTGTACATTCACCGGATCGTCGTGCAGACCTTTAAAATGCGATTCTGTAATGATGATGTTTCCTTTGCAGCCGGAGAAATGCATGCCATCAGCAAAAGTGGCCATTACGCGGCCGCTTTTTTCATCCGGCATAATCTGTATATGGCTGTAGTGAAGCTCTTCGGAGAACTGCGATACAATGCCGAGGCCGTGCATGTAACGCATGTTGATATGATCCAGCTGTACATTACGGCAATGCTGGATAAACGCGCCTGCCTGGTCGCGGATGCCATCCCTCACGGTAAACACGTTTCCCGGCTCACCTTTGAAGCCGGAGAAATCACCGGTAAACTGTACCGTGTTAGGCGCAATGGTGGCGGCCCTGCTTTTCAGGAACGGCGTCCAGGAGGAATAGGTGTATATACCCTTGGCGGTATCCGCCAGCACCGCATGGAATATGTTCATGCCCCACCTGGGACCATGCCATTCGAGGCGTCCATCAATGATGGTGTATTTGGAATCGGGATGTATGGCAGCGACCACCATTTGCGGCGTCACCGTTTTCAGCGTCATTTCCGACATGGAAGGTCGTTCCGTATCTATGGTCACATGACGCATGGTAATGTTCTCGCACCGGTCAAAAACCCAGGTGGTCATCTTCCCATGAAAAACAAATTCCGCTCCATTCCCTTCGATAACAAGGTCTTTAAAGTTTTCAAAAAACAGTCCGATGGTTTTTGTTTTGTCCGGCACTTCTGTTTCACTGGAGGTGTTGGAAATAAAATATACTTTCTTCACAGCGCTGTCGGGGTAAAAGTCATAACGGCCGGGAGCAAATTCCAATACCGCGCCGGGCTTATCCTTACAGGCGGCAATGGCCTGCTGTACCCTGGTAGTGGCATCTGTGAAGGTATTGGGCGCAAGTCCGAAACTATTTACGTGTATGCGTTCCTGTGCGGCAACCGTGAAAGAAAAAACGATGCCGGCGCCGGTAAGTATCTTCCTGAAAATATTCATTTGCTGAGGATGCTTAAAAATTCTTTACGTGGAAAAATGATGAACTCAGAACAGGAACCAGATCATAGCCACTGCCGCAGCAGTCATCAGTAATAGTGTGAGTCCGCCCAGAATATTGGATAACTTCGAATTCGTGTGCTCTTTCATGATCTTCTTATTATTGCCGATATGTATGATCATCACAATCATTACCGGCGCGGTAAGACCATAGGCAATGGCCGTGTACAGCAGCGCTTTAATAGGACTCACGCCGAGGAAGTCGAGCGATAAACCAACGATCAGCGAAATGATGATAGAGATATAAAACGGTTTGGCCTGGGAGAACTTCTTATCCAGCCCGGCCTCCCACCCGAGCGTTTCAGCAAGCATATACGACTGGGAACCTGCCAGTACCGGGATGGCCAGCAGCCCCGTTCCCAATACGCCCGTAGCAAAAATCAGGTAGGTCAGTTTTCCTGCCAGCGGCTCCAGCGCTTTAGCTGCCTGGTCTACGGTATCTATCTGTTTCACACCGGCGGGAAACAGCACGCTGCCCGCCGTGAGGATGATAAAGAACATCACAATATTTGAGAACAACATTCCCGTGTTTACATCTGTTTTCATTTCACTCAACACTCTTTTATCCACCACAATTCCTTTACCGTTATGCGCCTGGTCTTCCGCCTCCATCGTGGTTTGCCAGAAAAAAAGATAAGGCGAAATAGTGGTACCCAGTATGGCGACAATGATAGAGAAGAAATCTTTATTGTACTGAATGGTGGGAATAAAAGTATGCCTTGCGATATCGCCCCAGTTTTGCTTTATCATAAAGGGCACTAAAATATACAGCAGCAGCGACATGCAAAGCCACTTCAGAATCATGGCAATTTTTTCATAAGAGAAGCGGATGATCACGAACATCATTATCGCGGTGACGCCTACACAAAAAACGGATACAGGTACTGCGGGAAAGATCATATGGCACACCGCTCCCATGCCCTGGATATCTGCACCTATGTTCAGCGTAATGGCCGGAAAACTGAATAACAACATGAGGTAAAGCACCGGCCTGGGATAGTTCTTCTTTAAAGTAACCGTCAGGCCCTGGCTGGTGACCAGCCCAATGCGGGCACACATGCCCTGGATAGCCGCCATCAGCGGGAAGGTGAGCAACGACGTCCATAACGTTGCCAACCCGAACTGTGCGCCGGCCTGCGAATACGTAGCAATACCGGATGGATCATCATCGCTGGCGCCGGTAATTAATCCCGGGCCCAGTTTTTTAAAAAACGTGGCGAGCTTATTGGGAGAGCGTTGCTTATCCATGAACCTGATCATTAATGGGTATATGGTAAGTTAGTGGAAATCCGGGATATATCGGGTTACCTTTGCAACCCTTCATCCGGATAAGGTATGTGATAGTATTCTTTGACCGCAAGGCGCTGCGTTTTGGGCACCAGAAAATCAACCTGCATGAAAAAGGCAGGGAAATAGATCCCAAAGCGCTTACACCCACTATGGGATCGGCGGATCTCTGCTTTGTTGCAGATACGCCGGTGGAAGAAATCCTGGTGGAATTAACGACGCTGAAAATAAACATCCTGGAAGGCGGAATCGTAGAAAGGACCGGCGCTACCGGCAGGATCCGATCTATCTATTTCAGGGACCCCGACGGCAACCTGCTGGAGGTAAGTAATTATATTTCAAAATAAACATCCCGGGGAATATTGTTTTTGTGCGAAAAACAGTATATTTTTATGCCGCTAATGAGAATCATCCTGTTTTGTTTTCAGCCTTGACCCGCTGTAACCTGACATGGACCCTATAACCAAAATTTGAACATGCTGTACTGATTGTTTTTTGTTATTACTATTTGCTTATTGAGGACGTATTTTAATTCCAACTAGTTCTGGAAGCGTAGGTATCATTGGTTGTAGTGTTGCCAACTACAAGCGGATCCCGCATTTAGCCTTTTATATAGCAAATTTGTGCACCGGATTTAGTCCGTCCGGGGAAGTATGGTCTGTAAACAACAAAATTAGCATAATGCTATAAGCCTTACCAGGCTTTAGATTCCTATAGAAAATAATAGTTGATCCATCAGAATAAATTGACTTCATCTTTAAACCAAAATCTGTATAACTATGAACAAGGCAGGCGACTGCGATTGGCAATAACCCGATGAATTAAACCAAAATCTGACACAAGGCCGCCCGCCCGCAACATTTTCTTATATATCTAAACCAAATTGAAACCGTATGAAAAAAGGTTTACTACTATGGCTTTTACTAGCCATCGGTGTGGTGCATTCCTATGCCCAGACCCGAACGATTACTGGTAAGGTAACAGACGCACAGGACGGTCAGGACCTGCCCGGCGTATCTGTAATCATCAAGGGTACCAAAACAGGTGTTGTATCTGGCCCCGACGGTAAGTTTACCATCCAGGCAGATGCCAATACCATCTTACTGTTTTCTTTTGTTGGCTATGAAACGAAAGAAGAGAAACCCGGCAACCGCCAAAACATTAGTGTTGCCTTATCCGGCAGCAATAAAGTACTGAATGAAATACTTGTAACCGGTTATGGAGAGCTGAAAAGAAAAGATGTGACTTCGTCTGTGAGTCATGTATCAGCCGGACTTGTCAATAACCGCCCCGCCACCAGCTTTGACCAGGCGTTAACTGGCCGCGCTGCCGGTGTGAACATCAGTACCAACTCCGGTGTACTGGGCGACAACGTAAACATCCGCATCAGGGGTATTAACTCCATTACCAACAGCTCGCAGCCACTGGTAATAGTGGATGGTATCCCGGTAAACTCCCTCACTAACCTGAACGTTTTCAACAGTGGTAACGGCACCCGTTATAACCCGCTTGCAGACATCAACCCCAACGACATTGAATCGGTGGATGTGCTGAAAGATGCCGCTGCCAGTGCATTGTACGGTTCCCGTGCTGCTGCCGGCGTAATTATCATTACCACCAAAAGAGGAAAAAACGGTACTATCAATGTAAACTACAACGGATATGTGGGTATGAGCAAAGCCGTGAGGTTACCCAAACTGCTGAATGGCGATGACTTCACTATTATCCAGAATGAAAAAGCAAAGAACGCTACTAAAACAGGCGGCGTTACTCCTATCCTGGCAAAAGACGTTGATATAAACGGCGATGGCAAACCAGACAGAACGGACTGGCTGGATGAAGTGTTCCGCACGGGCGTTATCCAGAATCACCAGTTATCACTCAGCGGCGGCACGGAGAAAGCGAAATTCTATGCATCCGGTGAATATGCCGATCAGCAGGGCATGGTGCTTGTTAACCGTTTACGCAGAGGTAGCATCCGTATGAACCTGGATGTAACCCCTAAAAAATGGTTGAAATCAGGTATCTCTTTATACAGTTCCAAGTCTTTGAATAACGGCGTATTGTCCGACGGATACCTCGCAGGTTCCACCTTCTCTGCATACAACGCGATGCCGAACGTACCGGTGTATGACAAAAACGGAAACCTGTATATCAAATCCAGCAACGGAGATCTGGCAGATGGTAATAACATCACGACCAATAAACTGAACCGTTTCTTCCACCCGCTGTCCAACTTACAGTTTGGAAGAAATGATAATACCGCCACCCGCGTATTATCCAGCGCTTACATAGAAATTGAGCCTATCGCCGGTTTGAAAATAACTTCCCGGTTTGGCGTTGACCTGGTACAGAACTTTGAAGACCAGTACAGCGGGCCGTTACAGGCAGGTTTGGGATTAGGCAACAATGGCCTGGTGCAGGAAAACCTCTTCCGCCAGAACCTGTGGAACTGGTCTAACTTCGCCACCTATACGAAATCTATCAACAACCTGCATTTCATCAGTGCTACCATAGGTCAGGAATCCCAACATACTGAACAGAAACAGTTATATACCGGACAGGGCAACCTGGCAGATTCTTATTTTAAAGAAATCTATGACGGTTTATTTGCCGGTTCTGAAAACAGTTATACCGGTGGTGGCCGCATTGCCAACTCATTCGAGTCTTATTTCGGTAAGGTAGGGTATAACTACGGATCGAAATACTATTTTGACGCAACCCTGAGAGCAGATGCTTATTCTGACTTTGGTTCCAACAACCGCCGTGGTTATTTCCCCGGTGTATCTGTAGGATGGAGAATTTCTGAAGAAGGCTTCTTCAAAGATAATATTTCCCTGATCAGCGACCTGAAACTCAGGGCCAGCTATGGCATGGTGGGTAACTCCAACATCCGTGCATACGCGTTCCGTTCCCTGTATGGCGGCGGGCAGTACGGCGATATCAACGGATTTGGCGTTTCACAGATTGGTGATCCCAACCTGCAGTGGGAAAAATCAAAGAAACTGGATATAGGCGTAGACGTTACCCTGCTGAAAAATAAGATCACTTTTGTGGCCGACTACTTCCACAGCAATATCGATCACCTGATCCTGGATGCACCTATCCTGGCTACCGTGGGTACGCCGTGGGACCCTGTTACCGGTGCAGTGGGTTCTATCCTCACTACCAACATCGGTACCATGTGGAATAAGGGACTGGAATTGACATTAAATACCCAGAACATTGCTACCAGGGACTTCAGCTGGAATTCCAGCATCAACTTCACCATTATTAAAAACAGGGTGACGGCCACTGCTGATGGCTCCGATATCATCAAAGGAAACAACCGTGTCAGCGTTGGCAAGACCCTCGGCGTGTTCAAGCTGATCGAATGGGGCGGCGTAAACCCGGACAATGGTAATCCAATGTACTACAACGCCAAAGGCGAACTGGTGATGTACAACTTAGATCCTAACGTACCTACTGCCAGGAAATGGACTTCTCCGGACGGTACCAAGCCAATGAGCGCTGTTACAGGCTCTGACGCGCAGTACCAGGATAAATCCGGTTACCCAACCTGGTATGGCGGTTTCAATAACACTTTCAATTATAAAGGCATTGACCTGAGTATCCTGCTTCAGTACAGTGGCGGCAACTATGTATACAATTCCACCAGGGCTGCCCTGATGAGCAACTATTTCCAGAACAACCTGCAAGAAATCAAAAACAGATGGACTCCCGAAAATAAAAACACGGATGTTCCCAAGCTGGTACTCTCTGACGCGCCAACCAACCAGGCATCCACCCGCTGGATGGAAAAAGGCGATTTCCTGAGAGGTCGTGAAATCAGCCTCGGTTATACTTTCCCTGGTATCAAAGATCAAATCGGTTTGAACAGCCTGCGTGTTTACGCCCTCGTTCAGAATGCCTTTATTATTACCAAATATAAAGGCGCCGATCCTGAAATCAATACCAACCGTGATAGCAATATCAACTATGGAACAGATAACAGGGGTATGCCTTTGCCAAGAGTATTCATGCTGGGCTTAAATGTTGGATTCTAATTGTTAGCGATTAAAAAACTGAATTATGGAATTAAAATATAAAACGAACTCCCGGAAAAAAACAAGCATCGGTTTGGCCATTGGCGCAGTGGCGATAGCATCTTCGATGCTGTTTTCCTGCTCCAAAGTAAACGACCAGATCCCCTTTTCCAAACTGACGCCGGAGGAAGCCTTCAGTACACCGGAAAGGATTGAAAAGTCAGCTATCGGTATGTACGACGCCCTGCAGAATGGCGAATTCCTGGGTGGCCGTGTACTGATTTACTCGGACGTAAGATCAGTGGATGTAAATATCTCCTCCTACTTTGGGAACGTACCTACCTTTAATATGCTTTCCAACAATGTGTATGCGTTCAACTGCTGGTCGGGTGGATACAGGACCATTTTTGAAAGCAATTACTTTTCGCAGAACCTGAAAGATCATGAAAGTGTAGTTGGCGCAGAGGTAGCAGCAGGCTATTACGCAGAGGCAAAATTTATCCGTGCCCTCACGTATTTCTTCCTGGTAAATACCTATGCACAAACCTATACTTACCAGGCTGATGCCGGGCATATGGGCGTGCCGTTGATACTCACCGCTGCAAAGGATGGTGGCGAAGCCATTGATCCGAAGAATAAAGTTCCCCGCAACACGGTGAAGGAAGTTTATGACCAAATGATCAAAGATCTCACTGAAGCAGCAGCCGTACTTCCCGTTACTACCGGTGATGATTACAATGACCGCAGCCGTGCCACCAAAGGCGCCGCCCATGCACTGCTTTCCCGCATCTACCTGTATGAAGGCAACTGGGCCAAAGCCCGTGACTACGCAGACAGCGTACTGCTGTCGTCCTTTGGTTACGACCTCGACGCCACGCCGGCTGATGTATGGTCTTCCGCAAACTACCAGACTTCCCTGGAACGCATTTTCTCTGTAGCCATGAGCTCCGGTGATAACCCTAACACGAATAACGCCATCGGCCAGCATTATGGCAGTTCAGGCAGGGGTGACATCACCATCAGCCAGACCTACCTGACGCTCCCCAATTTCGATCGTTTCACCGATCTGCGGGCGAAACCACTGTTTACTTATACCATCAGTGGTGGCGATACCACCGCATTTTATACCAAGAAGTTTTTTGGCGCCAGCACCGTAGATGCCTGGGTGCCCGTTGTACGCCTGGCAGAAGTGATGCTCACCAAGGCAGAAGCATTGGCCAGGTTAACTCCCGGCGTTGCTAATCCCGAAGCTATCACCCTCCTGAATGCCATCAGGACAAGGGCTAAGGCTAAAGTACTGGCCCCGTTAACACAGGCAGCACTGATCAATGATATCCTCACCGAACGCAGAATAGAACTGGCTTTCGAAGGACATGGCGAATTCGACTTCCTGAGAACACACCGTGCAATTCCTGCCCACGGCGGTGTTGATGCACAGGAGTGGAATGATGATGCAGTGGTATTCCCGCTGCCAAACGCGGAAGTAGAACGTAATCCAAACATGAAACAGAATCCTGGCTACTAAGCCATAACACTTATTCACAACGAAGGGGCTGTCCAGATTACTGGTCAGCCCCTTTGTTTTCTTTCTAAAAAATTACTGCAGGATAATTTTTCTTACTGCCTTTCCAAACCGCTCTACTACATAAATATTTCCTTCCTTATCTGTGCAAATACCATTGATGCTGTTAAAGGTAGCCTGGTTCAATGTTCCGTCATCGTTCCCTGCTACCGGGCTGCTACCGCCTTTCCAGCCGGTGATGCGTGTTACCTGGTCGTTGGCGATTAAACGGATGGCATTGTTATCTGCCACATACATTTCGCCGGTTACGGCATTACGGGCCAAGCCGGAGATAATGCTGAACTGCGCGCCGGTAAGCGATCCATCGCCGTAGCCATACTGGCCGCCGGCATACAGCGTTTTAATGCCACCTGTAATTTTGGAAACAAACGGGTTATCCGGATCGCCGCCAAAGAACAGGGTTCCACTATTATCTACTACCATTGTGCCCGGTGCGCTCTGGTATACATTCGGCGCCAGCGGGCTGGCATTGCCAGCACCATCGAGGCGGTATACGCCCGAATACTGCGCACCTACGTATACCGTTCCATTCTTATCAATACCTACACCAATGGGCGTAAATGCCACACGGGCGAACGTTGTTACATTGCCGGCCGGCGTAATTTTGCGGATGCTTTTGTTATTCTGATCACATACATAAAGATTATCCTGCGCGTCTATTACGCAAGCCACCGGGTAATTGAATGCCGCAGCTGTTCCGTTTCCATCCACATTCCCTGTGGAGCCATCTGTTTTCCCTGCAAAAATACTCACCGTTCCACTGGCCGTTACTTTCTTTATCACGTTCAGATCCAGCACGAATATATTCCCGCGGGAATCCACTGCTACGCCTTTCGGCTCATCGAAAACGGTTTGCGACGGGCCTCCTGCAACCGTGATCACTCCTGCCCTGCGGAAAAGCGGGCCTGTGGCATCCAGCGTACCTACTTTTACTTTCAGCGCACCGGTACTAACGCCAACGGGTGCGGCTACACGCAGTGTGCTGTCGGTGGCCGCGGTTACCGGCACCTCTACCCCATTGAAGGTAACGATGTTCTCTGCCGCACTGGTGCTGAAGCCAATCCCTTTTATGGTTACTTCCGTACCTGCGAGACCGTTATCCGGTAATAATTGTAAAATGCCCAGCGACTGTTCTTTGAACAGCGGGCCTTCCGATTGCTGCCCGTTCACGATGAGCTGCATTTTCCCCGCGCCTGCTCCGGCAGGTACCTTTACGCTTATGCGCTTATCAGTTGTGGCCGTAACAATAGCGGCATGCCCGTTAAAGGACACCGTTACTTCATCGGGGAGCGTGCTGAAGTAATCGCCCGCAATATCCACAGCAGCACCAGCCGGCGCGCTCAGGGGCGTAACTGTTCTGATTACCGGTTTAGGAACTACGGTAAATACCTGGCCAATAGTTTTCTGCCCGTTGATGCTTACCACTACCGGTCCTGTAGCTACGCCTTCCGGCGCTGTAACCACCAGTTTACCGGCAGCGGCGCTTATGACCGCAGCCGCTTTACCATTGAACGTAACGCTGTTGCCGGCGGCCAGGGTGTTAAATCCTTCCCCGTTAATGGTTACCGCCGTGCCGCTACCACCCTTCAGCGGTTTAATACTGCTGATAAACTGGAAAGAGAAATCAGGGCCGCTTACTTCTTTTCCATCTACCATTACCACTACTTTGCCGGTGCCTGCGCCTTCCGGCACAGCCGCTACCAGTAACGTATCGGATGCACTGGTGATCAGCGCGTCCTTGCCATTGATGGTTACCTTTGCCGGCGCTTCCATACTGCTGAAGCCTGCGCCACGGATAGAAATATTCGTACCTGCGGGACCGTTAGCCGGACTGATACCATGCAGGCTCAGTGCCTGGTAAGTGTAGGTGCCAAGTTCCATTTTACGGTCGCCGGACTTTACCGCAAGTAAGCCGGTGCTGCCATTATCCGGCGCCAGCACTATCAGCACGGAATCGCGTGCATCCAGCACCCTGGCCTCCGTACCGTTAAAGCTTACCTGTACATCTTTGGTGAGTCCCTGTCCCTGCAGGGTAACAATGGTACCTGCATTTCCACTATTAGGCCAGAACGTTTTTACATTCATTGCCACCGTGCTATTATCCCGGTCTTTTTTGCAGCCTGCCACCAGTAATAAAATTACCGGTAGCAGGTATAAAGCATATTTCATTGTTGGATGATTAACATTGATTAAAAAGAATATCTTAATCCCAGCTGCACCTGCGCCCTGGAGTTGAGGAAATCAACTGAGTAAGGCTTACCCGGATTTTCGAAAGTATACACCGGGTATCCGCCAGGGTTTTGCCCTGCCGGAAATACCGGTGTTAAACCGGTGCTGGCAGTGGAGTTAAAGGTATTGGGAGAGAAATATACCGTGCCCCAGTTGCTGTTGATCAGGTGCGTTAGATTCACTACATCCGCAGTAAAAGTGATAAACTGCTTTCCGCCAAAATGATACTCCTGTGCAAAGTGCAGATCCGCCTGCACATTCCACGGCGTGCGGCCGGCATTACGCCCTGTGAACTGCCCGCGACGGCCGCGCAGGTATTTATCGCCATCTATATAAGCGTTAAAAGCAGCTGCCTGCTGTTCGGCAGAAATGCCTTTCCCGCGGAAGTAATTAATGGCTTCCTCTGCATAGGGGATATATAACAAGCTTACCTGTTGTGGTAACCCCTGGATGCTGTTGTTAACCACACCGTAGGTAAAAGGACTGCCGGATTGCGCGGTGGCGAATATAGTAACGGTGGTTACCCAGCTGTTGCTCCAGGCTTTGTGGTAAGTAACGTTACCGACTATACGGTGACGTACATCAAAGTTGGACCATGCCAGTCCCGGGTTATTGGGACTGAGCGCCTGGTTCAGCTGCCAGTTGCTTTCCATAGAGTTACGGATACCGTTGGAGATATCTTTGGAACCGCCGTAGGTATATGCCAGCGACGCCTGGATACCTGAAGGAAAGCTACGGTTGACGCTGCCGGTGAAACTGTAGCGGTAGCCTTTCTTTGTATTGCTCAGCAAATAAGCGTTAGAGAAATGCGGGTCTGTGGTGCCGTTGTAAATGGGTTGCTGCCGGTCTTTATCATAGGGATAATACTTCGGATCATCCTTGATGTTCACCTGCTGAAACAGCACATCTTTCAGGGTTTTGGTGTACATCGCTTCCACGGTGTATTTAAATCCTGCGGGACTCACATAATCCAATCCCAGGCTACTGCGCCATACCTGCGGCATCACGAAGTTATTATCAATTACATCTACCTGTGTTTTACCTGCATTCCGGTTGTTCATCTGTGCGCCGTTTTGCTCAATAAACTGCGCGATACCGTTAGGATTGGGTTGCAGCGGATCGCTGCCGGGCACAAATACCTTTGTATCTGCTTTCTGATCAAAGGAGCCGTAGTTGATGCCGTTGTTATAGTAGGCATAGGCGATCCAGGCAAATGGGATACGGCCGGTGAACAGGCCGGTACCACCGCGGAGGATAAGGCTTTGATCGTTTTTCCAATCGTAGCGGAAGCCGAGGCGGGGCGACAACTGCACTTTGCCCAGGTAGCCATTATTGATACGGTTCAGCGGCGTATAGGCGTAGGTGTTACCAAAAGAACCATCGGTATAGGCGTTCTGTGTTTTATCACTCAGGGTGGGTTTCTCCGGCAGCCAGGTATAATCAGCACGTATACCGGGGATCACTTTTAGCTTGTCTGTTACCTGTATTTCATCCTGTGCGTATATGCTGTGCATGTTTATATTAAACTGCGCTTCCGGGTGTGCAAGGATATACTCGCGGCTGTTATTGGTATAGTTGTAACTGCCACGAACACGGTAAGGATTGTTGTTAAGATAATCTTCAATACTCAGGTAATCCACTCTCCCATTCCAGCTATTCACAAAGCCATAGTCGATATGATACAGTTCATTGTGGGTGCCGAGTAATATGGTATGTTTTCCTTTTCTGAAGGTAAGGTTATCGGAGATCTCGATGGTACGTTGTTTCATATCGAAGATGCTCGCCTCCCGGTCTGTACCCAGGTAGATGGTGGTGCCCGGTGTGCGGCCGGCGATCTGCACCTGTGGCAGTGACGGATCTGAACCGGGGTTGCGCTTGTCGTGTACTACGCTGAATCCTGCGATGAAACTGTTGGACCAGCGGTTATTGAACCGCGACTTCACTTCCATTACGGTGGAGCTCTGGTTATTTGCCTGTTGATAGGCCATGCTGCTGAACCGGAAATCCTGCTGATCCCGGTCCATGTTCATGGCTTTGGAGAGAATGGTATTGCTGCGGAAGGAAAGTTGATGTTTATCGTTGATGTTCCAGTCGATGCGGTTAAAGAACTTCTGCGAGCGGGAGTAAGCCGTGTAATTACCGGCAGTACCCGGATCAAAGCCCTGTCCATAGCGGTTCAGCGTAGCGTTGCGGATATCGTCCGCATCTTTAACGCTGAGGATCTGCGCGGTTTCCGGTTGCCCTGCAAGCAGCTGCGCAGGGTCCTGGCGGGAAGTAATTTCTTCGTTGGTAAAAAAGAACAGTTTATTTTTTATGAGTGGAAATCCGAGCCGGACGCCGGCCTGGTAATCATAGAAGTCGCTGTTCATTTTGCCATTGGGGCCTTTACCGGTGAGGGCTGCGTTGCGGCCAAAGCCGTATACCGATCCTGTTACAGTATTGGTACCACTGCGCGTAACCGCGTTGATGCTGCCGCCGGTGAAGTTCCCGATCTTCACATCGAAGGGGGCCAGGTATACCTGCATGTCTTCAATCGCATCCAGCGACACTGCGTTGGTGCGGGTACTGGAGCCGGGCATACCGGAGCTGCCGGTAATGCCGCCTGCAGAGGGGCTGAAGCCAATAGCATCGTTGTTGATGGCGCCATCGATGGTTACGTTGTTATAGCGGAAGTTGGTACCTGCAAAGGAGTTATCGCGACTGCCCTGCGGAACCATTTTAGTTATATCCTGGAGGCTGCGGGAAATGGTAGGCATGTTTGCCAGTTGTGTGCGGCTGATATTTTGCCCTGCACCGGTAGTGTTGGCGGAGGCGCCTTTCTTTGTGCCTTTGATGGTTACTGCAGAAAGATCCTTACCGGCAACGGCCATTACGATGTTGAGTTGTACGGGCTCGCCGAGACGGATATTCAGCTGCTCCCTTTTCTGCGGTTGCATGCCCATCATGGTGATGCTTACCGAGTAAGGGCCGCCGATACGCAGGCCCGGCAAATAATAGCGGCCATCGGCGGTGGTGATTACGCCATACTTTGTACCCGAAGGCTCGTGGATGGCCAGTACTGTAACGCCGATGAGCGGTTCGTTTTTATCGCTGGTAATCTTTCCGCTTAGTGTACCGTTTGTTTCCTGTGCGTATGCCAGGTGGCCGGCGGCCAGCAGTACGGTGAACAAGTAAGCTATGTATAAAATTTTCTTCATCACTACTGATCTTCTTTTAATACCTGGTCTATGATGTGGAGTACCCCGTTGCCGGCCATCACATTGGCTTTCTTTACCTGTGCGGCGGCGGTATTGCCGGGGCCGGCGATGTTGATACCGGTGTATTTTATGCCTGATTTCAGCAGGGTGATCTTCACGTTATTACCGTTGAGCATGGCCTGTTCTGTTTGACCGGATTCGCCGGTGGTGAGCACATAATCGTATATAAACTTCCTGCCGGAGAAAAGATGGTATTGCAATAACTCCCGCAGTATGGTGGGATCTGTTGCGCTGATACTATCTGCAGCATAAAAACCTGCGCTGCGGAAAGCCGTGTTGGAAGGTGCAAAAAACGTGTAGGTGTTACCGGTAGTGAGCAGTTGTTTCATCCCTGCCTGCTGAAGCGCTACATTCAGGAAGGTGAGGGTAGTATCTGCAGCAATGGCGTCTGACAGTGTTTTATGTACCAGTGGCTGCAACACATTGTCCAGCACCTGTATTACGCCATTGCTGGCGGGCAGGTTGTATGCGAGTAATGGCGTGCCGTTGATGGTGAGGAGCGTGTCTGTTCCTTTTACCCAGCGGGTGACGAACATCTTAGCGCCGGTGATGGCGGTAATTTCCTGGTTGAATTTGAACGGCAGCTTATTCAGTTCCCATACACCATTTACGATGTGATAGGCGACGAGGTTGCTGAGAATGGTACCGTCTTCTACGAGCACCGACTGGTCTGTGCTGTAGCCTGCTTTTGAAAAGGCGTTGTTATCCGGTATCATCACGGTATAGGGACCAGGGCCCGCCAACGTAGTGCGGTAGCCGGTTCTGCCCAGGGCGGTGCTGAAAGCAGAGAAGTTAAATTTATTATCATCGATGATGTAGGTGAGGCGGTTGGTTTCGTTTGTACCGTCCACTTTATCATCATCTTTTGTACAGGCCGACAGTAGCATTAACAATACGCCGGTATACTTCAATATTTTCATGGGTACGTTTTGTTTAGTTGGGCAATTTGAAGAGCTCCTCTACTTCGTGGATCACGCCGTTGAGCACCCGGATATCTTTTGTTTTCAGACTGATGAAGGGTGTGTTTACGCCCTGTCTTTTTACGCCGGGTTGGCCGTTGTTGCTGATAAAATCGAGACTGATATATACCGGCGGACCGCTGTATAGCTGTCCTTTCTGGATCATTAGTCCGCTGAGTTGATGTGCATTATCAGCGAGATCATTGGAGAAGTATACCGGTCCTATCCTGGCGCCTCCGGTCAGTTGCAGGGCGGCATATACTTCCAGCCCGTGTGCAAAAAGAATAGAATCGATGGCTATCACCGGCTGCTGGTAGTACATATTTTCATCATAGTCGCCGGGTGGCAGTGGCCAGGAGCGCAGGCAATAGTTCAGGATATCCTCGGCATTATGAAAACCATTCTTTATAAATGCGTTGTTATTAGGTGCGTACAGGGTGAACTGTCCTATTGTTTCCGATGATTTCAGCATGGTCATTACGCCGGGATCCATCCATACAGAGCTATAGAGGCTATCGCAGATACGCAGCGCCTCCCGGTAGAGACTGAAGCGGGGTTCGGCGTTTATGTATTCCCACATGGTTTGTTGTGGTTTGACAAGGCAGTGTTCTACCGGGTAAATGAGGCCGTTGGTGGCTTCCTGGTATTGCCCCCATTTGGCCTGGGGGATACCGTTTACGAGGAGGCTGTCGCCATGTTTACCGAGGAACAGGAAATCGATATAATTTTTGCTGTACCAGTTGTCCCTGCCGGCCATTGACCGCTCCGACAGTGTAGCGCCGGGGGTGTTGCCCGGAATGTCCCCAATGTTTTCCGGTGTGAGGCGGGCGGGCATTACGTATATGCATAACAGTTGGTCCAGTTCTTCTTTGGTGGCTGCCTTTATTTTCGCGGTGGTCCACCCGGCTTCGTCGAAAGCTTTATCTGTGGGTACCAGCACGGTGTGAAAACCGGCGCCGGATTGCTTTACTTTTTCCTCCATACCTGATAGCTGCCAGGCATCACGGAAACGGGCATACGGAGAAGCGGCCAATAGTTGTTGCCAGGTTTTATCCGGGCCCGCTTCGTGCGGCACCGGGTCACCTACCGGTTCCGGTTCGATATCCTGTTTGCGGCAACCGCCCAACACCAGTAAGGTTAATAAGAGTATATGTATCTGTAATTTCATCTGGTTCATTTTATTGCTTCATTAAATCGGGATTAAACACCAGGTCGTCTATGATATGGACAATGCCGTTGCTGCACAGGTGATCGGCATTTGTGAGGCCGCCTTTATATTGTACCACTGCCGGTCCTTCTTCATTTGCGCCCCAGTTTGGACCTGTTCTTTTCCCGATGTAGACGGCCGACTCCTCTGTGCCGAGGTAGTTGTTCCGCATATAGGAAGGGCCGATACTGTAGGTGTCGTTGAAGTAAATCATATTGGCGCCATATACGTTTGTACCGGACAGGATATAGCCATCAACGGAAAAGATATGCATGGGCCGCATCATGAGGGTGTAGATGCCGAAAGCGAGTGGTTGGTAATCCGCGGGCTTCAGGGTGGCGATTTTTTCTGCTGTTAATCCGTATTTCAGGAAGGCTGCGTTATCCGGTACGAATAAGGTGAGCGGATCTTTTGTTTCCAGGTCGTTCCAGAGATGGAACTGTTTCATGACAGCGGCGAAGAGTACAAGGCTGGTATCTTTGGAGATATAGTCCTGTACCGTTTCTTTTTTATACTGCAAGGGTTTGGCGAGGATGTGGATTACGCCGTTGGCCAGTGCGATATTGCGTTTGGCGCCGGTCATGATGTAGGCGCCGTTTACAAAGGTGAAGATGTCGTCTTTGATAAATTGTTCCTGTTTATCTACAGACACATAGAGCGCATCGCCGGTGAGGGAAAGGTATTTATTATCCATCTGTTTCGGGAAGGTGGTAATAAAATACCGGTTGCGGATCATGTGATACCGCAGCATAAACCGCAGGCTGTCCACGTTCATACGGTCTATTTCTGCGGGTGTGCTGATACCTATCCTGTTAAAGGCTGCGTTGTCCGGTGCAAAAAGTGTGATGGCTCCCGGCTGGTTGAGTGAATCCAGCAGGCCGGTTTTTTTGAGGGCTGCGCTTAACAGGCTCAGGTCGTAGTTATTTTCAATAAACACACCCATGTTACGGGGCACGGTGGTTTTATCTACCGGGGGAACCAGGTCATCTTTACTGCACCCTGCCATCAGTAACACTAACAGCAGTCCCATCATCTCCCTACATTTTTTAAAAGTTATATTCAGCATATTCATACAATAAGATATTAATAAACAGGTGGCGCAAACTTCCGCTGGATGGTGGTTACATAAAATTTGCGGTTGATGTATTCAATGGTATTTACCGTAGCAAAAGAGCGCGGGTTGGCCGTACCGGAATGAATACTGACGATGAGTCCTGTGCGCAGGTCTGTTCTTATTTTGAAAGGCAGGTAAGAAGTTTTGCCGGCATCCCCGTAGTCGCCGAGGATCAGACCTGCATAGGCGCCTACCGGCAGGAAGTCGGGATAGCCGAGGTTTTCCGGGGAAAATCCTGTTCCAAAAAATCCGAACTGCTGGCTCATGTTACCGGTAAAGATTTTATTGCCGCTGGTATCTGCAAACAGCGGGAAGCTGTAATACGGCGCCACACGGGGTTCCAGGGAATGTATGATTTGTCCCATGGGCACGCCTTTGTAGCCGGGTAAAGGGGTGAGGACAGCGCCGTTTCTTTTGTTGAGTGAATAATACACCTGCATGGTATCCTGCAGCTTGGTGCTTACCAGGTATTGGTTGGTAATTTCATCAGGGGCCAGCTGGTACCAGTTTTTTGAGCTGAGGTTATAAAAGTTCACATACACCATCGAATCCGCAAACGGTTGTTTGGTAAAGGTTTCCTGGCGCAGGTACATAAACGGCTGCTGACTGGCATATTCCGCGATGAGTGCATGCATGGTATATACTTCGCCGGCAGTAAGATCGATGGTGGTGTCGATCAATGTAACGCCTCTTTCCAGTTTATCGAGGTTGAAGTAAGGCGTGTTGTTCAGCGGCCGGGTGCGGAAAACAATGTGGTGCTTCCCGGAGGGCACCTGTGCCCAGCTGGACAAATCATATCCATTTAAGATGGGACCTGCCAGCACTCTTTTGGTGCCGGGAAATTCCTTTTGCCAGATCACATTGCTGGCGGCATCCGGATAAGGCATGGCCCATTCGCTGCGGACATCGAGGAAATCGCCGGTGATAGCAGCGCTTACCGGCACACCGGCATCGTCCATCACGGGATCTACGAGGAATGCGAGGAAAGGCACCGGCACATCCTTATTATCGAGCGTGGCGTTGTACTCCAGGCAGTTGAATACGCGGAGATATGCCGGGCTGTTGATGGTGGCATAATCCGTTTTGCGGCAGCTGTTAAAGAGCAGGGCGGTTGCGAATAAAAACAGCCATAAATATTTCGACTTCATACTTAACTCAGTTGTTGTGTTTCACAATAATCATCCGGGCTTTTTCCGTGGCGGTGGCGGATGTGCTGCCAATGAGCGCTACGGTATAGATGCCGGGTTCACTTTGCGGCAGTTCCGGTGTTTTATAAAGCTCCGGGCGGGCAATAAACTGCCGGCTCTTCAGCGGGGTGATGGTGCGGATCCAATCGCCGGGCAGGATGCCGGGCGCCGATGCATATGCCAGGACCCTTTGCGGGAAATTGACCCACATCATTACATAAGGATTGTCTGTTACCGGCGTTCCCAAAGCGATGTGCTGCGCCGCTGCGTTAGGGATGTTTACCAGATTTGGGAAAGGAAGACCATTGTCTGTGGTGAAAGTCATTTCCTCCAGGTCGGGGCAGAAGTTCATGAAGCGGATCCAGAACGGGTAGCTGTCTTTGAACATACCGTAGGTGCCGTTGTCGGTAGACGTACCTCCGTAGAATTTCCCGCTAAGGTTATTGGCGGTGAAGGTGATAGCGGCGGCGCCGTCTTTACGCTGATAGTACCAGAGGGCAATATTATCGCCTGGCTGCAGCGGCAGCGGGCGTTCTGCCAGCACCTGTCCTTTTTCGTCTATTGCTTTTACTATATGCGTGCCCGTTATATACCGGCTATAGGTGGTTTGCTGGGTGAATTCCAGTGCGGCGCCCATCGGTTGCCCATCTACCTGCCAGGATATTTTCCTGCCGGCAGCTACATTGATGCCTTGTAAGCGGGCATAGGTCATATTTACCGGTTCTGGTATATCGGCGATGATGCGGAAGGAATTATTTTCTGTTGAAGTGGTTTCCCCGTTCGGGTTGCCGGTGGGAATCTTTGTATCGTTGTTACATCCTACAACGATGGTATAGATACCGCCGGGCTGGAATGTTTTCAGTGGTGCATAGGTGAGCCAGGTATCTTTACTGCCGCCGATGCCGGGTGTTCCCTGCTGGTCCATTAATGTGCCGGTAGCAGGATTGAGTAAATTATAACCACCACTTGCCGGCACTTCCTTTCCTTCGCTGTTGAGCACTTTAAACTGGTAAGTACCGTAAGGCAGTTCCACATAATTGGAATAAGCGCCGGGCGCGATGTTGGAGAGGCCGGGTACGGCAGTACCATCTGCCAGTGTGAGTGTCATTGGGCCGTGGCGGAAAAGGCCCGGCAGGGAACTACCGTCTGGCAAGGCGCTGAGATTGAGCAGGCGCACTTTGAAGCCTGCAGGATCTGACGCCGGCGAAATGGCGCGGGGTATGCGGAACAGCGAGTCTGTGAAACCGGTGGCATTGGGGCGGAAGCGTACGAAATAATAATCCGAAGGATTGTTCACGTCTTCCTGCACACTGAAAGGACGCGGCGGCGGCACCCCTAACTTCACAGACAGGCTGCTGAAGAGGATACTATCTGCATGGCCGTTTTTCAGCAGTTGCGCGGGAATGGTAAACGTGGCGCCGAGGCGGCCGTTTTCCGGGAACCAGCGGGTAGCACGGGTTTCATTGAGACCATAATTCCCTTCGTAGTCCGGCGGGATAAAGCTGGTGAGTGGCTGCCCGCCGATTGCCAGTTCCGTAGCGCCTACCAGGTTCACCAGGCGAACAGTGGACGGGGTGAGCGGCTGCTGGATAAAGCGGTTGTCGTAGGTGTAATCGAGTTTCTTGCTGCAGGCGCTGAACAAGAGCGCAACAGCTATCCCTATATATGTATTTTTCATTTTCATCATTCAGGTTTTACAGGTTGTAAGTCAGGCCCAGCATAAATTCTGTTCCCCGGTAAAAACTTCTGCGTACATACTTTTTGCCGTAGAACTTACCACCGGTGCCGGGGTTCGCGTATACTTCCTCTACGGGCCTGTCCAGGATATTTTTGGCGAAGCCTTTTAAGATGAGGCGTTTCAGCAGCTTTTGCGAGCCTACGAAATCCAGTACGGGATTGGGGCGCGAGTAGAGGTCCGGCGTGCCATCGAGATTTACCTGGATGAGCCGCTCTCCTACCATGTTAAATGTGGCGGTGAAATCGGTGCCTGATTTAGTGTTGTTATAGTTAATAAATACATTCACGGAATACGGCGCCTGTTCAAACAGCGGGCTGTTGGCCGGTGCGCGGCGATCGATGGCGCGGGAAGATTCCAGGCGTTCCGGTGTTTTTTTGATTTCGCTTTGCGCGAGCAGCAGGTTGGAACCCAGGAAGAAGTTTTTCATGGGCAGCCACAGCAGCCCGAGATTTTTCACTACTTCCAGTTCTATTCCATACACGCGTCCTTTGTTGGGATCGTTCTGAAATTCTATCGCGGGAAATTCGGGGAACCGTGCTTCCAGCCCGGACGAATTTTGTTTAAACACCTTTGTTAACTGGTTATCTATCTCCTTATAAAAAACGGAAGCAGACAATACCTCCCCTGGTGCGGGGAACCATTCCCAGCGGAAATCGTAGTTAGTGGTTTGTTGATTTTTTAGATTCGGATTACCTACCACCAGTGCAAACTGGAAAGGATCAAAATCAAATACGTTCGTGAGTTCCCTCAGCTCCGGCCGGGCCAGCGTGGTGTTGAAGCCGAAGCGGAAGTTCATGTTTTTGTTCAGGGTGTAGGTAAGATTTGCAGAGTAGTATGGTTCGTAATCCGTTTTATAAACCGTATTGGGTTCTGTGTATACCAGGTTCACTTTATTGCCGGCAGCATCGGTAGCGGTAATACTTGGATCAAGGAAAACATTGGCGGTATCTACCGCTGCGCGGATGTCGGTCATTTCAAAACGCACGCCACCGGTGATGCGCAGCTGTTCTGTAAGATGCAGGTCGAGCATACCGTAGAACGCGCGTGTTTCGTAGTAGCCTTTATAATTGTTGGGGGATTTCTGGATATTATACAGGTAGCCACCATTGCGGGGAGCGCCTTCTTCGTTGTACGACGACTGTGGGCGGATGCCGATGCGGTCGTAGCCGATGAGCTGATCGAGGTTGCCACTTACTTCGTATAAAGGCAGCGCGCCGTTGGCGGAGTAATTTGATCCGGGGAGATAGAGTACATTTTCATTAAAACTTCTCCTGCGAT
Organism: Chitinophaga sp. RCC_12; assembly: GCF_041360695.1. Classification (NCBI taxonomy): domain Bacteria; kingdom Pseudomonadati; phylum Bacteroidota; class Chitinophagia; order Chitinophagales; family Chitinophagaceae; genus Chitinophaga; species Chitinophaga sp. RCC_12. The sequence continues at coordinate 889,710 of NZ_JBFUPS010000001.1, forward strand.
GCAGGTAGTTGACCCCGGTTTTAAATTCCTGTTTCTTGTTGCGCACTTTAAACGGCAGGGTAAGATCTGCTTTATAGTTATAATTATTTTCGTTGAGATGACGGAAGCGGCGGCCGTTGGGATCGGCCTGGATAATGCCGTAGGGGCCGTATCCATTTACATAGCCTGACACCAGTGAATACAGGCTGGGCGAGTACATTGCCGGTGGCACTCCGCCTGGCTTATCCGGTACACCGGGATAGCTGGTACCGCCATTGATGCGGTAATCGGCCAGGTTTACAAAGCGGTAATCCGGATCGTCCTGTGCTGAGGAAGAGGTAGCGAGGTTATAACTCAGCTTGGGGGCATATTCCTTTTTTGTGAACTTATGCTCTCCCTGTAAGTTAAAGGTATTGAGGGTGCGATAGCTTTGGCGCAGGGAATACACGAGGTTATACACTTTTCCCGGGAGGCCGGTGTATTCGTAGGCGCCGTGCAGGTTGCTGGCGCGTGTTTCCGCACCCCGGCTGCCCAGGTACTGCATACTTATTTCGTGCTGCGGGCTGAAGCGGTATGTGAGTCCACCCAAAAATCCATAGTTGAGTGTTTGTGTGCCGGTATTTTCCTTATAATTTAAGTACTTCCCCAGGTTGATATTGTTGGGAGTAATGTAGTTAGGAATTATGCGGGGACTGTACAATGCGCTGTTGCCTGTTAACACGCCCTGGTATACACTGTACTGGGTGAGCTGGCCGTCGTAAATATCGTTGGTGCGGTTATAATAATTGGCGCCGGCTATTAATCCTACCTGGTGTTTCTTAAATACCGTATAGCTGTTACCGTAGGTAACCGCATAGATCTGGTTCAGCGGCGCCGATTTATACTTTGTGGTGAGCACGGGATCGAAGCCGTGCATGATACCGCTGATGCGGTTGGCTTCCGCCAGCAGGGCCGGATCGTTGCGGCTGTTGGCGATTTTACGCTGGATATCGCCTAAGCCGTTTGGGTACTGTTTGGACAATTCCTGGAATTCCGGTGACAGTCCTTTTGATTTTACCTTTTGCCCGAGGAAGCCCATGTCGCTGTTGTAGAAGCTGTTCACTTTGCTGCCGGTTTGGGAGTTCATGCCGGTTTGCACCGTGATGGTGAGCATTTCCCGGTCGGGTACCGACTTAGTTTTGAGCTCCACGATACCGGCAGCGGCATCGGCAGGTTTATCGGAGGTAGTGGTTTTGTAGATGGTGATATTATCCAGCAGGCCGGCGGGCACGAGGTCCAGCGGGATAGCGCTCCTGTCGGGATCGGAAGAAGCCAGGCGGATGCCATTGAGCTGGCCGATCACGGAGCGGTCGCCCAGGCCGCGGATGGCTACATACTTATCGTCTGTAACCGTTACACCTGATACGCGTTGCAGGGCCTGTGTGGTGGTAATGCTGGCTGTTTTTTCGATGTTCTGGGCAGAGATACCATCGGAGATCATGGCCGAGTTTTTACGGTCGTTCAGCAGCATTACTTCCGTATTGGAGCGGCGGCGGGCATCTACCGTTACGCCGCTCAGGGTTTTGCTATCGGCTTTCAGTTGTACTGACAGCACCGGTGCGCTGCCGGCTTTGATCATTTTGGTAGCATAGCCTACATAATAGATCACCAGCACATCCGAGGTATCTTTTACTTCCACGGAGAAGCGCCCGGATTCATCGGCCATTACCACGCTGCCGGTGCTTTGGGCCATGATTTCCGCGCGGGCGATGGGTATGTTTTTGGCAGCATCCGTGATCATGCCGCTGATGGTGCGTTTGCGGGGCGCTGTTGATTGTTTGACGATGATTTTGCGCACCACTACCTTCCTGCCATCTACCGCTTCAAATTCCAGCCCGGTATTCTGCAATAACCAGGTGATCACTTCTGCTACGGTTTTGTTATTGAGATCGGCCGTATATTTTTTATCCACCGCTTTCATATCGGCAGGATTGTAGAAGAAGGTAACGCCGCCCTTCTGCTGCACGGTCATGAAACATTTTGCGATGGGCTCATTCCTGAAACTGATGCTGATCTTTTTCTGCAGGAAGCTTTCCTGGGCCGTTGCCGGCAAGGTAAAGCAGAGCAGGATCCACATACATCCGTGTAAAATTTTTTCCTTCATTCGTTTGTGATTTAAAAAAGAAGATCCGTTACCAGCAGCTGTACGCTGATGGTTGTTAGCATTTCCGCTGTGCGAGCTGCTACCTGATTACGATGACGCCGTTTTTGTTTTTGTGAATAGTTAGCCGGTACGACAGGGATATCACTTTCAGGATATCGTTCATGGTGTCGGTTTCCTCGAATGCGCCGGTGAATTTCAGGTTGCTGATACCTGGCGTAGCTTTTATTTTTACGCCGTACAGCATTTCTATCTCCCTGAAAACATCGTTCAGCGCTGATTCATTGAACATCAGCTTTTTGCTGGTCCACCCGGTGTTTACTTCCGTTTGTTTATAGATATAGATGGTTTCCTTGTCATATACCAATTCCTCATTCTCCGTGAGCTGTTGTACGGCGGTACCGGCCGTAACCGCTACCCTGCCTGTTTTCACGCTTACCTTTGGCTTTTCGATACTGCTACTATCCGCCACTACGAAGCTGGTACCCAATACCTTTACGCTTACATGCGGGCCGGTGATGAGGAAGGGGGCCGTTTGCGGTGTGACATCGAAGAATGCTTCCCCGTTCACGGTGATGTTTCTTTGTTTACCACGGAAGTATTGGGGATAGGTGAGCGTGGTACCTCCATTGAGGATGGCCACGGAGCTATCCGGCAGGATTACCTTTTTTACCTGGTATTTCAATGCGGTGATGCTTTGCATGGGAATAGGATCCAGCCAGTCCTGCAGAGCGAGGCGGTAGGTGTAAGTGGCCCCGGCGGCAATTAGGATTAACGCTGTAGCCGCATACCGCCATACCTTTATCCGTGGCGGCGTGATTTCCTTTTCCAGTTTATTCCATACTTCCTGTCGCTGCAGCTCCACATCGTCCGGCACCTGTTTTTCCTGCCAGGCCTTATCGAGGTAGTGGTTCAGCAATGCAGCTTCCCTGCTGGTGGCATTGCCCGACAGGTAGTTACTGACCAATTTTTTAAACTGTGTGATATTCATCCGGAACATTCTTCTATAGATATGTTCCTTCAGCCGAGGTGCTTGTCCCGAAGAAGTACGTTAAGGAATTATTAACTCATCATTTCTGCGAGGATCAGGGCGGCGGCGATATGGTGTCTTAACGCCTTGAGCGCTATGTGCAGCTGGTTTCTTACTGTTTTTTCGGAGAGGTTTAATTTCCCGGCAATTTCCGTGATGGATAAATGGTGCCGGCGGCTCAGGAGGAATATTTCGCGTGTTTTTTCCGGCAGCGTGGTTAGCTGGGTATCGATTTCTTTAAATACATCGGCGGTTTCCATCTTTTCCCAGATATCGTTTAACACCGGCATGATATACTCCTGCACACGGTCCAGCTCCTCCGGCCGATTCATGATTTCCTTCAGCTTCTTAATAGACTGGAAGCGGACGGCCTGGTGGAGATAGTTTTCCAGCGGACCGTTCAGGTTCAGTTTTTCCTTCCGTGCCCACAGGGAGATGTATACGCCCTGTACTACGTCTTTGGCATCGTCTTTATTGCCGAGGATTTTTAGCGCGAAGGCATAAAGGGCAGGCCAGTGCTGATTGAAACACCTTTCGAATGCTTTTGGATCACCGGTACGGATAAGCGCTATATCATCATGAGCATGCAGCATGGCAGAGGTTTGAGCAACGGGGCGAAAATAGGGGATTTTGTTGGGGAGGTGGTTTAAGGTATTGTTATGTTTTCTGAGTGTGGCGGGAAAAAGTGTCAATCGCTGAGAAATTAATGCAGCTAGGAAGCCTATATTTACAGCAAATCATTAGAAAAATAAGCACAGTACTCTCCTTAATGTTAGAATATTATTACTACATCAATAAAATTATATCACTATGAAAAAAGCCAAATTTCTATTAACTTTAATTATAGTCATTTCTACATTTTGCGGAATATTGGCATTCAAAGCCAATAAGCTCCTCAGAACATTTTACTCACTTGGATCCACTACAATAAATGGACAAGGAACCAAAGGATGTGTTGTACCAGTCGATCTAAACCTAACACCCAACCCTGGTGGCTTTGTCACTCCATATTCAAGTACATTTAATGCTCCTACAACTACCTGCACTTGCAGAGTCATAAATAGTTAATAACCTCATTTCATCATTGAAACACAGATTCTACTCCAAAACATCGATAAAATCCACTATACAGTGGTGCTATTCAAATACCCTAGGACATGCTTGATTCATAATCTACACATTCATACTCTAGTTCACAGATAAAAAACTCTCTTAAAACCTTAGAACTACATTCAATTTGCAGAAGCGAGTTTGCAAATTCAGAATATGAATTAATGATGATAATATAGACACTATCTCATAAACTCTGTAAGTCATAAAAATCGGGGAATCAGGATAATAATTAGATCCTCACCCTTTTGTCAAAAATAGTTAAAAACTGATTTAGGATCATGCCCTAGTTTCTAATGGGCATGGTCCACTTTTTTGATACTTCCCTTAAAGCCAGGTATACAGATTTAAGCACCGCTTCGTCTGTAGGGAAGGATAGCTTGTTTTTGGTATATTTTCTGATTTTACCATTCAGGTTTTCGATGAGATTTGTTGTGTAGATGATCTGCCTTATCTCCAGGGGGAAGTCAAAAAAGACAGTCAGTTCTTCCCAGTTTTCACGCCAGCTTTTGATGGCGTATGCATACTTTGCACTCCATTTGGCATCCACGGCATCCAGAGTCGCCATGGCAGCCTGTCTATTGGGGGCCGCATAGACATCTTTCATGTCAATTGTAAACTCCTTTTTATCTTTCCAGACTACATAGCGGCAGCTGTTACGTATCTGATGCACTACACAAACCTGGGTGGCAGACTGCGGAAACACAGATCTTATGGTCTGAGTGAAGCCATTCAGATTATCTGTGGTCGTTATCAAGATATCTTCCAGGCCACGGGCCTTCAGGTCTGTAAGCACAGTCATCCAATAGGCAGCTGCTTCATTCTTACCCAGCCACATTCCCAACACTTCTTTGAGACCATCCCGCTTTAGGCCTACTGCGATATAGAAGGTTTTATTCACCACTTTGCTGTTCTCCCGAACCTTGAACACAATGCCATCCATCCAGACTATGAGATAAACTGGTTCTAATGGCCGGTTTTGCCAGGCGACAATATCTTCCGCCACGCGGCTGGTTATAAGGCTGATTGTGGCCGTGGAAACATCAAATTTATATACTTCCCTTATTTGCTCTTCTATGTCTGATACGCTCATACCCTTGGCATAAAAGGACACAATTACCTCTTCCAAACCTTGAGCCATTCCTTCTCGTTTAGGTACAATCATGGGGTTAAAACTGGCATCACGATCTCTGGGCACCCTAATTTCAGATTCCCCGTAACTGGTCTTAATCTTCTTTTTCCCGTAACCGTTACGGCTATTGCTACTTTCATTGTGTTCATGCTTATCATAACCCAAAATGGCTATCTAGCTCTCCTTCCAACATCTTTTCAATGCCCCGCTTCTGAATCTGGGCAAGAAAATCGTTTTAACTGATCTGCTGTTTTAAACTGCTTCAGAAAGTCGTCTGATAAAAAATCTTCTGTCTTCATAAAACTGTATATGCTTTAAAATTAAAAAATCGAGGTCAAATACCCCGATTTTTATGACTTACACAGTTTATGAGATAGTATCAAGACGAAGTATGAATTGATTTTAATTTTAATTATATTATTGGAACGAAGTCTATTTATTTATTCTTGCCTAAGAAATAGGAAAACCCAATAGTGAAAAAGCGTTCCAATCCATTAGTGTTAGTATCTTCAATATAGTTGTCTTGAATGATGCGATTATAACTTATATTTTGTTTTAGTACATCAAACCCTTGGATTTTTATAAGTCCTTGTCTGTTATTGAATATTGATTTGCTAATCGAGGTATTTAACATTAGTGGACTCCCATTGTATCCCTCCATTCTTCCAGTTGTCCATGCAACTATAAGATTAGAGTTCAAATTTATTCCGTATGGGAGATTTAGACGGTTCGCAAGCGATAGGCCACTACTAATATAATTTTCCTTAAGTTCCTTATTGTTATTGTAGCTTAGATTGTTATAGTTTATGCTAGCTGTTATTGCGCATTCGTAAATTTTTCGAGTATATCGGAAATTTATCACTTGAGTTAGGGATGTTTGATTACTTATAGATTCCTTTCCATTTACAACACTTAGAGACCTTTTCAGGCTGCCTTTTGTATTTAGATTAACGCCAAAGTGTTGCTTCTTGAATGGTAGATAGTTATTAATGTTTAGTTCAAGAAGATAGTTGCCATTTAAATTGACTGGTTTAGTAGTTTGACGACCAATGGAATCAAAGGTTGAGAGATTGATTATCTGATTGATTATGAATTTTCCACTTGCAGCAATGGTGAGTGTTCGCAATGTGGAAATGTTAATAGAGTTATAGTTGAATTGCAAATCGTGGAAAGTGATGGGTTTTAACATTGGATTTCCACGTTTTATATTTAAAGGGTCGCTATAATCTGGAGTTTGCTGTAATTGAGATGCTTGCGGGAATTCGATACTTTTTCTATATAAGAACTTTAATTTTCGATTATTCATCGGTATGAAGTTGATAGTTGCTTCTGGTAGTAAGGCAAGAACATTAGTCGAATAAATGTTACTTACACTATTATCTTTATTCTCCATACTGAAGTATAGTGCAGCTAGGGATACAGAGTAGTCGAATTTTTCTTTTTTGACCAGCCAATTTAACTTGGCGTAATGGTGAATTGGAACAGTGACGAATATATTGCTTAGACTGTCATTTGCTTTATCATATAGTTTTGTCATATTATTGTAGTCTAATATTGTTTTATTTAATGAGCCTTTTACCCGATCTTCACCAATCATAAAACTTATGGCTCCATAGTTGTGTAAGGGTTCAGTATAAGTAGCCATGACAAATAGTTGTTCGTTTTGTGTGTTGATAATAGAACGTTGATCAAGCGTGTCCGAGATAGTTTCTCCGCTATTTGGATAGTAGAGGCTATTTGATATGTTGTATCCAATCTGCTTTGATACGCTTTTACTATAACTTATACTAATATTAAGGAGACGTCTGTTTTTATTAAATTTCTTTTCATAGTTTAGGCCTGTAAACGTTGTTATGGTATTATTTTCGTCCATAGTCTTAAAAGTTCCGTTGCCTAGTACTTGAGCATAATTCCCCAGTGAATTAAATCTATTAGTGAAGTTATTATCTGTTTTAAAAAGTGTGAGTTGATTTGAGATAATTATATTTTGTAGACTGTCAATTTGGTATTCTATTTGTGTTGTTAGTGCTTGATTTCTATCTTTATTATTGCTGCTTGATTTCTGTTGAATTAGCAAGCTTGTATCGCTTACTATATTTTTTCTTGCACTGTTCCGTTGAGTTTCGCTTATATTGTTATTCGCTATATAGCTTGCGCTTATTGTCGTATTCTTGTTGATTCTGCTACTATAGTTCCCAGCTCCACTCCAATTCTCTTGAATGCCCCCAACACTAGTCGTTTGGGTCTCTATAGCACCGTTGGTGTTGTCGCCGTTACCTAGCAATAGAAGCTGCTCTTCACCTTTGAATCGACTAAGACTTAGCTTGGTGGAGAATCGGTTGGCCGTGCCGTAAGCGCCTGAAATCTCTCCAGAGATTAAATTTTGTTTGCTTTTCTTAATTGTAAGATTAATTACTTTATCTGGTTGATTGGAACTCAAACCATTGAAATCTTGTCTGTTTGTTTTCCTATCTATTAGTTGGACCCTATCGATTAAGTCTGCTTGCAAGTTCTTACTAATAATTCTATTATCACCACCACTGAAAATGGGTCGGCCGTTTATCATAATGCTTTTCACAGGCTCTCCATTCACACTAATTGTACCGTCTTTGTCGATCTGTACGCCAGGTAATAATCTAAATAGATCTTCGACCAACGCATTGTCTTTGGTTTCAAAATAATTTGCATTATATTCCATTGTATCCCTTGAAATTCGTAGAGGTATTCTAGCTTCTACAATCTTAACTTCTGTTAATGTTAGCCCAGTTCGTTTTATTCCAATTGTCCCTATGTTTATAAGAGTGTCAGTGGATGAGGCATGCAATGAATATAATAATTTTTCGTATCCAATAAATGATACGAGCAGTATAAAGTTCGTAGGTGTAAGGCTATCAATTATAAAAAATCCCTCTTTATTAGTGAATGATAGGCCTGCTTTGGAGGAATCCTTAGCGTACAGTAATGTTATTGTTGCAGACGACAGATTGTCTTGGGTTTCCTTGTCAGTTATGCGACCTTTAATTACTAATTGATGAGGTTTTTGTGCCGAAGAATGTAAGGTTGACACAACTATTAATAATAGCATTATTAACTGCTTCATAATGGGGATTTCCAATATCATGTAAGATGAATATTTTGAATGCATCTGTATTGCAGTATTTATATAGGTCTTTGTTTGTCGTTTAGAGGAGATGAATTTTTTAAGAAAAATGTTTCGCTGTATGGAGATAGCAGTGGTTGGATTTAATTTTGATTTGACTAATGATAAGTAAGTAGCTCTATCCAATTCAATGTAGTTTTATTATTGTTAGTTATGAGTAATTGAATCGAACCCTCAAATAAATTATACCATGTCGGTAATAACTTCTTTTTTTTACAATCCGGATGGAGAAAATGAAACGCCAATTCCCTGCTAGAATTGATCTTGAATTGTAGTGCTTTGCCCTGTTGTCTAGCTCTCTTTTTTTTCTATGAACTCCGTTGTATTATATGTACACAGGTTAATACGGAATTAGCTCAAACTATATTTGTGCCGACACTCTATTAATTATCTTTTTAATCATTGTACCTCCGTTTATCTTTTAGGTCTACTTAAATTGAAAATTGATGTTGGTTTTTACAATAAGGTCTAGTTTCTATGTAACTAAAGTGGTTATCTTTCACTTATATTTAAGTGAAAGAACTACGAATTATAAGTGAAGATTTACAATGCATTTATGTGTCCTCCGCATAAAAATGGTTTAGGGCATGATTTAGAAATTATGTGGAGGTAACATTATAGCCGATGTTAAAGATTGTTATATCAACTGATAATATTTGTAGGGAATTGTTGTAATAAATTATATCGAAAATGTTAGTTAATAGTGTAAGCACAGGTGAAACACAAATGAATGGTAATGTCGATGCTAAGTTACAACTTAGTATGTTTGAGTATATTTTCAAACATCCCAAAAATAGGTGGTTTGCTAGAATTGCTATCCCTATTGTTGTTGTCCAATTCGTTGCTTTCAAGTTCTTTTATCCATTTGCGGGATTTATAAATGGAGACTCTTATATATATATTGAGACAGCATACCATAATTTTACCGTAAATACTTATCCCATTGGTTATTCTAAATTTCTTAGGTTAATAAGCGTTTTTACTCATTCAGATTTAGCGGTTGTTGGGCTGCAATATCTACTCTTGCAATGTGCTAGCCTCGGACTTGTGTTTACCATGTTTTATTTTTATGAACCATCTAGATTTACAAAGATTTCTTTGTTCGTATTCATGTTGGTTAATCCTGTCTACCTTTATCTTGCGAATTACATTTCAAGTGATGCTTTCTTTCTTTCATTAAGTCTAATTTGGTTTACTTTGTTAATTTGGATAATGAATAGACCTACTAATAGGTTAATCATTATAAATTCACTAGTTCTTTTTGTCGCATTCACCGTACGATATAATGCACTGTTTTATCCTGCTGTTGGAGTGATATCGCTACTATTAACTAGGAGAAGAATGATAATGAATATTGTTGGATTCTGTATAAGTCTTCTCCTTATAGGATTTTTTATACAAGTCACAAGCGTAAAGTATAAAGCAATTAGCGGATTTAGACAATTTACGCCATTTACCGGATGGCAGATGGCAAATAATGCGTTATATGCATACAGATATGTCGATAGCGCAGATAGGAGAGACGTACCTGTATCTCTCCGTATGTTGGATAATATGGTTCGACACTATTTTGATTCCAGTAGAGATATACGGACACACCCATCAGAAGCATTGATTGCGAGCACTGTTTACATGTGGGATCCTAATTCACCACTTTCCAAGTATATGGAAAGTCAGTTTAAGAATGATTCCACGGCATCTGCGTTAAAGAAGTGGGCAACTCTTGCACCAATAATGAAAGAGTACGGTTCGTTTTTGATTAAATCTTATCCTTATGAGTTTGCCAAGTATTATTTAGTGCCAAATGCTATAAAATATTATGCGCCACCAGTTGAATTTCTTGATCATTATAGTACTGGCGTAGATAGCGTTAATCAAGCTGCAAAGGTTTGGTTTGACTATAAAAGCACTAAACTGAAATGTCATTTTAAGGATTTTAAGGTAAATACATTGGATTTCTATCCCGTTTTAGTAGGTACTATGAATGTTGTTCTTGTAATGAGTACAATAAGTTTTATATTATTAGGAGGTTATAAGCAACATTTTCAATTGAAAAGAGGGCTAATACTTGTGGTGACTTTATGGATAATTAATTTTGGTTTTAGTGTTTTTGCATCGCCCATAGCTCTTAGGTTTCAGTTGTTTCCTATTCTGGTCTCATTGTCGTATACTTTTTTGTTGGTTGACTATTTAGTGAAAGCTGCTAAGAGTATATCTGTCGTACAGGAAGAATATTTGACAGAGACTACAAAGCCGGAAAATCTTACTGTATAGTACTATATCGATTTGAGTAATTTAAGTAATTATCATGAAACGAATGTATGTTATTGTTGCGGCGATGCTTCTAGTGGGGCTATCTTTATATATGAGTCTGGGGGGATATTCACTGATAAATAATCGGAAAAGAGGCTATGCGAAATCAGTTATAACTGGACGAGAGGGCGAGTTACTGCCAAGTATAAGTATACTGCTTTCTGATAGTATAACTAAGATCAATCTTTCGTCAATTCCCAACGGAAAGCCTACAGTGCTGTTCTATTTCAGTCCATATTGCCCTTATTGTCAGTCTGAAATGGATACTATTATAAATAATATAACGAGGCTTAAACATATTCAATTTTATTTAGTAACTCCTTATAGCCATAGAGAAATGAAATTGTTTTATAATAAGAATCATCTCGAAAGATATGAGAACATTATAGTTGGGTTGGACTATGATATTCGGTTTTCTGAATACTTTAGAATAGTACAGGTGCCCTTTATTGCCATTTATGATAAAGGTAAAAGATTAAATGCCGGTTTTTTCGGCGGGGTGGCGTCTGATCAGCTAAGACAAGTTAGTCAAGAGTAAATTTTTGCGCAAAATAGGCCGATTGAATACTTGCAAGAGAAATCGACCAAAAAATGGCGAAGCCGAAAACCATTATAAACGAGTAGGCATTTTTCATAAAAAGCAAAGTTTAGCTTTTTGATTTTAAAAAGCATCTATCATTATGAAACAAGCAAAATTCGCATTAACAGCTGTTGCTCTTCTCGCAGTTATAGGTGGTGCATTAGCATTCAAAGCTAATAGGCAATTGAAAACTTTCTATTCACTTGGTACCACTGTGATTCAGGGTGAAGAAGTTGCAGGTTGTGTTATTCCTGTACAATTGTTACGTACTCCGGCAGCTGCAGGAGCAATCACTCCATACTCATCAACATTTAACTCTGCTACCACAACTTGTACAGTTAGAGTTAACGTTAATGATTAATTGAGAAGTGATCTATGAGGATTATTTGCATTAATGATTTCATTAGATCTCTTAGTTATGTTTATTAACTAATAATTTATAAGAGCCGTCTTATTGTTTGCGAAAGCAATGGGATGGCTCTTCTGCGGTAATAATGTTCGAATTTAGTAAGCATTGGTAAGGGAGATGTGATAGTCTCTATGATGGTTTAAATTGGGGGTTGAGTTGCGCGGACTGATTAAAGTATACTAAGTGTTAACCTTTGGATTTTTGGGACTATTTCAATAAGTGTGTAAACTTAAAAATCGGGGAATCAGGATAATAATTTATGGAAATCATGACTTTGGTTGACAGTTTTTATCTTGTCAATCAAATGTCTATATATGAGTCCAAAGGAACTATCAGATATTCGTAGAAAGCTTAGAATAATTCAACATGGCCAAGCGTCAGGGAATGTATCAAAAACCTGTCGATACTTTGGTATATCCAGGGAAACCTACTATAAATGGAAGAAAGACTATGAAAGTGAAGGAGAAAGCACCTTAGTTAATAGTAAACCCTGTCCTGAAAATCCGAAGCTACGTATTGCAGCTGATATTGAAGCTCAGATTATACACTTAAGAACCACCTATCATTTGGGACAATTACGGATATCATGGTATATGAAACGTTACCATGATATTGCTGTTTCTCCTGCAGGAGTATATAATGTTCTTAAAAGAAATGGGCTTAATAAATTGCCGCAAAATCAGCGGAAAAGATCCATGGAACAATTTAAAAGATACGAAAAACAGGTGCCGGGACATAGAATCCAGGTCGATGTTAAATTTTTATCTTTTACTGATAAGTCCTCTGGGAAGGAAGTTAAGCGCTTCCAATATACGGCGATTGATGACGCAACAAGAGCTCGGGCTCTGAAAATATATAGTAAACATAATCAGAGCTGCGCAATTCAATTTGTAGACTACATACGGAACAAATTTCCATTCCGGATTCATACTATTCAAACCGATAACGGGCATGAATTTCAGGCGCAATTTCATTGGCATTGCGAAGATTTAGGCATTCAACATGTGTATATCAGGAAAGCTAGTCCACATTTAAACGGAAAAGTAGAACGGTCCCATTTGACCGATCAACAAGAGTTTTACCAACTGCTTGACTACACAGATGACATCGACATCAATAAGAAATAACAGGAGTGGGAGAATTTCTATAACTGCCATAGACCTAATGCTGCACTGAAGGGCAAAACACCCTACGAAATACTTAGAGAACGACTACAATCTAAAACGTAGCCATTGTTTGAAACCCCTGCCGGGATGGGGTAAGGGGAATGGCGCGGCAGCAGCGCCTTCCCCTTAAAACAGATTTAAAATTCAGTTCAAAATGTATATTTGCTCTGTCAACCGTAGTCCTAGTATTCACACATAAAAGGACACAATTACCTCTTCCAAACCTTGAGCCATCCCTTCTCGTTTAGGTACAATCATGGGGTTAAAACTGGCATCACGATCTCTGGGCACCCTAATTTCAGATTCCCCGTAACTGGTCTTAATCTTCTTTTTCCCGTAACCGTTACGGCTATTGCTACTTTCATTGTGTTCATGCTTATCATAACCCAAATGGCTATCTAGCTCTCCTTCCAACATCTTTTCAATGCCCCGCTTCTGAATCTGGGCAAGAAAATCGTTTTAACTGATCTGCTGTTTTAAACTGCTTCAGAAAGTCGTCTGATAAAAAATCTTCTGTCTTCATAAAACTGTATATGCTTTAAAATTAAAAAATCGAGGTCAAATACCCCGATTTTTATAACTTACACAGTTTATGAGATAGTGTCGGATTTTTCTTCTTACTAGAGAATTGTTTGCAATGAAAGCTTTATACGAGTTAGGTGTACCCGTATAAAGATCGACAGCATCGAGCCCTTTTATTTAATTAGCTTAACTCGATCAACCATTGATTAGTACCACAGCTGTACAAAGTGTCGTTGGATAGTTGACGGTACTTGAATAAGAGGTGTAGAATCCTCCTGGATTTGGTGTTAGATATAATAGTTGAGTTACGACACATCCATTAATTTGTTCTCCTCCGATAGTCGTAGTTCCTAGTGAGTAAAAGGCTCTTAATTGCCTATTGGCTTTGAACGCGAGAGTTCCTCCGATTATGGAGAATGTAATCAAAACGGTTAATGCAAATTTGGCTTTTTTCATGGCAATATATTTTTATTATCTTGATAGATTTTACTTTATTGAAACTCTGTTAAAAATATAATTTGTTGCTGATTTTTAGCGTATGTTGTTGTGTATTATACGTAGTGGGTTTCGCTATTTTTGTTATCTTCTTACCACTAAAGAAAATAGTAGGAAATTTTTAGTGAAAATATTGAATGATGACGATTAATATTTTCTTTTGTTTCGTTATCCTTTCTATTGAATAGTTGATACCTTTTTGTTTTTCCACGTGGAGTCCGGGTGAATAGATACACTTGTAGTTGAAAGGATTTGGAATCGGTGTTACGATTCTAGTTTTGTGAGGCCTGGTGAGATGATCCCTTCAATATTGCTTAGTTCATCCAAGGTTTAAAGACTTTTGTCATGTGCTAATTGTTGTAATTTCATATCGATTACAATTTCTAGGTTATTATTGGTAGGGGCTGTATTGTACATATTTAAAGACAAGATGGGCCATAAATGATAAAGTTTCGGGGATAATTGTGAGGGGTATCATTGTAGCTGACATTATTTTTTTTCATAATTGATAAAGTTTATAAGAAGAGGAGAATGTTTTCTTGCTATTGTATCTTTACCGGGCTTGTTAAATGAATGTAGTCACATAAATATATGTTTTTCGCCTGCGGTTGGTTCTCCGTAGCTGATGCTAAATCCCATCTTTATAATCATTGATCGTCAAGAACTACCAATTAAGGATTCGGAAGTAGAGTAGCGGTATAATTTTCCTTTACTAAAAATTGAATGAAGTTATATCCGGTGGCTCTGATAGTTACAAAGAGAATCGGTAATTCTTCAACTTTGAGACTATTACATAAAGTGTGTCAGTAAAAAGTTTTTTAACTTTAAACTGATAATACAATATGGAAAAGCAAAACTTTGATTTCGAAGCCTTCAAAAAACAAGCGGCAAGCCGTTTGAAGAACGGAGATACGCTTTTAGGTAAAGACGGTGTACTAACGCCGTTGTTAAAAGAGTTGCTTGAAGGTGCCCTTGATGGGGAGTTGGAAGCGCATATTGAGGACGAAGGAGAGGCCAACCGCAAAAACGGTAAAGGTCGTAAGCAGGTGAAAACCGCCATTGGGTCGGTAGATATTAACCCTCCGCGTGATCGTAATGGGACATTTGAGCCTGAAATTATTGCCAAACGACGTAAGACCCTCGGTGTAGATCTTGACCGCCAGATCATTGCCTTATATGCCCGGGGGCGAGTTACAGCGACATAAGAGATCACCTGATGGATATGTATGGTCTGGAGGCCTCCACTGCTACTATAAGCCGTGTCACGGATAAAATCCTACCCTTGATACAGGAATGGCGCAGTCGGCTGCTGGAGCGGGTTTACCCGTTTGTCTGGCTGGATGCCATACATTATAAAATCCGCCACGAAGGACGAGTTGTCAGCCGTGCTGTTTATTGTATTATAGGCCTTAATCAGGAGGGATACAAAGAGTTATTGGGTATGTACGTAGGAGAAAATGAAGGTGCTAAAAACAGAAGTACAACTCTGCATCGTCCATCAGATACATAATTCTCAAAAATATCTCTCGTACAAAGATGTCAAGCCATTTATGAAAGATCTTCAAGGGGTTTATAAAGCCAGTACAGTTGACCAGGCAGAACGAAGCCTTGATCAGCTGGAATCTAATTGGGGGACACGATACCCTAAAGTAATCGAATCCTGGCGAAAAAACTGGCCCAGACTAAGTAGTTATTTTCAGTACAACAAAGACATCCGCCGAATCATGTATACAACTAATATTATAGAAGGCTTCCACAAGCAGCTTCGCGCCGTTACCAAATCAAAAGGCGCCTTCCAGTCGGAAGACGCCTTAATGAAGCTTTTATTTCTTGTACAAGAGAATATTTGTGCCAAATGGAATAAACCTGTATATAACTGGAACCAAACACTGGGACAGCTATCAATTATATTTAGTGACAGATTAAAACTTAATCTTTGAAAATTTGACACACTTTATGTAATGCTACCCTCGATTTTTTAATTTTAAAGCATATACAGTTTTATGAAGACAGAAGATTTTTTATCAGACGACTTTCTGAAGCAGTTTAAAACAGCAGATCAGTTAAAACGATTTTCTTGCCCAGATTCAGAAGCGGGGCATTGAAAAGATGTTGGAAGGAGAGCTAGATAGCCATTTTGGGTTATGATAAGCATGAACACAATGAAAGTAGCAATAGCCGTAACGGTTACGGGAAAAAGAAGATTAAGACCAGTTACGGGGAATCTGAAATTAGGGTGCCCAGAGATCGTGATGCCAGTTTTAACCCCATGATTGTACCTAAACGAGAAGGAATGGCTCAAGGTTTGGAAGAGGTAATTGTGTCCTTTTATGTGTGAATACTAGGACTACGGTTGACAGAGCAAATATACATTTTGAACTGAATTTTAAATCTGTTTTAAGGGGAAGGCGCTGCTGCCGCGCCATTCCCCTTACCCCATCCCGGCAGGGGTTTCAAACAATGGCTACGTTTTAGATTGTAGTCGTTCTCTAAGTATTTCGTAGGGTGTTTTGCCCTTCAGTGCAGCATTAGGTCTATGGCAGTTATAGAAATTCTCCCACTCCTGTTATTTCTTATTGATGTCGATGTCATCTGTGTAGTCAAGCAGTTGGTAAAACTCTTGTTGATCGGTCAAATGGGACCGTTCTACTTTTCCGTTTAAATGTGGACTAGCTTTCCTGATATACACATGTTGAATGCCTAAATCTTCGCAATGCCAATGAAATTGCGCCTGAAATTCATGCCCGTTATCGGTTTGAATAGTATGAATCCGGAATGGAAATTTGTTCCGTATGTAGTCTACAAATTGAATTGCGCAGCTCTGATTATGTTTACTATATATTTTCAGAGCCCGAGCTCTTGTTGCGTCATCAATCGCCGTATATTGGAAGCGCTTAACTTCCTTCCCAGAGGACTTATCAGTAAAAGATAAAAATTTAACATCGACCTGGATTCTATGTCCCGGCACCTGTTTTTCGTATCTTTTAAATTGTTCCATGGATCTTTTCCGCTGATTTTGCGGCAATTTATTAAGCCCATTTCTTTTAAGAACATTATATACTCCTGCAGGAGAAACAGCAATATCATGGTAACGTTTCATATACCATGATATCCGTAATTGTCCCAAATGATAGGTGGTTCTTAAGTGTATAATCTGAGCTTCAATATCAGCTGCAATACGTAGCTTCGGATTTTCAGGACAGGGTTTACTATTAACTAAGGTGCTTTCTCCTTCACTTTCATAGTCTTTCTTCCATTTATAGTAGGTTTCCCTGGATATACCAAAGTATCGACAGGTTTTTGATACATTCCCTGACGCTTGGCCATGTTGAATTATTCTAAGCTTTCTACGAATATCTGATAGTTCCTTTGGACTCATATATAGACATTTGATTGACAAGATAAAAACTGTCAACCAAAGTCATGATTTCCATAAATTATTATCCTGATTCCCCGATTTTTAAGTTTACACACTTATTGAAATAGTCCCAAAAATCCAAAGGTTAACACTTAGTATACTTTAATCAGTCCGCGCAACTCAACCCCCAATTTAAACCATCATAGAGACTATCACATCTCCCTTACCAATGCTTACTAAATTCGAACATTATTACCGCAGAAGAGCCATCCCATTGCTTTCGCAAACAATAAGACGGCTCTTATAAATTATTAGTTAATAAACATAACTAAGAGATCTAATGAAATCATTAATGCAAATAATCCTCATAGATCACTTCTCAATTAATCATTAACGTTAACTCTAACTGTACAAGTTGTGGTAGCAGAGTTAAATGTTGATGAGTATGGAGTGATTGCTCCTGCAGCTGCCGGAGTACGTAACAATTGTACAGGAATAACACAACCTGCAACTTCTTCACCCTGAATCACAGTGGTACCAAGTGAATAGAAAGTTTTCAATTGCCTATTAGCTTTGAATGCTAATGCACCACCTATAACTGCGAGAAGAGCAACAGCTGTTAATGCGAATTTTGCTTGTTTCATAATGATAGATGCTTTTTAAAATCAAAAAGCTAAACTTTGCTTTTTATGAAAAATGCCTACTCGTTTATAATGGTTTTCGGCTTCGCCATTTTTTGGTCGATTTCTCTTGCAAGTATTCAATCGGCCTATTTTGCGCAAAAATTTACTCTTGACTAACTTGTCTTAGCTGATCAGACGCCACCCCGCCGAAAAAACCGGCATTTAATCTTTTACCTTTATCATAAATGGCAATAAAGGGCACCTGTACTATTCTAAAGTATTCAGAAAACCGAATATCATAGTCCAACCCAACTATAATGTTCTCATATCTTTCGAGATGATTCTTATTATAAAACAATTTCATTTCTCTATGGCTATAAGGAGTTACTAAATAAAATTGAATATGTTTAAGCCTCGTTATATTATTTATAATAGTATCCATTTCAGACTGACAATAAGGGCAATATGGACTGAAATAGAACAGCACTGTAGGCTTTCCGTTGGGAATTGACGAAAGATTGATCTTAGTTATACTATCAGAAAGCAGTATACTTATACTTGGCAGTAACTCGCCCTCTCGTCCAGTTATAACTGATTTCGCATAGCCTCTTTTCCGATTATTTATCAGTGAATATCCCCCCAGACTCATATATAAAGATAGCCCCACTAGAAGCATCGCCGCAACAATAACATACATTCGTTTCATGATAATTACTTAAATTACTCAAATCGATATAGTACTATACAGTAAGATTTTCCGGCTTTGTAGTCTCTGTCAAATATTCTTCCTGTACGACAGATATACTCTTAGCAGCTTTCACTAAATAGTCAACCAACAAAAAAGTATACGACAATGAGACCAGAATAGGAAACAACTGAAACCTAAGAGCTATGGGCGATGCAAAAACACTAAAACCAAAATTAATTATCCATAAAGTCACCACAAGTATTAGCCCTCTTTTCAATTGAAAATGTTGCTTATAACCTCCTAATAATATAAAACTTATTGTACTCATTACAAGAACAACATTCATAGTACCTACTAAAACGGGATAGAAATCCAATGTATTTACCTTAAAATCCTTAAAATGACATTTCAGTTTAGTGCTTTTATAGTCAAACCAAACCTTTGCAGCTTGATTAACGCTATCTACGCCAGTACTATAATGATCAAGAAATTCAACTGGTGGCGCATAATATTTTATAGCATTTGGCACTAAATAATACTTGGCAAACTCATAAGGATAAGATTTAATCAAAAACGAACCGTACTCTTTCATTATTGGTGCAAGAGTTGCCCACTTCTTTAACGCAGATGCCGTGGAATCATTCTTAAACTGACTTTCCATATACTTGGAAAGTGGTGAATTAGGATCCCACATGTAAACAGTGCTCGCAATCAATGCTTCTGATGGGTGTGTCCGTATATCTCTACTGGAATCAAAATAGTGTCGAACCATATTATCCAACATACGGAGAGATACAGGTACGTCTCTCCTATCTGCGCTATCGACATATCTGTATGCATATAACGCATTATTTGCCATCTGCCATCCGGTAAATGGCGTAAATTGTCTAAATCCGCTAATTGCTTTATACTTTACGCTTGTGACTTGTATAAAAAATCCTATAAGGAGAAGACTTATACAGAATCCAACAATATTCATTATCATTCTTCTCCTAGTTAATAGTAGCGATATCACTCCAACAGCAGGATAAAACAGTGCATTATATCGTACGGTGAATGCGACAAAAAGAACTAGTGAATTTATAATGATTAACCTATTAGTAGGTCTATTCATTATCCAAATTAACAAAGTAAACCAAATTAGACTTAATGAAAGAAAGAAAGCATCACTTGAAATGTAATTCGCAAGATAAAGGTAGACAGGATTAACCAACATGAATACGAACAAAGAAATCTTTGTAAATCTAGATGGTTCATAAAAATAAAACATGGTAAACACAAGTCCGAGGCTAGCACATTGCAAGAGTAGATATTGCAGCCCAACAACCGCTAAATCTGAATGAGTAAAAACGCTTATTAACCTAAGAAATTTAGAATAACCAATGGGATAAGTATTTACGGTAAAATTATGGTATGCTGTCTCAATATATATATAAGAGTCTCCATTTATAAATCCCGCAAATGGATAAAAGAACTTGAAAGCAACGAATTGGACAACAACAATAGGGATAGCAATTCTAGCAAACCACCTATTTTTGGGATGTTTGAAAATATACTCAAACATACTAAGTTGTAACTTAGCATCGACATTACCATTCATTTGTGTTTCACCTGTGCTTACACTATTAACTAACATTTTCGATATAATTTATTACAACAATTCCCTACAAATATTATCAGTTGATATAACAATCTTTAACATCGGCTATAATGTTACCTCCACATAATTTCTAAATCATGCCCTAAACCATTTTTATGCGGAGGACACATAAATGCATTGTAAATCTTCACTTATAATTCGTAGTTCTTTCACTTAAATATAAGTGAAAGATAACCACTTTAGTTACATAGAAACTAGACCTTATTGTAAAAACCAACATCAATTTTCAATTTAAGTAGACCTAAAAGATAAACGGAGGTACAATGATTAAAAAGATAATTAATAGAGTGTCGGCACAAATATAGTTTGAGCTAATTCCGTATTAACCTGTGTACATATAATACAACGGAGTTCATAGAAAAAAAAGAGAGCTAGACAACAGGGCAAAGCACTACAATTCAAGATCAATTCTAGCAGGGAATTGGCGTTTCATTTTCTCCATCCGGATTGTAAAAAAAAGAAGTTATTACCGACATGGTATAATTTATTTGAGGGTTCGATTCAATTACTCATAACTAACAATAATAAAACTACATTGAATTGGATAGAGCTACTTACTTATCATTAGTCAAATCAAAATTAAATCCAACCACTGCTATCTCCATACAGCGAAACATTTTTCTTAAAAAATTCATCTCCTCTAAACGACAAACAAAGACCTATATAAATACTGCAATACAGATGCATTCAAAATATTCATCTTACATGATATTGGAAATCCCCATTATGAAGCAGTTAATAATGCTATTATTAATAGTTGTGTCAACCTTACATTCTTCGGCACAAAAACCTCATCAATTAGTAATTAAAGGTCGCATAACTGACAAGGAAACCCAAGACAATCTGTCGTCTGCAACAATAACATTACTGTACGCTAAGGATTCCTCCAAAGCAGGCCTATCATTCACTAATAAAGAGGGATTTTTTATAATTGATAGCCTTACACCTACGAACTTTATACTGCTCGTATCATTTATTGGATACGAAAAATTATTATATTCATTGCATGCCTCATCCACTGACACTCTTATAAACATAGGGACAATTGGAATAAAACGAACTGGGCTAACATTAACAGAAGTTAAGATTGTAGAAGCTAGAATACCTCTACGAATTTCAAGGGATACAATGGAATATAATGCAAATTATTTTGAAACCAAAGACAATGCGTTGGTCGAAGATCTATTTAGATTATTACCTGGCGTACAGATCGACAAAGACGGTACAATTAGTGTGAATGGAGAGCCTGTGAAAAGCATTATGATAAACGGCCGACCCATTTTCAGTGGTGGTGATAATAGAATTATTAGTAAGAACTTGCAAGCAGACTTAATCGATAGGGTCCAACTAATAGATAGGAAAACAAACAGACAAGATTTCAATGGTTTGAGTTCCAATCAACCAGATAAAGTAATTAATCTTACAATTAAGAAAAGCAAACAAAATTTAATCTCTGGAGAGATTTCAGGCGCTTACGGCACGGCCAACCGATTCTCCACCAAGCTAAGTCTTAGTCGATTCAAAGGTGAAGAGCAGCTTCTATTGCTAGGTAACGGCGACAACACCAACGGTGCTATAGAGACCCAAACGACTAGTGTTGGGGGCATTCAAGAGAATTGGAGTGGAGCTGGGAACTATAGTAGCAGAATCAACAAGAATACGACAATAAGCGCAAGCTATATAGCGAATAACAATATAAGCGAAACTCAACGGAACAGTGCAAGAAAAAATATAGTAAGCGATACAAGCTTGCTAATTCAACAGAAATCAAGCAGCAATAATAAAGATAGAAATCAAGCACTAACAACACAAATAGAATACCAAATTGACAGTCTACAAAATATAATTATCTCAAATCAACTCACACTTTTTAAAACAGATAATAACTTCACTAATAGATTTAATTCACTGGGGAATTATGCTCAAGTACTAGGCAACGGAACTTTTAAGACTATGGACGAAAATAATACCATAACAACGTTTACAGGCCTAAACTATGAAAAGAAATTTAATAAAAACAGACGTCTCCTTAATATTAGTATAAGTTATAGTAAAAGCGTATCAAAGCAGATTGGATACAACATATCAAATAGCCTCTACTATCCAAATAGCGGAGAAACTATCTCGGACACGCTTGATCAACGTTCTATTATCAACACACAAAACGAACAACTATTTGTCATGGCTACTTATACTGAACCCTTACACAACTATGGAGCCATAAGTTTTATGATTGGTGAAGATCGGGTAAAAGGCTCATTAAATAAAACAATATTAGACTACAATAATATGACAAAACTATATGATAAAGCAAATGACAGTCTAAGCAATATATTCGTCACTGTTCCAATTCACCATTACGCCAAGTTAAATTGGCTGGTCAAAAAAGAAAAATTCGACTACTCTGTATCCCTAGCTGCACTATACTTCAGTATGGAGAATAAAGATAATAGTGTAAGTAACATTTATTCGACTAATGTTCTTGCCTTACTACCAGAAGCAACTATCAACTTCATACCGATGAATAATCGAAAATTAAAGTTCTTATATAGAAAAAGTATCGAATTCCCGCAAGCATCTCAATTACAGCAAACTCCAGATTATAGCGACCCTTTAAATATAAAACGTGGAAATCCAATGTTAAAACCCATCACTTTCCACGATTTGCAATTCAACTATAACTCTATTAACATTTCCACATTGCGAACACTCACCATTGCTGCAAGTGGAAAATTCATAATCAATCAGATAATCAATCTCTCAACCTTTGATTCCATTGGTCGTCAAACTACTAAACCAGTCAATTTAAATGGCAACTATCTTCTTGAACTAAACATTAATAACTATCTACCATTCAAGAAGCAACACTTTGGCGTTAATCTAAATACAAAAGGCAGCCTGAAAAGGTCTCTAAGTGTTGTAAATGGAAAGGAATCTATAAGTAATCAAACATCCCTAACTCAAGTGATAAATTTCCGATATACTCGAAAAATTTACGAATGCGCAATAACAGCTAGCATAAACTATAACAATCTAAGCTACAATAACAATAAGGAACTTAAGGAAAATTATATTAGTAGTGGCCTATCGCTTGCGAACCGTCTAAATCTCCCATACGGAATAAATTTGAACTCTAATCTTATAGTTGCATGGACAACTGGAAGAATGGAGGGATACAATGGGAGTCCACTAATGTTAAATACCTCGATTAGCAAATCAATATTCAATAACAGACAAGGACTTATAAAAATCCAAGGGTTTGATGTACTAAAACAAAATATAAGTTATAATCGCATCATTCAAGACAACTATATTGAAGATACTAACACTAATGGATTGGAACGCTTTTTCACTATTGGGTTTTCCTATTTCTTAGGCAAGAATAAATAAATAGACTTCGTTCCAATAATATAATTAAAATTAAAATCAATTCATACTTCGTCTTGATACTATCTCATAAACTGTGTAAGTCATAAAAATCGGGGTATTTGACCTCGATTCTTTAATTTTAAAGCATATACAGTTTTATGAAGACAGAAGATTTTTTATCAGACGACTTTCTGAAGCAGTTTAAAACAGCAGATCAGTTAAAACGATTTTCTTGCCCAGATTCAGAAGCGGGGCATTGAAAAGATGTTGGAAGGAGAGCTAGATAGCCATTTTGGGTTATGATAAGCATGAACACAATGAAAGTAGCAATAGCCGTAACGGTTACGGGAAAAAGAAGATTAAGACCAGTTACGGGGAATCTGAAATTAGGGTGCCCAGAGATCGTGATGCCAGTTTTAACCCCATGATTGTACCTAAACGAGAAGGAATGGCTCAAGGTTTGGAAGAGGTAATTGTGTCCTTTTATGCCAAGGGTATGAGCGTATCAGACATAGAAGAGCAAATAAGGGAAGTATATAAATTTGATGTTTCCACGGCCACAAATCAGAAAATATACCAAAAACAAGCTATCCTTCCCTACAGACGAAGCGGTGCTAAATCTGTATACCTGGCTTTAAGGGAAGTATCAAAAAAAAGGACCATGCCCATTAGAAACTGGGGCATGATCCTAAATCAGTTTTTAACTATTTTTGATAAAAGGGTGAGAATCTAATTATTATCCTGATTCCCCGATTTTTAAGTTTACACACTTATTGAATAGTCCCTTCGTCTCCAATACTAACTTCTAAGTCTTCACAAACTTTTTTCTCAGCAAGCCAACTTAATAACATCATTATTAAGGCCCCTCATATAAACGCACAACATTCAAAAAACATTTGCGTCTACTTTTTCTAAAGCTTTACAATCAAGATCTCAAAGCCTAATATCATCGGCCAAAAGTTGAAAAGTTTATGTCGATACATCTTGATTATAGTTTCAAATTTTATCTATGCAGATCAATTAACAACCCATTTCCAGGAGTCTTTATATTTAGATCCAATTTATATGGATCTTCTTTCCCCCTGTTTTTTGCAGGCACACCCTTTGTCATCCATTTCGGGGCAGCTTTGCCCTTTAAATAGTGATCGAAAAATTGAGATAAGCGTATACTAAAGTCCTGAGCAGCCTCTCCCAGTACTCCGTGATTAGCATCGGTATATTCTAATAGCCACACCTTCTTTCCTAGACGACGTAAGGCAGTAAACAATTCAATCGCCTGAGAAAATGAGCTAATGCCGTCATCACTAGTGTGCATCAGTAATAATGGAGTAGTTACCTTATCAGCATTGAAAATTGAAGAGTTTTTAATATACTGCTCAGGTTTTTGCCATAGAGTCCCCCCCATTCTACCTTGGCCAGCCTCAAAATAATTCTGTAAACTAATATATCTACCTGGAACATCCCCATAGGCACTAATCATATCCGACATCGAGGAGGAAGAATAGGCCGCTGCAAACAGACTAGTATGTGTAACTAAATAATTAGTTTGTATACCACCAAAACTACAACCTCCAATTCCCATTTTCTGGGCGTCAACAAAGGGCAAAGTTGACAAATAGTTCGCCGCGGAAACAACTGCATCATATGTGCCTTGCATCGGATCGCCAATAGCATAGTCAATATCTGGAGTAAAAACCAAATAGCCATTACTAACGAAAGTGGGTATATTCATATTACAGCAACCCGATATATTCTCAGGAATTAAATAGGCATTTAGTGCAAAAGATTTTTTTTCATAGTAATAAAATATAACTGGATATTTCAAACCGGGGTTAAAATTATCAGGTTTATATAATACCCCTTGAATTGAAGAACCATCCGCTTTCTTCCAACTATGTAATTCTGTCGTGTACCAATTATACGACTTCTCAGGACGAATTGCACTTTGAGAAATAAAGGATCTAAAATCTGAAGTGAAGAAATAATTGGGAGACTCCGCAGCCCTCATTCGCATGACAATGTATTTACTTGCATTCCTTGCTTTAATAGGAGCAACACCATTATTCTCAACGTAGGGATTATCAATTAATTGGTAAATGCAGTCCCCCATTGTTAATTTTTCCGGATCTCCCTTACTGCCTATTATTTTTTTGAAAAACCCGTTCTTCTTACTATATATATCCAGTGCATTCAGAATTAATGTATCCTTGGCTGTATAAGCAGCTCCTGGAAAGGCAGAGAGTCCCATATAATAAATAATACCATGCTTCAACCCATAACCGTTAGTTAGATTTACAGAAGGATTCTTTCCCAGTGGATCAATCATCCAAATATCATACTTATCATAAACTAATATCGCAGAATCTCTCTCCAACCAACCTAAAATACCTCTCGGAGTCTTAATTAAATCTTCCTTGAACGAATTAATCCAGGAGACATCCAAACCTGCAGTTATATTACGATATATTCCAGTCGACATTTCATAACTAAAATAGCTTGCCGAATCACTATCATAGTAAACCACAAATCGGCCCTCATCCGACAAATTAATAGTTACCACGCCTTTAGGCCTCAGAAGAGTGTTAGTATTTCTCTGAATAGACCTCACGTAATAAGAAATCTGAGCAGCGGTATTCCATTTCCATTCGTAACTATCAGCATCTCCCGACATATGCTGCACTAAAAACGTATTATCATCTAAACTCTTGTTTAAAATCCATTCATTCTCATGACCGATCTGAATAATACTCTTATCCACCAAGCTCACTGCAAACAAAAATTCAGCAGTTTCTTTGCCATCCACAATCTGAGCCGACTGTAGCTTCTCATCCAAATAACTCCAAACATGCACTGTCGAGTTTGTCATTCTACTTACATCTATATTCTCGATTTTTTTTACCGTAAAGAAAACGTATTTACCATCCTTACTTAAACCTGACAAACTATTTATAACAAACGACCTGTCACCTCCAATCGAGTCGACATCAACCACGAACGTTGGTGATAAGGCGCCCTTCTTATAATACATTATAGACTTACCTTTCCCATTTTCATCTGATAGCATAAACGCTAATTGAGTAGCAGATGAATTTAATACTAACTTAGATAGCCCTTTTCCTTTCCATATCCTCATAATACCACCATCCATTACCTGTACCACCCGCAATGCTTCCGAAAAACCACTACTATCCCTTTCAATACTCTCTAGGATCAATACTTTCCCGTCCTCACTAAAGAAATAGTTCCTTACCGAATCAAAAGGTCTTGTATCGCCACTTTTAAGATTACGCAGCACTACCGATTTCTGTGAAGCATTTCCATACGCGATCCATTCCCCATTCTTTACGGAAGGTACCTTAACAGATTTGACAAAAGGTATCTTCTCAAAGTAAGAATGCCCCAATTTTATCATGCATAAGGTGTCATTAAAAACAAAGAAAGCCATCCTACTATCTCCTGTAAATTGAATGCTTCTAATACCTTGAATTCTAATTTCCCAACTACCTTTGCATTCTTTCAAAATTGTAATGTCGTTAAACTTGATATCGTTTCTAATAAAATAGGACATAAACTTACCATCATCAGTGATCTTTGCGCCATCGACAAAAGTCCACTTATTATAGGCCATAGAATCTATGACAGGTTTATCATTAGAGGAAGGATGATCCTTCTTTTCTAACGGAACAGTCTGTCCATAATTAATTAGTGAAGAAAAAACAAAAACTATAGCTAAGAAAATTCCTCTCATATAAACATTTTTCTATTTACTAATTAATAATATATAATAAGATGGTTTCACACTAAATGAAATTAATGGAATAAACCAAGTTAAATTAGCACTTGACAATGTGATATAATTGCAGCCCGCATACGGCATATATGATATTAGATTAAAATGACCTGTTTGTCTAAAGTGAACTCCAAACAATATAGCATACTCTATACACGAGTTAATATCTAAAGTACTATCTGCCTTTAGAATATATTATATTAAAAAATATATTTTCAATACAAATATGACTGGCCTGAATAGTACGACTATAACAATTTGCGTGTAATATTTAATACAAGAGCAAATTCCAAACCTGGTATCAAACTATACTGTATGACTAAAATGCATTTAGGAGTGTTGACATCAAAACTTCCCTTGATAATCGCAATACTAACCGGTATTTGTTATTCAACCTCGACAATGGGCGAAGGGGAACGTCAAATATCTAAAGTGACGTTATCAGCCAATAATATCCCTCTTGAAAAGGCATTTAAGAAAATTCAAAAACAAACTGGAATCAAGATATATAATAATGTTCACGAGACATTCCTAAATGAACAAAAAAAAGTTACAGTTAACTTCAAGCAGGCGGACATAAGAGAAGTAATGACCTTTTTGTTAATTGATAAAGAAAATCTCTTCTTCACTCTAAACAATAACGAAATTCATATTCTTAGAGAAAGATCAAATTTATCGATAAATAAATTTGATACAATACCAAACATATTTCAATTGATTGGTAAAATACTAGACAAGGATGGTAATCCAATACCTGGGGTGTCGATAAAGCTAAAGAGTAATAATCAAGGTACGATTTCAAACTCTGATGGAACATTCCGGCTACCTAAAGTTGACAAAGGAAGTGTTATTGTAATAACTTCTATTGGATTTGAATCAAAAGAAATCGTAATTATTAAGAATAATATCTTAGTTCAACTCAATACATACACAAATCTACTTGATGAAAAGGTTGTCATTGCTTATGGGAGTACAACTAAGAGATTAAATACAGGAAACATAAGTAGTTTGAAAGCAACTGACATAGAAAGACAACCAGTTGGCAACCCATTAAATGCCCTCCAAGGACGTGTCCCCGGCATTTATATACAACAATCAAATGGATTACCTGGATCAGGAGTAACTGTTCGTATCCAGGGAGTAAATAGCATCTCAAGCGGCAATGATCCTTTCTATGTTGTTGATGGGGTGCCATATGTATCCCAATTGCTTCCTATTTATAATACTATAACTGGTGGATCAGGTGTAAACGGTGTTTCGGGCAATCCTTTAAGTTACTTAAACTCCGCCGATATTGAAAGTATTGAAATACTAAAAGACGCAGACGCCACAGCAATATATGGATCCAGAGCTGCAAACGGAGCAGTGTTGATAACAACCAAAAAAGGAAAATCCGGTCCTACAAGAATAAATATTATGTTTCAAAGTGGATGGGCAAAAGTGTCAAAAAGAATAGACCTCTTAGATACTGAAGATTATCTTGCGATGAGACGAGAAGCAATAAAAAATGACGGTAACACCATTTCTCCATTTGACTACGATCTAAATGGGACTTGGGATACAATGCGCAATGTAAATTGGCAAAAAGAACTCATTGGAAAATCCGCGCAATATACTGACGCGCAATTAAATATATCCGGAGGTAATGCTTTAACTCAATTTCTATTGGGAGGAGGATACCATAGAGAGACAACTGTCTATCCAGGCTCTTTCTCTGACACAAAAGCGTCGCTTCACTTAAATTTAAGCGGTAATTCTCTCAATCAAAAATTCAAAATTCAGTTCACTGGTTCCTTTATTTTCGATGACAATAAATTGCCTTTAAATGACTTGACTACAAGCGCGATCACATTAGCTCCCAATGCCCCTAAGCCATATAATTCAGACGGAACTATCAACTGGATGCCAACTGCGACTGGAGCCAGTTCTTTTTCAGCAAATCCATTTGCTTCGACAGCACTAAACAGTACCAACAAAACATCAAATCTAATTGGGAACGCTGTTCTTAGTTATGAATTGCTTCCTGGTTTGATAATTAAAAGTAGTTTTGGTTTTAACAATCTATTAACTGATGAAATAACCAAAAGCCCGAATTCAATTTACCAGCCGGAGTATCAACCAGATATTTCAAATGCATCAGTTTTTATAAAGAATAAAATTAGTTCCTGGATCGTAGAGCCACAAATAGAATACAAAACGAAGATAAGTAAAGGCATCTTAAACATTCTAATTGGCAGCTCACTAACACAACAAAATAGCGACCAACAAAATGTCTTAGCACTTGGGTTCAGCAATGAACTTGTAATGGAGGATTTAAGTTCCGCCACAAGCTTAACAGGAAGTAGCATCAACGCCGTATACAAATATAACGCCATATATAGTAGAGTCACTTATAATTGGCTCGATAAATACATACTTAATCTTACATCAAGACGTGACGGTAGTTCTCGATTTGGACCAGAAAATCAATTTCATAATTTCGGGGCTGTGGGTGCAGCCTGGATCTTCTCCCAAGAACCTTTCATACAATCTAAAATCCCATTTTTAAGCTTTGGAAAACTAAGAGGTAGCTTTGGTAGCACTGGAAATGATCAAATAGGTGATTATAGATTCATGGACATATATCAGCCACTTTATGTGACAGGAAATGCGTATCAAAATATAATTGGACTTTCTCCTAGCAGAATAACGAATCCATACCTGCAATGGGAGAAAACTAGGAAACTTCAAATTGGGATGGAACTTGGTCTTTCAAAAGATAGGATTCTACTTACTGTAAATTACAATCAAAATCGCTCCAATAATCAGTTAACACAAGCACGTCTACCAAGCATTACTGGCTTTACCGGAATAACCCGCAATTTTCCAGCTGTAATACAAAACACCGGTTGGGAATTATCACTCACCACAACCAATATAAAAAAGGATCATTTCTATTGGACTTCAAATTTTAACATAACGATTCCAAAGAATCAGTTGCGTTCATACTACGGAAGAGACAAAAACAATTCGATATATATTGGAAAGCCCCTATCGACTATCGCATATTATAATTATGCAGGATTAAATGACACCACAGGCGTCTATCAATTCATAGATACAAAGGGAAATATAACGATAAGCCCTTCAGATCCAATTGATAAAACTGTTGCACTAAATACGGATCCAAAATTATATGGTGGCTTGCAAAATAGCTTTAATTATAAAGGATTTACCATGGATATCTTCTTAATGTTTGCGAAAAGAACAACTATAGACGATGTTACTTATGGTTTAAGAAACATCGCTTATCCAGGTACATTCAATGGAGGCGCCGGTAACCAATCAACTACCGTTCTAAATCGTTGGCAAAAGACTGGTGACAAAGCTCAAATACAGCCTTATAGCGCGGAGCATTACGAGAACTTAGATTACATAAAGTATAGCAGTGCTATTCTAACAGACGCATCCTTTATTAGCCTCAGAAACATCTCTATTTCATGGCAATTCCCTGACCATTTGAACAGAATTCTACATATTATTAATGCAAAAGTGTTTCTAAATGCTCAAAATATCCTTACCGTCACAAACTATAAAGGATTCAATCCTGAAAGCGGATTATCGCTCCCACCATTAAGAACAGTTACTATAGGAGCACAAATAACACTCTAATCTATCCTCACCATAAAATACAAGAAGATGTATTCAATGCTAAATCCCATTAACAAAGCGACATTTTTATTTCTCCTTTCAGCCCATATAATGATCATTATAACTCAAACGAGTTGTCAAAAATTGATCGAAGTCGATGCGCCAACCACCAGCATAACTGCAGATAACGTATACACTAATAATCTCACAGCGTCAGCCGTTTTAACAGGCATTTATTCTAGAATTAGTATGAATAGCATAACGGGAAATGATCTATCAGCAATTGGATTAATAACAGGACTAGCTGGAGATGAGCTAACTCTATATGCTGGTGCCAAAGATGTACGATTGAGAGCATACTATCAAAACAATCTGGCTACCATTACCTCACGAATAGATTTTTGGGCCAATATCTATAACGAAATATATATTGCAAATTTATCAATTGAGAGGCTAAATAACTCCTTTTCGCTAACACCTGGGGTTAGACAGCAACTATTAGGGGAAGCAAAATTCATAAGAGCATTTTGCAATTTTTATTTAGTAAATCTATACGGCGATATTCCATTAGTGACAACTTCCAATTATGCTGTAAATAGTACCTTACCGCGTGCCCCAATATCGCAAGTATGGATGCAAATTATATCAGATCTTAAAGATGCCAAAATTTTGCTTTCTAATGATTATGTCGATGGTACTCTACTAAAAAAAAGTATTGAACGTATTAGACCAAATAAATGGGCCGCTACCGCACTATTAGCAAGAAG
Organism: Chitinophaga sp. RCC_12; assembly: GCF_041360695.1. Classification (NCBI taxonomy): domain Bacteria; kingdom Pseudomonadati; phylum Bacteroidota; class Chitinophagia; order Chitinophagales; family Chitinophagaceae; genus Chitinophaga; species Chitinophaga sp. RCC_12. The sequence continues at coordinate 921,631 of NZ_JBFUPS010000001.1, forward strand.
TTATTTATATACAAACGACTGGGTAAATGCGGAAATAGAATCCACTGAAATCATAAACAATACAACATTATACAATTTAGACTCTTTGAACAATACATTCCTAATGAATAGTCGCGAAGCAATTTGGCAATTACAACCAGTCAATTTTGCTTCAAACACGGAGGATGCTAAAGTTTATATACTTCCACGTAGTGGACCATCTTCATCTAGGCCAGTATATCTCAGCCCACAACTATTAAATAGCTTTGAAGCCAATGACCGAAGAAAAACGTTATGGATTGATTCTGTATTAATTACTGGCATGCCCTATCACTTTGTATTCAAGTACAAATCTGGCGCTCTTAATGCTCCGTTAACAGAGTACAATACAATATTCCGTCTAGGAGAACAATATCTTATAAGAGCAGAAGCACGAGCACAACAAAACAAGATCGCCGGTTCACGTGCTGACTTAAATATCATTCGTATAAGAGCTTGGCTAGATGAATCAAAATTAAATCAAAAATCTGCATTACTCTCCAGCATTTATCATGAGAGGCAGGTAGAGCTATTTACTGAATGGGGACATAGGTGGCTAGATATGAAGAGGATTCATATTGTGGATACCGTAATGAGGAATGTGACTCCATTGAAAGGAGGATCATGGAATCTAAACTGGGAATTGTTCCCTATTCCATCAAACGATATACTTACAAATGGAAATCTATCTCAAAATACAGGATATTAATATGCCACCCGTGTAGTACACTTAAAATTTAAAAATAGACTGTATTCACATACTTACAATTTCTGGATAAATTATTGACTGATGAGAAAAAAAAATTTTATAGCCGGACTCCTGATTTTAATCTCTTCACCCTGCTATACTCAGGATAAAACACCCATATCTACTAGCTATCAAATGTCTCCTATCCACATGCAAACTAGGTGGGCAAAAGAAGTGAACCCGAATAATGTATTGAAAGAATATCCTAGGCCTTTACTTAAACGTCGAAAATGGCAGAACTTAAATGGACTTTGGGAATACTCCATTACAGACTCAACAACAACTTTGCCTGCCAATTTTGAAGGAAGAATATTGGTACCCTATCCTGTCGAATCTGCCCTTTCAGGTGTACAAAAAAAACTATTTCCTGAGATGCGTTTATGGTACAGGAAAATAATCCAAAAACCGGCCATAAAAGGTAATGACCGTATTATATTAAATTTTGGCGCCGTAGACTGGCAAGCAACAATCTTTATAAACAAAAAACAAATCGGAACGCATACAGGAGGCTATCAAAGTTTCTCGTTTGACATTACCGATTTACTAAAGCCAGACAACAACGAAATTTTAGTAAAAGTATTCGATCCCAGTGACAAGGGGCCCAATCCTCATGGAAAACAAGTTCTTAATCCGACGAATATATATTATACTTCATCAAGTGGTATCTGGCAAACGGTATGGTTGGAAACTGTTCCAGCTATGTATATAGCAAATATAAAAACTACTCCAGATATAGACAAAAGTACTTTAGCTCTAAGCATCACAACAAAAGGGAAAATAGAAAATACAAGGCTTGAAATTACTACATCAGCAAATGACAAAGTAGTAAGCATCCAAAAATTTCCAATAACCAATAATCAGGGAAATTATACACTTACAATACCTAAGGCTAAATTATGGTCTCCCGACGATCCATTCCTGTATGATCTTACTGTAAAACTCATAAAGAAAAATAAAATAATTGATGAGGTAGAGAGCTATTTCGGAATGAGAAAAATAAACATTCAAAAGGATGAAAAAGGTGCAGATCGTATTTTTTTAAATAATAAGTATACGTATAACCTTGGGATTCTCGACCAAGGATTCTGGCCTGAAGGATTATATACCGCCCCAACGGATGAGGCATTAGCATTTGATATTAAAACCATAAAATCGTTAGGTTTTAACACCATACGAAAACATATAAAAGTTGAACCAGAGAGATGGTACTACCACGCAGATAAAATTGGTATGCTAGTTTGGCAAGACTTTGTAAATCCACCTCATGGATACCCCAAAGGCTATGATTCTATTTTTGAAAAAGAAACACAGGAAACAATAGATCAATTACATGACCATCCCAGCATTATTACATGGGTTCTATTTAATGAGCGATGGGGGGCATATGATCAAAAAAGGCTAACAGAATGGGTAAAAAAATATGATCCAAGCAGGATAATCAACGGACATTCTGGCGAATTGCTTTATGTAAACAATCAACTTCGTGCACCTGCTGATGATCCGTGGATTGGTAGTGATATGACGGATGTGCATTCATATCCAGATCCAATAAATGCTCCTCCCTTGCCCAATAAGGCTCGTGTAATTGGTGAATTTGGTGGTGTGGGTGTACCTGTTCCTGGTCATGAATGGGACGATATGCAGGGCTGGGGCTATATACAAGTCACTCCGGAAGAACTAAAAACTAAGTATATCCATATGACAAGTGAGCTTAAGAAATTGGAGGTCGCTGGTCTAAGCGCTTCCATTTATACCCAACCTTTTGATGTTGAGGGAGAGGAGAATGGCCTACTTACCTATGACAGAGAGATAATTAAGATTCCTGTTACAGAATTGAGAGCCATCAACCAAGAACTGGTAAAACAAACCAAAGGATTTGCAATAGATCCAAGTTTCGTTATTGCAACGAATATAAATATAAACGACAATGATAGTCGCTATGAGTCACTAATTGATGATTATAAAAAAGGGGGAAGAGATTCTGCTTTTCTAAGAAGACTTATACTAATATCCATACGCAAAAAAGATCAATCAACAACTACCCTAATAGGGAACAATTATATCAGCATTTTGACGAATCCTTTTTCCAAGGATAACTTAACTTTTATTAGAAGAATAACAAAGACCAGTAAAGATAGAGGTTTTCAACTTTTCATAGAGCAACCCAGGAAAGTAGATTCGTTCCTCTGGGAAACTGCGGCAATAAGTAAAGTAAAATCAATAATCGACGCAGAGGAAATAGCTCCTTATAAAACAAACCCTGATTGGGAGACCATAGAGCAACGAGTGACAAGTAAATATGGTAAAGTTGGTGAAGAATTAGTACTTGGCAAACGAATGTTATATTACGGCGTGGAGTCAAGCCATAAAGATTGGAATATTTATGCAAAATACTACACATTATATTTTAAGTTAGCATTGGAACGACCAGAATATGATATTAATAACTTTTCATGGCTCATTTTCGAACATTGCAACGACCTAAAGACTTTGGATTTTGCAATTGATGTTATGAAATATGCAATTGAAAAATGGGACCAATCACCTGAGGCATTCGATACATATGCTCATCTGCTTCATAAAACAAATAGATCTAATGAAGCTATACCATGGGAAGAAAAAGCACTAAAGCTAAAGAAAGGAACTCCCGACGAAAAAGTCTACGCCGAAACTCTTCAAAAAATGAAAGCCGGCCTCCCTACCTGGCCACAAAATAATTAAACTCTACGCGGTGTAAGTGGGTGGATGGTTTACACCCCTTACGCACTCATGTGTCGGTCGCTAATATTCCTATTAGTGACCCATTTTTTCTCAAAATCACACTCAAAATGTCAAATAAATTATTTTTTCATATTCATAGTACGTAAGGGAATTCGCATGTGTACTATATATGATTAACCTTAAAAAAAGACGAAAGCAAAATATTAAGATACAAAACTGAATAGGCCAGATTGAAATAGTTTGTTGCTATCCTATAAAAACACTTCAGTCGAGCCCGGTCAGCAGGCAAAACAATAACAGACATTTTTACACCACTTTCACAAAAAAAATAATGTTATGAAAGCGCCCAGTAATCTCCCGCGTATACCTTTAAGAATCGATGAAGATGACCAGGATTTCATCTCTATTGAAAGTTTACCCCCGGAATATCAGCACCTGGCCATGCCGGCTGCTAAAATCTCTTTCAGAAGTGATGACTATGTGGATATCATCAGCCAGACGATAAAGTTTGGCCGGTTCACACTCCGTACGCATGAAGTATTCAATAAGGAACATCCCATTATGCTGGTTCCTTATACAAAAATTGAGCTACTGGCCCTGCATTTTATGGCTGGCGGCGAAATAGTAGCAGAGCTCACCGACCAGGGGCCGTATATGATGGCCAAAAGGGAAATGACCTTATTCAAGCTGGAGCCCAGCGCCCATAAGGCGCCCATGAATCCCTGGGACAATATGTTCAGCTTCCATATTAACATCACACCGGAAGACCTGATGGAGCTGGCACTGGAATACCCCGAACTGGCGGCAATAGTTAAGAAAACATCCAAAAAAGGCAGTGCGCCCATCAACGCAGAGCCGTATCATATCAACCTGGCGTGTACAGACCTGATTGATGCCATCTGCAACTGTAAGTTTGTAGGCAAACAGGCCGAAATATTTATGCACCGGTGCTGCCTGGAGCTGTACTTCAATTTTGCGGCGCAGGATAAACTGGAGGATGAGCCCATGCGGGTGTTCCCGTTATATGTATCTGAAAAATTAGAGGAATCCATTAAATACCTGGTGAACGTCACCAACGAAAAGTTTTCCATGGCTAAAATGGCGGTACTGCTGGACCTCGGCACACAGGAATTGAGAGAAGCCTTCGTTAATAGCTTTTTTATGACGCCGGAACACTTCCACTTCCAACGCCAGATGATCCAGGCATATAGCACCGTCATCACTTCTCCCGATCCCCCTGAAAAAATTTGTACTTCTATAGCAATGAACAATGCAGACGAATTCACTACCCTGTTTGAATCCTATTTTAACTGTTCCATCGCTATCATTCGAAGTAGTCAATGAAGAGATTGAATATCCCCATTTTTGGTTTTTTAGGTTATTAGTATGCCGGATCAATCCTGATCCGGCAATCACTTGTCCCTCAAAATAACCCTTGCTTTTTGCCGTCAGAGAAAGATTCCTTAAATTCCTTTTTCTTTCTCACCGCTAAAAGCAAGGGTTATGTCATTTCAGCAACGTACCATCTTTATTACCGGCGCAAGCCGCGGCATAGGCAAAGCCATTGCGCTGCGACTGGCCAGCCGGGGAGCTAATATTATCATTGCCGCCAAAAGCGTGGAAGAAGATCCAAGACTGGGAGGAACCATCTACTCCGCCGCTGCTGAAGTAGAAGCCGCTGGTGGTAAAGCACTCGCCGTGCAGGTAGATATCCGGGAAGAAACACAGATAGCCGCCGCCGTGCAACAGGGCGTCGAAAAATTCGGTGGAATTGATGTAGTGATCAACAACGCATCCGCCATCCAGCTCACCAATACAGAAGAAACACCCGCCAAACGTTTCGACCTCATGTACAATATCAACGTACGCGGCACCTTCCTCGTAACACAACACTGCCTCCCCTACCTGAAAAAAGGAAATAATCCGCATATCCTTACGCTGTCGCCACCAGTGAACCTGGACCCAAGATGGTTTGGACCACACGTAGCCTATACCATCAGCAAATACAATATGAGCATGCTGGCCATGGGCTGGGCCAATGAACTGGAGAAATACAACATTGCCTCCAACGCATTATGGCCTGCCACCACCATTGCTACGGCGGCAGTAAAAAACCTGCTGGGAGGCGATTCGCTGATTAACAAAAGCCGTACCCCGGAAATTATTGCCGACGCGGTGGAATATATATTGCAACAGCCCTCGTCATACACAGGAAATACATTGATTGATGAAGATGTGCTGAAAGCGATGGGGATCACCAACTTCGATAAATATGCAGTAGTGCCGGGCGGCAAGCTGCAGCGGGATTTGTTCCTGTCTTAAAAAAAATGGCCCGGTAAAACAACTTTACCGGGCTTTTCCCCCTCCCTACTCCGGGAATATGCGCGGCATATCCCTGAAAATAAATTGTTTGTATAACTGATCTGCAACAGGATAAATATCATCGGGAATAGCCACCGTTTCCCCATACTCCGACGTTTTATACAATGCGCACCGGATAGCACGCCAGCAATGAGATGTTTTATCATATAACAGCGCTTCCATAGTGGCCTGTTGATCCTGCATAATGGTATCCTGGAACACCAGGCTGTAATCATTCCAGGAGGCTTTCACGGTTTCATCATCGGAGAACTTCAGCCAGTGACGCACATGCGGCGTTACTTTTTCCCACTCTCTTAAACGGATTAATATAGCTACCAGGCTGTGTACATGATCCATCACATGCGGATCCAGGTCAACAGCCCGGCGGGCGAACTTCGCAGCCAGATCCATCCGGGTATTCAGTAAATACAGGCACCAGGCTACCCGGTTCAAATCACGGGCCGGCAGGCGGAGATAATTGTAATTGAGCTGTTGCTCCATAAACAACAACAGGGAAACCGCAATGGACGTTTCTCCCTGATCTACCAGGAAACGCAGGTAAGAAATTTTTGCCTGCAGCAAATCGTAGCTACTCCCCTTCTGATCTACCGCCTGCTGGTACCAGGTATGCGCCAGCTGGTAATCCGTAAGACTTTCCGCATACAACTCCGCCAGTGCGCACATAGGCTGGCATTGGTCGCTGCCGGGAGCCGACATGGCGGCTTTATACAGCTTTTCCGCCTCCGCATATTCCCCGGTTTCTTTATAACAATGCCCTACCAGGAGTTGTAAGAAAGATACCTGCTGCACAGATGCCGGCGCATGTTTAAACACCGCTATCGCCGCTTCATAGCGACGCTGGTCCGATAATACTTTGACCAGGTGGTGACAGGTAGTTACACAGTCGGGTACATTTTGCAGGTGCTGGCTCCAGAGAACGGCAGCAGTGTGATAGTCTTTTGCCAGGTAGTAAATTGCCGCCAGCTCCTTCTGTACATTAAACGCAGAGAACTCAAATTTCTCCGCCCACTCCAAACCATTATTCAACAAAGAAAGATTGCCCGTTTGCGCTGCCACGGCGTGCAATGCATCCAGGTAAACTTTTGCCAGTATATCGCCCTGGGGAAAATAGTCATCAGATAAGGTAAAAGCCCGCTCAAAATAGTGAACAGCCATCCGTGGTTCGCCCAGCGCATAATGGCTGTATGCCAGTATTAAGTAGAAGGAAATTTGTTCCTGCTGTTGCCGCTGGTTTCCCTGCACGGCTTCAAGGTAGGCAATGTCCGTTTTTTCCAGCATGCCTGCTGGCCGGGGAGCCTTATGCTTTTTATTCAGCCGCTGCAGAAATGCCGGTAAATTTTTTAGGATTACCTGGAGTGATGCTTCTTTCATAACGATTGGGGTTAGTATCCTTGCCGCGCGCCACACGTGCAAATAATAATACACTCCCATCAGGCAGAAGGTACCATTACATAGATCACCTCCCCGCATAACTCCCCGCCGACGACGTCACCGGCCGCCGGTTCACCACATGCAGCAAATACTCACCGGAACCGGTTTCCATGATATACCGCCCTTCTTTATACCTCTTCTCTATCGCCACAGCCACTCCATTTACGGTAACATCTGAAGTGGATTCTGCGGGCGCATAAATAGTAGCGCGGCAATTGGCAGGTATCCGCACCCGGAGTGTAAACGTGTTATCTTCCTTCTTCCAGTCGCTCACAATTTCCCCATAGGGAGAAAGGTAGCTGGCTTTGGCGAAGGTAACATCACCCACCGGTTCCGGGCGGATCACGATATCGTGGAAGGCAACGCTGCCGGGCGCCGGGCGGATGCCGGCAAGGCCGCTGTAAAACCATTCCATCAGGTGGCCGAGCATAAAATGATTGTTGGAAGCATCACGGTAGGCTTGCCACGATTCGGTAAGCGCAGTGGCGCCTTTGGCGAGTTGCAGCCCATAGCCGGGAACATCGCTGCGACTGTTCATATCAAAGATTACATCTGAGCGGCCTTCGTCGTCGAGCACGCGGAGCAGGTAGCGGTAACCGATATCGCCGGCAGTGATACTGTTGTTATGCTGACGGATATCTGCCACGATGTTTTCCACTACGCCGGCTTTATAACGGGGATCTGTCAGCTGCATGAATACCGACATGGCGTTGGCGGTTTGACTGCCCGTAGCATATTGTTTGGTGCTGTCGTTGAAGAAGGCGCGGTTATAGGCCTGCTTTACGGCTTCGCTTTGCGCTTCGTACTTTTGTGCGTCTGCCGTTTTTCCTAGTACGGTAGCCACTTTCGACAGAATGCTGAGATCATAATAGTATATAGCCGTAGCCGTTATACCCTTTGGCGTGAGTTGTGATTCGCCGGGGAATTTGGGGCCAATGTCGTACCAGTCGCCCAGGCCGTGTGACAGAATATGATGATTTGATTTTTGCGAGAGATAGTTTACGTAGCGGGTCATCATCGGGTAACTTTCTTCCAGCACCGATTTATCGCCGTACCATTGATACATATACCAGGGCAGGATGATGCCGTTGCTGCCCCATTCCGGCGAGTCGCGGAAGCCGTCATCGAATTGCACATACTCCGGTGCGATGTCGGGGATCAGGCCATCTGCAGTTTGTGCATGGATCATATCCCGTACTACTTTCCGGCAAAGTGCGGCAATATCGTAATTGTAACGGATAGAACTGCCTACCAGGTGCGCTTCTTCCAGCCATCCCAGTTTTTCGCGGTGCGGGCAATCGGTAAACACGCTTGCCGTGTTGCTGCGGATGGCCCAGTCGATCAGCTTAAAGGTTTTATTAAACAATTCATTGGAGCAGCTGAATTGCCCGATGGTGGGCGCTGCATTGCGGGTATGCAGGCTATACAGTGTTTGTATTTCCGGTAACCCGGCAGGATTGCTTTTGCCGGCAGGCACGGCGCCATCGATTTGGATATACCGGAAGCCATAGTACATAAACTGCGGCTGCCAGGATTCTGTACCTGTTCCCTTTAAAGTATAATTAAAAAATACCGGGCTGCCTACGGCAGATTGATCTGCCAGGCCCTTTTCGGTGATCAGTTCCGCCGGCGTGATACGTACTACCATTCCTTTTTTCCCTTTCAGGGAGATGGCAGGAATAGCAGACGCATTTTGCCCCATATCGTATACCCAGGTGTTAGTACCGGTTTGTGTTATTTTAAGCGGCGTAAAGCGGTCGAATATTTTCAGGGGAGCGGCGGTTTGCGCTTCCAGCTGCGGCGGACCGGTTACCGTTACGGCGGGCCGCCAGGAAGCATCGTCAAAGGAGGGGGTGTCCCATCCTGGTTGTTCCAGGGTGGCATTGTAATCTTCCCCGCCGTAGATGCTGGAAAAAGTTACTGGGCCCGGGGCGGCTTTCCAGGTGGTGTCGCTGATAATATTTTCCGCGGTGCCATCATTGTATTGCAGATGCAACCGGCAAATGAGTTGGGGGTAACCGAAGGCGCCGGTGAGTTTACGGTATCTTTCGCCGGGCACATAAAAAAAACCGTTGCCCAGCATTACACCGAGTGCATTGGTACCGGTGTGCAATTGTTCCGTAACATCAAAGGTAACATAGAGGGCATGCTGATCATATTTTGTCCAGCCGGGATCGAGGAAATGATCGCCTGTTTTTTTTCCGTTGAGATGAAGATCAAACTGACCCAGTCCGCTGATATAAACAATGGCCTTTTGCAGTGGTTTGGCGATATTGAATTCTTTTCTCAGCAGCGGCAATACGTCTTTCCGGTGCCGGTATTTGGGGTCGTTGTCGTTGGTAATGGCGGGGACGATGCGAGCCGTATCCGGCATTTTCTCATAACCAATCCATTGCGCCTGCTGCCAGTCGTGCGGAGAAAACAGGCCCGTATGCCACTGTGCAATGTCACTCCATGCCGAAGGCTTTCCGTGCTGATCCCATACCATTACTTTCCAGTAGTAGGTGGTAGCGGGCAGCAGTGATTTGCCGTTGTACAGTACCTGCACCGACTGGTCCGACGGTACCTTTTTAGAATCCCAGATGCGTCCGCGGTTTTGATCCAGTGCGGCGGGATTATCCGCTACCAATACGCGGTAGGCGGTTTGCCGGATGTTGGTGCCTTTACTTTGCAGTTGCCAGCTGAGCGCGGGGTGCAGGGCATCTATGCCCATGGGATTGTCCTGGTATTCACATAGCAGGTGTTGCAATGAAACAGATTGCGCAACAATGGTATGGGTAGTACCCAGGAGCAGCAACAAGAGCCATGATTTCATCATCGTCAACTGTTTTTGATATCGGTTAAGGGATCAGATATCAATGATCGCCTTTATCACTCCGTTACGGGGATCCAGCCAGGTGGGGAAGGCGGTTTTTACGTCGCCGAATTTCACCCGGTGTGTAATGTATTTATCCGGATGCACCTGTCCTTCTTTGATACAGCGGATCACCTGTTCAAAATCTTCGCGGGTAGCGTTGCGGCTGCTCATCAGGGTGGTTTCCCTTTTATGAAATTCCGGATGGGAAAACTGGAGCAGGTCTTTCTGCAACCCGATGAGTACATACCGGCCGCCATGTGCCAGGTAATAAATGCCATTGTTAATGGCTTTCTGGTTACCGGTGGCGTCTATTACCACTACCGGCATATCGCCGCCGGTAATGTTACGCAGTTGCGTGGCTACGTCTGTAGCGGCATTAATGGTAAAAGGAATGCCCAGCGCTTGCTGGGCAAACTGCAGCCGTTTATCCTGGATATCGGTGGCAATTACCTGTGCGCCGGCAATGCGGGCAAATTCCATGGCGGCCAGGCCGATGGGACCCGCACCTATTACCAGTACGAACTCACCGGGTTGGACGGCTGCGCGGCGGATGCCATGTGCGCTTACCGACAGCGGTTCCACCAGTGCCAGCTGTTCGGCAGTGAGACCATTGCCATGCACCAGCAGGCGTTCCGGCACCGACAGGTACTCTGCCATGCCGCCGTCTTTATGCACCCCTAATACCGCGATATTTTCGCAGCAATTGGGTTTGCCGTTGCGGCAGGCAATACAAACGCCGCAGTTTTCATATGGAATAACCGTTACCAGCTCCCCTATGTGGAAGCCGGTAGATGTTATGCCGTCCAGGTCTACAATTTCACCAGCCAGCTCATGCCCGAGGATGCGGGGATAATTAAAATAAGGCTGGGTACCTTCAAAAGCGTGCAGATCGGTGCCGCAGATCCCTATTTTGCGGATGCGGATAATAGCATGCCCAGCCTGCACCGGGGGCATTGCCTGCAAACCATATTCAAAATTGCCGGGAGTAGTACAAATGAGTGTTTTCACCATAATTAATTTAGAAAAAAAAATCCGTACCCGGATGTTTTATTTTCAGCTGTGGATAACAGCATGATATTCAAAGAAACAGGATTAAAGAAGATATTTCTTATAGTATATTATCCTGTCTGTTATACATATTGATTATTCCCGGTGAAAAACCCTTCAACGGCAAGCTATATGTCATTTGGACACTTAATATTATACACTTGCATTTTTACATAATTTGGGTATTTTTACTATCATGCGCGAAGATATCCCCGAATTGCAAAACAAAATATACACCGGTGATACACAGGCATTTAAAGAATTGTACGATGACTTTTGCGCGCCATTACTCCAATTAGCCCTGGCTATTGTTCATTCCAGGGAAATGGCGGAAGAAATAGTTGCAGATGTGTTTATTGCCGTATGGAAAAAAAGGAAAAGCCTTCACCAGGTGAGCAACCTGAAGTGGTATCTCTATGCAGCCACCCGTAACATTGCGCTTAACTATCTCCGTAAATATGCCCATAAAAAAACGCTGCATCTTGATGAAGCCTATCTACTGGAATATGAAATAAATCCCGAAGCGCAACTGATCAGCAATGAAATGATGCGGCATATTAATACGGCCATCAGCGAGCTTCCCCCACAGTGCCGCCTTATCTTTAAACTAGTGAAAGAAGATGAGCTCAAATACAGGGAAGTAGCCATGCTGCTTAACATCTCCATAAAAACGGTAGAAAACCAGGTAGGCATCGCGCTGAAAAAACTCACTAAAATAAAGTCCTTCCTCACTACGCCGCTTCCGGGAGACCAGTAATCTTTCTCAAAAAAAAAATTCCCGCCCTCTTGGGGGTATTATCTTCTTCCGGTTGTCTTATACCCCGAAGTGCCCTTCGTCAACCATTTTCAATAGTACTATGAGCAACGACCGTATATGGATATTACTCGGTAAACAGTTCAGCGGCGATATTTCACGCGAAGAACTGTCTGAACTGGAAACATTGCTGAAAGATGATCCGGAGGCTGCCGCTTCGCAGGAACTTGCTGCCACCATCTGGCAGTCGCCTATGCAGGAAGTGACTGATATGCAGCACAGTAAAGAACGTATATGGGAAACCGTGAACCCGGAACTCCAACGCAACAATATACGCAAACTGGTAGCGATGGCGGCGGCAGCAGCGGTGCTGGCGGCAGCCTGGACGCTGTGGCATTTTACGCGCACCACGGCTCCTGCAGTGCAACAACTCAGCTCCGCTCCCGGTGGGAAATCGAAGGTAATACTTCCCGATGGCTCCATCGTATGGCTTAACAGCAACACGCAACTCTGTTATGAAAAAAACAGCTTTGGCCAGCAACAGCGGGAGATTACGCTTACCGGTGAAGCATTTTTCGATATTGCCAAAAGCGAAGGCGTTCCTTTTATTATTCATGCGGGGAAAGTAAACATCCGCGTACTCGGCACGGCGTTTAACGTGAAAGCCTATACGGGCGACAGCGCCGTGTCCACTACGCTGGTTCGTGGAAAAATTGCGGTATCGTTTGGAGGAAAAACCGTGGTGATGCAACCCGAAGAAAAACTAATGGTTCCGGCCACCCGGCTGGCGCCTGTCTTGCAGCAAAAACACCTGGAAAAAGACAGCAGCGGACAGCTCCGCGAAATATCCTGGCTGAATAATAAGCTGGTATTTGACAACGAAACCTTTGGCGAACTGGCGGTGAAAATGCACCAGTGGTACGGGGTTACTTTACACTTTGAATCTGCCCAACTGCAACAACTCCGGTTTTCCGGCATCATCGATACAGAATCAATAGACGAGACGTTGAAAATGCTGCAGCTATCGCGGCCCTTTAATTTCCGGATCAACGGGAAGGACGTCCGCATCAGTAATTGATACCGTATTTATCATCTTCAAAAATAAATGCTATGACATAAAAACATTACAAACCCGTTCTTTTAACTTTCGTTCACCCTCTTACATTCCATGTTATGAAGATAATGTTCCTATGGACTTTTATTAAAAGTCTGCATGGCAGGCTGCCTGGTATACTTATCCTGGCCTTGCTGCTAACCGGTACCACGCCGGTATACGCCACCTCCGCCACCCAGGAAAAGATCAGTATCTCCCTGGATAAAGTCAGCATTAAAACAGTGCTGAAAGCTATTCAACAAAAAAGCCGCTACCGGCTGATCTACAACGACGATATTTTACCGGAGAAACCGCCGGTATCCATTCACGCAGAAAATGCTACCGTAGAGCAACTGCTCACTGAAACCCTTTCCGGTACTACCCTTCGTTACACTGTACTAAACGACAACGCTATTGTAATTGCATCCGGAAACATCATCGCCGCCAAATTAAGCGGCATTGTAAAAAATGAACACGGCGATCCGCTGATTGGTGTTTCCGTAAAAGTAAAAGGCACCAATATCGGTACCATGACCAATGAACACGGTCGCTTTGAACTGCAGGCCGCTGCTGGCGTTACGCTGGTATTCAGCTACGTAGGGTATGAACAAACCGAAGTGGTAAGCACCGCTGATCCGATCAACATCATCCTGAAAGAAAGCGCCAGCGGATTAAATGAAGTAGTGGTGGTAGGTTACGGCACGCAGAAGAAAACTTCCTCCACCGCCTCCGTGGCAGCAGTACAGGGTAAGGAGCTGGCAAAATCGCCGGTGACCAATATCTCCAATTCGCTGGCAGGAAATGTTTCCGGTATCAGCATGCGACCCAATGGCGGTCAGCCCGGCAGGGATAATCCTGATATTCACATCAGGGGTATTGCCACCACCGGTAACAATTCACCACTGATAGTAGTGGATGGTATCATCCGCAACAATATCAACGAAATTGCGCCGAGCTCCATCGCCTCCGTGACGGTATTGAAAGATGCCGCCGCAGTAGCGCCTTACGGATTGGGTGGCGCTAATGGCGTAATTCTCATCACCACCAAACGCGGACAAACAGGTATGCCGTCGTTATCGCTCAACGCGTATTACGGTTGGCAAACGCCCACTTATTATCCTAAGATGCTGAATGCACAGGACTATATGCGCCTGCGTAATGAAGCCTATATGAATGAAAATCCGGGTGGCGCACAGCAACCTTTCTCCGAAGAACTCATCAACACGTATGCAGACCTGAACGCCAAAGATCCCGACAAATATCCCATCAGCAATACCAAAGACCTGGTGCGCATGCGCGCGCCGATTCAAAACTACAACCTGCAACTCAGTGGCGGCACCAAAGTGGTGCGGTACTATGCAGGTATTGGTTTCCTTAAACAGGATGGTATGTTTGACCCGATCAACTACAAGCGTTACGACTATAACGTAAACATGGAAGTGAGCGCCACGTCCACCACCACCGTATCGCTGTCGCTCATTGGCGCCATTGAAAACACCAACAGCGTGGATGCGGCCACTACGCCGGGGCAACTGTTCCGTAGTGCATACAAACTGATTCCCATCACCAACATGTATTACAGTAATGGCCTGTGGGGCGAGTTTGCAGGCAATACGCCGGTAGGTATCCTGAAAGCAGGTTATTCCCATCGTAATGCCACTTCGCTGCTGACTACCCTCGCGGTGGAACAGCAACTGCCTTTCATTAAGGGGCTTAGTATTAAAGGTACTTTCAGCTATGATCCTAACGACTTCACCGTGAAAGGATGGCATACGCCGTTTTACTTTTACTCACAGAACACCTCCACTAACCCCTACTCCTATACGAAACAGATATCCACTTCGGAAGGTAGTGCTGCACCCTACACCTGGCTGAACCAGGAGTATTCAAAGAACCAGTTCTATACCTACCAGGGATTCCTGAACTATCATAACAGCTTTGGCAAACACGACTTCACAGGACTGCTGGTAGCCGAAGCCCGTAAGAATGATTCTACCGGCTTTTCTGCGCGGCGGAATAATTTTGCGGTAAACATCGACGAGCTGGGAATGGGCAGCTCCAACAAAAATGATTTTGATAACAATGGCTCTACTATTACCGGTAGTCAACTTGGTTTTGTATACCGCGTAGGTTACATCTACGATCAAAAATATCTTTTTGAAGCAGCCGGCCGGTACGATGGTCACTATTATTTTGCGCCTGGTAAACGATGGGGTTATTTCCCTGCTTTCTCCGCAGGATGGATTATCTCCGAAGAAAAATTTATGAAGGATCGTCCCTCTGTGCTGAACTATCTTAAACTCAGGGGCTCCTGGGGAAAATCGGGTAACCTGGCCGGATCTGCGTTCCAGTACCTGAACGGTTATAATTTATACGGTAACGCCTATGCTTATGGCAACGGCAATATGGTACAGGGTTCCAACATCAGCAGGGAAGCCAATCCCAATATCACCTGGGAAATATCTACTAAAACAGATATCGGTATAGATGCTACTTTATGGAAAGGTTTACTCACACTGGAAGTAGATTATTTTCATGAAAGAAGAACGGGTATGCTGCTGCCGCCGGCTGTAACGGTGCCGGTAGAATACGGCCTGGGCCTCTCCGACGAAAACCAGGGTATTATGGAAAACCGTGGTATCGATATTTCCGCGGGTACCAGCCACCGTTTCAACAATGGCCTGCAAGTAAACCTGAACGGCAATTTCAGTTATGCGAAGAATAAAATGATCCAGGTGTTTGAAACTGCTGCCACACATGATAATCCCAATCGCAGCAGAACAGGCCGGCCCACCGGCACGCAGTTCGGCTATCATGCGCTGGGATTGTTTTCCCAGGGAGATGATAAAAACAGCGATGGTATCATCAACAGTGATGATGGATACAACGTTACCCAGTTTGGCGTGCTGCATCCCGGCGATATCCGCTATGCAGATATAGGCGGCCCTGGTGGTAAACCCGATGGTAAAATAGATTCCTATGATGAAACAGTGATCGGCAACCCCGTGTATCCTTTCATCACCTACGGTTTCACGCCCAGCGCCTCCTGGAAAGGATTTGACCTCAGCCTGTTTTTCCAGGGATCTGCGCTGGCCAGCCTGAACATCCGTGGTTTCCAGACGGTGCCGTTTAACAACAACAACAGTAATTCAGCTTATGAATACTACAACGACCACTGGACACCAGCCACGCCCAATGCCAAGTATCCGCGTGCGAACCAGTCGCCCTACGCTAATAATACACAGAACTCCGATTTCTGGATGATGAAAACGGGTTATCTCCGCTTAAAAACTGCCGTGCTGGGATACACCCTTCCTCCAAATATTTCAAAAGCTATGAAGATGCAGAGTGTCCGTTGCTATTTCTCCGGTCAGAACCTGCTCACCTTCAGCAAAATGAAATTCATGGATCCGGAAGTAGGCTACACCGACCTGGAAACAGCGTATCCTAACCAGAAGGTATTTGTGTTTGGACTCAATGTCACCTTTTAGATTCATCCTGTTAAATAAAAATATTATGATCCGCTTCATACATCTGTTGCCCGCCGCTATACTGCTGCTCAGTATCCTGTCGTGCAAAAAAGAATTCCTGGAAAATACCGACAAGTCGAAGCTCACCGATGAAACCCAATGGAGTACAGAAGGGAATGCCGATCTTTTCCTGAACGATATTTACAGCGCATTACCGAACTACTGGAACCAGCCGGAAAACCTGGATAATTTCACCGACGACAACGACGCCGGTTTTTATTACACTTCCTATAACTGGAAACAGGGCATTGTGGAACCTTCCTCCAACGACTATACTATTTGGGGAGGCATCACCGGTTCCGGCGATATCACCAACTGGACAACCATCTTCACCAATATCCGCAAATGCAACACCTTCATTACAGAGGTGCGTAATAACGCTGCTAACTTCTCGCCCGAGTGGCTGAACAAACGGCTCGATGAAGCCCGGTTTATCCGCGCTTTTTTTTACAGCGAATTGTGGATGCACATCGGCGGACTGCCTATTATCACCGTGCCCGCCGACAGGCGCACCATGGATAGCGCCGCTATTTACACGCCCAGGAGTACTTTTGCAGAAACAACGGACTTCATCACCACTCAACTGGATTCCATTGCCAAAGATGGTTACCTGCCGGCTAAATATAACAAGGGCGATGCGGACGCCGGTCGTGCTACGCTGGGCGCCGCGCTGGCCTTAAAAGGATGGGTGGAATTATATGCCGCCAGTCCTGCTTTCAACGCCGCTCAACCCGCCGCAGGCAACGACCCGCACAAAGTAGCAGGTTACAATAACTTTGATGCGCAGCGCTGGGGCAAGGCCGCCGCTACTTTCAAACAGTTCATCGACCTTTATGGCAATGGCAAATCATACGAACTGTTTCCCGATCCTTCCGCCATTTGGTACGAAGCCAATGAATACCATTCAGAAGTAGTGTGGGACCGCCAGGTAGTGGCCAACACCATGGGATCTTCCTTTGAACAATATGGCGGTCCGGTGTGGATCAATGGCGCTTACTATACCTGGGGCAACTACAACCCTACCCAGGAACTGGTAGACCAGTTCAATATGGCCAATGGCAAACCCATTACCGATCCCACTTCCGGCTATGATCCGCAACATCCTTACATAGGTCGCGAGAAGCGTTTTTACGACTGGATCGTTTATGACGGCGCGCCCTATAAAATGAACTGGATGGATAAAGGCGACACCATATACACCCGCATTGATAAAGTACGTCCTTCCAAAAACCAGATTGATTTTGGTACTGATGACGTAAGTAACACCGGTTATTATTTTAAAAAGCGGCTCAACCCACTGGTGCGGCCCGGCGGTGGCGCAGTAAGCGGCGCCAACTTTATTTATTACCGCTATGCCGAAGTACTACTGGGATATGCCGAAGCGCAAAATGAATCCGCAGGACCTGATGCCACCGTATACAATGCCATTAACCAGATCCGCAAAAGAGCTGGTTTGCCCAACCTGGCGCCGGGATTATCACAGGCAGACATGCGGGCTGCTATTTATCATGAAAGACGGGTGGAACTCTGTTTTGAAAACAAACGCTTTTATGACATCATCCGCTGGAAAACCGTGAGCACGGTGATGAATGTGGATAAACATGCCATGAAGATTACGAATACAGTACCCAATAACAACTCAGGCGTATGGAAATACGAAATTGTGCCGTTGAACCACCCGCACGTGTTTACCTCCAAAATGTACCTGAACCCGGTACCGCAGGATGTGATAGACCGTAACCCGAAGATTGTGCAGAACCCAGGATATTAAGAGATATCTATTAAAAAAAAGTTGCAGGCAAGTCCTGCAACTTTTTCATTTTATATGGCTGGTGTGTAAGAATGAGGTGATTAGGAGGTATTTGTAACTTATATTTTTGCAATCGTCTTATGCACATTTTTCTTCTCTTTTTTCCTTAATTCTTTACTTGTACTGATATTATACGCCTTGCCTTTCTCCGCCAGCAAAAACCAGCTGAGTGCGGGTATTGTATTGTTTGAGTGCAGCTCCAGCCTGATAAACAACTCATCATTAGGAAATTCTTTATTATGAATAATACGGCTTAAACGGGTTTCATCGATACTGATCTCCGCGGCGAATTCCTTTTGCTTCTTTTGCACGGCCCGGATATAGGCAGAAAGGAAATAGCCGAAGTGCAATGAGCCCTGGTATTCCAGTGATTCAATTACGCTTTCCATCTGGTACTTAACTTGCAATAAGTCTGCTTTGAGGTGATCGGCTGGGGTCATTTTATTCCACTGCTGCATACGAAACGCTGCCATTTCTCTATCTGCAGCAGTTTTTTCTTCTTTGGAAAGGCCGTGAGGATAAATGTTATCCACAGATAGTTCTTCACTTATTTTCTTATTCTTCTTCATAATTAATCGTTTTCCGAATAATCTGTAATGAGAGTAATAGAAATTTCACCGTCTACATAGAGCTGTGCTCCCATTGGAGAAAAAAAACATTTCCTCATATAATGAGATATTAATACCGTCTTAGGTATCAAAGAAACAAAACCATTAAACCCTTCTTTAAATGACAGTTTACATGCAAAAGCAATCAAACAACCTGCCAGCCTATCATACACCTTTAAATCACCTCTATTCTCCCGTGACAATTCCAACAATCTTATTTCACATCTACGCTCTGAAGAATTAATTTGAACAGACATCAGTCCAAGAATATAATCATCATTGATAAATGTGATTTTATAGGTTTCAAATTCTACTTCCCTTTCCCAATCAAAATCAAATCTCTTCTTTGTGGCGCCTGTTAACTCCACTTTTCGTAGTAAAGTTATACGCCTCTTTATTTGCCCGATGCAGTATGTAGAACTCTCATAAAGTTATGTAACTTTATTCTATTTGTCAATTAATTGATAAAAATCATCAATTAAAAGAATAAATGACCCGACTTAAAAGCAACCGTATTGCGGCTGAAGCATCATTAATTATTACAAAATGGGAAGCAATATGCGTAGTTAATTAACTGATAAGAGGAAATTCCCCGGGGTTATACAAAGTATAAAACAGCTGAATATTTAGTTTAATTAAATATACACAGATATCGCAAATCAGTACTATGCAATTAATTAAATTCAAAACAAAAAAGCCATCAATAACGACAGCTTTTGGGGTTAATCTTCGGAACAGTCCCTCCTCACTCCACCATCCTCCTCACCCCTTCCGTCATCCACACCTTCATCCCGCCCTGCGCATCCACATACACCAGGTACGCATCCAGATCTTTCCGTTGCTCCAGGAACTGTTTCGTTGCCTCTACTCCCATTACCATAAAAGCGGTATCATATCCGTCTGCTGTAATAGCATCTTCAGAAAACACCGTAACGCTCAACAGCGAATCGGGTGTGGAGTAACCGGTTTTGGGGTGAATGATATGTCCGGATACAGTACCGTTTTGCTCATAGTGATCGCGGTAATTACCTGCCGTGGTAGCAGACCTGTTATGCAGCCGTATGGTAGCGAGTTCCTGATCAGGATGCAATGGGTTATCGATGCCAACCGTCCACGACTTGCCGTTTTTAAGCCCTTTACAGCGCACTTCTCCGCCTATTTCTACCATATAATCGCTGATGCCATTGCGGTCCAGTAATGCGGCTAAAACATCCACACTATAGCCTTGCGCAATGCCGTCGAAATCGAGGCTTACACCTTCCTTTAATTTGCGCACGCCGGTTTCATCAAAATGGATATTGGAAAAGCCTACATATTGCAACAGGGAATCGGCCTTTTCCCACCAGGGGGTATGTGTTCTTTTTCCCTGCCGGTAAGCGGCGGTGAGCGGCATGACAGTAGGGTCGAAAGCGCCGCCGGTGGCGGCGTATATCTCGGCGGATTTTTTTAACACCGGGTAAAAATAAGGCAGCTGGAATTCAAGGGAGGTAGCGCGGTTGAATAAAGAAATCTCGGAGTCCTTCCGGTAAACAGACAGGCACTGGTCGATGTCTGCCAGGATTTGTGTTATCTGCGGCGTGAAATCCCGCTGCTGCGCATCCGCATATTGAATATGCCAGGTAGTGCCTTGCGCGCTGCCTTCCAGGTGTATCAAGGAAGGAGCAACGGCGGTATGCAACAGCAGCAGGATATAAACGGCGTACATGTTTAATTTTTAAGCAGGTCCATCAATTCGCTAAGGTGATCGGTGTATACACTCCGCGGGCTACCGTGATATTTGTTGGCCACATAGGCGGCAAAGCCCACTACTTCTCCCATCATACCACAGGTACGCATTACACGGGTACTGCCAAAGGCCACGTGTGTGGTGCTGATATTCCGTCCTGCCATAAACAGGTTGCTGATATTTTTAGAATACAAACAACGGTACGGAATAGTATACGGGGCCACCCTGATATGTTTGGTGCCGGCAAAAAACTCCTGTCCTTCAAAATATTTTTTGTTGACAGGATCCGGGAAGTGCAGGTCGATGGTCCAGGTGGCGGTGACAGCGCCATCCGGGTACATTTTGCCTTCCTGGATATCCATTTGGGTGAGCACATGATCGCCGATGATCCTCCGGGATTCGCGTTTACCGCCGATATAGGCTACCCAGGCCAGTTGTTGTTTGCCATATTTTTCTGGTTTGCTGTTTTTAAGATAGGACCAGTTACCATAAATCGCCCGCAGGTTATGATCGCGGATTTGTTCGGCTTCCGTGATGGTATTGAAATTACCAAAACCGGTTTCCCATTCCCAGTCGGCTTTAGACGCATCAATATGATACTCATCTGAAAACTGCAAGGCCCAGGGTGTGGCAGGGAAAGCAGTAACGCTGTCGGTTGGCAGGGAAGCCCACAAATTGGAAGTACCCAGTGTAAAACTATCTGGCTTCTCTGCGGCGAGGGATTCGCCTGTTTCTTCCTTGCTTTCCCTGCCCATCCTGAAGGCGGCGCCGGCAAGATAACCTATCGTGCCATCGCCGGTACAATCAGAGAAGTAAGTGCCGGTAAAACGTGTTTCCTGGTTGCTGGCAATATCACGACCGGTAACTGCTACAATATGATCTTTCTCTTTTTCTACTTTGAATACATAGGTATTGAGGAACAGGGTAAGATTTTTTTCCGCTTTAACGATGGCTATTTTACGGGCATCGCCATATTCTTTTGCATCGGGGTTACCGTTACCGGGATCGCCGTTATCCATTTCCCTGACAATGCGACCTAACTTGGGATAATAATTTTTGTCGATATCGCCCATCAGGTGCACCCGTATTTCCGAGCTGTTGTTACCGCCGAGTACGGGTCTGTCTTGTATCAACGCTACCTTCAAACCCATGCGGGAAGCGGATATAGCGGCACAGGTGCCGGCAATGCCGCCCCCTACTACCACGAGATCAAACGGGCCGGCTTCTTTTGGCGCTGCCGTTAAATGCAAAAGGTTACGGCGCAATGCGCTCAGTGCGGCCGCGTCATCCGGCGGGGTAAATTTCCCGGTGGTAAACATCAGGGCATCACAACGGCCATTAAAACCGGTGAGGTCGCGCAAGGCTATTTTTGTGGCGCCGGCAGGCACGGTGATCTCGCCTCCATCGTACCATTTCCATTTGTCGTTGCCACTTTCTCCAAACACCGTTTTCACCGGTGCATCATTCACCACCACCTGGAATTTTCCTGGCCCCTTCGGGAAGGGCGCCCAGTCTTTTGTGCGCACCCATAAATGATAAGTACCTTTCTCCGGGAAATTAACGGTAGTCACCGCATCTTTTACCGGGCGGCCCATGCCATGCGCCATCAGGTAGGAGGAGCCCATTACGGGAAACGACTGCTGGTCGATTACCCAGCCGCCTTTTTCTGTAAAGGATTCTGTTTCCACAAATACCCGCTGTTGCGCCTGCAGCCAGGGTGTACCTATACACAACAATAGGATGGTGAGCCAGCTATTTTTCAGTTGGATGAAGCGTTTGTTCATATTCATGCATCTTAATTTTTACGGAATGATTCACCGCCTGCTGTTGTAGCAGCAACGCATGGATAGCGGCTGCCCGTGTGGCATCGGTGCTTTCTAACTGGTTTGCCAGCAGCTGTATCGCCGCATCCGGCAAATGGGGCGTGGCCTGTAATGCGGCCAGTATTAAATGGAACTGTTCCTCATTGGCACTGCTGCCCGCATTGGCGAGTTGCTTTGCCATTGCATCGCTCAGCGGCACGGTAGCCAGTTTGCGCAGCATGGTTAACTGTAACGGATACACGCTTTTAGTGTAAGTATCCCATAACCACGACTGTGCCTTGGCGCCGGTAATAAAACCGGGATGTACCTGTTGTAAAGTATACCTGGCAATAAAAATATTTTTGCCATTAATCAAGGTACGGATATCATTTTCAAAACCCGGCATTATCTTCCCGTTTTTATCCATCACCTTTTCAAGTGCTTTATATTGATAAGCGTGATTGGAGGAAGACAGAAAACGGTGCAGCAGTGCGGGATTGATATAGGTATCTGTAATACGGGCGATTTCATCTGTCACGGTACCGTGTGCGATATGCCAGAGCGTATAACAGGTATACACGGCGCCGGAAATCACTTCATTTTTAATGGTTTTCAGCGTGGCGCCGGTACGGGCATCCACCGAATCGCTGAGACTTTCCGTTCCCGGTACAATGAGGTCGGTGATGGCCAGATCAGCCAGCAACGAATTGGGCCGGGCTAATATGTCCTGCAGCTTTTCATAATCGTCGCGTTTAAATTCTTTGTGATCCAGCTTTGTTAATACTTCCTTTCCGGGCAGATCATAACGGATATAATTGCCCAGCAGGTCCCAGTAAAGGTTGATGTATACCGGTTTACATTCTCCCGTATAACAAACCGGCGTAAAAATATGCCGGTAATAGTACAGTGGCCTGTTATCCCGGTCCAGCGCCAGCTGCAGCTCATAAGCCGCAGTGTCACTGATACGGTATGTTTTATACGAGGCAGCCACCGGTAACAACGAGCGGTTACCCAGCACGTCTTTCACCGCGCCGGTATCAACGGGATTTTTTCCGTTGGCTACCTGGCAACACCACATCAGTAAACAGACCACTGTATATTTCATGCCGCTCGTTATTTATATTCCAGCCATGCAGTAGCGTGGCAGTTTTTGTTGCTGGTAAAACGGATCCATCGTGCTTCGAAGCCATCGGGGAACTGCCAGTTCAGCGTTTCTCCCGGGGCAACGGTAACGGTTTTATACTTCATCCAGGCGCCGTTGCCCACCGGGTCGATGTCCAGGGTAAATTCAACCGGCGCGGCAGCATCATGCGATAACTGCAGCTGCCGCTGTGAATAAAAACCAATCAGGTAAGGATCTGAAGGTTTGCCTGCTTCCACCGCCGCATCTTTCCACGGACCGCCGCGGCCCACAGGCCGGCCCAGCTGCCAGAGATCATCGATAGCGCCTGCCCATACCATCGCTTTTTTATCTTCCGATACAATGATATGTTCGCCGGCTTTGGTACCGGGAGCAATGCCTGTCATTACCAGCATACCGCGGTAAGCGGCGTAGTCGTTGATCCGGAAAGGATGCGATGCTACCGGTCGTATTTTCGCATAGCCGTCGGCGTTTTCCGCAGGCAATTCATAGAAGGTGCCCATACAATTAAACAGGTCCCTTTCTGTTGACACCTCGCGGCAAATGCGCAGGGCGGCTTTGCCGGTAAGTCCGGCGAAGGCTTCATTGCCCAGCGGCAACCGCCATCTGCGGCCTTTATCGTCTACAATCAATACAGCGCCGGCTTCCACCGTTACCGCCTGTTGCGGGATGGCGAATTTCTGTTGGATGAAGTCCGCCGTTTTAGGATCGTCTTTTTTTACAAGGTCCATATTGGCATCCAGTTCGTAATAGCCTTCCACTGTAGCGTCACCATTTTTATACGACTGTGCCAGTATGCCAAGTGCGCGGCGATCGTTACCCAAACCATATAATAACCCGCCGTTGGAAACGGCGTCGGTTACATTGCTTAGTCCGTTGAAAATAGCCGCCGGGGCTGTTTTGCGGGCATCATTGGCAGCATAAAAGAAATGCGCGGTGGCTACTACCGGTTGTGCGGCAGTGATGCGGATCCATTCTCCCGGCATATTTTCCGGGAAAATAACATCGCCGGTTTGCCCGGGCGCTACGGTTACTTTTTGCGCAATGCTCCAGTTGCCGTCACCTTTATCTGTTTCCAGCGTGAACTCTACGGCACGTTTGCCGTTGTGGGTGATGCGTGCGCTGCGGTGAGGCCAGCCGGCAAAGAGGAAAGGCTCGGAAGGCTGTGAGGGCGTTACGGCTTCATTCAGCCATACGGCGCCTTCAGCGGTGTTGGGTCCCAGCGCATCGGGTTGTTGCAGGGAGGTAAACCAGAGATTGGAATTTGATTGTCCGGGTCCTTCAATACTTCCTTTGGCGGTACGCTTGTTGAGAAATTCTTTTTGTGCGGCGTCGTCGCAACCAAACACCAGCTGATCCTGCCAGCGGGTGAAGTCGCCGATCACTTTCAGGTAGGCGCTACGGGGACGGATACCCGCAGTATGCCCGGTAGAAAACTGTCCGGGGAAATGCCAGAACAGGCCGTGCATGGTCATGAGGTAATCCGGTTTATTGTTGGCGCCGACATCGCGGATACGCGGCCATTCGGTGTTCCAGCCATGTGCGCCGTCGTAGCTGTGACTGGCCTTTGGCAACCGGAAAAAGCTCCATTTGCCCTGGTCGCGCAATCCGAGTAACACCGATTTATGATCCCAGCCTGTAGCCCATATGGGGTCGGTGGCCGGATTTTTATTTCCGGAGATGCCGCCCGGGCCGGTGATTTCCGTGAACTGGTTCCGGCGCACCACTTTCCAGTCTTTCCCGTTCCATTCCGATAACGACCCGGCTTCAATATCAAACTGGGTCAATGCTTTGGGTCCGGGTTCCCCGTTGTTGGAATAGATCATTACGCCCTGCCCGGAATACAGGCCTTTACCATGCGCTCCCGGCAACAAGGCGGAAGGTGAGTTGGCGGTAGTGTCTGCGCCTTTTTTGTTTTTTACATTTCCATCTTCATATAATAAAGTAGGTTGAAGGGTTTTTACATCTACTTCATAAAAACCTTCTTCCATGGTGCCATAATAAATTTTCCCGGCAGGATCTGTAAGATGCCTGGCGTTACCGGTATGCCGCCCGGGCATTGCCGTGTAAGGGATGACGCGCACCTGGCCGTTTTCTCCAATCGCATATGGCCCTATGAACAACTGGTGGCTTTCGGGGTGGATCATACGGTTGGCTGGTGTGCCGCCAATGCTTTCGCTGCGTACCACCTGTTTCAGGTCGGGGGTTATTTCATACAGTTTATCAGATGAGCCAAAAGGCAGGTGCGGGCCGTAAGTAATTACCCACAACTTTCCCGCCCACGGCACTACTGCACCGGTGCCGCATTCTCCTTCCTTGTTATACATCGCCAGGTGCGGGTAAATACCGCTGAACGATCGCGGCGCCGCGGCTTTTTCACTTTTACACGCAGCTCCCAATATACCGATGGCCATTACTGCTGCTGCCAATCTATTTCTTTGTGTCATGTGCTGGCTTAATAATTTGGGTTCTGGGTGAGGTGACTGGTCAATACTTCTGTAGATGGAATAGGCCACAGGTACTGACGCGTGGCATCAAACTTCCGCACGGTGATCTGTTTTACCAGGCCGGCATTATACATCGCGCTAAAATCCGCTATACCATCTTCATCAATAGCCGGCGTTTGCGGGAAGAACCATAATCCCGGCTGCACTATTTTTGTGCGCAGGTCCGCGGGTTCCAGCAAACCATAGTTTGCTTTGTTCAGCACTTTTTCCGCCAGCTTCCAACGGATGATATCCATGTAGCGGATGCCTTCCAGCGCAAACTCCATTCTTCTTTCCGTACGGATAATTTTACGCAGGGCCGACTGATCTGCCGTAGTCACCGCAGGATACCCGCTGGTATTGGTGTACACGGTACCATAGGCGCGCGCCCTTACTTTGTTAATAGCGTCGCGCACCAGCTGATCTGTTTCTCCCAGCTCTGTTTTGGCTTCTGCATATATGAGCAATACATCTGCAAAACGGATCACGATATTATCCGGTTCTGATTTCCAGGAGTTGAGGAGCCAGTCGCCGTCAATTCCTTTTTTCCATAACAACCCGTTGAACGATGCGTACTGTGCAATGGTGCGGGTATCTTTATTTTCTACGTATTTATTGTCTGATACTGATCTTACTTTCACGGAGTCCGGGTGTGGCTGGAAAATATATCCCAGGTGCGGTGTCTGAAACTCTACGATAGTGGCGGCACAGCGCGGATCCCGGTTATCAAACGGGCGGCGGGGATTAAATAAAGGGGATTCATCTACCGGTAATCCATCTTTACATAAAAAACTGCAAAAGAGATCCCATGACGGATCTTTGGCAGCCCACCCACCGGCGTTACGCGATACATAGTTCTGGCAATCGTCGAAAGTGACTTTTAAGGTCACGGATCTTGGCAGGCCAAAAACTGTTTCTGTGGAATTCTTTGTCTTCGACAGGAACAAGTTACCAAAATTATCGTGCAATTTATATACATCGAGATCGATACATGCCTTAGCGGCATCGCGTGCAACGGCCCAGTCGCCCATATACAGGGCAATACGCGCTTTCATGGCCAGGGCAGCGCCTTTAGTGGCACGTTTCAATTCCGATGTACCGTAAGTGGTTTTCAAGGAAGCGGCAGCGGCATCAAAATCTTCATAGATCTTTTTCAGCACCGTGGCTTTGTCCGTTTGCTTCAGCTGCAATGCCTGGTCGATATCGAGCATGGAATCGGTGTAAATGATATTGCCGTAATGCGATAACAAACGGGAATACATACACGCTCTTACAAAGCGGGCTTCTGCGGTGTAGTTGTTGATCTGGTCGGCCGACAACACCTTATCGGCGCGGGAAATGCTTTGCAGGATGTTGTTGGCGCGGGCAACGGCTTTGTAGGTATCTGTCCACCACTTCTTTACAAAATCAGTTTGCCCATTGATGGTAGCGCCGGTAATAGCGGTAGTAACGTCGCGGTAGATCCAGTCGTCGGTCCACTCGTCGTCGTCCCTCATCCAGAAATTGATTTTATACAATCCGTTAAGCGACATTTCAATTTCTTCCGCATTGGAATTCCAGGTTTCGCTGGAGCCGTCGGACAGCGGGTTGAGATCCAGGCTGCCGCAGGCGCTGAAGAGAAAACAAGTGATGCCGGCTATGAGAATAAGTTGCTTCATGTTCGTGGAATTTAGAATTTAACAGATGCGCCAATAACATAACTGGTGGTAATAGGATAGCCCAGTGAAGGTTGTTCGGGATCCCATCCTTTCGGGAAATTATGCACCGATAAAAGATCGCTAACGCTGCCGTATATACGAACACCTTGTATGCGGATCTTCTTTACCCAGTCGTTAGGCATGGAATACCCCACACTGATATTTTTCAGGCGGAAATAGGCGCCGTTGATCAGCCAGAAATCGGACATGGCGTAGTTATTGCCTGCGGAAGTATTGCTGTAACGCGGATACCGGACTGCTTTGTTCTGTTCCGGCGTATTGTATTTGCTCCAGGAATTGCCATCGAGGATAGCCGGGAAATTGCCGAAATTTTCCATGAGGGGCCGTACCATATCCACAGTAAGCCTGGAGTTTTGTTTGCCTACGCCCTGGAATACGATACCAAGGTCCCAGTTACGGAATCCGCCCTGCAAATTGATCCCGTATTGGTAGCGGGGCAGCGAACCACCCAGCAATACGCGGTCGTATTCAGGGGATATTTTGCCATCGGGTACGCCATTCGGACCGCTCACATCGCGGTAGCGGATATCGCCGGGCCTTACATTGGCATTGAGCTTCGCCGATTTATCCACTTCATCTTGTGTCTGGTAAATGCCATCAGATAAATAGCCATACCATTCGTTAAATTCACTGCCTTGTTTTTTGATAGAATCTCCCACGAACTGCGTACCACCCAGGTCGCCCATTTTTGATACAAAGTCTGCCACGTTCACGGATACACTATAAGTGAAATCACCGATGCGATCGTTCCAGCCCAGTTGCGCTTCCCAGCCGGTTGTAAACATTTTACCAGTGTTCTGGTAAGGATTGTCGAAGCCAATGTAATCAGGGATTTCCAGCTCCAGCAGGATATCGTCTGTTGTCTTCTTAAAATAATCACCGGT
Source organism: Chitinophaga sp. RCC_12 (assembly GCF_041360695.1). Lineage (NCBI taxonomy): Bacteria > Pseudomonadati > Bacteroidota > Chitinophagia > Chitinophagales > Chitinophagaceae > Chitinophaga > Chitinophaga sp. RCC_12. Next base: position 950,387 of record NZ_JBFUPS010000001.1, read on the forward strand.
AAAACGTAACCTGTTATTGAGGAAGTTTACATCAGCGCCGAGATCCCATGAATGGGTGGTTTCCCAGGAAATATCACGGATCGCATATTGCCACTGTGCGGCAGATTGCGCGGATACGGCGCTGTTGCCTTTATAGAACAGGGAGTTATTTTCAAAGCGCAGTAATGCCTGGTAAGGATAGTTACCGATACGTTCGTTACCCAGCGAACCCCAGGAAGCACGGAGCTTTGCAAAGGATAACCAGGGCGCGGTGGATTTCATAAATTTCTCTTCTGATATGACCCAGCCGGCGGAAAAAGAGGGGAAAGAACCCCAGCGGTAGCCTGCAGCAAAACGGGAAGACGCATCATAGCGGATATTACCCTGGAACAGGTATTTATCTTTGTAGCTATAAGTAACCCTTCCAAACCAGGAGCGGTAAGCATTTTCATATGCGCCGCCGCTGTTGTCGCGGAACTCCAGTGGTCCCAGGTTGAGGTAAGGATAGTTGCTGAGGATATACTGGCCGCGGGAAGCGCCCAGATCTTCATTGAACGCCTTATAAAATTCATATCCGCCCATCAGGCTGAAGCTGTGGTCTTTGATTTGTTTACTATAATTGGCAATAAACTGGGTGGTATAGCGGTAGTTGTCATTGCGGACTTCTTCCAGTTTGGTTTCCGTAGCGCCTTCAATATATCCCGAAATGATGTTGGGATTGTTGAAAGACGTATACGGCACTTTGCGGGTAAATTTCTTTCCTTTATCGAAGTTAATAAAGGGAGATACGACACCGGAAATTTTCAATCCTTCTATGGGCGTAAAATCGATGCCTACCTTTCCGCCAAGTTGATTAAACCAGTTGTTGTTAAAGCCGCCGTATTTTGTTTGCACGTATATGTTCGCGCCGTCTTTTCCAGCGCCAATGCGGCCGTCGGACCACATGGCCGCGTAAATAGGCGGCATGATACCCATCTTGTACATTGGGTCTACGACGGGTTGTTTAACGATGGTGCGTTTGTAATTCACGTCCACGCTGGCGGTGAGGTATTTATTGATGACTATGTCGTTATTGATACGTGTGGTGAGGCGGTCGTAGGAGCGGTCGTCGTACAGTGCGCCGACTTTATCATATACCAGTGAAACCCTGGAGCGCAGTGCCTTCCCGGCGCCGGCGATGCTGAGTGCATGGGTTTCGCGGGGTGCGCTGTTGTTGAGGATCATGCCTCTAAAATCAGTATCCGGGTATTGATCCGGATTTTGTGCATGCAATGTGGCGTAGTTATCCACAATATCTTTGGTATAGGTAGGGTATTCGTTGGCGTTATTGCCATTATCGTTCCACCGCAGCTCGTTGGTAAGTTGCATATAGCGTACAGCATTGGCATAATCCGGCAGTTTGGTAGGCTTTTCCACGCCGTATTCATAGCTGTAGTTCAGGTCCAGCTGACCGCTCTTTGCGCGTTTGGTGGTGACCAGGATCACGCCGGCGGCCGCCCTGGAGCCATAAATAGAAGCAGAGGCGGCGTCTTTCAATACCGAAATATTATCGATATCATTTGGGTTGATGGAGTTGATATCATCTATGGGCACGCCATCGAGGATGATGAGCGGTGTGGCGCCGGCATCAGAAATGGTGGTGATGCCTCTTACGCGGATCTGCGCCACGGCGCCTGGTGCGTTATTGGTGCGGGTAACCATTACACCCGGCACAGCGCCCTGGAGCGCCTGCGATACCTGCGTGGTTTTGCGGGAGGCGATGGCATCGCCTTTCACGGTAGATACTGCACCGGTGAGGTCACTTTTCTTCATGGTGCCATAGCCGATAACCACCAGTTCGTCGAGCGCGGTGTTGGCGGCTTTGGTAAGACGAACGTCCAGCTTATACTGTCCATTCACGGTGATCTCTTCTTTATTAAACCCGATGTAGGAAAAAACGATCACGGCGCCATCGCTGATATTGGAAAGCCGGTATTCGCCCGTTTCGCTGGTAACAACGGCGTTGCTGGTACCTTTCTGTAATACCGTAACACCGGGCAGCGGTGTATTGGAATCGTCGGTTACCCGGCCGGTGATGGTCATTTGCGGGATCATCAATTTCAGGAGGGGCGGAAGCGTGAGTGGCGGTCGCTGCTTTTTTACGGAAATAGTTCTGTCCAGGATGGTAAAAGTCATCCCCTGGTCTTTCAGGGCAGCATTCAGCAATACCGCCAGCGGCGCGTTTTCCACGGAGAGGGTCACGGGCGTACTGTTTTGCAGCAGCTGGTTGTCGTAGAACACCACGTAACCCGTTTGTTTTTTAATGGCGGCAAATACTGCTTTGAGTGATACCGACTTACCGGAAAAACTGACCGTTTGCGAAAGGCCGGTGGCACTTACATTCAGGAGCAGTAATGTGAACACAATCGTTAACTTCATAGCTAACAGCATTTTGGTTGAGCATAGCGTGCGATGCCGGGAAACCCTGCTGCCTGTCCGGGAAATAACGCTCCGGGTAATAGCAACAGCTGTCCGGCTGCAAAGAGCGATACAATTAATTTGCATACATTTGCATTGTTTGGTTGAATGAATAAGGAGTCTTCGCCGACTTTTTTGTTTCTGTTATCCAGACGCCGCCGGAAATGTTATCAGCGTTTCCGGCTTTATTATGCATAACAGGTGAGGATACATAAACTACAGGAGCTTATGCAGTGGAATTTGTGTTTCTAAGTTTAATAGTGAATCAGTAACGTGGTTTTTTATTTCAATACAATAATATTTTTCCCCTCTATCTTAAATTTCACCCCATTTTCTTCCAGTATTCCCAACACTTCCGTTAAGGGCAAAGAGCGTTGCATACCGCCGCCAAAGCTCTTTTCAGGAACAGGTCCTTCATAAGTCACTTTAACGTCGTACCACTTCTCTATTTGCCTCATTACGGCAGGCATATCTGCGTCGGTAAACTGGAAGAACCCGTTTTTCCAGGCGATGATTTCATCGGTATCTATATTTTCAGTAACGTGTAATACTTCATCTTTGCCTACCCTCGCCTGCATGCGCGGGCGGAGTACGGTGCTGTTGCTGCCGGCAGTTACGCTTACGGCACCATCTACCAGCGTGGTGCGGACAGCCGGTTCCTCCGTATAGGCATTTACGTTAAATCGTGTGCCCAGTACCGTTATAGCGGTGTTGCCGGCGGCTACCCGGAAAGGCATATTGGCATTGGCGGTTACCTCGAAATAGGCTTCCCCTTTTACTGTTACTTTTCTTTCCTTACCGGTAAATGCGGCGGGATAAGTAATCGCAGAAGCGGCGTTCAACCAAACCTGTGTGCCATCCGGCAAGGTAAGGTGGTACTGACCGCCCCGCGGGGTGGTCATGGTATTATACATGGCCTCGCCGTTGCCGTTGCCCACATAAGCCAGTTCACCGTTGGCCTGTTTGATGATCTTTACGGCGCCCTGCCGGCCCAATAGTCCGTTGCCGGCGCTGTCCAGCGCAATCACGCTCCCATCGGCCAGGGTGAGCATGGCGCGGTTGCTGCCCGGCATCACTTCATTTTTATATCGTTGTTGTTTGCTTTCTGCTACCGGCGATGGCGACCGCTGATGCTGCCATGCCCATACGCCTATGCCACCCAGTACAAGGATACTGGCAGCTGCCCACCATATTTTATAATAGCGGGTACGCGCCTGTACCACGGGGACCTCCGGCGCACGGCCAAACATGGCTGACACAATACGGTCCGACATTTCATCCGGCATCATGATCAGCGGCACATGCGATGCCCAGGCTTCTCCCAATACGGCTTCCAGCACAGTATCATCCGTTTGCCGGTCGATCCATGCCGCCAGCTCCAGCTTTTCTGCCGGTGTACAGGTATTATCAAAATAGCGTGCTGCCAGGTAGCTGATCCTTGCTGAAGTCATGCGGTGTTTTTACATTAATGCGGAATCTGTCGTATTATAGACACCCGGGCGGAAGGATATAACTAGTGTCGCTGAAAATATTTTTTCAGCAGAAGCCATCGATGATCATCAGGAGGCAGGAAGCGCCGGTAATGGAATGCAGGTGCGGCCCCAGTTGCTGGCGGATGGTGCGCAGGGCGGCAATCATATGATTATTAACGGTAGACGGGGAAATATTAAGCTGCCGGGCAATTTCTTCATGTTTCAGTCCCTGTTCCCGGCTCAGGGTATACACCAGTTTTTGTTTTGGGGGAAGATGATCGAGCGCGTATTGTAACTTTTCCCTCACCTCGCGGACACTCAGGTTATCCGCGGCATCAGCGGGGGCGGCATCGTTGATCGTCCTGGTGAGTTCAGCCAGGATCAGTGTTTCTTTCGCCATCCGGCGGAACGCATTCAGTGCCTGGTGTTGCGCCATCCGGTAAACATACCCGCCAAACTGTTCAATGTTCACCAGGTTTTCACGGTCCTTCCACAATTTCAGGAATACGTCCTGTATTACGTCTTCCGTCATTTCGGGAGATTCCGTTAAGCGCAGCAGGAAGCTGTACAACTTATGCCTGTACAGGAAAAAGAGTTGGGTAAACGCCTCCTCATGGCCTTCGGCAGCCCTTTGCAACAATTTCTTTTCAATGTTTACGTGCTCCATGGAACCGGATAAAGTGGAATAGTTTTACATAACGTCGTTGTATTAAAAGTAAAGAAAATGATGGAACGGGGAGAAAAAAATAAAAAAGGGCTGTCGTTTCCGGCAGCCCTCTCCTGTAAATTCGTTTTTGTTACTGTAATTCTCTTACCCAGATATTCCGGAAGCTGAGCGGTTCACTCTTATCGCCATGTGCCTGCAGCTTGATAGGGCTGGCGCCATGCGCCTGGCGGTAAGATGCCTGGCCGATGTATTGGGTAGGGCCTTTCAGCTCGTAGCCATTCTGTACTACCACGCCGTTAAAAGTTACGGTTACTTTTGCGGGAGATACCAACGCGCCATCTGCACCAAATACGGGCGCTGTCCAGATGACATCATACGTATTCCACTCCCCTGGTTTCAGGGTAGGGTTAGCCAGTGGCACGGACTGCTTGTAAATGCTTCCGGCCTGGCCATTGGTATACGTTTTATTGTTATAGGAGTCCAGTACCTGTAATTCATAACCGGCATCCCCTTTACCAATGGAGGCGAGGAAAACGCCGCTGTTGCCCCTGCCCTGACCGGTACCGGTGATATTCGCGGGAACGCGCCACTCGATATGTAACTGGTAGTTCTTAAAGGACTTCTTTGTTTCAATATTCCCTGACTTCTTGTTTACCGTCAGAATGCCTTTGTTCACCAGCCATTCTGCGGGTTTCTCCCGGTCGTCGGTCATTACCCACTGATCCAGGTTGCTGCCATCGAACAGTATGATCGCATCCGAAGGCGCTTCACCACATTTTTTTCCGGGTTTTACCTCCGGCGGCACCGGGGTATATACTTCTGTATCTTCAGGTTTTGCTTTCTCCTGGGCATTGGCGGCGCCAATTCCTCCGGCCAGCAGCATGGTAACTAAGATTCTCTTTTTCATAATCAATATTTAACTGGAACTAATTTTATGGGTCAAAAATGTAACCGGCGGCACAATAATATATAAAATAGTATCGGTAAGCAAGCATTTTTATGTCAGCGGCAGCCCGTTTGGTAACATACAGTTAACACTAAAAAACATTCTTTGCGGATTGATTACACTTAATTAATACGTGCTGTCATTACAAATGAAACGTTTTTTTCAGTTTATCGTCGTATGCTTATCTGTCCTCCCGGCAATCACCACCACTGCGCAGGACACCCTGCAAATGCAGCTGGCCGCCGCCGGAAAGCTGAGCCAGGAATCACCGGATGCCGCCTTTCTTGCCCTGCGCAAAATGCACGATGCAGCTATCAGTAACAAAGATGAAGCCACTGCCGGCAAATGCCTCCGCCAGATGGGAAAAATCTGTTTTACCCTGGGGCACTACGCCAAATCGCTGGAATACTACCAGCAGGCGGCCACTCTTTTTACCGCCACCGGCCATAAAGCCGCCGAAGCGGCCGTACTCAATGATATGGGCCAGCTCTATTACCGCAATATTAATAAGCCAGGCGCCAAAATGCAGTACGATAAAGCCCTTCAGCTGTACCGGCAGGTAAATGATCCCGCCGGCATTGCCGCCACCTATGGCCACATTGGTCACTACTACGAAAAACAGCAACAATACGACAGCGCCCGGTATTTCCAGGAACTGGCGCTGACACAATACCAGCGCGCACGCGACACTTTCGGCATGGCCGGCATCTACGAAAACCTGGGCACCATTTATGAAGACCTCGAAAAATACGATACCGCCCTCTCCTCCTTCCGCATGGCCCTGCAACTTTTTGAGGCAAGCCACGAACGGATAGCCGGCATAGAAGTATTAAATAATATAGGAGACGTGCTCCGGAAAACCGGCGATGTAAAAAACAGCCTGCCCTATTCTAAAGCAGCACTCGCCCTGGCACAGCAAACCAATAACAAGTACCAGGAGGCCGCAGCCTGTAAAGACATTGCCAAGGCATTTAATCTCCTCGGACGGAACGACAGCGCCTTTTATTATATGGAGTACAGCCGCAAATGCCTGCTCGACATCTACTCTGCCCAAAACAACCAGCAGATGAATTTCCTTCAGATCCTGTACGATACCAATAAAAAGAACGACGAAATCCTCCAGCTGGAAAACAGCCATAAAATAAACCGCATCATTTACACGGCAGTAGTCATTGTAGTGGTGTTACTCATCCTCCTTTGCCTGCTCACCATTTCCCGCCAGAAGCTGAAGATCAGCCAGGCCCAGACCGTATCTGAACGGAATGCCGAAATAAACCGCGTGCAGAAAGACCAGCTGGAGCTAAAAAGCAGGCAGCTGGCCACGCATACGCTGGACGTGATTCAACGAAACCAGTTCCTCGATGAACTGCGGAATACGCTGTCAGAAATGGTACAGGAAGATAAACGGGACCAGAAAAAACAACTGCAGCAACTGGTGTTGAAAATTAACCAGACCGTCAATCACGAGAAACAATGGAAAGAATTCACCGGCATCTTTGAACAGGTACACCAGGTGTTTTTTGATAAACTCAATGCGTTGCACAGCGATCTTACCAACAACGATATCAAATTACTGGCGCTCCATAAAATGAATATGGACTCAAAAGATATGGCTACCATTCTTGGTATTTCACCCGACAGTTTACGGGTGGCAAGATACCGTCTCCGGAAAAAATTAAACATTCCCGAAGGCGATACGCTCAACACTTTTGTGCAAAGCCTGTGATGCATAACGTTCCGGTAACGTTGCGGTAACATAATGGTAATGGCGATTCCTGTTACAAATAAACACCTAACTACCAACAACTTACATCCTGTTTGTATACGCTGATCACGCTTTGTTTACGGTGTTGTTAACGCTGTTTACGTTTTGCTTACGCTGCTTTCTTGCATTTTTTTTTGCAGCAGCCCACATTTGCGATGCCATTCGCCACTAACACGAACGGCATCAAATTCACCAAAAGATGAAGACACTTTTAACAACGCTTTTATGTCTGCTGCTGAGCGTCACATTTGCCAGCGCCGGCAGTCTGAAAGGACATGTGTACGATCAGAAAACGGGCGAACCGCTGGTAGGCGTCACCGTTGTAATGGACCAAACCAAACTGGTAGCTCTCACGGGTCTTGATGGTTCCTTTGAATTTAAAAAAATCACCGCAGGAAAATTCACCCTGCACATTTCCCATCTTACCTACAAAACATTAACAAAAGAAGTTACCGTACAGGAAAGTGACAACCCCGCGCTCAACATCTACCTCAGTGAACGCAGCAGCAAAAACCTGAGTGAAGTAGTGATTGCCGGCGGCACCAAAGCCTCCTCTGAAAACACCGCCCGCAAACTGGAACAGAAATCCGTCCAGGTGATGAACGTAGTATCCGGTCAGGCAATAGAAGTATCGCCAGACCTCACCGTTGCCAACGTGATCCAGCGCGTTTCCGGCATCTCCATAGAACGCAGCAGCAACGGCGACGGGCAATACGCCATTCTCCGCGGCATGGACAAAAGATATAACTACACACTTATCAACGGGGTGAAAATACCCAGCCCGGATAATAAATACCGCTATGTGCCGCTGGACATCTTCCCGTCGGAATTGCTGGACCGCCTCGAGGTATATAAATCCTTAACCCCCAACATGGAAGGTGATGCCGTAGGCGGCGTAGTGAACATGGTAATGAAAGACGCTCCGGGGAAACTGTCGCTCAACGCCAACGTAGCCACCGGCTACAGCCAGATGGTGCTGGATAAAGGCTTTACTTCCTTTGATGCCGGCAACATACAATCCAAATCACCTTACGAAGCGCACGGTAAAAGCTATAATGCCACTCCCGCAGATTTTGCCACTGGTACACTCGACTATAAAAACAAAAGCTTCGCTCCCAACCTGGTAGCAGGATTATCTGTTGGCCAGCGTTTCCTGCACAATAAACTGGGTGTGATCCTCGCCGGTAGTTTCCAGAACACCTATCGCGGTACTACCAGCACATTCTACAAGAACGACATGGATACCGGGCATTACTCTGTGCTTACCAGTATGCAAAACAGGCAGTACAGCGAACAACAGCAGCGCAGTGGTGTTCACGGGAAAATCGACTATGTGTTTAATGAAAATAATAAGCTGTCGCTTTACAACGCCTATATGAACCTGCAAAGTTTCCAGACCCGGGAAGGTATTACCACCAACTTCTCTGATGGCGTATTTGATCCTGCAGCCGGAAATGCACAGCTGACGTTTGAAAACCGTTCCAGGAAAACCACCCAGCAGATCTACAATTCCACCCTGCATGGCGATCACCATATTATTCCGGGTAAATTAAAGTTGCAGTGGTCTGCCGTGTTTTCTTCCGCCAAAAATGAAGTGCCGGACAATACTACCATTGCATTAAACGGGGTACGGAACAACTTCCAGGACACACGTACCACTATTGAAAACAACGGTACCTCCCGTCGCTGGGAACGTAATACAGACAATGATCTCGCGGGCTATCTCGATCTTACGTACACTGCCAGGATAGCCGGCACCAAAGTAGATTTCTCCGCCGGTGGCCTGTACCGCGACAAACAACGCAGCAGCTTCTTTAACAACTATACCTTCAGACCTTCGAATATCAATGCTGTATATGGCAAAGATTTTACCAGCTATACAGATATCGTATGGGAGATCCAGAACCCCGGAGGCGCAGTAGGCAACCCGCTTACTTACGACGCATCCGAAAAAACAACATCCGGATATGGCATGTTTAAATTTGAAGTAGCTGAACTGGAAATAACCGGTGGCGCACGCATAGAGCATACCGACCAGGGTTATCATATGTTTTTTCCACAGGGAGAAGACCGCCCCACGGGCAGCCAGGTATATACCGATGTATTGCCGAGCCTGAACCTGAAGTACGAGTTATCTAAACACCAGAACTTACGCGGTTCCTACTTCCGCTCACTGAACCGTCCCGGCTTCTTTGAAATTGTTCCTTCCAAAATTATACTGGAAGACTACCAGGAACGCGGTAATCCAGACCTGAAGCGCGCTATCGCGGACAACTTCGACCTGCGTTATGAACTGTTCCCAAAGCGTTCCGACCAATTGCTGGTAGGCGTATTCTACAAAAGGATCCAGGACCCGATTGAAAATACCATCCGCGCAGATGCCACCCGCCCGCAGGATCAGTATTATTCTGCCGGTAACTTTGGTACCGCCCGTAACTACGGCCTGGAAATAGATTATATCAAATTTTTCAGTAAGATAGGATTCAAAGCGAACTACACTTATACCCATTCTTCTATCACCACTTCTAAAAGTCTGAGGATCCGGGATGATAAAGGCGACATTGAAACCATCGCTGTGGATCAGACCCGCCCTTTATACGGACAGTCGGAGCACATCGGTAACCTTTCCGTGCTGTACAAAGACATTCAGCATGGATGGGATGCACAGCTGGCCGGCGCTTACACTGGTCCGCGTATCAACACTGTTTCCCAGTACATCGATAATGATCTGTGGCAGAAAGGATTTATACAGATGGATCTTTCTGTAGAAAAAAGATTCAGAAACAACTTCAGCATCTTCGTTAAAGCAGGTAACCTGCTGAACACACCCACAGAAATATTTATCAAAGGAACGGATCCTGCCAATACCAATATGCCCGGACAGGGAAAGGCCAATGAAACCCTGATCAGGAAAGAATATTATAAACAAACCTACCTGCTCGGCGTACGTTACAAGTTATAAACTCATTCTAAAATATTCATCTCATGAAATATAAAAATATTCTCTTTTACGCTGCGTTGATACTGACTATTGTCAGCGGCTGTAAAAAAGCAAACAGCGATGTAGACCTCAGCGAAAGCATCATTGGCTCCGGCACTGTTCACGGCGACGTGTGGGGCATCTGGCCCAAAGGCAGTATTCAGCGTGTTTCCGGCGACATCACCGTTCCTGAAGGCAAAACGCTGGTGATTGAAGAAGGCGTGCTGGTGATCATGGACACGCTTGTTAAACCGGAAGTGATTGTAAAAGGAAACCTGTACTCCATGGGAACACCTGAACAACCCGTGCGGTTTACCATCGAAGAAAACTACCGCACCAACAGCCGCAAGTTTGGTAAACAATGGGGCGGTATCCTCGCGGCGAAATCCTGTGCAGAGCTATTGTTAGACAATACCATCCTTGAATACGGTGGTGCTGTTACCACCGAATCATCTACCTCTGTAAAACTGGGCCTGTATAAAGCTGTGAGCGGCGAAGCGCTACCCGCGTTATGGTACAGCAATGTGAATGGTAAGCTGGTTGTTAACAACTGTATCTTCCGCAATTTTAATGAAGACTGCACCTATATTGAAGGTGGTAAGATCATCTTCTCCAATAATAAATTCTACACCACCGGTATCACCGGCGGAGAGGGTATTAACATCAAATCCGGCTGTATTGCGGATGTAAGTTATAATCTCTTTTACTCTACCAACACCAACGCCCTTAAATTATCCAACTCTGGTGAGCGCACTCCGCAGGCGCACGTAATTGCGTATAACAACACCATGCTCAACACCGGCTGGAGAAGACCTACTGTAAAAGGCGGCTCTGTTTGGGTGGAAGCCACGGTATTCGTGGAGCTGCACAATAACCTGTTTGCCAACACACGATTTGGTATTAAGAGAGATACTAAAAAAGTAGAGGACAGTCGCTCCGTGATCAGCAACAATCTTTATTATGGTTTTAATCAAACTACCGTAGACCAGTTCCAGCCTGCGAAAGATATTGTAAGCGGCGCCAACGACGTTATTGGTACCAAAGCCGGTGAGAATGATCCGAAATTTGTAAGTTATCCGCTGAACACACCAATGGATAGCCCTGACTTTAACACCAGCTGGGACTTTCATTTACAGGCCGGTTCACCCGCGCTGGGCAAGGGTACCACTGCTTTTACCCGTAATTTCCCGAACGGTCTGGAGCTGAATGGGAATAATTACGCTTCTCCCGCTCCTTCGTCTTTTATTGGTGCATTTGGCACTAAAAACTAAAACAGCGATCTCACAGTAATGACTACACGCAATATATTATTTTCCGCAGCAGTTCTACCCGGACTGCTGTGTTTTCTTGCCTGCGCAAGACCGACGAGCCGGGCTAACGGGCAGGTATATACGGATACTGCTATTGTTCAGCCGGCGGTTATCACCGAAGCTGTAAAGTTTGATTCAGATGATCCGGCGATCTGGGTAAACCCACAGAATCCCGCCCAGAGCCTGGTGATAGGTACCGATAAATCGGCCCAGGGCGCCCTGTATGTGTTTGACCTGGAAGGGAAGATCAAACAGGTAGTAGCCAACCTGCAACGCCCCAATAATGTGGACATTGCATATGGACTAGTCCTCAATGGAAAACGTATAGACTATGCCGTTACCACGGAACGCATCACGCATAAACTCCGCTTCTATTCATTACCAGGCATGCAACCCATCGATGATGGCGGCATCCCGGCATTTGAAGGCGAAACCGGCACACAGTTTCGTGATCTTATGGGCGTAGCTGTTTACACTAATAAGAAGAACGAACACTATGTTATAGCAGGCCGGAAAACCGGTCCGCAGGATGGGACCTATTTATGGCAATACCGCCTCTCCGATAACGGTGCAGGAAAAATAAAAGCCACGCTGGTACGTAAGTTTGGCCACTACAGCGGTAAAAAGGAAATAGAAGCCATTGCGGTGGATAACGAAGCCGGTTATGTTTATTATGCTGATGAACAGTACGGCGTACGGCAATATTATGCTGATCCCGAAAAAGGTAATGAAGAATTAACAGTTTTCGGCACCACCGGTTTTACAGAAGATCACGAAGGCATCTCCATTTATAAAACGTCTCCCACCAAAGGATATATCCTGGTATCTGACCAGGGTGCCAACAAATTTCATATCTTCAACAGAGCAGGAACAACACATACGTTGCTGAAAACAGTGAAAGTAAGTGCCAGCCACAGCGATGGCTCTGATATGGTAAATGTGCCGCTGAACAATACTTTCAAACATGGATTATTTGTAGTGATGAGCGACGACCGGACCTTCCACTATTATCGCTGGGAAGATATCGCCGGTAAAGAGCTGGAATCAGCGCCAACAAAAAAATAGTGTCCCATATATGAAATCTATCTTTCTCGCTTCGCTGTGCCTGTTGGCCGGTTTTGGCCCGGTGCAGGCGCAGGATGCTGCTGTTAAAAAGGATCCCATCGCTGCAAAGCTGATCCGTGGTCCTTACCTGCAGGCAGCAGGTACACAGCAGATGCTGATCCGCTGGCGCACCGATGCATCTGCCCGCAGCCGTGTGAAATACGGTACGGCGCCGGATAAACTGGATCAGCAGGCAGACGATGCCAACCTGGTAACAGAGCATAAAGTATTGCTTACTAACCTGCAGCCCAACACCCGCTACTATTATTCCATTGGCGGCTATAAGGAGGTATTGCAGGGCAACGCAGACAATTACTTTATGACCCTGCCCGAAGCCGGTAAAACAGACCTGTACCGCATTGCAGCATTGGGTGATTGCGGCGACGGCTCTCCCAACCAGCAACTGGTAAAAGAACAACTGGTAAAATACATCGGCAGCAATTACCTGAATGCGTGGATATTATTAGGTGATAATGCTTATCCCAACGGCACCGACGCGGAATATCAAAGCAAGTTTTTTAATGTTTATAAAGATGACCTGCTGAAGAAATATCCGCTGTTCCCGGCGCCCGGCAATCATGACTACCATGATACCGATATCTCCGCCGCTGCCGCGCAGCAGTCGCACCAAACAAACTACTACCAGAACTTCTCCATGCCATCTGAAGGAGAATCCGGCGGGTTACCTTCCCACTCGGCTTCTTTCTATTCCTTTGATATCGGGAACATTCACTTTTTGTCGCTGGACAGCTATGGCAAAGAAGACAGCGCCTACCGCCTGTATGACACTACCGGTCCCCAGGTTACCTGGATAAAGAAAGACCTCGCCGAAAATAAAAATAAAGGCTGGGTTATTGCCTACTGGCACCATCCACCGTATACTATGGGCTCCCATAATTCCGATGAAGAAGATGAGCTGGTACACATCCGGGAAAACTTTATCCGGATACTGGAGCGCAACGGGGTAGACCTGGTGTTGAACGGGCATAGTCATGATTACGAAAGATCCAGGATGATCAAGGGGCACTATGGTCCGGCTAACAGCTTTGATCCTGCCAAACATAATGTCAGTAATTCTTCCGGCCGGTACGATGGCGGCAGCAATTCCGCACCATACATCAAGGACAGCATACACACCACCGGTACCGTATACGTAGTGAGCGGCTCCGCCGGAAAACTGGGTGGCAAACAAACGGTTTACCCGCATAATGCCATGTATTTTGCAGATGCAGAACACGGCGGCTCCAGCATTCTTGAAATACAGGACAACCGCCTCGACCTGAAGTGGATCTGCGCAGATGGCACCATCCGCGACCAGTTTACCATGATGAAAAATGTAAACCGGAATACCAATATCCGTATCAAAAAAGGCGAAGCAGCAACATTAACCGCGTCGTTCATTGGTACTTATAAATGGAATAACCGTAAAGACACTACACGGAGTATTACCGTAACACCCACTGCTTCCACCACAAAATATACCGTAGTGGATGCATACAACAATGTAAAAGATACTTTCACCGTATATGTATCGAAATAAGATCATCTGGCTATTATTCAGCCTGCTGGTAGCTTATAGCTTTGCACCATCCACGGATGACCGCGGTGTTACTCATACCATTGCCATTTTCAGGGAGGGCGCCAACGGATTTTCGGCGGCTTCCCTGGAACTGGAACAGGCCATACAGGCGATTGATAAAGATGATCCGGCCAGCCTTATGGCTGCTAAAGAAGCGTTGAAAAAATGCCGCTTACAATACAAAAGGATCGAGTTTTTTCTTGATTACTTTTTCTTCTCTTCCTCCATGGTGTATAACCGCCCGGCCAAAACGGAAATAGATGAACCGTACATGGAATACCAGGCGCCATCAGGGTTACAGCAGATAGCGGTACTGTTGTTTGAGAAAGATCCTTTCTCCCGGAAAAAAGAACTGGTAACAGAAGCGCTGGTAATCCGTGCTGCCGCCGCCGATCTTACGTCGCTGCTCTACCAGTTTACCACCAGCGACAAAGCCATTATGGAAAGTATACGGCTCGAACTGGTACGCCTATACGCAGGAGGCATTACCGGCTACGATGCACCGGAGTTAAAAACAGGTATTGCAGAAACCGCACAATCGATGCGAACCATCCAGGCGGTGATGGAACCCTGGCTCAGCACCTCTTCTCCCGAAACAAAATCCGTAGCCCATTACCTCACCGTTTGTATACAATACCTCGAAACGCATCCGGGTTTCGACGATTTTAACCGGCTGGAATTCCTCACCGCCTGCGGTTTGCCCCTGCAGGAGAGCACCGGCGCGCTGATACGCGCTTTACAGCTGGACCAGCACACCCGCAGCGCGCTCAACTATAACGCACCACACCTCTTCAGTAAAAACGCGATAGATCTCAAAGCCTTTACTAACGGCGCCGTATATACGGAAAATGAAAAGGCACTGGGGAAACGATTATTCTTCGAAAAAGCACTCTCCGGGAACAACACCCGCCATTGTGGTACCTGTCACCGGCCAGAATTATACTTCAGCGACGGACTCCCCACCAGTAGGACACTGGATAATAAAACAGTGGTAAGAAGAAATGCGCCGGGCCTTACCTATGCCGCATTCCAATACGCGCAATTCTGGGACGGAAGAGCCGGTACTTTATCAAAACAAATACTTACCGTGATCAGTAACCCACAGGAAATGAACGGTCACCCTGCCGTGATCATCAGCCGGTTAAAAGACAGCGCGCATTACCGTGAAGCCTTTGCGGCGGCCTTCCCGGAAGACAGTGCCGCCGTATCCATGCCACACCTGGCCACCGCCATTGCTGCTTACCTAAGCACCCTCGCACCGATGAACAGCGCAATGGATGAATATTTTGCCGGCAACAAAAACGCCATGACACTCGCACAGATCCGGGGTTTCAACTTATTCACCGGGAAAGCGCAATGCGCTACCTGTCACTTTGCCCCGCTGTTCAACGGCCTCACACCGCCCTTATACCAGTTCACGGAATTTGAAAACCTCGGCATGCCCGCCAACGATGATCTTCAACATCCACAACGCGATACGGATGCCGGCAGGTTTGAATTTTTCCGGATTCCTTATTATCAGCGCGCCTTCAAAACGCCCACCGTACGCAACAGCGCTATGACCGCTCCTTACATGCATAATGGTGCATTCCGGGATCTTGAAAAAGTAATGGAATTTTATAATGCCGGCGGCGGCAATGGAGTGGGAATGACTGATCCTTATCAAACGCTTTCTTCCACGCCGCTGAATCTTCAGGAGGCGGAGATCAAAGACCTGATAGCGTTTATTCATGCGTTGACGGATAGGCCCGTCAATGAGTAGCCCCCTCCCCTCATTCTTTGATTTATACAACTCTTCCTGTTATTTTCACAATTTCCGGATCAGCCGTTACCCCTACCTTTGATCCAGCAAATCATCAAAAAAATGGAAAAAACACAAATATCTCCCGCCGCCACCTTTCTTTTAGGAGGCGAATTCAATATTAACCGCGTGGGTTACGGCGCCATGCAATTAACTGGCAACGGCGTATTTGGCGATGCAGCTGACCGTCCCAATGCCATTAAGGTATTACAACAGGCGGTGGCTTCCGGCGTAAACTTTATCGACACGGCAGCGGCTTATGGTCCGGGTACCAATGAACGCCTCATTGCGGATGCGCTGCATCCCTATCAAAAAGGCCTCATTATCGCTACCAAAGGTGGCTTTCAGCGCCCCGGCCCCAACCAGTGGGTACCCGATGGCCGCCCGGAATGGATTGCCAAAGACATTGACGAAAGCCTCAAAAATCTGAAAACGGACGTAATAGATCTCTGGCAGTTGCACCGCATCGATCCTAACATCCCGGCGGAAGAAACCCTGGCGCCGGTAGTAGCGGCAGTAAAAGCCGGTAAAATTAAACATGTGGGGCTGTCTGAAGTAACTATTGAACAGATCGAGCAGGCAGAAAAGGTAGTACCTGTTGTGTCTGTACAAAACCTGTATAACCTCGGTAACCGCCAATGGGAATCCGTACTGGATTATACCACTGAAAGAGGCATTGCCTTTATTCCCTGGTACCCGCTGGCTTCCGGTCCGCATACCCTGGAAGACAAGATCAGCAAAATTGCTGCCCGCCACCATGCCACCACGGCCCAGATTGCACTGGCCTGGCTGCTGAAACGCGCCAGCAACATCCTGCTGATACCTGGCACCAAAAGCATTGCCCACCTGGAAGAAAACCTTAAAGCAGGATCGATCACGCTCTCTGACGAGGACTTCGATGCGCTGAGTAAATAACACGCGGAGGTTGTCTTGAGCGCTGATTACGCTGATTATGCTGATTATGCGGATTGGATCAGGTTGGATTTTAAAAAGATTCGGGGAGAAGTAAGCGCAGATTGCAGCGAATTTTGTCTTTCTCAGGATTACGCTGATTTTACTGATTTTACTTTTTGGATTTTATCAGATTTTAAAGGATCAGGGAGATATAAGCGGATATATTCGCTAGTATCTCCCTGAATATTTTAATCAGTTATAAAATCCAAAAAGTAAAATCAGTAAAATCAGCGTAATCCTGAGAAAGACAAAATTCGCTGCAATCTGCGCTTACTTCTCCCCGAATCTTTTTAAAATCCAACCTGATCCAATCCGCATAATCAGCATAATCAGCGTAATCAGCGCTCAAGACAACCTCCGCGTATTTCGAAAACTACTTACCTTTGGTTACTGCTAACCCCGGGGAAATTAAAATATATACAAATGGATAAGAAAAGTCATCCTTCAGCGGAAGTGTGTTCCGCCTCACTCGCAGCAGTGGGAGACGCCATGTATGCCATTGGCGGCAAGTGGAAACTGAAGATCATTGTGGCCATGATAGATCACCGCAGGCGGTTTAATGAACTGCAGCGTTTAGTGGAAGGTATTTCGGCAAAGGTATTGTCGAATGAACTGAAAGAGCTGGAGCTGAATGGTTTCGTGAGAAAAATACCGGTAGCCGGCAGTCACCTTATGGAGTATGAGCTGACTGATTACAGTGATACACTGGGGGATGTGCTCCATTCATTAACGGTATGGGGCGCCATGCACCGGAAAAAAATCACAGGGCGCAGCCTAAAATTGCCTGCCCTGGAAACGACATCAGTTGATTAACGTAGCTTTCACCGGCAGCTGCAGCTGATAGCCTTTGCTGCTGCCCATGTATACATACTTTTTCACGGCCGTAAACCGTATTTTCTTTTTGCCTTTCAGCAGGCTTTTCACTTCATCCGGAAGCCCGTCGGTATCCGTGGCAGTAGCGGTTCCCTTAAAGGTGATTACAATATCGCGGAAGTACTTCTTGTCGCCCGCCGGTACCGTATACTCACTGCTCCAGCTGGATAACCCTTCCTCCGCTCCCACTTCTGTTCGTTCTGTATTGTGAGCAGCCATTACCTGCTGGTAGCCGCCATTGACCCCCGCAACCAGGAAATAATCGCCATAATACGGGCCACCTGCAGGTCCGTTGCTATGTTTAATCATAAACGCATACTGATCATCGCCTATCAGCAGTGGCTTTGGCGTGGGGCACTTAGAAAAAGCACCGTATGCCTGGATAGCCGGTTGAAACATCCTTAGTTTCCAGCCCTGATCGGTGAGTACAAACTTGGCAAGCCCGAGGAGTCCGCCGGTGAACCGCGAGGTTTGGAAACCTTCTTCATCAAATACAGAGTGGTTAAAGCTGATCACCTTATACTGTAAGCCTGTGGCATCTTTAAAATCCATTTCATTGATCAGGCGGGTGGCCACGCCTTCGGGGTAAGGAAATACAGGGTTGCCGTCTTCGTTTACATCCGGGTAGGGTTTGGGTTTACAGGTTTTGCATTCCCAGTTGATCAGCTCATTCCGGTAACTATCTTTGGTGAGATTATAATATTTCCCGGGGAACAGTTGCAGCAGCGCTTTCTGTGCATTAAAGGTACCTGCCAGTAACAGGGTGCGGTTTTGTAAAATGGTATCGGGGACATTCTTTTTTTTCAGGTACTCATCCGACTGTGCAAAACAGGCGGTTACCCATCCCGCCAGGAGGCATACTACAACAAACAAACGTTTCATCATAACTTTAAGCTATTATCTGTGCCGGCAAAGGTAATATTCGCGGCGCAAAAACGATATCCCGGGAAATCAGTAATTTAGTTACTTCAACCTACAACTGATTCCAACAATGAACCGCTTCGACCGATTAACCGCTATTCTCATTCACCTGCAATCCAAAAAACTGGTGCTGGCCCAGGAAATTGCCGACCGCTTTGATGTAAGCCTGCGTACAGTGTACCGCGATGTACGTTCGCTGGAACAGGCCGGGGTGCCTGTTATCGGCGAAAAAGGACTGGGATATTCCATTATGGAAGGCTATCGCCTGCCGCCGGTGATGTTTACCGAAGAAGAAGTGATTGCATTCCTGATGGCGGAAAAAATGCTGGAACACCATGCCGACCTGCAAAACAGCGAACGCTTTAAAGGCGCCATGTTCAAAGTAAAAGCTGTACTGCGTAATGCACAGAAAAAAGTGCTAGAAGACCTGGAAGAAAATATTGCCGTTAAGCATAAGGTATCTGAACATAATCACCTGCTCAACGATACCCTTCCCCTGCTCATCAGGGCAGTAGGTGAAAAGAAAGTACTGCATATCCGGTATGCTACCGAAAACGGCGTTAACGAAAGGGACATAGAGCCTATTGGTATTTTCCGGGAAAACGGCAGCTGGAATGCCATCGCCTTTTGTACCACCTCCAAAAAATATCATCCTTTCAGAACAGAGCGGATGCTTTCGGTAAAAGATACCGGCCGGCCATTTCACCAGGAACACATCTCCCTGACAGAATACCTGGCAAACAAACCTAAAAATAACGGGCAGTCGTTCCCGGTAGTGATCAACGTTCATAACGATATGGCCCGGTATCTTACAGAACAGAAATATAATTATGGCTTTAACAACGAGAAAGCAGGTAAAACCCACACCCGCATGGAGTTTGAAGCGCCCTGTATACAAGCCTTTTCCCGCTGGTATATCACCTTCGCCGACCAGGCGGACATTATTACACCCGCTTCCCTTAAAACCCTGGTAAAAGACCGGTTGCGGGAAATGCTGAAAAAAGTTTCCTGACCCGTTTTCTCAACTGACATACTGTTGTCACACCCCACCGGTAATTTTGGGATATGAACAGCTTGCAGATCATACAACACCGGCTGCATCAACAGCAGCTCCTCCATTCCCGGTTTACCCGGCCAGCCGACCTGGTACGCTGGATGGGCTGCATCCAGGCACAGGATTATGCAGGCGCCAAATGGGCCATCGGGAACCGCATTAAAGGCAGCACCGACGCCTCCATTGAAAAGGATTTTAACGAAGGTAAGATCCTGCGCACCCATGTCCTGCGCCCTACCTGGCACTTTGTGGCGCCGGAAGACATCCGCTGGATGCTGCAACTGACAGCGCCTAAGATAAAAGCCTTTAATAAACGGCTGCATGTAAAACTGGGCATCTCCGACAAAGACCTGAAACGCAGCAGCGCCATTATTACCAAAGCGCTCAACGATCATACCTACCTTCCCCGCACCGCCCTTCTTCCGCTGCTCGCCAAAGCAAAGATCAACACCGATGATATCCGGCTCGGATTTCTCCTGATGGATGCCGAGCTGGATGGACTTATCTGCAGCGGCCCCCGGCTGGGAAAACAATTTACCTATGCCTTGCTCGCCGACCGCGCACCCGCCACCGCGGCGCCCGCCCGGGAAGAAGCCATCGCCCGCCTCACCCTGTGTTACTTCAGCAGCAGGGGCCCTGCTACCATCCAGGACTTCCAGTGGTGGAGCGGGTTAAATATATCCGATATCAAAACAGGACTGCACCTCAATAAAGCACAGCTTACTCACACGGTCGTTAACGGCCAGGCCTATTGGTTTACCGGCGGTACGCCAGTGACTAAACGCACCGCTCCCTCTACGTTGCTCCTGCCCTGGTACGATGAATACGCCGTAGCCTACAAAGACCGCAGCGATATTCTCCCGGCTGAACATCAGTCCACCGCCGGTTATGGCATCTTTAAGCCCGTAGTAGTGATCAATGGAAAAATTGGTGGTATCTGGAACCGGAAAGAAGGGAACCGGCATATTGCCCTTACCACACAACTGGTTTCCCCCGGCAAGAAAACAGCAGTAGACACCGCAGCGGCTGCCTATGCGGCTTTTATGGGAAAGGAGCTGCAAAGCGTAACCGCTATATAAAAGCCCTGTGGCAAAAGTGCCTGATATTTGGTTACTTTGTTTGACTATAGACTCATATTAGAAAACGATAACCAGATTATCAGATGATAGACGATATTCAACTTCAGCTAAGAACGGTGAATGTAACCCGCTACGTAACGCCGTTACGTGAAGGGGGTTCGCTGCCGGCCATCGCCGAAGCAGACGACGGATTCCTGTATGCCCTGAAGTTCAGAGGCGCCGGACAAGGCGTAAAAGCGCTCATCGCAGAACTAATAGGCGGTGAACTGGCCAGGATACTCAAACTGAAAATACCGGAGCTTGTATTTGCCCATCTCGACGCCGCCTTTGGCCGTACAGAACCCGATGAGGAAATACAGGACCTCCTGAAAAAAAGCGTGGGCCTCAATCTTGCCCTGCACTATTTAACCGGCGCCACCACATACGACCCTACGGTAAATACCATCGATGCTTTAACTGCATCGAAGATCGTGTGGCTCGACTGCCTCCTGACCAACGTAGACCGTACCGCCCGCAACACCAACATGCTCATGTGGCGCAATGAACTATGGCTTATTGATCACGGCGCCTCGCTCTATTTCCACCACTCCTGGCAAAACTGGCAGGAACAATCCCTCCGCCCCTTTGTACAGGTAAAAGATCATGTGCTGCTGCCACAGGCAAGTGAACTGGAACAGGTAGATGCCGCCTTCAACCTGATCCTCACGCCGGAACGGATACGCGCCGTGGTAAACATCATCCCCGAAGAATGGCTGCGCAGCGACGACAGCAACGATGTTACACCGGAAGAAAGACGCCAGGTATATTTTGAATTTTTAACAAACCGGATCAGCCACTCCGGCATTTTTGTAAAAGAAGCACAACATGCAAGACAATCACTTATATGAATACGCTGTAATACGGGTGGTGCCAAGCGTAGAGCGGGAAGAGTTTCTGAATGTTGGTGTTATCCTCTATTGCAGGCAACAAAAATTTTTACGGGCAGTATATACATTAAACGAAGAAAAATTACACGCACTTTCCCCTGAAACAGATGTCAACACCATCCGCCCCTACCTGGATGCCTTTGTGGAAATTTCCAAAGGCGGCAAAGCAGGCGGCCCGATCGGGGCACTGGATATTGCCAGCCGCTTCCGCTGGCTAACAGCTACGCGCAGCAGCGTAGTGCAAACATCGAGGGTACACCCCGGTTTTTGCAGCGCCAATGCGGAAGATACGCTGATGCGGTTGCACCGGCAGCTGGTGCTATAAGCGTATTTTGTCTTTCCCGCTGATTACGCTGATTATACTGATTCAGGGGATTTGATCACTTTTGATTTTAAAAGATTTGGGGAGATATAAGCGGATGTATTCGCTTATATCTCCCCAAATCTTTTAAAATCCTTTATAAAATCCAAAAAGTAAAATCAGGCAAATCAGTATAATCAGCGTAATCAGCGAGTAAGACAACATACGCGCAGCCGTTATTTCGTGCCCAGGTTTTTACGTACCAGTTGCACAAAAGCGTCCGGGGTTACTACCCGCACATTTTTGTTTAGTCCGGCGATTACTGTGTTTATGGCCGACATGTCTTTTGTCCAGGTATGTACAAATACCAGTGTATAACCCGAACGGCTATGCGGGTCTGCTGGTCTTGCATTGATATTGCTGATCACGGTAGCTTCTTCTTCCAACCCTGCCCACAGGTTATCGCCC
The DNA here is from genome assembly GCF_041360695.1 of Chitinophaga sp. RCC_12. Lineage (NCBI taxonomy): Bacteria > Pseudomonadati > Bacteroidota > Chitinophagia > Chitinophagales > Chitinophagaceae > Chitinophaga > Chitinophaga sp. RCC_12. The sequence continues at coordinate 973,023 of NZ_JBFUPS010000001.1, forward strand.
GCTTCTATAATGGGTTTACCATTGGCGGAAAAGCGGATACTGCCACCGGGCGCTTCTCCGTAACCGGTATATAATAACGCATCTATGTTTGGTTGCGCAAGATATTTATCCCACAGGTCCATTCTTTCCAGCGCACCCTGGTCGAGGATGTTCACAATATTCAGATCGGATTTCTCCATAAAAGTATTCAGGCGGAGAAGGTATTGATCGAGTGCAGCTGCCGGCATTTTACTGGGAAACGTATATCCGCTTCCACTTGGCCCGGCTACAAAGAAATCCCTGCCTTTATCTGTATTGGCTGCCTTTTCATAATACCAGCGCATGGCCGCAGGCGCCAGGTCTGCCAGGGAAGGGCTGATCGTATAGCCCATGTTGAATGTGCCTCTCAGCGGGTGACTAAAATACTGCTGCATACTCCACAGATCGTAGCCCACGTTATCGCCGTCGCTCAGCAGGAAAGTAACATAGTGTACATTTTGTTCTGCTGCCGGCGCAGTGCGGCCCGGTTGTTTTAACGGCGTTTCGTCGTATATGCTGCTCAGCGGCGCCAGGTTAGCTGCCAGATCGGTTGGTAACATTACAACGCCGGCAGTTGCTGCATTGGCTACCATTGAAAACTCTTCCTTGCCGTATCCAAAACAAAAGGCTTCCGGTTGAAGCGACTTTAACACATCGGCACGCCAGGGTGTTTCCCCGTCGTAAAAAGTAAACGCATTGGTGAGCGTAATGTAATCCCGGAGATGGTGATCAATAGCAGGGTTCTGTTCTGCGGCCAACGACCGGCTGAATGTTGCAGGATAATGTTCCCACACCCACTTCTCATCACGGGCACGCATATCCGCTTTTTTTGTTTTAATACCGGCAGTGATCACCGCCGTTTCCAGGCTGGCATCCACTGCAATGGCATTCATGGGGCCGCACAGGGAATTGGCAGCGCTGAGGGACCTGATATTTTTAGCGCGATTATACAGCACATAGCCGCTCACTTTAGGAGCGAAATGACGGAGCAGTTCCGCCCACGACGTATAGTTAGTGATCCTTATTTTATATTTTTCAGCGAGATAATTTTTCCATACAGAAGAAGCGCCTCCTTCATCTATATATATTTGTTCACCGGAAGTTTTTGCGACTACACCCTGGAGGGTGGCGATCAACACTTTCTGTTCCGCGGTGAGTGAGCTGGCAGGAATCACGCACAATGCCGTGAGCGCTGTTCCCTTTTGATGAAGCACACCAGTTTTTAGTATGGTGGTATCTGTTCCTGGTGGCGGCGTTACGGGAACTTCAACAGTATTCTTTTTACCGCAGGCGGTAACAACTGCCAGCATAGTGGCTATAAACAAGGCAAAAGTCGGGCTATTTCTCATATAAGAAATGTGATCTGTTGTGATAAAATAAGTGGAAGAAGTGTGGTGCCTGCATTAAAACACCTGTACCTCCGCAATGTTGGTACTGGAAGTGCCGTATACCTTTGTTACGGTGAACTTCACGTACCGTGCCTGTTTCAGCGTAGATACAAAATATTTGTACCAGGGCTGGCCGGGATCGTGCGGTATATCTTTTAATACAGCTACGTCTGTCCAGGCGGCATTATCCGCACTAACGGAAACGGTTATATCCTGTGGCTGGCCGTGGCCATCGGTTTGCCAGCTGCCTTCAAAATAACGGTCCATGATGCCGATGCCATGTACCGCTTTTTCTTCTCCCATATCCACTATCAAATAATGGGGAGGGCCGGGTTCTCCACCAGACCATTTGGAATTCCAGAAGGTAGACGGGTCGTTGTCTATCGCTCTTGCGACCAGCCCGTTGCCACCACCTTCCGCCGGTTCTTCCGTAGAAAAGCCTGCGATTGTCCATTTAGCCTGGTCATAAGGCACCATGCTGTTCAGGTCTGCGGTAGCATTTACCACATAGTAAGTAGTTTGCTGGTAAGCGCTGGCGCTGGCTCCTTCAATGTTTTCAATGCTGACAGGGATCATATAATCCTGGAAAGGGTCTATTTTCCCTTTGGCATAAATTTTCAGTCCTGTTGCTGCGGTAATAGAAGCGCCTTTCGTAATAGTAGCAACAGCGGGCATTTCGTAGCTGCCTTCCGGTAATACACGGTAATCAGTGCCATTCTGTTCATTAAAGAAATCCACCTTTGCCGGGTCTGCCTTAAAGTGTACTACAATATCGTTGCCGGCTACCGCATTGACTACCGTGGCATATTCCGAGCCGGTAATAACGGCGCTCACAGGTACTATGTAAGGCGTATCTGCCATCTCAAACGTTACCTTTACCACACCCAATGCGTTGGGCATGTATACGGTTGGCGTAGCGGAATGATCCTTCTTACAGGCGGTAAAAACAATAACGCCTGTGATGAGCAGGAAAAAAATATAGCTGGATAATCTGTTCATAAAATCGGAATTAAAGGAGGTGAGTGCAAAAATCAATACCCTGGATTCTGCCCGTTCTGCCAGTTGTCTTCCCCGCCGCTCTGGGCACGGATTGCAGGGTTGCGGTCCAGTACATGCTGCGGAACAGGCATGAGGTACATTTTTGGCAGGAACAGGCGGTTGCTCACATTTGAAGGCGTATAAGTAAGGGTAGTCGTTCCCGTTATGACCATGCCTTTTTCAGGCCGGTTCAACACGCCTGTTGAACCATCCATCAAACGGTCTGCAATTTTCCAGCGCAGCACATCCCACCAGCGCCTGTCTTCAAACGCAAGTTCCACCCTGCGCTCCCGGCGGATAATATCCCTCATCTGTTGTTTGTTCACGGTTCCGTAAGTAGCTTCTATTGTAGGCAGGTTGCCGGCGCGTGTACGCACCCTGTTTACTGCCGCCAGCACTTCCGCTGTAGGACCATTCACTTCATTTTCTGCTTCTGCGAAACTGAGTAACACTTCTCCAAAGCGGAAAAACATATAGTTCTGGTAAGATGTGCTGTTGGCGCGGTTATCACTTCCCACAATCTTTTCGTCCAGCCGCTTGCAGGCATAGTAGCCGGTATGGGTAACATCGCTGGTATACCCGAGATCTATTTCGTTGGCTGTTTTCCGTCCAAGGCCCACTACCATGCGAAGCGTATCTCCCTGCCAGGGCGAACCATTAAAGAGGATGGTCTGGTAAAACCTTTTTTCCCTTCCCACATATGGTTGTTGCGGGTTATAACCGGAACCTGGCTCATAGATCGCTTTACCGTTGGCCATCGAAAATTCATCTACCAGTTCCTGTGTGGGCTGAAAATTGCCCCATGCCTGCTGTACGCCGTTTACAATGGTAGGTCCTTCCTTACCTTCCAGCTGTCCGCCTTTCCCTTCCATATACTGCCTGGCAAAAATGGATTCTGTGCTATTGTTGCCCACCCGGAGGAACAGGTTACGGAAGTCGGGATAAAGATCATACACGCCAAGATCTATTACCTGCTTATTGGTTTTCGCAGCCAGTTTCCATCTTTCAAGATCACCGCCTGGATTGGCCACATCTCCTGAATTACGTAGCGGGCTGGCATAAAACAATTCACACCAGCCTTTCAGGGTAAGTGCTGCACCTTTGGTGGCACGGCCGGGTTCGGACTGTTTTTCGGGCAGGATGTCTGCAATTTCTCCCAGTTCTTTATCGATGAATCCGAACGTTTGTTTAGCCGTGCTTCTAGGCACATAAATATCATCTCCCTGGGTAAGATTATCCAGCACATTAGTGATAACAGGTACGCCGCCATAAGCCATCCATAACCAGTGATAGTACATGGCCCTCAGAAAACGGGCTTCAGCAATTCTTTCTTTTTTATAATCTTCCGGTAATGCGGACGCACCTACTTTTGTAATAAAGAGATTGCATTTCCGGATTTTCTCATAGTTCCCGGTGCGGGTGTCATTGTTACTTTCTTTACCCCAGTACCACATGTCCCACGGTCCGCGGGGCAGGTTGGAGGGCGTAATATTAGCCACCCGGATACTGCTGTAACCGGCCATCCAGGTAACGCCTACATCTGAGTTATCTGTATATTGTTCCAGGTGTTCCGTTTCATTATTGAGATCCGGCAACTGGTTATAAATATCGTTGAGAAAGAGGTCGGCATTGTTGGTAGATGCCCATACGGCATCATCTCCCACCCTATCGCGTGCCTGTACATCCAGGAAATCCTTTTTACAGGAAATAAACAGGAGCATAGCAATCAGTAATAAAGGGTATTGTTTTATCTTGAACATGGCTGTTGGCGGTTTGGATGTTAAAAGGTTACGTTCAGTCCGAATGAAAATACCTGTTGCTGGAAGTAATACTGTCCGTTAGAAGAACGGGCTTCCGGATCAATCATTTCCTTCATGTTTGGCGTCCATGTCCATAAGTTCTGCCCGGACACATATACGCGCAGTTGCTGCATATACCAGCGTTTGGTGAGGGAAGACGGCAGGGTGTAACCAAATTCCGCGCTTCTCAGTTTCAGATAAGATGCATCTCTCACCCACCAGGAAGAGAACCGGGTGTTGTAGGCCACCGGCTGATTGGTAGCACGCGGATATAATGCATCCGGGTTGGCTGGCGTCCAGTGGTTATCATAATATAACTTGCTGGCGGAACCCTGCTGATCGAAAGGATATACCAGGTTACCGCCCACCGGTAAACTGATCTGCGCGGCACCCTGTAACAGGAAGTTCAGGTCGAAACCTTTCCAGGATATGGCAGGCGATAAGCCGAAGATCATTTGCGGTACGCCGTTGGGGCGACCGATCACGGTTTCATCATTATCATCTATCACACCATCGGCTTTACCATCCGGGCCACTCAGATCTGCATACCTGAGATCTCCGGGCTTCACCGGTGCATTGGCCAGGGAGGCAATGCCCGCTTTCAACGTTCCGTCTGCATTAAAATCATCCGGTTTATAATAGCCCAGCGCCTTTAATCCGAACTGGGTACCGTTGGCCCGGCCGGTGCGGCGACGATTGGGATTATTAAAAGTGGCATCCGATTCAAATATCTGTAACAGCTTATTTTGCGCATAAGTAAAGTTGCCATTGACATCCAGCTTTAACCCATTGGAAAAAGTATGCGAAGTACCCAGGCTCAGCTCAATCCCATGGTTACTCATAACAGCGGCATTTAATTCAGACAGTCCTGTTCCATACTCCGCTGGTACAGTTACCGTAGGCGGCACCAGCATGTTCGAACGCTTTTCATAGAAATAATCCACTCCGAATGTGAGGGCGCCATCCCACAAAATTCCATCTACCCCTATATCTGTTTTCTTTGCCCGCTCCCAGGTGATAAAGGCATTTCCCTGGATGGTTTCATAGATCCCCGTAGTAAGTGCATTTCCCAATACTGCGGCATTATTATAAACGGCATAACCGCTCATATACTGGAACGGACCTCCTGCAAGATTACCGGATTCGCCATAGGAAGCCCGGATCTTCAGTAAATTGATCCAGCTGTAGTGGTCTTTTATAAAGTTCTCCTGGCCTATGTTCCAGCCCAGTGAAAACGCGGGAAAGAATCCGTATTTACGGCCGGGAGCAAAATAATAATGACCGTCATACCTGCCGGACACTTCCGCCAGATATTTACCTGCATAGCCGTAGCTCAACCTGTATACATAACCTACCTGCCGCTGTTCTGAAGAAGATCCGCCATTACTGATATCGCCGTTGGCTACGCCGCCACGGTCCAGTTCATCAATATCTATAGGGTAATTCCTCCTGCTGGCATCTACATTCCAGCCTTTCTGTATCCGCGATTCCGCTACACCGAGGAAAGTAACATCGTGTGCACCAAACGTATTGTGATAGTTGATATACCCCTGGTAGGTAAACGCTTTATTCTGGCTGTTGCTCAGCTGGAGCGACGGCTTTGCAGGGCCTATCAGCCGTTGCGTATATTCGTAAGGGTTAGTACTGAAGTTTACGCTGTAGGTTGGTATCGGTGTTTGCCATACTTTGGTATAGGTAGTATACGGATCATAGCTGGCCACTCCTTTAATGCTGAGGCCCTTCACGAAAGGCAACTGCTGTTCTACTGAAAAGGTGGTCATGATCTGTGTATTCTCATTTTTCACATAACCGCTGTGGTTAATGGTGCCTACCAGGGAGTTGGTAATATAACTACCCCACAGGCCGTTGCTGTAATAAATGGCAGATGTAGGCGGCGTTCTGAATGCCTGGTACATAATTCCCCCGCCGGCAGCAGCGTAGCGATTGTTCGCATCGCCATTGTAAGGATCGGCATAGCCGGAGTACTGCTGGTCTTCTACCCAGCCACTCAGCGATAGTCCTACGCGGGTAGTGCTGGTAGCCTGCACTTCCAGGTTGGCCAACACGTTATATTTTTTCAGGCTGGTGGTAGAAAACTGCCCATCCTGGTTGGTGTAACCTAATCCCATGTAATACCGGATCTTTTCTGTTCCGCCGGAGAGCTGCACATTGTGATTGGTGAGCAGTGCATTTCTTTGTATTACGTCCCGGAGCCCGCTGCTGTTGGGGTATTTGTCGGGATCCGCATCTGCGGCGCCGGTAACAGTTTTTTTATATTGTGCTACTTCTTCTGGGGTGAAAGCAGGACTTAATCCGCTGTTCACGTTAGCTTCATTACTTAATAGCGCATACTCCCATGAATTAACCATTTGGGGCATACGCGTTGGATTCTGGATACCAACATAGCCGTTATAGGACAAGGTAGGTACGCCGGTTTTACCTTTTTTGGTAGTCACCAGTATTACACCATTAGCGCCGGCCAGGCCATAGGGCGCCACTGCTGCCGCGTCTTTCAGGATGGTGATGGACTCAATAGAAGCAGGGTCCAGCCGGGAAAAATCACGATAAATACCATCTACTACCAGCAAAGGATTGGCGTTACCTAAGGTGGAGGTACCCCTGATGCGAAGGCGGGAGCCATCCTGGCCAGGTTCGCCACTGCCCTGGTCTGCAATAATACCAGGCGCCCGCCCTACGAGGTTATTGGTAAGATTGACCACCGGCTTTTGCGCAAAATCCTTTCCTTTCACCGTGGATACTGCGGCGGTGGTAGTGGCTTTCTGTTGCGTGCCATACCCTACTACAATAACCTCTCCCAGTGCAGTGGAGCCTTCTTTCAACTGTACATCGATATGGGATTGCCCGGCAACAGGTACTTCTTTTGTAACATACCCGATAAATGAAAATACAAGGATAGCATTTTCATTGTTGCCGGCAGGGATATTAAAACGGCCTTCTGCATCGGTATTAGCACCTGTAGAGGTACCTTTCAGCCGTACATTTACCCCCGGAAGCAATTCGCCTTTGGCGGAGGTAACTGTTCCGGATATACGCTTTTCCTGTATGACCGTTTTGGAAGGAGCCGGTTTAGGCACAATAAAAATATAGCGGTCGTTTTGCCGGTAGGTGAGATTTGTTTTTGCCAGCAGGAGATCCAGCGTGGCGGCAACCGTCCGCGTACCGGCGGGCAGGTTCACCTCGCCGGTACGGCTTAGTTCTGCAGCCCTGTAACCAAAGCGGAAATCTGTTTGCTGCTCAATTTCTTTTAACGTGGCCTCCAGGCTTTTGCCCGAAATACCCAGTGCAATTTTTGTCTGGTGGATATCCTGGCCGTTTGTTCTGCCAGCCATCAATAGCTGGCAGCAAAAAAGCACTATGGCCAGTGTTATCGTGGAACATCTCATAATCCAAAGGATTGTTTTGTTCAGGATAAGACGCTCATAAGGGCGCATCCGTCCCTTACTTACTGAAAAAATCATAGATTTGTTTGGTTTTAATCGGTTGACATACTGAGTTTAAGAACCATCCGGTTACGGGTACTTGCCTGTACCTGTAACCAATTTTCAGGTATCGTCGTGGTTGCCTCCACGGCGATACTTTTTTAAACTGATTTCATAACGTAATTTCTTTGCCGCTATACGGGCTAATCGAAGTGGAATTTTTTCATGGTACATGATTATAGTGATGAATAAATAAACCGTGTTAACATCCCTTTCCACTGATAATAATGTTGCTGCCGCTCATCTTCCAGGAACACCCGTTGAGCTCACAGATCATTTTCATCACTTCCCCGATATTCTCCCCATGTAAAAAAGAAAGAGAAAAACGGCAGTTACGGATGGCGTCATTCCCCAGTTCCACCTGTACATTATACCACCGCCCAATGATGGCGGCAGCCTGCTCCATTGTTACATTATCCATGATAAGCTCCCCCTTTTTCCAGGCCAGCAATGATGCTGCATTCACCGTAACAATTTTCGCCTGCCGGCTTGCCGCTTCATACTCCAGTTTTTGGTTGGGATGTAATATGCCTAATGAGGTAGTTCCTGCTGCCACACTCACTTTTCCGCTAACCACCGTTACCGCCAGCTGCGACTGCTGATAGGCCTGTATATTGAACACTGTTCCCAGTACTTTCACCGCTACATCACCACTATGCACAATAAACGGCTGCTGATCCCTGCGGGTAACGTCAAAACAGGCTTCTCCCTCAACATATAATTCCCGGGTGTTACCAGTAAAGGCAACCGGGTACTTCAGTTTACTGCCGTTATTCAGCCATACTTCCGTGCTGTCTTCCAGTACCAGTCGTACCCGCTTGCCTGCGGGCGCCAATACTTCTTCATACACCAAAGCAGGTTGTCCGGCAGGTTTGGTAAGCAGCCAGGCCGCTACACCTGCTCCGATCAACACCAGTATCCCCGCGGCATACGCAAGCCAGCGACGGGGTTTCAAAACGGGAACATCCTCCGAAAAACGGGGGTTCTCTTTAATCTGGTCATAAAGTGATTGGGCTTCTACGGGTGACAGCTGCGAGGCGGGCGTAAGTCCCGACCAGGTTTTGTCGAATGGCGACTGAACCGCATCATCGGATTCAGCCTGCCGCAACAACAACATCAATTCTTCAAATTCCTGTTCATTGATGGTGTTGCCTGCCAGTTTTGTCAGCAAAAGATGTATACGATGTTCATCCACGTGAAATACAATTTATCCCGGGCAGAAAAAAGCCGGTATAGTGCAATACACGCAGAGGGGACCTATCGGGTAGTCAAAAAAAATATATTTTTAAAATAACAGGGAGAATGCCAGGAAGCCAAAAACAATTTCAGCTTCATTAAAGTGGGTACGCAATACTTTCAGCGCAGCCATCATATGGTATTTGACAGTATGGGTGGAGATGTTCATACGGACGGCTATTTCTTCATAAGAGAGCCCTTCAAACCTGCTCAGACGGAAAATTTCCTGTTGCCGGGGAGGCAAAATATTCAATATCTGCACGGTAACCCTTTCGAGATCTGCCCCCAGTATGGCTTCCTCTGTATCATTGTGGTAAGCAGGAACAGATTGCCAGAGTTTCATGGAAGCAGCACGGCTACTGGCCGCCTGCCGTAACATATTTAAAGTGACCCGCCGGGCAATGGTATAAACATAAGGCGCCAGGGCATAATCTGTACTTAGCTTTAACCGGTGTTCCCAAAACCGAAGCATCGTTTCCTGTACCACTTCCTTTCCCTGCTCTTTATTTTTCAGGAAATGACAGGCCAGGCCGTATATTTTCTGATTAAACCGGTCAAATACCTCACGAAACGCCGTCTCATCTCCCGCCTGTAGCCGAAGAATCAATTGCACATCCAGTGATTCCGTGTTATTTTCCAAATCCGGTAGTAAATGACGCTTATAAATAATAAGATAGTTGGTCTGATTGCTGGCGCGCTGAATGATCTCTGGCGCTATACCCCGAAAGTAAACTTTTTTTTCAAAACCATATGTCAACAAACAGGAAAGACCGGTGAAAGAAGCTCCCACCGGTCTTTACCTGTACAAAGTATATTAATTGTCTATTGCTTTACAAAAGTATACGTCTTTCCTGCCTGTGTATCCAGGTCGTATAATATCGTCTGTGGCAACGGCAGTTCCTCTACCTTAGCTTTTTCACTCACCAGGGCCGGAGCTGTTGGTGTTACTTCAAAGAAAGGGTTGGTTTGATCACCACCGGCTGCTTTCAACTGTCCGTTTCCCCGGAGCGCATTGGGTACGCGGAGGCGGCAGTTGCCACCCAGTGTGGAACGGATGGTGATTTTACTGAGCTGACCATTTTCCCATACCATCTCCCGGATTTCAAAACCACCCCGGGCACGCAGGCCGCTCACACGTCCGTTCTTCCAGTCGTCCGGAAGCGCCGGCAACAGGTGGATGGCGCCATCCTGGCTTTGCAGCAGCATTTCGCAGATCCCGGCGGTGCAGCCATAGTTCCCGTCGATCTGGAAAGGAGGATGTGCATCAAAAAGATTGGGGTAAGTACCGCCGCCACCATACTTTACATTACCTCCGTCCACCGGGGTAAGCTGGTCTTTGATCAGCTTCCAGGCATGATTGCCATCCAGCAAACGCGCCCAAAGGTTCACCTTCCAGCCCATCGACCAACCCGTGGACACATCACCACGTTGCAGCAGCGAAGTGCGTGCCGCGCTGAACAAAACAGGCGTGCGATAGGGAGAGATCTGGTTGGCAGGATACAAGCCAAATAAATGTGACACGTGACGGTGCTTGTCGTCCGGATTATCCAGGTCCTGCAACCATTCCTGCAACTGGTTATGCTGGCCCACCTGCATAGGTGGTAAGCGCTTGCGGGCGGCCTTCATTTTTTCCACCAGCGCTTTATCAGTTTGTAAGATTTCAGCGGCATGGATGGTATTGGTAAACAGATCAAATACCAGTTGATTATCCATGGTGGCGCCTGCCGCAATGGATATGCCGGGGTAAGCTTTCGGGCTATTTTCCGGCGACATGGAAGGCGATACCACCAGCCACTTATGCACCGGCTCTTCTACCAGGAAATCCAGGTAAAACTGCGCGGCGCCTTTCAATGCAGGATATACCGTTTGCAAATATTTCTTATCCCCGTTAAACAAATACCTTTCCCAGGTGTGCCGGCTTAACCAGGCGCCTCCCATTGGCCACATAGCAGAATAAATCCCGTCTACCGGGCCTGTAATACGCCACAGGTCAGTGTTATGATGCGCTACCCATCCGCCGGCGCCATACATCACTTTTGCGGTTTCCCGGCCGGTAACAGATAAGTCCTTCACCATTTCTATGAGTGGCTCATGCATTTCAGAAAGGTTTGTTTCTTCCGCAGGCCAGTAATTCATTTCTGTATTAATGTTGATCGTATACTTACTTCCCCAGGGTGGGTTCATCAACGGGTTCCAGATGCCCTGCAGGTTTGCCGGCTGGCCACCCGGTTGAGAAGCAGCTATCAGCAGGTACCTGCCAAACTGGAAATACAATGCTACCAGCTGCGGATCGTTGCCGTTCCTGAAATCCCTTAACCGGATATCTGTTGTATTTTTGATAGAATCGGTAGTTCCTAAATCCAGTTGTACGCGGTTAAAAAAGTGCTGGTAAGCCGCTATATGATCTTTCAGCAGACCTGCGAAATTCTTTGGCCATACCTTCGACATATACGCCGTGGTGCGCTTTACTTCATCGCCGCTAATGTCGGCGTAGTTTACAAAGTTGGTGGCAACAGACACATAGATGGTTACCGCATCGGCGCCGGCAACACTAATGGCGCTACCATTGGCGGAGGCTTTACCACCGCTGGTTTTAAACTTTACCTGCGACTGGAATTTTACTTTTCCCGGTACGCCTTCCCTATCCCCGCTGATACCGGATAACACCAGTTCATTATTCCCGCTGGTAACTACATTCGATTTTTGCTGGCTCTTCATACCGGCGTTAAAAGTAATACTGCCGGGCTTATTGGCAGTAAGCTGTATAATTATCGCCTGATCCGGTATAGAAGCAAATACCTGCCTGGTATACTTTACGCCGTTTACCGTGTAGCTGGTAGCGGTTACCGCTGTTTGCAGATCCAGTTCCCGCGTGTAACCGGTGTACTGCTCATGACCGGGAAAAACCAGTTCCAGGTCTCCCACCGGCTGATAGCACATGCCGTTGATTTTTTCTGACTGGATATTTTTTGCGGCCATCTCGCTGGCCTCTTTCATTTTGCCATCAAAGATCAGTTGCCTGATTTCCGGCAATGCAGCCAGTGCATGGGGGTTATCGTTGCGGTTGGGGCTTCCGCTCCAAACCGTATTTTCGTTTAGCCGTATCAGTTCGCTTCCGGGATTGCCGTATACCATTGCGGCCAGCCGACCGTTGCCTACCGGCAATGCGGCTTCCCATATTTTGCCCGAAGGCTTATCGTACCTGAGTTTCAGTTCTGTGCGCTGCGCCAATGCAGGCAGCGATGTTAGCAATGCTATAACGCAAACGGCTATAGTGTGTTTGTTCCTTCGCATGAGTTTTTGTAATTAAGTGGAATTTTAGCTACTCCGGACTGCTTTCTTTCAAAACGCCGGACTGATCATTGGGGCCGCCGCATTTTTTCAGAAAAATGCGGCGGCAAGGAACAAAATACAAATTATAATTGGCTGTGCATCATCGAAAATAATGGCAAATTTCTTCACCTTTGTTTTGCCTTCAGGGGCATTCCAAACGCGTTAATTTCCCAGGAGCAGGGCGCTCATGATAAGATGACAAAAGTTTTCCGGAACTGCCGGTATGCGGACGCTATTCTGCCCGCATGCTTTTCACCGGGTCTGCCAGTGCAGCTTTCAGCGCCTGGTAGCTGATTGTGCCAATGGCAATAATACCTGCAATGATGCCCGACACGGCGAATACCCACCAGCCGATATTGATCCGGTAGGCAAACTCCTGCAGCCATTTGTGCATAAAATACCAGGCTACCGGTGTGGCTATAACAAAGGAGATTAATACCAGTTTAAGAAATTCTTTTGACAACAGGTTCACGATATCTGTAACAGATGCTCCCATTACTTTGCGGATGCCTATTTCGCGGGTACGTTGTATGGCGCTGTAAGAAGCCAGTCCTAGTAAACCAAGACAAGAAATAATAATCGCCAGCAGGGCGAAGTCGAAAAAGAGTTTACCAAAACGTTCTTCGGCGCGGTATTGCCTGTCGAAGAATTCGTCCAGGAAATAATAACTGAAAGGCCGGTTAGGCATCAGTGTTTTCCACTTCTGTTCAATAGCGGCGATGGTGCCTGACAAATCTCCCGGCGCCACATTCACGGACACCACTTCGCAATCCTGCGGCTCCATCCGGATGGTGAGCGGCTTAATATCCTCCTGCAGTGAACGGAAATGAAAATCTTTTACCACGCCGATGATAGTGCCTTCGTGGCCCCACTGCCGGTAGCTTCTGCCAATGGCTTCATCGGGAGTGGTGTAGCCAAACAGCTTTGCGGCCGCTTCATTGATCACTAGGGCATGGGCAGAGTCGCTGCCATAGTCGCGGGAAAATCCACGGCCGGCAACTATCTTCATTTTATATTGTTGCAAAAAATTATAGTCCACAGAATACAGGTCCAGGTTGGCCACCTGCATATCGCCTTGTTTATTCTGAATTTCTGAGTAAGCGCCATTGGTTGTTCCGCCGGGGATACCTGATGAAATGGTAACGGAATTTACTTTTGGAATATCTTCAATAGATGTCCTGAAAGTATGTTTTGCCGGGTCGCCATGTGTATCGATCACCAGCACCTGGTCTTTGTTAAAGCCCAGGTCTTTACTGTGTATATAATGCATTTGCAGGTATACCACAATAGTGCCTGTGATCAGTGCAATGGAAATCGCAAATTGTGTTACCACCAGTCCTTTGCGGAGGAAAATGCCTTTGGTACCGGTAGAGAACCGGCCCTTCAATACCGTTACCGGTTTAAAGGACGACAATACCAGCGCCGGATACATACCCGCCAGCAAACCTATCCCTATGGCCGCTGCCAGCAATGCCCCGATGTACCAGGCATTGGCAAACAAACCGGTGCTGATCGTTTTACCCGCCAGCAGGTTAAAGGATGGCAGCAATACTGCAAACAATATAATAGTAAATACAAACGCCATTAAACACAACAACACACATTCCCCGATAAACTGCCGGATCAGCTCCGCGCGGGTGGCGCCTACTACTTTACGTATACCAATCTCTTTCGCCCGCTCTACTGATCTTGCAGTGGTAAGATTGATGAAGTTAATACAGGCAATAAACAATATAAAAATGGCAATAACGGAAAAAATGTACACATTGGTTATACTGCCATTCTCAAAAGAAGGCCGGTCGGAATGCAGGTAGATCTGCTCCAGCGGTTGCAGTAAAACGGTATAGAGCATTTTGGACTTTCTTCTCTCGTCGCCATTATGCCGCTCTATAAAGTCCGGGAACTTTGCCGCCAATGCACCAGCATCTGTGTTGGGTTTCAGTAGCAGGAAAGTAGTGGCGCCGAAATTGCCCCATGAGTCATCGAGGCGCGGATTTCTACTCACCAAAAAAGACATCGACACCAGCATATCTGCTTTGATCTGCGAATTCTGCGGCATGTCTTCCATCACGCCGGTGACGGTGACCGGTACCAGCTCGCCGGTGAGCTGCACGGTTTGTCCTACCGGATCTGTATTCCCGAAATATTTCTTAGCAGCTGTTTTACTCAGCACCACAGCGTTCACATCTCTCAGCGCTGTAGCTGGGTTACCATCAATAAGTTTGAAATCAAATACCCGGAAGATCGACGAATCCGCAAACATGGAATGCTCTTCCTGGAAACTGATGTTACCTTTCTTCACCAGCAAATTAGCGCGGTTAACCCGCGTAAATGCTTCCACCTCCGGAAAGTCATGCTGCATGTTCGGTCCAAACGTCCATGGCGTACTTCCGCTTTTTATCATTTCACTCGGTGTTTTTATATCACAGATAACGCGGTAGATACGGTCTCCCTTACTATGAAACTTATCATAGCTCAGTTCAAAATGTACATACAGGAAAATGAAGAAGCAGGCAGTAAGACCAATAGTGAGGCCCATTACATTGATAAAAGAAAAAACTTTATTTCTCCAGAGATTGCGCCAGGCAATTTTGAGATAGTTTTTAAACATCAGCAGGAAATTGGATTTTGAAAGATATCTATCTCACGGGACCGCGCAGATGACTGCGAAGAAAATGCCAGTGACAAGGGGTATTAGGATCAGGCGGAATTGAATATATTAAAAGTATAATTTGTCCGGATTTAAGACAGGGGGTGTCCGGAAATGGACGGTTGCAAAATAAGTAAGGATTCTCCTGTGCAGAAAATCCTTACATGAATAAAATATTGTTGCAATTACTAAATATTCCTTGTGGTGTTGCCTGCATTAATTAAATCCCTGATTTCTGAGGCTTCCGAATTATAGTAATACGACATAATTGAAGAATACCGTTGATATAGATCATCCCCTTTCCGTAGGTCCTTTTCCTTAGACCCCAATATAATTCTCATTTTCTTTGAAAGGATATCAACTTTCTTTGTTCTCCCGGATTTTGCAAGGTATTTCCTTTTCATACTGAACTAAATTAAGATATTTCCACGGAATTCGAACAGTTTTGCAGGGTTATCATTCAATAAATCGATACAATAGGGTAGCTGCCCTTTAGGAACGTCTGTAGAAATTGCACCATAACTGGAAATAAAACTATATAACTTATTTTTTATCAAATAGTACGTTAGGCATGGATCATTTCCATAGCCGTCAAATATCAATCCGATAGGAACGTACCTTTTTGTTTCATAAAATCTATGAATTGCACGAACAGTTGCCTTGTGTCTCAAAAGGGAAACTAAAGTTAAATGCACTTCATATTGTTTGAAATGTAAAAATTCCGCCAAGTCAATTATTGCATTTACATCCTGCCCAATTTTCGGCAAAAGAATGTTATAGCCCAAATCAATGGACTTCAGTGTCAAAGAGGGTACTTCCGGATTTGGATTCGAAATAATCTTACTCGATTCCTCATGTACCAGGGATGCACCAAATGGATATTTTGAATATTCCGGTAGTTTCCGCTTTGCAAAGTCTGCGTCTAAAATTATCGCGCCAAAATTATCAGCCACAAGACATGCAATAGACGATTTCCCAGAAGCTGGTAACCCAATCAGAATATATGCCTTCTTATTCCTGACAATGCCTCCAACGGGAAGAGCTCCACCTTTCCCCAGGCAAATGTCCTCATCATTAATTAATCTCGTCTCTGACAATAATTCATCAACGATTAAAGCTCTCAAAGCCTCCCTGGAGGGCTCATCAAAAAACCTTTTGTCCCGGTATTTAGTTCCGGAATATGTCTGCATTTCATATGGCACATTCAATATGCCGATTTCGCCCTCAACTATGCCCGGAATAATTCCATCTAAACCAGACGGATCAAAATCAAGGACATGCCTTAAAAAAAACTCAACTTGTTTCTCTTCTATTAAAACCCTCGAATATTTCTGACTCATTAACTAGATACATTTTCAGATACATTACCCACTTAACCTGCATACTCATTCAGTGAACTTCCGGTGTTGCATCCCCTTTCAGTCCCGGCGTACATCCAACCTCCCGCTTCCCACCAGGTTCTTATGGGTTAAACAATACGCCAACAAATGTATCTTTCCGATACAAAACATCCGTAAAGAACAGGTTAAAAGAAAATGATTAACAAAAAAAAGATGACCAGTAGAAACTGATCATCTTTCATAACTCCGAAAAATAAATTACCACACAAAAGTAGCCACACTGCCGGCAGGTAAAACAGGCACCACCTGCTTCCCCTGGTACTTCAGGTTAAAAGAAGCAGCAGCATTATTATCATTCAATACAATCAGCGCCTTTTTTCCGTCGGGGCGTTTAAAGGCCACACTGTATAAATTCCCGCCACTGTTGCTGCCAATCCTTACAGAACCCGCAGGTACAAATTTGGATGCATGTGCAATGATATAGTAGGCCACATTCCGCGTAACATTGCTGCCGCTGATGGTAACCGCACCTTTGCATTCAGTGCAGCCGCCGGGGGTATGCGGACCGTAATCAGGATCGTTGGCCAGGTTCCATTCCAGCGCAGTACGACTATAATTACGCATGCTCCCGATGATCACATTTTTTATATGCCATTTCAGATCGCCGTCGAAACCGCCGGTAGCACTGGTCCATTGCTCGGTAAAATACAAGGCCTTTTCAGGCGCCGCGGCGTGAACAGTAGATAACGCGCTGATGTCGCCTGCATAGAGGTGAAAGGCACTGCCATGCACAAACTTCGCGGCCGCTGCATCGGCGAGGATGGTCAGCGGATAATCCGGGTGATCGCAGTTGTGATCGTATACAATAATTTTGGTGGCGATTCCTGCCGCCGCAAAGGCCGGCCCCAGATTGTTTTTGATAAAGTCGCGCTGCGCTTCCGCCGCCATTTTCAGACTGGGATTATTGTCGGGATTCAGTGGTTCATTTTGTGGTGTGATGGCATCAATAGTAACACCGGCTGCTTTCATCTGCTGCAGGTATTTCACCAGGTATTGTGCATACACTTCGTAGTATTTTGCTTGCAGGACGCCTCCTTTAAAAGAACCATTGTCCTTCATCCATACCGGTGGACTCCATGGCGTTGCGAGTATTTTCAGCTGCGGATTGATCAACAGTATTTCTTTCAGCAAAGGGATCAAACCTGTGCCCGCGGACATATCTGCATCCAGGGAAAAATGCGTCAATGACAGATCGGTTTGTCCTGCCGGTACATCATTATAGGTAAAAGGCATGGCATTCAGATCAGAGGCGCCTATGCTGATGCGCAGGTAACTGATGCCAATGCTGTTAGCGGTATTGCCAAACAGCTCCTGTAACAGTTGCTGCTTCGCAGTAGCATTCATGGCATTGATCAGTTGTGCGCTCCCGCCGGTAAGGGTGTAGCCAAAGCCATCTACTTCCTGGAAAGCTGTGCTGCTGTCCACTTCAATTGTCGTGTAACCATTAGCGTTGGGGCTACTGAATACCGGCAGCCCGCTTCCTGGTTTCAGCAGGCTTTGCTGATCCCCGGTGGTAACCCACCAGTTAACTGCGGCGCCGTTAGCGCCACTGGTATCTACCGGTGTTAAGGGCTGTGTAATGCCTTTACTGCCGGAGCAGGCAAAGAGCGCCAGCGCAAGACCGCCGGCAAATAATATAGGGCGAAATATTTTTTGCATATGAAAGGGTATTTAAACAAAGAGCCTGGTGTTATCCAGGCTCCTGTTCCGTTTTCATTTTTATAATTGCACTTACTTATTGATGTTAGGATTGCTGTCTATTTCGTCCTGGGAGATAGGGAAATACAATTTATCCGTAGTTACATTGTAGTTCAGGTTGTTGCCGTTGCCGTCTTTCTGTGCATTCATTACCGGGATAGCGCGGTTGGTGCGGAGCAAATCATACCAGCGGTGGCCTTCAAATGCCAGTTCCAATTGTCTTTCCTTCTCCACTGCCAGGCGCAGTGCTGCCTGTGTTCTGGCAGGGGTGTCGCCCAGCTTCGCACGATGCCTGATTTTATTGATATAGTATTGTGCCCCGTTGGTAGTGTTATCCAGCTTGTTCAGCTCTGTTAACGCTTCTGCTTTCAGCAACAGGATGTCGGCATAACGAAGGCGGTAAGTATTGCTTTTACCATCGGCATCATTGTATTTATAGATCACCGGAACTGGTTGTTTCCAATAGTCATCGGTCCAGGAAACATTCACGAATTTAATGCTGGCCGCTTTCCGCACTGCGTCGCCTTCTGCATCAAAGGCAGCTACGATCGTATGGGAAGGAATATTGAACTTTTTCCAGTCGCCCCACATAAACGGTGTATTCATACCCGTTACCCAGTTCTGGTGTAAAACACCATCAAACTGTGTTTCCCAGATGGACTCGATATTATTCTTTCCTGCTACGGTAAACAGGGTAGCAAAATCCGGCACCAGGTCGTAACCACCGGCGGTTACAGCATCACAGTAGGTAACCACTTTGTTCCAGTCGGGGTTTGGTTTTTGTGCATATACTTTTGCCAGCAAAGCATTCACGGCGCCTTTCGCCACAATCCCTTTGTTACCTGCAGGCGGATTATCACGGACACGGGTCAATGCATATTCCAGGTCCTGAATGATCAGCGCATATACTTCTTCCGCAGGCTTTTTAGCCACATACATACTTTGCAGGTCTGTTGGAATAGCAGTGATGATCGGGATTTCCTTCCAGCTTCTGATCAGGTTAAAGTAATGCCATGCGCGCAGGAAAGATGCCTCTCCCATGATCTCCTCGCGGCGTTCAGGGGTTAATCCTTTGTCATCCGTGGTGGGGGTGATGCTGAGGATCAGGTTACAGTTTTTTATATCGGTGTACAGGTATTTCCAGTCTCTTTTCACGTTACCGTTGATGGAATTAACGGTGAACTTATCAATGGAAAAGTTTGCTGCGTTGTCACCACCTGCGTAACCATTATCTGCCGATATATCTCCGTTGGTCAGGAAATCGGAGGTGTAATACTCGTCATACATATTATCGTAGGCGCCCAGCAGCAGCGACTCTGCAGTGGCAGTTTCCGACTGGGAAATTGGCTTCTTGTCCAGCAGATCCTTTGTGCAGGATGACAACAAAGACACGCTGAGAAAACCGGTAGCTATATAAGAAGTGAATTGTTTCATACTTGGAATAATTAATTGTTAAGACTAAAACTCAGCATTCAAACCAAAGATAAAGGCGCGTGATTGTGGATAGGTTCCATAATCGATACCCATAGCCGGACCGTTGGCAGCATCCTTGCTCACCTCCGGATCCAGTCCTTTGTACCTGGTAAATGTCAGCAGGTTTTGTCCTGTCACATACACATTCAAACGGCCAACGCCGATATGTTTCAACAGATCATTTGAAAATTTATAGCTCAGCGTAGCTGACTTCAGGCGCAGGTAAGAACCGTTTTCCACGAAGCGGGAAGACGACGCACTGTTGATGGTATTTCCTTTTTCAGCTTTTGGAATATCTGTAACATCTCCTGCCTGTTTCCAGCGGCGCAATACTGCGGTGCTTTGGTTCTTGGAGTCATACAAACCTTCCAGTTCCATACGGGTGGCGTTGAAGATCTCGTTGCCCTGGATACCCTGGAAGAAAAGATTCAGGTCGAAGCCTTTGTAACTGATGCTATTTGTGAAACCATAGATGAAGTCGGGTTGCGCATTGCCAATCCAGGTGCGGTCGCCATCGGATAATTTCTTGTCGCCATCCAGGTCTGCGTAAATCATGTTACCGGTAGCAGGATCAACGCCCTGTGCCACGTAACCATAAAATGCACCGAGGGGATGACCCGGTTCTACGCGGATAGCGTTACCTCTTTCATACACATCTCCATAACCTAAACTTGGTGTAGGACCGAGGTTCAGGACCTTATTGCGGTTCATGGAAATATTACCATTCGCATTCCATTTCACTTCTTTATCGATGATCAGTGCATTCACACTCAGTTCCACTCCTTTATTTTCTATGCTGCCCACATTGTAACGTTGGGTACCAAAGCCGGAACTGGCGGGTGGCTGGATATCCACCAACAGGTCGTTGGTTTTCTTGATATAGGCGTCAGCGGTGATGTTGATGCGACTGTTCAGGATACTCAGGTCCACGCCCACGTTGCTCTGGGTAGTTTTTTCCCAGGTCAGGTCATTCTTTGGCAGGTTGGTGAAGTTCAAACCACCGGTGCCATTGCTGGTGAACAGCCGGCGCCAGTCGTAATCCCCGATACCGTCGTTTCCTGTTTTACCCCAGCCTGCGCGGATTTTCAGGTCATTTACGATACCGTCTTTGCTGAAGAAGTCTTCATTGGAAATACGCCATGCTGCTGATACAGACGGGAACCATCCGTAACGTGCATCGGGTGCAAACCTCGACGAGCCATCATATCGCATGGTAGCGGTGAACAGGTATTTATCGGCATAACCATAATTCAGGCGACCCAGGTAAGAACGTTTGCCCCATTGACTTTTAGTCACCTCCTGTTTTTCACGGATAGTGGAACCTGTCAGCGTGGGTATCTTATCACTGGTATATCCTTTGGCAATATCATCGGTGAAATTATAATCAGATTCCTGCATGGTATGACCAACCATAGCGCCCACATTGTGTTTGCCAAACTGTTTGTTATAGCTCACGGTGTTTTCCCATAACCATACAAAACGCTCGATCGACTGGGATTTACCATAACCAATTTTTTCCTTCGCGCCGTAATCAGTAGAATAAGGATCCAGGAAATAATCATAACGGTAGCCTTCCGATTCCGCACCGAGGTTGGAGCGGAAATGCAGTTCCGGCAGGATGGTGAAGTCCGCGCTTACATTGCCCAGGAAACGGTTGTTGATGGCTTTCTGCTGTGGCGCAAAAGCATAGGCGATAGGATTCTGCCAGCTTTTGTTATTTGGGTTAGATGTATAGGTGCCATCTGCGTTATAAATACCGATGGTGGGCGGTGATGTTAAGGCCGACAGGATCGTGCCTCCTCTCGCTACGCCACTGTTATCCGGCACATCTACGTAAACGGATCTGTTGAACGACAGGTTGGAGGCCAGTGTCAGCCAGTCTTTCACTCTGTTATCGATGTTGGCCCTTACAGAGTAACGGTCATAATCTGCCGGCGCTACCACTCCTTTTTGTTTCTGGTAACCGCCGGACACATAGTAATGTCCTTTCTCGGTACCACCGGAAACACCTACCTGGATATTCTGCTCACGGCCGGTTTTAAATGTTTCTTTCTGCCAGTCGGTGTTCAGGTTATTAGGATCAGTGATGCCCAGCTCGCCCATCAGCGTTTGGTATTGGGCGGTATTCAGTACATCCATTTTCTTAGCGAAATTGGACATACCGGTATAGGCGTTTACAAATACTTTCGACTGGCTGGTTCCTTTTTTAGTGGTAACGAGCACCACGCCGTTCGCTCCGCTGGCGCCATAGATAGCGGCGGAAGACGCATCTTTCAGCACAGAGAAACTTTCAATATCGCTCGGATTCAGGAAGTCAATGTTTGGCACAATCACCCCGTCTACTACAAACAGCGGGTTATTGCTGGCATTCAGGGAGGTATTACCACGGATGCTCACGTTCAGTCCTGCTCCGGGTTTGCCGGAAGGCGCGGTAACGGTTACACCGGCGGCCTGGCCCTGTAAGCCTGCTGCGGCGCTTACAATGGGTCTGCTTTCAAAAGCATCTGCTTTCACAACAGATACTGCACCGGTAATATCTTTCTTCCGCTGGGTACCATAACCCACTACCACCACTTCATTCAGCTTACTGTTTTCTGCGGTCAGCTTTACGGTGATATGCGTTTGTTCGCCTACCACCACTTCCTGCGGCTGGTAACCAATAAACGAAATCACCAGCACGGCTTGTTTGTCGGGAACCGGCAGGGTGAATTTACCATCGGGAGAGGTGGTGGTGCCAGTAGTGCTGCCTTTTACTCTCACGGTAGCGCCGGGCACCGGTAAACCGTCTTCACCGTTTACCACACCGGTTACCACTATATTCTGACGGCCATCGGCAGGTGTGAGGAACAGCAGGATCTGCTGGCTGTCGATCACCTTAAAGTCGATGCCCATAGGCTTTAAAATATCATCAAAAAACTCCTTCAGCTGTCTGGATTTCAGCTCTACGGATACCTTCCGGTTTACATCCACCATATCGCTGCTATAGGCGAAATTCACGCCCGTCTGGGTCCGGATCTGGTTCAGCAGCTTCCTCACGGAAGTTTGCTCTGCCGAAATGGAGATCGGTTTTTCCAGCACAGACTGTGAGTTCACCTTATTGGCGTACAGCGACAGTGAAAAAACGGAAGCAAGAATAAGTTGAACAGCAGTTAATCTCATAACGTAGTAGATTACGGCAGCGAATCGCTTTTTTTTCATAACTTGTGTGGCTTTGTTTCGTTAATTGAAAGTTTGCGGACATAGCGCATTTTAACCGCGGCAAACGGTTAATTTTACTAAACTGGTAATGCCCCACATTACCAGTTTTTTCTTTTGGTGACTTTTATAATATGTTCATTAATTACATCCTTTCCCTTTTATATAAATGGTGGTACCCTTTACTTCATATGAAGCCTGAACAGATTGGCAAATAATGTCCAGCTTCTCGTATAGATGTTGTTTTGTGATATCTCCTGTAAAATGACAACGGCTGAATTGCCCGTTATCTGTTTCAATGGTAATGGCATAAGTATCTTCCAAAGCCTTTAATACCTCTTCCAGCGAAGCATCTTCATAACTGAACGTGGGCTGCTTTTCCGGTGCTGTAACCGGCTTTGGATCGTCTACCAGCGAGGTGGTGAACTGGTTATTTTCTGTTTTATACGTAACCTTCTGGTTGGGTGTAATAATAATGCTGTTGGCAGATGCGGTAAATAAAGTATCATTCTTCTTCTTCCGCTCATAAACAGATACTTTCCCGGTTACCACGGCTACTTCTACTTTATGACTTACTTTGTCGTGGCTCACATAAAAACTGGTTCCCAATACCTCTGCCAGCACTCCTTCGCTGGTGTGTACGATGAAATGCCTGCTGGCATCGTGCGCTATCCGGAAAAAAGCATTTCCGCTGAGGTATACATCTCTTGTATGACCACTGAATGCAGGCGGATAATACACAATGCTCCCCGGTTCCAGCCTCACCTCCGATCCGTCACTCAGCGCCACTTCCCGGTTGTTGTCTGTTTCATTGAAAACGGATACATATCCTCCCGGGATAGGCTCCTGTGTAAATATATTCTTTGGCGTAATGGTCCGTTGCTGCGACCACCAATACCAGGCGCTTGTAACGGCCAGTAAGAAGCAGCCCGCAATAGCCAACCGCGCTACCTGCCGGGGCCACATCCGCACTACCGGGGTTTCCGGTTCCCCACTGCCAACGGTGGCAGTTACATTGGACCAGATCCGGCTTTCAATCCGTTGCTTTTCTTCTGCAGATATCTCTATTTCACTTTCGTTGATAAATGAACGGTACCAGGCCAATACCAGTTTTTCCTCCTGCGGGGTGCATTGCCCCGAAAGATATTTTTCAAGCAGGTCGTCGAATTCATATTGGCTCATGGAATCAGTTTATCTGATTACATTGACGCATAACTGAATTAAACCCCTAAAAAAAATTTAAAGAATTTTACAGGAAGGAAGACATATAGCCGCGGAGCCGCTGCCGCAGCAGTTTTATAGCCTTTGTGATATGATATTCCACGGCCTTTTCGGTGAGATCGAGGTTGCCTGCTATTTCGCGGACCGACTTATTTTCAAAACGGCTCAACCGGAAAACGGCCTGGGTTTTCTCCGGCAGCTCCCGCAACGTTTTTTCGATGTCTTTCAGGAGAAGCTCCCTGTTCACATCTTCTTCCGTTGTATTTACCAATGGATCGGTGTCCAGTGTTTCCATGTATTTTTCTGCCGTCATCTTCCTGCGCTGGGAATCGTGCAGGCTATTTCTGAGCGAAACAGCCAGGTAAGCGCCTATATTATGGATCACCACCTTGCGCCGGTTGGTCCACAACCGCTCAAAAATGGTCTGGATCAGCTCTTCCGCCTCGTGCTGGGAACTCGTGCGCTTCACAGCAGCGCTGTACAGTTTGAACCAAAATCTTTTATAGATTTCTTCAAACGCACGCATATCCTCACTCACCTGGAAAGCTGTCACCAAATCCTCCTCATCATACAGGGAATAATTGCTGCTATCTTCTTTCATGTTGCTCTACCAAACCTAACCGGCAAAATAAGCGCTTTTATCCCGGATGCCCAAAATACCTTTCCATTTATCAGCGCATTCCCGCCACCGCGCGATATATACGCATTTGGCATTTCCCGCACTTATCCTCTTGATAACGAAGGAATTTAGGTGGAGATTTGTTAAAGAAGCAGGGGCCATTATAACAGCACAAACAGTCCCCAAAAAATTCTAATGAAGAACACCCCAAAAGCAACTGCTTCCGATTTAAAATAACCCCAAAAAATAATGTCATGAGCTACCAGTTCAAAGGCAATTTAAAGGGCCTCCTGTGCGATAAATATTGCATAGAAGCCATTGCCAATGTTAAGATCCGGCTTTACCGGGCCGCCGTTTCCCGGGAAGTTGTACTGCAGGCTACTGCTGCAGAGAAGGAAACCTTCCATGAAGTATCTGCAGAAGAAGCCAAAAAGAAAGCCGGCAACCTGCTGGCAGAA
The DNA here is from genome assembly GCF_041360695.1 of Chitinophaga sp. RCC_12. Lineage (NCBI taxonomy): Bacteria > Pseudomonadati > Bacteroidota > Chitinophagia > Chitinophagales > Chitinophagaceae > Chitinophaga > Chitinophaga sp. RCC_12. Next base: position 998,049 of record NZ_JBFUPS010000001.1, read on the forward strand.
GCCCTCACCGATGCGGAAGGCAACTTCGCCTTTTCTCTTGGAAAGGAAAGTAAATATGAAGGTGAAGCCTTCGAAATCGACTTCGAATGCGGCAATGTGCCACGCCCCAAACCTTACCCCGGCAAACTGCCCACCCTGCAGTTTCACATCACCACCCTCCAGCCACGGTGGCGCGGACAGGAAAATGATTTCTTCGCCGCCTGGGATTATGTAATCCCCAACCGCTGGTGGTGTCTCATCCGCGCTAAATACGATGCATGGGTCATCTGCGGCCGCGTGATCAACTGTAAAACCCAGAAACCCCTCGAAGGCCTGCGCGTAGCCGCTTTTGATGTAGACTGGCTCCAGGATGACCCGCTCGGCAGCCAGCTCACCGATGCTACCGGGCATTTCCGGATAGATTATACCATGGTCGACTTCAGCCAAACGCTGCTGTCGCCCTGGCTCAATGTGGAATGGCCGGCAGGACCCGATCTCTATTTCAGCATTACCGAACCCGTATCCGGCGCCGTATTGCTGAAAGAGGACCGCAGCGTAGGGCATCGCGCCGACCGTACCAACCGCGGCCCCTGCTTCTGCATAGAACTCTGCGTACCGGATGATATCACGCCGAACAACGAAGTACCAGCCCTCTTTGAAAGAGTAGGCGCCTACGACATAGGCCCTACCGGCGCCCAGTTTGATGCACAGGGTTATACTACAGATGTGCCCCGTCTTTCTTTCTACGGTGCGCTCGATCTTAACGGCACCCTGCCCAGCGGCACCAACTCCAATGAAATGGAATACCGCTTCCGCATCATCAACGCCGATACCAGCTACGAACTCAGCGCCACACAGGTACTCAGCGCCCTGCTGCCATTCAAGATCGGTGAACTGCTGAAACAAACCGGCCCCACCACCTGGACACACGACGCGGTCATTGTTACCCCGGCCATCAACGGCGCCGGAGAAGTGTGGATCCCGGTACCACGCGGCAATAACTTAACCACCGGTATCTTCACCCCTACTAATGGTGTACTGGCTATCCTCAACACTTCCCAGCTGGCGCTCAATGCCGCCGGCACCACCTTCGCAAGGGATAATTTCGATCTCACCGCCCCCGCTGTACTCGTGGCCGGCAACGCCGTACCACCTGCACAAAGAGCAGGCATCCATACTTTCAAAATTATCTTCGAAGCAAGAAAAGTTGGCACCACTACACTCACCGCTATCAATACACTGGAAAAAATAGTCGTGTCCAATGTAAATTATAAACAAAGAAGACACCCGGGATGGGGCTACACGGGCGATGAAAATATCCTCGCAGCAGCCATGCTCGAAATTGGGGAAACTACCGGCAGCGGCCATGGTTGCGGAGGCATCACCACCACCGTTACCGCGCAATACACTATTGCCCACCCGCATATCGAGGCATTCACCCTCCGCTTTGAAGGCAACCCGGTACTCCCGGCATCCTTCCACGGCGGACCACCACCAGCAGCAGCAGAATACCATAACAACAGCCTGGTATTTTCTACCGCCGGAATGGAACCCTGCGCGTATATTCTCTGGCTGGATCTGCAATTAGGTCTTACCAACGGCTACCAGAAAATACCACAGGTACATGATCATATTGCTTTCTGCAAAACAGCTTAAACACAAAAGCTGTCTTAAAAGGGCGGCTCAGAAAAGGTCCATTTAATTAAGTTGCAAAAATGGGGCAGTTCATGATTTATGAACTGCCCCCATTTTATTTGATTTGTATGAAGTTTTTTTCAAACCAGATTCCGTATAGCCGATTATCTTTCTTGTTTCAAGATACTTTTTTAGGCCTTTTAAAAAGGGCCGCCTTTTATTCACAAATTATTTCGCTAAAATGTAAAAAACAGTGTCAATAAAAAAAAGTACGTCATTCTTTGCGATAACGTTTTCATCATGCATGTCTTCTAATATCAACCCAAACTCTTCATTGAAATAATCCTGTCGCCTGGTGTTCAGAAAACCATTATAGGTGAGGTGTTCTTTGATTGCCGTCAGGTCTGCTTGCTCCCCTTCAACAAATGGCTGTTTGAGGACAGCGAGTAACGGTGCATCTTTATTGAAGGTAATACCAATCAGCTCATAGGCGGTATTAGGAAACAGTATATTATGGATTACCAGACTATTAAAATACTCCAACCAGGTAGCGTAATAAACAGCATCATTAATTTTGATTACATGTCTTTGATCTGGAGCAAGATAAATTTTGGCTTCACCTCCGTGGGTTAAATATTAACTTCCTTTCGGTAGGGCTGTTAGCCATCCACCATTTTTTTCAACGTGAGCTTTTAGGAAGATAGCCTGCTTTTCTTTGAGAATTGAGCGACCTTCGAATTCTCCTTTAACAGTCGGACTTGAGCCAAAGCTTTGGACAAGGAGATTTCTGATTGTTGTGCAATGATCTTCTTGCCCTTCGAGGACATCTCCTCTAATGATATTTTGAAGTTTTTGTCTGATTTCATCTGAGATCATTTATGCAATTATAATTCAAATCACTGAAAAATAAAAAACATATTGAATATCAACAATTTATATACACCAACACACTTTAGAGTCAGTTAAGTTTTAAAAAAGATAACAAAACCGAGCAGCCAAAAATAAAAAAGTGATACAACGTTTTTTATCTGTCAGTTCCAGTTTTCAGGCCCGTTTTAAAACGTAAAGGATCAGGAGTAAAGTGAAGTCGCCAAACTGTTCGCGCAAACTTTCGAGTGCACTGTATATCAGCTTGTAGGCGCCCACTACATTCATGTGCATAATGTCAGCGATCTCTTCGTAAGAAAGATCCTCATAGTATTTCAGGAATACCGCCTCCCGTTGCCGGTTAGTAAGAATAGAGAGCAACATATCTACTTTGGCGGTAAGTTCCTCCATACGTTCTTTCCTCACCATCGGATGCCCGCCGATAAGTTCCAGTTGAAAAGGAATATGTTCCCCACTCAGCTCTTCCTCATGCCGCGAAGGATTATAATCCAGCTTCCGAAGCAGGATACGCCGGAAAGAAAGATACATGTACTGTTTCACCACTGCCGGACTTTCAATACGCTCCCTGTTTTGCCATAGCTTCAGGAAAAGATCCTGCATGCTTTCTTCTATGCATACATTATCGGGCGTAAATTTAAATCCGTAGTTCGTGAGCGGGGAATAATACAATTCATATAATCCTTCCAGGGCTTTTACATCTCCTTCTTTATAGGAGTACCATAATTCATTATCATGCATGATGTTGGAATAATGGGATTAGTTTCATAAGAAGGGGCAAAATACAGCAAAAATCGTTTACGGCAAAATGCACAACCGTTGCCGGGACGAAATTAACCGTTCCTGTTTTTTTGCTCCTGCTGGTATAATAATTTTAGTTAAATTAGCCTTATACACTATGATAAAGTACTGAAGAAGATAAGATACCCGGTAAGTTTTTGCTTTATTTATCAAGTCGGAGCCATGATCAATACTGCCGGGAAGCGATAGTGATATCAACCAGAATGTAATATTAAACCCTTATTGCCTCATATGCATTCAACCAAAAGATGTAGAAAGCTGGGTGCGTTTCCCTACCCTACATTGCCCGGATTATATTCAATTAAATCGCTGTTAACTATGAAGCTACTGTCCCTTTTTCTGCTCGCGCTTTCTTTGCAGGCAAGCGCCAGGGATTCCCTGGAAAAACTCCCTCCCGGCGTACTGCGGCAAACCGTCAAAGCTGCGGCACCTGTGCACGGCATTATCCGCAACAACAAAGGAGAACCACTACCCGGCGCCTCGGTAAAAGTAAAAGGCACTACGAGAGGCGCTATTACCAACACCGCAGGTGCATTTGACCTCGAAGTACCGGATGGCGCCACGCTGGTGATATCTGCCGTAGGCTATAAAACCCGCGAAGTAAGAGCCACCAACAACCTGGTAATTTCCCTCGAAGAAGATGTAACAGAACTGGGAGGCGTTGTAGTAACCGGTTTCCAGAATATCGACCGTAAGAAATTTGCCGGCGCTGCCGTTACCCTCAAAGGGGATAATGTGAAAATAGACGGCGTACAGGACGTAAGCCGTATGCTGGAGGGCCGTGCTGCCGGGGTAAGCGTGCAAAACGTTTCCGGTACATTCGGTTCTGCGCCTAAAGTACGTATCCGCGGCGCTACCTCTATCTCCGGTGAAAACAAGCCACTGTGGGTGGTAGACGGCGTGGTACTGGAAGATATCGTAAATGTATCCAACGAACAGCTCACCAGCGGTAATATCAATACGCTCCTGGGGTCTGCCGTAGCCGGACTGAATGCCAACGATATTGAAACGTTCGACATCCTGAAAGATGCGGCGGCTACCGCGCTCTATGGCGCCCGCGCCATGAACGGCGTAATCGTTATCACCACCAAAAAAGGTAAGGCAGGCAGGGCGGCAGTGGCGTATACCGGCAACTTCGGCGTACAACTGAAACCCTCCTACGAAAACTACGATATCATGAACTCCGCCGACCAGATGTCGGTATATGCTGAACTGGAACGTAAACAACTGCTCCAGTATTCCGAACAGATCAACGAACGTACGTCAGGCATCTACGGAAAACTGGGGCGCCTGCTCCAATATCCCGATGGCAGCGATAAATTTTCGGTACTGAATACCCCGGAAGCACGGCAGCAATGGCTCATGCAATATGCCAACGCCAACACCGACTGGTTCGATATCCTGTTCCGTAATTCCCTCACCCAGGAACACTCATTGAGCCTGTCCACCGGCAACGAAAAATCACAACTGTATCTCTCCACCAGCTTCTATAACGACGCCGGCTGGACCATTGCAGATAACGTGAAGCGATATACGGTGAATATGCGCGCCAACTATACGCCCAATAATAAACTGAGCTATGGCCTCCAGATCAACGGTAACGTACGCCAGCAACGCGCACCAGGCACAGAAGACCGCGTATCTGACAAAGTACAGGGCACCTATACCAGGGACTTCGATATCAATCCCTTCTCCTATGCACTCAGCACCAGCAGGGCACTCAGGGCGTACGATGAAAACGGGCAGCTCGAATACTTTACCCGAAACTTTGCTCCTTTTAATATCATTGAAGAAACCAGGAATAATTTTACAGACCTAAACGTCATCGATTTCAGATTACAGGGTAACCTGAATTATAAATTCAGTCCTCACTTTAATTATGATTTTACCGGTGCCATCCGTTATGCACGGACAAGTGCGGAGCATAAATCAAATGAAAATTCCAATGAAGCCAATTCCTACCGCGCCAATGGCAACAGCATCATCAATCAGCGGAATCCATTTCTCTACAAAAACCCCGACTTCCCCAACGACCCGGCAGTAGTAGTACTGCCCTACGGAGGATTTTACCGGAGAAATGATGTGGAACTGAAAAACTATACCTTCCGTAACCAGTTCAACTATAACCAGTCGTTCAACGACGATGAACACCAGGTATCTGCACTGGTAGGCCAGGAAGTAAAATATGCCGACCGCCAGACGTCCAACAACGTAGGCGTGGGTTATCAATACAACAGCGGCGGAACTCCGTTTGTAGATTATCTCTTCATCAAAAAAATGACAGAGAAAAACCAAACCTACTATGGTGTGAGCAACGACTTCGACCGGTTCATCGCCTTTTACGCCAATGCCAGTTATACCTATAAAAGTAAATACACCCTGCAGGCCACCGTCCGTGAAGATGGTTCCAACAGGCTTGGCAGCTCTCCCAGTGCGCGCTGGCTGCCTACCTGGACCGTTGCCGGCAACTGGAATGTGGACCAGGAAGCGTTCCTGAAAAACTCTTCCGCGGTCAGTCACCTGATGCTCAAAGCCAGCTATGGCCTGAACGCCAGCACCGGCGCAGCCACCAATACCACCGCTATCCTGCGGTCGTTTGTTACCGCCCGGCCATATCTCGTAGATCAGCAAACCGCTATCCTCATACAGGCGCTGGAAAACTCGGATCTTACCTGGGAGAAAAAATATGAACTGGACCTCGGGGCAGATATGGGATTTTTTGATGAAAGACTTGGGCTTACTTTCGACTATTACCGGAGAAAAAGTTTTGACCTGATTGGTCTTATTAAAACTTCGGGTGTAGGCGGACAGGTAAATCAATTCGCCAACTATGCCGATATGAAATCGCATGGCGTGGATATAGCTCTTACCGGCAAAATCATCGCACAAAAGAATGTGGGTCTTACCAGTACCTTCATCTTCAGCTATAACAATACCCTTATCACCAATGCCAGAAACAACCCGGTCATCTTCGACCTGGTAGGTGAAGGTGGCGGCGCACTGGAAGGCTACCCTGTACGCGGACTGTTCTCCCTGCAAAACGCAGGACTGGATCCTTACACCGGCGTGGCACGCTTTATCAACGACACCGGCACGGTATCGTCCGGCGTGTACCTGCAAAGTCATAATGTGAAATACCTGAAGTACGAAGGCCCTGCCGATCCAACCATTACCGGCGGCTGGAGCAACACCTTCCGGTATAAGGATTTCTCCCTCAGCGCACTCATTACTTACCAGGCAGGAAATAAGATCAGGCTTACACCGGTATACACTACCGATTACACCGATTTTAACTCACTGCCAAATGAATTTAAAGGAAGATGGAGTTTACCGGGAGATGATAAGAAAACAAATATCCCCTCTGTTGCTGATATCTACACACAAACAGATCTGCTGGCCAATACCGCTTATCCGTATAACAATTATAATTTTTCCAGCGACCGCATAGCAGATGGTGGATTTGTAAGATTAAAATCAGTGACCCTCAGTTACCAGATCCCCGCGCCATTGCTGGGCCGCATCGGATTAAAAGGCGGATCTCTCACGGCTACAGGAAACAACTTATGGCTTATCTACGCCGACGAACGCCTGCATGGGCAGGACCCGGAATTTTATAATACCGGCGGGGTAGCAATGCCTGTCAACAAACAGGTAACCGTTTCACTGAAAGTAAGCCTCTAATCCAAAAAGTATTCATTATGAAAAAACTACTGATCTATATAGGCTTATTTGCCGCCGTAATAACATTACCCGGCTGTAAGAAGTACCTCGAAACACTGCCCGATAACAGGACGGTGATCACCTCACCGGAGCAGGTAACCCAGCTGCTCACGACCGCTTATCCGCATGCGAGTTACATGTTGTTTTGTGAGGCGCTGAGCGATAATGTGGAAGACAAAGGCAACACCGGCGTAGGTATTGATCCGCAAACTTTCCAGATCAATACGCAAACTTTTAAATACCAGGATGCAGATGATATTTCTGCCGATGGCCCCATTGCGTACTGGGATTCCTGCTATGCCGCTATCGCGGTGGCTAACCAGGCATTGTCTTACTGCAATGGTCCGGATTCAGCGAAGTATTCCGCGCAAAAAGGAGAAGCGCTGGTATGCAGGGCCTATGCGCACTTTATGCTGGTAACCCTTTTTGCCAAAGCATACAATCCGGCTACTGCAGCCAGCGACCCCGGTGTACCCTACATGACCACCATCAGCACCTCCGTTTTCAATAAATACGACAGGAGCAATGTAGCGGCGGTATACCAGAAAATTGAAAGTGACCTCACCACTGGTTTACCCCTGCTGAAAGATGAGCTGTATGCCAATGCGCCTAAATACCATTTCACGCGCCAGGCTGCAAATGCTTTCGCCGCACGGTTCTATCTATTCAAAAGGGATTATGCAAAAGTAGTTGCACATGCCACGGCTGTTTTTGGCAGCGTTAACCCGGCTAACCTGATCCGTGACCAGGATGCATTCTATGGCATGTCGTACGATAATATGGTGGTGTATTACAACCACGCCTCCAATCCTGCTAATATTTTACTGCAGGAAGCGCCCGGCACAAAATATCCCGACAACTACTACAGCTACCGCTATGGCATAGGCACCGAAATTAACCAGGAATATTTCCTGTCGGACAATGTGACCGGCGGCAACCTGGCGATGTCTATATATGGCTCCGGCCCGCAGTATTTTAACTTCCCGAAATTTAAGTCGGATGTTACTGTGATGTCGCTCCTCAGCATGGATGAAGTACTGCTGAACAGGATTGAAGCCAATATCCGCTTAAAGAATTACACCGCCGCTGTTACGGATATGAATACCTGGGTGAGCAAAAATATTTCTGGCTACAGTCCATCCCGGCACAACGTCACCATCGCAAAAATGATGTCGTTCTATGGCTTGCCGCAGGACGCATCCATGATTGAAACTACACTCTATATGAAAAGGGTTACTTACATGCAGGAAGGCCTCCGCTGGTTCGATATACTCCGGCTTGATATCCCGGTAGTACATACCGGCTCGCCTAATTTTAACACGACACTGGCGCCCGGCGATAAACGAAGATTGTTACAACTGCCGCCGGAAGCAGTTAACGACGGTATGGCATTGAACCCGAGATAATTCATCTGTTGTAAACCTTTTAAAATGAAACCAATGAAACTACAGATAATCACCGGCATCTTCCTGCTACTACTAATGGGAAGCGCCTGTAAAAAAGAAAAGGTGAGTCTCACCACTCCCCCGGTTGGACTTGGCGGCGACTCTACCGCCAACACACCGGAAGATATTTTTATACATGATAGTCTCACGGTACCTTATAACATCGCCGTTTATTATAAATGGCTGCCCGGTCAGCTGGACTTTCCTTACGAAATTGTGCCGCCAAAGGCTGAGAAAGTAATCCCCGCGCTAAAAGCTTTGCTGGCGGTTACTTTCAGACCTTACAACGAACAAACCGGCAGTTCCGTTTTCCTGAGAAGATACCTGCCGAAAACGTTTAAAGTAGCAGGGTCCGCACAATACCTGAGCAACGGTTCCATTATTCTCGGCCAGGCGGAAGGCGGTACCTCCATGGTACTGTTCGAGTTTAATAACTTCACGGCCCAGGCAAAAGACTCCAATACGCTGAAACGGATGGGACACACCATGCACCATGAGTTTGGACATATCCTGAATCAGAATATCGTGGTTCCCCCTTCATTTAAACAGATCACACCACGATACACCGGTAACTGGTACAATATCGCCGATCAGGAAGCGCGGATGGACGGATTTATTACCGCCTATGCAGAGTCGGACCCCAACGAAGATTTCGTGGAAATGGTCGCTTCCCTGCTGATAGGCGCCGACAATGGCAACGATGGGTATGACGACTATGAAAAAATACTGGCCGATCAGACAGATGGTCCGGGAACACCCGGGTATGAAGCCATCAAAGCAAAAGAAGCGGCGGTAGTGGATTATTTCGCCCGGTCGTGGTCCATCGACTTTTACGCCCTGCAACGCAAATGCCGCAGAGCACTGGCCGCCTATTATCAATAATTGTTGATCACCCTGAATTATTATTTATGAAAAAGATATGGATATATTATTTCCTCGGCCTGGCAGTGATGCTCTCTGCGTGCGACAGGAAATCTGACCTTAATATTGACGGGATACCAACAGATGTAAGGATAGCACAGGCCCTGGCCACCTATCAGCAAAAACTTACAGACGCTCCCTATGGATGGGTGGTTACCCAATTCACCAACGGTACCTCCACCAATGGCGGCGTTACCCGCAACGGGCCTAAAGCGGTATTCTCCTACTATATGAAATTCGATAAAAACAGCCAGGTATCGATGTTGTCGGATTTTAACATGGGAGCTGCTACTGTCTTTAACAATACAGGCTATCGCATCAAAGCTAACCAGCGTCCTACGCTGATCTTTGATACCTACAGCTATGTTCATCTGCCCTGCGATCCGGATGCCGCTATATCTAACAGTCCCTTTGGATCAGGCTTCGGATGGGGAACCGATTTTGAATTCGCTTTTGCTGATAACGTAGCCGCAGCAGAACTGGGCGACACCATCCGTTTAAAAGGCAACCTGAACCAGGCGGAAGCGGTGATGGTAAAAGCCACACAAGCCGAGCAAACCTTGTTTAATACCAATGGATTCGGTTCTTACAGCACCTTCAATAAAATCCTCGAATATTTCAAACGGGTGAATGCCGGTGGCGTTGTCTTCGAAATAACTCCCGGTGTTGGCGGCAGATCATTTGATATTAAAACAGCCGGCAGTCAAAACATTACCAATGTGGGCTGCCAGTTTGCACCGCACAGCATCATACTGCAGGAGCCCGTTACCATCGGCGGACTCACGGTCAAATCCCTCGACAACCTCGTCTGGAACCCTGGTACGCGTACTATCAGCGCGAGCGTCAACGGTACGCCGGCTACCATTTCGCCGGCACTGGCGCCCATATCGCCGGAACCAGGCGTTGCACTGGCTTTCTACAACGAAGGCCTTGATAACCCCTGGCTCACCGTTCCGGGCTTTCATATCAGCGGAGTGGATGATGCTTATAATATCCGGGGTCTAACCTTTCCCGGCCGTACCTATTATCGCTACGTATACTACCCCGGCCTGGTAGACGCAGGTGGTGGCGATTTCTATGATGTGTTGTCGCCTTTCTTCGTAGGAGCCACCAACGGTTATCCCTACCTGTTCGCAGGCGGAGTGGCATACCCCTATTTACAGAGCGGCGGCCGCCTCACTTTCGAAATGCTCGATGGCGGCGATCCGATCGTGAATCCGCCAAGCATTATCGCTACCAACAATGTTTTTAATACCGGGAAAACAGCGCCGCCTTACTTCGCTAACTCCGCAGGTTTTTACATTGTTCGTAAAGCAGATGGAACTACCATGGACATGGTAACTGCCGGCGATGCCCTGGGATGGATAACATGGAACCACCAGTAATTTTATTATTTAAATTTTATCAGATGAAAAAGATATTCTTCATAGCTGTTATAACTCTACTGGGCGGCAAATTGGCGCAGGCCCAACAGAGTAACCTGTCGCCGGTGAACCAGGTAAAACAAGGCTATAATCAAACAAGGGCCAATACCGATTATAGCATGATCTACCTGAAAAACATCTCAGTAACCGATACACAAAAACCACAGGTAAATAAAATAATCCTGAACTACCTCGACGCCAAAAGAACATTGGCGCTGGCAAACAAACAAGACCTCAGCGTTTACAGGCAGCAGCAGCCCGCCCTGTTCAACGACTTTAAAACAAAACTCGCCACAGTGCTGAGCAGCCAGCAAATGTCTGCATTCCTGGCGTCAAAGCCACCACTGGACGGTAAGAGAAATTTGTTACGAGGATTGTTTTATTAGGGCGATCGCAGCGGATTTTGTCTTGGCTCAGGATTACGCTGATTTTACTGATTACCTGGATTTTACTTTTTTGATTTATAAAGGATTAAGGGAGATAGAAGCGGACATTCGCTTTTATCTCCCTTAATTATCATTTTAAGAAAATCAAACAATCCAAAAAAATCAAAAAAGTAAAATCCAGGTAATCAGTAAAATCAGCGTAATCCTGAGCCAAGACAAAATCCGCTGCAATCCTTTACAAAATAAAATGTTAAAGTATTGCCGGCCTCCACTTTCCATTAATGCTCTCCAACATATCTCTCACAGCCATCCCGGCTGATCTGCATTCCTTTTTGCTTGAATGTTCCCTGTAACTATCCTTTTTGTAACCAGTTACACGAAGCAAACGTAACCATTCCGGTACTATTTTCGCTCCACGGATGCCATCCAATTGCATACATGAAAATACTTTGCCAGCTACTTTCGGTTTTACTGATTGCCCTTATTCTTATTGCCGCAGGCGTACCTCATACGGCCCTCATTATTTCACCGGATGCATTGGACAGCCTCCCTGCCGATACTTTGCCCATCGCCTCACCCGATAGCATGGATGCCCCTATCCACTACAAGGCGAAAGACTCTATCGTAATGCAGATACCCAAAAAACGTATACTCCTGTACGGTAGCGGCGATACCAAATACAAAGAAACCAACATCACCGCGGAGCGTATCAGCTTCGACCAGGAAAACGGCATGGTGGAAGCCACCAAAATGACCGATACCGCCGGTAAAGCCATTGGCCGCCCCGTAATGACAGACAACGGCCAGAGCTTCGAATCTGATACCATGCAGTTTAATATTACCTCCCGGAAAGCAAAAATTTATAATACCAGGTCGGTATACGGAGAAGGATTTATCACAAGCCAGCAATCCAAACGGATGCCGGACAATACCATCTTCGGTTTTAAAAATACCTTTACCACCTGCGATCTCGATACCCCACACTTCCAGTTCCGCGCCCGCAAAATAAAAGTGATTCCCGATAAACTGGTGATCTCCGGCCCGGCCAACCTGGAAATAGAAGGCATTCCCACACCACTGTATATACCTTTTGCCATTTTTCCCATCACTCATGGCCAGCGCTCCGGGATACTGCCGCCGCAGTACGTGGTGAATCAACAAAAAGGAATTGGCCTGGAAAACGGCGGATACTATCTCGGCCTGGGCGACAACTTCGATCTCACCACGCGGATAGACCTCTACTCATACGGCAGCTGGGGCATCAAAGCCAGTCCCACTTACCGGAAACGCTACAAGTACAACGGCGGCTTTAACTTCGACTTTGCCAACACCCGCTTCGGCGATCCGGAAGTGAAATCAGAGTTCAGTACCTCTAAGGATTTCCGGGTAACCTGGAACCATAGCATGGACAGCAAAGCACGCCCCGGCGTGAACTTCGGCGCTGCCGTGAACTTTGGCACCTCTTCCTATAACAAGTACAACGTGTATGATTACAACACGCGTGTAAATAACAACATCGGGTCGTCTATCACGTTCTCCAAAACCTGGCAGGGCAAGCCGTACAACCTCACCATGGGGTTGAACCACTCCCAGAACCTGAGTACCCGTGATGTGTCTATCTCCTTCCCGGATGCCACTTTTACGGTGAACACGATCTATCCTTTCCAGCCAAAGGAAATGGTGGGCACCCCAAAATGGTATGAAAAAATCGGGATCTCCTATAATACCATCCTGCGCAACCAGGCTAACTTCAAGGACTCCCTGTTTGGTAAACAAGCGATGTTTGACGCCATGCAAACCGGCATGCAGCATAATATCCCGATCTCGTTCTCTATCCCGGTGTTTAAAAAAGCCTTTACGTTATCGCCGGGGATTAACTATACAGAATGCTGGTATACCAAGAAATTTGTCCGCAAATGGGACCCCAATAAAAAGAACCTTGGCTCGGACACCGCGGGCGGCGCTATTGATACCAGCTACATTCCCGGGTTTTACAGTGCCCGCGACATCAGCGCCAGCATGTCGCTGTCCACCGCCATGTATGGCATGTACACCTTTAACAAAAACTCGAAGATAAAATTCATCCGCCATGTGATGCGGCCCACCATGAGTGTGAGCTACCGCCCGGACCTTTCCAGTCAATATTACCATGAGCTGCAATACAACAAGGAAGGCGATAAACAAATGGTATCCGACTTCGACGGAGCTATCATCGGGGTACCTTCTCCCGGTGCTTTTGGAGGTATTAACTTCGGACTGGATAATAACCTGGAGATGAAAGTATTTTCAAAAAAAGATACGACCGGGCGCCATGAAAAGAAAATAAAACTGCTGGATGGTTTTGGCATCAACGGCAGCTACAACCTGGTGGCCGACTCCTTTAAGTTGTCTACTTTCAGCTTATACGCCCGCACCAACCTGTTCGATAAACTGAATATCTCCGCCAGCGGAAACCTCGACCCCTACCAGGTAGATGCCCGCGGCCGCCGCATCGATAAATACGTGTGGCAGCAGGGAAAAATCAGTCTGGGTCGTTTAACCAATGCCAGTATTTCCATGAGCACCTCCTTCCAATCGAAAGATAAAAAGGGCGCTGTCAAAGAACAAACAATGGATTCCCTCCAAAACGTCCAGGGCGGCGACGCAGCCTTTGCCGCACAACAACGCCAGCTGGCGCAAATACGCAACAACCCCGGCGAGTACGTGGACTTCGATATCCCCTGGCGCATAGATCTTTCTTATAGCTTATCGTATACCAACACCATCATCCCCGACTCCGGCGGCGTGGTGAAACGTATTACACAATATGTAAGCTTTAACGGCGACTTCAGTCTCACGCCAAAATGGAAGATTGGCCTGAACAGCGGCTTCGATTTTACCAACATGCAGATCGCCTACACCAACATGTATATCTCGCGGGATCTGCACGACTTCAATCTCTCCATCAACCTCATTCCTTTCGGCACCTACCGGCAGTTCAGCTTTACGATCAGCGCCAAAGCCAGCCTGCTGAAAGACCTCCGGCTTAACCGCACCAGGCAGTTCTTCGACCAGTAAGCGGATTTTGTCTTGGCTCAGGATTACGCTGATTTTACGGATTACCCGGATTTTTACTTTTTTGATTTTTGGGGATTTTTAGATTTTATTAAATAATAGTTAAGGGAGATATAAGCGAATATATCCGCTTATATCTCCCTTAATCCTTTATAAATCCAAAAGTAAAAATCCGGGTAATCCGTAAAATCAGCGTAATCCTGAGCCAAGACAAAATTCGCACACCTCTTCGAGCACCCCCACCACCGAAGCAATTTCTTTATTGTTGAGGGAAGCGAAACCGAAGCGCAGCGCATTCTGCGATGCAGCGCCGTAGTGGTATTGCCCGCCGCTTGTCATGTGCAGGCCGAGTTCCGCTGCCTTTGCAGCGATTTTTTTGAGCGGGTATTTTTTGGAGAAGCGCAACCAGATAGCCATTCCGCCGGAAGGAACCGTAAACTTCACCGCGTCGCCAAGTTTGGTGCTCAGTAAATGACAAAGCAGGTCCCGTCTTTCTTTATAAATTTTATTTGATTTTTTAAGATGCCGGTCTATGGTACCATCCGCAAGCAGGTTGGCCAATGCCTGCTCAGAAAGGTTATCCCCACGCAGGTCCATCAGCCGGCGCAGGTTTGCAGCGGCCTCAATGAAATCGGCAGGAGCAATCATAAACCCAATACGGATAGATAGTCCCAGCGATTTGGTAAACGACCCGATGTAAATGACGTTACCGCCATGATCTGCACTGGCCAATGGTAAAATGGGCGCCGAGCTGTAGTGGAAATCATAATCGTAATCGTCTTCTATTACAGGCAGTTTGTATTTGCGGATGACAGCCAGCAGCTTCATTCGCCGCGCCGCACTCAGCGTAACCGTGGTAGGATGGTGATGATGCGTAACCAGGTACAGCATCTTTATTTTCCGCTTGCTGCAAAGTTGCTCAATCATATCCACATCAATACCTTCTTCATCTACCGGCACCCGCAGCAGCTTTGCGCCGAGCTGTTCAAAACAGAGGTCCGCAAAAAAATAGTTCGGACTACCAACAATTACCAGGTCATCTTTTTTGATGAGCAACGCGGCAGCCAGGTAGATAGCCATTTGCGCACCGCGGGTAATCATGATGTGCGGCATACTGATGTTTAATCCACGTGTATCAGAAAGGTATTCCAGCATCTGCTTCCGCAGCGATTCCAGCCCGGTAGCGCCACCATACATCAGCAGCTTGGCATACCGGGGACTTTCAATCACCGAGCGGCATTCCTTTACCCAGTCGGCCAGCGGTGCCAACCGCGCATCCGGGAAACCATCATTGATGATCAGCGTACCAGCGGCCGGCGGCACACCTGCCAGTGTGATGGTAGGCACCTCGTGAAATGGAAAGGCCGCCGCATCCTCATAGGGAGAGGCAGCGTCCCGGTAGGTCCTGGGCTTCATCACCGGCAAATTGGCGGCCACCATTACACCCTTGCGCGGCATTGCCACCAGCCAGTCCTGGCTCACCAGCTCATCATAAGCCGCAATCACCGTTTTCCGGTGCACCTCCAGCTGCAATGCCAATACCCGGCTGCCCGGCAGGAACAGCCCGGGTTTCAGGATCCCTTCCTGGATAAGCCCGATGAGCCGGTTGGCAATTTGCTGGTACACCGGCAATTTCAGCGTTTTATCTGTTTGTATGAGCGTTTTAAATGGCAGCATCTGGACTACTTAACAATTACAAAGTGGACTACTAAGATACTCCAGTTGATGGTAAATTTGTGGATCATTTTTAATACAAAACAATTGACGATGACAACCAGATTTTTGATGAACGAAACGGAACCAGGCGCCTACGCCGCTATGCTCGGACTGGAAAAATATCTCGCTACTACCGGCATCGCCCCGCTCCATCATGAGCTGATAAGAATACGTGCCTCGCAGATCAATGGCTGCGCCTTTTGCGTAAATAAGCATAGTAAGGATGCGCTTAATTTAGGTGAAACCACGCAGCGGTTGCTGCTGCTCCCTGTATGGCGCGAATCACCGCAATTCACCGAAGAAGAAAGGATTATCCTGGCTATGACGGAAGAAATTACGCTCATCAGCGAGAAAGGTCTTACTGATGAAACCTATGAAAAAGCACTGGCGGCATTTGGCCTGAATGGTACTGCCCAGCTGATCATGGCGGTGAATATTATTAACGCGTGGGACCGCATCGGGATTACCACCCGGCGCATTCCTCAATAAGCCCATTTAAACCAAGCGATATGGTGTCTGTAAAAACTGCCCGCAGTGAAGCCGACCTGCAGGCCTGCAGTGAAGTCATTCTTTTTCTTCGTCCCTTCCTGGAACCGGAACAGCTGTTACCCCAGCTGAAAGAAATGCAATCTGAAAAGTATGAAATTGTGTATATCACTGCGGAAGAAGATCCTTCCAGGGTGGCCGCCTTTGCAGGCTTCCGTCATATGAACAAGCTATTCACCGGGAAAACAATTTATATAGATGATCTGGCCTGCCTGCCTGAATACCAGGGCCGGGGTTATGCTGCCCTGTTGCTGGATCATATAAAAGCGCTGGCGAAAAGTGAAGGTTTGCGTTCTGTACAGCTGGACTCCGGACACGGGCTGTATCCTGCGCACCGACTGTATCACCGGCAGGGATTCCGTATCTCCGCCCATCATTTTTCGCAACCGTTGTAACGGCTGCCGGTAACGATGATACCCGTGTACGGGCACACGGCGTATCACCGTTACTGTTTTTTTGCCTGTACATTCAGCGTTACTGTGAGCTTATCATCAATGGCATTATCCGGCCCCACCTGGAAATCCTTCCGGTTAATGGTAAACTTACCGGTCAGTTGCACCGCTTCCGCAGATACTACCGCCGTAAACGGAAAGGTGATGGTCCGTGTAATTCCCTTGATGGTAAGCGCCGCAGTGAGCTGGTACGTAGAAGGCTTGTCTGTAGCTGCAATGGCAGAAGAAACGATCTTCATCACCGGGTATTTCGCCGCATTAAAATATTTCTCCTCCAACAGGTCCCTGTCGCGCTTACCAATACCGGTACTGATGGTATTTACATCCACGGTAGCGTTTATTGATGACGACTTCAGATCACGCGGATCAAAACGGATACTCCCTTTCAATCCTTTGAAATAGCCATTCACTGTAGACGTAAAAATCAGGTGATTGATAATGGTGAACTGTACTTTGGAACCAGCGTCTGTGGGAACATAATGCTGCGCGTGTGCAGATACACTGCAAAATGCCAGGAGGCATAACAGCCATATACGCCATGCGTTTTTGGGTGCTTTCATACCTGCTAAGTTGGCCAATTCCCTGCTTATTACCAAATCATAAAAAAACAGCAGGCAGCCCTTGCAATGCCACCTGCCGTACATCTATCATTATGAAAAAAGCTATTTTTTGCCGGTTTCTTCTTTATATGCGCTCACATATTCGTGCATAATTTCAGTGAGGCTCTCTCCTATCAAGGTATAAGCATCGGTGGGTAAATTAGCCAGTGATACCCTTACCGACCATTCGGGGCCCGCAAAACCGCCACCATTCAGTAATACGATCGCTGTTTTTTCTGCCAGCCGGAAAAGAATGTCGGTAGGCTGCATTTTTTTCTGCAACCATTTCAGGAAATCATCTCCATAAATTTTCGATGCCCAGGATGCAATATCTATTTCAACATAATAACCGGTATTAAGCGGATCTTCCAGCTGCTGTTGCTCCAGCTTATCCCACAATAGCTTCAGCCGTTTATGCACCAGCGTTTGCGCTACCTGTTTATAATTGTTTTCTTTGTCGAGCAACGCAAACAGGCTGAATAAAGTCATTTGCGTTTGCTGCGGCAACGACAATCCCGCCGTATGGTTCAGCGCCACCTGGCGGCTGTCGGCCACCATGCGGTCAATGAACTTCATTTTTTCCGGGTGCAAGGTAGTGGTACTATACCGCTTTGCCAGATCTTTTTTTGCAGTGGCCGGTAAAGCTGCTATCTGTTCATCAAAGATATTATCTTCATGAATAGCGATCACGCCTAAACGCCAGCCGGTACAACCAAAATATTTTGAGAAAGAGTATACGCAAATAGTGTTGTAGGGAATTTTTGCCAGCAACGACCGGAACCCGTTCACGAATGTGCCATACACATCATCCGTTACAATCATCAAATGGGGGTTATCTTTCTTTACAATCTTTGCCAGCTTATCCAGCGCATCAGGCGCCAGCGCCCGTGATGGCGGATTGCTGGGGTTCACGCAAAACAATACTTTGATGCCGGGGTCCTTTAATTTTTCCAGTTCTTCATCCGGGTACTGCCAGGTATGCCGGCCTTCTTTGGTTTCGCCCTTCGCGTTAATATACACCACTTCAAACTGGTACCGGTCCAGCTCCGGTATTTCCAGGTAGGGTGTAAAAACAGGCACCATCAATGCAATCTTTGATCCCTGTTTCAGCAGTTTATTCTGCATCAGTGAATCGAAAATATAACACATTGCCGCGGTGCCGCCTTCCACGGCAAACAGGTCGAATTTTCCTTTCTGCTTTTCTCCCCCGCACATCTCCTGAACAATATAATCATGCACAATGGGTTCCATGTGCGCCAGCATACGGCCGGGCACCGGGTATTCATTGCCGATCACGCTTTCTGCCAGTTCAAATACAAAGGCATCGTCGTTAAACTGGTGTACGTTTTGTCCGTATAAATAGGCCTGTTGCAGCAGCGCTGCGCCGGGCGCATTTTTATGCAGGGCCAGAAAACTCTTGAAACGATCGGCAATACCGCTCTTCTCCGGCACGCCGGTGAATCCATGCTCTTCGGGCATATTACGACGGCATTCTGCTATACCGAACTGCCCCAGCAGGAAGAAGGCTTCCCGTGGTGTGGCGGCCGTCCAGTTGGGATTGCCACGCCCTGCATTCAGCATTACTTCAATACTTTTCTGTGCGGTGTTCTGTGCCAGTGAAATCAGCGTGTCCTTTAGTTCAAAAGGGCTTAATTTCTGCAATGCACGTTGTTCTGCAACGGTAGTTTTGATATACGACAGTCCCATAAAATGATGTTTTCGGGTCAATAGGTGAAAAAGTAACTCTGCAACATATCCTTATTGGTTGTTTTGGTAAGTCCGAGCATCAGGAGGATCCTGGCTTTCTGCGGGTTGAGGTCATCACTCACAATGGTACCCAGCGCTTTGTCGTCTACTTCATCGTATTGCGTAACGCGTCCGGAGCCAACATGACTGGAACGCACTACCACCACGCCTTTCTTTATGGCTTCGTCGATAGCGTTGTAAAAGGCTTTGTTGAAATTACCGTTGCCCACACCTGCAATGATAATTCCCTTGTAACCGTCTTTTACAAAATTATCAATGGCTACCGGATCCGCATCCGCATACATATAGGCGATGCCTACTTTGGGCAGTGAGGTAACGCCGGCAATATCAAAAGGGGTTTCTTTATTTGCTTTCCGCATGGCGTTCTGGTAATAGGCCACCCTGCCATCGTACACCTGGCCCAATGGCCCGAGGTTGGGCGCATAGAAGGCATCTACTTTGGTTGTATTTCCTTTTGATACATCACGGCCGTCGAAAATGCTTTCATTAAATACCAGCAGTACACCACGACCAGCAGATTTGGGACTGGCAGCCACGGTAACGGCATCAAATAAATTTTTTGGGCCATCCGCGCTGATAGCGGTAGAAGGCCGCATGGAGCCGGTGAGCACCACCGGCTTATCGGAACGTTCGGTGAGGTTCAGGAAATACGCCGTTTCTTCCTGTGTATCGGTACCGTGCGTGATCACAATACCATCGGCTTCGTTGTTCGCATATATTTCATTGATCCGTTTATTCAGCTTCATCCAGATATCAATGGTCATATCCTGGCTGCCTACATTCGCTACCTGTTCGCCGGTAATGTCCGCAATTTTCTCAATACCCGGCACCGCTTTCAGCAAAGATGCAATGGGCACCTTACCTGCCGTGTAAGCCGCCCTGTCCGCCGAAGCGCCTTCCCCGGCAATAGTGCCGCCGGTAGCCAGGATGATCACACGTGGTTTCTGCGCAATGGAGGATACACAAACAAATAATACAATGATTAAAGTACATAAGATTTTCATACGTAATACCTTTAGATTGTTTGGCGGAGTTGTCAGGATATTAGAACAACGGAAGTTCGCGGATTGTTCATGCGGATTTTGTCTTGGCTCAGGATTACGCTGATTTTAAGGATTCCCTGGATTTTTACTTTTGGATTTATAAAGGATCAAGGGAGATAGCAGCGGATATATTCGCTGCTATCTCCCTTAATTATTATTAAAAAAATCTAAAAATCTTTATAAAATCCAAAAGTAAAAATCCAGGTAATCCTTAAAATCAGCGTAATCCTGAGCCAAGACAAAATCCGCATCATACGCTCTCTGCTAGCTTCTTCAAGCCGGCCAGCACCTGCCGCCAGTTGTCGCGCGAATGATCGCAGGCTTCCTGGTTTTCAAAATTTTCCTGGGTGATGGTAAAGCCGGTAGCGCCGTTACCGTTGCTGTTCAGGGTATAAACGATCACGGAATAGTTTTCCGGCTTATCTTCTTTGCCGGAACTCAGGTAAGTGAAAGATAATTTTTTGTCCGGCTCCATCGCCAGTACTTCGCCTTTTTCTTCGTAGTGTTGTCCTTCCCATTCACCGGACCAGATCACGGGGCTACCCACTTTCCAGTCGCTGGTAACATCTGTTCCAAAAAAATATTGTTTGATCAGGGTCTTATCAGTGATGGCGGCCCATACTTTTGAAACGGGGGCGTTAATACTGGTACTTTCCGAAACTTTTAACTGCTTGTCCATAATACATTGTTTTTGATAGTACAATATTAAGCAACCGCTGTTCCGGCCGATTGCATTTTACGGATTAATTCTAACGGAATTGGGAGTGACCCCGAACTTCTTTTTAAAAGCATTATTAAAATGCTGGGGAGTGGAATAGCCCAGCTCATAGGCTATTTCAGCGGATGTTTTCTGTGTTTCCTGCAGGTATTGGTTGGCCAGCTGCAGGCGTTGCCCGGTGAGGTAATCGAACACGGTGGAATTAAATGTTTCTTTAAAACCGCGTTTGAGTTTATATTCATTCAGTCCTACGAGTTGCGCTATTTCACTGAGGCCGGGCGGGTTACTAAGCCGGTCGTTGATCAGGTCTCTGACAGCAATGATCTTCTCTTTATCTGTTTTATTTTTTATAAAGATGTCTTTCTTCGCGGTGTAATTATATGCTTCGGCCGATAGCACCAGCAATTCAATACTCTTTGACAGGAGGAATAATTTTTTCAGCTGACCCGTAAAACGGCAGTTCAGTATCTGGCTGATCACCTGTTGGATACCCGCATCAATAGGACCCCAGTTTTCAGACAGCAATACGCTCTTTCCACTTAGCACTGCTTCACAAAACCGTTGCAGGTGTTCATTCCCGTTTTCGGTAAATTCCAGGAATTGTTTTTTGGAGAACTGGATCCCGAATGTTTCTATCTCTGTGGCTTTGGGCATTATTTCGATCTCAAAGCCATTTGAATACATAATATTGTGATGTCCGCCGATGAGGTCAAAAGAACGGTCCAGTTGTTTATACGAAAAAGCATAGTCGCCTTTCATACCAAAATGCAGGCGTACCACATCGGTGTCGTTGCTGGCGCGGATTTTATCGGGCTTTGTGTAACGGGAAACGGTATGCGTTAACCGGATATCATCGCAAAACCAGTCGGTGATATCGGTAACGCTAAATGCGGTAACTAACTGATGTTGTTTATCGTGGTTCATAATGGGTCTTAAAAATACGAATATTCGGTACCTTTCGTGCAGGGGTATCTTTGATTTGCACAATTAATACTGTCATAATTACAACTATACAAGTATTACGCCGCCTATCTTTGCCTCTTTGTATTACAGCAACCCGAAATTACATTATATGAAGTACAGAACACTCGGAACAACAGACGTACAATTGTCAGCCATTGGACTGGGCTGCATGGGAATGAGCCATGCCTATGGCACACCAGACGACGTGGAATCCATTGCCACGCTGGAAAAGGCCCTGGAAATCGGAATCAATTTCTGGGACACCGCGGATGTGTATGCTGCCGGTAAAAATGAAGAGCTGATTGCCAAAGTATTAAAGCCTAACCGCAGCAAAATATTCCTGGCGACCAAATTTGGATTCACCTCTTCTCCTGCTTCACCCGGCGCCGTGCAGTTCGATGGTTCACCCGCGTACATGAGGAAAGCCGTGGAAGCCAGCCTAAAAAGACTACAAACGGATGTGATTGATTTATATTATGCCCACCGCATCGATCCGAATGTGCCGGTGGAAGAAATGGTAGGCGCCATGGCAGACCTGGTGAAAGAAGGAAAGGTACGCTACCTCGGCCTCTCTGAAGCTTCTGTTACCAGCCTGCGTAAAGCACATGCCGTGCATCCCGTCAGCGCATTACAGAGTGAATATTCCCTGTTAACAAGAGATGTGGAGAAAGAGATCCTGCCTGCCTGCAAAGAGATGGGCATCAGCTTTGTGCCATTCAGTCCGCTTGCGCGGGGCCTCGTTACCAACGACCTCGATATATCCAATCTCGCTGACAACGACTTCCGGAAATCACTCCCCCGCTACCAGGGCGAACATGCGGAAAACAACCGCGTGCTGGCCGCCGGATTTGCGGAACTGGCTGCCGGTAAAAACTGTACCCCTGCTCAACTGGCACTGGCATGGGTATTGGCACAGGGCGAAAATATCATCCCGATTCCGGGCACCAAAAGAAGAAAATACCTCCTCGATAACGCCGGCGCAGTAGACGTGAGTTTAACACCTGCTGATCTGCAAAACCTGGAAGACTTACTGCGGAAGTATCCCAACACCGGGGAAAGGTATAGTGAAGCAATGAACAAACTGGTGGATCGGAGCTAGTAGCGCGGATTTTGTCTTTCTCGCTGATTACGCTGATTATACTGATTAGCTGGATTTTTACTTTTGGATTTTGCAAAGGATTAAGGGAGATAAAAGCGGATGTATCGCTTTTATCTCCCTTTTTTATATCTTAAGAAAATCAAAAAAATCAAAAAGTAAAAATCCAGCTAATCAGTATAATCAGCGTAATCAGCGAGAAAGACAAAATCCGCTTACTTCTCCTGGAAAGGATACAACGCCGTCTCCACATGCGCTTCGCGCATGTAGGCGGCTAGTTTGCGCGTAATGTCGGGATGGGCGGCTGCTATATTCTTTGTTTCTCCGGGATCGGTGGAAAGGTCGTATAATTCCAATGCTCCGTCGGGGTGTTGTGCGGCGTGGAGGCGCACGGCTTTCCAGTTTCCCTGCCGTACGGCCTGACGGCCGCCGTCTTCGTGGAATTCCCAGTAGAGATAGTTATGTGATTGCTGTCCTTTTTTACCGGTGAGGGTAGGTAGTAGTGACACGCCATCTGTATAGGGTGCTGCGGGGGCGTTGGTGAGTTGCGCCAGTGTGGGCATGATGTCCCAGAAGGCGCCCTGGAAGCTGTTGGTGCTGCCGGCTTTGATGTTGCCGGGCCAGCGAGCAATAAATGGTTCACGGATGCCGCCTTCGTACAGGTCGCGTTTAACGCCGCGGAAACCTCCGCTGCTGTTGAAGAAGGCGGGATCGGCGCCGCCTTCTTTATGCGGACCGTTGTCGCTCGTAAAAATTACCAGGGTATTTTTATCCAGGCCCAGTTCTTTTAGGCGGTCCATCACCTCTCCTACATAATTATCCAACCTGGTAACCATGGTGGCAAAGGTAGCATGCGGATATTGCTGTGAAGCATAACCGGGCACGGTGGCGTTAGGACCATAGTCGTTGCCTTTATAGGGCTTCTCTTCAAACTTGCCTTTAAAATGCCGGAAGAGGCTATCATCCGGCACCTGCAGCTCTGCATGTGGCAGGGTGTAGGTGAGGTATAAAAAGAAAGGTTTGTTTTTATTATCATCCAGGAAGCGGAGTGCCTGTTGCTGGATGAGATCCGGCGCATAGGTGTTCATATGTTCCAGCCGGCCGTTTTGTTCCAGTACTACTTTGGTATCGTTGTCCCACAGGTGTGTTGGAAAAAAGCGGTGCGATTCGCGCTGGCAGTTATAGCCATAAAACCGGTCTGTTCCCTGCTTCATCGGATCGCCTTCCGAGCCTACCGGGCCCAGTCCCCACTTACCGAAGATGCCGGAAGTATACCCGGCTTTTTTCAGTACTTCCATCACCGTTATCACGGTGTCGGCTATTGGTTGCTGTCCTTCGGGCTGTATTTCTTTATTGCCGCGGATAAAAGTATGTCCTGTATGCAGGCCGGTAACCAGCGACGCACGGGAGGGTGCGCATACCGATGTACCTGCATAGAATTGTGTAAACCGCATGCCCTGCTTTGCCAGCTGGTCGATGTGGGGCGTATTGAATTTACGTTGACCGTATGCACTCAGGTCACCATAACCCAGGTCGTCGGCCAGAATAAAAACAATATTGGGAGGGGGTGTTTTCTTTTGCTGTGCCGCTACGGGTGCGGTTAACAGGGTAAGTCCTGCTGCAACGGGCAGCAATATGTTAAAAATTTTCATGTTCATGTTGCTATACCTTGCAATTACTTCGCTGATCCAAAATACAAAGTATTCCCGTCTTTTTTCAACAATGGGGTAACGCACGAACTAATGGGACGAACTCGATTATGAAAGCGGAGGGAATGTCTTCCCTCCGCCTGGTGTTTTACATTTTAAATACTTTACCTCCTACCATCACTTCCTGAGTGGCTTCATCAAAGGTGGCTTTCATGCCGGTGCGGTAGGCCGCATTACCCATGATGAGTGCAATAGAATGTGAGTAGGCTGCTTCGATTGGTGCGTTGGGTTGCTTACGTTCACGTACCGACGTCATCCAGTTGCGGACATGCGCGTTGGTGAGCGGGTCGCCACCGGTGTTGGCGCTGGTGGTGGCAGCTTCGTCATTGCTGAGCGTTTGAGGCGTCAGCAGGTTGGCGTGCATGCCCATTTCCTGGGCTTCTCTTTCTGTGAGACCACCGGTGGCGCTTATTTTGTTGGTAGACATATCAATAGTGCCACCATTGGAGTAATAAATTTCTTTGGTACCGCCGGCGGAGTTGTGGAAACGGCTGCTGTACATTACCTGGAAACCGTTGGTAGGATCGTTCTCCGGACCGTAGTCGAAAACCGCGGTGAGGGTATCCGGATTTTTACGGCCGTCTTTCCACATATAAATGCCGCCGTTGGCGACTGCGCTGCGTGGATGTTTCAATCCGCTGAACCAATGCACGGTGTCTATCTGGTGGGTCATCCACTGTCCGAAGATACCGGAAGAGTAAGGCCAGAAGAGGCGGTATTCGAGGTATTTGCGTGGATCCCAGCTATCCTGCGGGCGACCGGCCAGGAAGCGTTTCCAGTCGGTATCCGATTCTTTAATGGAATTTACCAGGTCCGGGCGGCGCCAGCGGCCTGGCTGGTTTACGTTCCAGGTCATTTCCACCATCGTAATAGGACCAAATTTTCCCTGCTGGATAAAGTTGGCGGCGGCGTGATAGCTTGGACCACTGCGGCGCTGTGTACCCACCTGCATAATGCGGCCGGAGTCTTTCACGGCTTTGAGCGCACTACGGGCATCTTCCATTGTTTCCGCGAAAGGTTTTTCACTGTATACGTCGCACTTGTTTTTTACTGCTTCAATGGTATGATAAGCATGCTGAAAATCGGCGGAGGCGATGAATACCGCATCCAGTCCTTTGATATTGTACAGCTCATCGTTATTCATACAGGCCTGCACATTATGCCCGGTTTTCTGCTGCAGGAAAGCTTTTCCTTCTTCCCTGCGGCGGTTCCATATATCAGATACAGCCACCAGGTCGAAGTTCAGTTCCTTGTTGTTATTAAAGAAAGATGGCAGCAGGGCCTGGCGTGCACGATCGGAGAATCCTACCAGTCCCACATTTACACGGTCGTTGGCGCCCATGATGCGGGCGTAGCTGCTGGCGGGCATACCCATAGCACTGATGGTGATACCGGCTCCTGCCAGTAACGACTGTTGCAGGAATTCCCGTCTTGTTTTTTTTGATTCAGACATATAAAGGCGTTTTTTATAGTGTGTTGTTTATTTGGCGTAAGCTTCTTTCAGTTGTCCTTCCAGGTAGTCGAAGGCTGGTTTGTACTGCGTAGCAGGGTCGTCCCAGCGGCATTCCATCATAATATGACCGGTATATCCGATTTTATGCAGGGCGGCAAAATAAGGCCGGAAATCGTCGCCGGCTACACCGGGAGGCGTACGTTTATCCCTTTCCGCAATATGGCAATGTACCAGTACCGCTTTGGCATTTTCGATGCTGGCGGGAGATTCATGCTCTTTGAGCATATGGTAGATATCTGCCGTGAGCCGGAAGTTGGGATGTTGTATGGCGGTAACGATCTCATTGCCTTCTGACAGGGTATTTACAAAATTGGTTTCTGTGGAATTGAGGTTTTCCATAGCGATGGTCACGTTATATTTTGCCGCCACTATTGCCATTTTACGGCACAGTTGAATGAATTGTTGTTTACATTTGGCCCGGTCCGCGCCTTCCGGTATTTTCCTGGCTTCCCCGCTGCCAAGTACAATGATCTTTATTCCGGCGATTTTTGCGCGTTGCATCACGGAGTCCACATATCCCAGCACTTTGGCTTCGTCTACGTCGTTGCCGGTTAGTTTCATGGTTCCGGGGATAAACACGTTACAACTCTGGATCTTGCATTTGCTGCTGCGGATGGCATGCAGCTGTTCCCTGAACTGGGCCTCGCTCAGTGCGGGTGAAAGGATCTTCCGCACGGTTTCTTCCATGAAAGTAAACCCGTTGGCAGCAGCGAGACTGTCGTTGGAAAAAGAAGAACAGATGCCGATAGCCGGCAATGACTGTGCATTCGATTGCAAAAACGGGGAGAAGACAACGGCTAAAAGGAGTAGCAACCAAGTTTTCATAACGTCTGGTAAGTTTATGTGGAAAAAGGAACAGCTTTAAGATAATATCTAATTCCGGAAAAACAAAACAAAAAGACGGGGGCGGGAAAAGGGAGGGCTGTATGGTTCGCCTGGACCTCGCCGTAAACCGGGGACACAGTAGCTAAAAACACGCTTCCCGGTCGCGCCGTAACTACTTCACCGGTACTTCTGAGTTGCCTCATCCATGGATATACCATGGATCATCCATACAGTATTAATACTGTTCGCATGGACTTCCCATGCACTCCTCATGCCCTTCCAATGGACTACCCATGCACTCCCCATGCACTATGTCCCGGTTTGCCCGCCCCAAAAACAACACAGGCTATGATTGATAAAACACCGGTAAGTACCCAGCGGTTGACAAATCATAGCCTGTATTTTGAGTTCATCGGGATAGCCTGACGAAATAAAAGGCAATTTTGAATTTATATGGGAAGGAAAAGCAGAAAGAAGTGCTGACTAATTATATTCCTTTTTAAAAAAGGCACTTAATTCCTGTTCGAGTTTTCTTTGTTCTGAATAAAATGGCGAAAGCCGGTACAGTATGTTGCCGCTACCCGTGGCAATAAGATCCACTAAAAAGAAAACCGCCGTGAAAATAGATGGTTTTGCAATTCTCTCTATCATAATTTCATTTTCTTCTCTTGTTACCTGGATCGATACAAAAGCAGATTTCTCCACAAAAATACTTTGCTTGTTACCGAAATCAAACAGTTCATAAGAATACCTACCGGAAAACTTTTGCTTTAAAGTCTCCGCTAATTCGTTAATGGAAGGAAGTATTTTTGAGGCGGCAATTTTCATCTCTTTATATTTTCTATATTAATATAACTATAAATTCCGACAAACCGTCAATAAAAAAAACGGTTGTTACAAATTTCCCTTCTTCATTTCACTCACTGCGTAGCTCGCAGCCCTTGCCGTGAGCGCCATATATAAAAGCGAAGGGCTTTGATTGCCGGTACTCGCCATGGCAGCGCCATCTGTTACAAATACATTTTTACAATGATGCAGCTGGTTCCATTCGTTCAGCAACGAAGTGCGGGCATCCTTCCCCATGCGGCAACCTCCCATTTCGTGTATGTCGAGACCCGGGGCCTGTTTGTTATCATGCTGCTGAATATTTTTACAACCTGCCTTCTCCAGCATCTCTGCACTTTGCGTCAGGAAGTCACGGATCATCTTTTCATCGTTATCATCATAATCAACAGACATTACCAACAGTGGAATGCCCCACTGATCCTTTTGATCTGCACTTAATCTCACCAGGTTGGTTGCTTTCTGAATAGTTTCTCCCTGCATATACATATAAGTGCTCCAGGCGCCCGGTTCAGATAACGCTTCCTTACATGCAGCGCCTATGCCCTCCCCGTTTCCCCGCCCGCGGTGCGCGCCCATAAAAGTAGTGAACCCGCCCACATAATCAGTGTCCTGGCGGTGCAGGTTCCGGTAGTTGGCAATGATAGGCTCCGTAGGATTACGCCCATAGTAGTATTGATCTTCCATCCCTTCTATACCGGCACTCACAGACGCCCTGTAATTATGAAACGCTACATACTTCCCCAGCAACCCGCTGTCGTTACCAAGACCATCAGGAAAACGACGGCTGGTAGAGTTGAGCAACACCAGATTGCTGTTCAGCGCGGAGGCATTTACAAAAATGATCCGTGCAAAAAAATCGGTGACTTGTTTTGTGTTGGTATCAATTACCCGCACACCCGTGGCTTTGCCTTTTTGTTCGTCGTAAATAATAGAATGTACGACAGAAAAAGGCCGTATCGTAAGGTTCCCGGTTTTCTTTGCCCATGGCAGCGTAGAAGAAACGGAGCTGAAGTAACCGCCGAAAGGACATCCCCGCATACATAAATTCCTGGCCTGGCATTTTACACGGCCCTGCTGGAAATGTATTTCTTTTGGCTCGGTAAGATGCGCCCACCTTGCATGTACAAGGTGACGGTCTTTGTAATTTGCAAGGATCTTTTGCTGTATCGCTGCTTCTGCGCAGTTAAGATCAAATGGCGGCAGAAATTCACCATCCGGCATGGCTTCAATACCATCGCGGGTACCGCATACCCCAATGAACTTTTCAACATGCGAGTACCAGGGCGCAACCGTTTCATAATTAATGGGCCAGCCGGGGCCATAACCATACCGCTCCGGGGCCGTAAATTCAAAATCACTCCAACGCTGGCAGGCACGCCCCCAGGTGAGCGACTTCCCTCCTACCTGGTAGCCGCGTATCCAATCAAATGGCTTTTCCTGTATGTAAGGATGATCATTATCTTTGATGAAAAAATGTGCAGTATCTTCTCCAAACCCGGCAGCCTTGGAGATCAAAGGATTCTCCTGTAAAAACTCCTTCGTCATTTGTCCGCGATGCTTAAATTCCCACGGCGCTTTAGTCGCAGTCGGATAATCTTTTACATGCTCCACATTTTTCCCCCGCTCCAGCACCAGCGTTTTTAATCCCTGTTCACATAACTCTTTTGCAGCCCACCCGCCGCTGATACCGGAGCCGATCACAATAGCGTCAAATGTATTTTGCTGAATGCCGGTTGCATTGATGAAGAAGGAACGCTCTTTCATAACATGGAATTGTGGAAATGAATTGCTAAAATAGGGAAACACCGGCTATCCGCATCACCTAAAATTTTTTCAGCAACCGTTCCAGGTTAATCCCTCTGCCCAATACCGGTTTAAAAAGATCTCCTTCCGATTTGACACGTGCCAATGCATTCTCAATCGTAAAGTCGGTCATCTTTAATCCTTTCCGCACTTCCTCCCAATACAGGGGCATGGAAACCGTAGCCCCTGGCTTAGGCCGCAATGAATAAGGTGCGGCAAGCGTAGCTTTAGGACGGTTCTGCAAATAATCGATGTAGATCTTTCCCTTCCGGTTGCGGGTCATCCGCTCAATACTGGTAAACGCTGGCAACTGCTCCTGCGCTTTGGTAGCAACCAGCTTTCCGAAAAGCTGGCACTGATCATAGGAATATTTTGCGTTCAGGGGAATATAAATGTGAATGCCTGTAGAGCCGGAAGTTTTAGGATAACTTTTAATTCCTAATCCTTCCAGTACTTCATGCACCACCTGCGCGGTTTGAATCACCTGCGCGAAGGTATTCCCCTTATCGGGATCCAGATCAATCAGGCACCAGTCGGGATTATCCGGGTTACGAATAGTGCTGTTCCAGGGATTCATTTCAATGGCTCCCAGGTTAGCCATCCAGAGTAAACTGGCTTCATCTTCTACTACCAGGAAATTTTTGTCCTCCCCTTCACTGGTGCGGTAGGGGAACTGTTTGACCCATTCAGGCGCTACAGCGGTCACATCTTTCTGATAAAAACTTTTACCTTCTATACCATTGGGAAAACGGTTAAGCGACTGGGGGCGGTGCTGAAGATAAGGAAGGATGTAAGGCGCCATCTGGTAATAGTAATTCAGCATATCCCGTTTGGTGTATCCTTCTTTTGGCCAGAATTTTTTTCCGAGGTTGCTGAACTTCAATTGATGCTGACTCACCTGTTTCACCTGTGTTGCTTCGGTTGGATTCAACAACGATTTGCGGCTGCGCGTACCAACCGGTTTAGTTAACCGCACGGTCTTAGTCTTTTCTTTTTTAGGAAGTATATCCACTAATTCAGCCGGTTCTTCAGCGGTAACGGCTTTGGCCGGCTTGTCGGTTCGCATGCCTTCAAAGCTTGGATGCCGCATGACGCCGTCCCCCGTGATTTCTGCATAGCTCACTTCGCAAACCAATTCGGGCTTCAACCAGGTAGCGGTTGCCACCGGCGGGTTTGGCCGGAAGCGGGATGGCTGGTTTACATCAGGCGTTTCTATAAAAGGACATTTCTTTATTTTCAATGGCTGAAAGCGCTGCATCATTTCCTGCTGCTGCCTGGTATTAAACCCGGTGCCTATTTTACCGGTATACCGCAGTTTTCCGTTTTCATACACACCTACCAGCAGGGAGCTGAATGCCTTCGGTGAACCTTCATTATTGGTGAACCCGCCAATCACCACTTCGTGTCTTTTATTTGATTTTATTTTTAGCCAGTCCCTGCTCCTGTCCTGGATATAAAAACTGTCTGCTTTCTTCGCCATAATCCCTTCCATTCCCATTTTCTTTGTAGCTGCCAGGAGATCAGTGGCGGACGTATTAAAAGATTCACTGTAACGGATGATGTCTGTTCCCGGGATAAGGGCCTCCAGCAGCGCCCTTCTACTGGTAAGCGGCAAGCCGGTAAGATCTTTCCCCTCGTACCATAACAGGTCAAAAATATAATAGATCAGTTCACCATCCGCCTCGCTCCGCCAGTTTTGCAGCGCGCCAAAATGAGCGATTCCTTTTTCATTGAGTACACAAATTTCACCATCAATTACTGCATTGTTATTTAACTGCAGCAATGCCTGGTGAACAGGATAAAATTTATCATTAAAAGACTTATTATTCCTTGATATCAGGTTTACGTCACCATTCTTACATAAGGCAACGGCACGGTACCCATCCCACTTCACTTCGTACAGCCAACCTTCTCCGCCGGGAGGCTGGTCTACCAGCGTTGCCAGCATGGGCTTCACTGTTTTGGGGAAAGGTTTCTCCGGCGCATCTGTAAAACCATACTTCCGAAGCATCGTTTGCTGCTTTACGGACACCTTGCCAGGCTTTGCCAGGGGAGAAGATCTTTTCTTTTTAACCGTTGATGTTCGCATACTTTATTAATAGTAATTCTTATGCCAAAAGTAACTATTAATAAAAGCGAAGCCTGCGTGATAACCGCGCCAGATGAGCCTGTAACAAATCCTTCAGGCTGTTTACCCACTGCGGCATTATTACACAATTGAGTGATATTATCCCCACTTATAAAAAAAGAAAGATCCCGATAACCGGCCACCACAGCCATTTTATAATCATATCATCATCCGGCACCTGATTTGTTTCCGGATAAAAAGTAATCAGATCCCAATATTGTGTCGTATGAAAAAGAAAATTACCAGCCTTCTCATCGAAGAAAAAGCAGATCAACGCATTCAGTTTTACCTGTCCTTAGACCTGCTGAAAGTTAACCAGGCCTGTGTTTGCCAGGACAACACCTTTGAGGCGCTTGCCTATCTGAAACTACAACCCGGTTTCATCCCCGATTATATATTTATCAGTTCGGGGGTACCAGTTGCACATGCTGCCTTGTTTATTCAGCAAATCCGCAGGTTAAAAAGGCTGGCCACTGTACCTGTGATACATTTTGCAGCGGCCGCAGAGCAGCTTTCCCTTGATAACCTCAGCACGCATGGCTTCACGGACTGTTTACCCAAGCAGCCTGATATTTATTGTTTGAGGGATGCACTGAAAATAATCTTTGAAAAAGATTACAGCAGGACAGTTATCGTAGAACCTGTTCCGGTGCTGAGCAACGTGGCTTCACTGATAAAGGAAATGATGCACGGAAACCAAACAACACAGGAAGCGCCCCGTCGATTATCTGCCTGATCCGTTATTTTAAATACAACATATGGCGTTACAACCTTCCGGCAATATGGCAAGGAAGGCAGGAATACTCCTGCATATTACTTCGTTGCCCGGTCCTTTTGGAATAGGAGATATCGGGCCTGCTGCACGGAAGTTTGCTGATCAGCTGCACAACAGTGGTCAGCAGATATGGCAGGTGCTGCCTGTAAATCCTGTTGATATTTCCAATGCATCCCCGTACAGCGCGTTATCTGCCATGGCGGGAAACATTTTGCTGATCAGCCCGGAATTGCTGATGGAAGACGGATTGCTGGATAAAGAGATGTTGATAAAATTTACTTTGCCTTCGGCAGATGCTGTAGATTTCAATGTGGCCGCGCGGTATAAAATGGCTATCCTGGAATCGGCCTGGTTAAATTACAGCAACGGCGCTTACCCGGCAATAGCAGCCGACTTTGACGCATTCTGCCACCGTGAGGCAGCATGGCTGAAAAGTTATGCCACGCACAAAGCGCTGTCTGTCAAATACGGCGGCAAACCCTGGCAGGAATGGGATGCACCCGACCGTAAGAAAGATGCCCGTCTCAGCACCGAATACGCCGCCATCAGTTTAAAAGAACAGTGGTGGCAGTTCATCTTCGACCGGCAGTGGCAGCAACTGAAAACATATTGCCACCAGCGGAACATTCAATTGTTCGGAGACCTGCCTTTTTATATCAGCCACGCGGCAGCAGATGTATGGAGCCACCGCGAACTTTTCCTGCTGGACGATAAAGGTAACATGACCAGCGTAGCCGGCGTGCCGCCGGATTATTTTAATGAAAACGGGCAACGGTGGAATATGCCCATCTACCACTGGCCACAACTTAAAAGTACCGGCTACGACTGGTGGATGCAAAGGATTAAACGGAACATGCATTGGTTCGACCTTCTCCGGCTCGACCACTTCCGCGCCTTTGCCGCTTTCTGGCAGGTGCCCGCTACGGCACCCACTGCAAAAACCGGCGAGTGGCAGCCTGGTCCGGGTAGCGACCTCCTGAAAGCCATGATCAGCGCTTTTCCCGGCAATCCTTTTGTAGCGGAAGACCTGGGCGACATCGATCAGGCGGTGACAGACCTCCGGGACCAGTTCCGGTTACCTGGTATGAAAGTATTACAGTTTGCCTTCGGCGATGATATGCCCGTAAGTGTGCATATTCCCCATCACTATCCGCAAAACTGCTACGCCTATACCGGCACACACGATAACAATACCATTGCCGGATGGCTGGAGGAAGAGGCATCGCCGGCAGCATCCAATCGCCTGAAACAATACGCCGGCGTTACTCCCGGTAAAAAGAAAAAGCACCTCCTGCCTGCCCGCATGATATATGCTTCTGTTGCGGCCAATGCCATACTGCCCATGCAGGATGTACTTGGGCTCGGCGCTGCCGCCAGGATGAACAAGCCCGCAGCAGAAGGACAACATTGGGCATGGCGAATGCTGCCGGGGCAGTTCGACAAAAAGGCCATCACAAGATTAAAAAAATGGACACAGCTGTATAACCGGTAATTTATGAACAGATACGATTTGGCAGGAACATTCACCAACGCTGATGGAGCTACCACCTTCCGGCTGTGGGCGCCTTTCCGTAAGGAAGTGGCGCTGCTACTGCACGACCGCCTCTTACCAATGGAACGCTCAGCGGACGGATACTGGGAACTAACGCTAACGGACATACGCCCCGGTACGCGGTACGCCTACCTGCTGGATAGCCACCTCCAACGCCCGGACCCGGCTTCCCGCTGGCAGCCGGAAGGCGTACACGGCCCATCCGCTATTCCTGAAACGTCGTTTACATTTACAGATGATCACTGGACGGGTATTGACCCCGAAAATATGATCATCTATGAAATACATACAGGTACATTTTCTGCCGGAGGCAACTTCCGGGGCATCATCCAGCACCTGCATTACCTGAGAGAACTCGGCATCACAGCCATTGAAATAATGCCCATCGCGCAATTTCCAGGCAACCGCAACTGGGGATACGACGGCGTATATCCGTTCGCGGTACACAACAGCTATGGCACACCGGATGAACTGAAAACGCTTGTTAATGCAGCCCATGCATTGAACATTGCCGTGATCCTGGATGTGGTATACAACCACCAGGGGCCGGAAGGTAACTACTTCTCCGACTTCGCCCCCTGGTTCACCGGTAAGTATAAAACACCCTGGGGCGATGCCGTTAACTTCGACGGCCCCTGGTGCGATGGCGTCCGTAACTTTTATATACAAAACGCCTTAATGTGGCTGGAGGAGTTTCATATCGACGGCCTCCGCCTCGATGCGGTGCACGCATTCTCCGACAACAGCGCTGTGCATTTTACAGAAGAGCTGTCGGCAGCCGTAAAAGACCTGCAAGAGCGCACCGGCAAGCGGAAAGTGCTGATCGGTGAAATAGACCTCAACGATCCGCGCTTTATCACCCCCGCATCAGCAGGAGGTTACGGCCTTGATGCACAGTGGGTGGATGAATTTCATCATGCCCTTCACAGCCTCTTAACCGGCGAGCAGCAGGGGTATTACGAAGACTTTGGCGCCGTGTCCCATCTCGCCCGCTCCTTTGAAAACGCCTACGTTTATACCGGCCAGTATTCCGTTCACCGCAAAAGGAAATTCGGCAGGGAACCTTCCGGTAACCCGTTCCACCAGTTCGTTGTTTTTTCACAAAACCACGACCAAACCGGCAACAGGATGCTGGGTGAACGGCTGTCGTCACTGGTTCCGTTTGAAGCGCTCAAACTGGCTGCTGCCACCGTAATATTATCTCCCTTTATTCCCTTATTATTTATGGGAGAAGAATACGGAGAAAAAAATCCGTTCCTGTTTTTCACCTCTCATACAGATCCCACGCTCATGAAGGCAGTAAAGGAAGGACGGCAGCGGGAATTTGCACACGCCGGCGAAGCGCCCGATCCACAGGATGCTGCTACTTTTCAGCGAAGTAAATTAAGCTGGAATACCACTGGTGATAACAACACTGCCCTGCTCAACTGTTATAAAGCGTTGCTGGCGCTGCGTAAACAACAACCGGCTCTTTACAACACCGCCCGGGAAGGCACCCGTGTACATCGTGCAGAAAATGAACGCCTGCTGATACTGGAGCGCCGCATGAACGCTGATACGCTGCTGATCATATTTAATTTCGATTCCAATACGCAAACAGTACCCTACACCACCCACGGCAAACTGCAGCAGCTATTTGATTCTGCCAGTACGCGGTTCAACGGACCAGGGACATTACCCCCAGCTGAAAACGGAAACCAGCTGGTAATACCACCTTTATCTGCTGTTGTTTATGAAATAATTGCTTATGAAAACTGATACCACTTACCCTCTTTCCACGTACCGCATACAGTTCAATGATGCATTCACCTTTGCACACCTGGAAGAAATACTCGACTACCTGCAACAACTGGGCATCACCACTATCTACGCATCTCCTATATTCGATGCAGTGCCCGGCAGTTTACATGGATACGATGGCATTCATCCCCACCGCATCAACCCTGCCATTGGCACACTGGACGATCTACGCAGGATCAGCGCTGCACTCAAACAACGCGGCATGACCTGGATACAGGACATTGTACCCAATCACATGGCGCTGCATCCCGGCAATGCCTGGCTGATGGACACATTGGAAAGAGGCCCTTCCTCCCCCTGGTATCATTTCTTTGATATCGATTGGGAGTACCGCGATCCGCAACTCCACGGCCGGCTGATGATCCCTTTCCTCGACCGGCCATTGCCGCAGGCCATCGCTGAAAAACAGATCACTTTTACAGCCGGTACGGAGGGTTTTAAATTTGATACCGGCGGACTGCAATTCCCGCTGTCTGCTACCGCGTATAATATTCTGCTCGATGCCTTCGACAATTTACATCCGCAGATATACGAATGCCTGCTTACCCTCCAGCAAAACAGCCGGCTGCCATTATTGCCGGAAGATTGGTCCGCACAAAAGCAACGGTTGTTTGCCGGTTTACTGCAAACAACTGTGCTCAATGAATTCCTGGAACAGGTGAACCACCACGAAGCACTGCTCACCCTGTTGCTGGAACAACAATACTATCTTTTTACGCACTGGCGCGAAGTGGAGCAACGGATCAACTACCGCCGCTTCTTTACCGTAAACGGACTCCTCACCCTGCGGATGGAAGACAAACAGGTATTTGACACCTGGCACAAATTCTTGCACGAGCTATACCAGGAAGGTCTTATCCAGGGATTACGCATCGATCATATCGACGGCCTGATGGAGCCGGCCATGTATGTACGCAGGCTCCGCGAACGCTTTGGAGACGGGTGTTACATTATAGCAGAAAAGATCCTGGCAGAAGGAGAGTCATTGCCGGAAAACTGGCACCTGGATGGCGCCACCGGCTATGAATTTTTGTCGGATGTAAACCACCTGCTCACCAATCACTGGGGCGATGAAAAGATCAGCCGCTTTTACCGGGCCCTGTTCCCCGGACTTGCCAAATACCGTCAGCTGGTACAGAATAAAAAAACAATGATCCTGCAAACACAACTCAGCGCCGAATGGGATAACCTGGTGCACCTGTTGTTCCAATACCAGCTCGCGCCAAAAAACACCGACCGCCAGAAGCTGAAAGCGGCGCTCGGATTATGGA
Source organism: Chitinophaga sp. RCC_12 (assembly GCF_041360695.1). Taxonomy (NCBI): domain Bacteria; kingdom Pseudomonadati; phylum Bacteroidota; class Chitinophagia; order Chitinophagales; family Chitinophagaceae; genus Chitinophaga; species Chitinophaga sp. RCC_12. The sequence continues at coordinate 1,035,421 of NZ_JBFUPS010000001.1, forward strand.
TGGTATGCATGCCTGTATACCGTGTTTATCCTGAAATATGGCCGCTCCCTGAAAACGACATCCATATTCTTGAAGAAGCGCTTACCGCTGCCGCACAACGTGCGCCTGCATTAACAGCCGAGTTTACCCTGATCCGCTCCTGGTGGGAGGAAGATTTCGAAAAACCTGCTGTTGCTTTAAAGTTTTTAAAAAGACTGATGCAGTTTACCGGCCCGCTCACGGCAAAGGGCGTGGAAGACACCGTATTTTATGTGTATAATGCCCTGCTTTCGCACAACGAAGTAGGAGATTCACCCGCAGGTTATAAATGCACACCGGCGACTTTTCACGAACGCAGTATCAAACGGCAGGAATTATTTCCGGGATCACTGAATGCTACTGCCACGCACGACACCAAACGCGGCGAAGATGCGCGCATCCGTTTAAATGTACTCACCCTGCTTCCCGACCTTTGGATTCAGCAGGTACAGCAATGGCATGCCATGAACAGCGTGTTCCGCGAAGAAACCGCACCGGCGCAAAATGATGAATACTTCATCTACCAATCCATCATCGCCGGCTTTCCTGAAAACAATGATCCCGGAGAAGATTTTATCACGCGGCTTTCTGATTATCTTATCAAAGCGCTGCGCGAATCAAAAGAACACAGCAACTGGACAGCGCCGGATGAAGCCTATGAAAACAGCTGCCTGCGTTTTATCCAACAGTTGTTTTCCCCGGAACATGGCTTCCAGGAAAGCCTCCGCATTTTTATGGAAAAGATCAACCAGCATGCGCCCATATATTCACTCAGCCAGCTGCTGCTGAAAATTACGGCGCCCGGCATACCGGATATCTACCAGGGTTGCGAACTATGGGATTTCAGCTTTGTAGATCCCGATAACCGCCGCCCGGTCAATTATCTCAACCGCATCAATATGCTGTCGCTGATGCAACAACTGGAAAAAGATGATCCGGCCGCGTTAATAAAACTGTTGAAAGAAAACCGCCACTTTGGCTGGGAGAAATTATTTGTTGCTGCCAAAGCTTTACAATTCAGGAAAGCACATGCTGCACTTTTTCAGCAAGGCAGCTATCTCCCGCTCAGCGGCGACCAGGACCCGTTGATAGCCTATGCCCGGCAACATGAACAGGATATCTGCCTGGTAATAGCACCGCTGTTAAATGCAGACAATAATATGGGCCAGCGGTGGTTGGTGCTGGATAACGATATGCCACAGCAATGGCGTAATATATTTACGGGAGAAAGGGTGACAACGGAAAACGGGAAGCTTCCGCTGGCATTCTTGGATCGCTTCCCGGTTGCCCTGCTGGAAATGGTATCAGGCTGATTTATCTTCTTCTTTCATTAATAAAATAAGCGATCTGCCCGCTGCCATCAACTGGCTGCCGGCGGTATATTCATTACCTTCTTCATTGGTAGCGGTGTTAACCACCATCTTCCAGCGATCGCCATATGCAGCTGGTGGTAACTGGAAACTCAGCTCGTCATGATGCGCGTTAAAGATGATATAAAAGCTGTCGTCCAGGATTTTGTTTCCTTTCTCATCGCGCGTGCGTAAACTGAGACCATTGAGATAAACACCCAGGGAACGGGCAAAGTCGGTATCCCAGTGCTCTTCAGACATAGGCGTACCTTCCGGCAGGAACCAGGCGATGTCTTCCACGCCCACACTTTCCACCGGCTCGCCCCGGAACCAGCGCTTGCGGCAGAATACCGGGTGCTGCCGGCGAAGCGCGATCATCTTTTTAGTAAACGCAAGTAGTTCTTCATCTATGCCTGCCCAATTCAGCCAGCTCACTTCATTATCCTGGCAATAGGCATTATTGTTTCCCTGCTGTGTTCTTCCAGCTTCATCGCCGGCCAGCAACATCGGGACGCCTTGTGACAGGAACAGGGTGGCGATGAAGTTTCGTTTCTGCCGGAGTCGTAATGTATTCACCAGCGGATCATGCGAAGGTCCTTCATTGCCGCAGTTCCAGGAGCGGTTATGACTTTCTCCGTCTTTATTGTCTTCCCCGTTGGCCTCATTATGTTTCTCATTATAAGATACCAGGTCGTGCAAGGTAAATCCATCATGCGCGGTAATGAAATTAACGCTGGCAGTGGGGCGGCGATAATCTTCTTTATAAAGATCCGCACTGCCGGTGATCCGCGAAGCAAATTCCGCCAGCGTGCTGTCGGCGCCCCGCCAGTAATCACGGATGCTGTCGCGGTATTTGCCATTCCACTCTGCCCAGCCGGGTGGAAACTTACCTACCTGGTAGCCGCCTTCGCCCACATCCCAGGGTTCTGCAATAAGTTTTACCTGTGAAATAACCGGGTCCTGGTGGATGATGTCGAAGAAGGCGCTGAGCCGGTCTACTTCATGCAGCTCCCGCGCCAGCGTCGCCGCCAGGTCGAAACGGAAACCATCCACATGCATGTCCGTAATCCAGTAACGCAGGCTGTCCATGATCAGGCGCAGCACATTCGGCAATCGTGCATTCAGTGTATTGCCGGTACCGGTATAATCCATGTAATACCTTTTATCTTCTGTAAGGCGGTAATACACCGCGTTGTCTACTCCTTTGAAGGAAAGGGTGGGTCCCAGGTGATTGCCCTCAGCGGTGTGGTTGTATACCACGTCCAGTATTACTTCAATACCGGCGGCGTGCAACGCTTTTACCATCTCCTTAAATTCTGTGACCTGCTCACCACAAGTGCCGGAAGCGGCATACCGCGCATCCGGCGCAAAAAAACCAATGCTGTTATATCCCCAGTAATTCGTTAATCCTTTATCCACCAGGTAACGGTCGGCCACAAAATGATGTACCGGCATCAACTCCACCGCGGTAACGCCCAGTTGTTTTATATAATCAATAGTGGCCGGATGCGCCATGCCCCTGTAAGTGCCGCGTATTTCATCCGGGATACCGGGATGCAGTTTGGTGAAACCCTTTACATGCGTTTCATAAATAATGCTTTGCTGATAAGGTGTTTTAGGGGGCTTATCATCACCCCAGTTGAACTGTTGATCTATCACCACACTTTTGGGAACAAACGGTGCGCTGTCTGTTTCACTGTAGCTCAGGTCTTCATCCGGATGCCCTGGTTCATATCCGAACAGTGAATTATGCCAGTTGATAGTACCACTCACCGCTTTCGCATAGGGATCTATCAGGAGCTTATTGGGGTTAAAGCGGTGTCCTTCTGCTGGTTCATACGGGCCATGTACCCGGTAGCCGTATAAAAGACCGGGCTTCGCGCCAGGGAGATAGACATGCCATACATTACTGCTGCGGTCCGAAAGACGAACAGTATCGTATGCGCTTCCAGCAGGATCATTAAACAGGCACAGCTCAACCCGGGTAGCATTTTCTGCATACAACGCAAAGTTTACGCCCTGGCCGTCCCAGGTGGCGCCCAACGGGAAAGGGCTTCCGGGATATGTTGTTGTTTCCATATATCAGGTTACTACTTTTAGAATATGGTTATTCAAAAGGAACTACCTCTCATCAAAGCCGATGCCATACATAGGAAACGTTTTCCCTGACCGCCCCTGTAAACAGATTAAATTATCCATATATTTGCTTAGACCAGCATTTGAATAATGGACCCACTATCTACCCTGCATATCCGGATCATCAACCAGGTTTTTGAACTGGACAAGAAAACAAGTACCAAACCGGAGCTGCTGTCCCTGCAACGTAATATAGACCGGATCAAACAGCATTTTGAAGAAGCCGGATATACCATTCTTAATCCATTGGGTGAACCGTACCGGGAAACACGGGTGGATTACGAAGCCAGTATCACCGGCGATATGTCGCCGGACATGGAAATAGTAAATGTGATCAAACCTGTTGTATATTATACTGCCGGGGGACAAAAGTCCATTTTACAAAAAGGGGTAGTCATTGCCGCCGCAAAATAAACCTATGAACAACCAAATTAATTTCGGTATCGACCTGGGCACCACCAACTCCCTGATCGCCAGGTTCCAGAATGGCGCCGTGGAAATCTTCAAAAACCCGTTTGGCCAGAAAGAAACACTGCCTTCGGTGGTGGCCTTCCGGAAAGACAGGATCATTGTTGGCGACAAAGCCCGTGAACTGATAGAGAAAGATCCGGAAAATGTATTCTCTTCTTTCAAAAGAAAAATGGGAACATCGGAATCTTTTTTTGTACCCAATACCAGCGATTTTAAAACACCGGTAGAACTCTCTGCCCTGGTACTCCGCGAACTCAAAAACTTTATCTATACCGGTGAAAAACCGGAAGCAGTGATCATCACCATCCCCGCTTCTTTTGACACGATCCAGTCGAACGCTACCAAGAAAGCAGGCAACGATGCGGGCTTCAGCGAAGTACTGCTGTTGCAGGAGCCCATTGCCGCCAGCCTGGCTTTTGCCAACAAACAAGCCAACGCTACTTCCCTGCAGGGACAGTGGCTGGTGTATGATCTCGGCGGTGGCACCTTCGACGTGGCGCTCGTGAAAATTGTGGATGGCGAAATGCGTGTTACCGATCATGAGGGAGATAACTATCTTGGTGGCGTTGACTTCGACATCGCCATCATAGAGCAACTGGTGATCCCTGCCCTGCAACAACAACACGCCTTCCCCGACCTGCTCAACGAAATGCGCAGCGCACGCGGTAAATACAATACACTATATCATATCCTGCTCAAAAAAGCAGAAGAAGTAAAAGTGCAGCTCACCGCCAGCCCTTCCGCAGAAATAGAATTTGAGATCACCGATGCCGGCGGCCAGGTACAGGATATTTATCTCACCATCACCCGCGAACAATTTGAAACCGTTATATACGACCGCATACAATATTCCGTTGATCTCGTAAAAAAGATCATCGACCGTAACCACCTCACCGCTGCCGATATCAAAGAAGTAGTGATGATCGGCGGCAGTACCTACATCCCGCTGGTAAAAAACCTGGTTACTGCACAACTGGGCATCCCGGTTAACTGTAGCGTAGATCCTACCACTGCTGTAGCCGCAGGCGCAGCATGGTATGCCGGCACCAAAACAATTACTCCGTCCAAATCTGCGGTCAGCAAACCTTTGGCGGCAGGCACACCGGACATCCGGTTTAAAACGGCCTACCAGAAAAACACCGCCGATAAGGAAGAATATTTCACGGCTATTGTAACCGGTCCCGTAGCCGGACTAAGCTACCGCATTGTGCGCACCGACGGCGGCTACGACAGTGGCATCAAACCGCTACAGGAACGCATCTCCGAAATGTTATTGCTCGCCGAAAACACCAGCAACGCATTTAATATCCTGGTATTCGATGCCGCCCACAACGAACTGCCGGTACAGGCGCCGGTGATCGCTATTTCCCAGGGCAAGTTCAATATTCATGGTCAGCCGCTGCCCAACGATATCTGCATTGAAATAGATGACCTGGAAAACAATACGACCAAGCTGGAACTTATCTTTGAAAAGAACGCCATCCTCCCATTGAGGAAAACGATCATCAAAGAAGTGATGAAAACCATCCTGCGCACCAGCCAGGACAGCCTGCTGATCAACGTACTGGAAGGCAGTCGCTATGCCATCCCGGGCAGTTGTATCCCCCTCGGCATGATCGAAATAAAAAGCACTGACCTCATCACCGACCTCGTAAAAGGCTCCGATGTGGAAATTACTTTGCAGATCAGCGAAAGCAGGGACCTGTCCGTGAAAGCAGTACTGCTCATGAACGAACAGGAATTCTCCGAAGTATTTAACCCGATGGTCAGGAAAATAAACACTGGCAAACTGCTCGACGATATCCGCCAGCTGCGCCTGAGTGCATCTGAAAAAATAAAATCATTCAGGAGAAGCCAGCAATATGAACTGGCTGCCACGGTACAAGATATCATGGTGGATCTTGATCATATCAGCAACCGCCTGGAACTGCTCAGCTCAGACGATGTGACCGATGAAAAATATCAGCTCGAAGAAAAGAAACGTAAACTTGCGCAGCACCTCGACAGCACCGGGAAAGACCAGCTGATCGTAGAAATCACCGAACTCTATTTTAAACGGAAAGAATATTGTTTGTATAATATCCGGGAAGAAGAAGACAGCGCCCGCATGATCCGTTTTGAAAAGGTCATTGCCGATGAAAGCGCCTGTCTTTCTTCACAAAGCTACTATGCGATCAAAGCAAAAATTGATGAGCTGAATGACCTCACCTGGGAAATAAGACGCAACAAACCCGAAACCTGGATCAATGCGTATTATTACTATGCCAATGTAAGTACAGAAGATTATACTGATCCGCAAACAGCTGCCCGTTTCAAGGAAATCGGAGAAAGAGCGCTGGAGCGGAAAAATTATGAAGAACTGAAAGTAGCCGTGAATCAACTGTACAACCTCATGCCGGATACCAAAAAAGAATCCGATCAGCTGAAAGGAACCGGGATCGGCTAATTGGCGATTTCCAGCTCTATGCCTGCGGCATTATTTTCCAGCAGGTTGAAATGGAGACTGGTACTGTCTGTGAGCCCGATTTCAATAGGGATATTCCGGTTGGAAGTGGCCCAGTAATTGGGGTCCAGTTTGAAAATAAGGCTGCTTTCTTTGAGGAAGTCTTTGGAATTTTTATAAGGCAGGAGGAAAAAGCCTTTTGCACGGTATGCATGAACATCGCTCATCGGATATTTAGCTTCCTTTGTTCCATCCCAGTGTTGCCCTGCATAAACATACAGTTGGTTAACTGCGAGCTGTAGTGGTAGATAAGCACTATCCGCCGGCGCAATATAACAGGAATAAAAAGTATCCGGCGTTTGGATCATGGCGATGAAAGGAACTATTAAACGGTTATAGAGGTGAAGGCTTTGGCGGTGAGCTGTATTCGCCTTTGGCGCGGAGACGGTCGCTCCCGGTTTGCGGTCTTTAAGACGATCGTCCACCTTTTTTAATACAGTAGGGTCGTTTTTTTTCAGGGCGGCTATAAAATCGGGACCATATACGTCATCTCCTGTTTTGAGTGTTTTACTGGTATCCTTATTGTTTAGAGGATATATAGAGTCCGTTTGTAGATTAGATAGGAGGTATTTTACGGGCTCGTAAGTAATTGCATCTGTGAAATATTCTGATTGAGTTGCGGCTTTAGGTTGCGGCTTTTTCTTCGGCAAGCTGGTAAGAAAGGTTAAAAACACGAATACTGATATAAGGATCAGCAATACTCCAGCACCCTCTTCAGTTATCCAGCGTGGCTTAAGAGGGCCTATAAAATATCCTACCCTCTGCGATAAAGACATCTTCTTACGAAGCTCTTTTTTATGCTCCAGCATCCGCTCTTTCCATCGCTTATTTTCCTCCTGTACATACTCCGTAGTCTGTAACTTTTCCACCAAATCAAGAATAGCCATCCCATTCTGAAAATCTTTCTGGTATATAGCCAGACCCACGTTGATCAGGCCAATACCATAATCGCTTCTAAACTCATGAAAACCACGCGGCAATATATTCAGCTGTTGCACCAGCGTGATATTGGCCCACACTGACAGTTCCTTCCACCGAATAAATACACCATTTCTCAGTTTTCCGATAATAATTTTAAGGTGTTCCTCCAACACCTGGGTATAACGGAATATCCGTCTATAACTGGTAGTAGTATGCTCTCCATCCAGTAGCCAGGGATTGGCAAAAAGATGGGAGGTATTTTGCAGCTCCTGATGTTTCAAACTATCCAGTACCGCATTTGTAAACAGCGGTTCATAATAAGGAGAGATAAATTTCAGGAATGCATTTTCTTCGTAAAGCGGGTTATCTGCAAACCGGCCCGTGATGTCACCCGTTTCGAGGAAATGCAGCAGCACCGGGTCGGCGGCGATTTGCGCATGATAGCGTAGCTCATTGCCTAACGACAGCTGGTCAAAAAACTGCAGGAGCTGGTGCTTATTGAATACCCAATCATTTACTTTAAGTTGCTTATCATCCGACAGGTCCAGTTCTGCCAGCATTTTTTTCCGGAGAAGGGATAACACAGCACTGTTCCCGGTATCTACGGGTCCACCATGAACGGCTTCCAGGAAACTAAGGGGATTCACATACTTCATAAGAAAGCAAAATAAATAAAAAAGCGGCTACTCCATCGGAATCAGGTCTACGCCGTTGAAATTATTGGTCAGCTGCCGGAGTTGCAGTTGCTGCTGCACGTGGTTCTTTTCGGATAAGAAAACTTCTACCGGGATATAACGGTTGGAGTGCTGCCAGTAGCTGCTATCCAGGTTGAGCTGCAGGCAGGAGGTTTTCAGGAACGAAAGCGCATCATAAACAGGCATAAGAAAAAAACCTTTAGCACGATAAGATGGCACGTAGTCCATTGCATACTCCGCCTTCCATTCTGCATCCCAGCCAGTGCCGGCGTAAAAGTATACCCTGCTTATGGAAAGCGGCAGGGGCACAAAGGCGCTGTCGAACGGCGCTATGTAACACGAATAAAAAGAGTCGGGCGTTTGCACCATTGTAATCAGCGCTCCATCCTGGCGGTTAATTACCTGCATACTTTGCCGGTGCGCGGCATCGTTCCGGGAGCTGTCTTCCGGCGCCCACTTCCTCGACCGGCCAAAAGGCGGGCGCACAAAGCCGGCGCCGTAATCTCCCTGCATCCGTACGGCTTTCATAAAATCGGCGCCATACACATCTGCGCCCGTGGCAGGAGCCGGGAGCTTAGGACCTTCCAACAGCTTCTTCACACGTTTTTCATTGTCCATCAATAACTGTGATAAAAGATACTGCATAGTCAGCGATGTGCGGGCGCCGGTAAAAATGCTGTTCGCACTTTCCCCGACCTTTATACGGGGTACCTGTTCCTGTTCAAAGCGCGCACCGATGATGATGGCCGTAATAATTACCAGCGCAATCCCTCCTTTCAGCAAAGTATCGCGGAGCAGTTTCCGGCGTTGTTGTTTCGTTTTATACTCTCTCCCGAAAAACCTGCCCAGCAATGATTTGCGGCTGGCAGCTTTTTCTTCCAGTTGCTCTAAATATTTAGCTGTTTCTTCTCTCACATACGCGCCGCATTTCAACGCTTTTGCGGCATACAGGATTTCCAGCGCCTTTTTATTTTCACGGGTGCCGTCCAGCGCCAGTGCGAAGTTGATCATCCTGATACCATAGTCGTTTCTGAACTCCTGGAAAATTTCCGGCAAGGCGTTCAACACCTGTACCTGTTGCAAATTCACATACGGCGCTGCGTCCTTCCACCCGGAGCGGGGATCCGCCCTCCTGCGTTGTTCTGCCGCTTCCAGTATTTTATAGGATTCCTGTAATGCCCGGAATATTTTATCATAACTCCGGTGCTGGTGTTCACCGTCCATTAGCAGCGGGTTGGCATACAGTTGCTGTACTGCCGGCGCCTGCTGTTGTTTCAGGCTATCGAGTACCGCAGTGGTAAACACCGGCTCATAAAACGGCGCTATAAAAGTGAGGAAGACAGGCGTATTGTAAAGCGGGTTATGATTAAAAAATCCTGTCAGCTTACCCGTTTCCAGGAAAACCAACAGGACGTTATCATCCCTGATCTGTTGATGTAAGTGTAATTTGCCGGGCGACTGCAGTTCATCAAAAAAAAGCAGCAGGTCGTTTTTACTGAACCATTGCGCTCCTGCCCGTAATACCTTTTCTTCCGATAATTCCAGCTCTGCCATCATTTTTTTCCGGAGAAGGGATATCGCAGCAGTATCCTCTGTTGATACGGGTCCGCCATTCATCTTCTCCAGGAAAGCAAAGGGATTCAGGTATTTCATATACCGGCAAAATACTAAAAAAAGTAATCAGCCAGTTCAGGAAAACAGCAGGTAAGCCAGTATCAGTGTAACAATTACGTTAAACGTTTGGGCTATCAGGAACGCATATACCGGTTTCCTGCTTTCTGTACCGATCAGGTCCTTGAAATTCGTTTCCAGCCCGATACTGGTAAATGCCAGCGCAAACCACAGTCCCTGTAAACTTTTCAGCGATCCTTTCTCCGGCGCAATAGCGGCGGGCGACAACAAAAAGGAGAACACCAGCGACGCGATGATAAAGCCGATCACAAATTTTGGAAACCTGTCCCAGATCACTTTCAGTGTGGGCTTTTGCTCCTTATCGGCCGCATTCGGATGTTTGGTATACGTCCAGTATACGGAAATCGCAAAAGCGGCAATACCCAGTAACACATTCTGCGAAAACTTCACAATGGTGCTGATCTTCAGTGCAGTTTCACCTACCAGCGATCCGGATGCTACCACTGCCCCGGTAGTATCTATACTACCACCCAGCCAGGCCCCTGTTACTTCTTCGGGGAACTGGAAATGATGGGCAATCATCGGCATAAAGATCATCATCGGGATGGCCGTGATCAATACCAGTGAAATCACCAGCGATAACTTCTTTGAATCGCCTTTAATAGCGCCGGAAGTAGCGATGGCGGCAGACACCCCGCAAATAGACACCGCGCTGGACAACATCATGGTCAGCTCTTTATCTATTTTCAGTTGTTTACATACCCAATAGGAAAAATACCAAACAGAAATAACGACCACCAATGCCTGTATCAGTCCAAGGGAACCGGCTTTCAGCACATCTGAAAAAATAACGGTGGTACCGAGCAATACCAGCCCTATCTTCACAAAAAACTCCGACGTAAGGGATTCCCGGAACCAGGCAGGCAGTTTAAACAGGTTACCGATCAGCAACCCGATGATGAGGCTGAAAATTACCGCTTCCAGTCCCAGTTCATTCAACGCAGCATTACCTGCTACAATCAGCGCCAATGTGGTTAATATAAACACTGCCGGGAATACCAGCAGGGTATTTTTTAGCGATCTGCCAGTAAGAAAGGACCCGAGCAGGGCCACCAGCAATACGTAAATAAACTGTGCGCCGATTTTTAAAAAGTTGGCGCCGGTCAGCACCTTCGTGGTAAGGTCACCGGCGGTGCTCCATTTGTAATCCGGTAAAGCAACATGTACTCCGGCCAGCGAAAGCAGGATGATCAGGAACCCTAGTACAACAATGGCCCAATCTTCCTGTAAATAAGACTTAACTCCAGGCATATTTATTCATTAAGATAGTGACGGTTTAAAAAAAATCTTTCAGCACGGTGTTGGCAGCATGGTAGCCACACATGCCATGAACGCCGCCCCCCGGCGGTGTGGCAGAGGAACAGATATAGATTCCTTTGGCAGAGGTACGATAGGGTGAAATGCGGCAGGCAGGGCGCGTGTACAACTGCCTGATGTCGATGATGCCGCCATTGATATCGCCGCCTACATAGTTTGGATTATATATTTCCATCTGTTGTGCATTCATGGTATGTTTTGCCAGGATCAGGTCGCGGAACCCCGGTGCAAAGCGTTCTATCTGCTGCTCAATGATCCGGGTCATATCTGCATCGCTGCCGTTGGGAACGTGGCAATACGCCCATGCCGTATGTTTTCCGGCGGGGGCCCTTTCATCAAACAGGCTTTGCTGTGATAACAATACAAAAGGCGCCTTACAGATTTTGCCATCGTATGCCTGTTGCTCTGAGAATGCAATTTCCTCAAAGGTGCCTCCCAGGTGTACCGTGATGGCCTGCCTGCATTCCGGCGCTGTAAAAGGAATGGGGCCGCTCAGCGCCCAGTCCATTTTAAACACGCCCGGACCGTAACGGTAGCGCGACAGCTGCCGTTTATAGAATGGTGAAAACTGATCACCGGCAATGGTGAGCAGTTGTTTTGGCGTGAGATCAAACACCACTGCACGATGCGATGGCAATTGCCACAGTGAACTAACGTGCACGCCTGTTTGAATTTCTCCGCCCAACGAAACAAAGTACTGCGCCAGGGCGTTGCCAATGGCCTGTGAACCGCCTTTGGGAACCGGCCATCCGTAGCGGTGGCCTACCGCCGACAATACAATACCGATGGCCGCAGAAGCCACATTGGTCAAGGGTTGTATGGAGTGTGCCGTCATGCCGGCCCATAAGCCCCTGGCGGCCGTAGTGGAAAACCTGTTGGCAACCGCCGATGCTGAACGCAGCGCATTCAGCCCAAAACGGGCCATGATCAATGGATGCCGCGGAAACGAAAAGGGCCCCAGGCTATCTTCCGCCACCGCCTCCCAATTGTCGGCTACCGGTTTTATCAGTTCCCGGTACACTTTTTCATCTGCTCCCAGCGCACGGGCGGTATCGTCCAACGAGCGGGCCAGGAAGGCTGCAGTACCATCGTCAAATGGGTGGGCCGCTTCCAGCGGGGAATAGGCAAACTCCAAACCGTAATCTGCCAGCGGCAATTTGGAAAAAAAAGGAGACCCCATGGCCATCGGGTGCACCGCAGAACATACGTCGTGGTAAAATCCCGGCAACGTGAGCTCGGCAGTACGCATGCCCCCGCCAATGACGTCCTTTGCTTCCAGCAGTAATACCGATACCCCTTGCTGTTGCAGCCTGATGGCGGCAGATAAGCCATTGGGTCCGGACCCTACCACTATTACATCGTAATCTTTTTTCTCCATGAGCTGCTTGCCGCGGTTGAGAGGTACTACCCCCGCGCTGATTTATTAGTCTACAAACTTAGTATACTATTAACGGGAATGCAAATTATTTTTGAGAAAGATAATATTTTATTTCGCGTCTTCCACCACTACACCCAGGCGCAGGGCTTTCAAACCGCTGAGGCCCTGCAGGTCTTCCAGTTCCAGTTCCTCCAGCTCCGGCTGCAGCACACCGGTTTCCTGTAAATAGCGGATAAACGGCAGGTAATCATCTACGTCGTCTTTGTCGGAATAGATCAACGCAATTTTATCGGGCTGGGTTAACCGTTCTTCGGTATTCCGGATATGTACTTTGTCGATCCGCTTCTTGATCATCTGGTAACGGATATTATACGCGCCCTCCACATCAAACTTCCGTTCATCTGCCCGGAAGCTGATATCGATAGGATGGTTATGCACAAAAATAAGCTGGGTGGTAAACAACTCCTTCTCCATTTGCGCGATCAGCGAGTGCGTTAGTTTGGTGATGGCTACCATGGAAGATAACTGCCATAACCGGAGGTTTTTGAGATGGAAATGATTGAACGGCTTCGCCGGTGCAATAGATTGACCAATGTAAATATCATACTCCACGCCATCCGTTCTGAACTTTTCAAAATAACAGGGATAAGAATCCTGCAACTTGGCTTTCTCTGACTCCAGGTAGTTGTTTGCCGCCTGGGTGATCAGCTGCATAGATGTTTCCAGCGCATCTTTATTCACATTACCCGCCATGCTTTGCAGGCAGGTGTTAATCGTTTCGCGGGTATCAGGATATTGCGCCGCAATATGTTGCAGGTAATTCACCGATTCCTCTTCCAGGAACCTGTTCAGCGCGTTTTCATCGGAAGGGCTCAGCTGCTGATGCAACAGGGCCTGCTGCCATCGCTGGCTATGATAGATCATTTCCTGCAGCAGGTCATTTTGCTGGTACTTGCGCAGCAAGTCCAGGGTACTGGCAAGGATGCTTAAATGACTGTCCAGGTCAGCAATGATGGCCTTATTTCTTTCTACAGTAGAATTCCGGATATCAATGGCGCCATACAAAGGGTATACTTCTTTAAACAATATATTGGTGATGACAGCCGGCCGGTTCTTTTTCACCCTGTACAGGTAATGCCAGGCGGCCTCATTAAATTTCCACTGCACGGCCGGTTGTATGGAAGTAAATTTCTCTTTGATCACCTGCTCTATCTCCCCGTTAAATTCGTCTATATAGATCTGTAGTAGCTGGCCTATTGCGCCTATGGCAGGTTCCAGCAGCGACAACGTTTTCTCGTCAAAACTATGATCGCTCCAGGTATGTGCCGCAAATGCCCCTACCGGTTCACCCATATGGAAAATGGGCATAATCGCCAGCGACTTTACCCCCTGCTGACGGAAATGTTCCAGGAAGGAATATTCTTCCCGCGTTTCTTTTCCGATATCCCCGGAAAAAAAGAAAAGTGGTTTCGACATAAAGGCCTTCGCATTTCTGCTGAACTCCTCCGGCGACAGGCGGCTTTCACCCCACACGGCAAACAATACACCTGTTCCACCTTTTTCAAAACTATATACCGGGTTATCATTTACGCGCAGGAAAGGAAACAGGTCGAATTCAATCCTGCTGTCACGCACCAGCGATTTAAGCGATAAGATCACCCGTTCGTAATTCTGTTCGTCAATTAATGTAGTACGCGATAACCGCATACCGGCAATATTCTCCACCGCTTTCTCCGCCGTTACATCTGTTACGGTGATCACACAAAATCCACGGAAGCTGAACAGGTCCAGCGGCAACATATCTTCCAGTATCTCTTCGCCACCACCTTCACTGAAATGCGTATACAACTGCACAAAATCAATGTCCGGCAGTTTCCCTTTTGCCGTCACGTTAACAAAGTCGGTGCTGATGGCCACCGCATAATATTGCAGCAAACCGGTAGCTGTATTTACGCCTGCATGGTATTGCTCCGTTTTTACCGGCGCCTGGAAATTATACAGCCGTTGCAGGATCAGTGAATACACCAGCTGCAGGCGCTCCCGGTGATAATCTGCCGGTGTGCGCGTTACTTCGTAGTTATACTCCGGCGAATTATTTGCCAGCAATTGATAGATCAGGTCTGTACCATAAAAAGTAGTGGGAAGAAACGGGAAGCTGAGTCCCCAGGCCAGCTGATATTCCGGGCTCATGGCCGGAGAAAGGCAGGCATATACATATTCCAGCAGGCCGGAATACTGAGGGGTTTCTTCCAGGGGAATATCCCGCCGGCCAATATCCGATGCTTCAAACGCGGCCAGGGCTTCTTTATACAACCGGGCTTTCACGGTGGGTTCTTCGTGGATCCGCTGCCTGAGATAGGCGATAAATGGTTCAAAGGAAATGGCTGCATCTATGGCCAGTGGCTGCGCCTTATTTCCTGACACATCCAGGATGGTTGTTTGCATAAAGGGGAAAATTCTTTTTCAGGATCAAAGGTAGGGGAAATCCTGGCTATTTACGAGGTGTAACACGCATGCGATCGCGGAAAGCAATAAATATCTTACCTTGTTGGACTGTAATTTCACCCCATTACGAACATCTCTTAAACAGCTGCAAATCATGAAAACAATTTACCTGTTAACAGCTGCGTTATGCCTGTTAATTAACTCCGCAACCTTTGCCCAGCAAGACTCTGCCGCCATGATGAAAGCATGGGCAGACTACATGACACCAGGCCCCGCACACCAGAAAATGGCAGAAACCGATGGCGAATGGACAGCCGACATGACCTTCTGGGAAAAACCGGATGCCCCGCCCAGCAAATCAACCGGCACCGTCACTTACAAGATGATCCTCGGCGGCCGCTATTGCGAAGGCCGTTACACTGCCAACATGATGGGCATGGACTTCGAAGGCATTAGTACTATGGCGTACGACAATGCAAAGAAAAAATACTTCTCCACCTGGGTGGACAACATGGGCACCGGCATCATGGTGATGGAAGGTGAACCCCTCAAATCCGGCGATGGACTTGAATTTACCGGCAAAGGACTTGACCCCGCCACCGGCAAAGAACACAACGTACGCCAGGTATTAAAATGGCAGGATAAAGACCATCACACCATGGAAATGTACCGGTTAACCGATGGGAAAGAAACAAAAGACATGGAAATCAAATACACCCGCAAATAACACCAGATCTGGCAGGGGAATTAACTTCCGGGTGGAAGCTATTTCCTCTGCTTTAAAATATTATTCACCTCATAGTCCGGTGCACCTCCTGCATAAGAGGCCACCAGCGCTCCCAGGGCATTGGCAAACACCAGGCATTCCCGCGCCGCACGCCCTCGGATCACACTATGCAGGAACCCCGCCAGGAACGCATCCCCGCTTCCGATGGTATCCGCCACCTTCACCACAATACCAGGTTCCACATAAAAAATATCATTCATAAACAACAACGCACCGTCACCGCCCATCGTTACCACGATAGTAAGAATCCCAAAACGCTCCGATAACATACGCACGGCCTGTTCTTTATCCACAAAAGGATGATACCATCCGCTGATCAGCGCCAGTTCATCCGCATTCAACTTCAGGATATCACACTCCGCCAGTAACCATTCCACATGCGCCTGGGTATAATGCGGCTCCCTTAAATTAATATCCAGCACCTTCACCACTTCCTCCTTCAACGCCTGCTGCAACGTATGCAACGATACCTTGTCGCGCGAACAAAGACTTCCAAATACAAAATAACGTGTAGCCGTATCCTTTATCCGCACTGCCAATGCCGGCGTGTATTCAATAAAATCCCACGCCGCCGGGTATACGATATCATAATGCACATTATGCGGGTCAGTCATATCCGCATATACTTTCCCCGTTTCCTGCTGCTCATCGGTCTGAACCAGGCTGGTATCCAGCCCATACCGGTGCAGCATGTCCAGCAACCCCTGCCCACGGGCATCGCGTCCCACACGGGATACCAGCGATACCTGCTCTCCCAGCTTCTGCAGGTGGTAAGCTACATTCATCACCGCGCCACCGGGTAATTCTTTCTCCGGTAAAATATCCCAGAGCATTTCACCAAAACATACAATCCCATTTGCCATAACTTTTGATTAAAGGTGATGATCCCTTACATTGTTCAGACAAAATACGATAAAGCACTTATATTTATAACGCGAAGCCCCCTAAAACCCGGAAAAAGATGCACCAGGAAGAACATTTAAAAAGCTCAGATTTTATTACAGACATGGTCATTGGCATGAGCGACGGATTAACCGTGCCCTTCGCCCTGGCCGCAGGACTCAGCGGCGCCGTGAGCAGCAACAACATCATCCTCACTGCTGGTATTGCCGAAATCGTAGCCGGCTGTATCGCCATGGGTCTCGGCGGATACCTCGCCGGGAAAACAGAACTGGAACACTATGAAAGCGAATTAAGAAGAGAATATACAGAAGTGGAAACCGTACCCGACAAAGAAATGGAAGAAGTGAAGGAAGTGTTTGCGGAATATGGCCTCAGTCCCGAAGTACAACACCTGATTGCCACTGAACTGTCGAAAGACAAAACCAAGTGGGTGAACTTCATGATGAAATTTGAACTGGGACTGGAAGCACCCAACCCAAACAGGGCGCGGCAAAGCGCGCTCACCATCGGCGCTTCCTATTTTGTGGGAGGATTGCTGCCACTATCGGCTTATCTTTTCACGGACACGCCTCAACGCGGTTTAATAGGTTCCACCGCGCTCACCATCATCTGCCTGTTTGTATTCGGCTATTTTAAAAGTAAAGTAACCGGTCAGCCACCCGTGCAGGGAGCCCTGAAAGTAACCATGATAGGCGTGCTTGCAGCAGCAGCCGCTTTTGCCATCGCAAAATTGGTTTCCTGAAAAATGAACATATACAAGGCCCGGCTGTTTGTAATCAGATCATTCGCATACCAGGAATATGAATATATCGCCCAAAGCAAAAATATGGCTGAAAGTATTGGTGGTCCTGCTCATCCTCAGGATAGTCATCGGTGTGCTGTTATATTATCTTGTAGAACATAAGTTCGTAAACATCATACAATACATCGTCAGCAAAGAATCCGGGAACGCCTATACGTTTGACGCGGATGATATCGACTTCTCCCTTTTTAAAAGAAATATTGTGATCAGCGGCGCACGGCTCACCGGGAAAGATACCGTTAACGTGGCCGCTCATTTCGATGTGTCCATTCCCAGGGTCTATCTTTCCATACAATCCTGGCGCGCGCTGATACTGCATAAAAAACTGCTGGTCGACAGCCTCTCCGTGATCAGCCCGGCACTCACTATCCATGAACATGTGGCGCGCGGCTCCCGCCAGGAAGGATTCCAGCTTTCATCTTTAGTACAGCACCTGGAACAAACCCTGCAATATGTAAACGCCCGCATCGTTCACCTGCAAAACGGTTCCCTGGTATACAGCAAGGTAAATGGGCCGCCGCCCCTGCGCGTCGATCATTTTAATTTCTCTATCCTCAACTTCTCCAAGGTTACCAACTCCGATAATCACATCCTGGGATCGGATGATGTGGACTTCTCATTCGACCGCCAACACTGGATCCTTCCGGATGGGAGAAATACTATCAGCTTCAAACGGCTGCACTTCTCCGGTAAAAAACAAATTTTTGAACTCGACTCCGCGACCATCTTCAGTGCCGCCACTGCCACAAAAGGGGAAATGTCGCTGCAGGCAGATAAGTTCTACTTTAATGCCCGGCATCTTCCCGCTATTTATATGCGGGAAGAATTATTGATTGATACCCTCGTATGCATCCGCCCTGTATTAAAACTCCCCGGCAAGAAGGTGAGCACCAAAGATAAAAAGATAGCGCTGGACAGCCTGCCCAATACCCTGTTCAAACGAATGAACTTCCGGTACATCGAAGTAAAAGACGGCGAACTGCTGCTTCGTGGAAATGTGTCAACCGGCACCACCAAACGTACCAACCTGAATATTTATAACCTCAATATTGCACATGATTCCACACCAGCCATCACCGCCGACAGCATCGCACTCAATCTTGATAAAATAAAGTTCTATTCGCTCGACAGCATGTTCCAGCTCAGTGTGGACGAATTTATCCTGCAACGGAACGATGTGATCTTTAACAACGTGGAATACAGCCCCACGCCGATGAACCATTCCGGCAAAGGATTAACATTCCGCGCTCCTTCCCTGCGGCTCAACAACGTAAGCCTGGAACACCTGCTGAGAAAGCGTTTAAAAGCCACCAGCGCAGTGCTCTATCAACCGGGTATTACCTTTCTTACCAAAGCAAAGAAACGGGTTAAAGGCAAAGTTCCTATAGACAGCACCGCTATTAAAATGCCGGCCTTCTACCAAACGCTGCACGGTCTCAGCGAACTGATACAGGTGAACACCTTCCGGATAGTAGATGGTAATATCAACTTTACTTCCAACGGCAAATCAAAGGTAACGTTGCTGGTAAAAAACCTGAACACCGATATCCTGCTGCATAACTTCCTGCTCAGCGATTCGCTGGTGGATATCAAACATTCCATGCCTAACCTGCATATTCTGCAGGTGAATGTAATATCCGATAAAGCTAATATCACCATGGATAACTACAGTTTCGATGGCACGCACCGGCATAATAAAGCCACCAAAGTAGCCGTGGCACTGGAAGACGGCACCCGGATAGCGGCAAGGGATCTTTACTGGGAAGTATTCGACTGGGACGTATTTCAGCAATCAAAGGATATACAGGTAGATGTATTAAGGATCGGGGCCATTGATATACAGGCACATCACAATGGCGCTAAAAAAGAAGGTCCTGCAAAGGATTTGCCGGTAATACGGGTTGCCCGCCTGGATATCGGCAAGGTGCAGTTCAACAGCGAAGGCGCCGGTGAGCACAGTAGTTTTAATGCGGATAAAATATCCTTGAAAGATGTGCGCACACGCCAGCACTTCTTTACCTGGGCAGCTGCCACCGGCCAGCTTAACCGCATCAGCCATCACAGTAAAAAAATGGACGTTGCCATTGGCAACGTGCGGCTTAACAGCAACGGTTATACGTACATTACTGATGCCGCAGCCAAGTTGTATAACAGTAACGGGCATACTAAAATAACCGTCCCTTCCCTCGATATAAAAACCAACATCCATAGCACCGACTTCAGCAGGATAGCCATTAGTAAACTGGCTACGGGCAATGCAGCGGTTTCGCATACCAGCATCAAAGAATACGATACCACCCGCCTGGAAACACAGGCCCGGCTAACGGGGAGTCAACTGGAAGTAAATACCGGCGGTCAACAGCTGTTGCAATACGGCGATATGAACATGCAGTTATCGGCGCTCTCCTACAGTCATACCGGTACAATTGCTTCCGTTCCGCAGCTATCCCTGCAACTCAGTAAAGGTTCGTTGCATAAAGAGAAGTCCGGCCGCCTGTCGCTTCGCTCCGGTGTGGACCTCGCCTGGCAGGAGGCACAGCTTTCCCTGCACCAGGCCGATACGCTTGAATTGGTATTGCAAAAATTATCGGGCATGTTTAAAGATGCAGCCTTCTCCTGGAGCCAGGGCCATAAAATAAAGTGGACCTCATTCATCAACAATACCACACTCAGTGAAGGCGGATTGCACTACCGCAATAAACAGGTTCATGTCAACGCGGAAAGCTTTAAACTGGACCCAGCCACCCAAACATTTCAGGTGCGTAACTTTGAAGTGGCGCCCAACCTTTCGGCAGAAGAAACTTTCCGCACTGCCCGCTGGCAACGCGATTACATTACAGTGAAAGGAGATGCATTGCAGATCAGTGGTATCAATATGCATCAACAACCCGGCGACACCACCATTGCCATCCGTAAAATTACGGTGGACAATACACAGCTGACAACGGCGAGGGATAAACGAATTCCGTTTGAACACGGCATTGAAAAATGGATGCCCACGAAATTAATTCATACCATTCCATTTGCGCTCCGGGTAGATTCCATTGTAGTACAACAATCTGCGGTAACGGTCAATGAATCGTCGAAGTCCACGAACAAATGGTCAGCTGTACCCCTTACGGATATCAACGCCCTGATCACCCATTTCGGCAACACCTACGGCAATGCCGACAGCCTCCTGGTACAGGCTACCGGCAGGCTCCTGGGAAATCCTATCCGTTACTTTTCCTATCATGAATCCTATGGAGATTCCCTTTCCGGCTTTACAGCAGAAAGCTATCTTGCGCCCATGGACCTGAAAGATTTTAATGCCGTCGCCATCCCGATGGCAGCTGTAAAGGTAAGACGTGGTTATGCGGATACGATCTTCTCACAATGGTCCGGAAATAAATACGCTACACTTGGCGCCATGAATTTTTATTATCACAACCTGAACGTACAGGTGCTGAATAAAAAGGATTCCACGCGGCAGGGCTTCAAGGCTAACCTGGAAACCTTCCTGGCCAACCTCTTCCTGAAAAACCGCAATCAGCGGCCCACCCGGATGTTCTTTATCCGCGACCGGGAAAAGTTCATCTTCAACTATTGGGTAAAAGCAGAAACTTCCGGTATTGTAACAGCCGTGGGCGTTAAAAAAGACCGGAAGTACCTGAAGAAATATAATAAAGTAGCAAAGAAATATTCTTTACCTAAAAAGTAATTTATTCCCTGATAATAGCCAGGGCCCTGTCCAGCAGCTCATCCCGGTTTTCACGTATACCCTTCACCGTTGGCTCCATTACAATATCCGGTACAATCCCCACCCGCTGCGTTTCCCGGCCATCAGGATAGTACACGCCAATGCCGGTGATCAGCGTTTGCACGCCACCAGGAAGTGTGAAATAAGAAACATTTCCATCCGCACCGGCGGTAGTACTGCCCAGTACCACGGCACGCGGCGCCAGCCGGAGCGCCATGGTTACAAACTCGGCGTTGCTCTGCGTGGTGGCATCCACCAGGATAACTATCTTCCCTCTGTAATAATCTTTGTTCTTTGCGCCGGCCTTCATTTCACCTGTCACGCAAAACAACCCTGGCTGCTGTACACTGCCAACAGTAAACTTAGCAAAAGGTACAGGCGACGGCAGCACATACTTCACAAGTGAAGCCAGGAGGTTGTCTGCGGGATAAGTACGCATATCTATCACCATTCCCCTGGTGTTTTTAAAAGCATCCCTTACGGAATCCATTTGTGTGTTCTTAAAATTACCCGGGTATACATAGCCTACGTCTTCCCCGATCATCTTCCAGGAAACAGATGGCCAGCCGCCCGCTATGATGGCCTGTTTATAAGTAGTGGTAGCCAGCGTTACACTGCTGATCTTACCCTCTCTTTCGTATTCCAGTTGCAGGGTACTATCCTGCGTTTGAAACAGGATCCGTTCAATCCTGTTCAGTTGCGTGGCATAATTGGAAGCAGAAGCAAGCGGCAATAATCGTTGTACCATAGCTGTCACCGGCTCTTTATTAACAGCGGTAATCACGTCACCAACCTGCAATCCGTATTTTTCATCACCCACTTTCACCAGCACCGCTTTGTTTTCCACAAACCGTGCCCGCAGTGGCAATGTTCTAAACCTGTCTGTATTGCGGATCACCACATTGGCGCCATATATACCGGCATGCGAATCGTGGATACCTGCAATCAGCCGCAGCAGCGCAGTTTGGTATGCCGCAGTATCTGCCGCGTTAATCATGGCCGGTATATATTCTGCCAGTTTATTATTCCAGCCTTCGGTGATCAGGTGCTTATAAGGAAAACAATACTGTATGATATTCCAGTAGCGATATAATGCCAGCAGGCGGAAACCGGCGTCAGGATAGGCCATGGTGTTATAGGCCTGCTCATTTTTAAATGCCGGATTACCAGCAGGCTCCAGTCCGAGGTAATAACTGGCATCATCGCGGTTCATGGCGGCCACCGTCTTCAGGGCTGCCGATAATGCCGTGCCTAATGTTTTCTCATCTGAAATCCAGTCGAGATCAGGGGTGAATTTAATTACCATTTTACCGGTGCGCATACGCCGGAACTCCTGCGGCGCCGTAAGCTGGTTGGTCCACCGAAGCAGGACCTCATTCCTGGCCGTTTCGCTGGTACTGTTCAATATTGCCGGTAAGATCCTGAATAATTCATAGTCCCAATTATATTCACCCGCCATTATCGCAGGATGATAATATTTCAGGAAGCCCCAAACCTTTCCAAGTACTTCCAGGTGTGTTGCCTGAAGCGGGGTAAGGCTGGAGATATTTATACCGGAGCCTTTGTCAAACGCATGATCACTGTCGGCTTTATACACGCGAAGCGGTGGTGCGTCCTTCAATGGTTTGCCATCAATCAATACTTCCAGGTTATCCGCCCATACGTTACCATTGCTGTGATTAATGGCGCCGGCGTATACTGTGCCGCCACCGGACGGGAGGGAAAGGGTAATGTTGTATTGCTGCCAGCCAGTAGTTCCTTGTAGCCGGCGCTTCTGCATATTATCCATCTTGTATACGGCACCCGATTTATCGTCTACCCGCATAAACAGGCCGGCATAGCCATCCGTAACTGCATCCAGCTTCAGGTAGCCTTTGAGCGAAATGGTTTTCCCTGCGAAAGTAACGGGTATACGTATCACGGTACAACCATAATCGTTCATCCCTCTTTTTTCAAATGGTGTAATGCGCAACGCTCCATGTCCTTCGTAGTAGGTGCTGTCGTCCACGGCCAGGCGGTATTTACCGCCCCAGTCGACCCACCCGTCAGGCAACGCGCCTCCCGGTTTTTTACTTTCGAAGCTTCCGTCAAAAGATGCAGGGTATTGTGCTACAGCGGGAAGCGATAAGGCACACGATAATACAAGGGCAGGAAAGCGCATAAGGAAAAGATGTTAGTTTCAAATCTTCCTTAAAATAACAGGTATTTTTGCACACTAAAAGTTAAAGTGTGTACTTGATTATTTTAAGATTTTTGGCGTATTTTAACCTTCTTTCATTTACAACTTTTTATCCGACATTTGTTACCCAATTTTAAACGAATATGAAAGTTTGCATTGCTGAAAAACCAAGCGTGGCCAGGGATATTGCAGAAGTGATCGGTGCGAAACAACGCAAAGATGGCTACTATGAGGGCAATGGCTACCAGGTAACCTGGACTTTCGGACATTTCTGTACTCTCAAGGAGCCGCATGATTATTACGAACAATGGAAGTTCTGGCGACTGGAAGATCTGCCGATGATCCCTCCCAGCTTCGGTATCAAACTGATTGAAAATTCAGGTGTACAAAAACAGTTTAAAATTATAGAGAGCCTGGTGCAGGCCTGTGAAGAAGTGATAAATTGCGGGGATGCCGGCCAGGAAGGAGAACTGATCCAGCGCTGGGTGCTGCTGAAAGCAAAATGCACCGCCCCCATTAAAAGGCTCTGGATTTCATCCCTGACGGTAGAGGCTATCCGCGATGGCTTTCAAAACCTGAAAGCATCCGAACAATATAACAACCTGTACGCCGCAGGCAGCGCACGCGCTATCGGCGACTGGCTCCTGGGCATGAACGCCACCCGGCTGTTCACTAAAAAATTCGCACAGGGTAAGGTGGTACTGTCCATCGGAAGGGTGCAAACACCTACCCTGGCCATGATTGTGCAGCGGCAAAAGGAAATCAATGCCTTTGTGTCGGAAGACTACTGGGAACTGAAAACCATTTACCGGGAAACAGAATTCACCGCGGCCATCGACCGCCTGAAAACACCGGATAAAGCCGCCAAAGGGCTCGCCTATCTCAAAGAACACCCATTTGAGGTAACCTCTTTCGAAAAGAAAGACGGAAAAGAAGGCAACCCGCGCCTGTTTGACCTCACCGCCCTGCAGGTGGAAGCCAATAAAAAATTCGGCTTCTCTGCAGATGATACGCTCAAATATATTCAGAACCTCTACGAGAAAAAGCTGACTACCTACCCCAGGGTGGATACCACTTATCTCTCGGAAGACCTGCACCCGAAAATTGCCGGTATCCTGCAGGATATGACACCCTACAACGCGCTCACCGCACCGCTGCTGGCTGCTCCTATCCCAAAGCTAAAGACTGTTTTCGACGATAAAAAAGTAACAGATCACCATGCCATCATTCCGACTGGTCAGCATCCCGGTGGTCTTCCCTTAGAAGAAAAAAGGATCTACGACCTGGTAGCCCGCCGCTTTATTGCCGCTTTCTACCCGGAATGTAAGATCTCCAATACCACCGTACTCGGTAAAGTAGGACAGGTACCTTTCAAAGTAACCGGTAAACAGATTATAGAACCGGGATGGAAAGAAGTATATGCCAACGATGTAAAAGAGAAAAAGGAAGGGGAAGAAGAAGAGAAAATACTCCCTCACTTTGAAGTGGGTGAAAGCGGGCCACATACCCCACGCATCCACCAGGGCAAAACCTCCCCTCCCAAAGCCTTTACAGAAGCGACTTTGCTGAGAGCGATGGAAACTGCCGGCAAGCAGGTAGATGATGAGGAAATGAGGGAACTGCTGAAAGACAATGGCATCGGCCGGCCTTCCACCCGCGCCAATATCATCGAAACCTTGTTCCGCAGAAAATATATCGAGAAGAAAAAGAAAAATATCTATGCCACCCAAACCGGCATGGATCTTATTGACACCATACAAACAGAACTGCTGAAAAGCGCCGAACTAACCGGTCAGTGGGAACGTAAACTACGCCTCATAGAAAAAGGCGAGTACGCGATGGATACCTTCAAAGATGAACTGATCCAGATGGTAGTTGATCTTACCAAAGAAGTAAAAACATCCAGCTACAAGTTCATCACCATTGCCCCTGATCCGCCACCGGTACCGGAAGAAAAAGAGAAACCCAAAAAGGAACCTAAGCCCAAAAAAGCCGTAGTGATAGCGGAAATGCAATGCCCGAAATGCAAAACGCATCCGCTCAAAAAAGGCAACACCGCCTATGGCTGCGCTAATTTTAAAGAATGCGGCTTCAAACTTCCGTTCGAAATACTAGGCAAAAAATTAACCGACAAACACATTGCGGACCTGCTGACCAAAGGCAAAACCGCCAAAATAAAAGGGCTCCAGGTTCCTGGTAGCGCGGAAGAGCGCGAAGGAAGGCTTGAGCTGGGGGCGGACTTTAATGTCACGTTGTCTTAGTGCAGGGACATCGCCTTCGGCGATGGAAATTGTCTTGGCTCAGGATTACGCTGATTATACTGATTAACTGGATTTTTACTTTTTTGATTTTATAAAGGATTAAGGGAGATAGCAGCGGATATTCGCTTTTATCTCCCTTATTTATGTTAATCAAATAAAATCCAAAAAAATCCAAAAGTAAAAATCCGAGTAATCAGTATAATCAGCGTAATCAGCGAGAAAGACAAAATCCGCTGCGATCCATCCTACACAATCGCCGTTCCCACTGTTACATCCTTCCATTGTTCCAGGTCAGCTTCCAACGCGGCTATTTTTTGATAAGCGAAGTTGTAGGCGTCTTCTCCGAGGAAGAGATGCAGCGGTGCATTGTCTGCAGCGGCGATGTCGATAATGGCGGCTACTGCTTTTTCGGGATCACCTGGCTGGTTGCCGTTGATCTCCTCCTGATGCGCGTGCTGGGCAGCACGAACCGACTCGTATGCGGCCAGTTGGTTCACAGGCAGGCCCAGGGAGCCGGAAGAGAGGAAATCGGTTCTGAAATAACCAGGGGAAACGATGGTTACAGAGATGCCAAAAGGTTTCACTTCTACTGCTAACGATTCAGATAAACCGTTCACCGCGAACTTGGTAGCGCAATAGATACCGAAGCCGGGGAAGCTACCGGTAAGACCAGCGATAGAGGAAATGTTGATGATGTGCCCGGACTGTTGCGCTCTCATATGCGGCAGGATACTGCGGGTTACATTCAGGAGGCCAAATACATTCACATCAAAATTGCTTCGTGATTCTGCATCCGACAGTTCTTCAATGCTGCCTAATTGTCCGTACCCGGCGTTGTTCACCAGTACGTCGATGCGACCGAAACGGCTGATAGTTTCCTTTACTGCTGCCTGTATGCTATTTTCATTATTAAGGTCAACGGCCAGCGGCAGGAAATCCGCGTCCGTTGCAATTTTGCGCAGGTCGTCGATACTGCGTGAGGTGGCGGCTACTTTATATCCTTTGTTTAGTAATTGTTTTACGAGGGAGCGGCCTAATCCTTTGGAGGCGCCGGTTACAAACCATACTTTTTTGTTGTCCATGATCTTGTGTTTTTTGTTATCACAAAAGTAGAACAGGGACTGTTGCTGCATGTTACGCTATTCAAACCAATAATTGCAAAAATCAAACAACGCGAAAAGCGCCGGGAGGGATGCTGGTTTGTTTTTTGAAAAAGTTGCTGAAGTGGGCGGGTTCTTCAAATCCGAGGGCATAGCTGATCTCTGCCACATTCCAGTTAGTATGCTTTAATAAAGCTTTTGCTTCAGCCGTTACGCGCTCTGCAATGTGTGCCGTGGTGGTTTTACCCGTGGTTTCGCGGATGGCCCGGTTCAGGTGATTCACGTGCACAGACAACTGCTTTGCGAAATCGTTGGCAGAACGCAATGCAAACCGCTGTGCCGGCGATTCAATAGGGAATTGCCGCTCCAGCAGGTCGGTAAATACCGCTGTGATACGCGACTTCGCATCCGCATGCTGGTACAGGGTTTCAGAGGGCTGCATCTTTAAGGCATAATGGATGATTTCTGTAAGGTAGCTACGCAGCAGGTCGTATTTATAAACGTAGTCCGTATTAATTTCTGTGAGCATCTTTTTAAAGAGCTGTGATACTTCTTTGTCCTGGGCCTTTGTCAGTATGTAAGAAGGAATACCGCCCGGCATCATCATGGGCAGGTCGTGGATGTTGCCACGGGTGGCGCCTGTAAAAAAGGACTCCCGGAATATGCAGAAATAGCCGCTGATATCGGAGGTGCGGGGCTCCCAACCGTAAGGAACCTGCGGGTTAAAGAAAATCAGGGTGCTGCCTTTTACCTCAATGGTTTTATCTGCATAGTGATAGAGGTTGGCTCCCCTTAGCAGGCTTACCTTGTAAAAGTCACGGCGACTGTATTTGACTGTTGATGCGCCGTCTACAATGCAGTCCTCCAGCCGGAATACATTAAAGTGACCTATATCCTGCTGTAACTTATCAGGTACTGCCTGGAACTTATGTTCGTAAAACTCCTGGAGTGTTTCTGTTTTGTTCATTCAACGAAGTTACAAAATTCACACTATGATTAATGTGATTATTATGATTTCCCGGGTAACCATAATAATCACCTCTCTTTAACAAGCCAGTATTAAATCTTCCGGTTCGCGGAATTTCCGTTCGCTGCTTTTAATAGGCACATCGTTGATGGCGGCCAGCCTGCGTTGCATGAATCCATCGGCATTAAACTCCCACAGCTCATTACCGTACGACCGGAACCAGTTACCGGCATGATCGTGCCATTCATACTCAAAACATACGGCAATGTGGTTATCTGTAAAGCTCCAGAGCTCTTTTTTCAGGCGGTAGTCCAGCTCCCGCTGCCATTTCTTTGTAAGAAAGGCCACTACTTCTTCCCGGCCGTTGATAAACTGGTCGCGGTTGCGCCATACCGTGTCGGGCGTATATACCAGTGATACCTTTTGCGGATCACGGCTGTTCCAGGCGTCTTCTGCCATCTGCACTTTCTGCAGGGCGGTTTCATGCGTAAATGGAGGAAGGGGGAATTTCTGTTCCATGAGATAATTGTTTAAAAGTGATCAGTATAATATTACAGATAGATCGATCTGTCTATTTTAAAAGATTAAAAAAAAGATGCCGGGCATCTTTAAACTTATAGAGATGAAATATGCACCTGGTCCGCATTACAACAATCCCAACGCCATTTTCCTCGCTTCCTGCACCGGCCACTGGTTCCGGTAAAGCTGGCTTTCCACGATCGCGGATTCAAACAACAGGTATACATGATCCTTTATCAATTGCTTCTCGTTGGTGAGGATCTCACCTAAAAAAGCGCGCAGGTCTTTTTTATGATCCTGTATGACCGTCAACACCGCTGTGTCCTTCTCCGTAGTTTCCGACAGGATATTCAAAAAGGCGCAGCCCCTGAAATGCTCCCTTTCATTATTATCAAACAGGAAGTCAAACGCTGCTGCAATTTTATCCTTCGGCTTGCCGGCCTCGTCTGTAAAGCTTTTCAGCCCGGCCATCCAGTCGATATGACGCTGATGTAAGAACGCCAGGAGCAAAGATTCCTTCGATTCATAATGCAGGTACAAGCTGGCTCTCGCCACACCAGCTTCCTCAATCACCTGGTTAATGCCTGTGGCGTGATATCCCTGGTTATAGAAAAGTGCAGTGGCGGTATCCAGCAAACGCTGCTTTGGATCTCCTGTTTTCTTCTTCATGGAACAAAGATAGCACAAAAACAGACAGATCGATCTATCCTTCCCCATTTACATAAAACAATTAAAAAAAAGTACGGCTTACTTTATCTTGTTGGCAAATAATCAAGCGTTTAGCATGTATTTAACATTCCGGAAACTATTTCTGTATCTTTTAATTTTAGGATGTGCGGTATCAACGGTGTACGCCGGTGCAAAAGCCACTCCCTGCGAAGCTTCCCACCTGAAATGCGAACACCTGGTAATGCCGCTCGGTGTAGACGCCGCTCATCCGCGGCTGTCGTGGCAACTGGCAGATGCCCGCCCGGGCGCGCGCCAAACAGCCTACCAGATCCGCATCTCCACCGATTCACTGACCCTGGATACCCACCCGTTGTGGACTTCCGGCAAAATTAACCGCGCAGATATCCTTACCAGCTACTCCGGAAAACCGCTGCAACCATTTACCCGCTACTACTGGAGCGTGGAAGTATGGGATAAAGACGGCGTAAAATCCACTCCCCGGCGCTCCTGGTTTGAAACAGGCATGCTGCAGCAAAGCAACTGGAAAGGCGCCTGGATCAGCGACGGCGAAGACACCCGCCTGAAACCCGCCGCCAACTTCAGAAAAGTTTTCACCGCTACTAAATCCATAAAGTCTGCCCGCGCCTATATCGCCGTAGCAGGCTTGTATGAACTATATATCAACGGTGAAAAGGCAGGCAACCATCGCCTCGATCCCATGTACACCCGCTTCGACCGCCGCACGCTATACGTTACCTACGATGTTACGTCCCTGCTGCAATCCGGTAAAAACGCCATCGGCGTAATGCTTGGTAATGGCTGGTATAATCACCAGTCCACCGCCGTATGGAACTTTCATGAAGCGCCATGGCGCGGCCGGCCGGCATTCTGCCTCGATCTGCGGGTAACCTATACTGATGGCACCGTGGAAACTGTTACCTCGGGGAAAGACTGGAAAACGGCACTGGGACCTATCGTATTCAACAGCATTTACACCGCGGAACATTATGACGCCCGCAAAGAACAGCCAGGATGGAACACCGTTAATTTCGACGACAGTAAATGGAAAGAGGTTATTTACCGTGCCGCACCTTCCCAAAATATCGTATCGCAGCAATTATATCCCATCGAAAATGTGGAGGAAATTCCTGCTGCCGCCGTTACCCATCCCAACGACAGCACCTGGATATATGACCTGGGCAGAAATATTGCCGGTGTAAGTAAGATCCGCGTGAGCGGTGCAGCCGGTACTATCATTAAGCTGAAGCACGGGGAACAACTGGATAAAAAAGGATTTGTAGACCTCTCCAATATCGTAGTGCATTACCGCCCTACCGATGACACCGATCCTTTCCAGACAGATATTTTTATCCTCGGCGGCAAAGGCGAAGAAACCTTTATGCCCCGCTTCAACTATAAGGGCTTTCAGTATGTGGAAGTGACCAGCAGTAAACCGGTACAGCTCAATAAGGAAAGTCTCACCGGCTATTTCATGCACAGCAATGTACCCCCTGCAGGCCACGTTTATGGCTCCGATACCATGATCAATAAATTATTCGCGGCCACCAATAATGCCTATCTCTCCAACCTGTTCGGTTATCCAACGGATTGCCCGCAGCGCGAAAAGAACGGCTGGACAGGTGATGCACAGATTGCCATTGAAACCGGGTTGTATAGCTACGACGGCATCACCATCTATGAAAAATGGCTGGCAGACCACCGCGATGAGCAACAGCCCAATGGAGTGCTGCCCTCTATCATTCCCACCGGCGGTTGGGGATATGAATGGGGTAATGGCCCGGACTGGACCAGCACCATCGCCATCATTCCGTGGAACATCTACCTGTTTTATGGAGATACTACACTGCTCTCGGCCTCCTATGATAACATGCGCCGTTATGTGGACCGGATCACGGCGATTAGTCCTTCCGGACTAACCACCTGGGGCCTCGGCGACTGGGTACCGGTAAAATCGAAATCGCCGGTGGAATTCACTTCCTCGGCTTACTACTACGCCGACGCGCTGATCCTGGCCAAAGCGGCGAAACTGTTTGGCAGAACATCAGACCATAGTAAATACAGCGCACTGGCAGAGAAGATCAAAACCGCTTTTAATGCCAAATACCTGAACCGTGAAACCGGTATTTATGGAGAAGGCGTACAAACAGAGCAAAGCGTTGCCCTGTACTGGGGATTAGTGCCCGATGCCATGAAAAGCAAGGTAGCCGCCAATCTCGCAAAGAGAGTGGCCGCGGATAATTTTCACCTCGACGTAGGTTTGCTGGGCACCAAAAGCATCCTGAATGCACTGAGCGAAAACGGCTATGCAGATGTGGCCTGGAAAGTGGCTGCACAACGTACCTTCCCATCGTGGGGCTGGTGGATCATGAACGGCGCTACTACCCTCTTCGAAAACTGGGATATCAACGCCTCTTCAGATCTTTCACGCAATCACATCATGTTTGGTGAAATAGGCGCCTGGCTGTACAAGGGACTTGCTGGTATTAGGCCGGATGAAAATGCACCCGGGTTTAAAAATATCCTGTTATCTCCTAATTTCGTAGAAGGACTGGATCATTTTGAAGGAAGTCATGACAGCCCTTACGGAACCGTGGTTTCTTCCTGGAAAAGAAACGGTACTGCCATCACCTACCGTGTGACAGTACCCGCAAATGCCGGTGCAGACATCTTTTTTCACATCTCACCCACACAAAAAATATATGAAAACGATAAACCGGTAACCACAGAAAATACCGGTAAAGGGTTACGTTATCATGTAACCGCAGGTACGAAAGAATTTCAGATCAGGTAAGCAGGATCTTTCTGAATAATTTCCACTCCCTTCTTTCCCGCTATGATGGCAGCATGCGCCATATTATAGAAAAGCGATGTTTCGAGAATACCCGGAATGTCCTTTAAACGATAATTGAGGCTGTCTAATGGCGGGAAGGAACGGAACCAGATATCAACAAGCAGATTACCATTCTCGGTAATCACTGCCCCATCTTTTTTATTACTGAGCCGGATCACCGGGTTAGCCAGTGAAAATATTTTCTTCAGCTGCTTCAGCACAAAGGGAACAGCCTCCGGGATCACTTCTATTACCACGGGAAAAGTAGTGTATAGCTGTGCTACGTACTTGGAGCCATCGCCAATAAGGATAAATTTATCTGCCATTGCGGCCAGCAATTTTTCCCGTGTATGAATACCACCGCCACTCTTCAGGGCATTCAGCTGATGATCAAACTGATCGCATCCGTCAAAATAAATATCCAACTGCGATACGTCTCCTGGTTGTTTAGTGTTGAATCCGTGTTCCTGCAGTAATTGCTGTGTGTTAAATGAAGAGGTTACCGTGGTAATACTTTTGAACAACGTTTCCTCCGTTTTCAGGTAGTTCACCAGGTGTGCAATGGTACTGCCTGCACCCAGCCCGATGGTATGGCCGGGTTTTATATAATCTAACGCTGCCTTTGCAGCCACTTGTTTCAGATCTTCCATATGGGTTGTTATGAAAGGTAAAGATGCGATTTTTTTGTCTTACTCAGGTTAGCCTGAGTAAGACAAAACTCCGCCACTTTATACTGCGATATGATACTTCATTCCTTTCTTTGTAGCGAAGCGCAATACGCCGTTACTATACTGATGCGGTATCACTGCTCCGTTCCGATCCTTTACCACAGCGCTTTCCGGCAGCAACAGGCGGCACTCCGCGCCGGTATTGGAGAGCAGGTTGAGTTCCTGCACTGTTTTATTTTTCCAGCTGAAATCCACTACAAAACCATTGATAGCACAAAGTCCCTTTACCTGGCCGGCGGCAAATTCCTCTTTGTCCGGTAGCGCCGGCAGCAGGCGGATCACGTTATCGCCCCCATGGCTTTGCAGCAACATTTCCGCGATACCGGCCACGGCGCCTAAGTTACCATCAATCTGGAATGGCGGATGTGAGCAGAACAGGTTAGCGTAAGTACCTGCCCCGGAGCGCATACTGATTTCGCTGGTAGCGGCGGCAGGCGCCAATAATTCCTGCAACATGGTATAGGCATGATTACCGTTGCCTAAGCGGGCCCAGAAAGCAATTTTCCAGGCGCGCGACCAGCCGGTGCCGCCATCGCCTCTTCTGAGCAGCGTTTTTTCCGCAGCCGCGGCTAGTTCCGGTGTATCCCACGGCGTAATTTCGTCATAGGGATACAAACCATACAATGGTGATACGTGCCGGTGATGCGGATCTGCTTCTTTATAATCTTCCAGCCATTCCTGCACACCGCCGGTACTGGGGCTCACCTGGTTCGGCGCCAGTTTGGCCAGTACTCCCTGCAGCGTATCTGCCCAGCCTTTATCCGTTTGCAGGATGCGGGCTGCTTCCTGGTTGGCTTTGAGTAAATCCCTTCCAATCTGCATATCCATGGTTGGGCCCATGCAGGTTTGTCCCTGCTGCCCGTTGGGCAGGATGTACGCATTTTCCGGTGAGTTGGAAGGCGCCGTCACCAGCCATTGATGCGATGGCTCTGTGATCAGGATATCTTTATAAAAAACAGCGGCGCCTTTCAGTACCGGGTATACTTCTTTCAGGAACTTTTTATCGTTGGTATACTGGTAATGTTTCCAGAGATGGGTAGCTACCCAGGCGCCACCGGTTAGCGTAGAACCCCAGTCGGCCCCTTCACCGGGAGAAGTAAAGCCCCAGGGGTTGTTGATCACATGCGCCACCCAGCCATCTGCCTTATAGTAGGTGCGGGCGGTGCGCTGACCGTATTTCGCCATTTGCCTGGCCAGTGTAAACAGTGGCTGATGGCAATCCGACAGGTTTGTTACTTCCGCCGGCCAATAGTTCATCTGTACATTAATATTGAGATGATAATCGGCGTTCCATGGTGTTTGATACTCTTCTGCCCACAGCCCCTGTAAGTTGGCCGGCATGCCGCCATTACGCGAGGAGCTGATCAGCAGGTACCGCCCGAAGTTGAAATACAGGGAGGCCAGGGAAGCGTCCTTTTTACCATCGTGCAGGCGTTGCAGCCGGTCGATGGTAGCGAGGGACTTCACCTCGTCATTGCTGTTATCGGTAAAGGATATACGACAACGGTTAAAGAACGACGTATAGTCCTTTACGTGCGACTGCAATAACGCCTGCCAGGAGGAGGCAGTGGCTTTGTTGATATCTGCCAGTGTTTTCGGCATTGGGGCCGGACCCGGCGTTTCCACCTCCGGCCAATTCATATTGGTACGGGCGGCTACCAGTAATAAACATTCGGTAGCGCCGGTAATGATGATCTGGTCATTGCTTTGTGCGCGGGTACCGCCTTTGGGTATTACTTTCAGTACGGCTGCATACTGAACACCGGGGTCGTTGTTGCCGCCGTTGAGCGTACCGCTCATTTCCAGGTTGCCGTTTACCACTTTCAGGGCAGCGCGTTCTTTCCGGTATAAGCCGGTACTGAAAGAAAGACTGCCAGGTTTGCTGGCGCTGAGGCGTACTACGGCCACCTGCCCTGGAGCTGACACCAGTACTTCTTCCTTAAAGGTAACCCCGTTCTTTTCCCAGCTTACGGCGCTGATGGCGCTATCCAGCCGTAGTTGCCGCTGGTAGTTGCTTACCGCCGACGTGGTATCTTTCCACTGGATAAAAAGGTCGCCCAGGGTTTGATAGCAACCAAATTTCACATTGGCGCCACCGCTGCTTCCGGGGCCTTTGCACACAAAATATTGCTGCAGCATTTTCTGTGCTTCAATATTTTTCCCTTCCAGCAGTAATGTTCTTATCTGTGGCAGGTAATTGCCTGCTTCTTTGCTGTCGGCGTCCTGCACACCGCCAGCCCACATCGATATTTCATTTAATACAATCCGTTCCCTGTTGGTGTTGCCAAATACCATCGCTCCCATACGCCCGTTTCCCAACGGAGCAGATGCGGTGAAATGCCGGGCTGGTTCACTGAACCGTACCGTTACATCAGATTGCGCCGATAACGAAAGGACGCCCAATAAAAATGCAGCTTGCAGCGTGGAATATATCTTGCAGTTCATATGCTTCAAGATATATAAAATAGTTATGCTGGGGAAACCTATAAGGAGTAATTGCTAATTACAAATTAAAAAATGCGAATTCTGTATTGGTGCCGCGAAGTTTGTCTTGGCTCAGGATTACGCTGATTATACTGATTACCTTGATTTTACTTTTTGGATTTTGTAAAGGATTTTGGGAGATATAAGCGGATATTTTCGCTTATATCTCCCAAAATCATCTAAAATCCTTTTAAAATCCAAAAAGTAAAATCAAGGTAATCAGTATAATCAGCGTAATCCTGAGCCAAGACAACCTTCGCATAACCGCTTTATTCCTTCCATGCACGCCCGCGCATTGTGGTAGGGGCATTTCCATAGCCCGGCTTTGTCTTCCGGGATGATGCTGTAATCCGCGTACACGCCCCAGAACCATTCGCCGTTGGTTTTGTCGATGATGTGTTGCGTTATAAAGTTCCAGGTGTTTTGTGCGTGTTGCAGGTAATGGCCATGCGGTTGCAGTTGCCAGGCATTGATAAAGCCCACCAGCGCTTCGGCCTGTGGCCACCAGTGTTTTTCTGTATTCATGTGGCGCCGGGAGGTTTCATATTCGTACCAGAGGCCACCATCCTTATCTATGCCGCCCTGCAGGGTGGCGTTGGTGATCACCAGGGCCAGTTTGCGGTATTGTTCTATAAGCGCCGGATCTCTGATAATTTCTGCTGCTTCCAGCAGGAGCCAGCTGGCTTCAATATCATGTCCGTATGATACATGATTACCTTTTACCCGCCATTGTTCATCAAAAAACAAATGCAGATGCCCGCTTTTTCTATCGATGATCTTATCGTGAAATACCTGCAATAACCGTTGTATTTGTATGCGTAGTTTCTCGTCCGGCCAAACGGTGTACAGGTTGGCGTACGCTTCCACTACATGCAGATGGGTGTTCATGGTTTTCTTCTCATTGGCATCTTTTGCACTGAGACGCAGATCCGCTATTTCCTGCCACTCCCGTGTGAATGCTTCAAAGTAACCGTCATGAACCGGATCATAACTGTGCTGTTCTATGCTGTTGTACAGCGAGATGGCGGTAGACAGTATTTCCGGATGTGGCGCCGCCTTGTAGTATTCACTGTATGCGTAAAGGGCAAATGCAATAGCATATACCTGTTTCTTTGTTTCGGCGGGCTGGCCGGTATAGTCTACCGTCCAGTATACGCCCCCGTAAGCGGGATCAATAAAGTGCGTATTAAAATACCGGTATGCACGATCTGCTATTGCCAGGTAGGCCGGGTTGCGGGTAGTGTTGTAGGCGGCTGCAAATGTCCACAGGATGCGGGCATTTAATACCGCACCCTTTGCCGCTCCCGGTACGGGAACATTATCATTTCCCAGCTTGCCAAAGAAGCCGCCGTATGTTTCATCCGGCGTATATTTCATCCAGTAGTCCAGGATGGCGGTGAGTTCTTTTTCCAGTGATATCTTTAATTCCTGATGCATTATTTCCTTCTTTGTTCCAGTTCAGCAGAGATAGTAGCGATGCGCTCTTCAGAGAGCGGGTACATGGCGATAAATATGATAGACAATACCGATCCGATGGCCGGCAAAAAACTAAGCATTAACAGGATGCCGTTTTGTGCAGCATCGGCCTGTACTTCGTTGGCTTTAAAACCGAAGGCGCCCAGCAGCCAGCCGGTGAGCGCACCACCGATCGTCCAGCCAAACTTCTGCGACATCGACGAGGAAGAGAAGATCAGGCCAGTGGCACGGCGACCGTTCTTCCACTCGGAATAGTCCGCGATATCAGCGTACATCGACCATAGCAATGGGAAAATAATACCTGCACAAATACTGATAAGGAACTGGAATATAAAGATCAGGGTGAGCTGTCCGCGGCCCAGCCAGTAAAACCCTATGCTCAGGATAGAAGCTATCAGCATAGCGCCCAGGTAGGTATTCTTTTTACCTATTTTATTACCAATGGGAGAAGCGAAGATTACACCTGCAATATTTGCCGCCTGGCCAAGTACCAGGTACAGCGTGGAATAGGTAATGCTGATACTGCCCAGTTTAAAGGCCTGCGCATTCTGTATATAATATTTGAAATAGTACAGGGTGGCGCCGTCGCGGATAGAGTTGAAGATCAGTGCGGCAATACCCGCTCCCAGCAATATCCACCAGGGCTTATTTTTCCAGAGATCCTTCACGTCTTCTTTCAGTGACGACTGCTCCTCTTTTATAGGCTGCACCCTTTCTTTTACCCAGGCAAAACACAGCAGAAATAAGATCACACAAATTACGGCGATCACTGCCACGCCCAGCTGCCAGCCCATTTGCAGGTTGTTTTTCCCTCCGGCTTTACTAAAAAAATTTACCAGCGGCTCTATCAACGCCAGCGCAATAAGACTGCCACCAAAAGCAAAGGCCATCCTGAAAGAGGCCAGCGTATTCCTTTCCTTTCCGTCGGCAGAGATCACCCCCAGTAACGATGCATAAGGCACGTTAATCAGGGAATAGATCATCATCATGGCGGAATAGGTAATGTAAGCGTATACCAGTTTGCCAGTGGCGGCGTAATCCGGTGTAGTGAAAGTAAGTACGCCTATAATACCAAAAGGCACTGCCATATATAAAATGTAGGGCCTGAACTTCCCCCATTTGGAATGGGTTCTGTCAGACAAAGTACCTACCACCGGATCAAAGAAAGTATCCCATATACGGGTAATCAGGAACATCGTGCCTACCGCAGCGGCAGCGATGCCCATCACATCTGTATAAAAAAACAACAGGTACATACCAAACAACTTCCAGAACATGGAAGAAGCCATATCTCCAAAGCCATACCCTATTTTTTCCTTTAAAGAAACTGTGTTGCCCATAGGTGGAATTCTGCTTAAAAATTACTTTATACAATCAGCAAATCTATCTCTATAAAAGATCATTTTTATAATACTTATTTATCTATTCAGGGTGCTTTGTTATCCATTGGGAAGATTAGTCTTCCGCGGGAGTGATCTCAAACCTGCCGGCATAATGCAATGGTTCCACGGGTCTGCCGGTAAGAGCGCCCCAGGCATAGGTAAAACAGGCGCCGAAATAAAAGATCAGGGAAGAATAAAACATAAACAACAACACCAGCACAGTAGACGCAGAAGCCCCATAAATGCTGTTAATACTGCTGTAGGTAAGCATTACTTTCAACACCATTTTCCCGATGTTAAACAGGATACTGGTTACCAATGCGCCGGTAATCCCTACTCTCCATCGCGGGCGGCCATCCGGCAGGAAATGGAATACCAGGAAAAACCAGATGGTAACAATGATCACAGATATAACATAGTTAAGCGTGCTGTTATAATAACTGCCCAGTGCAGGCAGGTACAGGTCTATATACTTTCCAAGAAAGATGCGCGCAGTTTCTGCCACCAGGTCGATGATAAACAAAACTCCTGCGAAAACGATCACCAACACTGCTTTCAGCCGGGATAGCATAATTTCTCCAAAACTGCTTTTATGGATCAGTCTTATTTTCCACAGTTCATTCAGGGAGCCTTTAATAATTTTGAAGAGCGTGGTGGCCACAAACAACAGGAAAATAAACCCGGCGATGGCGATGATCCAGTTCTGCGCAATGCTCCGGAAGGCTCTCAGGGTTCCCAGGATGGCTTCGGTTGTTTCCTTTCCAAACATTCCTTCCAGCTGGATCATAAGACGCCGACCAGCATGTTGTATCCGGAAAATAATACGTAACAACTGGATAATAATGATCAGGATAGCCGGTAAGGCAAAAGTGGTAAAAAAGGCAGTAGCGCCCGCCATCCGCAGCGGATCGCTGGCCTGCAGTGCCTTGTATGCTTCTTTGAAGGAAAGCAGGAAAAGCTGCCAGCGCGGCAATTGTTTTTCTGTTGTAACAGTGTCCATACCTGCGCTCAATTTACCGATAAATTTGCTTTGCCGGTTAAATGGTTGCAGGAAATTAAAACCGGCGATATCGCTATTTCGTCACCATCTGCGCAATACCGCGGCCGAAAGACCAATCTTCCAGGTCATTTTCCACGAAGATGATGATTACGTCATCTGCGCTCACTGGTGTAGCGGCTGCTATACGGCTGGCTATTTTTTCATACAGCGCCTGTTTCATATCCGGTGTTCTGCCGGCCCTGGCGGTGATACGGATAAAGAGCAGGTTTTCGGTGTGCGGCACTTCAAAGTAGCTTTCCGGGTAAAGGATATCACCGGGTTCCATAGCATGGATCACCTGGAAATAATCTGCTACAGGAATACTGAAGATATCCACGAGGCTCTGATGAACGGCGAGGGAAATGTCTTTTTTATTTTGTTGGGAAAGATGTTTTCCCAGGTAGATCTGTACAAAAGGCATGGCTTATTTATTTATGATGATAGTAGGCTGATCTGGCGTCAAAGTGGCCTGGTCCATTTTTACTGTTTCCACAGTCAGACCAGTCAGATCCTGCTGCAACAATGTTTTGCGGGCAGTTGGCATTTGTGCCGCCGCTGCCCCGGTGGTTAGTATGCTCATGATCAATAATATGCTTTTCATGAATCAAATTTACTATGGTTTCATACATTTGCAATATTGAAATATTCAACATCATACTTTAATAAAACTAAACTATGATAACAGACCTCCTGGAGATGGTGAATGAGCTTCGGAAACGAACGAAGAAAAAATAAAAAGCCCTCCGGAAAACCGGAGGGCATGTGAATGTTTGTTCATCATTCTCTACAGTGCAATCTCCTGTACGGGGGAGAAAAGCATATCTTCTACGCCTGCTATCTTTAAACCAATCCGTGCAAATACGGAAGGCTGTGCCGGCACTACGTCCGGTATATCCAGCTGCAGGCTGATATTTGCAGGATCAACGATATCGCCACCGGCCATATCGGCTGTTTGAATGCTATTGCGGCCATCCACAAACTGCGTTTTACACACATACAGGAATACCCGCTCAATATCCCGCGCATTAACATCCTTAATGATCTTTTCCGCACTAAAGGTAGCCGTGAGCTTTTTCGCCACTGCTGTAAATTTCGGAGAGCGGATCATGTAATACGGCATTACCTCGATATCCTGTTGCAGGTTGCCGGAGATCGTCAACGGAATGGTATCTGTATTGGTTGTTTTGTCCGGAATGGACCTGAAAGGGCCCTGTGAAGCGGGAATCACCAGCTTATAGGCAGCATTGAACAACAATGCAGAAAAGGAACCATCCTGGCTTACATTAACGTTGATGGGTATACTTTTTCCCCAACCGGGTTCCCAGAGCTCAAAATATACATCGTTGTAACTAACATTTACCGGCTCTCCCTGGTATACCAGTCTTCCATTAAAAGTACTGGAGGGCGCCTTGTAGTTATCTTTCTTACAAGAGGCAGAAAATATACCTAATGCAATGAGTATGATATACTGAATTTTAGTTCTCATAATAATTCGCTTTACTGGTTAGGATTCTTTACTATTTTAGGGTTGTTATTCCGGATATCGTCATCGATATACCCATAATAATTTCCCATCCGGAACAGATGCGCGGAGGTAACCGCTCCCGGCAATACCTGCTTAAATATATACTTACCATTATTGACACTTCCCGGATCGTATACCTTGTAAGGCCACAGGGCAAATACCCGGTTACTTACCGCAGTTGCAGTGCCAGGTGTAGTAGTCAATGGTGTTTTCACACCATTCCATACTTTATGTGCCAGGCGCCAGCGTTTCATATCCCAGAATTCGTGGCCTTCAAACGCCAGTTCCACTTTCCTTTCATGCACAATCCGGTCGAAGGTGATTTGCCCGGCCGTCAGCGGGGTTTTAAACCCGGCCCTTTCACGTACTTCGTTGATATAACCGGCTGCCACACCTGCCTGCCCCAGTTCAAACGCTGCTTCCGCAGCATTGAGTAACACCTCTGCATAACGGTAACGGATCCACCATACTTCGCTTTGAGTGCCTATACGGCCCGATCCAACGGTGGGATCCATATACTTGCGGATAATAAAACCTGATTGCGCGCTGAACTCCAGGTTATTTACCGGCCCGTCAAATCCAACTACCTGCACATCCTGTCCATTCGGCTCCAGCTTGGCTTTTGCTCCGAAGTTGTCACCCGTAACAATGCTGCCATCCTTCTTAATATAACCGGCCCATATATCTACTTTCTTATCCTTAAATTCAGATCCGGGTAACATAACAGTAGCGGCCAAACGTGGATCCCTGTTGGCAAACAAATCCATCGGATCAGTGTAATACATATAACCGCCGCCTGACGCATTGATGGGAAGCGGGGCAAAAGTATTATCCAGTAACTCGAACGACTGTACGAGATTCAGCGACGGATTTAAGCGGCCACCCTGTTGCTCTTCTGCATTGGAACGCGGCTGGCTCCACAAGGTCCAGGGCTGCACACGTCCGCTCTGCAATTTGTAATCCTTTGCAAAAATCACTTCCGGATTGGAACCTTTGTCGATAAACAGGCTGACAAAATTCTGCGTGACGTTATCCGAATTCTTTTTGTACAAAGAATAACTGCCGGTGGCAATTAGCTCCTGTGCTGCCTGCAGGGCAGTAGTATAATAAGCATTTGCTTTTGAAACGGGGATACCTACTTCTCCACCGGGCAATGACACCTGCGGTGTTTCTGCGCCGTGTTTTGCAATAGAACCGGCATACAATGCGGCCCTGACTTTGGTAGCCAGTGCCAGGCCCACGGTAACACGGGTTTTACTCACAGGGCTTGCAGGCACATATTTCTTTACCGTATCCATTTCGCTGATCACAAAATCATAGATCTCTGATTCTTTCGCACGCGGATGTTGCAGATAAGCAGGATCGTTTTTATAGTCATATTCCATTGCCTGCAATATCAGCGGCACACCGCCCACCCTTTTTACTTCTTCAAAATACACCACCGCTCTCAGGTAACGGGCTTCGGCAACAAACCTGTCTTTTACCTCCTGCTTCAGTTTTGTGGAGGCACCACACTTTTCGATGAATATGTTCAACTCCCTGATATACGCATAATCCCAATAGGTCACTTCGCGTCCACCTTTTACAATCATACCTGGAAATACGTAAGGATAGTCGCTGGCGCTATGCCGCCAGTACTGGCCGCTTTCAGATGCGAACGCCTCATCAAAGCGGGCAAACTCGCCCCAGTTATCAATGGTTTGTACCACCATGGAAGGTATCGGCGAATTCTCAACATCCGTTTGCCTGTCCGGGTAACGGTCGTACAGATCCGCAAGTACAGAAAGGATCAGTCCTTCATCATTCCATAGCTGCTCATTCTGCAGGATGTTGGAAGGTGGCACGTTCAGAAAGTCTTTGTCCCTGTTGCAACCCGTATTCAAAGCGAGTGCACAAAGAGCTATATATAACAAACTTTTTTTCATAACGAATCTTATTAATTACTTAGAAAGTAAAGTTCAAACCAATGTTTACCAGCTTATTCTGCGGATATTGCAACCCGTTTTCATCTGCTATTTCCGGTTCAATTCCAAGATCTTTTACATTATCGAGGGAGAAGAGATTGTAGGTATTTACGTATACCCTTACCTTCTTAAACCTGATCCTGTCCAGTATTTGCTGAGGAATAGAATAGCCAATTTCCATTGTTCTCAAGCGCAGGTAACGCACATTATGCAGCCAGAAAGTAGATGCCTTATTATAGTTACTATGACCACCCTTGTTGAATCGCAGCGGGGGATTTTTACCGGGAATCCATTTGCTGTTCAGGTCAAAAGGATCTTCACGGTGCCAGCGATCATCGTAGAACTGTTTGAGCAGGTTGCCCCCATTCTGATAGGGCCATCTCATTTCCCAGTTCTGATTGTAGGAATACATGGAACCACCGGAGAAGTCGGCTGCAAAATCAAAACCATTCCATCTTACGCCGAAGTTTAAACCAAAGTTAACGGTAGGGTTACCTGTTGTTTGATAGCCGATAGGCCTTTCATCCAGGTTATTGATCACGTTATCACCGTTCATATCCTTGTAGATGATGTCTCCCGGTAACAAAGTTTTATTGCCTTGTCCGTCCACATTCACCGGGTACTTATTGATTTCATCCTGCGACTGGAACTGGCCGATGGCTTCATATCCCCAATAGATACCATTCCAACGGTCTTCAATGGAATTCCGGTAATGATCCCAAGAGTTGCCCCATATCGGCTTGTAGGTTTCGAGCAGCCTGCTCCTGGAATAAGACACATTGCCTCCAATCATAAAGCTCACTTTACCGGCCTGGCCGTTATAGGCAGCAGAAAATTCGCCGCCCCGCTGTGAATCGCTGTTCACGTTTTCATCCGGCAGGTTGTAGCCAATTTCACTTGGCACCAGTACATCGTACTTGCGGCCACGTAACCCGGAACGTTTACGGTTGAAGAAATCGAGCGAGCCGGATATTTTCCCGTTCCACAACTGGTAATCCAGCCCTACGTCAGCAATTTTACTGGTAAACCAGGAGAGACGGTCGTTTGGAACGCCTTTGTCGCGGGAGCCCCTGATAATGGTGCCATCCAGGATTACAGTAGACGTGCCGTACGTATAGCCGGGTAGGTAGTCGTAGGCGCCGATACCGATATCATCGTCACCCAGTTCTCCATAGGAAGCCCTTAATTTTAATTCTGTGAGAATAGAATTTCCACCCAGCAGGTTTTTAACAAAAGGCTCCTCTGTTAACCTCCATCCTCCGGAGATAGATGGAAAGAAGCCCCATCTTTTATCTGGCGTAAATTTCCAGGAGCCATCGTAACGGCCGGCTACTTCCAGGAAATATTTGTCACTGAAACTATAGTTTAAACGGCCGATATAACCCACACGGGCTTCTGTCCAGTCGTTGTCGTTATAAGTATCCATATCGGAAAACTGGATCAGCGGCAGCAGGTTGCTTTTAGGCACCGCATGTACCCATACATCCAACTCGCGGCGTTTGATGCGTTCAGACACCAATGTAGCGCCGATGGTATGTTTACCAAAAGTGTTGTTATAGTTGATCTGGCCCTGCAATACGTTTTCCAGCACTTTATGCGTGCCGCGTTCCCTCCAGGGATTGGAGCTTCCGCCGGTACGCAGGTAAGTATCCGTAGCTTCCTGGTAGGTGTAGGTATCATACGTATATTCGTGACCGTTCATCAGCTTGTCAGCGAAATAGTAGGAATACATTCCTTTCAGTGTGAGCCCTTTGATAGGTGTTTCGTAAGTAGCGTTGAAGTTGGTTTGCAGCACGCGCCAGTCTTCCGTCCAATAGCCGGAGATGGCTTTTGATTGTACCGCCCAGTTCTCCGTGTTGTGGCCGATGTCATTTGGGTACAGCGGGTTGTCGTTGGCGTATGCTCTTTCTGTGGGCCTGTTACGGAACAGTGCAAAACGGGGCGCCCAATAGTCGTCGCCGCCGGGAACGCCGGGGTTATCGCGCTGCTCAATACGACCGTTGATCTGTACGCCTACTTTTACACGCTTCGCTACTTTGGCATCCACATTACTCTGGATATTGGTACGGTTAAAATCAAATTCTCTTCCCAGCACCGATTTCTGATCCAGGCGTGTGAGGGAAAGATAGTAGTTGATATTTTCAGAACCACCCGTAGCATTCACATTAATAGAATTCTGCGGGGCATTTTTCTTGATAATAAAGTCGTACCAGTCGAAACTCCTGTATCCCTTTTCTGTTCCCGCTTTCCACTTCTCCAGTTCCTCTCTGGTGATATCTGTATGCGGGTTTTCATCATTCATTTCGGCATCGGCTTTACCAAGCATCCACTCATAGGCATTTACCGTTTTGGGGAACCTCGACCAGTTCTGCCATCCCGTGTAGGCATCCACGTTAATGGTATTTCCCGCGCCCATTTTACCTCTTTTGGTGGTTACCACTACTACTCCGTTTGCGGCCCTTACGCCATAAATGGCGGCGGAAGCATCTT
Source organism: Chitinophaga sp. RCC_12 (assembly GCF_041360695.1). NCBI lineage: Bacteria > Pseudomonadati > Bacteroidota > Chitinophagia > Chitinophagales > Chitinophagaceae > Chitinophaga > Chitinophaga sp. RCC_12. Next base: position 1,080,211 of record NZ_JBFUPS010000001.1, read on the forward strand.
TGAGCACGGTGATGCTTTCAATGTCGTTGGGGGAAATATTGTTGAACTGGCCGGCATCTTTCTGAATACCGTCAATTACATACAGGGCATTTCCGAAGTTACGGATCTGGATGTTCGCGCCGGCGCCGGGTCTGCCATCAGGCATACGGAAAGACACGCCCGGTATTTTACCAGCCAGCGTGGCGCTCACGGTAGAAGCGTGTACTCTTTCCAGGTCTTTGCTGGTTACGCCGGAGATAGCGCCTGTCAGGGATTCTTTCTTTTGTGTACCATACCCTACCACTACCACTTCTCCCAATCCTTTGCTATCCGTTTCCAGTTGTACGTTTACTACTTTTTTGCCCGATAGCGGTACTTCCTGTTTTAGAAATCCCACATAGGAAAACACCAGTACGGCATTGTTTTCCGGAACGGAGAGCGAGTAATTTCCGGCGCCATCCGTAGCGGTTCCTTTATTGGTCCCTTTTATATTCACCGTTACTCCTACCAGTGGTATTCCTTTATCATCTGTTACCTTACCGGTAATCACCATGTCTGCGGGCGCAGCATGGGCCATCAGGCCGAGGGAAAGCAATAATACCGTGAATAGCCGGCAATAGCCGCCCGGTATCACCTTCCGGATTAAATTGCGGAAACGTAATCGTTTTTTCATAACAAGTTTTTGTGTGGTCTTATTAAATTATCAGTCTTACATACTGTCTTTTTGGTTGAAATATGCTACGCTATTGTTTATTTCACTACCGGGAATGCTACAATTCTCACTTTGGTGCAACCATAGGGCACCAGCGTAATACTGGTTTCTTTGTCGTTTACTTTACCTTTATAAATACCGTTCCGGTCTGTTACGGGTTGGGGCGCCACATCATCCACCAGTTTCCACTCAGGGAGTTGTTTACCTGTGGTGGTGATCGTTACCGGCGCATGTGCCAGGTTCCATACGAAAGTGTCTGTTACCGGTTTCACGGTGCTCACCTGCAGGTACTTTGCCGGCTCGCGGATGATCTTTTCAGGCAGGCCATAGTTCCATTCACCTTTAGGGTAAACACTGAAATAATCGCCTTCCACTTCATCATGTCCCTTCTCCCACTGCTCTTCTAACTTTAACGCATATACGAGCGGACCTCTTTCCACGGTGCGCGAATTACGGCCCCAGTTGGAAGTGCGTATTTGCATGGGCAGTTGCAGAACCAGCTGATCATCGTTGTTCCAGCTCCGGTTCAGGGTAATGATCTGGCCGCCTTTTTCGGAATGTAATTTCCGGCCGTTGAGCAGTATTGTTGCTTCATCACACCAGGCGGGGATACGCAGTTGGAGGGGAAAGGCAACTGGCTCCCGCATGTTCATCCGGAAACGGATCTGATCTTCAAACGGGTAGCCGGTTTCTTCGTGAATGGTAACAGGGGTATGATTCTTTCCTACTTCAGCAGTTACTTCATTGGGACTGTAAGTAAGCGCCGCGAGGCCGTTACCGGCAGCGCCATACCACAGGTGTGAGGCGAACTTCGTCCAGCCCTGGTGCATATTGGCCAGGCAACAAGTATAACCGCTGCGCATGCCCAGAACATTATTCATTTCCCGGTCGAACGGCAGGGAGAAATTGAATACGCCTCTTTTGATATTCACCTGGTTGGCTACCTGGAAATATTGTTTGTTGTTATAATCGTCGGTTGTTTGTGTAGGCAGTGCGTTAAAGGTCATGCGTTCCAATGCTTCCATATACAACGGATCACCGGTGATACCGATAATTTCCTCCAGGGAAAACATGGCTTCCACGATGGCGCACAGTTCAGTGCCCTGCGTAGGTGCGTTACCGTGAAGGTCTTCATCGGCGGAAAAGATGCCCATCGGCAAGCCGTGGAGGTTCATCAGGTCGGTAAAGCCGGTATGCAGGTCCTGCAGGTATTTTTTGTCGCCGGTGCGTTGGTAGTTCATCACGGGATCTTTCAGTCCCATGCCTACGTTTACACCGTGACGGCGCATCCAGTGCTGGTCGTTTTGCTGTGCAGCCGCATCTATTACCCAACTGCGGTTACCGAGCCAATTACTCCAGGTAAATGCCTGTGATTGCAGCAATGCAGCCAGCTCCAGCAGTTGTTTGTCTTTATTGATACTGTACAGCCATTGGGCTACCATTACGTTTTCAGCGCCACGGGAGGTGGCCCATTCTGTCCATTTGCCCAGCGGGCAGGATTTCAATACCTGCAACTGGTAGTGAAAATACCGTGTCATAAAAGGTAAAACACGGGGATCATTTGTGGCCGTATAATATTGTTGCAGTACTTTCAACATCACCATCTTTGGCCACCAGTCGTCGCCGTCGGCGGCATTACTAACGCCAATGGCTATATTCTTTTCCCGCTCGGTTTTGGTGAGCGGGCCAAAATAACCGGAAGGCCGCTGGTGATCGAGGGTCCAGTTGATATAGCGGAGCACTTTACTTTTCAGTTCTTTGTCGTTGAGCAACCAGGCCAGGGGCACTGCGCCATCCAGCCAGTAAGGTGTTTCCTCCCAGCCGTCGCCTTTTCCACCCAGCCAGCCGTTGTCGTTCTTCACTTTACCGTATACTTCATCGAGGTGGCCGCTGGTTCCGTTGCGCATGATCTGCAACTGGTGCAGCAGCCAGCCCTGTGGCTTTACTGCGCCGAGTGGAAGGGCCTGGTAAACGGGGGCCACAAAGGCATTGGTGTCAGCCCTGGCACCCGGCAGATGCGCTGCATCCGCCGGGATAAGACCAACAAAAAAAGCAGAAAGCATCAATAAGCCAAACAACTTTCGCTTTTCCATCATTATGGTTTTATAGTTACCAAGGCCGGGTTATACAATTTCTGATGAATCAGTTTCAGTTTGTCCAGTGGCATCTTCTGCACTTTCCGGTCGTAGGTCATCAGGCCGTTTGTTTCCACTTCCACATCGGTGGTTTGTGTGTATACGGCGGCCGACAGCCCTTGTTTGATCAGTGCTTCCAACCTATCGGTGAACCCGCTGTAGCGTTTAAAAAGATCTTCCTCGTTTTTAAAGCTCTGGTATCCCCAGTTATCTTTTTGCTGCCATACATGTCCGTTCACCGGCAATCCCAGTCCGCCGAATTCACCCAGCACGATGGCGCGTTTATCGCCATATATAGCCGGATCGGGCATTGCAGGCTCGGGGTAATTATGCAGGTCGATGATATGTCCTACCGGGTAAAAATTACCGCCGCTGGCAGTATTCACGAGGCGGGACGGATCTTTCTTCATGGTCCATTCTGCAATCTCCACTGTTTTAAATTGTCCCCATGCTTCGTTGAATGGCGTCCATACTACAATAGAAGGATAGTTATATAACTGATCAATGATGGTGTTCCATTCTTTACGGTAGTAGCTTTCTGATTCAGTTGAACGATGCTGATCGGTGCCGCGCCCGATAATACCGGGACGTGGCTCCCAGCCGTTTCCGAGATCGCCGCTCGGCATGTCCTGCCATACCAGCATACCCAGCTGATCACAGTAATAATACCAGCGTGCCGGTTCTACTTTAATATGTTTCCTGATCATATTAAAGCCCATTGCTTTGGTTTGTGCGATATCAAACTTCAGGGCTTCATCTGTAGGGGCGGTATATAATCCGTCGGGCCACCAGCCCTGATCCAGCGGGCCATATTGGAATACGAATTTATTGTTCAGCAGCATGCGTTCCACACCATTGGCATCTTTTCCAATGGAAGATTTACGCATGGCGAAATAGCTTTTCACTTCGTCTACTACCTTGGCTTTTCGTATAACCGTTAGGGTGAGGTTGTAGAGGAAAGGGGATTCCGGCGACCATAACTTTGGCGAAGCTATTTTCAATACCGCATTTTCGCCGTTGATGGTGCTTTCGGCTACTTTGGTACCACCATCAAATGCGGTTACTTTTATTACATCACCTGCCTTTAAGTTTTCCACATTAGCCGCTACCGTAAGTGTGCCCTGGTCGATATCGGGTGTTTGTTTAGTAGAAGCGATGTAGGTATCTGCTACGGCTTCCACCCATACTGTTTGCCAGATACCGGTTACCGGGGTATACCATATTCCTTCCGGACGCTTCACCTGCTTGCCTCGTGGCTGATCGCCATCGTCGGTGGGATCCCATACTTTTACTGCAATTTCCTGTTTACCTTTTTTTACTAATGACGTGATATCGAAGGTAAATGGATCAAAGCCGCCTTCGTGGCTACCGGCTTCTTTGCCATTAACGTATACGGTTGTACGCCAGTCGGACGCACCGAAGTGCAGCAATATCTTTTTACCCTGCATACCGGAAGGCAGCGTGAGTATGGTGTTATACCACAGGGTACTGTCTTTTCCCACAGTACGGCCCACACCGGAAAGTGCTGATTCCACAGCAAAGGGTACCAGTATTTTGCCGTCCCAGGTGGTGGGTTGACTTTCCTCTTTTGCTTTGATGGCATAATTCCACAATCCGTTCAGGTTTTTCCAGTTGCCGCGAACCAGCTGCGGGCGTGGATATTCCGGCAACGTAGCTGCCGGCGATACCTGTTCGCTCCAGGAAGTAGCGATCTTCCCTCCCACTATTTTCCAATCCTGTTGTTGTGCTATTGCTGTACTGCTGCCCAATCCAAGTGCCAGTGCAAAAAATAGGTACTTCTTTTTCATATATTTTCTTAAAGTGATTTTACTCTCCTGAAGGCTTAGTGACCCACGTATTTATTTTCACCGGTTCACCAAAAAATGGCGTGCCGTCTGTATTCCAGGTGATCTTTTGTATGCGGGGATTACGTTGGTTGCCACATCCCTGTCCGGCTTTTGAGTTGGCGTGATAAATGATCCAGTCTTCTTTTCCGTCCGGTGATTTAAAGAAACCGTTATGTCCTGGTGCGTAAGCGCCGTTTTCCGGCCTGCTTTGCAATACCGGCTCGGGCGATTTAGTCCAACTTGCCGGCAGCAGCGGATCGGCGCCCGGCTTTAATTTCATGATACCGAGTATATAATTTTCTGTCCAGCACCCGCAAGCGGAGAAGACCAGGAAGATTTCTCCTTTGGCATTCCGGAGAATTTCAGGACCTTCATTGATCCCGTTCTGTTCCCACGGGTATTGAGGCGCAGCTATTTCTACTTTTGAAGATGCCAGTGTCCAGGGATCTTTCATGCGGGCGATATACAGGCGTTGCACCACATCTTTTCCATTATGCCCGCTCCAGATAAAATAGTTATTGCCATTATGTTGTAAGAGCGTGCCATCAATAGCGAAGTGCTCCGGATGGGCGGGATCGGTGATCTGTCCTTTATCAGTCCAGCTGCCTGTGGTTGGATCGGCGGCCGTATTTTCCAGCACAAATGTGTGTTGCGGATGAATGCTATCGGACGATCCGGCGGTATAATACACATACCATTTCCCATTCAAACGGTGCAGTTCGGGCGCCCAGATGTCCCTTGCATTGGGTCCTTTCGCTGGTGGTGTCCATATAACTTTTTGAGTGGATTGCGCCAAAGCCGACATGCTTTTTGTTTTCCGCATCACCAGGTTATGACCTGTGGTATGCATATAATAATACATACCGTTGTGGCTTACCACCCAGGGATCGGGGCCGGAGGTCAGCAAAGGATTCTTGAACATACCGGTGGTATCTTCAGATGTGGCACGGCATATCCCGCTGATAAACAGTAAAAATACCAGTGAAAGTAGTTGGCTACTTTTCATAACATGGATTTAGAAGATGGCTTATTTAAGTGTATATTTCACGCTTAACACACTTCTCCAAAGAAAGACTATCCGCTGAATACTTGTTTGCCCATTTATCTCAATTTTTATCTCTTTTGTATCATTTTAGCTTTTGGCCGGACAGTGGTGGGTTTTAGCGGAAAAACCATTAGTTTTAAGCTTTCCACTAAACGAACACATGCCAAAAATCCGCTATTATATCCTGTTCCTGTTGCTGCAGCTAAGCGGGGCGCTACATAGCCAGTCGCCCGGTTTTGTACATTACCAGGTAGAGAACGGTTTGTCGCACAACGCCGTTATCTGCACGCTGCAGGACAAACAGGGATTTATGTGGTTTGGAACGATGTATGGCTTGAACCGGTTCGATGGTTACACCTTCCGGGTATTCAGGCGAACAGAGCAGCCGGGAAGTATTGGCGGCAACTATATCCTCTGCCTGTTCCAGGACGATGACGGCCTGTTATATGTTGGATCGGACAAAGGAGTATTTATATATAATCCGCGTAATGAACAGTTCCGCGAGCTGAGTAAAAAAACGGAGGGAGAAGTACGGTCCATCACAAAAGACAGGCAGGGAAATATCTGGATTATATCCGCAGGCCGCCTGTTCCGCTACCAGGCAGCTACCGACCGTTTGACAGAAGTCCCCGGCTTCCGGGATGCCTCCTCTGCTTGCCTGGATGGTGAAGGGCACCTCTGGTTTTGCTCTTCGGCGGGCAATATGGCGGTCTATCATTACGACAAAAACAATTTTACCACGTATTCCCTCTTTACACATTCTGCCAAACCCAATTCCTATGCTATCCAGAAAATTGTACCAATGGGCAGGGATACCATCTGGGCATGTACCGCGGGGCAGGGCTTAAAACTGTTTAATACACGGACACGCACCTACGAAGATTTCCTTTCCAGGGATACAACCGGTATTGAATTGTATGTGAGGGACATTATCCGCCGGAACGATGATGAATACTGGATTGCATCGGAATCCGGTATCTATATCTATAATATTAAAAGCGGTAAGATCATCAACCTGAAAAAAAGTTATGATGATCCTTATTCTGTTTCTGATAATGCCATTTATAATATTTGTAAAGATAAAGAAGGCGGTATATGGGTAGGTACTTACTTTGGCGGCACCAATTATTTTCCACAGCCTTATACGTACTTCGAAAAGTTATTTCCGAAAACAGGTTCTTCTTCTCTCAGTGGTAACGCAGTGAGAGAGATTCATCCCGATAAATATGGTCATTTGTGGATAGGTACCGAAGATGGTGGTCTGAATAAGTTCATCCCATCGGACGGCAGTTTTTCGGCCATCCGGCCTTTGGATAAACATGCACCTGGTTTATCGCATACCAATCTTCATGGTTTACTGGTTACCGGAGATTCCCTCTGGATAGGCACTTTCGAGCATGGCCTGGATGTCATGGATATCCCCAGCGGAAAATTTATCCGGCACTATGCACCGGGCGACGGGCCACATCAGCTGCACAGCGGTTTTATCTATAGCCTGCTGCGTACCAGCAACGATAATATACTGATATGTACTACCTGGGGACTTTATGAGTATAGCCGTTCCCGTGATGAATTTAATACCGTAAAAGAAGTACCTCATTATATCTTTTATACGGCTGCTTTTGAAGACAGGGAAGGCACTATCTGGCTAGGCACGGTGAGAGACGGATTATATTTCTATAACCGCCGCACGGGGAAGAAAGGGCTTTACCTGCATGATGCCCGTGACAGCACCAGTTTGAGCAACAACCGCGTGAACAGAATTTTTGAAGACAGTCATCATCGTTTATGGCTGGCCACAGATGATGGTCTTTGTTTGTATAACCAGCAGCGTAATAATTTTACGACCTACAGCACCCGGCATGGTTTCCTCAGTAATATGATGTTTTCTATCCTGGAAGACAAGAGCGACCGCCTCTGGGTAACTACTTCCAAAGGGCTGGCGTGTTTTACACCCGCCACTGAAAATGCGGTGGTATATACCAAGGCCAGTGGTTTATTAAATGATCAGTTTAATTATAATTCTGCTTATAAAGACAGTTGTGGCAATATGTATTTTGGCAGTGTGAAAGGATTGATCCGTTTCAACCCAGAGTCGTTTGTGCGTAACAGTTATCTGCCACCCGTATATATTACCGGCTTCCAGGTGTATAATAAAGAGGCACAGGTTGGGGACATCCTGAAACAATCTATTTTCCTGACGGATACGATTGTATTATCGCACGACCAGTCCTCTTTTAGCATCAACTTTGCGGCGCTGAGCTACACTTCCCCGGAGATGACGGCTTACACGTATAAAATGGAAGGGCTTGACCGTGACTGGACTTACCTGGAAACCAACCGGAAAGCCTTCTTTACCAAATTACCACCCGGTACTTACCGGTTTATGGTGAAGTCGGCCAGCAGCGGCGGCAGCTGGAGTATTACGCCGCGTGTGCTTACTATTATTATCCTCCCGCCCTTCTGGGCCAGTTATTGGGCATATGCCGCCTACATCGTCCTGTTATGCAGCCTGGCATATTTTATTATCGGGTGGTATCATCAGCGTGCGCAGCAAAAGCAAAAACGGCAGCTTGAATTGCTGGAGCATGAAAAAGAAAAAGAGTTATACCAGGCGAAAATTGAATTCTTCACACATCTTGCGCATGAGATCCGGACACCACTTACACTGATCAAGGGGCCGATGGAAAAGGTGATCCGCAAATCGGATGAAGTACCGCTGATCCAGAAAAACCTGCGCATCATGGAACGCAATACCGACCGGCTGCTGGAGTTAACCAATCAGTTGCTCGACTTCCGCAAAACAGAGATCAATGGTTTCAGCCTGAATTTTGTGCGTACTGATATTTCTGAACTGCTGAAAGAAAACCATCTGCGGTTTACGCCGGCAGCGGAGCAGCAGGATATCCGGTTTAAAATAGAGTTATCAAGCCTTCATTTTTTTGCTTATGTAGATGCGGAAGCTCTACATAAGATACTAGGCAACCTGATCAACAATGCTATCCGGTATGCCGCTACCAAAGCATCTATACACCTGCTACCAGTGAATGAAAACGATGCCACTTTTACTATCCTGGTAAAGAACGACGGATACATTATTCCTGCCGAAATGAAGGACAAAATATTTGAGCCATTCTTCCGCGCGAAGGCCACGGCCGATAAATCAGGCACGGGTATCGGGCTATCCCTTTCAAGATCATTAACGTTGCTGCACAAAGGTAGCCTCGAGTTGCTGCCGACCGATGGGACACTAAATGTTTTTTCACTTACTTTGCCTGTTCACCAGGAAATAGAATTTAACCTGAGCAAATGGAAAACAAGCCACTGATACTGTTGGTAGATGATAATGAAGAAATACTTTCTTTCATTGCAGACGACCTGGAAGATAAATATAAAGTCATCACTGCGCGAGACGGGCAGGCCGCCTTGCTATTATTGCAGGAGCAGCCCGTGCAGCTGGTGATCAGTGATGTGATGATGCCGGTAATGGATGGCTTTGAACTTTGCCGGATTATTAAGTCGGATTTTGTATCCAGTCATATTCCGGTGATCCTGCTTACGGCACGCAATACAATGCAGTCGAAAATAGAAGGGCTTGAACTCGGCGCCGATGCTTATATTGAAAAACCATTCTCACCTGAATTCCTGCAGGCGCAAATTGCGAGCCTGCTCACCAACCGTCATAAAATAAAATCCTATTATGCCAGTACTCCGCTGGTACATCTGCGCAGCATGGCCTATACCAGCGCCGACGAACAATTTCTGGAAAAGCTGAATGACCTGATCAACCAGCATCTCAATAACATTGACCTCGATGTGGAACAGCTGGCGGATTTTATGAACATGAGCCGCCCCACTTTCTATCGTAAAATAAAAGCGATATCCGATCTTACGCCTCATGAGCTGATCAATATTGCGCGTTTGAAAAAAGCAGCGTCGTTATTATCCACCGGATCATACAAAGTGAATGAAGTCGCGGAGCTTTGCGGCTTTGCTTCCCTGACTAATTTTGGAAAGAATTTTCAGAAACAGTTCGGAATACTACCGTCGAGATATGTAGCGCAGATACAGGCGGAGAAGGAGCGATAGCCAAACTTAATCTTGCTTCCCCGCTGAAAAAATAATATATTAGCAATATTCAAAGGTCCGGAAACTGGCATCTGACACATATGTGCGCTGATTTCTCAGCGCCATAAAAGTACATCACACGAAACATTAAATCGATTATTACTGTATGCATCTACCATCATTGATCATTGACCTGGCATTAATATTAGGAGCGGCGGGAGTTATTACATTACTATTTAAACGGCTGAAACAGCCGATGGTGCTGGGGTATATCATCGCTGGATTTATAGTGGGGCCCAATTTCAAACTGTTTCCTACTATCGGGGATGCAGAAGGGATAAAAACCTGGTCTGAAATCGGGGTTATCTTCCTCTTATTTTCACTGGGACTGGAATTTAGTTTTAAAAAGCTGATGCGGGTGGGAGGTACTGCCACCATTACCGCATTTGTAGAAATAGCGCTGATCACCGTTGCCGGTTATTTTACAGGTAAACTGATGGGCTGGGGCTTTATGGACAGCCTGTTCCTAGGAGGTTTGCTGGCCAGTTCCTCTACCACTATCATTATCCGTGCCTTTGAAGAATTAGGTATCAAGAAAAAGTCATTTACCAAAATAGTTTTCGGTGTGTTGGTGATAGAGGACATTGTGGTGATCCTCATGATGGTATTATTATCTACGATGGCGGTGAGCCGTAAATTTGAAGGAACGGAGATGCTGTTTACCATTGCCAAGCTGATGTTCTTCCTGGCGGTTTGGTTCCTGGCAGGGATTTTTCTTTTACCCACCGCACTGAAGAAAATAGAACGCTACCTCAATGGAGAAACCCTGCTGATACTGAGTATAGCGCTCTGTTTGGGCATGGTGATCCTGGCCACTAAAGTGGGCTTCTCCGCAGAACTGGGCGCCTTTATCATGGGTTCCATCATAGCGGAAACCACCTCCTCTGAAAAAGTGGAGCACCTCATACAACCGGTAAAAGATCTTTTTGGCGCTATCTTTTTCGTGTCGGTAGGTATGCTTATCAACCCCGAGATGATTGTAGAATACAGGTGGCCGGTACTGTGGATAACGTTGTTAACCATCACCGGGAAATTTTTCACCACCACAATGGGAGCGTTGTTATCCGGTCAGCCGCTGAAACAGGCTGTCCAGGTGGGCATGAGTATGGCGCAGGTAGGGGAATTTGCCTTTATTATTGCAACACTGGGGCTTTCCCTCGGAGTAACCAGCGAGTTCCTTTTCCCGGTAGCAGTGGGCGTTTCCGCCATTACCACCTTTACTACGCCTTACATGATCAAGTTTTCCGTGCCGTTTTATAACTGGCTGGAGAAGATCATCCCCAGTCGCTGGCTAACTACCCTGAACCGGTACAGTGCCAGTTCACAAACCCTACAGGCGGAAAGCGACTGGCGTATTGTATTGCGCAGTTATGTAAAAGTGATTGTATTGAATGCGGTGATCATGTTCGCCGTGATCTTACTCAACACCTATTATATCGGTCCGTTTGTGATTAAATATGTGAAGAACCTGTTCCTGGCAGAATTGCTGAGCGTGATCATCGGTATTGCCATGATGTCGCCGTTTATCTGGGCGCTGATGGTGCAGAAAATTTCGAGCAATTCCTATAAGGCGTTATGGCTGGATTCCAAATACAATCACGGTCCGCTGGTAGTGGTGGAAGTAGTGCGTAACGTGGTGGCCGTGCTGCTGGTGGGTTTCCTGGTAAACCAGTACTTTCCCTTCTGGCAGGCGTTGATGGGTACTGCCGTTATATTGGCCTGCGTGCTGCTGGTGTTGCGTTCACAATTGCAGAAATATTATAACCGTATTGAAAGCCGCTTCTTGACCAATCTGAATGCCCGTGAAACTGCCGATGCAGCCAATAATAAAGCTACGGCAGCGGATTTGCTGCCCTGGGATGCGCAGGTGTCTGAAGTAGAAATTGATCCCTGGTCTACCCTGGTGGATAAACCGCTGATAGATCTGCAGCTGCGGGAAAAGTACGGTATTAACGTAGGCGCCATTAAAAGAGGCAATGTGACCATCTACGCACCCACCCGCGATGAGAAATTATTTCCGCACGACATCCTTACCGCCATTGGTACGGAAGCGCAGCTGGAGGAATTTAACCGCGTGGTAAACACCCTCAACGTAGAAAGAAGCGACGATGTGGCGGATGAAAACATCGGCCTGACCAGCATCGTAGTGGATGAACACAATGGCCTCAAAGGTCAGACCATCCGTGGTTCCGGCATCCGGGAAAAAACGCAGGCACTCGTAGTAGGCATTGCCCGCGGCGGCGAGAAAATCCTCAACCCCGCTTCCGAAACCGCATTTGAATGGGAAGATGTAGTGTGGCTGGTAGGCAACCGCCGGAAGATCCTGGAATTTTCGCGGGGCAGGTAGCGCGAGTTTTGTCTTTCTCGCTGATTACGCTGATTATACTGATTAGCTTGATTTTTACTTTTGGATTTTATAAAGGATTAAAGGAGATAGCAGCGGATATATTCGCTGTTATCTCCCTTAATCCTTTATAAAATCCAAAAAATCCAAAAGTAAAAATCAAGCTAATCAGTATAATCAGCGTAATCAGCGAGAAAGACAAAATTCGCGTTTAAGCCTTCTCAAGAAACGCCCGTAGCACATACTGCAAGATGCCACCATGACGATAATACTCGATTTCTATCAGGGAGTTTAGCTTTGATTTTACTTTGAAAATAATGGGCGGCCCTTCCGCCGGAATAGCCGTTACCGTTAGTATTTTGTTGGGAACAAGACCGGTGGAGATATCGCTGATGGTATATGATTCTGTTCCGGTTAGATTTAAAATAGCTGCATTTTCTCCTTCCAGGTACTCGAGTGGGAGAATGCCCATGCCTACCAGGTTGCTGCGATGAATACGTTCATAGCTTTCCGCAATCACTGCTTTTACGCCGAGGAGATTGGTGCCCTTTGCTGCCCAGTCGCGCGAAGAACCGCTGCCGTACTCCTTTCCGGCCAGGATGATCAGTGGCACTTTTGTGGCCGCATATTTCTGTGCCGCATCATAAATGGGCAACACCATTCCGGATGGGATGATGGTGGTAAAGCCACCTTCTTTGGGCGACAACTCATTTTTAATACGCACATTGGCAAAGGTACCTCGGATCATCACTTCATGATTTCCCCTCCGGGAGCCATAAGAATTAAAGAGACGCGGATCAATGCCCCGGTCCAGCAGGTATTTACCGGCAGGCGTGTCTTGTTTAAACGAGCCTGCGGGGGAGATGTGATCTGTAGTAACAGAGTCGCCCAGCTTCAGTAGCACACGTGCGTCTTTTACATCTTCCACGGAAGACGGAAATTCAGAGAGCCCTTTAAAGAACGGCGCTTCCCGGATATAGGTGGAGTCGTTACTCCAGTGATAATCTTTGCCCGAGGGCGCCAGTAAACCGCGCCATTGTTCGTCGCCGTCGAATATTACCTTATAGATGTTTTCAAAGTCTTCCTGCTTTACTGCGGCCGCTACGGTATCATTGATTTCCTGTTGTGTAGGCCAGATGTCGCGGAGGTATACCGGTTCGCCGTTAGGATCATAGCCCAGCGGGGCGGTGAGTATATCTACATCGATGCGGCCGGCAATGGCGTAAGCTACTACCAGCAGCGGTGAAGCGAGGAAATTCATCTTTACCTGCGGATGTACCCTTGCCTCAAAATTACGGTTACCGGAAAGTACCGACGCCACCACCAGGTTACCTTTTTCCACCGCTTCCGCAATGGCAGGCGGCAGCGGACCACTGTTACCAATACACGAAGTACAACCATAGCCAACAATATGAAAACGCAATGCTTCAAGTTCAGCCAGTAATCCCGAGCGCGTCAGGTATTCGGTTACCACCCGTGAACCCGGCGCCAGGCTGGTTTTTACCCAGGGCTTCACATATAACCCGCGACTGATTGCTTTCTTTGCTACCAGCCCCGCCCCTATCATTACGCTTGGATTAGAAGTATTGGTACAACTGGTGATAGCAGCGATGGTGATGGCGCCGTCGCTCAGCACATATTCTTCATTTTTCAGTTTAATACGTACGGATTTAAGATAGTCGAGTTCCACCGCTACTTCCTCCACATGCTTCTGTATTTCGTAGGTAAAGGTGGTACCGGAACCACCTTCCGCCAGCCAGGCGGTATCGCGCCGTTTGCCTTCGGGGGTGTACATGCGCTTGAATTCCTTGCTGAGCAGGGTTTCAAACTCGTTGTGCAGATCACGGACCAGGATACGGTCCTGCGGGCGCTTAGGCCCGGCCACAGCGGATTGTATTTGCCCGAGATCCACTTCAATGATATCCGTATAGGTGATTTGTTCGCTGCCATGACGCCAGAGCATATTTTCTTTGCAATAGTTTTCCACCTGCGCAATATCCTCTTTGGAGCGGTTGGTGCGATGCATGTATTGCAACGTTTGTGTATCTATCGGAAAATAGGTAACCGTGCAGCCAAACTCTGGCGACATATTGGAGATAGTAGCGCGATCAGGCACGGAGAGGAAGTCCAGGCCGTCGCCGAATACTTCCACGAATTTGTCGACCACACCGTATTTACGCAGCAGCTGTGTAATGGCCAACACCATATCCGTAGCAGTAACGCCTTCTGTCAACCGGCCGGTGAGCCGCAGGCCAATCACCTGGGGGCAGGAGAAATAGATTGGCTGGCCCAGAATGGCTGCTTCGGCTTCAATACCACCTACGCCCCAGCCCAACACGCCGATACCGTTAACCATGGGAGTATGGGAGTCTGTGCCCACCAATGTATCAGGAAACAGCCAGCCATCGCGGTTAATAACGCCTTTGGCGAGGTATTCCAGGTTTACCTGGTGACAAATACCCATGCCCGGAGGCACTACCGTAAAATTATCGAAGGCCTGTTGCGCCCATTTGAGCAACTGGTAACGTTCTTTATTACGTTCATATTCATAGGCCACATTTTTTGTATAAGAGTAGTCTGTTCCGAAAAAATCTACCTGCACAGAGTGATCTACCACCAGGTCAACCGGTATAGCCGGGTTAATTTTAGCGCCGTCTTTTCCTTTGCGGATCACTTCCGCACGGATGGAAGCGATATCCACCACAGCGGCAACGCCGGTGAAGTCCTGCATCAGTACGCGGGCCGGTTTAAAAGGTATTTCGTTATCTGTTCCCGCAGGATCCCAGTTCACCAGTGTTTCCACGTGTTCATCAGTGATGGCGAAGTTGTCGTGGTTCCGCAATACATTTTCCAGTAAGATCCTGATCGAGAAAGGCAACCGGGAGATTTTTCTTCCGTCCTGTTCCAGTTTGCTGAGTGATGCGATACGTGGCTGCATAAGCTGAGTTGTTGACATTTTTAATGAAACAATGATGCTACCATTTTGTTTATTAAAGATACCTTATTATGAATCGTTTATAAACGGTTCATATTAAAATAACCCTGCCGTACCTATGCATTGCGCTATATTAGCTTTATTGTAAATGCACCTCAAAATGACCGGAAAACTAAAAGTACCCTCCACTTCCCGCCTGGTGCTGGAAGCAGCCATGCAATTGTACACCTCTCCGCTGCAACAACAATATATGGAAGCGATCGATTTCAGTGAAACCAGTGGTTTATATGATGAGCTGAAACGGCAATATCCATTTGTTACAGATATGATCTGCCTGCGCAAACAGAGCATCCGCGGGATGTTGCGCGGGCGCATCCCTGAATTTGCAGGGCAACAGGTGATTATCCTGGGCGCCGGACTGGACCCTTTATCTTTATATCTCCTGGAAAACTATCCTCAACAGATCAGCCGGATCATAGAAGTAGACAATGGATATATTGAAGAAAAGCAACGGCTATACGAAGAAATTATTCCGGGCAATCCGCTGATCGCTTTCATCAAATGCGATATAACAGACACGGCGCTGCTATGGAATAAATTATTGAAAAATGGCTACCGGGAAGAGATTCCTGCTATCATCATTTTTGAGGGTGTGCTTCACTACATCCCCAACCAGGCATTTGTGCAGGTGATGCAGCTATTTAAAACGCAGTCTCACCACAACCTGGTAATGCTGGATTATTCTTTATCTGAAGAAGAGGTGCCTGCAAATTTTTTGTCTCATCACAAAGCGGTAAAAGAGGTGCTGGAAAGCTATATTGGCCGGCCCATCAATGTGAATAACCGTGCAGACATGGCAGGATTGCTGTATCAGCTGGATGGCATACTGGAAACAGTGGAGCCTTTGTGCGAAACGGAAAAAAGACTCACCTGGGGCAATCAGCTGTTTCATGCACCCGGTGAAGGTATTGTGGAAATGGTGAGTTTCCGGATATAAGTATTACTCCCACCAGTGTTCCTGCGGATAATGTGCGCCTATGGTTACCGGCTCTCCTATGCGGGGAGTGGTAACCAGCAACCCTCTTTGTGCACCGGCGGCGGTCACTCTTTTCGGGGAATCATTCCAGGCGTGCATAGCCAGCACAAATTTACCCCAGTGTACCGGCAGCAGGGCTTTTGCCTGCAGGTCGACAGCCGCCTGCACGGTTTCTTCCGGTTTCATATGGATGAAAGGCCAGTAATCATTGTATTGTCCGCATTCCAGTATCACGAGATCGAAGGGACCGAATTTATCACCGATGGCTTTGAAATGCGTGTCGTATCCCGAGTCTCCCCCGATAAAAATCTTGTACCCAAAAATTTCCAGTACAAAAGAAGACCACAGGCTGCCACCTCTTTTGAATCCGCGGCCGGAGAAATGTCGTGCAGGCGTAGCCGTTAGGGTGATGTCTGCAGCAATTTCACGGGTTTCCCACCAGTCCATTTCCGTCACGTTGTTGCCTGTTGCCACACAGCGCTGTAAATCGTGACCAACGCCAAGGCTGGTATAGATGCGCTTTGTACGTGGTTTCAGCTGTGCTAATGTTTTTTTATCAAGATGATCATAGTGATTGTGAGTGACGATCAAGAGATCTATTTCCGGCATATCAGCGGGCGTATAGGCATCTGCTCCCGGAAAAGCCTTTACCATAAATGACATGGGGGATGCGCTGCCGCTGAACACCGGGTCTACCAATATATTAAAGCCCTTTACATGGATGAGGTACGACGAATGACCAAACCATATGACCACCGGTTTTTCCGAGTATAATGTTTTCAGGTTGGTGTGCACCGTGGGCATCGGTCCCGGGGGGCGAACATCCGCCGGGCGTCGCAGTACTTTGCGGAGCATGGTAAAATAGGTAACATCGTCAGGTTTCATCGGCGTAACGGAGAGGTTCTGAAACGCCCCGTTCCGGAAGTTCTGCGAGTGTTGTATTCTTTCTTCTATGGAAGGTAATTTCCGCTGCATGTATTAAAGTTAAGAAGCTTTTATACGAAGACGGACAGTGCGGAGGAATATTTTACCCGGTATAAAAAAAGGCCCGCTCAAAAGAGCGGACCCACATTTTAACCTTTATGTCGGCAGGTTAAGATCGTGCCAGCAATCGTTTTCCCCGGGCCATTAACCGCAGCAGGCGGGTATTGCCATAGAAAGCAGAATGATACTTTGCGGTGGCCTTGCGGCGTTCACCATAGGTTCTCAGCACGCCATCGGCAGTAACGATGCCTGTCAATTTCTTTCCTTTGTCGAGTACCGCCAGGATATCCGGCGGGTAGCTATCGAAGAGTTCTGTAACGAGATTGATATTATCGGCGGGATACAGGTATGGTGCAGATGACTCCAGGAGCTCGCGGACAGGCGTATTGCTTCCGGCCGACAACTGCTGCCTGTTAACATAGCCTTTAAACTGTCCGGCGTTATCTGTTACCGGCAGGTAACGATAGTGGTAAAAGACGGTTTGCAATAACTGGTCTGCCTGCGCCTGTGTCATTTGCTCCTGTAATGTAACAGGAGGTTGTGTGGCAACGGCCGCCACATTGATCAGCTGCATCATATCAGGGGTATATTCTTCCGGGGTGGCAACACCTCTGCGGCGGATCTTTTCCGTCATGATGCTGCCTTTCATAAGAAAGAACGATACGAAATAAGCGGCTGTGCAGGCGGCTATCAGCGGCAGGAGGCCATGTGTTTGCCCGGTTGTTTCCAGCGAAAATACAATGGCGGTGAGCAATGCACGGGAAGCGCCGGCAAACATGGCGGCCATACCAATCAATGCCGCGGTAGCAATATTGATGCCGCTGCCGGGGAATAATTGCATCACGGCCACACCCAGTAAGGCGCCAAAAGCACCGCCAATAGTAAACAGGGGCGCCAGTGTTCCGCCGGAAGTGCCGCTACCCAGGGAAATTACCCAGGAAAGATATTTAAAGATACAAAGCGATACCAGCAGCGCCAGCGGTGCATTGCCGGTCAACAGCGTTTTGATGTTATCATAACCCACTCCCATGGTGTGCGGGGCGAAGTAGCCGATCACACCCACCGCGATGGCGCCGAGTGCCGGCCACCACATCCAGTGGATGGGTAATTTCTCAAACAGGTCCTCCACGAAATAAACGGACTTCGACACGTAAGCGGCGACTACGCCAATTACAGCGCCCATCAGCACATAAGTGACCAGGGCAATATCGGTTACGGCAGGGATGGGGGGCATAGCAAAAACCGGGTTGCTATCGAATAACAGGATGTGCATACCGGCGCCGGCGATACAGCCTATGGCCACGGGAATCACTGAGCGGGGAGAGAATTCGAACAATAATAATTCAATGGCCAGCAGGATAGCGGCCAGCGGGCTGCCGAAAATAGCGGCCATACCAGCACAAGCGCCGGCGGCCAGTAATACTTTTCTTTCTGCAGAAGAAATGTGGATCACCTGGCCGGTGAAGGAGCCAATGGCGCCACCGGTGGCGATGATAGGGCCTTCCGCACCAAAGGGACCACCTGTGCCGATTGAGATAGCAGCGGATATGGGTTTCAGCAAGGTAATCACCGGCGGGATCTTGCTTTCATTGCCAATGATGTTCTCCATGGCTTCCGGGATACCGTGACCGCGGATGGCTTTACTGCCGAAACGCGCCATCACGCCTACTATCAGGCTACCTATGATAGGAACTATTATTACGATCATACCCAGGTTGTTTCCTGCGGGCCCTGCTTCTTCAAATGAAAATTTACCGTAAAACGACAGGTTGGTAATAAGACTGATCAGCAACACCAGTGCTTTTGCCACTACGCCTATAACCAGGGCGTTGATACATGCCTGCAGGCTCAGGTAAAATACCCTCCGCGACATATTTCCGGCAAACTTTTGCTCTTTTTTATGATTCATACTATATAAAATGACAATTGTATCTTTAAAACAATGCAAAAATATGATTCAAATCATATTAAAACCTATTTTTTCTTCCAAAAACACAAAAAAACACTAGTATTGCAGTCATGAAAAAAGCCGGAACCTGCGATCTGAACACCTGTTTTTTATGCCAGTACAGCATTCCTGAATGGATTGCAGCGGTATCGGATCACAGGCAGCATCTTTTTTATAAAAAGAATGAAACAATTTTCCAGGAAGGCAGCCCGGTAAAAGGGATCTTTTTTTTGTATGACGGCAACGTAAAGGTGCACAAGCAATGGGGCTCTGAAAAAGAACTCATTGTCCGCTTTGCACAAAAAGGTGATATCCTCGGACATCGGGGGCTAGGCAGCGGTGAGCGGCTGTATACGGTTTCCGCCACTGCGCTGGAAGATACCACGGTATGCTATACGGAACTGTCTTTTTTTGAGGCATCACTGAAAGTGAACCCCAACCTGGCGTTGAAGCTGATGCAATTTTATGCCGACGAATTACAGGAGGCAGAAAGGAAGATGCGCAACCTGGTGCATATGGATGTAAAAGGCAGGCTGGCGGATGCTTTGCTGGAACTCAGCCGGTTGCATAAGGCGCTTCATTTTACGATCAGCCGCCAGGATCTCGCTGCTTTTGCAGGCACCACCTATGAAACTATTTACCGCAATTTGCAGGAATTTATGGCAGAGAAACTGATTACCGCGGAGGGAAGGGCGATTACGATATTAAACGAGAAGAAACTGCGTAAGTATATTGTTTAGTGGGGATTAAGAGGAGGTAAGCCCGGCGTTGATACGACGATGAGGTGGACTTGATCCGGAAATGCCCTCAGGCACTGGTTTCCGTAAGCCTGAGCAACTTGTTTTCATTCAGGATGGTGATACTTTTTCCTGAAACTGCTACCAACCGTTCCTCTATTAATTCATTCAACACCCGGAAAGTGGTTTCATAAGTAGCCCCGATGTAGGAGGCCAGGTCTTGTTTACTCAATGCAAGATCAATAAACCCGTCTTTGTTAAAGCCAAACTTTTGTTGCAGCAGTATCAGGGCATTGGCCATGCGGCCTTTAACGGACATATGTGCGAGGTTGCGCATCTGCTTTTCGGACGTTTGCAGTTCCTGTGCATAAAACAGCATCAGTTCGTACAGCAGGTCGTGATTGATTTTAAGAGATGCCTGAAAAAAATCCATCTCTATAAAACAAACTTTTACCGGCTCCAGGGCGGTGGCAGATATGGGGTAATGGTGTTCCGTACCACCTATGCCGCGGTGGCCAACGATATCGCCTTTTTGTGCAAAGCGGACAATGAGTTCTTTTTCAGAGCCCCAGTGTTTATGTACTTTCATGCGGCCTTCATAAATAAAGTAGATACCTTCTACTTTATCACCTTCTTTAAACAGGGTTTCTCCTTTGTTCAACGAAAAGTTTTTCCGGTACAACGCTGTTGCCGGGGCCCACTCTTTCAGGGATAGCCGGCAAAGGAGACAAGTTTTACCATCACAGCCCTGTTTATCTTTCTTCATGTATCGTATTACTGTTTTGTAATTGTTGTAATGTTTCATCTGCCAGCAGGGATTGCAGCTTTACTACCTCTCCTACCACTATAATAGCAGGATTTCCCATACCGGCCGCCTGTGCCCGCCAGGTGATATCCTTTACGGTGCCGGTCACCATTTTTTGCCGGGACGTGGTGCCATCCTGGATAATGGCTACCGGCGTGGTTGCTTTGCCGTGTGCCTGGAAAATATCCATGATCGCTTCCAGTTTACTCATGGCCATTAATATGACTACGGTGGCGGTGGACCGCGCCGCCAGGGCAATATCTTTCGAAATATCGCCGCTTTGGGTAGTGCCGGTGGTTACCCAGAAGCTTTCCGCCGTGCCCCTGCAGGTAAGCGGTATCATTTGAGATGCCGGTACTGCTACTGCACTGGAGATCCCTGGTATGATGGCCACTTTGATCCCATGCTTCCTGGCGGTTTCAATTTCCTCCACCGCCCTGCCGAATATGAACGGATCGCCGCCTTTGAGCCGGACCACATGACCGTGGGCCAATGCCATTTCCACGATCAGGTGGTTTATTTCCTGTTGGGAGAGCGCATGGCAACCATATCTTTTACCTACAAACTTTATTACCGCGCCTGGCGAAGCATAAGTGAGCAGTGATTCGTTTACCAATGCATCATATAATATAACGTTGGCCTGGCGGATGGTATTAATCGCTTTCAGCGTGATCATTTCAGGATCTCCGGGTCCTGCTCCTACTAAAGATAGAAATGGATTTGATACCTGCATACATATGATATTTAAAATTATGTGATTATTTAACAGCTATGCATGCCTAAAATTAAAACAAAAACGCTTAATTTTATAATTAACATCATACACCTACCTTAAAAATCATCTCCAAAGCAAAAAATACTATTATATTAATTAATTTATAATATAATTCAAGATTTCTGATCCTTAAATATAATCGAATGAAAATAGTAGTAATAGGAAACGGTATGGTGGGATACAAATTTTGTGAGAAGATCATTTCCAAATCTGCCGACACCCCGATTGAACTGGTTGTATTTGGAGAAGAGCCCCGTCCCGCCTACGATCGCGTACATCTCACCTCCTGGTTTGACGGCAAAACAGCCGACGACCTGCTACTTGCTACCGCCGACTGGTACGTAGAGCAAGGCATCCGCCTGCACCTGGGCGACCCGGTATTGCAGATTGACCGTATCAATAAAACAGTGCAGTCATATAAAGGTATCGTGGAAACCTACGATTACCTCGTAATGGCCACCGGCTCGGCCGCCTTTGTACCGCCGGTACCCGGCATGGATAAAAAAGGCGTATTCATTTACCGCACTATAGAAGACCTGGAAATGATGAAGGCTTATGCCCCGGGAGCCAGCAGCGGCGCTGTAATAGGCGGTGGATTGCTGGGACTGGAAGCTGCCAAAGCACTCCTGGACCTCGGTATTAACAATACGCATGTGGTGGAATTTTCCTCCCGCCTCATGCCACGCCAGATAGATGAACAAGGATCCTCCATCCTGCAGAACAAGCTGGCCAGTCTTGGACTGAAAGTGCTTACCGGCAAAAACACCCGTGAAATACTGGGTGAAGAGGCCATAACAGGTTTACAGTTTTCCGATGATACCATCCTGGAGACAGATATCCTCGTAGTGTCTGCCGGTATTAAACCACGGGATGAGCTCGCACGTGCTGCCGGCATCACCGTTGGTCCGCGCGGGGGAATTGTAGTAAACGAGCAGATGCAGACAAGTGACTCCTTTATATATTCCATCGGTGAGTGCGCACTTTACAACAACATGATCTACGGCCTGGTGGCCCCGGGCTATGAAATGGCAGAAGTGGCCGCCTCCCATATCACCGGTGAAGCCAAAGCCTTCACCGGTTTCGATATGAGTACCAAATTAAAACTCATCGGGGTGGATGTGGCCAGCTTCGGCGACCCGTTCCCTGCCCCGGAAAGCTGTCACAGTATAGTATTTGAAGATAAATTCAAAGGCACCTACAAAAGGATCAACATCACCCAGGACGGCCAGTTCCTGCTGGGAGGTATATTAATAGGAGATGCAGCTGCCTACAACATGCTGCTGCAAACCACCAAAAACAAACTGGCCCTGCCGGCTAACCCAGAAGATTTATTACTGGGTAACAGAAGCGGCAGTGCTGATACCGGCGCCGGCGTTACCGCCCTTCCGGATGAGGCGATTATCTGCAGCTGTGAAAGCGTCAGCAAAGGCGCCATCTGCCAGGTGGTAACCGACGGTTTTGAAACGCTGGACGAAGTAAAGAAATGTACTAAAGCCGGCACCTGCTGTGGTGGCTGTACGCCGATGGTGAAAGACCTGATCACCGCCACCATGAAGGCACAGGGCAAATACATCCGCAACGTGGTTTGCGAGCACTTCCAGTACTCCCGCCAGGAAATGCTGGATCTGATTAAAGTAAAATCACTCCGTTCCTTTGATGAAGTACTGGACCACTACGGCAACGGCGAAGGCTGCGAAGTATGTAAACCGGTAGTTGCCTCTATCCTCGCCAGTTTGTGGAACGACATGATCCTTGATAAAGGCAACGACACTGCGCAGGATTCCAACGACCGCTACCTCGCCAATATCCAGAAAGGTGGTACCTACTCCGTGGTACCCAGAATTCCCGGCGGAGAAATTACGCCGGAAAAACTGGTAGTGATTGGTCAGATCGGTACTAAATACAACCTCTATACGAAAATCACCGGCGGACAGCGTATCGATCTCTTTGGCGCGCACCTCAGCGATCTGCCCAATATCTGGGAAGAATTGATTGCGGCGGGTTTTGAAAGCGGTCATGCTTACGGTAAAGCACTCCGCACGGTAAAAAGCTGTGTAGGCTCCACCTGGTGCCGATTCGGACTGCACGACAGTGTGAGTTTCGCCATCCGGATAGAAGAACGCTACCGCGGATTGCGGGCGCCGCATAAAATTAAATCGGCGGTATCCGGTTGTATCCGGGAATGTGCAGAGGCGCAGTCGAAAGACTTTGGCATCATCGCCACAGAAAGAGGCTGGAACCTGTATGTATGCGGTAATGGCGGCTCCAAACCGCAGCATGCGCAATTGCTCGCATCAGACATCGACAGTGAAACCTGTATCCAATACATCGATCGCTTCCTGATGTTTTACATCAAAACTGCTGATCCACTTACCCGTACAGCTACCTGGCTCAACAAGCTGGATGGCGGCATGGATTATTTACGCAATGTGGTGCTGAATGACAGTCTTGGTATCGCCGCCCAGCTCGAAGCAGAAATGCAGCTGCTGGTCGACAACTACAAATGCGAGTGGCGCGAAGTGGTGGAAAATCCTGAGTTGCGTAAACGTTTCTCGCACTTCGTAAATGCACCGGCTGATAAAGACCCTACTGTAAAATTTGAAACGATGCGCGCCCAGAAGAAAGCCGCAGAATGGAAATAATCTCTTTACACAAAAAATATACTGCTATGTCTACTACTCACACAACTACTACCAGCTGGTTCCTCGCCTGCAAAACATCAGATGTACCTACCAATGGCGGCGTTTGCGTAAAGTATAAGGAGGAGCAGATAGCGCTGTTCTTTTTTGCCCGCAGAAATGAATGGTATGCCACGCAGAACCTTTGCCCCCACCGCCAGCAGATGGCGCTCAGCCGCGGCATGACCGGCACTGTACAAGACGAGCCTAAAGTAGCCTGTCCTTTTCATAAAAAAACATTCTCTCTGAAAGATGGCCGTTGCCTGTCTGATGAACACGAATGTTCCCTCACTACCTACCCTGTAAAGATCGTGGACGACATGGTGTATATAGGCGTAGAAGCTGAGATGGAGATGGCAGGTGTATAATAAAAAAACGAAACCCGGTAGCTGGCAGGCTAACCGGGCTTCTGATCCTGAAATGATTGGCTCATTCAAAATCAACCAAAGTTACATGAAAAAATGGTTTCCAGGCAAGGTATCGTTGATACTTCCCGGACTGCTGTTATCGCAGTACGGCTATGCCCAGCTCTCTCTCGGTGCGCAACTCAGGACCCGCACCGAACTACGTAACGGACAAGGCGCTCCGCAGCCTGAAGGCACCGCACCCGCTTTTTTTACTTCCCAGCGCACCCGGTTAATGGCGGGATTCAGTGCTTACCGGATCAAGCTGGGACTAACAGTACAGGATGTACGTGTATGGGGACAAGACGGATCCACCATTAACCGTACTACCACCCCGGATAATAACGGGTTTATGCTGCATGAAGCCTGGGCAGAAATATTGCTGACAGATACGGTGGTGAAGAATAAGAGCCTTTCTCTGAAAATCGGCCGCCAGGAACTAGTGTATGACGACAGCCGTTTGCTGGGAAACCTCGACTGGCTGCAGCAGGGCCGCCGTCACGATGCAGCGGTCTTAAAGTATGAAAGTAATGCGTGGACCCTGCATGTGGGCGCCGCGTTTAACCAGAATAAAGAAAATGCCAGCGGCAGTGTGTACAATGCCACGCCTCCCGGTAATTATACCGCGAACACTAATGGCGGCAACATGTACAAAAGCCTGGAGTTCGCCTATGTATCCAGGAAGCTGAACAAGGGCAACTTATCTTTTCTTTTCCTGACGGATCAGTTTTCAAAATACCACATCGACAGTGTAGAGCATGTGGCCGTAAAAGTATATGAAGGCGCTGTAAATACCCGTATGACCACCGGGTTATTTTACACACAGGCATTTAACAAATTTACCTATACAGCTGCCGCGTATCATCAGTTTGGTACCAACGGGAACGGACAAACGGTGAGCGGCAGTTTACTTTCCGGTTCTTTCTTTTATAGTGTAAATAAAACTTTCAGCGCAGGCGCCGGCGCAGATTATATCAGTCCTGATTTTGACCCGCTGTATGGCACCCCCCATAAGTTCTGGGGTAATATGGATTATTTCTATGTGGCGAGCGGATTTGGGAATAAGGGATTACAGGATTATTACGTAAAAACAAAACTAAAGCCGGGACCGCGTTGGGCGCTGACCGGCGACGTACACGAGTTTTTCAGTGCAGCCGATGTAACGGGCATGAATAAACAGTTTGGAACAGAAGCAGATGTAACGGCAAATTACACACTTACCAAAATGATAGGCCTGGAAGCAGGTTACAGTCACTTCTGGAGTACTGCTACCCTGTCTTCCCCTACTGTTAAAAATGTAAAGAACGCTGCTCCAAACAGTAACTGGGCATACATATCGGTTAATATCCGGCCCGAATTTCTGATTAAATAACCTGTAAAAACACAACACATGGCTGCTCCTTTAGATAAATTAAAAATATTCAGTCTTGATACCATACAGATGCGCACGTTCCATATTACGTGGCTCATGTTTTTCGTTTGCTTCTTTGGCTGGTTCGGGCTGGCGCCGCTGATGCCTACCATTCGCACGGATCTCGGTTTAACCAAATCGCAGGTAGGTAATATCATCATTGCTTCCGTATCCGGCACTATCATAGCGCGGCTGATCATTGGCCGGCTCTGTGATACCTGGGGACCACGCAAAACCGCCATCCGGCTGCTGCTGATAGGTTCGTTGCCGGTATTCCTGGTAGGGTTATCAAAAGACTATACTTCCTTTATGCTGTTCCGTTTAGCCATCAGCGTTATAGGCGGTTCCTTTGTTATTACGCAGTTTCACACCTCCCTTATGTTCGCCCCTGCCATCAAAGGCACCGCCAATGCGATTACCGGCGGCTGGGGCAACCTGGGCGGGGGCGTTACCAACATGGTGATGCCGGTGATATTTGCCGCGATTGTTGGTTTTGGTTATACCAAGCCCGAAGCGTGGCGGTATGCGATGATATTGCCGGGAGTGATGATGCTCGGTGTAGCGTATCTGTATTACCGTTATACAAAAGATACACCTAACGGAAATTTTGATGAGATTGGTTATAATAAAAGGGATAATAAAACAGATTGGTCGGTATTGGCCGACTGGCGCATCTGGGCGCTGACACTGGCATACGGAATGTGTTTTGGCATGGAGATCACTTTTGATAATGTCGCCTCTTTACATTTTGTGGATACATTTCAACTTTCGCAGGGCAGCGCAGGGTTCTGGGCCGGCATCTTTGGTTTTATGAACCTGTTTGCACGGGCATTGGGAGGCATTATTTCAGACAAGGCAGGCGCCAGATTTGGCATGAAGGGGAAAGGATGGTTATTGGCCCTGATGCTGCTGGCGGAAGGAATCGGATTATTGTTATTTGCGCAGGCAGGATCACTGGTAGTAGCTATCATAGCGATGCTGAGCTTTGCACTGTTCCTGAAAATGGCCAATGGCGCCACTTACGGGATTGTGCCTTTTATTAACGAAAAAAATGCGGGGCTGGTAAGCGGCATCGTTGGCGCCGGGGGAAACCTGGGTGGTATGATGTTCGGCTTCCTGTTTAAATCAGACAGCATCAGCTACGTACAGGCGTTCACGTATATCGGTTATGTGGTGATTGGCATTTCCTGTATTGTAATGCTCACGCGCTTTACCCGGCAGCCTGCCAGTGAGGAAGCACCGGTAAGAACACCGGTAGCGGTATCATAAATCATTGTAAAACCTTTAGCATGCAAGCATCATTCAAAACCACCTGTTGTTACTGCGGCGTAGGCTGTGGAATAGTGGTACATAAAGACCGGCAGGGCAAGCTGCATGTGGAAGGTGATAAAACACACCCGGTTAACAAGGGCATGCTTTGTTCCAAAGGTATGAACCTGCATTATACCGTGATGGATACATCAGACAGGTTGTTGTATCCTGAAATGCGGTATCACCGTAACCTTCCACGGCAAAGGGTTACATGGGACCAGGCATTGGAAAGAACTGCTGCTGTATTTGCAGCCATTATCAAAAAACATGGTCCGGATGCCGTAGCCTTCTACGCATCCGGGCAATGCCTTACAGAAGAATACTATGTAGTAAATAAGCTGATCAAAGGATTTATTGGCAGCAACAATATAGATACCAATTCGCGGTTGTGTATGAGCAGCGCAGTAGCTGCTTATAAAATGGCTTTGGGAGAAGATGCTGTGCCTGGCACCTATGATGATATAGAGCAGGCCGACTGCATCTTTGTAGCAGGCGCCAATCCGGCCTGGTGCCATCCTATTTTATGGCGCAGGGTAGAAGCCGCGAAGGCAGCCAACCCCGCCATGAAAATCATTGTAAGTGACCCGAGGGTTACACAGAGCTGCGGGCTGGCCGATCTGCACCTGCAGGTGAACCCGGGTACCGATATTGTATTGCATCATGCTATAGGCAGGGCGCTCATCACTGCCGGCTTTACCGACAGCTCCTTTGTAGAAGCGCATACCAATGGTTTTGATAAGTACAAGGATACCGTGATGGAACGCACCATAGAAGAAGCGGCGGCCATTTGCGGTGTTACAGCAGAAGATATTCACCGGGCAGCAGATTATATTGGCAATGCCACCGGGTTCATGACCTTCTGGACAATGGGACTGAATCAAAGCTCGGTGGGTGTGCATAAAAATCTTAGTCTTATTAACCTGCACCTGATCACCGGGCATATCGGCAAGTCCGGCAGCGGTCCTTTTTCCTTAACCGGTCAGCCTAACGCCATGGGTGGCCGCGAAGTGGGCGGTTTATCCAATCTCCTGCCTGCACACCGGGTGTTGAACAACCCTGCGCACCGCAAAGAGGTACAGGCTTTCTGGGGAGGCACAGCGCTTTCTGATAAGCCGGGCCTTACTGCCACCGAGATGTTCACCGCATTGAATGACGGACGGCTGAAAGCCATATGGATCATGTGTACCAATCCGCTGGTGAGTTTACCCGACGCCCGCTTTGCCGAAGCAGCACTGCAAAAGGCGAAGTACGTGGTGGTACAGGAAATTTCCAGCAAACCGGAAACATTGCGCTATGCAGATGTAGTATTGCCCGCCGCAGCCTGGACGGAAAAAGAAGGCACCATGACCAATGCAGAACGCCGCATCAGTTATCTCTCCAAAGTAAATGATGCGCCTGGCGAAGCGTTGCCGGATGCCGAGATTATTTGCCGCTTTGCACAAAAAATGGGGTATCACGGGTTCGACTATACGAATGTATCAGAAATATACGACGAACATTGCCGGCTTACTGCCGGAACCAATATTGATGTAAGTGAACTGAACTATGATATTATAAAGGCACAGCGCAGCGTGCAGTGGCCCTATCAATCGGGTAACGGCACGCCACGCCTGTTCCGCGACCACCGGTTTTACACCCCGGATGAAAAGGCGGTGATACATAGTTTTGACGATGACAACAGGTCAGAGCCGCTCAGCCATGAGCTGCCGCTGATATTGACTACCGGCCGCATACGCGACCAGTGGCATACCATGAGTAAAACGGGTAAGGTAAGTAAGCTGAAGCAGCATATTTCCTCCTCCTTCCTTGAAATACATCCCGAAGATGCGCGGCAACGTGGCATTTCGGCAGACGATATTGTTACCGTTACCAATGGACGCGGTAACGTACGGGTCAAAGCCCAGCTCAGCACCACCATCAAAAAAGGAGTTGTTTTCCTCCCGATGCACTGGGGAAAAATCCTTCAAAACGATCTTCACCGCGCCAATAACCTGACCAGCCCGCTGCTTGACCCGATTTCCAAACAGCCGGATTTTAAATACGCAGCGGTACAGGTAGCACGCTACCGGAAGCCGGTACAAAAAATTGTGGTAATAGGCGCCGGGGCCGGCGCCTGCGGATTTGTAAAGTCGTACCGGGAACTAAACACCTCAGATGAAATAGTGGTGTTCAGTAAAGAGGACCTGCCGTTTTACAACCGGGTAATGCTTCCGGATTATATCAGCGGTACCCAGCAATGGAAACAGCTGGTGAAGATGACCCGTGCAGAAGAAAAAGCCTATAATATTACCTTGCACAGGGGGGTCAGTATTACGCATATCGACCGTACCAACAAGTTGCTCACCGACAGTAACGGAAAAGTACATACGTATGATATCCTGCTGATGGCCACCGGCAGCCGGGCCGCCACGCTACGTGATATTCCGCCTATACCGGGCATTTTCACCATGCGCACGCGAATGGATGCAGATGCCTTCAAACAACATATAGATCCCTCCAAAGGGAAAGTAATGATAGCAGGGGGTGGATTATTGGGGATAGAGCTGGCAGCATCTCTCAAAGAAATTAATATAGACGTTGGCGTTATACAACGCACTTCCCGGTTAATGGACCGGCAACTGGATACACTGGGCGGGCAGCTTCTTTATGAAGAACTTACCGACAGGGGTATTGAGATTTATTACAATGATGAAATTAACCGTTTCTCCGGGCAGGACCAACTGGAAGGCATTCAGCTGAAAAGTGGTTTGTACATTCCCTGCCAGGCGGTGGTAATGTCTATAGGAACGGTACCTAATATAGAACTGGCCCAGGCGGCGCAACTGGAGTGCAACCGCGGTGTAGTGGTGAATGAATATCTTCAGACCAGTGATCCGGAAATTTATGCTATTGGCGAGATTGCTGCTTTCAATGGCACCTTGTACGGCATCACTGCCGCTGCAGAACAGCAGGCGGAAGTAGTGGCCCGTTATCTTAACGGCGACATCAGCAATTATTACCAGGGTTCGCTGTTTATGAACATCCTGAAGATGCATGGCACTGATCTTTGTTCGCTTGGTATGGTGGAAACACCGAAAGACCCGGCTTATGAAGAGGTTGTTTTTATAGATAAGGCGAAACGTTATTATAAGAAATGTATTATTCACCAGGACCGGCTGGTGGGCGCCATCCTGATTGGCGACAAATCGGAGTTTGTAGAATTCAGGGATCTGATCCAGCAAAAGATCGAGTTATCAGACAAGCGGCTGGAGTTACTTCGTTCCGGTAAAAAAGGAACACCGGTGATTGGCAGGCTGGTATGTTCCTGCGGCAATGTGGGCGAAGGAAATATTACGGAGAAAATAGCAGGAGGTTGCGATAACCTGCAACAGCTTTGCCAGGCCTCCGGCGCCGGACTGGGCTGTGGCAGCTGCAAATCAGAAATAAAGACCCTGCTGGAAAAATCGATTCAGAAAACCGTGGCAGCACTCGTATAATTATGGCTAAACACACGCATACTTTACCCGTTAATTTCACCGGTGGCATTATTTCACCGGGATACCTGCTGGAGCTGCTGGAAACAGCGGCGGCAGCGCAGGCTACGCATGTGCGCTTTGGCTTACGGCAACAACTACTCGTAGATATACCGGATAAAAATTTAGCTGCCTTTAAAAAGAACTGCGCAGATAAACAGTTGCCTATAGCCGACCAGCCTAATATCATGAGCTCCTATCCTGCCGCCGGTATTTTTATCCACGACAGCTGGCTGAGTGAAGGAATTTATAAAGATGTATTTAACGGCTTCGACTATACGCCCACATTGAAAATCAATATCTGCGATAGTCAGCAAACATTTGTACCGTTGTTCACCGGGCATATCAACTGGATCTCTTCAGGCAGCCTGCATTACTGGTACCTCTATATCCGCATGCCGGGAAGCCAGCAGCTGTACGCCTGGCCGGAGCTGATCTATACCAATAACATTGCTGCCATGAGCAAGCAGCTGGAACAAAGCATCAATGAAGGCGATACGCCGGAGGAAGTGTACCAGCAGGTGAAACAGGTAGCGAGCTATATTGGCCGTCCGAAGGAGAAGGAACCCGATCTGCCGGCTTTCCATTTACCCTACTACGAAGGTTTTAATAAGTTCGAAAATAGTTACTGGTTAGGTATTTACCGGCGGGATGAAGATTTCCCGATTGCTTTTTTGAAAGAAGTATGTACCATCTGCCTGGAAACACGCATCGGGCAGCTGTATGCCACACCGTGGAAGTCGCTGATCATAAAAAATATTGAACCGGCTCACCGTAAGCTCTGGGACTATGTGTTAGGGAAATATGGCATCAATGTGCGCCATGCGGCGAATGAATTAAACTGGCAGGTAGAAGACAACTGTGAAGATGGCCTCGTGCTGAAACGTCATATCATCCGTTACTTTGATACGGCCGATGTGCGTACCTATGGTTTGTGCTTCAGTGTAAGGATTAACCGGCCGGCAAGTCTTTTTGGAACGGTAGTGATCCGTAAGCAGGAAAACAAGCATGGCAGCAAGCTGAAATATATGCAGCGTTACGACATTCTGTATACGGCGGGTTACAACGCCAACTCCGCGCAGTTGTTGTTATACCGGGAAGGTGTTTCCAAAGAGCACCTGGGACCATACATTGTAGCGTTGTGCAGAACTTTTTACGAACGGGAAAGCGAGGCGGATGTATTGCAGCATTATGTAACCGAACAGCAATCACTGGCGCCTGTTGCCGCTGTTGAACGGGTAGTACATCAATGCCAGGTGTGCTTAACGGTGTACGATGATGCCGCCGGTGATCCGGAACAGCAAATCCCCGAGGGTACTGCATTCAGTGAATTACCGGAGGATTACTGCTGTTCCGTATGTTCATCACCGTTAGACGAATTTAAAGCGATCAACGAGACGGATTTACATCCCGCTACTTTATCCACACACACTGTGTAAATGCGCCGTTGGCGGCAACATCCCATAATTCAAACCGTACCCATTTACGGTTTTCGAGGTTAGTATTAAATGTAAATGTGGTGGACCCGAAAGATTGCGTCTGATGCAGTGAAATTTTTTCCCGGTAAACCTCTTTCCCATCACCGGAGATGATTACCGCGTAGTTAAGCGGGAAAGTCCAGCTGGCAGTTACTTTCACGATTCCTTTTTTTGCAGCGGAGATGGTATTGCCGGAAGATTTCCCATTTACCGTAAAAGCGGGTAACAGTATTTCACCGGTGGTTACAAAAAACTTTCCCTGCTGCATGGCATCCAGCACAGGTTGCCAACCCTCTTTAAAAGCAGGCAGGTGGTCCAGTTGAAGATAGTTTACGTTGAGATGTCCGTACAGTTCATCTTCCGGCGTGATGCGGAAAAGATCTGCTTCTGCAATCATTGTTTTGTGCAAGCCCCAGTTGGCCATATCATCGAGCAGATCCAGTGCCCGCTTGCCGAGATAAGGCTGCGAAAGATCGCCAGGCAAAGCCTTCCAGGCGGCGCCCATGAATTGGGGCGAGGTAAAAAATGCTTCTTCCTTATATTTATCAGGGAAGCCTGTTGACCCTTTGGTACGTGCGTGGGCCGTCCAGGCCATGCCTTTTTCCGTTTGCAGCAGTTGCAGCATTTCTTCTTTATTGCCTACACGGTATACCTTCCCGTAAGTTGGATCATTGGTTACAAAAGGCTGTGCCGGTTTACGATCCATCACCCAATAAACCGGTTTGGGAAAGATGTTCATCCAATGGCCACCGAAGAAGTTGTTGGGCTCTTCACCCGGGAGCAGTAAAAAATTTCCGGCAGACAATCGCTCGCACTCTTTGAATAGTGTTTGCTGTTCCAGGAAGCGTTCATTTTCCGGACCGCGGGGATGGCCTGGGCCGTGGAATTCACCCAGGTGGACGATATTCACGCCTGTTTCACGAAAAGCTTTTATGAAGGCCGGAATTTCCGGCATCGGCAGCTTATTTAATACATCTGCGGTATGCTCCTGGTGAAAATGGCTGCTCATCGTATAGTATCCGGGAAGCGGCGTATAGACGTCACTGTGAGTATAGCGGCGAACATACTGCAACGTTTGCCCTGCGGCAGTGTTGCTGAGCAAACAAAAGAAATGAAGGCGCTGCGCCGTTCCCGGAGGCGCATTAAACCAGGGCACCCATCTTTTATCTCCCGCCGGTTCCTGCCGGATACCGATACCGTAGCCGGGTGCGTCTTTATTATAATTATTTCCGTACCAGGTGAACGATTGGTTGAAGCAATTATCCAAGGGGTAAAAGAACTGGTGCGGTGCAGGGAATAATGCCAGGCTGCCGGCTTTGCTTTCACCGATGATGGTGCGGTATTTAACGGCTACGTTGGTACTTTGTGTACCTGCTACTGCCGGCACTGACTTCATCACGCCTTTAGGATCGGACCAGCGAATTTGCTGCCAGGGTATATCCGTGGCCGTTAGCCCCGCATCGTATAATATCGCGGTGGAATCATTTTGGGTGGTCATCACGGCGGCTATATTCATTAGCCCGCTGCCGTTGTAAAGGGTTATTTCCACCACGCCGTTAAACGGACCGGCCGTAGCGCCTGCCACCCGCAATACCGTGCGGGAGCCATCTGTAATAACGGTTACACTGTCTTTCTGCAATCGTACCGGATAAGTGGTACGTGGTAATTTATCCGTTTTATCAAAGAAGATATTCCATCCGTTTTGTGAAACCAGGTCGCGTTTGCCGGTGGTAAGGAAAAATACCGGTTGCAAACCGGATGCCACCTGCTGCCATTCTTTTTTACCGGTGTTCCAGCTGAGGCTGTGAATAAGCGGGTTTTGCTGTTCCATGTTCAGTACAATACGCGCTTGTGTATTAGCGCCGGCATTCCACACAGCGGTGAGCTGTTGATCTGCTACGCTTACCTTTACTTCGCCAGAGGGCTTGTACGCATGGAGGTCAACCGGTACCTGCGCCGCTACAGGCAGGTAAAGAAAGCAACAGCTGATAATATATTTAAAGAAGGACATAACACGTGGACATTTAAATACAGAAAAGGGAGAAATCATTACCTCCACGGTAATCATCTCT
Source organism: Chitinophaga sp. RCC_12 (assembly GCF_041360695.1). Taxonomy (NCBI): domain Bacteria; kingdom Pseudomonadati; phylum Bacteroidota; class Chitinophagia; order Chitinophagales; family Chitinophagaceae; genus Chitinophaga; species Chitinophaga sp. RCC_12. The sequence continues at coordinate 1,114,487 of NZ_JBFUPS010000001.1, forward strand.
CCCCTACAAAATATATAATTGTCCTGAAAACAACCTGCTATTTTTTATAAACAGCGGTGGTTTGTAACTGGTTCAGTAAAATCACCGGTGGTTGTGTGGCAAACTTAATAAAATCTGCTGCGCTCACCTGACCTTCGTAAGGTATGAAAGCGCCTTCCTTTGGCCCGTTGCGCCAGAAGAGTGCATACGACATCTTATATTTTTCCAGTACGGGCAGAAATGTTTTTGTCCACCACTCCGCCTGTGGCGTATTGATGTTGCCCACTTCAGTGAGTGCCGGTATTTTGTGGTGTTTGGCGGCTATTTGCTGAAGGATACTTAACCGGTTGTTAAGATCTTTTACAAAATAGGCTACGTCTTTATTACAATAGGCATCAAAGCCCAGCACATCCACATATGCATCACCGGGATAGCGTTCCAGGTACTCTTTTTCTGTAGCAAAATCTGCGGCAGAATAAGCATACAACAGGTTATGCAATTGTTTCACATCGCGCAGGTAGTTGACGGTGAACTGCCAGATGGCTTTAAACTCTTCCGGTGTGCAGGACGATTTGCCCCACCAGAACCAGTTACCGGTATGTTCATGAAACGGACGGAACAATAAAGGAATTTCTTCTCCCTTATTATTTTTTATTTTATGAAGATAAACAGCCAGTTTATCCAGGTAAGCTTTGTAAGCCGCGTGATGCGCACCACCGGGGATAATGCTTTTCACCGTGTTCGGATCAGTACTCCAGGCGGTGGCTTTTGTAACCGGGTCGTTGAAGTGCCAGCTGAAAGTATTGATGCCGCCGTTTCCGTATACCCATTTCATATATACCACAATAGAATCGAAAGGAACGCCATCCAGGTTATGGGTGCTATCCTTTTCCAGGCGCCCCAGTTCCCAACCGAACACGCCGGGGTACTGCCCCGTTAACCTTCTCACATCAGACTCCCCTGTTTTGTAGGCCCATTGCATGCCGTAGGCCAGGTCGTCCTGGTGGCCGAGGATGACGCCTTTATCCAGCAGCGCCGACATGTTATGCAGCAGCTGCCTGGTTTCCGGTGTCGCCTTTTTATCGATTGGCTGCTGCTGGGCCAGCGCCGGCAGGGCGCCCAGCAATGCAGCAGTGATGACGGTTCTTAACTTCATGTTGTTCATTTAAACATTACAGAAATGACTGGTTCTTACTCACCTGGTCGCATATACGTTGTACCGTGCTATCGGACGTAAAACCGTCTGCCGGTGTATTGATGGCATAGTCCAGCATTTTATCCACCGTGGTAACGGCAACGTGCATACGCGTATCTGACGAAGCATAATATACAAAGATATTTCCTTCTTCGTCTGTTACCCAACCGTTGGAAAATAAAACGTTGGATACGTCTCCCACACGCTCCTCTCCTTCCGGCGCCATGAAGTAGCCGGCAGGCTTATGTATTACCTCGGTGGGTTCTTCCAGCGAGGTGATAAATACATAGAGCGTGTAACGCAGGCCTGCGGCGGTGTTGCGAACACCATGAGCTAAATGCAACCAGCCTTTACTTGTTTTAACAGGTGCTGGTCCCAGGCCGTTCTTTGCTTCATATACGGTATGGTATACTTTTTTATCCAGCAGTTGTTCTTCGTGAATAACGGCGTTGGTAATATCGTCTGCCAGCCCGAATCCGATGCCACCGCCATTTCCGGCTTCAATAAAACCATCCTGCGGACGGGTATAAAAAGCGTATTTGCCGTTTACAAATTCCGGATGCAGCACTACATTCCGTTGTTGGGGGGAAGGTGTTTGCAGATCCGGCAACCGCTCCCAGGAGCGAAGATCTTTAGTGCGGACGATGCCGCATTGCGCCACCGCGGCGGATTGATCGCCCGGAGCGGCAGCCGGATCCCTGCGTTCTACGCAAAACAGGCCGTAGATCCATCCGTCTTCATGCTGTGTTAAACGCATATCGTATACGTTGGTTTCCTGGTCGGCCACCTGTGGCAGCGCAACGGGATAATCCCAGAAGCGGAATTGATCGATACCGTTTGGACTTTCAGCTACGGCAAAGAAAGATTTACGGTCGCTGCCTTCCACCCTGGCCACGAGGTAAAACTTACCATTCAGCCGGATGGCGCCTGCATTGAATACCGCGTTAATACCGATACGTTCCTGCAGGAATGGATTGGTAACCGGGTTCAGGTCAAATTTCCAGAAATAAGGTATATGCGCTGCCGTTAGTACGGGATACTTATACCTGTCATAAATACCATTGTATGTACCCGCAGGTTCATTGGTGCGTCGTACCAGTTGCTCATATTGTGCCTGCAGCTGTTCTACCTGCAGGGCTGTGTTTTTCATTGTATACTCCATAAACATGATTTAATATCCACTGGTCTGTTTCAGGTTGCCCTGCGACAAGTCAATTTCTTTTTGAGGAATGGGGAAGGTGGGATACTTACCACCGGCAAATTTGCTGATCCAGGTACCATAGAATTTTCCTTTCAGATCGCCCCTTGCTTCATATCCGTTGGCGCCCCATTTTTTGTAGTAAGCATCCAGTGCAACGGTATTATCTGTACGGATAAGGTCCCAGAGACGAACGCCTTCCATACCCAGTTCCACGCGGCGTTCATGCGCAATATCTTTCAGCAGTTGCACATCGCTGGTATACACACGCATCGGCAAGGTGTTGGCTGCAACGGTAAATTGTTGCTTTACACGCACCGGGTCGGCTTTAGGTGTGTTGTTAGCGCGTTTGCGTATTTCGTTGAGATAAAATACGGCGGTGTTTACATCTTTAGCGGCAGTTGACCGCACGAGTGCTTCTGCATACAACAGGTACATATCTGCGAGGCGAACAATTTTTTCGTTCATGCCGGCGCCGCCGGTGGTCATGCCATCACGTTCTGCCTGCAGCATCATCACTTTATAGGAATGGTACTGATATACGTTGTTGATGGAATTCTTTTCTTCCACCTGTTCCGCAGGTGTTTTTGCCTGGAAAATATCTTTGGAATAGGTAAGCGTATAAATGATACGTGGGTCGCCTGCTTCAAACTCATTGGCCAGGTCTTGTGTTGGCTGGTTAAAGCCCCAGCCCCATGTGTTGCGGGACGATTCGTATACATTACGGATAGCGCCTTCTCCATCGCTGGACCAGTTCCAGGTATTGGTATAGTTGATTTCAAAAATATTTTCGGCGTTGAAATCGCCCGTACCCGGACGCCACAGCGAATTGAAAGTGGGCGCCAGCTGGTAGCCTCCGTTCTTTACCAGGTCTGATAATACCGGCACGGCTGCATCATACTTCTTCTGAAACATCAGTGATTTTGCGAGGATCGCCTGGGCGGCGCCTTTCGTAGCACGCCCCAGTTCTGAAGAAGGAATAGTTTGTTTGGTATAAAGTGCGGGAATAGCTTCCTTCAGGTCTTTTTCCACCTGTGCCCATACATCAGCCACCGGTTTCCTGATCATCATTTTCGGATCTACCTGTGTATAGTTGGTAACGCCGTTAGTGAACAGGGGCACATCGCCATAGGCCATTGCCAGGTAGTAGTAGCCCAGGGCGCGGAGGAACTGTGCTTCTGCGCGGTAACGGTTCTTCGTGGTTTCATCTCCCTTAAAATCCGCTTTGGTATCAATACTCTCCACCAGGATATTTGCTTTCGTGACGGCTTTGTAACATTGTGTCCACAGCTTATAGGACCAGTCGTTGGTAGACAGTGGCCGGCATTCCACCAGGGCTTCCATATCCGGGCCGTCGCCGATGGTTTCACCGCCTTTCAGGGCGTCGTCGCTGGCCATATCGCCATATACGAAGCGGGCCAGTTGCGATTCTTCTTCCTGGAAAGCATCATAGGCATCCATCAGGCCCATGTTTACTTCCTTTGCATTGCTATAGAACTGGTTGACGTCTGTTTTGGCAGGCACGTCCCCTTTGATAAAATCTTTTGAACAGCTGCCCAGTAAGAGTGCTGCCGGTAATGCTATATATATCAGCCTTTTCATTTCTTGTCAGTTAAAAAGTTATTAGAATTTCAAACTTGCACCTACCTGCATCGTGCGCACCTGTGGATAAGTGTAGTTATCCACACCCATCAAACGCGACATTTTATTCTGGTCGCTGCTGTTTAACTGGTAAGCGCCTACTTCAGGATCCAGGCCGGTATACTTTGTGAAGGTGAACAGGTTTTGCGCAGCTACGTATATCCGTAACTGTTGTAGCCCCATGCGTTTGATTAATGCTTCCGGCAAAGTATATCCCAGCTGGATATTTTTGATGCGCAGGTAGCTGCCGTTTTCCACATACCAGTCGGATGCGCGGTAGTTATCGTTCGGATCGTTCACCGACATTTTCGGATATTCGTTGGAGTGATTTTCAGGCGTCCAGGCGTTGTAGGCAGCGCCGGCCTCCACGTTATTGAAGCCAAGTGGATGCTTTGTTAAATACTTGGTGGCATTGAACAGTTTATTACCGGAAACGCCTTGCAGGAACAGGGAGAAATCAAATGCTTTATACGACAGGTTGATATTTGCGCCATAGGTAAATTTGGGATGGGGGCTGCCGATGGCGGTTTTATCTGCATCGTTAATCACGCCGTCGCCGTTCAGGTCTTTGAAGCGGAAATCGCCGGGACCTGCGTTGGGCTGGATCACTTCACCTTTGCTGCTTTTGTAGTTGTCCACATCGGCCTGCGACTGGAAGATACCATCTGTTTTCCAGCCATAGAATTCACCGATGGGATGACCTTCTGCTGTTCTGGAGAAACTGAGTACACGCAGTTGCCAGCCTACGTCTTCCACATATGGCTGACCGCCGCCGAGACTCAGCACTTCATTTTTATAGGTAGAAATATTACCACCAACAGCATAGTGTATTGCACCGGCGTCGCCTTCATAATTCGCGGAAAGCTCAAAGCCTTTGTTGCTTACATTACCGGCATTCACCCAGGGATAAGGCACGCCAAACATGGAAGCAGTTGGCATAGCGATGAGCATATCCCTTGTTTTGCGGTTAAAATATTCCGCTTCAATTTTCAGGCTGTTTTTAAATAATCCGAGTTCCAGTCCTACGTTCGACTGTTCCGCTGTTTCCCATTTGATATTCCCGTTACCAAGATTATCCATAGAGTAACCCGGCATTACCACGGATGTACCGTTACCAAGCAGGTAGTTACGACCCAGGCTGTTGGCTACAAACGTGGTGTAGGCGCCGTTGGGAATGTTTTGATTACCTACTTGTCCCCAGCCTGCGCGCAATTTTACATTGGTCAGCCAGGCAAGGTCGATATCTTTAAAGAACTGTTCCCTGCTGATCACCCAACCACCGGAAACAGCAGGAAAAACACCAAACTGTTTATCTGTACCGAAGTTAGAGGAGCCATCGCGGCGCACACTTGCAGAGAACAAGTATTTATCGGCGTAGCTGTAGTTGGCGCGTGCGAACTGTGATATCAGCGACCAGCGCGCTGCGCCGCCGCCGCTTTTGTCGTTCATATTACCGGCATCGAGGAACCAATAGTTTTCTTCATTGCCCAGCTGCCCTTGTTTGCTGCCGTTAAGATAGGTATCGCGGCTGCGTTCTGCACTGATACCTGCCAGTACATTGAGGCGATGCTGGCCGAATGTCTCCGTCCAGTTCAACGTGTTTGTCCAGTTGTAATAATTATTAGACGCCTTTGAAGAATTGGCCTGCGGCGTTTCCAGCAGGTCGCTCGGCTTCATATAATAAGTGGGGCTGAAAGTCCATTCGTCTGCCCGGGAAATATTCAATCCGAAACGGGTGGTAAACACGAGGCTTTTGAGGATGTTTACGTTAGCGAAAACGTCTCCTACCATGCGCAGTGTATTGCGCTTGCCTACTTCCCTTGCCAGGATGGCTTTAGGGCTGCTGCCGAATACGGTGGCAGAGGTAGCCCATTTGCTGTATGGATCGCTCTGGTCTTTTGACGGGTCCAGCACCGGGATCAGCGGATCGTAGGGAATGATGTTGCCCATGATACCGGGTATTTCATCACCGATTACATTTGTTTGTTCGTTGGAGATGCTGAGATTTTGACCGATAGTAAGCCATTCTTTTGCTTTCGCAGAAGTATTGGCACGGAAAGAGATGCGGTTAAAATCAGAGGGATCGATGATACCTTTCTGATCGAAGTAACCGCCGCTGATGGCATAAGTTACTTTGTCGGTGCCACCGTATACGCCGAGGTTATAGCTTTGCACGGGGGCGTTTTTCTTCACGGTTTCTTTCCACCAGTTAGTATTATATCCTTTGTTATACTGTGCCAGTGCATCTTTATACTGATCGGTAGTTTCGCCGTATACATTTTTTACCATGTAGAGGTATTCATCGCGGCCGGCAGGTTTATAATCTTTCCACGGACTGTTGAGACCATAATATGCATCCAGTGTGATCTGTGATTTACCAGCTTTACCTTTCCGGGTGGTGATGAGCACTACGCCGTTGGCAGCGCGGGAGCCATAGATGGCGGTAGCAGAAGCATCTTTCAGGATTTCCATGCTTTCTATGTCGGCAGGGTTGAGATAGTTCATACCACTTACCGGCACACCGTCTACCACGTAGAGCGGGTCGTTATTATTTACCGTACCTATTCCACGGATGCGGACCATTACCGGTGAGCCGGGGACGCCGGATGCAGACGTAACAGTTACACCGGCGGCGCGGCCTTGTAATGCCTGTTCCACGCCTGTTACCGGTGCGCTTTTTACACCGGCAAGATCTACTTTGGTAATAGAAGAAGTAAGATCTGATTTACGTTGCGTACCATATCCAACTACGATGACTTCACCAAGCGCTTTAGTATCCGGTTGCAGTTGAATGTCGATCGTATGGCGGCCGGCAAGGGTTTCCTGTTTGGCCAGGTATCCCATGAAAGTAAAGCTGAGCTGCGTGCCGTTAGCGGGTATATTCAGCTGGTATTTACCAGCAGCATCTGTTACCGCACCGGCGGTAGTGCCGGTCACCTGTACGCTTACACCCGGCAGAGCTATGCCGGTGGTGGCATCCCGTACCACTCCTGTTACTGTTTGCTGTTGCGCATAGGTACCCAGTGGTACTATCAGCGTGAGAAAGAAAATAAAAAGAAGGCATCGTTTCATAACGGTCATATTAAATTGTGTAGTACAGATAGGCAAAAAGATTCCTTTTCCGGAAACGGGTGTTTCCGGTGAACTGTTTTTATATGTGAATAATGACTTGGTTGCTGGCTGACTTCAGGAGATGTTTAAACCGGTACTTTTTTAATCCGCAGCTTATGCTTACAAGTAGTATGCATTAAGCCCGGCTGATATAATATCAAATGATGCAGCGCTGATCCGGATTCCTTTTTTCTTTCGCAAAGAAGGCTGGAAGTCCCGTAAGTACTGCCTGTAAAAGTAGTTTTGTTCATAACGTTCGTACGAGTGTTATCAGGACACTAAAAGTACGGACGTATCAAATACTTTAATGACACTTTCTTTTCCAAATGTTGTACTATTTCAATCAAATAATGATGTTAAGCATACGCGGAAGAAAAACATCCTTGATAAGAAGCGCCTTTTTTTCTCCAGGAAAAGAACTTTTAATATTTACTTTTATTCCGCAGCGCTTACAATGCGCCGGATTTAAACCTATTCCCGGATGAAGATAAATTTATACTGTAGCATGAATGTCCAAAAATTAGTTATTTCAACCTGTGTAATACTACTATCAGTCCTTCAGGTGACTGCCCAACACAAACCCTTCACGTTTGGAGTAAACGCCGGGTTTAACCTGTCGAACGCCCATGAAACAGTGAACTATATTATTGGAGACAAGAAGAGTAAGCCCGGGTTCCAGGTGGGATTTATTGCAGACTACAACCTGTCGGATGCGGTTTATTTACGATCCGGCGTTTCACTCACCGTCAAAGGGACCATACATGAAAGTGCTGAAAGGTGGATTGGCGGCAGCAATGCGCCGATCACCTATAGCAAAATAATAACCAATCAAACTTATCTTCAGTTGCCTCTTCTTATCGGGTATAAACTCCCGCTTACTTCCAGTACCCGGCTGTTTATAAATGCAGGGCCTTATATTGCTTATGGTATCGGGGGAAAAGAGGTAACAAAGAACAAAACAGTTCACTCGTCCGGCAAAACCGATTATGAAAAAACCTCAACGGATACATTCGGGGATACACGACACCCTTTATCAAGAACGGATTTCGGGATAAGCTCCGGTGTGGGGGTGGAATATAAAAGGTTTTCTTTGGGGGTAAACTATGAGCCGGGTTTGATAAATATCGGGGAGATTAAGGAGGAGGGTACTTATTCCGAACGGGATTATAAAAACAGGAATTTATCTGTTACTGTGGGGTATAGGTTGTGATCTCTTATCAATGAAGATAAAACAGTATTTAAGTACTTGTTGCCAAGATAATGCTTCATTCAAAGCCGCCATGGAGGAACAGGCAACAGCGGCTCCCGGCCACTCCCACATCCTGGCGGAAATACCCCTGAATAAACAGCATTTTAACAGTTATGGCTGCGGATATATTTTGATCCGCAGCCATAAGTATGTATATTTGTATAGTTATGGCTGCCAATCAAAATATATCCGCAGCCATAACTGCTAAAATATTAAATTATTTCAATATGGAAAAACTGATCGGGAGGGAGAGCGAAAAAAAGATACTACAACAGACTTTGGTTTCTAAAGAAGCAGAACTTGTTGCTGTATATGGAAGAAGAAGGGTAGGAAAAACCTTCCTGATCCGGCAGTTTTATCATAAACAGCTCATTTGCGAATTCTCAGGCGTACATAATGCCTCCGTTCAGCAACAGCTGGAGAATTTCAGAAACAGTATTGCCATTGCATTAAATTCACCGATACCGCCTGCGGTTCCGAAAACCTGGACGGAAGCATTTCTTCTGCTCATAAAATTTTCGACACCGTTACTGGGAAAGGAAAAGAAGGTGATATTTTTTGATGAATTTCCCTGGCTAAGTTCTCACAAATCTGGTTTTTTATCCGCATTTGAATATTTCTGGAATTCGTGGGGATCAAAGCAACCTCAACTGATAGTCGCTATCTGTGGCTCCGCAGCATCATGGATGATTCAGAAAATTGTTAATAATAAAGGAGGACTGCATAACCGGATTACAAAAAAAATCCGTTTACTACCTTTTACCCTTTATGAAACATCAGTTTATCTCCACAGTAAATCGGTGAATCTGGACACATACCAAATATTGCATATATATATGGCTTTTGGCGGAGTACCGCATTACCTGAAGGAGATCACAAAAGGGGAAAGTGCCACACAGGCCATCGATCGCCTGTGTTTTACAAAAGACGGACTGCTTATAGGTGAATTCAATAATCTGTATCACTCATTATTTGAAATGGCTGACCGCCATATCATAGTTGTAAAGGCTCTGGCGGCAAAGCCGTCAGGTTTAACAAGAAAAGAGATCATTAAAGCCTGTAATCTGCACACTGGTGGTACCACAACGAGGCTGCTTGATGAGCTGATCCAGTCCGCTTTTGTGAATATGTATATGCCATTTCAAAAAAATACACGGGATGGGGTTTATAAATTAATTGATGAATACAGCTTATTCTACCTCAAATTCATTGAGCATACCAGGGCAACAGGAAAGGGGACCTGGATGAAACTGTCGACCTCTCAGTCATGGAAGAGCTGGAGCGGTAGTGCCTTTGAAGGTATTTGCCTGAAGCACACCAACCAGATTAAACATGCTTTGGGGATATCCGGTGTCTATACAGAAGAATCTGCCTGGAGATCAACACCTGAAAAAAAAGAAAAGGGTGCCCAGATAGATTTGCTGCTTGACAGGCAGGACGGCTGTATCAATGTCTGTGAAATGAAATTTTCAAATGCCACATTTTCTATTGATAAATCCTATGCTACTGAATTAGAAAACAAATTGCACGTTTTTAAGGAAAAGACGGGTACAAAGAAGACTTTGTTCCTTACAATGGTGACTACTTACGGGACCAAAGACAATGTATATAAAACAGGAATCATTCAGAACGAAGTAACGATGGAAGACTTGTTTAAACGGTAAAATACAATCCCCTGCATTTCCAAGGCCATTTCTCCCCGGATTTGCCTAATTTTGCGTCGTCAAATGCCACAAACAGGTGTGTGAGCGCAGATCATGTTAGCAAATATTCAAAATGAAACCGATGCCAGGCAATACCGCATCGCTATCTCCGTCTTCTTTTTCATCTCCGGATTAGGTTATTCCTCCTGGGCTTCCAGGATACCCTCTATCAAACAACAATTGCATTTAAACGAGGCGCAGTTCGGATTGGTATTATTAGCCCTGCCTATCGGGCTGATGCTTACAATGCCCATTACCGGCAGGCTGCTGGGACTATTCAGTGCCAGGAAGATCATGGTATTTGGCGCGATGGTGTTTAACCTGATACTAAGCCTGCCTGGTTTCACCACCAGTATCTGGCAGCTGGCGCTGGTATTATTTTGTTTTGGCTCAGCCCGTAACCTGCTGAACCTTTCCATGAACTCGCAGGCGGTACAGGTACAGCACCTGTTCCCGCAATCTATTATGACCACCTTCCACGGCATCTGGAGCGTGGCGGGCTTCGCAGGGGCGGCTATTGGATACCTGATGGTGACTATGAACGTGGCGCCTTCCTATCATTTGCTGATGATCAGTGTTTTATTACTGGTATTCACCATCTATTATTATCCAAAAACATTACCGGATCAACCGGTGAGGGAAACAGTAAAGAGAGCGGCCTTTGCGCTTCCCGATAAATCATTACTGAAATACTCTTTGATCTGCTTCGCGTGTATGGCTACGGAGAACACTATGTACGACTGGAGCGGGCTATACTTTGAAAAAATTGTTGGCAGCACTAAATCCACTGCCGTAGCTGCATTTGGTATATACATGGTGGCCATGACCACCGGGCGTTTTATCGGCGACAGGCTCGTCAACAGGCTGGGTATTAAATCAATGCTGCTATATAGCGGCTGGTTCATTCTCAGCGGGCTATTGCTGGCTATTTTGCTGCCTTATCCGGTTACTGCCGGTATCGGGTTTATTTTTGCCGGACTGGGCGTAGCATGTGTAGTGCCACTCGTATTTAGTTTGGCAGGACGCTCGAAGAGTACCAACAGCGGGCAAACGCTGGCATCCATTTCCACCATCGGTTATCTTGGATTTATGATAGTGCCGCCACTGGTGGGATTAGTGGCCCAGGCTACCAGTTTACGCTGGTCGTTTGCCATTATGGCAATGTGCGGTTTAGCGATTGTAGCCCTTGTAAAAGGAATGAAGGAATAAGTAAAAGCGGAGGGAAATCCCTCCGCTTTTACTACTAAATAGTGTACTTCTCTTTCAGGATCGCCCGCTCCTTTTCCCCGATACCTAATTCTTTCTCAAAGAAATTTTCCACTGTGCCATATTTGCCTTTAATGGCATTAAAAAGGCTGTGCAACAATTCCGGTTTCAGTTCCAGTGCTTTACGGATCGTTTCTTCATCCATACCTGTACTTTTTTGCATACCCTGGAACATCCGCTTATTCATGGGCAACAGGTATACATTGCTGGCGGTGAAATCGGCTTCGATTGTTTGTTGTGGTACACCTAATGCATAAAGGAACAAAGCAGTAGCCATGCCGGTTCTGTCGCGGCCACCGGTGCAATGGTACATGATGGATTCATTGGCCGGTAACACCAGCAGTTTCTGGAACAGTGGCTTATAACGATCGCCCAGGTATTGGGTGTTGCCGTAAAACTTCTCCAGGAAATTACCCTTCTTAATAATTTCGCCCATTTGTGCAGCACCTGGCAAACTATCGCTGCCGGCGGGGCACAGCAGGTAATCCGTTTTTGGCAGCAAATGATCCGGCGCCGCAGCGGCTTCTTTTATCCCACGGAAATCTATTACAGTATGGATATGTTTCTGCTCCAGTACGGTGAGGTCCTGGTCTGTTAAATGGCTGACATCGGCAGAGCGGAATACTTTTCCCCACACGACTTCTTTACCATCTGTTGTTTTATATCCGCCTACATCGCGAAAGTTAACCGCTCCCTGCATGCGCACAACTCTTTGTGCGCTATCGGCCAATTGGGCAAAGGTTGCCATGGGTAAGGCTATAGCCAGTACCAGCATTATTCTTTTCATATTGTATTTGTTATTTTTTTGAGAGATGATGTTATTTGATGATGTCCCACCGGATACCAGCCTGACCACGACTGCCATACCATTCTTCGGCAGCAACACGGCGTTTGTCACCCATATAGGTTTTCAGTGGTTCGTTGGTGATGTTGTTCAGCTCTGCAAACACCCGTATTTTGGAGGTGATGTTTACGGTAGCGGAAGCATCTACGGTAAAGTTCTTATCTGTCCAGATATAAAAATCCTTACCCAGCTGCTGGTTGATCGTTTCCACGGATGCGCCGCGGTAATTGCCCGCAATACGGATCATAAGACCATTGCGTTCATAAAAGAGGATGCTGTTAAAAAGGTGACGCGATTGGTTAGGCAAACTGGTTTTATCCGTGATCTTATTCCCGCTCACGGTTCTGGGTACTTCTACCGAAGAACTGATAAACGTGTAGTTCAGTTCAGCGCCCAATCCGCCGAGGATGCCCGGTAAAAAATCGAAGCGTTTGTTGATACCCGCTTCCAGCCCGGCGAGCGTTGCATTGTTCAGGTTTTTTGCCTGTGCCACTACATAGTTCACGCCATTCTCCGTGTAATAATTTTTATTGGCAAAAATTACATTGCTGATCTGTTTATAAAAAACACCCCCGGAAATGAGACCAATATTTTTGAAATAGTATTCACCCATCAGGTCGAAGTTATTGGAGAAGGTTGGCTTCAGATCAGGATTTCCTTTGGTGATGGTGACGTTGGAGCCGGTGTTATCCACAGATTCGCCGGGTGTGAGATCCGTGAAATTCGGACGGATGAAAGTACGGGTATAAGCGGCGCGCAGGTTTGCCTGGTCGTTGATGCTGTATTTCAGGTGCATCATGGGCAGCAGCGCATTGTAGTTGTTTTTCACAGTGGCTGGTGTAATGGTGGTTACTTTTGGAGTGCCTTCAGCAGTGGCTTTGGAGCCATGCAATGTAAATGCCGTGTATTCATTTCTGACACCGGCAATCATTTTTAATTTATCTGTGAGATCGATTTCTGCCATGGCATAAGCGGCAGCTACATTTTCTGTACCTGTATAAATGTTGGTGGCATTGGTTTTAGAAGTGTAGTCGGCAAAGCCGTTTTTCCGCAGGGTGGCAGTATCATACAAATCAAACAGCTGTTGTTTGGTGATGGGATCTATCATGAACTGATCATAGTTACCTTTCAGTCCCTGGAAGAAGCCGCCACGTACCGGGAAATCGGTGCGCTGGAGTGTATTCAGCGGCAGCAGGTCCGGCGATTTGGGAATGCCCAGTGCAGCGCCGGGGAGGTATACAATGTTGGAGCCATACGTACCGGCGCGGTCTTTATGCCGGTATTTGGCGCCGAACTTCAGGTTTACCCGCGAAGAGGCGCTCACTTTGAAGTTCAACTGTGCTGTTTTATCTTCTTCTTTTGTATCCAGTTGCGCAATTACTAACTGCTGCAAGGTGAGCTTCGACGCGTCCATTACTTCTCCGCTGTTTTTGATGCCGGCATCAAAGTGCAGCGGATCACCGCCCACACCTTCCGGTGAATCGAAACCCCAGTACCGTTTCCCATCTGCAGAAAGATTATTAAAACCGCCGGTTATTTTCTGCCGGAAAGTAGCGATGGGTAATCCTTTATTATCGTTGGTGGGCGGTGTTTCCAGGAAATATTTTGTGTAGTAGTCGCTGATGGTCCAGTCCATTTTCACTTTGGAAGACAGCTGATGTTCGCCGCCCAGTTCACCGCCGTTGAGCACGGTCTGATAGTAAGAGTAGCGGTAGTTATACTGATAGCGGCTGTTATTGTAATCCACATAGGATTCATATACCGGGCGGATATCGTTGAATTTATCCATCAGGCCACGAAAGAATATTTTATTGGAGGAATTGAATTTATATTCAAGGCCAACGTTGGCGCCATAGGTCTGGCGTTTACCCATATACCGTTTCAGCATGACGGTGCTGACAGATTTTTGTTGTGCGGGATTGGTCAGGCCGGTATTGTAGGCCACTTCATAGGCATCTGTTCCCCACTGGCGGTCCCAGATGGCGCCGGCAATCATGACGCCCAGTTTATCTTTAAAAAAGCGATCTCCGTATACCAGGGATGCGTTGTAGGTAGCGTCTTTTGAAAAAGTATTGTAACCGCCTGCCGCGCTAACATTGAGTGTTCTTTTAGCGGGAGCGGTGCGGGTGATGAAATTAATGGAACCGCCAATGGCGTCGCCTTCCATGTCTGGTGTGATGGCTTTGGCCACCTGTACATACTGGATAATTTCTGAGGGCACGGCGTCCAGCACCGAGTTACGGTTACCGAGTACGTTGGCGCTTGGCAGGCGGCTGCCATTGAAAAGGGTGGATGTCCATGCGAAGGGCGTACCTCTCACGGTGGCGGCATCGGCTTCTCCGTGATAGCGGGCTACCGCCACTCCCTGTACACGTTGTACCGCTTCGGCGGCATTGCGGTCCGGTAATTTACCGATGGCATCGGCCGCAATTACGTCCATGATGGCGAGGGAATTCTTCTTGATGCTGAGTGCTTTCACCGTGGAAGGCGCCATGGTTCCCTTTACCAGTACTTCTCCCAGTTTTCCGCCGGTGGGCGACAGTGTAATATTACCCGCGTCGTTGATACCGGGTTTTACGGTTAGTTCCAGTCGTTGCGTTTCGTGTCCTATATAAGATACCAGCAATGTTACTTTACCGGTAGTGTGTACGTTGATGGTGAAGGCGCCATTCAGATCGGTGGCGGTGCCTTGTTTGGTTCCCGCGGTTTGTACAGAAGCGCCGGGCAGGTGTCCTTCCCTGCCGTTGATAATTCCTTTGATGGTTTGTGCCTTTGCCGTGCCGGCCATTACCAGTAAAACCAGTAATGTGCAGTAACGGGAGCGTTTTAATGGTATAAAAATGCGATCCATATGAAGGTATTTTTCAACAAAAGTGGGGGTTGCTGATGATGACTACGACCGCATCCAACTACCGCTACGCGTAGGTGTATTTTCTGTTTTAAACGTACTCACTTTTATTGAAAACCAATACATTAGCATGTGTTACGAAATCATTACCAAATGGATCACCAGCCAGCCGATGCAGCAGGTTTAACATTCCGGTAATATTGGTTTTATACTTTCGGTGCATATCCGCACTATGATATATGTTATTGCCATCGGAGCATTTCAGGCACTTACCGCAGTTGCTTTACTAGGCAGCAGTAAGTTGCGCAGTAAAGCAGATTTTCTGCTGATCCTGTTGCTGTGTAGTATTGCTGCGCATCTCGCTATCAAGTTTTGCATTTACTCATTTGTGAACGACCCCGAAGTGCGTACGCAGATGAATACATTTATCGGTTTTTGCTACGGTCCGTTGCTGTATTTATATGCCTGCCAGCGGCGGGATACCGCGTTTATTCCTGCTTCGCGGTGGTATGTTTTCCTGCCGTTTATGCTTGGCGCGGTGGGCTATCTTACGGTGGTGTGCGTGTTGATGTGGTCGGCGGATGCCGGTCATGCTGTATTGTATTACTACAATGAAACCACCACATGGCTGATGATGGTGTTGGGTTTCCTGTTTCCGGTGTTATCACTCCGCATTGCGAAGGAATTACCTGATATGCCGCAGGAGAAGAAGCTGATCAACAGTATCAGTTACCTGCTGGGTATTATCAGTGTTATTTCATTGGGATTTAAAACCGCGCAATCGGCGCATATGCTGGATGGCTCGTATAATATTATCTGCAGAGATATCGTATATTCCTTACTGTTAGTGGTGTGCCTGGTGATTATCCGGTACAAGTATGTGGGGATCATGGGCACGCAGCCGGTGAAAGTAATAGCCGGACCAGCAGCGGAGGTATTGCCTTCCCGCAAAATGCATCTCAGTACTGAGGAGCAGCGGCTGCTGTTACAATCGTTGGAAGCTTATCTTCATAAAACAAAAATATTTACGGATGCGGAGCTGAACCTCGATAAACTCGCGCAGGGCGCCGGGATCAGCAAGTATCATATTTCAGAAACGCTGAACAGTTATGCCGGCAAATCGTTTTACCAGTATATCAATGAATGGCGTATCCGGCGGGCGATGGAACAGATCCGTTTCATGAACGAAAAAGCGCTGCCGGTGAACGTGTTAACACTGGCGTATGATTGCGGCTTTAAAGCCAAGTCATCTTTCAACCAGTATTTTAAAAAGATAACCGGTCTTACACCTACTGAGTATATTAAATCACTGGTGGCTACCAGCGTAACTATTCACGACTGAAGGACTATATAGTTCCGTAGAAAATATCCGTTGTACTTTATCTATTTCCGCCGCATACATTGTTTTCTTCCGTGTACCGAAATACAGGGTATTTTCCATGATCGATTCTCCCTCCCACGCCAGTTTCATGCTGCCTGTTTCAATTTCGCGGGCGCACAAAAAGTCGGGTACTACCGAAAAGCCGGTTTCTCCACTGAGACAGCGCACAATAGAGCAGATATTTGGAACAATGTAGTTGGGTTTAAAATCCATTTGATGATGGAAGTTGAACTGCCAGAATCGTTTCAGGTGCTCCATGTCCGCCGCGGTGCTGTACCACAGTTGTTCTTTCAGCCAGTTCTCCGCTGCTTTGAGATCTTTCTTCTTCAATAAAGCGTTCAGTGGTTTGATATCTGTTTTGCCACCGGCCACCAGTACGATCCTTTCTTTTGAAAATGGTTTAAACTCCAGGTTTTTCTGATCTCCTT
This sequence comes from Chitinophaga sp. RCC_12, assembly GCF_041360695.1. Lineage (NCBI taxonomy): Bacteria > Pseudomonadati > Bacteroidota > Chitinophagia > Chitinophagales > Chitinophagaceae > Chitinophaga > Chitinophaga sp. RCC_12. Next base: position 1,131,330 of record NZ_JBFUPS010000001.1, read on the forward strand.
TTTGCGGTGTGATAATAAGATCCAGCAATCCTTTATCGAGATCGTTGATCATTTGCGGGTAGTCTCCGAATTTAATGATGACGTTAAAGGGCAGGGTGGCAATATATTTCTCCAGTGTATATTGAAATGTTTCAAAGCACATGCCTATGCTGATGGTGGCCCTGTCGGCTTTGGTACTTTTATGAAAAAGCTGTTCTGCATTTTCCAGTTTGAGTAAAGGTTCCTCGATAAAATTATAGATCACTTTTCCCCTTTCGGTAGGCACCAGTTTTTTGGCCGAGCGATCAAATAATTTATAGCCGGTATATGCCTCGAGGGAGTTGAGGTGCAGGCTTACGCCTGGTTGTGAAATAAAAAGTTCCTGCGCCGCCCCGGTGAGGGTGCCCTGTTCATAGATGGATTTGAAGGTACGGAGCCATTCCAGGTTGAGTCCCATATGATATCATTTTTCTGATACAAAGGTATAAGTTAAATAATTATGATAATAACAAATTTTGGAAGAATTTTGCCTTATCAAAATACGAAGACGATGCTTTTTACAGAATATACACTTGGCGGACTTCACCTGAAAAACAGGATTGTAATGCCGCCAATGACCAGATCCAGAGCGGCCCGCGGCGATGTGGCCACCGCATTGATGGCAGAATATTACAGTCAGCGTACCGGGGCGGGCCTGCTGATATCAGAAGGCACACAAATCAGCCGCCAGGGCCAGGGCTATGCCTGGACGCCGGGTATTTACAGCCCGGAGCAAATAGCGGGCTGGAAACAGGTAACAGATGCCGTGCATACCAATAACGGCCTCATCTTCGCCCAGTTGTGGCATGTGGGGCGGGTTTCACATATCTCCATACAGGAAAACGGCGCCGCGCCGGTAGCGCCTTCCCCTATCCTGGCAGAAGGCGTGAAAGTATTTGCCGATCCCACAGGAAAAGGAGCCGAAAACGGCGCCGGGGAAATGATCCAGCACTCTATGCCCCGTGAGCTTACCAAAGCCGAAATACAGGCTATTATCAGCGATTTTGCGCAAGCCGCCAAAAATGCGGTGGCAGCTGGCTTCGACGGCGTGGAATTGCATGGCGCCAATGGCTACCTGATTGAGCAGTTCATCGATTCACAAACCAATCACAGAACAGATGAATACGGCGGTTCGCTGGAAAATCGCTTGCGCTTCCTGAAAGAAGTGGTAACCGCAGTAGCAGATGCTATCGGAAAGCACCGTGTAGGCGTGCGCCAGGCCCCGTTGACCACGTTGATGGGCGCTATGGACGATCATCCGGAAGAAACTTATATCGCGGCAGCCAAGGTATTGAACGACATAGGCATTGCTTATATCCACATCGCGGAAGCCGACTGGGACAATGCACCCGTGATGCCGGTGGCTTTTAAGGAAGCTTACAGGGAAGCCTTCTCCGGTACCCTTATTTATGCCGGTAAATACACCGTTGCCAGGGCGGAAGAAGCGCTGCAGAAAGGATGGGCAGACCTCATCGCTTTTGGTCGCCCCTTTATTGCCAATCCCGATCTGCCTTACCGCCTGCAACACCAGTTGCCGCTGAATGAGCCTGACAGGTCAAAATTTTTTGGTGGCAGCGCCGCAGGGTATACCGATTATCCGATTATTAAAAAAACAACAAATGCTATTATTTGAACCATATACCCGCAAAGGCCTGGCATTAAAGAACAGGATCGTGATGGCGCCCATGACACGCGCACGGAATCCAAACGGCATACCCAATGAAATGAATGCGTTGTACTACCGGCAACGCACCAACGCAGGACTCATCATCACGGAAGGCACTTCCATCTCTCCTACGGCATCGGGCGTATTGCATATTCCCGGTTTGTTTACGCCGGCACAGGTAGAGGGCTGGAAACTGGTTACCAGCGCTGTTCACGCAGCAGGCAGTAAAATATTCACGCAGTTGTGGCATGTAGGCCGCGTATCACACACCACCAATCAACCTGGCGGCGCTGCACCGGTAGGCGCTTCCAACATCCGGGCCGCCAATTCGCATGCATGGGCCTACAATGAAAACGGCCAGGAAGCTTTTGTTCCCTGCGCTGTTCCGGTAGCCTTAACCACCGAGGGTGTAAAAGCAGTGGTACAGGATTTTGCCAATGCCGCTGCCAATGCAGTGAAAGCAGGCTTCGACGGAGTAGAACTCCACGGCGCCAATGGCTACCTCATTGAACAGTTCCTGAATCCTTTTGTGAATAACCGCACCGATGAATATGGCGGCAGTATCATTAACCGCAGCCGCTTTTTACTGGAAGCCATCGATGCCTGCATTGCGAATATTGGTGCGGGGAAAGTAGCGATCCGTCTTACACCATATGGGGGCTTGCATGAAATGCCGCACTATGATGAATTGGAGGCTACTTACAACTACCTGGCCACTGAACTCGGCAAGCGGAACATTGCCTATATCCATATCATGGACCAGCAATCGAGAGGCAGCTTTGCTTTACCCGACGGCTTCCTGGAACGGTTCAGACAACAATACAACGGCGTGATCATACTGGCAGGTGGTATGAACCGGGAAAAAGCGGAGCAGTACTTAGCTGACGGCATCATCGACCTGGCTGCATGGGGAGAACCTTTTATTGCCAACCCTGATCTCGCTGACCGACTAAAAAACGACTGGCCATTAAATAAACCCGAACGGAATTTACACTATGGAGGGGCCGCACATGGGTATACAGACTACCCGGTGTATGAAGCAACACGATAAAAAGAAAGCATTACGATTCATACCGTAATGCTTTTTTTATGAATTCACTTTTACAGCTGGAGATAAAAACATTGAACCCGCCTGTGACAGCGGGTTCAAGTCAACTAAAACAAACTTTAGCCATTGGGCATCCGGCTATTAGCATACCCAAAAAGTTTCTCCGCAGGAGATAAACTGCGTGGTGGGCAAAGTACGTTCTTTGCTTTTCTCCTGTGGCGCTTTACTAAGGCTGGCAACGGTAATTTTTGTAAGCTTCAGCTTTGAAGTGATTTTCTTTTTCATATTGATACAGATTTAGGTTACTTCAATCTACGATAAGAATCTGTTACCGTCAATCACGTAAAAAGGGGATTTATCACTGCTGTGCTCCTTTGCTGATTTTGTTATTAACGATACGGGCGTTACCGTCGATATCCAGACTACCATTCACTGCTTCAGAGATCACTGCACCGGTATTGCGGGCGGGTGAATTGGGAGCAATGTGCAGGTCAGGTATTGTTGTACTGATAAGTAAAGGATCTGTACCATACACGGAGCTGGCATCGGTGCCGGAAGTGCTTTTCCAGGTATTGAAATCCGTAATGATATTTGTATTGGTACCATTCCAGATCCATTGCGGCGTACCGGTAGTGAAGTAAAGGTTATTATCGATGATATTACCGGAGCCGGTACCGGTATATTTATGCACAAAGATATCTACCGGCCTCGCATATACGATATTATTGCGGATCACGTTGTCAAAGCATTGTTCCGTGAGGCGGATCTCTCCTTCTATTTCGCCAAAAGCGCCCGGCTCGCGGTCGTTGAACAACAGGGTATTGTTTACCACGTAGCAATTGCGTGTACCGCCGGATGTATACCCCAGGTAGCCGCCGAGATAGATACCGGTGCGCCAGCAGTTAGACACAAAATTATTTCTGACGATGCAATTGCTGGTAGGATATGCATCGTTTTCACTGACAATACCGATGCCGCGGTCGGCTTCATGGATGCGGTTCCTTTCCACGGTGATATTCCGGGCGCCGTCTACATAAATAGCAATAGCGCCGTGACCATGCGCACCGCCAACGGGACCACGTGTCATGTCAATGTTATACAATTCATTTTCGGAGATAAGGCCATTTCTTGCATAGTTCAATGCAGGATTGGTATTGGCGGCGTAGCCACCGGCTGCATCGATACCAATGTTTTCGGTGTTGTAGATCGTGTTTCTCCTGATCGTAAATCCATCTACATAACCATTGATGGTGAGGTTTTCGCTGTACCCGGTTTTAGTGTCATGAATGATATTATCTTCCACGAGGATGTTCTTCATCACATCGGCGGTGTTGCCGATAATTTCTATACCATGACCGCTCCTGCCCTGCGATGGTTCCACGTTATGTTCTATGTTATAAATTTTATTTTTCCGGATGATGATATTACTGGCACCTGCGTCTGCGGTAATTCCATTCACATTGGCCCATGCTGCAGTACTTTTTAAATTGCAGATATCAAATCCTTCCAGCACCACATAGCTTGTATTACTGATAGTAACCAGCGCTTCCCTCCCGGTAACGATCATGCCGGTGCCATCAATCACCGCCTTTTCACCGGGATAGGCTTTGAGTGTGATGAGTTTTTCCAGCCGGCCGGCGCGTGGAAAAACCACCTTTTCCCCGTAAGTACCGGCTCTCACCATCACGGTATCGCCGGGAAGCGCCTTTGCCAAAGCGATGTTGATGTTGCGTACCGGTTTGCTGATTGTTCCTGCAGCCGAGTTATCGCCATTAGCGGCAACATAGTAAGTGTGGGTTTGTGCGGCATCAACGGTAGTAACAGCGGTAGATCCTTTACTACAGGCGCCGGCCAGCATAGCGAATAGAAAAAAATACATGTTCCTGTTTAACATCTTTTTAAAAATAAACGGCGGCGGTAAGTGACCGCCGCCGTGGGTTTGCATATAGTTTATTCTGAAATTATTTTCCTGACCCTGTTATTATTCTTATCCAGCACATATACAATCCCATCTTTGTCCACTGCTACGCCCATGGGTGCATTAAACGAGGCGGCAGCGCCGATACCATCTTTAAAACCAGCGCTGTTGCTACCGGCATAGGTAGTCACATTCCAGGTGTTAGCGGAAATAGCGCGGATACTTTCATCGGCATTAGCGCCGTAACTGCCATTACCGGCTACGTATATATTGCCGGTAATGTCTACTGCAAGTCCCCATGGATTTGCAAACCGTGCAGCCGTACCGGCGCCGTTTTCATAACCTGCCACGCCGGTAGCGCCGGCAATAACCGTAGGCTGCCAGGTACCTGCTTTGAACTGGATAATAGTATTGCCTGTGTTACTTGATATGTAAAGATTGCCGGCTTTGTCGAAGTCCATACCACCTGGCGCCGTGATGCCATTAATAATAGCCACACTGCTGCCATCCGGCTTCATCTCAAAAACGCCGCCGCCGCCCGTGCTGCAATAATATATTTTGCCGGATGTTTTATCTACTGCAACATTCCAGGGTTCCTGTACTGTACCCCCCAGGGTAGTGGTAGTGCCATCCGGTGTAATTTTGCGGATGCTCCAGGTGCCAGGATCTGCGGTATACACATTGCCCTGTGCGTCCAGTGCCAGGCCGTATGGAATCTGGAAACGCGCCGCAGTACCTTTGCCATCATCGCTTCCGCTGTTACCGGGGCTGCCGGCCAATACAGTTGCATTTCCTTCACTGTCTATTTTACGGATACAGGCATTACCAGGATCTGCCACATACACGTTCCCGTTATCATCCGCACCAATCCCCATCATCCGGTACCAGCTTTGCCCGTTAAAACTAAACAGGGCGTCAGCGCCTTTTCCGTTGGCAAATCCGGCGGTGCCGTTGCCGGCAAGTGTGGTAACTGTTCTGGAAAACACATAGGTAAACGGCGTGCTGCTCACCACACTGTCTTTTCCAACTTTCACCACGAGGTTGCCGGTGCCGCATTTCTTCGGCACTATTACCATGATCTGTTTCGTATTGGCGTTCACGATAGCACAACGTTTACCATTGATCGTAACAGTAATATCGGAGGTATCGGCAGAGAAGTTATCACCTGTAATCAGTACTTCCGTGGTACTGCCGCCGGTAGCGGGGATAAAGTCGGTGAGTAGTACCGGTTGCCCTTCCGCGTGTTTCAGATCGTCGTCTTTTGAACATCCCGCCAACAAGGCAGACATCAGTAAACAACCTTTCAGTATATATGAATTCAGTGGCCTGATCATAGCAGTTAGTTAAGAATTAATAAAGAAAAAATTACCAGCCCGGGTTTTGCACTAGTGCGCGGTCTCTTTCCAGGTCCTGTTGCTGGATAGGGAACATATACATCTTATTATCCCAGTATCTTTTCTGGAAAAGTGTGCGGGTATAAAAACCGGTAAAAGAAAATCCCTGGTCATTATCTTTCGCATTTATATTCATGCCGTAAATCGCCTGGTTTTCCGGTTTACTCATCAGCAACCTGCGGATGAGCGTGTAATAACGATCGCCTTCAAAGCAAAATTCTACTTGTCTTTCCCGCAGAATATATTTCCTCATTTCTTCCTGGTTACCTACGGCACCCGGATATACGGTTTCAATACCCGGCAGGCCTGCGCGTGTTCTTACCTGATTAAGGTATTTCACGATATCCGGGTTAGCCGGATCATACTCATTCAATGCCTCTACGTAGTCGAGTAAAATTTCCGAATAACGGATAAGGATATACGGAGATCGATAGGCGTCGGTAGACATGCTGCGGAGGTTATCGTTCGGGCTCAGTAATTTAGCGGGAAGGTAGCCGGTGATAATGTTGCTGCCCATTCCCTGCATGCCTGATTTACCGCTGTAGTAAAATTCCTGGCGGCCGGTACCATCTTTATTTTTTTCAGAAGAGAAATAGTTTTTATCATCTACTGATACCGCGGCAATCACCGGGCGGCGGTTGTAGGCGATGTAAGCATAGAACCTTGGTTCACGCTTCGCGTACATGTTCCAGTCGCCTTCCTTATTCTCCCAGTAATGCTCACCATCCTGTGCAGCAAAGCCTGTTTCCACATAGTTGGAAGTAGGATCACTAATGGTTTTTCCATTGTTCATATAAAAGGCATCCACCACGTTTTGTGTAGCATTGTACAGGTTGTATCCTGCAGGGCCGGGAGAGGAACAGATGGTATATCCCCAGCGTTGCCAGTTCATGGAGGCAAGGATAATTTCATCATTCCAGGAAGTAAGGAATACATCCCTTACAGAAAGAAACGGATCGAAGGTAGTACCGCCGTTATCGAGGTTGGTAAACAATTTATACTTGTTGGAATCGATGATCGCTTTTGCTGCCTGTGCGGCGATGCGCCATTTATTTACATCATAGCCGGCGGGCGCCAGTGATGTACCGTCCTGGTTTTTGAAGCCAGCAAGGGCGGGGTTGCCGTTCCACAAGGGGCTTGCCGCCCACTGTGCAACTTTTGCTTTTACAGCGAGACAGGCACCACGGGTAGCACGGCCATTGTTACCGGAGGAACTCCATACGAAAGGAAGTCCGGCTGCTGCGCCATCCATCATTTCATTGATAAACTTTACGCAGGTGTCGAAAGGCGCTCGAGGGTATTTGTTCATGTCTTCATCCTGGCTAACGGTACCGGTGAGCTTCACGAATGGTCCGTATTGCCGTAGCAGCATCCAGTAAAAGTAACCACGCAGAAAAAGATTTTCCGACTTGTATTGCGCTTTCAGTTCGTTGCTCAACTGATCACCAGGCACCTTATCGATATTTTGCTCGAAGATGAAAGATTTCCGGATGGCAGTATAGTAGCCGCCCCAGTTGTAGAAGTACCAATCGGACGCACTCCAGTTGCCGCCCACCATGTACCTTACCGTGGTACCGGGGATAGAAACAGAGAGTTCATCCGCGGCCCCGATGCCGGCATAGTCGCCGCCGGCCTGGCGGGCGCTGTAGATATTACTCAAGTAAGCTTCCGCATTAGCCCTGGTTTGCCAGAGCTGATCTTCGGTGAGAAGGTTATCCGGCTTTTTGTCCAGGTACTTGCTGCAGGATACCAGTGTGATGGCAATGATACCGATGAAAAAAAGTAACAGGTATTTATATCTGGTCATAACAATAATCTTTTTGATCTTGATTAAAACTGTGCTCTTACACCCAGGGTAACGGTTTTAGGATAAGGATACCTTGCCGCGAAATTGCCCAGTTCCGGATCCCATAATTTAAACTTCGTGAACGTAAGCATGTTGGTAGCAGTAGTATATACCTGCAGACTGCTGATTCCTTTGCGTTTCATATCCGGTGTGATAAAGGAATAGCTGAAGGTGGCCTGTTTCAGGCGCATGAAACTACCGTCTTTAATCCACCAGCTGCTGCTTAAATAGTTATTGTCGTTGGTATTAGCTACGGTAAGACGTGGATAGCGCACATTCTGACTGGGATTTTCCGGTGTCCACCTGTTCATCATATCTTCCAGTACACTGGCGGAATATTGCCCCATACCGGCGAAAGGAATAACACCTACGCCATCGGCCCCGGCGCCATTACCGGTCACTCCTGAGCCATTGGCCATGATCCCTACATCCGCCACGCCGGCGAATACGGCGGAGAGCTCAAATTTCTTATATCCGAAATTGAAGCCGTAACCGTATGACCAGGTAGGGAAACTGGATTTGCCTAAATAGGTTTGGTCGTTACCATCGATCCTGCCATCGTTATTGAGGTCTGCATACTTTATATCGCCGGGATGCATTACCCTGAACTGTTGCGGGCTTTTCTCCACATCATCCTGATTGGTGAATAATCCGAGGCTCTGGTAACCTTTGAATTCGCCAAACTTATGTCCTTCCTGTTGTGCATAGGCATACAGGGCGATAGGGTTATCTGCGTAGATGATCTTGTTTCTGGCGTAAGTAATATTGCCGAATAAACGAATCGAAATATCTTTCCCGATATGACCGGTATACTCCATGCTGCCATCTATTCCTTTATTCACCATTTCTCCGATGTTGCCATAAATACTGCTGGAGCCGTATCCTGCAATGGGTGAAATGGATTTGCGGGCAACCAGGATCGCACTTCTTTTATCCTGGAATCCATCTATGATAATATTCAGTTTATTCCACAAACCCACTTCGAGGCCGATATCGGTTTTGGCAGATTTTTCCCAGGTGAGGTTTTCTGTACCGATTACATCTGCATTAACGCCTCCATTATAGGAAGGCGTACCGGAGCTACCGAAAGACACTCCAGGCGCACCACTATTATAATAGGTGAGATAACCAAAACGGTTCCCGTCGATCTGGTCGTTACCTGTCATCCCGTAAGACCCTCGGATCTTCAGGAGATTGATCACTTTGGTATAAGGGAGGAAAAAGTTTTCTTTGGAAATTACCCAGCCAGCGGAACCTGCCGGAAAGTAGCCCCATCTTTTGCCTTGTTCAAAGTTTTCAGATCCGGTGGCGCCCATATTCACTTCTGCCAGGTATTTATCCATATAGGAATAAGTGACCCTGGCTGCGGCGCTTTGGTTACGGTAAGGAATGGCTCCTTTTACATCTCCGGCAGAACCCACCAACCTGTTACGGATACTACCTACCAGTAATCCACCGAAATTATGTTTACCAAAGCTATGATCATAGGTGAGGTTACCTTCCAGGTACATCATGCGTTCGCCGGTGGAAGAGGCTCCATAGCCCAGGTAAGTACTGCCTATCCTGGTTTGATTATAAATCAGGCTACCATCTTCATTTCTGCCGGGCGCATAAAACAGGTCATTTACACCGGTTCTGCTGTTATCAAATTCGCTGTAAGTATCAAAAGAAAACCGGGCATTGGCGCTCAGTCCTTCTGTAATTACATCCAGTTTCTGATTAAGGGATAACACGGATTGGATGGAAGGTCTGAATTCTGTGGAGTAGCCAGCGTTTTGTACCAGGTTAAACGGGTTCGCACCACCGTTGTTAACCGGGCCTGCCCATTTACCATCCGGGTAGGATACCGGGAAAGAGATGGGATTGGTGGCGTAAGTGGAATACCAGATAGAACCGGCGGAGTTACCCGGGTAGCGGGTGTTTACCAGCATGGAAGCCAGGTTGAGGGAAAGCAGTGTTGTTTTGGTGACGTTCAGGTCCACGTTGCTCCTGAAATCATATCTTTTGAAATTGAGATTGGGATTGTAGCCAATGTTATTCACTTTGTATTGTCCGTCCTGGTTGTAAAACGACATAGACACATAGTAGCGCATGGCTTCTCCGCCGCCGCTTACATTCACATTGGCGTTTGCCATAGTGGCCCAGTCCTTATAAATAGTTTTGATCCAGTTTACATTTGGATAGATATACGGATCGAGCCCGCTGGCTGTTTTACGGATCAATTCATCGGAGTATACCGGTTCATCTCCGGCATTGGTGCGGGCTTCGTTATACAGCTTCATATAATTCACGCCATCCAGCATTTTGGGCATCTGGGTTAGCCCACTGAAACCCGTTTCTGCTTTAGCGGATACCTTTGGTTTACCGGCCACCCCTCTGCGGGTGGTGATGATCAGTACGCCGTTGGCGCCTTTCGCGCCATACACTGCGGTAGCGGAAGCATCTTTCAGCAGTGAAATACTCTGGATATCTTCCGGATCAATGTTATTAAAAGCGCCGCCGTAGGTGCTGTTTACATCTTCCCTTTGCACGCCATCAACAATGATGAGCGGGGAAACGCTTCCCTGGAAAGTACCGATACCGCGGATGGTGAAGTTGGGGTTATCATAACCCGGTTCCCCACCACCACTCTGCATGGAAATTACACCGGCCACCTTGCCCACCAGTGCGTTGGTTAAGGAGCGCACCGGCGTTTGCATATCGGCCATATTTACAGTGGATACGGCGCCCGTTACCGTTACTTTTTTCTGGCTGCCAAAACCTACTACCACTACTTCGTTCAGCTTATCCACCTTTGCGGTTAAGCTTACCTTGAGTGTTTTCTGATTCACCACTTTTACTTCTTCGGGATTCATGCCCATCATCGCCACTTTGATGATGTCATCTTTGTTGGCCGCAATGGAAAATACGCCCATTACATCGGTAACAGTTCCTTTCTTACTGTCTTTTACCGTAATAGTGGCGCCAGGCAGGGGATTTCCATCTACATCCATTACCTGCCCGCGCACCAGCCACTCCGCTTGTTTCTCTGCCGCCGCGGTGACTGTGGTTTCCGGCACCGCGGCTTTTTTGTCGAGTACAATGCGGTTACGTTGCAATACGTAGCTGATATTTTTATCTTTAAAAATAAAAGCCAGTACTTCCTCCAGTTTTGCCTGCTGGAAGTTGAGCGACATTTTTTCCCCATCGTTCAGCAGTTGATTGCTGTACACCAGGGTAAGCCCTGTTTGTTTTTTAATGGCCCGGAAGATCTGCAGGAGGGTTACCTCATTACCGGTAACCGTGACGATTGACTGCAGTGAAGGCGGCGGTGTTTGTGCCTTCACGCTCGAAAAGGAAGTGCATATAAGGGCACAGAGCACCAACATGCGCACTACGTTTCGCATAGCCAGCTGGCAGTGGCGTATACTTTTTCTCATTCGGGAATGTTTACAAGTTAAAATGATGGTACAGCAAATGACGGTAACAAATGCTTTCATCACAACTACATCGTTTTTCAGAAAACGGGTGACAAGGAGTAGTAAAAATATTTTTTGAGAGAAGAAAAATCTATCTCAGGGTAATTTCATTGCCTGATAAATGGTATTCGATATGGGCAGTTGTTTTAAGATCGGATAAGAAATCTTCCAGCCGGTTACGGTCCATCAGGCCCGTTACCACCTGTCCGGCTTCTTTGTTTTTATCCAATACAAAGCGCATCCCGTAGAAGCGCGAAGCGGCGGCGATAAGGGTTGTCAGCGGCATACGGTGGTAATAGTAAACCCCGTTGCGCCAGGATAATACTTCTTCTTCATCGAAGTGGCTGGTAACAAATCCTTGTCCGGCGTTGTAGTCGGCCTGGATACCCGGTTGCAGGGTTTGGCGCTCACCCGTTTTCCCTTTGGTGATAACGCTGCCCTGTACGAGGGCTGTTTTTACTGTTCCCGGCTGATAGGTGTTAATATTAAAAGCTGTTCCCAGTACCTGTACGCTGGTAAGCGCTGTGTGCACAATAAAAGGCTTTTCCGCATTGGCGGCCACCTTAAAATAGGCTTCCCCTTCTACATATATTTCTCTTGCCGCCCTGCCGAAATGAAAAGGAAAACGCAGCCTGGTGGCGGCATTCAGCCATACTTCCGTACCGTCCGACAAGGTAAGCTTATAGCTTTCGCCGGCAGGAACATCGAGGGTATTTAATACGGTGTCGGCAGAAGTATATTGCAGGGCGCCGTTGCTGGTGTTCAGCGTGGCGTTGTTAAGTGCAATGGTTTTAGCGCCGCTGTCTTTACTCAGCTCCACTTTTTCGCCGTTACTCAGCAACAGGCGAACCGGTTGTTTCTGTTGCTGCATGGCTACCGATGGCGAAGTTACCGGTGCTGTGCGGGTAAAGAAATAGTACGTACCGCTGCCTGCCAAGAGCAGTATGGCGGCTGCGGACAGCCACTTTTTCAGATGTATAACCGGGCGGCGTGTTGTTCTTTCTTCTTTGATCCGGTGCAGGGCCGCGTCAGAATCAATCTGCTGAAGATACCTGTCTGTATGAAGAGTCATGCTTTCCTGTTCCAGCTGATCCCACTGCGCTTTGAAGCCGGCATCATGCTGCAACATTTCCTGGACATACTCCTCCTCTTCTGCAGAGAGTGTTCCCGACAAACGTTGTAGATATAATTCAAATATTTTTTCCTGTGCCTGCTCCATTGTTAACAAAACGCGGGCTAATACCCCTTATTAGTAATTGCATGACGTAATACTTTCAGCCCTCTTTTCAGATGGGTTTTGAAAGAATTGATACTGATGCCCATTTCATCCGCTGCTTCCTGGTACCGTTTTCCCTGGATATACACCATTTGTATAGCCGATCTTTTTTGTACCGCCATATCGTTGATGGCCGTTAATACCTGTTTATAATAATCCGGTGAAACTTCAGTGTTTACCATACAGGTTTCATCCTGTAACTGGGTGAATGCCACTTTATTTTCCAGTTCCGCCTTTTGTTTTTTAAGGTACGTGAGGCAACGGTTTTTGACGGCCTGATGCAGGTATCCCTTGATATCACCTGAAAAATGAAGGTATAGTTTTTTGTCCCAAATATCCAGGAAGAAAGTCTGTACAAGATCATTGGCTTCTGCCTCATTCCGCAGGAACCAATAGGCATTCAGGCAAAGCAGCTTGTGATACTTCATAAATAAAGCATCATACGCTGAAGCATCGCCTTCCTTTAACCGCTGCACCAATACTATGTCTGAAGAATGACTCATGTAACCGGAACCTTATTGGTAATTATTCATTACAGGTAGCTTAAACACATAACATATCTGTAACGCTGCCCGGTGGCAACTTTATTACAGTGACTTTGATTAAATGATCCGGAAGAAATTTATTTCTTCCATTGTTCACGTTGATACTAAAGATTTTGGCTAATTGACTATTAAACTGGAATCAAGGTAAATAATAAAATCGGAAAATTATACGGGCGCGGTAAAAAAAATAAAAGCCCCGGTAAAGGATACCGGAGCTTTGTTTTCATGGGGGTTTCAGTAGATAGCCTATAATTTAAAGAAGATCTTCTTTTTAAACAGCCAGTAGCACAGGCCCCATTCCAGCGCCAGTACCACAAAGGCGGATAATATTTCCCGGATGCTTTCCGGGATTCCGGCCAGCGCGGTAAATCCTTTTACAAAGATGCCGGTGGTGGGATTTACCCATTGAGCGCCTACCGTTTCAAAGAAGAGGTAAATAAAAATAGCGTTCATACCCACTACGGTGGCTATCCAGGCGTAACGCACATTCTGTTTTACATCTATAATCCAATACAGCAGGGCCATTACCAGCATTACCCATCCTCCGGAAGCCAGTGTAAAAGAGGCAGTGGCAATCCGTTTGATGATCGGCGTGATGCCTGCCAGGTCCAGTCCGAAGCCGGCGACAAGCCCTATCAGCCCCGCGATCACCAGGATCTTTATTTTCTGCGCCCGCGGCCGGTCGCTGATCAGTAACTTCCCGGCCAGCGCGCCCCAGATGGTATGCGCGGCGGTAGGGATAAAGTTAATGGTCACCCATCCGTCAGGGTTGATCTTACCCATCAGCACAGTATCCATAAAAGCTCCGAAGTTATGACCTTGTATAAATGGCTCTTCGAAACCGGGCAATAAAACAAACCGGTACATTAAATCAGTTGCCAGCAACAGTAAAAGGCTTATGGCCAGCTGGAAACCAAAGGAACGGCGTATGATAAGGTAAGCGATCAGGGTGGTCACAGATAACTGCGTGAGCACATTCCATAACTCCCATACTAACCTTCCTGCATATACGCAATGGAGGGCAGTACCAAATATAAACAACTTTAAACAACGCAGGGCAATATGCCGGAAATTTTGTGACCAGGTAATACCCTTTTGCGTTTTATAATAGTAAGAGATGAACATCGCAGCACCGGCCATTGTCATAAAAGCAGGTTGCACCAGGTCCCAGGCCCGTAGCCCGTTCCAGGGATGGTGAAAAAACTGCGTTATCAGACTGCCGGCTACCCCCGTGGGGTGTAAATGTGCTATCGACTCATAGATACGGGCGCTTTCTCCGGCGAGGAGAATCATAATAAGGCCACGCATCACATCCAGGGAAATCAATCGTTGACTGACATTGGTTGTTTGGCTCATTGTCCTGTTTGTAGGCTTAAATTAATAATTTATTCCGGCATATTTAATAAAAAAGCGGCAGCGCCTTCATCGGGGATGGTACCCAGCTGTGTGGACCAATCGCTGGAAGTGGCCACCATGCCCAGCCGTATAGCCGTTCCCGTAAAGCCCTTTATTTTTGAGCGGTCCAGTTTTCCTTCAAAACGGATGGTCCCCCCTTCTTCTTTAATGGTGCCCATCGTAAAGAAATCCGTTCCTGATTGCACATCGAAACTGAAGCTGGTTTGCGGCCCGTTATGATAATACATCGCCATCGGGATAGGCGCCGTGTTCTGATTGAGCAGCAGCTGCCCCTCCAGCAATACATCGTAAGCCGCGCCGGTAAACAGGGAAGTGATCAGGCCTGTGGCGTCACTGTTGTCGCTGTCGATATACACGTCGAAAATGGCGCCATCGGCCAGTTTACCGCTCATCTCTCCATAGAAATACATAAACTGTCCGTCGTAATCGAATTTCAGCTTTTTGAAAACGCCGCCTGCCGGACCGGCAGTGATCACATTCTGACTGATGGTATCCCAGTCGGCCAGGCTGTTATCAGTAAGTTTCACCGGCGAGGTTTTGGAGATCCGGATCACGGTAGATCCCTCCGCGGTAACCCCTGCAGCAGAAGTGGCATACAGGGTTGGCACATATTTACCCTTGCCCTGGTAGGTATGCACCGGGCTTTGCTCAGTGGAATTAGTGCCATCGCCGAAGTCCCATTTCCAGGAGGTAGCACCGGTAGTAGTGTTATTAAAAGATACCTGGTTCCCTTCTACTTCAATGGTATATACTACCAGCGGCGCCGGGTTGGTATCGTCTTTTTTACAGGCGGAAGCTGCGCACAGCAGCATAAATATATAGAGCAGTTGCTTTTGCATGATCAGGTGGTTTTAAGGATTCTGTACGCACAGTTTATTGGTTTCTATTTCATCGATAGGGATGTAATAGATGATCTTCGGATTATCAGGCTGCACTACCATGCCGGCATAACCGGAAGGATTTACTGCCGGGTTGATATCCGATTCTTTCAGGCCCGGTAAATGATACCCCCAGTAGGTTCTGTTCATGGGTTTCTTATTGCGGTACACATCATAGGCGCGGTGACCTTCAAAGGCAAGTTCCAGTCTCCTTTCCTTCAACACCACGTCCAGTATAGTTTTCCCGGCAGGCAGCTGTTGATGATACAGTGCACCCGACAAGCCGCGGTTGGTGCGGATCATATCCAGGTCGTCGAGCGCCGCGGCTGTTTTGCCCGCTTTGGCTTCGGCTTCCGCCCTGTTCAGGTACATTTCCGCAAGGCGGAAAAGAATGGGTGAGCTCAGCGTAGGACTTCCCCCCTGACCGGAGAATTTGGAGATATAGTAGATATCGATGCCATTCTTCTGCTGCAATACGCCATTGTCATCTTTCAGGGGTATAATATATTTCCAGCGTACATCCTCCGGGTTAGCGGACATGGTATCTCTCAGCGACGCAGACGCAAATTCCTCTCCCCAGCCGGAATTACCGTTGGAATAGATCATAGAAGCGATAGAACCAAACTTACCGTAGTCGTCCAGCTGCGTAAAGGCCACACAGAAAATGGTTTCGGTACCGGCGGCTGCGTTGGCAAACAGATCGGGATAAGTAGCGGAGGTTGCCAGTGAATAGCGGCCGGACGAAATTACCTGCGATGCAAAGTAAGTGGTGCTGTCGTTGTTCCCTTCATACAGGTATGCCCTGGAAAGCAGCGCCCATGCCGCTTCGCGGGAGGCATACTGTGATCCCCTGCTTTGCGACATCAGTTCCGCTCCTCTCCTGGCATCTGCAATGATCTGTGCATATACTTCCCCTACACTGGCCCGTGCCTTTTGTGCAGGATCGCTGGTAGAAGTACGCAGGATTACACCGGGAGCGCCGGGGTTTTGTGCGTATGGCATGGCGAATAATTTCACCAGGTTAAAATGACTGAAAGCTCGCAGAAAGTAGCATTCACCCAACATCTGTTGCGTGGTAGCATCAGGATTGGCCTGCTTTTCCACCGCTTCAATAACGGTGTTGGCGTCGTTGATAATTTTATAGGAGATATACCAGAAATAGCGTGTATTCGTTTGCGTTGGCGAGTGGCCTAACGAGAAACTATAAAACAGGGGATCTTCTGTTGTTTGTCCGCATACGATATCATCACTGGCAAAATCCGACAACTGGAAATACTGCCGCAGGTACATGTTGTTATCATCGGTGGTGCCATTAAACGGCACGTGATCTTTCAGCAGTGAATATGCTCCATTCACGGCATTCTTCAGCCCTTCGGGAGAACCGGTAATGGTTTCTGTGGTGAGGGCATCGCTTGGATTCACATCTTTCATACAACCTGTTTGCCATAACAACACAGGCAGTAGTATTAATATTATAATCGCTGATCTCATGACAGGCATTTTAGAATCTGAAATTAATGTTGAACAGGTACTGGCGGTTGTTGGGATACTTGAAATCCGACACGCCAGGCATTACCTGTGATCCAGGTGTGATGGTAGTTTGCGGATCCTGTCCCAGGAAATTGGTGAACGTATGCACGTTATCGGCGGTGAAGCCAACGGTCACACCATCGAGGCGCCACCTGTTTACCAATGCTTTGGGTAGTTCGTAACTCAGGCTGATGTTACGCAATGCCCAGAAGCTGCCGTCTTTCAAAAAGCGTGTAGACGTTTGCGTGCTGTTGGCAGAATTCTGCGGACTGGGCTCTGTGGCATTGTCGCCGGGCTTTGCCCAGGTACTGCTGCCTTTGGGCAGGTTCACCTGGTTATAGTAAGGTTCGTTGCCATCATTTTCCACAAAGCGCAGGTTATTACTGTATACTTTGTTGCCGGAAAGGAAATAGATATTTGCACTTAAAGAGATACCGCTATAGGTGAAAGTGTTGGTCATGCCGCCCTGGAACTTCGGTAACGCGGAGCCTACTTCCTGGTAGGTGGCGCTGGCATAATCCGAGGTAGATGACCTGTTGCCATCTTTATCCACCACTTCCCATAAAGGTGCGCCGGTTTGTTTATCTACCCCTAACCATTTGGGCATATAAAATTCATACAGGTTGCCGCCATTGCGGTAGATCTGTGAAATACTCCAGGTAGATTGTGTGTTGATGATACTGGCCGGGAACTTCTGCAGCTTGTTGGTGTTGAAGTTGATATTAAAATCGGTGCTCCATTGGAATTTCCGGCCGCGGATATTCACGGAGCTAATGCCCAGTTCCACACCGTTGTTCACCAGCTCGCCTACGTTCTGCCAGCGTGTTTCAAAGCCAACCGACAATGGTTGTGATACCTGCAGTAACAGGTTTTTGGTGATGTTGTTATACACATCCACGCTCAGGTCAATGCGTTTAAACAACCCGATATCGATACCGCCGTTCCACTGGTATTTGCTTTCCCAGGTAAGATCCGGGCTGGGCAGCTGTGATGGCGTAGCCGCTATTTGTCCGTTGTACTGGCTGGCCAGTGAAAACAACGCCAGATAGCGCGATGACCCGATGTCCTGTGTACCGGTAACGCCGTAACTGGCGCGGAGTTTCAGATTAGTGAACACCGCATTATCTTTCAGAAAATCTTCATTACTCATTAACCATGCGGCAGAAACAGATGGGAAAGATGCCCATCGGTTACCGGATGGAAAATTGGAAGAGCCATCCACACGGAATGATCCTGTGAGGAAATATTTATCGAGGTAACTGTAGTTTACCTGTGAGATGAACGACTGTATAATAGCTTCATTGATACTACCATTTACAACCTGGCTGTTGGCTACTACGTTCAGCACTTTTAAACCGGCGGGCAGTCCTTTCCCGGAGGCGCCCAGCACGTCGGTGTTGCTGCCTTCAAACGCTACGCCCGCGAGGCCGCTGATGCGGTGATCGCCCATACGGAAATCTACTTTCAGCAGGTTGTTGGAGATGTATCCATAGTTAAGTGTACTGAATTCACTGAGGTAACCGGTACTATGGTATTGCCCGGCCACATCCGGCGAATACCAGGTTTTATTTTTATTGTATCCCAGCGAAAGCCGGTTGGTGCTGGTAAATGTGAGCCAGTCGGTGATACCGATGTTAAGTCCCATGTCATAATTCACATCAAAATTCTTGTAGGGATGTTCCGAATTATTAATGGTGTGAATAGGATTTACCTTATCGCGCGACCACCATTTGAAGGGCGAATTACCATCTACATACAATGCTTTACCGGAGCTGTCGTACGGGTTATCCCAGGGCATGTTGAGATAAGCATAATACATATCGTTGTAGTCGTATGTTTTACCAAAGGAGCCGCTGAGGTTGATGTTGTTGGTTAGGCTGATACGTTTGGTAAAGTGGTAAGTAGAATTGGCTCTCAGGTTTACGCGCTGGTAGTTGGTATTCATAAAAGTTCCTTTCTCGTTGTAATAAGAGAGGCCCAGGTAGTAATCTGATTTTTCCGACTTGCCACTGGCGGAGAGATATACATTCTGCATCGGTGCGCGTTGGAACATATCGGTTAACCAATTGTAGTTCTGGTTGCGTAGGTTGAGCGGGCGTTCGTTATAAAATTTCAGCAGGTCTATTTTGTAGGAGTTGTTGGAAGCGCCTGGAATATAGTCGCGGTAATATTCTTTCTGGCGTTCATACAATTCGCTGCCGTTCATCATGTCCATGGTGCCAAAGTCGGGTGTGCGGAAGCCGGTGGTTACTTTTGCCTGGAACTGTATTTTACCTGAAGCGGCTCTTTTGGTGGTGATGATGATTACGCCGGCATTGGCCTGGGAGCCGTACATGGCAGTGGCGCCGGCGTCTTTGAGCACCGTTACGCTTTCAATATCGTTGGGGTCGTAGTTGCCGCCAATGATACCATCCACTACTACGAGCGGACTTTGCGACGCGTTGACCGAAGAAATGCCGCGCATGCGGATTTCTGCTGCGGCGCCGGGCACACCGGAGCTGCTTACCACCTGGAGACCGGCTACTTTACCTTGCAGCATAGTACCTACATCGTTGGTGGTAACGTCTTTCAGTTTTGCAGCGTCTACAACGGTAACGGCGCTGGTTAATTCGCTTTTCTTTTTATCAGAGTAGCCTACTACCACTACCTGATCCAGCTGACTGTTGGCGGTTCGCAGGGTTACCTGCATGCCGTTGCGGGCGGGCAGTTCCTGTTTATCATAGCCGGTGAAAGTGAACACCAGTATTTCGCCGGCGTTGGCGGCTACGGTGAATTGTCCGCCTGCATTGGTAGCATTGCCCCTGCTGGTGCCTTTTACAATTACCGTAGCGCCGGGGAGCAGTGTGCCGTCAGGGCCACGTACTATACCGGTAATACGGCCAGTGGTATCCACTGACGGCGGCGGGGGATCGGACTTTGGGCGGATAACGAATA
Organism: Chitinophaga sp. RCC_12; assembly: GCF_041360695.1. NCBI lineage: Bacteria > Pseudomonadati > Bacteroidota > Chitinophagia > Chitinophagales > Chitinophagaceae > Chitinophaga > Chitinophaga sp. RCC_12. The sequence continues at coordinate 1,151,257 of NZ_JBFUPS010000001.1, forward strand.
CCCCGTTGTTGATAGAGAAGGTGACCGGCTGGTGTTGCAGGCATTGCTCCAGTACTGATTGCACGGAGGCGCTGCTTACCTGTAAGGTAACCGGGGTGGTGTTTTTGAGGGCAGATTCATTGTATACGATGGTGGCCCCCGATTGCAGGATTATTTCTGCAAATACTTTCTGTAACGGCATATTTTTCACAGAGAGGGTAACCTGTTGTGAAAAACTCCTGGCGCTTACATGTAGGCAGGCGATCAGGATAAGCCAGGTGGTCATTTTCATAACCCGCAAAATTTTGGTTAATAAAAGTCCCTTTGGGAGAAATGGTATCTCCTTAAATTTTAAATGCATACTTTTAATAAGGTTTAGAATTCTTAAATGATCGTCGCTGATCTTACAGGATGCTGAGCTGCTGCCGGGGGTGTGTCACCACCTCCGGCTTTTTTCATTGTTCAATGTGTTACTTCATATGCTTTTTTTACAGGTTTTACGGTAATACCACTACTTTATTTCCATCTGTTTTAAAGTGATTAGTTCCGTTTTCTTCTAACACGCGCAATACGGCTGACAAATTAAGATTCCGGCTGATTCCGCCACCATACAGTTCTTTACCGGGTGGGGACTGATACACAATTTCCACATCATACCAGCGGGCAATTTCCCGCAGTATGGTTGGCAGGTCCATATTATTAAATACAAAGAGGCCGTTTTTCCAGGCCATAATTTTATTGACGTCGGCATCGCGAACGGTGAGCTGGTGGCCGGACAGGGCCAGCACGGCCTGCTGGCCGGGACGCAGGATCTTATCCTGTACTTTTATTTTTCCATCCACCAGGGTGGCGTTGATCGTGGGTTCATCGGGGTAGGCCATCATATCGAAGCGGGTGCCCAGCACCAGCACTTCCATTTCATTGGCCTGTACTTTAAAGGGTTTTGCGGCATTGGCGGCAATTTCAAAGTAGGCTTGTCCCTGCAGGATCACTTTCCGTTCTGCTCCCTGGAAACTTGTAGGATAACGCAGGGAAGTGGCGGAGTTGAGCCATACCCTGGTGCCGTCCGGCAATACCAGCTGAAATTGGCCACCACGGGGCACGGTGAGGGTATTATATACTACTTCGTCGCTGGCGTCATTGGCCTGGTAGGCCAGTTGTCCTTTTTCTTTTTTGATGATGTTTGCACCGCCTTGTTTACCAAGGGCGCCGTTGGCTGCATCATCGAGTGTAATAGTGCTGCCATCGGCCAGGGTAAGCATGGCTTTTTGGTTGGCCGGCGGTTTATCTGTTGCGGTGGCGTTATCCGCCATCATATTTTTTTGGGGAGATGGATACCGGTGCTGCCATCCTATTTTCCCGGCTACTGCTACCAGGGCCAGCAGGGCCGCAGCAGCGGCATAACGCCAGAAGGGAATCTTTTTCACTTTGGGCGCCTGCATCACCGGCTTCAACCTGTTGAGCAGCCGCTGTTCCAGCATCCGTCGGTCTTCCCCTGGCTCCACGGGCAGCGGCACTTCGCTGTCGTCGAAGCTATCATACCACTCGTGAAGCGCTTCCACTTCTTCGGGTGAAGCATTGCCTTTCAGGTAACGTTGGATCAGGTCTTTTAGGTGCTGCATAATAACAGAGTACAGAAATACTGCTGTTACCCTTAGTTATTTTTATATTTTTTTTCAGAAGAAGAAAGAAAGATAGGGATATACGTCTTTCAGGCGAACGCGCAGGTGTTTCAGGGCCTTTGTCAGATGGGCTTCCACCGTTTTTTCCGACAGTTGCAGGGCAGCGGCGATTTCTTTATTGCTGTACTGATCGCGGCGGCTGTATAAAAATACGAGACGGCATTTTTCGGGGAGGTGGTCGATTTCCTGCCCCAGCCGCTCCTGGAGGCGGCAATAATCAAGGTGGTCCATATCAGGGTTTTGTACCAGTTGCTGCGCCACATCAGCCGTATCCAGCGGATGATCCGGCAATAAACGGCTGATCTGCCGGAACACGGCATACCGCGTAGCTGTAGCCAGGTACCCGGAAAGGTGGCGGATATCCAGCTCCCCTTTTCGTACCCACAGGCTGGCCAGTACTTCCTGCACTACATCTTCCGCTGCAGCGCGGGTACGCAGGCGGTTGTACGCAATAGCATACAGTTTCTCCCAATAACGATGAAATATTTCGGTGTACGCCGATTCATCGGATTGCCGTAGTCTTTGTAATAGCGCTATGTCACTTTGTTCCTCCACGTGTGGTAATTGGTTGATATCCGGGTGCGCTATAAAAATAAGTAAAATGCAGCGGATTTTGTCTTTCCCGCTGATTACGCTGATTATACTGATTACCTTGATTTTTACTTTTTGGATTTTTTTGGATTTTTAGATTAATAATTAATGGAGATCTAAGCGAATATATCCGCTTAGGTCTCCATTAATTATTATAAAATCCAAAAGTAAAAATCAAGGTAATCAGTATAATCAGCGTAATCAGCGGGAAAGACAAAATCCGCTAGAGGGCGTGTACGCTCGCTCCCCAGCGGCCAGGCGTGGGGCCCATTTCCAGCTCCAGCGTACCGCCTTGCGTAAGTTGCTGGTGGGTGAAAAAGGGAGAGGTAAGTACTTCTCCGTTCAGGCGGGCGCTTTGGATATATTTATTGGTATCGGAGCAGTGATTGGCAATAATCGTGAACCGGCGGTTTTCCGGAAGGGTAATGGTGATCCTGCTGAATATGGGGCTGCCGATGGTATAGATGGGTATGCCGGGCGTAACGGGGTAAAAGCCCATAGCGGCAAACACTACAAAGGCGCTCATGCCGCCGCCATCTTCATCGCCGGGGATGCCGAATACACTGTCTTTAAACCAGAGGTCCAGTAAAAAGCGGACGCGCTTCTGCGTTTTCCAGGGGGCGCCGGCATAATTATACAGCCAGGGAATGTGAAAGCCGGGTTCGTTGCCCATAGAAAATTGTCCCACGAGGCCGGTGGCATCCGGGAACTTGTGCCATAGTTCATAGCGGGGCATGCCGGGATCTTTGCGGAACAGTTCATCCAGCCTCGCTTCAAAACGTTTCTCGCCACCCATTAAGCTGATGAGGGCCGGCAGGTTGTGTTGCACCTGCCAGAGATAGGTCCAGCCGTTGTTTTCATCGTAATAGTCGCGGCCACCCGGCCCGCCGTCGAAAGCGGGATCTATATTGATCCAGTTGCCGGCAGCATCCTTTGGCATAAAAAAGCCATTGCCCGGGTTCCAGAGGTGCCGGTAATTTTCACCGCGCGCGGCAAACAGGCGGGCATCGGCATCATGTTTTAATGCCGCTGCGAATTGCGACAACGCCCAGTCGTCGTAGCTATGTCCCAATGTAACGGCTACCGCCTGCCGTTTTTCAAAAGGATGTACAGTGCTGACAGTTTCAGTGTCGCCGGGCGGTAAAGCAGGATAATATCCGTGTGTGTAATAAAAAGAATCGAGCGGACGGTTGGGTCCATTGCGCCAGGGCAGCATGGTAGCCATCAATGCGTTCTTCTTCATCCCGGCGTATGCTGTATCCTGGTCTGTTAACGGAATGCCTTTGCGTAGGGCATCGAGGAAAACGATGGTGCTGTGAAACCCGTTCATACAGGGATGATCGCCATACAACCGGGGAAAGGTGGGCATCCAGCCACTTTGCCGGTACATTTCCGTATAGGATTGCAACATGTCGGCTTCCTGTTGCGGATGAAGGATCATGCGAAGGGGATGCAGTGCCTGGTAGGTATCCCAGGTGGCATCATCTACATAAAACGGGCGGGTAGTGTGATTTACTTTTTTATTATACCCGCTGTAGTAAAGCGTATCTTCTGCGATATCCACCATCCGTTCGTGACAGCGGTACAGGGCCGTGTAAAAAGAGCGGCGCTGCGCTGTGGAGCCACCTTCTACCCTGATCTGATCCGTTATTGCCTTCCATCGCTGCTGACCATTATTTTGTACCGCGGTGAAATCCCTGTCACCTATCTCCCGTTTAAAATTATTTTCCGCACTCGCCATGCTAACATAAGAAATAGCGTACTTCAGGGTAATGATGTTAGTGGTGGTATCCGGGAAGGAAAGATATTCTAGTGTATCCGTAAGCGTTATAACGTTAACAGGCGTATTAAATTCTCCATATAAGTATACCGGTACATCATCGTGATAAAATGTTTGTGCAGTGACGGTAGTTCCGTTGGTGTGATACCCTGCGCTATCGAGCAATAAATATTTCCGCGTGCCGGCAGGATAGGTAAAACGATAGACACCTGTTTTACTTCCCGGCGTGAACTCCACGGTGGTATTGCTTTCCAGCAAATCAGCGTGATAATACCAGGGGTGAATAATTTCCCGGTCGTAGATTTGTTTTTGTTGCCAGGCGGCGGGTGTAAGTTTACCGGTGGCAGGTAATACAACAAACAAAGGCCCGCTGTTGTGTGCGGCCACCTGCAATGGAAACCCGCTGACCTGATCATCGGTGTAATCTTTCCTCAACGGGTATACGCGGATCATTTGATTGGGCAGCTGCATCACGGGCCTGGTGGGCTGCAATAACGTGGAAATATTGCCGATAGTAGGGTCGATATACTGTTCTGTACTAATTTGCGGGCTGGTGGTGCAACCTATTAGAAACAGTAAGGCGATTACCGGCAGGTAACAGAAAGGTGACTGCATAGAATGCCTGTTCATAACACGGGCCCGCATCAGCAGGCCCGTGTTGATAAAAAAGAGGTGATTATTTACGGTATTCCACCGTAGCCATTACGGGGAAGTGATCTGACGGCTCCCTGGCAATATATTTTGACATACGCACTTCTTTGGGGAAGTTGGCGTTTGCCTCGGGAGTGGCGCCCTCCGGACGTTTGCTGCGATAGGTATCGGTAAGGATCCCATAGCGGCTCACTTTAAACTGTTTGGTCAGAAAAATATGATCGATACGGCTGTCTGTTTTGCTGTCGGTTTTAAAACTGTTGAAGGTACCGTTCAGCGCGTAGCGGATGGCGGTGGTTTCATACGCATCTTCCAATACACCGGAGGTGTGAAGTACTGCATACGAATCGCTGGTTTGGTCTACGTTGAAATCGCCGGTAAGGATCACCGGTTTGTTGCCGGTCATCTCTTTTATTTTTGCGAGAATCAGTTTCGCACTTTCTGAGCGGGCTACTACGCCCACATGATCCATGTGGAGGTTAAAGAAATAAAAGGTAAATCCTGTTTTAATTTCTTTAAACTCGCCCCAGGAGCAAATCCTGGGCAGCACAGCATCCCAGCCTTTATTTGGCCGGTCGGTAATGGTGGACATCCAGAAATCACCTTTTTTCAGCAGTTTGAATTTCGATGTTTTATAGAAGATAGCCGAGTATTCTCCTTTCGTTTTGCCATCGTCGCGGCCTATACCGATATAATCGTAACCGGACAGGCTGTTTTTCACATCTTCCAGCTGGTGGTATAAACATTCCTGGGTACCAAAAATGTCAAAGTCGTGGAACGCAATCAGCGAGGCGATCACCGGGAAGCGCTGCTTCCAGCCATTGCCTGCAATGGAATCGTCTTTGTTGTTATCATTGCGCATATTGTAGGTAGCTACATTAAACTTTTGCGCTTTTACTCCATAGGAGAAAATGACTACACAGGCCATTACCAGCATTACGCTTTTCTTCATCTGTTGTTATTTATACGGTTATCAATACTACTCTTCCCAGCCTGGATTCTGCAGCAGATTGGGATTGAGCTGAAGGTCGTTGTAAGGAATGGGATACAGGTACTTGCGTTCCAACCATTCTTTCGGTACGTTATCCAGCCAATGCAGTTCGCCGTAAGTGCCATGCGACAACTGCTGTGGATTTACTCCGCTACCCAGTTGAGGAGATACATTGATATAGGTAACTCCCTTTACAGGATTGGCCGGCATCGTTTGATAGAAGCAAACATCCATTACGCCATCGCTGTCGAGATCCATTGGCACATTCAGCGCCGGCACGTACATACCGTTCCAGGAACCGGTGAGCAATGGCGCCTGTCTCCATCTTACCAGGTCATAAAAACGGAAGCCTTCCAGCACCAGCTCTATGCCTCTTTCCCGCCTGATTTCCAGCAGGGAAGGATCGGTAATATCGTTAAAATAATTGCTTTTTAAATAGCTATCAATGACCACCGGTTTACTGGCAATACCGCCGGTAATACCGGCACGGGCACGCAGTGCGCCTACTGTTATTTTCCAGTCGTCGTCGCTGAGCAGCTTCAGTTCCGCGCGGGCCTCTGCATAGTTCAGCAGGATTTCCGCATAGCGCATGAGGCTAATAGCGTTGATGTTGTTGGTACCATTATCGTAATAAGTGTCATCCAGGCACCATTTAATAGGCATATAACCTGTATAGGTATACGAAAATACCGGCGGTGCAGATACTACTGTTCCGTTGCTGGTGCGCTTGTATCCCGGCGTGCGGATGGTTTGCTGGAGGCGGTTATCGCGGCCCAGCGTTTCTTTATTAAAAGGCAGCGTATCATATCCCGGCGTGCTGGTAAAAGGCGTACCATCCACATTCAGATAGGTGTTCACAAATTTGCGGGTAAAGCTAAGCCGGGAGCCATAGGTGGCGCTGGTATACCACCAGTTGGCATCGTTAAAGGCGCCGAGACTGGCATTGGCAATATTGGCCAGCATCACTTCAGCGGTAACCGGCGCCGTGCTGGTAAATAATTGCCGGTATGACGCCGTGGCGCCACCTATCTGGTTTAAACTAAACGCCTTACTATCGATCACTGTTTTAGCGGCGGCGGCAGCGGCGGCCAGGAGACTGTCGGCCCCACCCGCCAGGCCCAGCTGCTGCTGGTATTTGCGGAAGGTGCCTTCAAACAGGCATACGCGCGATTTAAATCCGTACACCACATTTTTAGTGATCTGGCTGCAGGTAGGATCACCGGTAAGCGTAATGTTGGCAGCGGCGTAATCCAGGTCGGCGATCACGGAGTCCATGATCTTTGTACGCGGATCACGGCCTGCATATAACGCGGGATCATCTACTTCAAAGGGTTTACCAATCCAGGGTACATTGCCGAAACGTTTTACTTTATCGAAGTAAAAGTATGCCCTGAAAAAACGGGCCAGTCCGAGGTAGTTATTTCTTATTGCTTCCGGTACCCGCTGATCGGTACAGTTAGCGATGAAGTAATTGATGTTGCGCAAATTTTTCCAGTCCCATCCCGTAGCAGTCCTGGAAGTATATCCGCCCTGTCTTAAAAAATCGGGAACGGAATTCACGGCGCTGTAATCGGCCATTCCGTCTGCTTTATAGATATCGTTGATACCGGGCAGTACGTCGTAGAAAGAGTTAGCATAGAGTTTCAGACCATCGGCACTTCCAAACACGGCATCTTTAGTGGCGGTGGATACCGGCGATTGATCCAGGTTCTTTGCGCAACCGGTGATAAACATCCCTGCTGCCAGTATGAGTGCCGTCCTTTTCCGGAGTAATGCAGTTATATATTGTTGCATAGCTTTTCCTTTTTATTTATCAGAGTGTGATGTTGATCCCGATCGTATAGCTTTTCAGGATGGGATAGTTATTACCATTACCGGAACTGTTCTGATCCGTTACAGCATCGGAACGGCGGATACTTTCCACATCAAGGTCGCGGGTAACTTTATACAGCGGCGACCACGACCAGAGATTTTCCGCGGAGAGATAAACGCGTGCGGACGTCATCCTGGCGCGTGATACCAGCGAGTGCGGGAGGTTATAACCCAGCTGCAGGTTTTTGAGCCGTATGTATGCCACATTTTGCAGGTACTTTGATTGCGGCGGATTTAATTCACCCGCACCGTTCTGCGCCACATACCCGCGATAGCGTGGGAAGTATGCATCCGGATTGTCTTCCGACCAGATCTTTCCCTGCTGTGATTTAGGCATAAAATTATAGGGCCTGTTATACTGTCCCCAGAATACATCTGACTCTGACCCCGGCCACCAATCCTGTTGTAATACACCCTGGAAGAAGGCGCCGATAAAGAAGTTATTCCAGTCGGCGCTCAGGTTGATTCCATAGGTATACCGCGGCAGGGTATCACCGATGATGGTAAGATCTCCGTGCTGGCTAAGTGTATTTGCACCATTATTAATATTAGGATCACCGTCCAGGTTCTTAAACCGGATATCGCCAGGCAGCCATTGTCCGCTGTTGGAGGCTTTAAAGAGCGCCTGTGTTTTGGCGGCCTGGGATACGTTATCTTTTGTCCAGTAGCCATCGTTGGTGTAACCCCATATTTCACCGAAGCGCTGCCCCACATAATAATCTGTAAGTTTATTATTGGTGTTGTTGTATTTGGTGATGGTGGCCTTATAATCGGCCATAGAAACGCTTACTGCATAGTGCAGTGGCTTTGCGGCTACATTAAACTGGTCTTTCCACCCCACGGTGACTTCCCATCCTACTGTTTTCAGATCGGCATAGTTTCCTTTGGGTACATCTGTACCAAATACAGCGGGAAGTGTTTGTCCTACGGTGAACATATTCTTGGTAATTCTCGTATAGGCGTCCCCGCTAATGGTAAGATGGTCATTGATAGCAGAGAGGTCCAGTCCGAGGTCGCGGGTGGTGGAGGTTTCCCAGGTAAGGCCATCCGGCAGCACCACGGGTTGTGATGTTTGTTGCTGCTTTACGCCGTTGATCACGCGGGATGATTGTGTGATAGCCAGTTTTTCCTGGTAGGCGTAGGATGCCACATTGCCATTACCCAGGGAACCATAGGAACCTCTTATTTTCAGATCGGAAATAATTTTTGGCGATACTTTCCAGAAAGGCTCCTGTGCTACCCGCCAGCCGGCGGATACGGAGGGGAAGAAAGCATAGCGCTGATCGGAGGGGAATTTCGATGAACCGTCGTAGCGGCCGTTCACTTCCACGAGGTAGCGGTCTTTATACGCATAGTTTAACCGGAAGAATTCACCCATGATGGCCCATCGGTCGTAGCCGCCGGTGGTGTTTACATTGGTTCCGAGCGCAAGACTGAGATCTTTGGCATCGCTGTACACCAGGCCGTTGCGGGTGGTAGCGAATCCTTTGTAGGTCGACTGCTCATAGTTGAACCCAACGAGGGCTTTAAAGTAATGCACATCTCCCCCAAAACGGTTTTCATATTCACCATACAGATTAGAGGCGAGGTACAGGGTATTGTAATTGCTCATCATAAGATCGTTGTAGGCGTTGCCCACATAAGCAATTACACCCGGCGCTGCGCTGTAAGGTACGGGTACGCGTAAACGTTTCTGGTTATCGGCGGTATTCTGGAAGGTAAAGTCGCCTTTCAGCCTGAATTTATCTTTATAAATATTTGCGATAAAGCCGGTAGTATTCCTGAATACCTGTTTGTTCCAGTCGAGTCCGTTTTTACCATAATACATATCCCCTACCGTGTAAGCAGCAGAGGCGGTGAGGGTGCCATCCGGGTTGAGCAGCATGGAAGAAGGATGCGCTTCATCGGCCATATTGCGCCAGATACCACCCCCTTCGCCTACGTTGAGCGGGTTGTGATAATCCCTGTTGGAAAATTCTGTATTGTTATACACCTGTAAAAAGGGGAACAGCTGGATGTTTCCTTTTGCGCGCAGGTTATACATTTTATAATCATCGGTGTTAAAGCGGAACAATCCATCCTGACCATAATAACGACCCGTGAGGTAGTAACTGGCTTTACCGCTGCTGCCGGAAACGGTGAGGTTCTGGTCTGTAGCGGTGGTATGGTTTTTATATAGCAGGCCGTACCAGTCGGTATTACCATAATACTCATAGTTACCTGCGGCATTCACGATTGTTTTTGGCAGGGAGGGATCATCCTCATGCGCTTTCAGGGCATCCAGGTAAGCTTTGGAGAAGGGTTGTGTTTTATTGATGTTTTGTGGCGACTGGGAATAATCGTTCCAGGCGCTCCAGGCCTCATTGAAGTTTTTGGCATATTCGTAACCGTTAGTCACCATATCGGGAACGGTAGTAGGCTTTTTAATAGAGTAATTAGAGGAGTAGCTTACACTCAGCCTGTCTTTCACCGGTGTTTTTGTGGTGATGAGTACTACGCCGAATGCAGCTCTTGCGCCATAGATGGCGGCAGAAGATGCATCTTTTAATACGGTAACGCTGGCCACGTCGGCGGGGTTGAGCATAGCCGGATCCCCTTCTACCCCATCGATAAGGATAAGGGCACTTCCTCCCTGTCCGATAGATGTTGTACCGCGGATATTATAGGCGGGCGACTGGATCGGTTTTCCATCGCCGGGTACGAGATTGAGGTTAGGGATCATGCCTTGTAGTCCCTGGCTGAGGTTTGGAAGCGGGCGGTTTTCCAGTACCTTGCCGGATACCTGTGCAACGGCCCCGGTAAGATTTGCTTTCTTCTGCGTACCATATCCTACCACTACCACGTCGTTGAGGTTGGATATATTATCTTTTAATACTACCTGGATATTAGTTTGATTACCTACGGCGAGGGTATCCGGTTTGTATCCGACAAAACTGAATATGAGGCGGTCGCCGGCAGTAGCATTGATACTGAAATTACCTTTGGTATCCGTGTTGGTGCCGGTGCCCGTGCCCGACAGTTTAATAGATACCCCCAGCAACGGCTGGCCGGCGTCGTCGACCACCCTGCCCTTTACCGGGTGCGATTGCGCAGAGCTTCTGAATGCGTAGCCTAGCAGCAGTAGAATGCATAACCATCTCTTCATGGTGATTCTGTGATTTTGTAGATCAGGAATAATAAAATGTCTGCTGCAAATAAGGAAGTGCGGGTTAACGGGCGGGTTAACTGGTGATTAATGGCGTGAATTAACCCAAAATAAATTATGAAATGCGTGTATAATCGCCTAAATTAACACTAGAAAAGTTTCTTAAACTAAAGTTAACTTTCAGATCGGAGATAATACTTATTTAGCGAGTAATTTGCCACGTTATTGAAAGCCGGTGACCCGCTTTTACCATAGGATAATTGAAAAATTCTTACAACAATAATTGTAAGGCCGCCAATGTACAGATCTACTCTTTTGTTATTAACATTACTGACTATTACTATCATCAGCAAAGCCCAGGAAGCTTACGGACTGGAGTTTGCATGCAAGAACATTCCGCAGGAATCGCGCACTTCCCTTGATCTTTTCCCCGGGCAACCTTTGGTAGTAAAAGATAAATATGCACTTTCGTTTGACCTGTCTTTCCTTCCTTTTTCTTCTTCTTATTTCGGGTATATTTTCCGGATAACCGATGAAAAGAAACAAAATATTGACCTGATATATAATGTACATACGTATGCATTTAATGTGGTTACCGGTAATGAATTTTCCGGGATTTCTTTTAAGATAGACCGGGATTCCCTGTACCATCAATGGAATAACATCCGGCTGGACATTAACACCCGTTCGCATACGCTGCTCGTTACTGTAAACGGGAAAGCAGTAAAGAGTATCCGTCACCCGGTTATTTCCGGACACCAGCTGAATATTTGCTTCGGCGCCAATTACCGCAAAACATTCAAAACCTTTGATGTAGCGCCCATGCGGCTCAAGGATGTGAAAATTTCCACCGGGCAGGAATTACTGCACCACTGGCCGCTGGACCAGGTAAGCGGTACGGTTGCAAAAGATGGGTTCACCGGGCAAACTGCTACCATTAAAAACCCGGTTTGGCTGCGGCCACAATTCACCGAATGGCAATTGGCCGACTCCTTTTCTATTAACAGCAATGCCGGTGTAGCGATGAACCCCGCTACTGAAAATGTGTATATCACGGGGAGGGATTCCATATATCAATTCAGCTGCAGCTCGCGAACACTGGCTGCCAGTGCGCTCGGGCAGCCGCAAGGCACTCCCGCCGGGATCCGGTCGGCATACGACATGGCCCGGCATCAACTGTACAATTTATTTCCCGACAGGCAACAGGTGGCCCGGTTTGATTCAGCCACCGCCAGCTGGAATCAGTCTATTGATGCGGATGCAGTAACCAACTACTGGCATTCCAATATTTTCTTTTCATTATACGACAGCGCCATTTATTCACTGGGCGGATATGGCGACTTCCGCTATAAAAATGAGGTACACCGGTATGATCCCGGTCATCAGAACTGGGATACCGTACATGTAACCGGCGACTTTTTCACGCCACGCTACTTAGCCGCAGCAGGCGCCAGCAACGCGGGAGATTCTGTTTATATACTGGGTGGCTACGGCAGTATTACCGGCGACCAGCTGCTGAATCCACACGCGCTGTACGACCTCCTGCTGTTTGATGTAAAGCGCAGGACCTTCAAAACTATTTATAAGCTGAAGGAACCGGAAGAACCTTTTGCTTTGGCCGGTAACATGATCATCAACAGCGCGCACCAGGAATATTTTGCACTGACATTTCCCAACGACCGAATGAATTCTTCCCTGCAGCTGATCCGGGGTTCGCTGAAAAACCCTACTTATGTTAAAATGGCGGCCAGTTTGCCGTACAATTTCTACGATACCAAATCAGCTGCCTACCTGTTCTATTGTCCGCAAAATGATAAGCTGGTAGCCGTTACCTTCTTCTCCCCAAAAAACAACATTACAAAGGTCAAAATATATACGCTTAGTTTTTCACCTTACGGCCTTGCCGTAAAAGCCCCCGCCAATGAGCGTATACCCGAATACGTTATGAGGCTGCTGCTGGCAATAGCCATTGGATTTTCCCTGTTTCTGCTGGCGGCGGGAATTTCTGCTGTAAAAATTAATAAAACAGTAAAGGAAGATGATGAGCCGTTAGTGGCCACTGAGCCACAGCAGGAAGCGCCAGCGCCGCCGGTAACGACGATCCTTCCCGCGCAACCAGCATCGGCTGTTTATTTATTCGGGCATTTCACGGTGCTCGACAAAGAAGGCAACGATATCACCCGGTTATTCAGCCCGCTGCTAAAAGAATTGTTCCTGCTATTATTCCTGCATTCCTTACTGGGCAAAACGGGTATTTCTTCCGAAAAAATCAATGAAATACTATGGCCGGGGCGCTCTGTGAAAGATGCCAAAAATAACCGCTCTGTAAATATTGTCAAGCTGAAAAGCATCCTTGATAAAACCGGCATCTATACGCTCGCGAAAGAAAACGATAAATGGATCTTTCATTTTGACGATCCGCAGATACAGGTCGATCTGGCTGAATACCTGCACCTATTGTCCGTTATTACAATCGATGGAAGCAATATTCACCGGGTTGCAGACATTGTAAAAAGAGGCGCATTTTTGCAGGAAACCGAATATCCATGGCTTGACAAATTCAAAGCGGATATTTCCGCGCAGGCAATTCCGCTGCTGATCCACCACTTGGAGGAACATGCTGCGGAGCCGGAAGAGGTGATCAGTATCTGCGATTGTATTCTCACCTTTGATTCGCTGTGTGAAGAAGCAGTGATGCTAAAATGCAAGGCATTGGTAACCCTGCGGCAGCATGCATCTGCGAAGAAAATATACACTTCATTTATTGCCGAGTATGAAAGGATTTACGGAGAAACGTTTGAGATGGAGTATACGAAGGCGATAGAGCAATATTAAAGCAGGTGTACCAGCCGGTACACCTGCTTCTTACAACCGTTCGCGGATCACTTTCACCGCATCCCCTCTTTCCAGTTCATTATGCTCCTGCCAGCGGTCCTGCTGCTGTTTTACCAGCTCGCCCGTTTGCCAGGCGAGGAACTTTGCTTCCAGCCGTTCCAGGCATAGCTGTTTATTCTGCAGTTGTGAGCGGCTGTCCATGGCCAACACCTGTAATCCACTAGGGCGGTGAATACCACGCACGGCGGTTTCCACTTTGTTCACATGCTGACCGCCCGGCCCCGCGGCCCGGCAGGTTTCCAGCGTTACGTCTTTCGGATTCCACTGCACCTGTTTTTTGATATCGAATACAGATATGCCTACGAACCAGTTTTTACGTTTGTGAAATTTACGGTAGGGACTTTGTGCAATCCACTGCACGGTACCTTCCCACGATCCGCAAAAGGCCGTTACATTTTTTCCTTTGAGCAGCAGCGTAGCAGAAAGCAGGGTACCGTTAATATCTCCTTTGATATTTTCCAGTACCTGTATGCTGATGCCTGCTGCGCGGCCTTCCTTTATCATTATTTCCTGCACCTTTGCCACCACCCTGCAACATTCTGCAGGGCCGCGGCCCGAGGTGATCTGTATAATCATTTGTTCCATGTTGTTAGTCTTTATTCATTCTTACAATAGCGGGCATAAACCGGCCCTGTATGTCTACTAATTCCTGCTGTGCGTTGATAACATCTTCAATGTCTTTATATGCCAGCGGATTTTCTTCCACGCTGCCGCCGATGAGGGTGACACCTGCAGCGGCCAGCATTTTTTTCAAACCGGATACGGTCATGCTTTCTTTGGCCCTTTTGCGGCTCATGGCCCTGCCTGCGCCGTGGGAGGCGGAGTATAAAGCATTGTCCACGCCCTTTCCCATTACGAGGTAGGCCGCAGTGCACATGCTGCCGGGAATGATGCCCATTTCGCCGGCATGAGCCGGGGTAGCGCCTTTGCGGTGAATGATCACGGACTGACCGTTTGCCAGGGTATCTTCCCAGGCAAAGTTGTGGTGATTTTCCACTTTTGCGAGCGACTGCAAACCCAGCGCCTTCATGAGATTGAGGTGAATGCGGTCGTGGCACGCTTTGGCATAATCACCGGCCAGGTTCATGGCCAGCCAGTATTCCTGCCCCGCTTCGCTGTTGAGATCCAGCCAGGCCAGCTGTTGCGCCGACTTTGGCAGCTTGCAGGTATCCATAGCGATGCGCGTGTAATGCTGCGCGATGTTAGCGCCCAGGCCACGGCTGCCGGAATGCGACAGCAATGCCAGGTACCTTTTTGGTGGTAGCTGCAAGGCATTGTCTTCTTTCAGTTCTATTAAACCGAATTCCACAAAATGGTTGCCGCTGCCGGAAGAACCTAACTGCCGCGCAGCTTTGGCTTGTAATTTCCGCAACAATTCTGTCGACTGGAACGCTGTGCTGTCGAGCACTTCATGTTCTTGTGGAAATTCCAGGCCGCCTTCCATGCCAAAGTGCGTGTATTCTTTCAACGCCACTTTTACCTGGTGGGAGAAGCGTTTTAAAAAGCTTTCACCTTCATCAAAGATGGTGAGCGCCATTCGGCAGCCAATATCCACGCCTACTGCAAACGGCAGTACAGCGTTATCTGTAGCCAATACGCCGCCGATAGGCAGGCCGTAGCCCGTGTGCGCATCCGGCATGAGGGCGCCCTGTATGGTAACCGGTAAAGACATCGCCGTTTCCATTTGTTGCTTGGCGGAGCGTTCTATTTCTTTGGCGCCGTATACTTTCAGCTGACCTGTTTTTTCCAGCAGGTCATACGACTGAAAATTGCATTCCACCGGTTCATCCATAAAGGTGTCCGCTATTTTTCCCAGTATTTCGTGGGAGCGATAGCTGGCCGGATCAGCTTTGATGGCGGTTAACAGCGCTATAAGATCTGTCTTCGTTTCGTGTTTGAAATGCTTTGATATAATATTGATGACGAGGCTTCTGGCCTGGTCGTTTGTATAACCTATTTTACTAAGTTCTTTTGTTTTTATACTGCCCATAAAAGGTGATGTATGTGCGGTGATGAGGCCTTTAAAGGCACACCACGGCGGCGCCGGTAACCCGGTGCGGTATTAAATATAAATGAATGTAAATGTTGTTCCGTGCTGGAACACACCTTCCGCTGAAAGGAGAGATAAAGCAAACGGAGGCACTAACGTATCCGTATATACGAAATGTATTTATACAAAAAGTATAAGATCCATACAAGTATTATTCCGGCTTATGTAAAAGGTAAGCAGCAACGTTTGCCTGATCAGGCAAGGAGCGAAAGGAGCGATATGTGGGTACGTTCTGTCATGATTCCTTGTATTTTAAAAAGATGAAGAATAAGGAATTCGGGTGCAAAGATATAGCTATTTTATAAATACAGCCGCATTTTTTTCACATAATAATTTTAGCGCAGATAGTCGCAGATTTTAACATTTCCCCAGCCTATAAAAAAGGGTTTATAACTGTGCATGACGTAAATTTGTATGTACCCGCATTTTTAACCTCCGGAACCCACTCCGGACGGGCTACATCAACATTATAAAACTTTTTCTTATGGACAAACAGCTCATCCGCAACGCCTATAAAGTGTACTGGCTGGAAAACGGCAAAGCGCCCGTTTCTGTTTATGCACTCTGCAAACTTGTAGACGTTTCTGAAACCGAATTCTATGAACAATACAGTTCACTGGAAGCGGTAGAAAAAGATATCTGGTTAGCTATCTTCCAACAAACATTGGATCAACTGCATGCAGATGAAATTTATCAGCAATATAATGCGCAGGAAAAACTGCTGGCCTTTTACTTTCTCTGGGTGCAGAAACTGAAAGAAGACCGGAGTTACCTGTTATTGCAGCGCAAACACTTCCGGTTACCGGACCTGTACCGCAACAAACTGGAAACTTTCCGTCACGCATTTAATAAGTATGTAAGTGACCTGGTAAAAGAAGGTTATCAATCCAGCGAAATCAAGGAAAGGAAATATATCTCCGACCAATATGTACATGGTTTCTGGTTACAGGCCCTGTTTGTGCTGAAATACTGGCTGGATGATACCAGCAACCAGTTTGAGATGACCGATGCCGCCATTGAAAAAGCGGTGAACCTGAGCTTCCAGCTGATCAAATCCAATACACTGGATAGTTTGCTGGATTTCGGGAAATTTATTTTTACGCGGAAATAAGCATCATGAAAGAACAATCCAATATTCCCACTTCCAAAGTGGAAAGGGCAGGCAAATTCGTTACGACAGGACTTAAGGTAGGTACCAACTATATCAAACACTACACCCGCAAGCTGATGGACCCTTCTACCACCAAAGAAGAGCTTCACCAGGACAATGCCGCGGATATTTACGATACGCTGAGTAACCTGAAAGGCAGCGCACTGAAAGTGGCGCAGATGCTGAGTATGGATAAAGGCATGTTGCCGAAAGCCTATACCGAAAAATTCGCCATGTCGCAATACAGCGCTCCCCCGCTGAGCGGCCCGCTGGTAGTAAATACTTTTGTAAAGACATTGGGGAAATCGCCTTCACAGCTGTACGACCAGTTTGACCTGCAGGCGTCTAACGCCGCCTCTATAGGGCAGGTGCATAAAGCCACCAAAGATGGTAAAAAGCTGGCCGTTAAAATCCAGTATCCCGGCGTAGCCAATAGCGTAAAGTCAGACCTCCGTATTGTGAAACCCTTTGCCATCCGCATTGTGGGCATGAACGAGGTGGACATGGACAAATATTTCGACGAAATAGAAAGTAAACTGCTGGAGGAAACCGACTACAAACTGGAACTCCGCCGTTCTATGGACCTTTCCAGGGAATGCGCGCATATTCCCAACCTGAAATTTCCCGGTTACTACCCGGAAATGTCGTCGGACCGGATCATTACCATGGACTGGCTGGATGGTCAGCACCTGAAAGAATTCCTGCTGACCAACCCTTCGCAGGAAGTGCGGGATAAAATTGGCCAGGCCCTCTGGGACTTTTACCAGTTCCAGGTACATAGCCTGAAACAGGTGCATGCAGACCCGCATCCCGGCAATTTCCTGATGCGCCCGGATGGCACTGTCGGCATTTTTGATTTTGGCTGTGTAAAGGAAATACCCGAAGATTTCTATGAGAATTACTTCCTGCTGGTTGACAAAGAGGTGTTAAAAGACGAGAAACGCCGGCACCAGATCTATACCAACCTGGAAATGATCCATCCGTCGGACAGCCCCAAAGAGGTGGAATTCTTCTCCGGCCTTTTCCAGCATATGATCGATTTGCTGACCCTCCCCTTTACGCTGGACAACTTTGATTTCGGCAACGAAGTTTATTTTAATGAAATATATGCCTACATGGATGAACTCTACAATATGAAAGAGATCCGTGATTCAAAGGTAGCGCGTGGCTCCAGGCATAGTCTCTATATTAACCGTACCTATTTTGGGTTATACTCCATTCTGAGCGACCTGAAAGCGAATGTAGTCACCGGCCCCGCCAGGATACAGGAGCTGGTGACCGCCAGGAAAACTGCTTAACAGGCTTTCCGGGATTTTTCCCCGGAAAGCTTTGTTCTTTTCCGAGTTAGTCGTAGAATTATTGTAATTGGTCGCAACTCTGCCTTGATAATTACACAAATCCCCTAATTTGCCGCCATGAAACAGGAATGGTACCAGCAGAAATGGGCAATAATAGCCAGGCATATCCTCGCGTGGCTGATATTCTTCTCTCTCCCCTATTTGTTACATCCTACGAACGAGAAGTACGACCGGGACCTCCTGAATGAAAAACAGATGTGGACCTTGTATATGTATTTTACTTACCTCGTATTGGTCGTTTTTTTTTACCTGAATGCCTGGGTATTTATTCCGAAGCTGGTGTATAAAAAGAAAATTTTCGATTATATCCTTTATATAGTAGGGATCTTTATTTTCATGTGTACCATGCGGTATGGTTTTGAAAAGATATTCCTGAAACCGCATCACATAGATATTAAACCCACCGTCCTGTTCACTTTCTTCATTTTTTTCTTTGTACTATCCGCCAGTACTGCCTTCCAGATGATTGTTGATAAAATGAAGCTGGAAAGACAAACGAGTGCACGGGAAAATGAGTTGCTGAAAACGGAATTGTCGCTGCTCCGTTCGCAGGTAAGTCCGCATTTTATGTTTAATGTGCTCAACAACATGGTATCGCTGGCGCGTAAAAAGTCGGATGTGCTGGAACCCTCTCTCATCAAGCTTTCGTCGCTGATGCGTTATATGCTATACGAAGCGGATGAGGACAAAGTTCCCCTGCAAAAAGAAACAGAATACCTGCAAAGCTATATCGACCTGCAGCAGCAACGCTTCGGGAAGAACGTAAGTATCCGGGTATCGCTGGAAACGGGCGACACCTGTTATGAAATAGAGCCGATGCTGCTGATTCCCTTTGTGGAAAACGCTTTTAAGCATGGTACCGGCATGATCACCGATGCTACGATAGATATCCGGCTATATACGCGGGATGACAAATTATTTTTTTCTGTGCAGAACCGTTTCAATAAAGATTCTTCCGAAATAAAAGATAAAACCAGCGGTATAGGTCTTACCAATGTAAAAAGGCGTTTGAATTTGTTATATGGAGATAATTATGTTTTGCATATAGATAAAAAAGATGACTGGTTTATAGTATCCTTGCAATTAAATCTCCACTGATGATGAAATGTATCGCCATAGACGATGAACCGTTAGCGCTGGACCTGCTGGAAGACAATATCAGCATGGTTCCGTACCTGCAGCTCACCGGCAAATGCAACAACGCATTTGAGGCGATGGAGATTTTGCGGCATCAGCCGGTGGACCTTATATTCCTCGACATCCAGATGCCGGGACTTACGGGGTTACAGTTCCTGGAATCGCTGCCCAATAAACCACTGGTGATACTGATTACGGCTTATGAAAAATATGCCTTGCAGGGCTTCAACCTCGCGGTAACGGATTATCTTGTAAAACCGGTGTCCCTGGAGCGTTTTATCAAAGCCTGTAATAAAGCACAGGAGCTTTTCCTGCTCAAAACGGGTGGAAAAACCGCCCGGGAAGAGGCTGATTTCTTTTTTGTAAATGTAGACTACAGCCTGCTGAAAGTAGTGTATTCCGATATCCGGTGGATAGAAGGACTAAAAGACTATGTAAAAATCCACCTGAACAGCAATCCCAAACCGGTTATTACACGCATGAGTATCAAGGGATTAGAGGAGCAGTTGCCCGGCTCCAGGTTTGTGCGTGTGCACAAGTCGTATATCGTTTCCATTGCCGCCATCACTGCTATCCGGAAAACCAGTGTATTCCTCGATACGCTGGAATTCCCGGTGGGCGATACCTACCGTGATGCGGTATATGCTATTGCCGGAAAGGCCGGTCAGTGATCCGACAGTTCGTAGCAGTTTTTTCCCCACTCATCTCATTTAATTTATTTTATCCATCTGGCGGGTATACTTTTGCATGATCTGAATTTATATAAAATGCAAAAGATTTATTTGTTTATCACCCTGTTTTTGCTTTCAATGAGTGCTGTAGCTCAGCCTCCCGCAGGCGCTAAGATGCCGATGGGTATGGGAATGAGCGGCCATGTATATGGCAAAATTATTGACCCCGATGGTAAAGCCGTTCCTTATGCTTCCGTAATTATCCTGCAGAACCGTATGGATAGCGCCACAAAAAAAATGAAGGAAAAGCTGCTGAAAGGCGTGCTGACCAAAGGTAATGGTGAGTTCAGCCTGGAGGATCTGCCCGGCAGGGGCCCGCTGAAACTGCGGATCACTGCTACCGGGTACAAAACTGTGGAACAAGCGGTGACCTTTCCTCCTTTTGAAAAGGATCTCGGCAATATTAAGCTGGCGGTAAGCACTACCCAGCTGCAAGGCGTTACTGTAGCCGGCACCAAACCGCTCATGCAGATGGATATCGATAAAAAGGTATTTAACGTGGAGAAAAACATCGTCAGCGCCGGTGGTACCGCGCTGGATGTAATGAAAAACGTGCCTTCTGTAAATGTGGATATCGACGGTAATGTAACCCTGCGCAACAGCGCCCCGCAGCTGTATATCGACGGGCGCCCGACCACCCTCACCCTGGAACAGATTCCGGCGGATGCGATTGAAAACGTAGAGGTGATCACCAATCCTTCTGCCAAATACGATGCGTCCGGTGGTAGCGCCGGTATCCTGAACATTGTGCTGAAAAAGAACCGCAAAACGGGTTACAATGGTAACCTGCGTGCCGGTGTGGATAAACGCGGCGCTGTAAATGGCGGCGCGGACTTTAACCTGCGCCAGGATAAGGTAAATATTTCCGCCAGCGTAATGGGCAACCAGATGAAAGGCCGTACCAATGGTACCACCGAGCGTAACAACTTTGCAGATGAACCGGCCACCAACATCAACCAATACAACGCCAACAAAACAGATGGCGGTTTCGTTTTTGGTAAACTTGGACTCGATTGGTTTGTTACCAACCGTACCACCTTGTCTGTGGCCGGGATCAAGGTGCATGGCTCCATGAATCCTTCTGAAAGGATCGATATTAATACCGACACCCTGAATAAAGCCGGCGATATAAGGTCCTTCAGTCAGCGTAACTCCAGTTCCCATAACAAGTTCAACGCTAACGGCGTGGTATTGGGAATGAAACACCTGTTCCCTAAAGAAGGAGAAGAACTGACCGCCGACTTCAACTATTTTGGCGGAAAGAGCGATAATAACTCCGATTACCGGACCGACCGCTATGCCGGCAGCAACATCAGCGGCAGCGATATACAACAGATCCTGGGTAATGGTGCCATGAGCTTTATGACCATCCAAACGGATTATGTAAAGCCCTTCAATGGTAAATTAAAGCTGGAAACCGGGTTGAGAGCCTCTGTCCGTAAAATTAAGAGCAACTTCAACAACTATATGCTGGACCCTGAAACAAAGGAATATGTACTGATACCGGCCGCCTCCAATAATTATAAAAACAGTGATAATGTATACGCCGCTTATGTAAGCGTATCCAACACCATTGGTAATTTTGGTTATAAAGTAGGTGTACGTGCGGAAAGTTCCAATTACACCGGTGATCTGCTCAACAACGGACAGCATTTCTCCAACAACTACCCGGTAAGCCTGTTCCCATCCCTGTTTTTAAGCCAGAAGCTGAAACACGACCAGGAACTGCAGGTGAGCTACACCCGTCGTATTAACCGGCCTAACTTCTTCCAGCTGATTCCGTTCACCGACTCTACCGATAAGCTAAACATCACGAAAGGTAACCCGGGGCTGGTACCGGAGTTCACTACTTCACTGGAAATGTCGTACCTGAAAACGCTGAAAGGAAACAATACCATATTGGCATCTCTCTATTACAGACATACCAACAACCTGATCACCCGTTACCTCACAAAGGAAACCGATCCGGTAAATGGCCAGGAACTGCTGGTGAACACTTATATCAATGCGAATTCCAGCTATTCTGCCGGTGCGGAAGTGACTGCCATGTATAATTTCACCAAATGGTGGAGTGCTACCGCCAATGTGAATCTCTACAATTCGAAGATCAATACAGACAATGTAACGCAATCGCAGGATGCGCTCTGGAGCTGGTTTGGTAAACTCAACAGCACCTTTAAGCTGCCCGCAAATTTTGAAGTGCAGCTCACAGGTACTTACCAGTCGAAAACCAATTTGCCTGTAAATGACAACAAGAACGTGCAGGCCGGTCCGCCTATGCAGCAGTCGCAGAATGCTTCGCAGGGCTACATCGCCTCTTTTTATGGTGTAGACGCCGCCATCAAAAAGAGCTTCCTGAAAAACAATGCGGCTTCAGTAACCTTTAGTATAAATGATATCTTCAGGACCCGCTGGTCTGACCAATATTCACAAAGCGATTATTTCACACAGTATTACAGCCGCCTGCGCGACCCGCAGATGATGCGCCTGACATTTGCTTACCGGTTTGGTAAAATTGACGCCAGCCTGTTTAAGAGAAAGAACATGGGTGCAGGCATGCAGGGAATGCAGGAAGTGATTCAGTAAGAAGTTGTCTTAAAGTTTAAAGCACCGGAATGCTCAGGCATTCCGGTGCTTTTTTTTTATGGATTCCGGCCATTCTCCCCCGGGTACAGCAAATACACGGCATCACTTTGCCACACTTCCTTCGTATCCACATTCATGGCCGATATTTTGCCTTTGAATGCTGCCCCGGTGTCGATGTTATGCACATTGCAGGCAATCATGGGAAGCTCCTCACCGTAATTAAGGCTGGGGGTATGACCGATATAGATTTCTTTAAACTGCAGCAGCCTTTTTGGATAAAACATGGAGTTCTTCGGAATGCTGCGGTCCATTGCCAGGGCGAGTTCCCACAGGCTTCTGTCCCAATAGAGCATGGGTTCAAACCTTTCATGGGCGGGGCCGTGGGTGGAAGTGAACCCGGCGTGTATATACAACCTGTTTTGGTCATCGATGTAATACATGCGCATGCGGTTCAGAAATTCCTTGTGGCCTTCCAGCGCTGCGGGCGATAGTTTGTTGAAGCTGTCCACCGTAGCTTTACCGCCATTGCGTTGCCACGAGGCTTCGGGCATTACGCCATTCAGCCAGGATTCGCACCAGGCGTCGTGGTTTCCTTTTATAAAAATACAGGTGTATTGTGATGCCAATTCCATGAGCCAGGTGATGGTTTCGGCAGATTCAGACCATCCATCTACATAATCACCTAAAAAAATCAGTGTATCGGTTGTTTTCGGCGCGATACGCTCTACCAGCTGTTTGAGGGCTTTCAGCGCACCGTGTATATCACCTATTACGTAGGTTGCGGGCATGTTTTGTTTTATTTGTACATAATGTCTGTTCGCAGCACATATTTCACACCGGCGGTAAGCAACGCACCTTCATGCCGCAACGGGTGATGAAATATCAGGGCGGTACCTGTTTCCGGGCGGATAATTTCGCCGGAAGCAAAAATGGTTTCCCCGCCGGTATATGCTTCGTTCAGATAGATCATAAAAGTATACTGGCTGGCTTCAATCCTGTTCCGCTCAAAACTGCCGTCCTTGTGCATTTTGAAGCGTTGTCCAGGGCTGTATTTATAGAACCGGAACAACTCATTCACACCGGAGGCGGTTCTGTTTTCTTTTCCTTCCGGAGCAAAATTTTTCAGCCGTTCCCAGATAAAGGTAGCATAAGCCAGGTCTTTATACAAGACCCGTTCATTATTTCGTACACCTTTTATCATCCGTTGTACACCGCCGCCTACGTCTACGGTTGCTTCCTCGTAGCCCATTGCTTCACTTTTTTCTACGAGTTGGGCGCATTCTTCGGCGCTGAGGAAATTTTTGACGGTAAAGATTTCCGGGGTGTAAGTGATTTTTTCCATAACATCAGGTTTCAGTGGGAATATTGATCTGGAAACTATTTTTCTTCAGTTGTTTATTGAACTTGTACAGTTCAGGATGCCTGTTCTTCAACCCTTCGCGTTTCAGGCCGGTGTTGATCACATAGGCGGCGTCCAGTATTTTGCGGCGGAAATTGCGCCGGTCGATGGTTGTTTGCAGGATACACTCATACAGTTCATGCAACTCCGTAATGGTAAACAGTTCATCCAGCAATTCAAATCCTACAGGGTAATACTGGATCTTTGACCGGAGCCTTTGCAGCGCCTGTTTAAAAATATGTTTATGGTCGAAGCCCAGGGCAGGCATTTTCCTGACATTGAACCACTTTACATCGTTGGCCATACTACCTGCCACCACATCAAATTTAGCGGGGTTAATGAGGGCGTAATATCCCACAGCTATTACCCGGCCACGCGGATCCCTGTCGGGTGCGTCAAAGGAATAAAGCTGTTCGAGAAATACTTCCTTCATGCCCAGCTTCGTTTGCAGGATGCGGGAACAGGTGTCCAGGAAGGTCTCTTCCATTTGCAGGAAGCCGCCCGGTAAGGTCCAGCAGTCTTTGAACGGCTCCTCCTTACGGTTCAGCAGCAATACCGACAAGGTATTATTGTGGTAGCCAAATACCACCAGGTCTACCGCCAGGGAGGGGTTCTTATACTCGTGGAAAGACTTCATACTTTGTTTGCGTCATTTTAACGTGAAGTAAAGATTTTTTAGGGAGATAACCTAAAAATGAGGGGATTTTATCTGTAAACAAAAAGGCGGCGCCGAAGCACCGCCTTTTTTATTTGGACCCGGGATAGGATTATTCCAGTCATCTCATAACCTACAACTGTTACACTGTTAAAGTAACAAGATGCAAATATACACCCCGCCATCTATATAAAGTAGACCGCTATCCCGAAGGTTACCAGTATTATGGATGATGGGCCAAAGTCAGGATATCTTTTACTTCCAGCACCGGTTTCTTATAGCCATAACGGGTAACATTGATCATGGCCTGCCCTACTTCCGCCAGCGTAGTCACCCACTGCGGAAAAACCCGCCGGAAAAACGGGTAAGCCCAGGTCATATACTTATAATATTTCTGGGTATACCTCAGTCCATCGGTAGGCAACATGAACCCCGGCCTGAACATATACGCCGCCTTGAACGGCAGCTTCAGCAGGTCATTTTCTGTTTTGCCCTTTACCCGCGCCCACGTGCTGCGCCCTTTCCCCGAGCTGTCGGTGCCCGCGCCGGAAACATAGCAAAAGGTCATATCTGAATTGAGCGCGGCCAGTGTTTTAGCCACTTCCATCGTAAGATCATACGTGACCCGCTTATACCGGTCTTCCTTCATTCCAACAGAAGAAACGCCCAGGCAGAAGTAACAGGCATTATATCCATGCAGCTTTGTGGCGATAGGCAGCATGTCATAAAAATTTTCATGAATGATTTCCTTTAGCTTGGGATGCTGCACGCCGCAGGGCCTGCGGTTAATCACCAACACCTCCTTTACATCCGGATGAAGTAAACATTCATGCAGCACCCCTTCCCCTACCATTCCGGTACTTCCTGTAATAATGGCTCTTATCTCCATAGGAATATTTTAATTTCAGATATCCCTGAATTTAAACCTTTCATTTAACTTAATAAAATATCTATGCCGGGATGCTGTCGTTGGCTTCCCGCTCCCAGAAACGATGCTGTGCAATGGCGTTTATAAAATCCTCACCACTTTTGTTCAGCAACAAACCAGGTTCATTATTTTCTGTTTGCAGATAGGTTTTCTTCAACACTTCCACACCTTCCCCACTTACGGCAATTGCCTTGCAATGTTTATAGGCTTCGTTGATGAAATGCAACGCTGCAGGTTCTTTGACTAACACAGCTGCACTGGCTTTGCCTCCGGGTACATATACCGCATCAAACAATACGGATGCCGCCGTAAGAAAGCTCTGATCCGCTTCAAGATCTGCGCCGCCATCTGCTTTTATGACACCCAGCTTCGGCGCAATCAGCTGCACCTGCGCTTCTGCGGCCTCCAGATCTGCCTTCATCTGAGCAATGTCTTTGCCGGAAACGCCATCTGCCACCAGGAAAGCCACCTGCCTCGACTTCACCGTATTTTTCACGGTATTGGCCATGCTCAACGCCGGAGAAGTATCTACCTGCTGTTTTACGGTTCGCGGCTCATAACTTTCCACCTCCGCATCCGCAGGCCGTATGTGGTTAACAGGATACTCCGGTTTCTCCGGCACGGGTAATCCTAAGCCTTCGGCCACCTGCGCGGCGAGTGACCGGTCCACCTGTGTTAAAACCCCGACCATCCGCTCGCGTATATCCGTACGGGTTACTTTGCCAAGTTCAAAACGCAGCGCGTTGATCAAATGCCTTTTCTCCGCTTCCGACTGGCTGTTATAAAATAAAGCAGCCTGGCTGAAATGATCAAAGAAACTTTCGCTGCGGCCACGGATCTTTTTAGCATCTATTCTTTCTTCATAAGAAGTAAAACCGCCGTCTTTCATTTTTGCCTGGAAAGGGCATCCATTGCTGATAGTATTAGGCTCATAAGCGGTTTCACCCCGGTTGATGGTTTGCCGCATGTGACCATCGCGCTGATTATTATGCACAGGCGCTATCGGGCGGTTGATGGGAATTTCGTGGAAATTGGGACTGCCCAGTCTTGACAACTGCGTATCCGTATAGGAAAATAATCTTCCCTGCAACAGCGGATCATTGGTGAAGTCGATCCCCGGCACGAGGTGCCCGGGATGAAAAGCCACCTGTTCTGTCTCCGCAAAAAAATTATCCGGGTTACGGTTCAATACCATTTTGCCGATGCGCATCACCGGTACTACTTCTTCAGGAATTATTTTGGTAGGATCCAGCAGGTCGAAGGGAAACTTATGTTCATCTTCCTCTGCTACTATCTGCACGCCCAATTCCCATTCGGGGTAAGCTCCGGATTCAATGGCATTCCATAAATCGCGGCGATGAAAGTCCGGGTCCTTACCGGAGATCTTCTGCGCTTCATCCCATGCCACGGAATGGACACCCAGCAAAGGTTTCCAGTGAAACTTTACAAAGCTGCCCTCACCTGCTGCATTGATAAAACGGAAAGTATGCACGCCAAATCCTTCTATCATACGTAAGCTGCGGGGAATAGCGCGGTCGCTCATCACCCACATGATCATATGCATGCTTTCCGGTGCGAGAGAAATAAAATCCCAGAAGGTATCATGCGCGGAAGCAGCCTGGGGCATTTCGTTGTGTGGTTCCGGTTTAACGGCGTGCACAAAATCCGGGAACTTCATGGCATCCTGGATAAAAAACACCGGCATGTTATTACCTACAAGATCATAATTCCCTTCATCTGTATAAAATTTCACCGCAAAGCCGCGCACATCGCGGGCCAGGTCAGTAGAACCCCGTGAGCCCGCTACTGTGGAAAAGCGGACAAATACCGGTGTTTGTTTCGACGGATCCTGCAGGAAACCGGCCTTTGTATATTTCGCCATAGACTCATACACCTTGAAATAGCCGTGAGCGGCCTCTCCCCGTGCATGCACAATTCTTTCCGGAATGCGTTCGTGGTCAAAGTGTGTAATTTTCTCCCTTAAAATAAAATCTTCCAGTAACGACGCACCACGTTCGCCCGCTTTCAGCGAGTTCTGGTTATCATTAATGCGTACTCCCTGGTTAGTTGTCAGGAATTGATCCACCCCTTCTTCTGTATGCGGGGTAAGACTATCCACTTTCCTGTTTGACGTTCCGATAATAGGATTTTTTTTCTTTGCCATGGTTTTGGTGATTTTAATGATGAGGCAGGACCCAATCATTCACACAAACCATACCTATTCAAAACGCATTTTCATCTCCCTTAATCGTATTCCTGATCGTTAAAAATATAATACGGAGATCGAGATATACGGACCAGTTTTCCATATACCAGATATCATGTTCAATCCTTTTGCGCAGATGCGATTCTTCCGTAATTTCTCCACGCAGACCGCAAACCTGCGCCCATCCGGTAATACCGGGCTTCAGAAAATGACGGATCATGTATTGCTGGATCACCCGGGAAAATTCTTCGGTATGACGAAGCATATGTGGACGGGGACCTACAATAGACATATCACCCATAAAAACATTGAGGAACTGCGGCATTTCATCCAGGTTTGTTTTACGCAAGATACGCCCGATCCTCGTAAACCGGCTGTCATGCCGCGTGGCCTGCTTCGCGTTCGCTTCGTTATTCACATACATACTCCGCAGTTTCAAACACGGAAAATTCAGGTTATTACGGCCTGTACGATATTGAATAAAGAACACCGGTCCCCGCGATTCCAGCTTGATCAGCAACGCCAGCAAAGGGATCAGCCAGGTAAGAATAAAAACAATCACCAGACTGCTGAAGATAATATCAAACACACGTTTACGGATACGGTTGGCAATATCATCCAACGGTTCAGAACGCAATGATATAATGGGAATATTATTAAAGTAATCCACAAAGATCTGCCTGTTTACAAACAACTTGAAATCGGGCACAAAGCGGAAATGAATGAGATTCAGTTCTGCCTCCCTCGCCAAAGTATACAGGTAAGGAAATTTTTCGGGAGATAGCGTGGAATATATTTCACGGATGTTGTTAGACTGTGCATAAGGCACGCAAGCCTCCAGGTTGCCTATCACCGGGTAGTAAGACAACTCATGCACGTTGCTGTATTCTTCAAAATAACCTTCAAACTTAAGATTGCTGTTATCTCCTATCAACTGGTCCGCCAGCTGTTTGGAAAGATCATTATACCCGAGGATCACCACTTTCTTTTCCACGCCGCTGCGATGCAGGATATGCCGGGTTACCTTGTAAAAAAGCCAGCGGCCCAGCAATACCATACAAAGGAAGCTGGAGCAATAGCTCAGGATAAACAACCGGGAATATAACTGCTTGGTCAGAAATAAGGACAACAACAACAGCAACAGGTACAACAATATACTCTGTATGGTTTTGCGGGCGATACGGTCAAACGATAACTGTTGACTAAGGAAATAAATACCAGTAGTATATAAAGCCACCAGCCAGGAGAGATTTGATACCACGAGGAAAATATCCACATTAATATCCTGCATACGGTCGTACCGCTGCAACCAGGAGCTGGTTAAAAAAAACAATACATTCAGCCAGATAAAATCCAGCACAATCAACTGGATACTGCAAATTTTGAGATACCGGTTCAGCATAAAATAGAATATGGTTGATCAATAAAAGAAAGCGCTACGCCACCTGTTCTTTAAAGCGCGTCATCACACCCGAAATGGAAAGGTGGCTGGCTGCAAATTCTCGGGCATTCCTTGCGATGTCGGCAGTATTTTCCCATACGGCCCTGCCTATTCCTGTTTGAAGGGCTTCCTGGTTTTCCGCCTCCACCAGAATGCCCATCTGATGCCGGCTTACCAACTCATGCAGGCCGGTGCCTTCGTTGGCCGTAATCAGTGCAATGCCGCCCACCGCAAGTATGGTCGTTAGTTTCGATGGCATCACGAGATCGCTGGCATGTGATTTTTGTATGACCAGGTGTACGTCTGCCATGTTTAAAAAGTTATTAAACTGTGCAAGCGGTTGCAATGGAAAAAAGATCGTGTTCTTTAATTGCAACTGCGATGCTACCTGTTCCAGCTTCGCTTTATATGGGCCTGAACCACAGATCAGGAATTTCATTTCTTCCCGGTGTTGCCAGGACGCAGCAGCATGCAGCAAGGCTTCCAGCCCTTGTTTTTCACCGATGGCGCCGGAGTACAATATAATTTTATCGGTAGGCAAAAAACCGAACGACTGCTTTAATATAGCCTTATCCGTTAGCGGATGAAATTGTGTTACATCCACCCAGTTTGGAAAATAAAATACTTCCCTGCCCGCCTTGTCACTTATTTTACGGATCATCCCGTCTGCTATGCTGCTTACATGATCCGCCTGCCGGAGAATCATCTTTTCCAGTTTCAGCAGCATATTAATCAGCCGTGGCGAGCGGATCATCTGTAAGTCGCGCGCCGCTTCAATTTGCAGATCCTGCACATGATACACGAAGCTGGCGCCCCGTAGTTTTTTATAGAGAACAGCCAGTAACCCCAGGTGAAATGGCGGCGCCACCGTAATTACTATGTCATATTTCTTTTTCCACACCAGCTGCATCACTTTTACGAATGCAGCGGCTGCAAAAGAAAAATCCTGTAACATTCTTTTCTTACCCGAAGGCTCTGCAGGCACATATTGCGGGCAACGGTACACCGTTAATTTTCCTTTTCCCTGCGGATGTACTTCCTTTTTAAACCAGTTCTTTGAGCGTTCATAGGGCGATTGCACCTGCCATTGCGGATAATAAGGATAAGTAGTTATTACCGTGCAGTCGTACCCGTTATCTGCCAGCCAACTGATCATTTCTCCGTTGTACTTTCCTATTCCCGTTGGCTCGGGTGAAAAATTGCCGCCTATCAGTAATATTCGTTTACCCATATACGTTGTATTTATTATTGTTTCCGCCAGCTCCACAATACCCCCAACATAAATCCCACGTTATCGGAGAGCTGTCCCTGGTCCACTGCTATGGATGCTTTCAGGGCAAGCCCTTTCGACGACACCTGGTACTGGAACTCCTGTAGTGTATACCATTGCCGTTTCATTGGTTTGAAAAGGACGGTATTGGTGTAGGTGCCATAATTCTGTGTGTAGGTAATTAATGTTCTGCCGGTAATTTTTTTCGGGAGATGATAAAGTGCGCCGATATGTACTCCCATTACACGATTGTTAATAATATTCCCTCCTTTTGCTCTCAGCGAATCCTTGGGATCATTCCAATTGAATGGCTTCATGCTGGGGAAGTAATGCTGCCCGCGATCCCGGTCGATGAACAACGGCGTGCCGATCACGCGCTCATGATAATCCCAACCGGTAAGATATACGCCGTTGTTGTAGTAGCTTTCGCGCTGGTGCAACGGGAAGAAATCATTCATCTGTTTCGTATAAAGAAACTCTGCTGTAATCTTCTCCAGCCAGCTGCCGGCTTGCTTATTGGTATACACAACGCCCAGGAGCCGGTCGATGTTCCGGATATCAATGCCCTGCCCGGATTCAAAAGGTGTTTGATTATACAGGCGAAGCGACAACTGGTCGTTTTCCCACTCAATTCCCCCTTCTATAATACCGCGGTGATCACCGGGCCGGTTAGGCTGTATATCGGTGGTACCAACCGTTCCATCATCCTTCGTTTTTACAAGCAGCACATCCATAAATCCCTGCCAGTCGGCGGTGATCTTTGGCAGATCTTTCCGGTTACCGCCCCATACCGCATAATGCTGTATGCCGCCAAATAACTTTAGTTTCCTTTTACCTATGCGGAGATAGAAATTTTTCTCGTGCAGCCAGGCGTTCTTGATGTACTGGTCATTTCCCATCCAGCCATGGCTGATGAGTCCTTTGAACTGCACCCAGCCATTCGTATAAGGAATATCGGTATACTGCGTTACCGCGATGCCTACTTTCGGGATGGGGAGCGCATTGCCGCTGATTCCCATAGAGCCGCTGCTGAGGTCTTTGTCTGTTTCCCCGATGATTTCCTCATACCGCCCTGCCCTGATTTCCCAGTGTTTGTAACCAGCTTTTACATATCCCTGCTCTATAAATGTTTGATGAAACTGGTCGTTATTGTATACATCCAGTCCATACCTGACGTAATAATCCTCTTTCCATACATGCCCGTTGCTGAAGCCCACATGAGTAGATACATCTCCTTTACGATCGCTGATAGTGCCAAAATGATTCGCCATGAGCCAGAGCGGCTGGTAGTCTTTCGAAGCAACAGTTCCTACTGCACCGGCATGCACCTCCAGCGAATCTGTAAAGTGAACCTGCGCCACTGCTGCGGCAGGGCCCATTATTAACGCGATATGTAAGCACCATTTCTTCATATAGCCGCTGTATTTAGCAGGGTTACTGTATGTCCCTTCATTTCCCGTTTGCGAACTGCCACTGCAGGATTCCCGGAATAAATCAGCCAGGGTTCCATCTCTTTTGATGCCACACTATTCACCGTCAATACTGCATGACTGCCACAGGTAACACCTGCACAAACCACCGCCATGGCGCCTATCCAGGCGCCATTTTCAATATGAATAGGACCAAGCCGGTAAGGAAAATCCGGTTGTTTGTAGTCGTGGTTGCCGGTAAGCAATAAGGCGCCCTGCGAAAGACAAACATGATCTCCCAATGTTACCGCAGCCAGGTTATCGATCCACACCGATTCCCCTATCCAGCAATGATCGCCGATAGTCAGCAACCATGGATACTTGATACGCACTTTTGTTTTTATGACTAGTCCCTTCCCCACACGGGCGCCAAACAGCTTCAGCAGCTTACTTTTTAACCCATAAGGCCAGGGGAAAGCACTGTTGAAAATATAGTAGTTACAGAAGTACCATAACAGCACTTTCCACTTAGGGCCGGCATAATAACTGCCTGTATTAAATGCAGCAAGATTAGTGGTCATGTGATATCAGATATGAATGTTATAATCCTGTTTTAGCAATGCCATAATATCCTCCCGGCTTTCGTTTCCATCGAGCTTTTGCTGAAATTCCTGCACATTAACGTCTACGAGCAAACGATACCAGTACCCCTGCATGAAATGGAACAGGAAACCTTTGTAGCCATCAAGGAACCCGTAGCGCAGTACATAGCGGAACAGAAAGTACAGCGAGGCCCGCATTCCCGGCGACATAGAAGCGTACACCTTCTCTTTCAGGAAGCGCTTGCGTTTGGCTTGGGTTCCACTCTCCCGCAACAGCCTTTCATCGGTTTGCCAGAAGCCATAACGGATGTTCAGCAGGTCTACCATTTCGCGGATGGCGTAGTTGTTATGCTTGTTTACCCACCAGTGAATGGAGTTCAGGTTATCGTCTACAATATGTTCTTTAAACAGCATCGTAGCGCCGTCGGACAATACAATATGTTCATCCATCCAGCGCTGTTCGATGCTGCCTACCCCATTGCGCCATATCCGCAACAGGGTATGCGGGTAGAAACCGCCGAAGCGGATCCATTTACCTTTGAATAACACCTTGCGGCGTATATATATGCCTGTTATACCGTCTGGTACTTTATCCATCCGTTGCCGGATTTCTTTTACCAGTCCGGGTTCCAGGTATTCATCTGCATCCATGCGCATGATCCAGGGTGTTTCAATGCCGCAATGGTCCAATGCCCACTGAAACTGATTGGCATAGTTCACCCATTTACGCTGAAAAACCTTTGCGCCGTATCTTTCCGCAATCGCTACGGTATCATCTGTTGAAAAAGCATCTATTACGTACAGCTCATCCGTTATTTGCCGGAGATTCTCCAGGCAGCGTGCCAGGTGCAACGATTCATTAAATGTGAGTATAACTACCGCGATCTTCATCTAGCTACATTTTTCATACAGTTCTACATAAGACGATGCCAGCGTGGCATCATTGAAATCATTACGGATCTGTAAAGGGGCAGACCGTGTAATCCTTTGCCGTTGCCCCTTTTCCTGGTAAGCAGCAGTGAGCTGCGCTGTAATCATCTCCACGCTATCGATTCCGGTAATCCAGCCCAGGTCATGCTGCTGCACATAGGTTGCCAGTCCCACCTGATCGCTGATCAGCACCGGCGTACCGGCATACAGCGATTCAATCACCACAATGGCAAAGTTTTCATTACGGGAGGTTAGCGCAAAAAGGTCGGTGGCAGCGAGGAAATGAAATTTATCCTCACTGCCTTTCCAACCTACCCATTCGACGCTATTATCCATATCGAGCGACGCAATTAATTCCTTTAATACTGCTACATACTGCGCATCGCCACTGCCGGCGATCTGCAGCCGGTAGGGAAATGTTACCTTCGCTAATGCGCGGATCAGCAGATCCAGTCCCTTCTTAGGGTCTACCCGGGAAAGAAAACTGATGGTAAATACCTCGTTCTCCTTCCGCACAAAACTCCCTTCCGGTAAATCCACGAGGTTAAACACCTGTCCGCCCTCCCAGTGAGTATTCACCTGCCGGCATTCCTTCCACTCCAGTTCCGACGATACATGCAGGTAAGTATTCTTTAATAAACGTTTACCCATTACCGTATGCAGCAGTTTCTTCTTCCGGTTGTTCCGCGCCGTCAGCACATAGTCGCAAAACATGCCATGCGGAGATAACAGCGGTTTTAGCTTTCTCCATTTACAGATAAAAGAAGCGCCCATTACCAGGAAATTCCACCAGGAGTGGATATGTACTTTATCAAACTGTTTTGCATTAGACCAAACCGCTTTCCACAATGCCGGCGACACATGCGTGTGATCGCCGGTGATCCTTTTGAAATAGGTTACCTTTACCCCATCCATGATCACCGTCGTGTTAGCCGCTATATCCAGTTCCCTGGCGCCGTTGGCCGTGGTAGTATATACTTCCACCTGGTGCCCCATTAACACCAGTTGCTCCGCCAGCCGCGCTATTACTACAATAGGACCTCCGTACACGTAGGCCGGTTTGTAGGAAGGAACAATAAAAAGTATCTTCATAAACAAGGGTTATTTATTCATTGAATCCAGCGAGTGAAAAGCATTATCCACCATAGCCGTCATGGTCAGATTTTCTCCCACAAATTGTTTGGCATGTCGCCCCAGCCTGGTGATCTCTTCATCCGACAACTGATCCAGCACATACAAACACTCGTCCATGCTATCGAAGATCAGGCCGTTGTAGCCATCACGGACATAACTGTATTCCACGCATTGCAGTACTTCCTCGCTGCGCTTAAAAGTACATACCGGCTTACCATAGGCCATTGCTTCCACCGCCGACAGCCCCACCCATCCCGGCTGAAAATACAGGTCGGCGATACCAAACAGCTCCTGTTTTATAACAGGATCATACACCGCCCCAAAGTCATGTACATGTGGATAACTGCTGAAGTCGGGCTTGTATTTACCTGCCCCGATGATGATAAATCCATACTGCTCCGGATCGGTTTCCTGCATCAGTTTCTCCAGCAAATCAATACGACGGCCGGTTTCGTTAAAGCGGGCGCAATAGATCAGTATCCGTTTCGAGCGGATGTTATACTTTTCACGGAGCGCTGCTTTATCGGGCGCCTCCCGTTGCATGATCTTTTCCACTTCAGAAATCGTATTGTTCAAAGCCACTGCCTTTAAGCCCGGCATTTCCTGCTGCCAGAGCGCCATTTCCTTTGGTGTGTAAAACCAGGTTGCATCGGCCAGTTGTATCATCCATTTCAACAGGCGGCTGGGTCGTTGTTCTTCCTGCACATATCTCTTTACTGAAATACCATGTCCCCAAAGGATAACCTTCTGTTTCAGCAAGGGTTTTAGCAACAGGATCATCCAGGTAGACAGATGCGCGAAATTGAGCATCAACACCAGTACCTTATAGTCTTTATTAAAAAAACGCAACGGGTTATATAACACAAACGGGCCTACGCTCCAGGCAGGCAATTGCTTCACTGTGGTGTTGCCGGCAGACAGGTTTTGCTGTTTGATAGCATCTGCCTGATCATAACAATACAGATCGAAAGGCGCCTGCTCATTGAGCCGGTTAAAAAAATGTTCGCGGTAATGCGGCACCAGTGGCTGCAAAATGGCAATCATACCAGTACATTTTTATGTGCATGAATAATACTGCTCACATCATAACCATAGATCATGCGACGGCCTTCATGAATGGAGTCGAACGCCACCACGTTACCGTCGCGCTTCCAGCGTGGATGTAAATCGCAGTGCAAACCGCTGCGTGTAAACGCCATCTGTTCCAGCGAGAACGCTTTTAACACCCCTTCTTCCACACCGGCCAGTAAAGGGTGTGCCTGTTTCAGATCAGGCTTGTCATCAATCATACGGTAAGTACCCAACGTCACTTTCTTCTGCGTGCTGTACTGGAAAAGGAACAAGGTCCGGACTCCCTGTTGATTGGGATAAGTATCACAAATCATCCAGTCGCGGTCCGCCGGGCAAAACATCGGATGCCCGTCTTCCGTAATAATATCCTTTGCCAGCATAGCCGGCGCCCCGTTATCCACATCTTCCAGTAACAACCAGTTGAAGGGCGCTACCGCTTTTGCACCTTTCTCTTTTGTATACAATAATTTCTTCAGCACTTTCTTCCCCCCGGAAATCAATCCTGAAGGCATCATTTTATACAACAGGGAACCACGCAGTTTTTCAATGTTACTGCCCGTTCTGCCCCAGATAGCAATGTGTGAATCATCTTTCCAGTCGAAATGACTGAGGAACCCTGTAGCCAGGCATTTCAGGTCGCTGCCATCCACGCCGATCGTCATGAGCCGCGTAGTTTCACCCCCGTCTTTTAACTTATAGCGGTGCAGGAAGGCCAGCCGCTGCTGCGAGGGATTCAGCAACAGGTGCGTGATATAATGATGTTGTCCCAAAGCGGGATTCATTTTATAATTGGCGGCAGCAGCAATAGACAGTAACAATGTTTGCTCGCCGGTGTATACATTGTGCTTTACAATACCGGAGTTATCAGGTACGTGAACGTGCGCATACTTATCAGCAAGACCGGTGTATCCATATCCTCCTACACGATACAGCCTTGCGTAGTCGATACCAAAAGCAACGCCCTCATCTGTGATCACATGGGCGGGCTGATGCAACACACTCACGCATTTGCCGGCATTTGTGTCATATATCCGGGAACCCCATACATCATCAACCCGGTCATTCACGATAAAAGTATCTGTATCGCCGATCCATTGCTGGCGGGCGCCCTGTGGATAGTTATAAGCGTAGGTGTCTCCCATCCGGCGGAATTGCTGTGCTGCATCGAAGTAGCCAATGCCGCAGGGAATACGCGGATCCGGGGGAACAGTAATGTCGGGTGTTTGTAATGCAAGCAATTTATCACCTGCAGCATTCCAAGCTACCAGGTCATGAAAACCAAAAAAGAAATGTCCTGTTCCTGCTGATAAAATAAATTCCTGCTGCATATATTAATGTGTTGTGATGAAAGATGATTTATCCATGCACTTTTCTTTTCTCAACAAAAAAGTCTGATCATGAATCTTATTATCAATACGCCTGATAACATCTTCTTCAGATAAATAAAAACCGTTCACACCCTGCAGTGTTTTCAACAGGTCTGTTTTTACAATATCCCTGGCCATAAATTCTGCGCTGATGCGATTGCCGGAGAGGGTTTTAATTTTCTGGTGAAGAAATGATTTGCGATAAAGTTTTACCGGTGTGGCATTGATATTATATAGTTGAATCGCAGCCTGCCAGTCCATCCATTTAAACTCAGCCACGCCGCTGCCCTCCGTATGTGGCGTGGATAATATAAAGCGGTGCCAGGGCACGCGCAGCGCATCGGCCAGGATGGCGCCGTGCATGGCTTCCGCAATCACATATTCCGATGCGGCGATTTCCTGCAACGTATGTTCTACGCCTTGCTCCGACCGTGGTGAGATATAATTATAACCCAGTTTATTACAGAGTGCTTCCCAATCGAAAAACGGCACTGATTTAAAATAAGGGATCACGCTCACCTTGTGCTTTTTCTTCACCTTCAGGAATTTATCAAACTCCGGTAGCTGGCGGATAGCGTAGGCAGCATCAGCGATGTACGGGAACTGGTTATTAAATGCGTAGGCCGACAATGGCCCCCGCAGGAAACGGATATCCCAGCTGCTGTTAAGACTGAAGGTTTGATGAGAAGGCCTTACGCCTGTACCGAAAACAATCTTGCACTTGTCCGGTATATCCCTGAATAGCGGAGAGCCGTCGAACAGGATAGAACCGATGCCCAGGAATGCTTCCGGATCATTGGTATTTCCTTCGCCAAATAACTTGGGCCAGAGCCACCCGTTCAGGTCATCACCAAAATTGCCTTTGGGATCTTTATAATAAACATAATCCACGTTGTAGTCATTTACAGGTTAGCAATACGTAATACTTTTACTGCATCGTTACTGTTGATCCATGCTGTAAAGTCAACTGCCCGTCGTTCCCAGCTGTGGGCTTCGCTATTCACCGTTGCCGGCGCCAGCTTGCCATTAGCCAGTTTACTGATCAATACCGCCAGTGACGCCGGCGCATTGTTGTTGAAATAATATCCCTCGTGCCCGAATATTTCCAATGGCTCGCCAATAGCGCAGGTAAACACCGGCTTGTCAAATGGCAGGTACATGTAAATCTTACTGGGACAACGCGCCCAGTCCTGCACAGTATCATTCAGCGGGGAAATAAATGCGTCGGCCGCAGTGAACCAGGAGCTGAGATCTTCTTCCGGTGCATAGCCCAGGAATTGAACCTGCGCATCCAGCTGCTTTTCTTTGACAAAAGCTTTTGCTTCCGCCATGTGCCGGCCCTGTCCCAATAACATTAATACCACATCGCTTCTTTCCTTGCTTACCATTTCCATTGCCTGCAACATGGTAAAGAGACCATAGTTGCGGGTAAGCGTGCCCATATAGATCAGTATCGTTTTGCCTTTATAAGCATCCTGCAATTCATCCAGGCGGATCCGTGGCGACGCTATCACATCATTGTTGAATGCGTAAGGCGAGTACAACACCGGAAGTTGTTTGCGGAACAGCTGCGCCGCCCTTTTCGTATATACGTTACAGAGATACTTGCTGGCGCATAACAATCCATCGGCATACAACACCGACCAATACTCCAGCGCCAGCATAGCCAGCTTACGGATGCCTTTATTGTCGGGGATACCGGAAGGCAACTCTGAATGTTCGATGAGTATCTTGGGTTTTACGTTGAGCTTACCTTTGGAAATACGGTTACGGAAACTGAAAGAACAGAATAACACATAGTCCGGTGCAATCTGGTTCACCAGTTCTGTTTTGACCCTGACTTCTTCTCCTGCGGAGCCAGGCTGATAGTAGTATACCTTCACCGCCTCACTACACTCCATGGCTATACGTTTCCGGTTCTCTTCACTGTCCTGCGCAATGATAGACACTTCCCAACCTAGCGACAGTAACGGTCCGGCCATGCCTATCGCCCGTTTCATGGTGGCAATGAATTTAATATCCCCTAGTGTAATGAAGCATATTTTCATAGCTGATGTTTTTTTACCGTTTATATTTTCCCTTCGGGAGATAGCATATCGATCGTTTCATTTATTTGTACGGGTACTTCCTCCGTGGCAGATTCCTCCATAAAATCATAGTAGGCGCGCAACAGCACTGCACCAATGGCAGGTATGTTAAACCTTAGTTGCTGGATGGGGGAAAAAAGAAAAGTCCATATTACCCCAATCGTCATCAGCACCAGCACCGGGTACAATGCCGTGTCAGCGGCATTGCGGATGAGGTAAAAGCCCATTCTCAGCAGGAATATGAATATCAGCAGTACCGCAATAAATCCACCCAGCCCGCAGTTTACCCAGGCGCCCAGCAGGATCGAGTGACTGGGGATCAGGTGGTCTGTTGAGGTAGCCAGTTGTTCATTCATTTCTTCATTCTGGTATAGCAACAGGATCCGGTAATATTGCAGGTTGTCGTCTTTTGCCCAGGAACCATGACCGAAGAGCGGTGCATCGGCAATGGCTGCCATTGCAGCAAAGGTTTCGCCCCTGCCTGTCATCAGTAATGACAACGGATTATAAGGATTATCGAGCCGGTCGATTTGCTCGGAAGCATGATCTCCTCCTATTTCATGATTCATCACTGCATTTACATAACATACATAGGCAAACTGGAACAGGATAGCGCCTGCAATCCCAAACACCAGCAACCGGTCGCGGGTGAGGTACATACCGCTGTTAAAGCAATAAATGATGATGGCGCCCAGGAAAAAGACCATGCCTGTTGAGCGCGAGTCGCGGGCAAAACACAACAGGCTATAGCCTAATAGCAGCGCCAGCACCGCCTTCCATTGTCCTCTGCGATATAAAAGAAAAGAACAGATATAAACAGCATACGACAGGATAGGTACCATCTTAAACTTGAAGTACGACATATCCGTATCTGCATTATCATCTGTCCAGATAATATTTTTGATAAGGGTCATGCAAAGGAAGAAGAAGATGGCCTGGTCATCTTCCAAAGTTTTAAACAGGAAAATAAAAGAGAGGATAGACATAATGATGGCCGCCCAGCCCCGCATGAAATTCTCTGAAGAGCTGTGTACGATAAACAGATCAGTAATCGCCTGGAACACGAAGAGCGCTACCAATGCAAAGATGATCTTGCGGAACATGGGATACGCTTTAAAATCCCGCAGGTCAAATACAAAGGGGGTAGACAGCAGCACCATGATCTCATTGAGCTTCAACTGGCCTACCAGTGCTACATTCACGCCACTCAACAAAGTGTACATGGCTATTTTGACCCGGTTAAACATAGGCAGGCATTTTACCGCGAACCGCGTAGTGAACAATTTGCTGTAGCCGTTCCCGGTTTACGTCCAGGCTGTATTCCTGTAAAAAATCTTCCCGTAACCGGGCGCCCTTATCCGTTTCCGGATCAAACGCCAGCAGGGATTGTTTAAACGCTGCCGGTTCATCAGATACAATAAAGTGATGACTCTTCACTCCTTCCACCCCCTTCCGGGTACTGATAATCGGTGTACTGAGTGCCATTGCTTCCAGGCATTTCAGGCGGGTGCCACTGCCATGCACCAACGGAATGATCACTGCGCTGGCCACAGAGATATACCACTTCACATCATCCACCTTTCCAAAGGCTACAATATTGCGATACTCTTCTTTGCCGGTAATTTGTTTCAGCGCTTCTTTAGAACCCCTGCCCACGAGCCACAGATCGTACTTTCCTGCCAGGTCATCATCCCACACGTTTTCGATAAACCATTTGAGGCCGGCGAAATTCATATATACGCCGAAGTTAGCCGTCATCACCAGCACACGCTGCTGCTTCTTCCCGGTGAAGTGATAATCTTTCGCGTCCAGGAAGTTGGGAACCGTAAAAACTTTCTGTTTAGGCAGGAAGCGTGTGTGATAGGCATTATCATCTTCACTAACTACCAGTACCGCAGCAGCTTTGTTAAAGTACATGCGCTCATGTAGTTTTTCCATACTGAACAGCTGCCACTTGCGCAGCTTATCCACAATATTTTTTGAGGGCAGCTGCCAGGTAATCATGGGCTGTGCGTTGTGCGTGCCCAGGATAACGGGAATCTGTTTCTGCCTGAAATAAGAAATATAATGACCTACATAGCCATAGTCCAGGATAGCTGCTGCCAGCGGATAATCGCGGCACACCTCTTCAAAAATGCTCATAACGGTGGCAGAACGCTGGAAGTATTGTTTACCGGTAATACGGGTCAGCAGATCGAAAGGTTTTGTTTCATAAGTATAAAAAGTAACGTTAGGGAGATGGTATTTCTGCACGTCCACCTTCTCCACATTCTGTACCACGGCAATCACCTCATAACCGAGCTGCGACAAAGCTTTGATCAGGTAGTAACTCCTGATGCGTTCTCCCCCGTTTTGCGGGAAGGGGGATATGTCTGTGAAGAAAAGAATGTTCATATCTTAATTCGCTTTTAATACCACTAGCCGTGCCTGTAGCTTTGTGAAAATCCTGTTGAGTAATTGTTCCACTTTCGCGGTTTCATCGGTGGTTAGCCCAATGAGCCGGATGAGGAATACGATGCTGATGATACTTATTGTTGTGGTAACGCCCAGCCGCATAAATCCTTCCCCCATGAATAGTTGCGGGATGCAGGCCAGTCCGGCTGCCAGCAATGCCGGCACTATTGATTTGATGATCACCTGCCGGGTAAACACTGCCGGCGATAAGCCCGTAATAGTTTTCGCCGCCATCATGCGGTAAATGCCGCTTACAACTTCTATGGCGATGGCACTGATCAATACCGTAGCCGCGGGATATCCTGCCTTCAGCAGCAACCAGGCAATGGGTAAATTGAACAGTACCATTGTGCTGACTACCACCTGGTACTTTCTTATTTTCCCTACCGACTGTACCGCTACCTGTATGCCCGACGACAGCTGGTTAATCAATGTAGCGATGATAATCAGGCGGCACATCATGACTGTAAAATCGGGTACTTGTTTCAGCCAGCATTGCAATACAAAAGGCATTTCTATCATCATGGGGATGGCGAAAAAGCTCAGCAGGAAAAAGGAAAACTTGCTGGCGATCATGGCCAGCCGCAGCATCCTCGGACGGTCGCCGCTGCCTTCACTTTTAATGATCTGCGGATTTAATGCCCGCAGCATGGTAACAGAAAAGTAGCTGAGCTGTGCATTCACCTGGTTAGCGATGCCGTAAGCTGCATTAACGATGGTGCCAAAGAAAACATTCAGCAGAAGAGCGATGCCCTGGTTGCGTGCCACGAAACTGCCGGCGCCAAACATATTCCACCCTGCGTAGGCAAACATTTCTTTCAAAAGGCTTTTGTCGAAATACTGCCGGATGCGGATGCGGCTTTCTTCATACTTCACCGCGCAATACACTTGCTTAAACACCAGCAGTAATACGGTGAGCAACGCCATGAGCCCGCCATACACAATGAGCCGGTCGTATGAAGTGTATTGCAGGCTGAGTGCTATCAGCAGTTTGCCTACAGATTCCACTATTCCCATTATAGCTACCATCACCATATTTTCCTGTGCAATCAATGTAGCATCGTAAGGCACCGAGATGATCGTAAAGAACGCGCTGACCACCATGAACTGGAAGATGAGTTTGGCCGCCATGGTGCGGGATGGAGGATAATTGAGCACATGATCAAAAAGATAGCTGCCTATCACTTCAAACAGCAGCACCAATGCCAGGCCCAATACAAAATGCAGCAGTACGCTGGAGTTAAACACCACTTTCAGTTTATGTGCGTCTTTGGTGCCAAGGTGAAAAGACATATACCGCTGCGTGCTGATGGTCATTGCCATGTTCAGGAAAGACAACATGGCAATGACCCCGCTGATCAGGTTAAACAATCCGTAGTCTGCCGCGCCCAGCAGGTTGAGTACCAGCCGGGTGGCATATAAGGAAATAAAAACGGTGATCAGCATCCGTCCGTAAAGCGCGCCTGTATTTAATATCACCCTGTTCGCTACCTGCATGTTGATTTAATTATCCGATTAAGTGTTCCAGTTGTGTCACTTCTTTCTTTGCAAACAATGCCACGTCGCTGGCCATCATTTCCTTTACCAGTGCGGCCAGGTCGTAGGCTGGTTCCCATCCCAGTACTGTTTTGGATTTGGTAGGGTCGCCTATCAGCAGCTCCACTTCCGTAGGGCGGAAATAACGCGGATCAATAGCGACTACCTGCTTACCTA
Source organism: Chitinophaga sp. RCC_12 (assembly GCF_041360695.1). Lineage (NCBI taxonomy): Bacteria > Pseudomonadati > Bacteroidota > Chitinophagia > Chitinophagales > Chitinophagaceae > Chitinophaga > Chitinophaga sp. RCC_12. The sequence continues at coordinate 1,194,521 of NZ_JBFUPS010000001.1, forward strand.
ACGGCAACGCATATACCTCATTTGTGCAGGCGGCTACGGTACCAATTTCCTCTGCACCGGTGCCGGTGAAGGCGATTTCGATACCCAGTTCTGCAAAGGACATGCGTACAAACTCTCTCACGGTGGTGGTAATACCGGTAGCAATTACGTAGTCGTCTGGTGTTTCCTGTTGCAGGATGCGCCACATGGCTTCTACATAATCTTTTGCGTGGCCCCAGTCGCGTTGCGCATCCAGGTTACCGAGGTACAGTTTATCCTGCAGTCCGAGTGCGATCGCAGCAGCGCCCCTGGTAATCTTCCGGGTTACGAAGGTTTCTCCGCGCAGCGGGCTTTCATGGTTAAAGAGAATGCCGTTGCAGGCATACATGCCATAAGCCTCGCGGTAGTTAACTGTAATCCAGTAAGCGTATAACTTCGCCACAGCATAGGGGCTGCGCGGGTAAAAAGGCGTTGTTTCACGTTGTGGTACTTCCTGTACCAGTCCGTACAGCTCGGAGGTGCTGGCTTGATAGATGCGTGTTTTCTTTTCCATTTTCAGGATGCGTAACGCTTCCAGCAGGCGCAGCGTGCCTATACCATCTGCATTGGCAGTATATTCCGGGGTATCAAAACTTACCCGTACATGGCTCATGGCAGCCAGGTTATAAATTTCATCCGGTTGGGTTTCCTGTATAATGCGTATGAGGTTGGTGCTGTCGGTCATATCGCCGTAATGCAAACGGAAGCGCACATTTTCACTGTGCATATCCTGGTAGAGGTGATCAATTCTTTCGGTGTTGATCAGCGAAGCGCGGCGTTTTACACCATGCACCATATATCCCTTTCCCAGCAGCAGTTCTGCCAGATAAGCGCCATCCTGGCCGGTAATACCTGTTATCAGGGCTACTTTCATACGATCGTTATTTTTTAGTGATAAAAAGAAATAAGTTATTGCATAAGGGCATTTACCGGGGTAGCAGCTGTATTGCCGATACCATAGTAAGTAAACCCATGTTTTACCAGTTGTACGTCATCATAGATGTTCCTGCCATCGAACAGCAGCGGCGTTTGCAGTAAGCTGCGCAGGCGTGGCCAGTCGGGCATCCGGAAGGCATTCCATTCCGTTACCAGCAATACGGCATCCGCATTTGCAGCGGCGGCATACATATCATCCGCAAAGGTGACGCTGTCGCCCAGCAGGTGAAGCGCTTCTTCCATGGCAACGGGATCGTATACACGAACCTGTGCGCCGGCTTCCAGCAGGCTGTTGATCAACACCAGCGAAGGCGCTTCGCGCATGTCGTCGGTGTTGGGTTTGAAAGACAGTCCCCATACGGCGAACGTGCGGCCTTTAATGTCGCCGTCGAAGTGACGGAGCACTTTATCGGATAATATTTTCTTTTGATCTTCATTCACGGCTTCCACGGCTTCCAGGATACGTAGCTGATAGCCGTATTCGCGGCCGGTTTGGATCAGGGCCTTTACATCTTTGGGGAAACAGGAACCACCGTAGCCGATGCCGGGATACAGGAAGTGTTTCCCGATGCGGGGATCGCTGCCGATGCCTTTACGCACCTGGTTGATATCCGCACCTACCAGCGTACATACGTTCGCGATATCGTTCATATAGGAAATCCTGGTGGCCAGCATCGCATTGGCTGCGTACTTGGTCATCTCCGCAGAGGCGATGTCCATAAAAAGCAGCGGGTGTCCGTTTAACACAAATGGCCGGTATAATTGTTCCAGCACTTCGCGGGCATGGGTAGTACTCACGCCGGCGACTATACGATCGGGTTTCAGGAAATCATTTACCGCTGCGCCTTCTTTCAGGAACTCCGGGTTGGAAGCCACATCATAATCGATGATCAGCTGGCGGGCCGACAGGCTCTCCTTTACGGCACGGTTCACGCGGGCGGCGGTACCAACAGGCACAGTACTTTTGGTTACCAGCAGCAGGTAATGCTCCATGTGTTGCCCTACCTCATGCGCTACCTGTAATACATATTTCAGGTCTGCACTGCCATCTTCTCCCGGTGGTGTGCCTACAGCAATAAATACTACTTCTGCACCGGGCAATGCGCTGGCCAGCGAGGTAGTGAAAGAAAGACGGCCGCTCGCCTGATTACGCATTACCATTTCAGGCAAACCAGGTTCATAAATGGGTAATACCCCCTTTTGAAGCCGCGCAATCTTTGCTGCGTCCACATCCACGCAGGTAACACTGGTTCCCACTTCAGCCAGGCAGGCGCCGGTAACCAGTCCAACATATCCTGTTCCTACAATGACTACTTTCATACCACTGGTTTTAAGGTTGTAATTTGAACTGATCCTGTTGCAGGAAATCCCTGTAAGCCATTACCAGTCCTTCTTTCAGGCTGATGCTATGTTTCCATCCCAGGCGATGCAATTTGGATACATCCATCAGCTTGCGTGGCGTACCATCGGGTTTGGTAGCGTCAAAAATGATTTCTCCTTCATAACAAACTACTTCCCGGATATACTCTGCCAGTTGCTTAATGGTGAGATCCTCTCCTATCCCGATGTTCACCGGTTCTTTATCATTGTAATGCTGCATGAGATATACACAGGCATCTGCCAGGTCATCTGCAAATAAAAATTCGCGTTTAGGCATACCCGTACCCCATACCGTTACGGATGGTTTCTGATTCACTTTGGCTTCATGAAAGCGGCGGATCAGCGCCGGTAATACATGTGCATTTTCCGGGTGATAATTATCCCCGATGCCGAACAGGTTAGTAGGCATTACGCTGGTAAAGTTGCAGCCATACTGATCGCGGTAAGCCTCGCATAATTTGATCCCGGCAATTTTTGCAATGGCGTAGGGTTCATTTGTTTGTTCCAGCGTGCCTGTCAGCAGAAAGCTTTCTTTGATTGGCTGCGGCGCCATGCGCGGGTAGATGCAGGAACTCCCCAGGAACTGCAACTTGGTAACGTTATGCTTCCACGCCGAATGAATGACGTTAGCGGCAATCATGAGGTTGTCGTACAGGAACTCTGCGCGGTAAGTATTATTAGCATGTATACCACCTACTTTGGCGGCTGCCAGGAATACATATGCCGGCTTTTCCTTTGCAAAGAATTCATCCACCGCGGCGGCATTGCGTAAATCCAGGCTGCCGGAGGTGCGGGTAATAATGTTCTGGTAACCTAAAGTTTCCAGTCTCCTTTTTATAGCACTTCCTACCATTCCGCGGTGGCCGGCTACATATATAAGATCGTTTGCCTCCATACGTGTTGATTGATTGTGTTTATGTTTAGAGCAGCTCCGGGCGGTTTTCCCTTACCCATTGATGCAGTTGTTTAATATCCTGTCCACTTCCTTTCTGCATGATCAGCAGTGCGCTTTCTGTATTAACTACGACCATATTTTCCACGCCCACCAATGCGACCAGTTTATCTTTCCCGATTACCATACTTTTATGCGGATCGCTTTGAATAAAAACCGCCTGGTGATTCCTGTACTGGTAATGTTGCGACAATGCGTCTGCCAGTGCTTCGTAGCTGCCTACATCGCTCCAGTCCATTTTGCTGGGCACTACTTTTACGATGTCACTTTTTTCCAGCACGGCATAGTCGATGCTATCTGATGGAATGGCTTCCATACTTTCTTTCGATAACACACCGGTTTGTTTCCATTCCTCCGCGGCGATGGCTGCGGCTTCATAGATAGCAGGTGCATGCTTTTGCAGCTCCTGCAGCATGATGCGCGCTTTACAGCAGAAAATGCCACTGTTCCAGAGGAAGCCGCCGGCGGCCAGCATGGCTTCTGCTACGGCGCGGTCGGGTTTTTCCACGAAGCGGAGCACATCATGACCGGAGTAGCTGATGTAGCCAAATCCGGTGTCCGGGCGTGTAGGCACCAGGCCGATGGTAACGATATGATTTCCCGCGGCCAGCAGGCCGGCCGTTTCAATGGCCATGGCATAGCGGTCGGGCGTACCAATCAGGTGATCGGCCGGTGTGATGAGTAGTATGGTTTCCGGCTCGGCTGTGAAGGCAGCCAGGGCAATGGCAGCAGCAGTATTACGGCCTACCGGTTCGGCCAGGCATACCGGGGCAGCTGCGCCTGCCTGCATCAGTTGCTCCCGAACAATTTCGGACTGTTGTTCATTGACAATCGCCATTACTTTATTACAGGCAAAACGGTTTCGCCGGAAAGCGAGTTGTAAAAGACTATAGCCGTCGAACAGGGTGAGTAACTGCTTGGGCGTTTGTTGGTTGGACAAAGGCCATAACCGGGTGCCGGAGCCACCGCAAAGGAGAATATGCTGCATCATAGGATGATTGGTTTATGGTCAGTAATGATGTCCGTTCACCGTTTTATGGCCGGTGACCACCGTTATTTCCCTGGATGGCACTGTTGCTACGAGCATGCAGCCCAGGCTATTCAGTTCCACTTTCACGCGGTTACGGCTGATCTGTAAGATCCTGGCGGTGGAAGGAGAACGGTTTTCTTCTTCCTCTGCCCGGATAGGAAATTTTTCTACAGATACATCTTCATAATCACGGAGAAAATGGCGGATGAGCGCTATTTCATGGTCTGGTATCACGGCCGGTTGCCCCAGCCAGTATACGAAGTTGACCACGTTGTCTGTTTCCTTTACCACCCAACTCCTGCTTTCAGGAATGTGTACGAATACGTAGGATGGAAAAAGAGGTTCCTGGATGATCTTACGGGCACGCACCAATGGTTTAGCGGGGACGTAGTGTTCCACCTTTTTACGGGTGAAAAGGTCTGCCACTTTTTTTTCGCATTTGGGCCGGGTATATACCGCATACCAGACCGGAGGCTGTTCATTAAACATAGTAGCCGGTTTTTAGGTGATCGGATAGTTTTGTGTAGAATTTATAAAGGCAGGAACAGGCATGACTTCGCCCTTTGTTATTTATATTCGACTATAGCGGGCTGCATTTACTTTACGGTGCGCCTGAATAATCCGGGTTTCTTTGTTATTTCTGTGTAACCGTATCCGTTAATATCACCATATCCGGATCCATATCCGTACCCTGCCACACCTTGCCGTTTGATACCGTTAAACACAATGTTCAGTTTTCCTAATTCTTTATTCTGATACAACTCTTCAATCAGTTTAAGATAATTTTTCGGGGTACGCTGGTGACGCACCACATACAGGGTAGCATCGCAATAGGGCGCTATCAGGCGGGCGTCTGTTACCAGTCCGACAGGGGCAGAATCAATGATGATATAATCGAAACGTTCTTTTAGTTCACTCAGCAATCTTTCCAGTTCACCATTCAGAATAAGTTCACTCGGGTTTGGCGGCATAATACCGGCAGACAGTAAATACAGGTATTCGTTGTCTCCAACAGGCTGCAATATCTGCTGCAGTGATGCTTTTCCAACGAGGTAGTTAGTAATACCAGGATCCGCGCGCATGTTCAGCATTTTGCTGACCATTGGTTTTCTCAGGTCAAACTCCAGCAGGGCCACTTTCTTTTTGGCCAGCGACAAACTCATGGCCAGGTTAACGGATATAAAGCTCTTTCCCTCACCGGATATGGAAGACGTAACCAGCAATGTTTTGCGGTCGCCGTTCAAACCTATATAAGACAAAGACGTTCTCAATGCCCTGAATTGTTCTGCAACGGCTGTTCTGCTGTTATTGGACATTACGATCGCATCTTTGCTGTCGTGGTACATAATTTCTGCTGCAATCGGCGCCGTCGTTATTTTTTCAATATCTGCCCGGAACATCACCTCACGGTTCATCATATCTTTCAGCGATACAAATCCTGCTACCAGTGCAAGTGCCGCCAGTACAGAGATACCGTACACCATTGGTTTCTGCGGACTGAAAGCATAGGCTGCTGCTTCTCCCGCATCTACCACGCGGCTGTCGGATACGGCGGCCGCGTATGCCAGTGCGGTTTCTTCTCTTTTCTCCAGCAGGAAGGTGTAAATATTATTTTTAATCACCTGCTGCCTGCTTACTTCCAGCAATGCTTTTTCTTTTCCGGGTACACTGCGGATGATACCCATGTTGCGGCTATTCTCCGCCTGAAGGCGTGTTAAACCGGCCTGCAGATTGGCGCGCAAGCTCCCGATGTTCTCCATGATAGCAGGTTTCAGGCGATCTACCTGCCGTGTGAGGCTTGCCAGCAGCGGGCTGTTTTCGCCGGTGGTTTTGCGGAGCCTCTCCAGTTGTAATTCTGTTTCAGATAACTTACTCACCAGCTCCAGCAGCACCGGGTCAGAAAGCCCCAATGTACCGGGCACAATGTTACCTCCCGGATTCTGGCTGGTAACATATCTTTCAATGGCATCCAGTACGGAGATCTGCATATTGGCTTCACTGATCTTCCGGTCATTTTCCTGCACGCCTGCCAGGAATATTTTACTTTGTTCGCTGATATCCACAATACCCTGGGAGGTTTTGAAGTGTTCCACTTCTGTTTCTGCCTGGCCCAGTTCTGTACTCACGATGCGCAGGCGTTCTTCCACGAAGCGCATGGTGTTGGCGGAAGTCCTGTTCTTATCTTCCACGGCAGCCTGGCTATATACCCGGATCAGTTCATTCACAATATCTTCTCCCCGTTCCGGCGCCTCATCAGTGTATTCAAGATCCACTACACTGCCGGCTTTCGCGGCAGGCATAATTTTCATGGTGCCGAGGATGATCTGCATCCATGTTTTTTCGTTCATGATATGCAGTACATAACCAGCGGTGGTATCTGTATGCCGGGCCTTTGCCTGGATGAGCATTTTTCCCCAACGGGTTTGTACCGTATCATTCAGCGGATATTTTTTACCGTCGATGGCTATACGCTTTTGCACGGGATCATAAGTGAAAGGCCAGTTGCCGGTAGAAGCCATCTGGATAGACTCCGGTTCCAGGAAGGTAAATTTCACCGGGCTATCTTTATAAAGTACAACGTCTCTTATTTTTCCTTTTTCTATTACTTCTCCATAAAGATTCAGGTTCCTTACCACTTCTTTTGTGAGCGTGCGTGATTTCAGGATTTCTATTTCATTTTCCATCACGGTTTTGCTGCCACCCATCAGGTCGAGCGACTGCAGCATATCGCTGGCGCCGAGCCCGTTGGTGGCTTCCTGTACCAGGAGCACACCGGATATTTTATACAGCGGAGTGGCATAACGGAGATAAAGGAAAGCAGCTATCAGTGCGGCTACTACGGCTCCTGCAAAGAAAGGCCAGTATGGCAGATAGCGGGAGCGGATGATAGTCAGCAAACTCTGAGGCGCTTCCGTGTGCTGGGTTTTATGTCCGTTAACTTTTTGCATAACCTAATTATTTATAACTAACCGGTCCAGGATAATAACAAGTAGTGAAAGACTGCTGAGAATAATTGGCAGGATTTGCCGCGAACGATCAGCCGTCGCCACTTTTGACTTATTGGGTTCTACATATAGGATATCATTGGGTTGCAGAAAATAATAGGGTGAATTCAGGATGCTCTTGTCGTTCAGATCGATGCGTCGTATAATCCGCTGCCCGTCTATCTCCCGGATCAACAGAATATTATTCCGTTTACCGAACACCGTTATATCCCCCGCCATTCCCAATGCTTCAAGGACCGATATTTTTTCGTTGGTTACGTTTACTACGGTTGGTTTACTTACCTCTCCCAGTATGGTTACACGGTAGTTGAGGAACCGTATGCTCACTACCGGATCTACCAGGAGCTTTCGTTCAATGAGCTGATCATGCAGGTATACGGTGAGTGCTTTTTTGGTGAGGCCTGCTACTTTTACGGGACCCAGTACGGGGTACTGTATAAATCCCTGTTCATCTACCAGGAAGCCTCCCAGCATAGCGCCGGCTCCTGCATTGGCGCCTCCTGCGCCGGAAGCGGAGGTCATGTTGGATACATTATAAATGATCACATCCTCCGGATTAAGACTGCTTACGTTGATCTGTAATATGTCGTTCTTTTGGATACGGGGGTCGAAACTGCTATCTGACGGCATTAGCACCGTATCCCTTACATCATTGAAATAAACAGCATTTTTGGTTGACACGCACGAAGTAAACAAACAACTCAAGCATAGCAATCCCAATCCTATCCAGGTTAAGCAGGCTTTCAATATCATCGATATGGCATTTAACATCATCACTTACACTGACCGTTCCTCTCAATACAATATTACTTCAGAACGGGGTGGGATTCAATTACTCACTACAGTATAAATTGAGACGATTAGTTTGGAGTCCTTACTTATTAAAGTAACTTACCGTTCACAGCCACCGACATATTATTAAAAATGAAATTTTATTAATTTATCTGGAGAAGGGCAAAAAACAGGGCGATGAATAAATTATTTGATAAAATTTTTGAGATTAACTCAGATTTGGTTGAAACGTTCAATTTAAAATATACTTTTTTCAGATGTTGGTTTACAGTGAACACGGTTACAAACAACTTGGCTGCCATCTCCTTATATGAGTAACCTTCTTTGAGCAAGGCCACCAGTTCATACTCCCTGCGGGTAAGTTTGTCTTTGATACTTTCCAGCGGATCTTTATTGATATGAGTAATGAGCAGATGGGCAGCACGGGGAGATAAAGATGCGCCGCTTTGCACAGTGTCCATCACCGACTGATAGATATCACTCAAGCGGCTGGATTTAATCACATATCCACTCGCACCATTTTTAATGGCTTCAATAATATATTGTTGCTCCTCATGACCGGATAATACAATCACTTTTGTATCGGGATATACCCGCTTTACTTCGCGGAGTCCTTCGATACCGGATATACCTGGCAAGGTGATATCCAACAGGATTACTTTTACATCCGGGTAAGTAACCGGCAAGTCCATAAATTCCTCTATCGATTTGCAGGCAAACATGACCTTACACTCCTGGAAGTCCTCCAGGAACTCACGGTAATTACTTAGCAGAAAATGGTTGTCTTCAATGATTCCAATGTTGATCATGGCTAAACGGGGGTATGGTACTCGAAATGATATGGTTTATTAAAATAATCTAATAGTAAATATAGTCGGAAAAATGATAGTTATCTAGTATAATTTTTTATAAATATGTTATAGGCTTATATACAGACAAAAGCAAAATAAGGAAGCTTCAGCAAACATATTACAATAAATTCTATGTTAATAAATTTCCACAGCATGTTAAATAAATGTAATCAAATACTACTTTTTTAATAATATGAATAAGTTTCGTATATTGTGTACAGAACCATTTGCGCTCCTAACCCGATATCCTTCGAAATAGAAAACCTTTTTAAGAATCAACCAAAAAACGAAGTATGCTGAACCATATCAAAAGGCATGCAGTTGGCCAAAAATCAATACTGGAAATGCGATCGGATTTCATTGCCATGGCTACCCATGAATTTAAAACACCGATCAGTGCCATCTCGTCTTCCATAGAATTGCTGGAAACCAAAATGCAGAGAGACGAATTGATGTTGCCGTTTTACGAACGCAATTTATCCCGCATTAAGGAAGAAATAGACATTTTGAGCAGCATGGTAGATGACATCCTCACCACCGGCAGCATGGTAGCCGGCAACCCTGTAACACAACCGGAAGAAACGGAGCTACCTATTTTTGCCAGTATGATCCGGCAACAGTATTTCAGCAACCGCGCCGACCAGCGCCAACTCCGCATCAAAGTATCCGGGCGCCCGCGGAATATCTACATCGACAGGAGCCACCTGGCCGGGATATTCACTAATCTCATCAGCAATGCGTTTAAATACTCTTCCGGCGATCCGCTACTCGGCCTGCATTTCCGGAAAAATCACCTCTGTATTAAAGTAAAAGACAATGGCATCGGTATACCGGAGGCGGATATACGTTTTTTATTCACTCCTTTTTTCCGGGCAACAAACGCCCACGGCAAAGAGGGCACCGGCCTGGGCCTGGCCATTGTAAAATCCTATGTTGCCGCCAACAACGGGCATATCAGCGTTACCAGCGGCAAAAATGGTTCTGTTTTCTCGGTTACCTTTAACTACTAACGAACCAACATCACCGTTCCCTTCAATAAATGCTGCTCACTGCGGCTGTCTGTAAACGTACATATATATACATAGGCCTGCACACCCGCCGGCGTGCCTTTAAAATTCCCGTCCCATCCCACCTCGGGCGCATTACTCATAAATACCAATGCCCCCCACCGGTCGTATACCCGTAACCGGTAGTCATGAATCACATCATATACTTTCGGACGGAACAAATCATTCAGTCCGTCGTTATTAGGACTAAAAGCACCGGGCATCACCACCAGGCAGTTTTTCCAGGGAGATTCCACCTTAGCGGTTACACCAGCGCTGTAATCATGTGCATCCATAATCTCCGCTACATGGCTACCCGCTGCAAGCCCGGGAAACACGCTATCTGTTTGCCATTGCCCGTTGTCAAGCCGATAACGGTAAGGCGGCGCACCGCCGGTTACATGCAGCATAATCCTGCCGTCGGCTACTTCCCCGCAACTGCAGGGCTTTACACTAGCCTGCACCGCAGGCGGTATTAATGGGTCAATAGCCGAAAGATTGTCCATCAGCAGCGCTATTCCATACATACTTTTATTACAGGCCGTTGTTGGGTAAGCCCAACAGGAAATATAAGTATAGTTGCCATGCGGCCTGAATATGGCATGATACCGCTGCCAGTTTTCATGGGTAAAATTACCGGATGTCCATAACAGCTCGGCGGTATCTCCCGGGGCATTACCTCCGAAAATCGCCAGGTTGCCATAACAGGCGGGATATAAATAATAAAGTGTAAACGCCAGATCCAAACTCAATACATAAGTGCTGTCCTGTTTCAGCGAGGCAGGCAACTTTTGGGCAATGCCTTCCAGGAATCCTTTACCACTATGCACCCCTACATAACTCTTACCTGCTGAAGGAGCCAGCAGGATTTCAAAAACACCGGGCTGTGTGTCCGGCGTACCATTAGCCACCAGCCAGCCAGAAGGAACCAAACCTTTCCCGGTACGGCCTTCCAGTGAAGGGTTACTTAAGGGTATCTGCTGTGCCTCCGCAGGCACACACAACGCCAAAAACAGCCAGCAGCATAGTATTCCGTATATAATTGTGAGATCTGAAAACATGCCGCTCATTTACCGGATTAAAATTACCGGTTATATAAATGATGACATATACTCATACCAGTAGTTTGTCGTCTTACTTTTCTTTTGTTTTGTTTGCCTGAAAAAATATCTTTGCCCACAAAATACCCCGGCACGCGATTGTGCCATAGCTTAATCCGAAAAAAACTTATCATGAAAAGATCCGTACTGTACTTAGCCCTGGGAACCGCCCTTCTCACTACGTTTACGTCATGTAATGAAACTGGTAAAAAAGACAGCAACGCTGCGTACGAAGATAAATCTGCATCTTCCGCAAATGATGTAATTGAGTACACCAACCTGATTGTGGACCTTTCTAACAAGAACTCCGACTACGTAGTACGGCTGGTTAATAATGCCGACCGCGTAACCGAATTACTGTCCGGCAAAGGTAATCCCGCCTTCCTCAGCAGTATCATCAAACCTATTATGATTAATATGATCAGTCATGGTAAGGTGAAAGTGGAAGAACCGGTAGATGCCTTAAATAAGGCAGACCAGCAGTTTTTTAAAGAAAAGGTAACCAGCTTTAAAGGCTCGTTCGACAAGTTAAAAACTACTTACACGCAACTGGATGATTACCTGAAAGCACAGGACTACAAAGACGACAAAGGCGCAAAAGGCCTGGCACTGGCAGATTCTATCCGTAGCAGCGCCCAGGTATTTTTTGAGCAGAAAGCTATCCTGATGAAAAGAGTGAACGAAGTAGCAGATGCCAGTGAGGCCATCATCCTGAAAGACAGTCCCATAAAAGATTACGTATTGGCTATGAAAGCCGATATGCAGTCGGTACGTGATTACATTACCCTGCTGGGAGAAGGCAGCGCCGATTTTGCGAAGATCAGTGACAAAGCACAGGCAGCCTATGACGCCCTGGAAAAAAACCAGGCGGCACATGCAGGCATCGATATGGCCAATGCTGCGAAAGAAAACAAGGACTCATATTATAAGAGCTTCTACGATAGCTTTCACCAGTTCCTGCTGACAGCCAAAAGGATCATGCGTGACGCCAAAGAAAAAGGCGAAATGACCGACAGCCAGCTCGAAACCCTCGATAACGCACTGGATACCATGATCGGCAGATACAACAGCTTCACAAAATAAAATAACAATGGGTAGATATCCACCGCGGATATCTACCCATTTATCTACCAGTAACTATTTCTTAAATACTTCTTCCAGCTTCTTCTCTAATTCTTCTCCGCGTAAATTCTGCGCTATTATTTTTCCACTGCCGTCTATAATAAAGTTGGCAGGAATGCCTGAAATGCCAAACTCCAATACAGGATTACTTTTCCAACCCTTCAGATCAGATACATGCGTCCAGGTGAGTCCATCTTTTCCTACGGCTTTCAGCCATGCTTTTTTATCGGTATCCAGTGATACACCGAGGATATCAAAACCCTGATCATGGAAGCGCTGATATGCTTTTACCACATTAGGATTTTCTGCACGGCAGGGACCACACCAGCTGGCCCAGAAATCTACCAGTACAACTTTTCCTTTGTAGTCGGTCAACTTCACCAGTTTGCCGGTGCTATCAGGCAGCGACATTGCCGGCCGGGCGCCCACGCTCATTTTAGCATGTTTATCCATCGAGGCTTTGATAGCCAGTCCGTAGTCCGTTTTCCTTGCGGGATCTGTGAGTAGCTGATAGGCCGCCGCCGCTTTTTCCGGGTAGGAATAATTGATATACCTGTCCAGGATCACAAATGCGGCTACCGCTGAACCGGGAGAATGCTTTACAAAAGCGGTAATGGAGCTATCCAGTTCTTTATCCAGATCGGCAAACCCGGCTGCTACCACCTTTCGCTCCACGCTGTCTTTGTTTTTTTCTGCTGCATCTGCACGCTGATATAATTTACCGGCTTTCTGGCGCATCGCTTCCCACGTTTCCGCCCACCCGGCATATAAAGGCTGATTTCCCGGGCCGGTTATTTTTGCGGCCCTCAAGGAATCCTTATGAGCGGTAATGGTAATAGTGCTATTTTCCAGGAAAAATGATATCCCGTTATATTTATCAGCAGCCGTCCATACCGAATATAGCTGCGGTGAGCCTACTTTTCCTTTAAACGTAAACTTTCCATTCTTCAGCATGGTGGAATCCGGCTTATGGTCTGGCAACATGAAAGTATTCAGGTATACCTTACCGGTATCCTCGCCGTGTATAACGCCATTAATCGTATAGCCCTTACCGTTTTGTGCCTGTGCCGACAGCATACCAACAGTGGCAGCCAACAGGACGATTGATTTCTTCATATTAATAGTGGGTTTTGATGTTTATGCTGCTTTATAGGTCATGCTTACAATTTTGCCGAAACCGGTGAACACCTTTACATCCTGGAAATCGCCCAAAGGACTGATCTTATAGCGGTACAATTTTCCTGCTGTACCGTTCCAGGTACCTACCATTACGTCGTCGCCCGTACACTGGAAGTAAGTTACCTGCTCTCCTGCTGCAATAGTCTTAATGACCCTTGCTTTGCCGGAAGGAATATCATACAGGTAGATGCTACCATTAACGAGAAAATAGATTTGCTGCAGTTTTTTGGAGCTGGTCATTTTAGTGAAGGCGGCCAATTCAGGAGCATCGCCTGTGATCAGCTTTTTTGCGACGGCGGGGTCTGAGCGGTTGCCATCTATCTGGTACAAATAATAATTACCATTATCCTTGAAGATAGCGTTGTTAAGGAAAGGCGCATTTCCCTGGTCCATAGCAAGGAGGTCCATCCCGATATTACGCATATCAAAGTAACTGCCCGGCTCGGGTGCGCTGAAAGCCACCAGGGAAGGGATCAGGGAAGCGCCTGACAGGTACACAAAGCCTTTGGTTTTTGTATCAAAAAAGAAAGCGGTATAGGGTGTTTTCTCACCAGTATAGGGTTGCGGACCGACCCCTGTATAAGAAGAAAAATAATAGTCATCGCCTTTGCCACCGGGGAAAGGAAGTGTATTCAGATATTTTACATCTCCCGGAAAACCTCCGGCAACACGTACCTGCAGATGGCCGTCGTTAATCAGGATATTCATGCCGGTATTGATTTGCCCGAACTTCTGCGGATGGAACACGGCCGGTGTTTCCCAGAACCAGCTGGTGTAGTCTGTTAGCTTCGTCATTTCTGTATACTCCAGTTCTATGGCGTTGGCAGCGCCAAACATCCATACCGATTTAGCACCGTAATAGTTAGTGGTAGCTACCTGCAGCGGTTCATTCAGTACATAGTCCTTATTCAGCTCTGAGAAAATATGATGGAAGAAGGTATCTGTTTTCAGGATGATGGTCATATCTGCTTTGCCAGCTACATCTTCCATCACCAGCCATCCTTCGCTGAAGCGGTTGATTACCTTCAGGTTGAAGAACTTAAAGTAAGAAACGCCGGAAGCTTTCACGGTTACTTTATAAATGAGCCTGTAAATGCCAGGTTTCACACGGATAGCCTGGTGAAGGTAACGGGTGCTGTCGAGGATATATACCTGATAAGCATCTTCAGAATCATTCTGGTGGATGCTCCATTCATATACCAGTCCATTATCACCTACAGGCACGGCCTCTTTAATATCGGGCTTCACAGTTAATGTGTCAAACTGCAGCACGGCGTCAACTGCCGTGGTATCGGAGATACTGAGCACGTTAATAGGAATAATATCTTTATTGCTGTTGTCTTTCAGGCAACCGGACAGCGTGAGCATCACCAGCATTGAAACACACAACCAATTATATACTGACAATTTCATATTGCAACTTTTAGGATAAAGAAATAAGAGTGCAGGTTAAATAGCAGGGAAAGTAACCCTGTTGCCATTTTCATCTATCAGCGGCCCGTTTGTATTTTCGTACCGGATCAGTTCTACCCGCATCTTTTGCAGGATAGACATGATCTCCGAAAATTGTGCGCCTGTTCCCATTGTGATAGCGGTGGTACCTAACCGTGATACCATGAACTGATGCTTGGTAAGTGAATATGCGCCATAGAAGAAGTCGCTCCAATCAGCGGGTTTCAGCAACATATCCGTTATCCTTATCTGGTAATTAAGGCTGTTAGCGAATCCTGCGGCAAAGTCATCAGAGGAGGCTATACGAAAATAAACAGAGAACACTTTATTCTTCATGTCCGGTGTACGGAACAGGTATACCGGAAACTTTATGGCATATTCGCCTGCCTTTATAACGGCAGGGCCTATATCAAAATGTGTTCCTTTTACAGCGGTGGAGCTGTCTGTTATTATGAGGTTGAACTTCCTGTCGATAGCAGTAGCCAGCCCGGTGATCCGCATATTAAGGTACACGGTATCTTTCAATACGGTATCCGGTTTTACCACAAATGTATAATTGATACTGTCGGGTAGTACAAAATCCCTGGAAAAGTAGATCGCAGGCAATTCTTTGTACATCAGCCGTTCTTCCTTGCCACATGCACTTATCAGCAGGTATAATATGGCTGTTGCTATCAGCCTGTTAATATTCTTCATGTTTGATGATTTAAAGAGATGCAGAGTTGATTACTTTCCAAACTCGATTTCCTGGTTTGGCAATGGCAGCACGTACTGCGTATTATTGATGGTGCCATTAAGGGCGCCCTCAATTTTAGCCAGGTTTAACCGTTTGTAATAATAGAAGAGTTGTCCCACGCAGATAAAGTCCCTGCGATACTCTTTAAATATTTCATGCTGTAAAGTAGTTGCGTCCAGTCCTGCAGGCAGTTCTATAATATTCCTGGCAGCGCGGACTTTGTTCAGCCATTTAAGCCCTTCGGCAGGAGCCGGTTCACTTTCTGCGGCGATATAATACATCTCTGAGAGAGAAAGCACCGGGATTCTTTTCTTTAGTGATTCCCTGTTTTCATCTACCTGCCAGAGCTTACTGGGGAAGATAATACCATTGCTTACGCCCCACAAGCTGTTACTTACAAAGCGAATGTCGGTACTGCCGCCTGCTGCCGTTTCAAACACTGCCTTTCTGCGTTCTTCAGTGATGGTAAATTTCTTATACATCTTATCACCGGTAGCCATCATAAAATAGCTACTCACGGGGTCTTTCAGCTTGGATACATAGATAGAGAAGATGTGTTCTGGCGTAAACGTCCTGTTGATATCAGTAGCATTGGTCGTTAATTCACCCGAAGTAATAAAGCGAAAATTACTGCTGGCAATTACTTCTTTTGCATAGGCGAGTGCCTGTGCTTTATCGTTGTTATAGAGATACAGTCTTGCCAGTAATGCTTTTACCGCCCAATAGTTCATCCGATTGCTGCGAAAGGCGAGGAAGTCGTCGTTGCCACCCGGGTTGCTCATTTGCGGATATACTTTCAGTAATGCTTCTGCTTCTTTCAGATCTTTTTCACATAAGGTAATCACCTCGCTTACTTTTAAGCGTGCCTGTGGTGTTACTGTAAAGGAAGTCATATAAGGAATGGCGGTAGCAGTAGCATCTGATTTAGGAGAAGGTGCATATAAGCGCAGCAGATCGAAGTGTATAAAAGCCCGCAGTGCCAGCGCTTCGCCTTTGATAATATTATAGTTATCCGCGGTAAAGATTAATTTTTTGTTGTCGATATTTTTCAGGATATAATTTGTTTGCGCGATGGTAGCATACATATTACCCCAGATACTATTGATGATGCCTGTTATACCGGCATTGTCATACTGGTAGGTGGCGGCATAAAAAAAGTCGTGATCTATTTTCGTGGTGTTGTCGTATCCCTGCGATAAGACTTCCAGGAAACCGAAAGTCAGGTTGCCACCGTATAGTTGCCCGTCGGCCGCTTTCTGATAGCTGCCATACAGTGCATCTTTGAAACCCTGTTCAGTAGAAAACTGTTCTGATTCCTTGATTTCTGTCTTGGGTCTTACATCCAGCCATTTCTTGCAGGAGATAAGTGTGAGTGAGGTGATGGAAGCTACCAGGAAAAGTATATTGCGTAGATGTTTCATGTTCAGATCCTCTTAAAATTAAAAAGTGGTTTGTAACTGTAAAGTGAAGCTGCGGCTGAAAGGATAATCCAGGCCTCTTTCCCGCTTAATACTGGACCACCAGAACAACTGGTTGGTGAAGAGGGTGAGCTTGGTATCGTGCAGGCGTAACCGTGCGTTCTGCGCGTCACTTAAGCGATAATACAGCGAGGCGCTTTCGAGGCTCAGCCAGTCGTCTTTCTGTACAAAGCGGGAAGTGGCGTAGGTGATGGTGTTAATGGTGTACCCGTTATTATCCACAATACCTTTATAAAAAGTTGCGTCACCTGGTTTTTTCCAGCGCTCTTCAAATACACGGCGGTCCACATTAAATCTCATGTCAGCACTTTCTACCCTGTCAACCAGTGTTTGATTATAGGTATAGCCACCAAACCGGTACCGGAAGTAGAGGTTCACACCGATGCCTCTTTTTTCAAAATTGGTTCCGAAGGTTCCTTCCAGTGTGGAGCGGGCGTCTCCTACTATTACCTGGTCCAGTGGGTCATACACAGTAGTAGTGGTACCGTTGCGGGTACGAAAAATTTCTCTCCCGGTAGAAGGGTCGATGCCCAGCGAAGGCACTGCCCAGATAGCGGTGGTACTACGGCCTTCAGCAAAGCGGGCCAGCGGTGTGGTGCTGAGTGAATCAGTATTTTTTTTGTTGAGTTGTTCGAGGGTATTGGAGATTTTCTCAATTTTATTCTGCACATGAAATCCGTTGGCAAAAACGGACCAGCTGTCGCGGTTCCGCGAATTAGAGAAAATGGTGTAGCGTAAATTTACTTCATACCCTTTGCTTACTACGTCGCCCATGTTATCCATATACATGGAAAAGCCGGTAGATGGGGCGGTGGTGATAGACACAACAGAACCTTTTGTTTTCTCTTCAAAATAGTTGGCGGTAATATCCAGTCGCCTGAAAAAAGTACCGTCAATACCAAAGTTGCTTTTAGCGGTTTGCTGCCAGGCAAGATTGGGGTTACCAAAGCCAAGCAGGGAGGTGCCGAGGTGGTATAAATAATCCTGGTCGGTATAGTACCTGCTGGTGGTAAGACCGAGGTAGCTGGCAAAATTGGAGGAGCCGGTATATCCGTATGAATAGCGGAGTTTCAGCCGGTTGATAGCGGTACTGTTTTCCAGGAATTTTTCTTTATGAATATTCCATCCGCCGCCTACGCTCCAGAAAGAGGCAAATCGTTTATTGGCGCCAAACTGGGAAGATCCATCCAACCGGTATGAAACATCCAGCAGGTAGCGGTTATCGTATGCGTAACTCACGTTGGCAAAATACCCCAGCAAACGGGTAAGCCCTTCTGTGCCGAATGGCCGTGCACCTGTTTTGTATCCGTTTCCCAGTGTCACCTGATCCAGTTTATCATTTGGGAACCCGTTGATGGTGTAGGATTCTGAAGTAAGTTTTTCCTGGCGCAGGGTGGTACCCAGTGAACCAAAAAACATATGTGATCCGAACGATTTGTTTAAGTCGATGGTGAAAGCCCCATCGATCGTATTCCTTAAACCGTAACCTTTTGTGTAAGATCCTTTTTCATAATATCGTTCCACAGGGATACTGTCGAAGGCAGTGTGTTGCGCCGGGAGGAACTGATCTCCGCCGTTGGTGGTGCGCTGATAGGCAAAGCGGCCGGTAAAGCGCAGCCATTCTTTTGCCTGCCATTGCGCAAAAAAGTTGTTAGTGATATTTTGCTGTGTATACTGATCTACTGTGTGCAGGGATACATTATAAACCGGGTTCAGTTGTGAAGCCAGCCGGGTGTCATCAAAGAAGCGGATATCTTCCAGGTAGTATTTGGGATTTCCGTTTGCATCGTAAGGCGACCAGTAAGGATTTAATTTAGTATAAGTATAAAATGAGCCATAGGGTGAATTAACTGCCTTGTTGAAATTGAGGGTAAGATCATTTCTGAATAAAAAGTTTTTATATCGATAGGACAAATACGTGTTACCGGAGATATTCTGCCGGCTGGAGCCTTTCATGACACCCTCTGTAGTATTGTAGGTACCATTGAGGCCGTACATCACCGATTCCGAGCCACCTTCCAGGTAGAGGTTATGAGTACTGCCAATGCCGTTGCGCAGGGGTACATTGAGCCAGTCGGTATTGATACCTTTGGCTACTTCCGCCAGGCGGTAGTTATACTGAAAATCTTTTTTTTCCTGCCAAACGGGATTGGGATAGCCGTTATAAAGACCTGCTTCTTTTTCCAACTGGAGTTTCTCTTTGGAATTTACCAGGTCATAGCCTTTCAGGTCAGGCAGTTCTGCCACCACACTACCGGTATAGGTTACACGTAAACTGCCTTCACGGGGTCTTATTGTTTCAATAACAATTACGCCGTTGGATGCACGGGAACCATAAATAGAGGTAGCTGCTGCATCTTTCAGGATAGTGACCTTTGCGATGCGGTTCATATCAAAATCGTTTACCCGTTGTAGTGATACCTCAAAACCATCCATAATAAAGAGTGGTGTATTGGGGCTGGTGGTAAAGTCGTATACGTTGTTTTGATTAGTGCCATTCAGATTACCGAGGCTGTTACCGCCTCTTACCACTACACTGGGCACTGCGTTGGGGTTGGAGCCGGCAGCGATATTTTCCGGCATCTGGAAAGAGGGATCGAGTGCGCGCAGTGCGCTTAATACGCTGTTGCCCGATACCTTGTTCAGCTCTTCTTTTGTATAGGAAGATGCTGCACCGGTGAAGTTCTCCGCCGGCCTGGAAAACAGCCCGGTTACCACTACTGCGTTCAGTGATTTGGAACTGGTACTGAGTTTAACCGTGAGGTTAGCGGATCTGCGTACTTCCACTTCCTTTGTTTCATAGCCGACATAACTGATAAGCAGGGTGGCTTTACCGGCTGATACATCCACCGGTATTTTAAAGGCGCCTACTTCGTTGGAGGTGGTGCCGTTCAGTACTTTAGTTCCTTTCTCAATAACAGTGGCGCCCACAATGTGGTCGCCGCTTTTTTCATCGAGGATACGGCCTGTAATAACTGCCTGTTGTTGGAATAGTGCTGCTGCTTCATTGTCTGAAATGCCGGGATTGGCAATAGGCTTTACATACAATACCACGCTGCTGTCGACCTCCCGGTAGGCGAGATTAGTATTCTCCAGTACGGCATTCAGCGTAGCGCTTACGGAACGGCTGGCAGTGGGGAGCGTGATATGTTTGTACTTAGCTACTGCTGTAGGGGGATAAGCAAAAAGAAATCCGCTGGCCTGCTCAATTTTCTTAATAGCGCTGTGGAGCGTTTCATCTCTGAGGCCGAGTGTAATTGTTTTCTTTCCCAATTCCTGGCCCGACACCGGTGAGGCTATCAGTAGTTGAACGGACAATGCCAGCAGAAAAGAATACAAGAAAATTATCTTCATAATAAAACCTGTTTTGCCCTTTTTCCTAATGTATGGCTGGTTGATTCGCATAGGGACATAGCGATCCCTCACGGAGATTAGATCCATAATTCTGATGGTTGATTTAGATAATTACAATTAAAAAAATTAGCAGCTACACGCGGTGCACAACGCGCTTTACCGGATGAAGATCTTCACCGATATTATATTCCGTTTGTTGATTGACTACCGTTTTATAAGCGTTTATCTATTGATTGGCACATCCTTCACCGTTCAGTACTACTTTATCGTTGGGATAAATGGTATACCCGGCATTTGCCACACTGCAAATAATGGTCAGCACTTTCTCCAAAGGCTGGTTATGAAAAAATGTTCCTGCAATACGGCAATTTTTTAATGCCTCATTGGCAAATAATATTTTCACATGGTACTTATCTCCTATCATAACAGCTGCTTCCTCCATACTTACATCGTCCAGCACCAGGAATTCATCTTTCCATTTTACCACTTCCATACTTTTCACCTGCGCCCTTACTACTGTGCTGGTAAGCATATTTACTGATAGCTGCTGATCCGCTACCAGTACGCCATAGCTGCTTTTCTCATCATTTACCTTTACCTTACCCCTGGTAACAGTAATCACTACACGCTGCTGATCGGTTGATGCTTTTACATTAAAAGCGGTCCCAAGTACCTGCGTGCTGAGCTTACCGGTTTTCACGATAAAGGGTTTATCCGGCACTTCTTTAATATCAAAATATCCTTCTCCCCATAGCCGCACTTCTCTTTTATTCCCTTTGAAGTCGCGGTTATATTCCAGGCGGCTGTTATCCGCGAGTAACACTGTACTTCCATCGGGCAGGCGTACAAACTTCGTTTGTACTTCCACTATTTCTTCTGCTGCTGATGCAGCTGCGGGTAGGTTAATGGCTACCAGCGGCTGTTTTTTGCCTGCATGCCACCACCACCAGCCGGCAAAAGGCAGCACCAGCAAGCCAGTTACAATGGCAGCCAGCGCCAGCCTCCGCATGCCGCGGCGACGGTTCCGTTTAAGCGGGATAATGCTGGCAATGTGTGATTCGGCCGACATGATATTGCCGATCATCTCATGATAGCGCTCAAATGAAACGTCTGGTTCCATGATGCCGCTATCCCATTCCGCATCTATCCGGTTCTTTATTTCTTCATCAAAGTTGCCTTTGTTGATCAATCCCCTCAATTCATTCCACTCTGCCTCGCTGGCTTTCCCGGCAAGGTATTTATCCATTAATTCATTGAATCCAGGGTCGTTCGTCATAACGATACAATAACTTTACAGGAACTTACAGGTAGTTTTTCAAAACTTATATAATAACAGACACCTGGCAAATTCCGATGGTGGAGGATGAAGAAATATATTTTTTATTGTTATTTAACAAGAGTGATCACCAAGAGGATACTGATGCTACCGTTCAGGTAGCGGCGGATCGACTGTAACGCCCTGGCCATATGGGATTTCACGGTAACGGCGGAGATATGCATGCGGCTGGCGATGGCTTCATGGCTTAGTCCTTCTTCTTTGGCAAGGCGGTATACTTCCCGTTGCTGGGGCGGCAACTGTCCGAGGGCGGTCTGGATAATTTCCCGGTATTGGTGTTCCTGGATCCGGTGGTCAGTATCGTTTACCATTACCTCCCGGCGGCCAAGCTCTTCCTGGGCGGCGGCCTCATTGGCCCGTTTGCGGAAACGGTTCAGGACCAGGTTCCTGGTCACAACTTTCAGATAGGCATCCAGATTCTTTACTTCCGGCAGGGTTTCACGCTTCAGCCAACACTTCAGGAACACATCCTGTACCACTTCTTCAGCGGCTGCCTGCGACCGGAGAAACCGGAACGCCACAGAATACACCTTCGTACGGTAGCGGCTAAACAGCTCCGTAAAAGCATACTCACTGCCCTGTGATAACAGTTCCAGCATTGTGTTCTCATCGTAATTACTCGGGGAAGGCATATCCACGTAATATATGATTGCCCGACAAAATAGTTCAAAATATTTTAGCAAAACAAAAAAACCGCAGCCAGGAATGACTGCGGTACTTTTCTTATCCACTCGTTTATCGTTGTAAACTCAATGCTGTATTATGCGAAAACTGTTGTAATGTAGCCGTTACAGTCTTTTCCAGTTCGGCGCCGGCCAGCTCTTTGCGGAAAGCCTTTTCCTCCAGTGCGGACATCACCTTATATAACGGTTCATCATTTACTTTCTTCTGCAGGTTAATCTCGCTGCTCTCTCCATAGATCTTATCCCAGCTTTTACGGACTACCGCCCAGAAAGCTTTATGCTGCTCCCACCATTCTTTAGCCTGCTGGCATTTACTTTCACTGGTGCGGTTATAGGTATTTAATCCCTTCTCTCCCACAATCACCTTATCTATGCCATTTGCGCGAATCACCTTCTGGTTATCCTGTTCATGCACAGAGCCGGTAGCGGTAATTTCATGATGATTTACCCGGTGCAATACGTTATAGTCCTTACGGGTAGTGTATTCCCTGCGGGGTAACGGTGCATCTGACGCAGCTTCCCAGTAGTGGCGGCCGTCTGTATGTACCCAGGTAGCGGAACCTTCATAGCGCGGTTCATCGTCCACGCCATATACTTTCTGTGACCACTGACCTTTTACCTGCGCGGTGGGCAGCGTGACTTTCTTCCATTGGTTATCCTGCGTATAGGCCAGCAACTGCTGGTTTTCATACTGCCAGTCCTCTGTCCAGTGTTTAATCACGTTGCTGTCTGCAATCAGCAGATGCTGCAATACAATGCGGTGCGGATCTTCTGAGGCCACAGTTACATATTCAATGGCGTCAATAATCTTATGATATCCTTTAGGCTTATAGCTGCTATCCGCGGGGAATGTTTCTGTATATTCAAAGGTCACGTCCTGGCAGCCACACATACTTTTGATAGCTGCTTTATCCTGCGATAATTTATCGCCGCCCTTTTGCTGGGCGGTTGCTGCCAGCGCCATGAATGCGCTGATGGTTAAAATGGAAATATGTTTCATAAAAATAATAATGAGTGGTTAGTTGAATTGGCGTGTGCCGTTTGGCTGATAAGCAAACCGGAAATTATAATAACGGCTGATTGAATTCTGGTCCGGTGCAGCCGGCGCATCTTTGTAATAGCTGGTCACTTCCAGTTTGGCATAATTACCATTCGCTGTTTTCAGTACAATCACGGCGCCTGTTACCGGTGAAATTACGTGTGTGGTCATGTTGTAAGCATACCAGCCGGTGATGGCTTTCTTTGCAACAGCATCGGTAGTGTAGCCTGTTTCCGGCGCTGTTACCAACTGGCTGAATACACCGGTAATCACCTGGGCTTCGGCTTTACCAGGTCCGCTGGTACCGCCATTGATGATAATGGTAGTGGCTTTGAAACCAATGTCCCATTTTGTGGTAGCGGAATCGCTGTTCGGAATTACTTTATTATCTGCGAGGCTGTATAAAGTAAAACTGCCTTTATTGGCTGCATCCGCATCAATGTTTGCTACTGTTTTGGTTTCCACTGCAACCACCGGCGGTGTAACGGTATTATCATCATCCTTGCTGCAGGATACCAGTGTAAAAAGCGACAGTGACAGCATACCAGCTGTGAGTATTTGTTTCATATAGTATTTGGTTAATGGTTTACGTGATGATAAAAATTCCAGGTGGCGCCAATGGAATAGATCCTGCCTGGCATAGTACTGATATGCTGTGCATCCGTGTAGTTAAACACGTTTTCCACCGTAGCCTGCATACGCAGTTGACGTTTGAACAGGTATTTAGCTGCCGCCAGGTTTACCGTAGCATATCCGGGTACAAACTCACTATCCTTATCCGGTGTGTTATTCCCGTTCTCGTCGGTGAAGCCGTATTTGCTGCGGCACAGCATCCGTGCATTTGCATCGATGCCCAAACGGTACAGGGTATACGCTATTTTCAGATTGGCCGAATGATGTGAGCGGTTAAACAATCCGAAGTATTCACTGCGGGTAAGTGCGCGTGTTTCCCCGGTAGTTTCATCCTTCGTATATACTTCGCCGTTTTTTACCTTTTTAAAAAGATCATTATCTTTTGAGCGAAGGTATTGGTAGCCGGCCGACAGCTGTAAATGTTTACCAACAGCCTGTCCCAGCTCCGCTTCTGCGCCGGCAGTAGTAATACTGTTGATGTTTACATAGCTGTATACTGCCAGGTCGTTTGTTTTTACGGCAATAGCACGGGTGTCTATCAGGTTTTTTACACTGTTGTAAAAGACATTTACTTTGGCGGTGGTACGGGAAAATGGTTTCCCTTCCACTCCCAGGTTATAGGACCAGGAGCTTTCGGCATCCAGGTTTTTCAATTGTTCCGGATCGATGTTCACCTGTTTGATCTGCCCCTGCTGCTGCATTTCTTTCAGGATATCCGCTGCCAGTTTGGTACCTACTACGGTGTAACCAACTGCTGCGTTATTAAAATGCAGGTATAGCTGCCTGAAATCAGGCGCACGGTAGCCGCGGCCGATGGTGCCCAGCAGGCGCCAGTTGGGCGCTAGCTGATACGACACCGATAACTTCGGACTGAACTGAGATGGGTATTGGTTATGCGTATCAAAGCGGCCGCCGAGTAATACATTCCATGCATTTGCCGGTTTCCAGTTTTCCTGTATAAATACATACCCGGTATTAAAGGCCATCCGTTCCTCATAGCGGGTGGCTTCGAGCGATTCATGCACATAACCCACACCAGCGGTGAGCTGATGTTGCGGATGCAGCTGCCAGTCGGCCTGATATTCCGGTTTCAGATATTGCTGGGTAAAAAATGATGCATCATATAAACTTTTGTCCTCCCGGTAATGCATATCTTCATTGGTGGAATACCGCGAATAATACACCCGCCACGTTTGTTTGAAACGCTGTACCGGCGTATGGATCAGCTGTAACGATCCGTTCATGTCCTTCTCCTTTCCGATATCATCCACCGTTCCTTTGGCATCCAGGAAATAACTGTTATACTTTTGTTCGTAGTATCGCCCGGAGAGGATGGTGCTCCATTTGCCGGACCAGTTGTGTTGCCAGCGCGACTGTGCCGTATATGCTTTAAATGGCGACACGGTAGGCGCAGTGCTTTGGTTACCAAGCGTGTATCCGTCACTGTTATAAGTGTTTACACTGGCGGAGAAAGATCCTTTTTTATAAGGAATACGTGTGCTGCCATCAAGGGTATAGGTATTATTGGAACCATACCGCGCGCTGATACTGCTTATTCCCTCCTTGCTGTTGTTGCTGGTAATGATGTTAATAACGCCGGCCAGTGCATCGCTCCCATAGAGTGAAGAAACAGGCCCTTTAATGATTTCAATTCTTTCTATATTACTCACCACAATCCTCGACAGGTCTAACGTGCCGGCAGTTCTGCCTATAAGCGGTTCTCCGTCCAGCAGTATGAGTGTGTACTCCGCTTCCAGACCCTGCATCTGCACACCTGTTCCATGATTGGAGGTGATGAACAGGCCGGTTTGCTCTGCCAGCACCTGTTGCAGCAATACCGCTCCCATGGCCTGTATCTGTTGTTTATGGATTACGGTAACCGGTACCGGCACTTTGCTTAACAGTTGTTCATTCCTGGTAGCGGTAACCACTACTTCCTGTAACACTTTACTGCCGGAAGTAGTGTCGGTTTGGGCAAAAAGGGTCCCTACCCGCATGATGCAGGTGAGCAGGAATAAATATTTATACATCTTAAGGTTTATCTGAAATTGTGAAGCAAAAGTACGGGCATAAACAACAGCACCTTTACGAGTTTGGGAAAGTTATTTACGAGATCCGGAAATTTGCTGTTAACTTAGTTAGCCCGGAAAACTAACCGTTGCCGGAACAATTTTAAATCATCACCTGTTCATTAATATATGAAAACACAACACTTCCCGGCGGCCGACAGAGGCGTTAAAGACATAGGCTGGCTGAAAAGTAATTTCTTCTTCAGCTTCAGCGATTTTTATCATCCCATGCGCAGCGCTTTCGGTACACTGATCGCGTTCAACGACGACTATGTAGAAGCCGGCAAAGGCTTTGGTACACATCCGCATGTGAACATGGAAATCATTTCCGTTTTACTGAAAGGAAAGATGAACCATAAAGATTCCATGGGATACAGTACCGAGATAGAAGCACCTGCCGTGCAGATCATGAGTGCCGGCAGCGGGTTAAGGCATGAAGAGTATAATATAGGTACGGAAGAAGTTAACTTCTTACAGATCTGGATTCTTCCTAAACAACAAAACATTTCACCGAGGTATCAGCAACGCAGTTTCCCGCTGGAAAAAAGAAAGAATAAACTGGTGACAATAGTATCCGGCGAAGAAGGGATGGAACACTGCTGGATCAATCAGAATGCGAAGCTGTCGCTCGGATACTATGAGCAACCGGCCAGTGTTACCTATACCTTCAACCCCTTGAATAAGTGCTTGTTTATCTTTTCTATTGACGGCAACCTCAGGGTGCAGGACCAGGTATTACAGCCGCGTGATGCAATAGGGATATGGGAAACCGGTGAAGTAACATTGCAGTGCGGCGAAAAAACAACCTTCCTGGTTATCGAAACGCCTGTCAATCAGAAGTAAATCTCTCCTTAATACATATTAAATACAGACATATTATTACTTTTCTAAAATAATAACATCCAATTTATTCATACAGGTAATTTATTCCACCGGGAATCATTAAATTTATATTGCACCGCTTCAAAGGCTCAATTACCTGTATGATTAATACCTCCCAAAATAATTACATAGGTTTCGAGGTACTCTTTAACCATGCCACCATCAGCATACTGGTTGCCGACAATCAGCAGCGGATCGTGATGGCCAACCCCTTCCTGCTTAACCAGTTTGGCTATACGAAAGAAGAAGTAACAGGTCAGCTGGTGAGCCTGCTGCTTATCAGCGACCATAAAGAACAGTATGCGGTAAGGAAAAGCGGCAGCCAGTTCCCGGTAGAGATCAGCCAGGCTAACCACTCCACCCCGGAAGGAATACTAACCATTATTTACATCACCGACGCCACCGATCGCCGCAATGCGGAGATGACCCTGCGTGAACTTTCGCAGCAACGCAAAGAAGCGGCTGTGAAAGACGGCTCACTCCAGCGCATGAACAGTTTCCTCAACAGCTTATGGACCAGTACCGGCGCCATGATCATCGTGATCAATACCGATGGTTTCATCCGGTGGTTCAACCCTGCAGCAGAGAGGATTCTGGGCTATAAAGCCAGTGAGGTGGTGGATGTATATACCCCGATGCTGCTGCACGATCCGGAAGAAGTAGCCCTGCGGGCAGAAGAATTTTCACAGCAGCTGAACCAGCCGGTGGCTCCCGGTATGGAAACGCTGACCATTAAAGCCAGGCTAAACCTTTACAATGAATATGAATGGCAGTACATCCGGAAAGATGGTAGCACGCTGCCGGTTTCCCTGACGGTATCCGCCATACGGGATGCGGCCGATATTACCGGGTATATCGGTATTGCCATCGACCTCTCCCGCATTAAACAGGCGGAATCTGAGCTGAGAACTTCCCTGGAAAAAGAGCGGGAGCTTAATGAACTTAAATCCAGGTTTGTATCCCTCGCTTCCCATGAATTCAGGACACCCCTCAGCGCCATCCTTTCTTCCATCTACCTGGTGTCCAAATATGAAGCAGATGATGACGTAGCCAAACGGAGTAAACACATTCAACGTATTATTTCCGCGGTAAATATGCTGACGGATATACTAAACGACTTCCTCTCGGTAGGAAAAATAGAAGAAGGAAAAATCCAGGTACGCCACAGCACCTTCGACGCCGGTAAACACATCAGCAACATCCTGGGCGAAATGGACGGACTCAAAAAAACCAAACAGAATATTTACTATGCACACCACGGCGCCGCCCATGCCTGCATGGACCCTACACTATTAAAACACATTGTTATGAATCTTGTCTCCAATGCCATCAAGTTTTCTCCGGAGGGAGCCATTATATCCATCCGGTCACAATGTAGCGACAGCAGCTTCCAGCTATCCGTAAAAGACAAGGGAATAGGTATTTCAGAAGAAGACAGGCAGCATCTTTTTGAGCGGTTTTTCCGTAGCCAGCATGTGTCCAATATTCAGGGTACAGGACTCGGGCTGCACATTGTAGCCAAATATGCGGAATTGATGAATGGTACCGTTTCCTGTAACAGCGCTCCGGAAAAAGGCACAGAGTTCCTTGTTACCGTTCCCTTCCCCCAAAACTGAGCTCATGGAAAAAATACTGCTGATTGAAGATAATGCTGCCATCTGTGAAAACGTGGCGGAAATCCTTGAACTGGCCAATTACCAGGTGCTCACTGCCACCAATGGCAAAGAAGGCGTGGCCATGGCCCTGGAACACCTGCCCGATCTTATTGTATGCGACATCATGATGCCCGTGCTGGATGGCTATGGCGTTTTACACATGCTGCATAAAAACAAGGCCCTCCAAAAAACGCCTTTTATCTTCCTGACAGCCAAAGCAGAAAGAACAGATATACGGAAAGGAATGGAGCTGGGGGCAGATGATTATATTACCAAGCCCTTTGAAGGCACAGAGTTACTCAGCGCGATAGAAAGCAGGCTGAAAAGATGCGCTGAGATCAAACAGGACACGGTTACCGGCTTGCACGGGCTCCAGGTACTGCTGTCGGCCAGTACCGGCAAAGATCAGCTCGCCCTGCTCAAAGAAGACCGCAATACCAATCACTATAAGAAGAAACAACGCATTTACGCTGCCGGCAACCGCCCGGATCATTTATATTACCTGCTCCAGGGAAAAGTAAAAACGTATAAACGGAACGATGAAGGAAAAGAACTGATCATAGGTTTATATAACGAAGGGGATTTTCTTGGATATAACGCCCTGCTCGAAGGCGGCAACTACCAGGAATATGCGGAAGCGATGGAAGACACACTGGTAGCAGTGATCCCGCAAAAAGATTTTGAACAGCTGATCAGCAGTAACCCGGAAGTGCTGGGGAAATTTATCCAGCTGTTATCAAAAGAAATGGTAGAAAAAGAACAGCAACTGATCGGGCTGGCGTATAACTCGCTCCGTAAGAAAGTAGCGGAAGCATTGCTGATGCTCGACAAAAAATACAATACGGCAGGCAGTAAACATTTTACGATCGATATCAGCCGGGAAAACCTTGCCGCAGTAGCGGGAGTCGCAAAAGAATCATTGATACGCACGTTGGGCGATTTCAGGGATGAACAGCTGATTGCCCTGAAAGAGGGGCAGATCGCATTTTTATCTCTCAAAAAACTGGCGGCGCTGGTAAACTGATCCTATACTTTTTCTGCTGCTATAAAAATGAGGAATGCCACCTTTAAACGCTCGTACTCCTGGATCATTCCCTCCATATCATTTTTCAGCACCGCATAAGGATGCGGCGAAGACACGCCAGCCGGCTGCTTATTCAGCCAGTCGAGCTGCTCCCCTATTTCATGCCTTAACAGGACGAGCGACTCTTCCCGATCCAGCATCGTGAGCTGAAATTCTTCTGCCTCCTCAATAAACGACCGCCGAGTAGTTTCTTTCAACGCGGCCGCCAGCCGGTTAATCAGCGAAGCATTATCTTCTCTTAAGGCTTTCAGGGTTCTGATCCAGTTGTTGCATGCCTCCCGGTAGGCCGCAATATCTGTTTCAGTGCTAGGATCATAAGACATATTGATAGTTGCTAATTATAATAGGTTTGCAGCATGTGCAGATTTTTATCTGCACCCCATTTCTTCAACAGCTGACATAGATGTTGCTGGTGATGATTCATTTGCCGGATGCCTGACATCAATTCCATAATATGACGGAGATATTGTTCACCCGGTAAATAATTTTCCTTTCTTGCCACATCTTCCAGTACAGACAACATCGTTTTGCTTTGCAAAACAAATTCCTTCACTACCTTATAAAGTTTATTGATGTGTTCCTGTGCGGGCTCTCCTTCCGGTTCCCGTTTTTTAGACCTTCCGGCCGGTTGCAATTCCTGCTTCATATTACGCAGGATTACATTGTGGTAAATAGATACCTCCCGGTAGAAATGAATGATGAGATCACTGAAATCCAGGTAAAGCCCCGGTAAACTACCGGCTGATGCCTGTACCTGTGTATAAAATTCTTCCAGTTTCTGCATTACCTTCGCCGTTTCAGGCGCCGCTTTATCTGCGATACAGCGTTGTATTTCTTCTGCGTACCGGTCGTTGTTACCCGGCATACCCAGTTGCATATCCAACAATGTTTTCACACCGGCATGACGTCCGTATTGTCTGAAAATATGATTCCCATATTTGCGTAAATGCCTGATGGGAAAAAAAAGAAAACCTTCACAAAATTTCCGCTGACGGGATGTAGGAGTTAATCCGCTGAACATGATTTGCATTTTTTTAACAGTAGGTAAAAGTACCACCGCTGATAGAACGGTGATACCTTCTCAACAGCACATCTTCGCTTTTTGTTTACGCCAAGGAATCCAGGTGGATGTCCAAATGCTGGCGTAAAACTAAACCGGAATGCGTTGCTGAACAATGACGGGCATTACTCCTTCTGTTGACAGTCGTCATTTTTTCGGATGACCGGGATCATTAGCGGACTGATGAGGCTGGTAATTTATACAGCGGAAAACGAGGAATTTTCTTACTACGCGGCCCTGCTGGGTAACAACGATAGGAGGCAGCGACCGCACGGAGCTAAAGAACGGCGCCAGTTCTTCTGTTACAAATTCCTGTTCATCCACATCGTCGTTTACGTCGGTCAGTGAATTGATAAACAGGGCATTTTTTCCTTTTAATGCGTTTATATTGGTTCCGATAAAATCGAACTGCAGTGCATTTTCACCAATAATATTACGGGAGTATACCATGCGCCCCAGGTAAAGATTGAGCATCGCACTGGTTTTGTAATCATCTGCAGAAAAAATAAAATCATCGGGGTATTCTTTCGACAATGCCTTCACCCCATCGCCCAGCCCTTTCCAGCCGATCATGGTATCATCTGAATGAATGGGTACAGGATAAAAAATGATTTCCACCGCCAGCGCCAGGTGGATCACTAATGAACAGATCCATTGCCAGCGTACATACTTAAAGGTGATCCAGGTGCTTATCCATATAGTGCCCGTTATATAAGCAGGCATCATCCAGTTTATCTTTACCCAGTAAATGGGAGAAATCACCAGGAAAATACCAAAAACAGGAATAAAAAAACATAAGAGGAAAAGCTGACGGGCAGAGATGCGCGTAATATGCCATCTGTATTTACGGACCAGTTTATACAGATAATACAGCAAAGCAAAGAATAATACAGGTAGCAGAATAGCCGCCTGGTGACCAATAACACCGAAAAAGTCCAGCGGACGGAACTCTACGCCCTCTACCCGGTCGGATGATTGGAACCGGAAAGAGGCAAAGTCGTTATCCACATTCCAGATCACCACGGGCAAAATGGTGATGCAGAAAAACACGACGCTGGCCAGGAACCAGGGGGACCACAAATACCGCCGGTGTTCCTTCGACAGTAATAAATAAAGCACCGCTCCCGCCGGCAGGAAAACAGCCGTGTATTTGCTGTCGAATGCCAGCCCCATGGCGATCCCCGCCCAAATCCAGTAGGCTTTACGCTGCTCAAATACCGCCCTGTACACTGCTATCAGCGATAAAGTCCAGAACAGCAGCAATGGTACATCAGGTGTGGATACCAGTGATAAGATAGTGACCATCAGCGTAGCGCCCAGCAGCAACAGGCTATTCCAGGCACGCTCCAGTGGCAGGAAGCACCTCGATAAATTGTAAAAGGCCAGCAGTGTACCAATGGTAACCAGGGTATCTGCCAGCTTGATCACAAATACATGCCGGCCGAATAAGTCTGTAAAAGCACGCAGGATCCAGGCAATAGCCGGAGGGTGATCGAAATATGACAGGGCGAAGTGTTGTCCGTAGAAATAATAATAGGCGTCCTGGGGCATGGCACCCATAATGCCTATAAACGAAAATCTTAGCAGCACAATCATCCCGATGGCGATAGCCATCCATTTATGCGCTGTGATATAAGCAATGAAACGATTACTCCCCGGTAGATCCTGCATATGATAGGCTGACAGTTGTAATTATAACAGATGATGTGGTCAGATGCCTCCTTCCACAATCTCTGTGCCGCTTGGTAATTTCATACCTGCTGCTTAACTATAATTAACATTACTGTACCCCTTTGTTCAACTTCAACAAGGGATTATTCCGCCTTCAGACTATTTACAGGATTGGCCCTTGCTGCCAGTAGCGACTGCAGTCCCACGGTAGCAAAAGCAATGAGTAATGCGCCGGCTGCTGCTATCGCAAACAGGTACCAGCTGATACCTGCCCGGTAGGCAAAATCCCTCAGCCAGCGTTCCAGTAAATACCAGGCTACGGGTGTGGCAATCAATACAGAAAAGATCACCAGTTTGAGGAAATCTTTTGACAACAACGCTACAATCCCACCTACACTGGCTCCCAATACTTTCCGGATGCCTATTTCCCGGGTACGTTGCTCCGTCATGTATACCGTCAGCGCCAGCAAGCCCATCACAGAAATGAAAACGGAGATGAAGGTGAACACATGAATGATATATTGTACCCGCGTGTAGCTGCTGAAAACCTGTTGAAAATTATCATCCAGGAATGAATAGCGCAGCGGAAATCCCGGCTCTATCGTTTCCCATAAGGCACTGATACCCGCCAGCGTTTTATCCAGGCTGGCCGTATTCACCTTCACGAGGAGCGCTCCTCCCGACTGATAAGTGCAATGTGCATTGGAAATACTGTACAGGGTGGGGCGTACATAACTATCAAAACCCTGCACCTGGAAATCTTTCACTACCCCCACTATCTGGTAGGGCACACTGTCGCAGGAGGCATAGCGAATCTGTGTACCCACAGGATCAACTACGCCAAGCGATTTGGCCGCCGATTCGTTGATGATGGCCGTATTGTCCTGGTCTTCCGGATGTGCATCCGAAAACATCCTGCCGGCCAGGACTGCAATACCGAGCGTGGCAAAAAAATCGGTGCTTACCCGCACTGAAGAGAGTGCCCTGCTGCTGCCTGCATAATTGAAAGTGCTGAAAGAAGTATCTATATCGCCGCCGGGAACCGCCGTGGTTTTGGATACCAGTTGCACCCCTGGGATACGTAGCAGCTTTGCTCTTGTTTGTTCAAAATTCTTTTCACGGGTTGGCTGCATCGCTTCTATCTGCACTACCTGCTCAGGATTAAAACCAATATCCCGGTGTTTCATAAAATTCATCTGGTGCGCCATCACCAACACACTCACCATAAAAAATACAGATACGGCAAACTGCACCACGATCAGCGAATGGCTGAAACGCTTACCGGTATTGCCCATGCTGAAATTACCCTTCATCACATGTACTACGCTCCTGCGCGAAAATACCATTGCCGGGTACAAGCCCGAAATAAGTATAATAGCCAGCAAAGCAGCTCCGCCCTGGAGGATCATTTTATAGGAATACAGCTGACCGGAGAAAGACAACGACAACCCAAACGTTTGGTTAAACAAAGGCAGCATGACAACACACAAGCACATTGCCAGTAACAAACTGATACCGCATTGAATGGTTACTTCCATCATAAACTGCCCAAGTATCTGGGAACGGCTGGATCCCATCACTTTTCGTACCCCTACTTCCCGTGAGCGCTTCAACGTTTTTACCAGCGACAGGTTGCTGGAATTCAGCGCACCGCTCAGCAGTAGTAAACCTGCCAGCAGGAACAGGATCATCGTTGTTTTAAAAGGACTGCTACCCAAACGCGGGAAATTATGGATATCCGGTACTGCTTCTGTAAACAGTGAAGGCGCATGCCCTGCTTTAATATAGGCTGCGTAAGATTCATTACCTGTTTTCAGGCGATGCTCATAAAAAATACGGTTCACTTTATCTTCCAATACTCCCGGTGATAATGGCTCTCTTAAACGGATATACGAAATATAGGAAATATTACCCCAGCCACTATTAGCAGCCATATATGGGTCTCTCAATATAATGGAAGCATTTATATGCGAAGGCGTGGCCGGTTCCGCAATAACCCCGGTTACAGTGAAAGCCATCCGGTTATACACCTTTATCACTTTCCCCATGGGATCTTCTTTGCCAAACAATTTTTCGCTGACCGCTTTTGTAATCAATGCAGAAGCAGGCTCATTGAAAGCCGTAGCTGCATTTCCTGCCAGTAGCCGCAAAGGAAATACCTGCAAAAATCCGCTGTCTGCCATCACCACGTTTTGCTGATATATTTTGCGATCATCTACGCTGATCAGTATTTCATGTTTACCCGAGGGTATTATACGGGTGTATGCCTCCACTTCCTTCATATGTTCCTGCAGCAATGGCGCCAGGGGAGCCGGCACAGGATTGTTGGCGAAATTACTTTCCGTTTGCCGTGACACGCGGTATACCTGTTTCAGCGAAGGGTCCCAGCGATCATAACTGAGTTCATAGTTAAGATATAGTAAAATAATGAGAAAACTTGCCAGGCTTATGGCCAAACCGCCGATATTAACAAATGAGGTGAATTTGCTTTTCATCAGGCTCCTGAAAGCGATCTTACAATAGTTGCGGAACATTGCAGTGAGATTTGAAACATACTTATAAAAAAGGTGCCGGAATCCGGCACCTTTGGTTATCAATTCCTTATAATTAAGCACTCGATAGGCAATGTTCACTTTCGTATGGAATATGTTCATTTTCGAACGCCGGAAAATCCGCTATGGCTGCATTGTCCATTGTTTTTCCCACTGGAAGAAATCAGGCGCGGTGGCCGGCTTCCCCTCCAGCTGCGCAGTGAGATAAGTAATATACATTTTCCAGCGGGGCAGATAAAAATTCCGCATCAAACCACCCCATTCCTTGTTGGCATAATCATGCAGATCTGTTTCCGGGTTGTCTGGCCCCCAATAAGTAATCTGTGTTTTGGCATTCTTTACCAGCAGGGCTTTTTCAGCGGGTGTTTGCCCCATATTCTGCGCTGCGGTTATCCAGGTATCCAGCCTGAAATGACGGCTACCACTCAGCAACAGGTCTTGTTGCTTTATGAGCGCGAGGAAAGCGTTGGATGTTTGTTTAAATGCCGGCAGGTCTTTTTCCTTGTAGGCAGCCACCATACCGGCAAATGCCTCTTCGCCCTGGTTGGCGGTTACCTGGCGCTGGAAATCAATGGCGTCAATTTCATAGGTAGCGTTATCTTTCATCTTTGGCGCGGCTTTCATGAACTCCGCTACCGCTTCGGCAAATTGCCGGGTATCATAATTACGCTTGCGGGTGCCCCAGGATGACACGGGCTTGTCTTCCAGCGTGGGCCTTGCACAGAATACCGACTCATTGGGGCCTTCCTGGTATTGCGGAAAGCTGCTGTAAGCGGTAGCAATCAATCCCTGCCACGCAGCCTGCAACTGCGCATTATCGCTGCCATAACGGTAACGTACATATGATTTTATCCATTCCTTTATGTCTGTTTTCTCCGGACGCCAGGCCAGTTCCAGCATCAGGTCGTAGATCACGGGGTTGTTGTGGATTCCTTCCGGCATAATACCTATGCCTTTGAACCGGGCAGCATACGGACTGTGCGCCGCGCGCCAGGTTTCATCTGCAAAGCGCTGCAGCTTACCATAGAGCCCGGACTTTTCCCCGAAGTTGGTGACACTGCACCAGATAAAGGCCGTGCCCTCATAACCTTTGCGGGTTTCCCAGTTGGCCGTATTTTCTCCAAAAAGCTCCTGTACCAGTACTTTCGATTTATCAAGTCCCGCCAGCAGTGCGCCCGAGGGATTGGCCTGCCATCCCTGCAACACCCAGGTGCTACCCGGAAAATGCTGTAACATGGTTTGCTGAATAGTACGGGCGGCGGCGGTTACATCTACCCCTTTGCTGATCCCTCCTTCATGAAAGGGATCACCGGCAAAGAAACGAATATTGCTGCCGTAGAGCTTTTTCATCTCTTCATAATAAATACCGGCTATTTTGGTAAAGGCACTATCTCCCGGCACCAGGAAATCCGGGCGTTGAAAGCCACCTGCCCATTTTCCCTGTTCCACTACCCTGATCTTCATTTTCTCCTTCAGGCTTACAGGGATCATTCCGTAAAAGCCCTGCATCACCGGGGCGATGCCGAGTCCCTGCATACGGGCAAGCACCTGCTTCTCCAATGTTGTTTGCTGATCAATCATTTGCTGGGTAACAGGCCCGCCCCATCCTTCAAGGTTGCCCATGAGCCACCACGCAGTGAATCCCGGACCTGCCACAAACTTACGGGCCTCGTCGCTGCTGTATCCAAGCCGCTCCAGCGTATGCTGCCACACCGCTTCGGTACCCATGGTAGCCAGCATTACGTTTACGCCATTGAGCGACATCCAGTCCAGTTCATGCTCCCAGTCTTTCCAACTGTAGAAGCTCATGGTATAGCTGATGGTGCAATAGTTGAGCGCATAACGGTAATCGTAGGAGGTATTGATATGCACTTTCTCCTTTATGGATGGCAGCGGTGATACCGGCGCGAGGTTATCGCCCATGTGCGACATGGAACGGTGACAATAATACTTCAGGTACCAGTTGAGGCCTGCTGCAGCGGCACTGGGGCTGGAAGCCATGATTCTTACTTCTTTGCCGGGGGTGGTGATTTCAAATACATCTTTGCCATTTTCTGCGGGGATACTTTTCAATACCAGCTTATCAGCCAGCCAGGGAACGCGGCGTTGTGCCAGTTGTTTCACAGCGGGATAATCCTGCGCAAACACAGACGCAGACAAGCATAGCAGCAGCGCTGCCAGCAATTTCTTATTTTTCATTGGTACACTGTTAGATTAATCAATCTTTAAAGATGGTAAAAAATTATGAATTCCAGATCCTTAATTCATAATTCGTAAATTTAACAGACCTCTTTTCACCAAAACAACCCTGCATGGCTGGACAGATCAATTTACCGGAGCATATCAAAGGTTTGGATGAAGCAGCCGTTACCGCTTCAAGACAACAATATGGCAGTAATATTCCTCCGGAAGCTGTTACCAGTCCGCTGAAAGCCGTATTAAAAGAAATGATGGAAGAGCCCATGCTGGTATTGCTGATAGCAGTAACGGCTATCTACTTTGTGATGGGAGAACTTGGCGAAGCCTATTTTATGCTGGCGGCCATTGCGCTGGTATCGGGCATTTCATTTTACCAAGATAGCCGCAGCCGCAAAGCGCTGGAGGCACTGGAGAAAATGAACGAACCCCTCAGCAAGGTTATCCGTAACGGGGAATTGAAAAGTATACCTACCAGCGAAATTGTAAAGGGAGATATGATGCTGGTATCTGAAGGTAATACGATCAATGCCGATGGTATGATTGTACACAGCAACGACTTTTCCGTCAACGAATCCGCTCTCACCGGTGAGGCTTACGCCGTATTCAAGCAAAGCGACAGTGAAGATAACAAAGTGTACAGCGGCACCGTAGTAGTATCCGGACTCGCCATCTGCGAAGTACAGGAGATAGGCGCGCAAACAAAAATCGGCCAGCTGGGAGAAGCCATCCTTAATATCAAAGAAGAAACAACACCACTGCAATTACAAATCCGGCAGTTTGTAAAATGGATGGCCGTCGCGGGTGTCATCGTTTTCCTGGCGGTATGGTTGTTTAATTATATCCGCAGTGGCAGTCTTACCGGCAGCCTGCTGAAAGGATTAACACTGGCGATGTCTGTTTTACCGGAAGAAATACCGGTAGCATTCACCACCTTTATGGCGCTGGGTTCCAGGCGGCTCATGCAGATGGGAATCATTGTAAAAAAGATCCGTACCGTAGAAGCGCTGGGCAGCGCTACCGTTATCTGCACCGATAAAACAGGTACCATTACTGAAAACAAAATGAGTTTGCAGGCGGTATATAACGGCGCCGACTATACGCTATATGAAGCAGGCCATTTTCCGGCAGCGCTGATCAGCACTGCGATGTGGGCCAGCGAGCCTGTACCTTTTGACCCCATGGAGAAAACACTGCACCGGCTATACGAAGAAATGACGCCGCTGGATGAGCGCACCAATTACACCATGGTACATGAATACCCGCTGGAAGGCAAGCCACCTATGATGACGCATATTTTTGAGAATGCTGCCGGCAAACGCCTCGTGGCAGCGAAA
Organism: Chitinophaga sp. RCC_12; assembly: GCF_041360695.1. Classification (NCBI taxonomy): domain Bacteria; kingdom Pseudomonadati; phylum Bacteroidota; class Chitinophagia; order Chitinophagales; family Chitinophagaceae; genus Chitinophaga; species Chitinophaga sp. RCC_12. Next base: position 1,233,149 of record NZ_JBFUPS010000001.1, read on the forward strand.
GGAGCGCCGGAGGCAATATTGCAGGTTACCCATCTCCCGGAAAAAGAAAAACAAATGATCCTCGACCAGGTAAACATACTGGCGGCAAAAGGCTACCGGGTATTGGGAGTAGCTACTTCTGATTTTACCGGCAACAATTACCCCGCCACTCAACAGGAGCTGCCGTTTGTTTTTACCGGTTTGCTGGCTTTCTATGATCCTCCCAAAAACAATATCAGCGAAGTGTTCCGCCAGTTTTACCAGGCCGGTATTAAGGTGAAGATCATTACCGGCGATAACGCCGTTACCACCCGCGCCATTGCAAGGCAAGCCGGCCTGCAGCAGTCAGATGAAGCCGTGAACGGTGATACCCTGATGCAGATGAACGAAAAAAAGATGCAGCAAACATTGCAGTCCGTCAACATTTTCACCCGCATGTTCCCCGAAGCAAAACTGGCGGCTATCAATGCATTAAAGGCAGATAATGAAGTGGTGGCCATGACCGGCGACGGTGTAAACGACGGCCCTGCGCTGAAGGCCGCTCACATTGGTATTGCCATGGGCAAAAAAGGAACAGAAATTGCCAAACAGGCCGCAGCGCTCATCCTGGTGAATGATGACCTCAGTAACATGGTGGATGCCATTGCAATGGGACGGAGAATTTATACCAATATAAAAAAGGCGGTACAGTATATCATCTCTATTCATATTCCTATCATACTCACGGTATCGCTTCCGCTGTTCCTCGACTGGATCTATCCCAATATATTTACGCCTGTGCATGTTATCTTCCTGGAAGTAATTATGGGCCCCACCTGTTCTATTGTATATGAAAATGAACCGATAGAGGAAAACGCGATGTTGCAACCACCCCGGCCCATTACCCAAACTTTTCTCTCTTTCCGGGAAATGAATATCAGCATCCTGCAGGGCCTGATCATTACCGCAGGCGTGTTAACAGCCTACCAGTGGAGCGTGGCGCAGGATGCGGGCGAAGTGCTCACCCGCAGCATGGTGTTTACCACACTGGTGCTCGCAAATATTTTTCTTACCTTAGTTAACCGTTCGTTCTATTATTCCTTTATACACAGCATGCGCAACCGGAACAAACTGATGGTTGCGGTAATTGGTATCACCCTGCTGCTGCTGGCAGCGATGCTATATATTCCGCCGGTGGCAAGGTTCTTCAGTCTTACCGGTCTTTCACCGTATGAACTGCTGCTGTGCACCGCTATCAGTGCAGCATCGGTACTATGGTTTGAAATATGGAAACTGGGGAAGAGAAAATTTCAGCGCAATTAAACTAATGATATGATGAAGGTATTTACAACAAGGATTATTCCGGAAGAAGGGTTATCACTCCTGCAACGTGCAGGCTTTACCGTTACACAGTGGTCGGAAGAAAAGGAGATGACAGCTGCGCAAAGAGTACAGTATTGCAAAGGCAGTGACGCCTTGCTTTTCGCCGGTGGTGAAAAACTGGACCGGGCATTTTTGGAACAATGCCGGCACCTGAAAGTGATCAGTCTTTTATCTGTAGGGTATGACAATGTAGATCTGAAAGCTGCTACAGAACTGGGTCTACAGATCACCAATACCCCCGGCGTATTAAGTAATGCCACCGCCGACACCGCTTTTTTACTGATGCTCTCCGTGGCTCGTAAAGCGTTTTATCAGCATAAAAGAATTTTAAAAGGCGAATGGGGGTTTTCTACTCCTACCGCCAATCTCGGCACCGATATAGAAGGGAAAACACTGGGCATATGGGGCCTGGGCAATATAGGTACGGTAATGGCTAAACGCTGCAAGGCTGCTTTTGGCATGAAAATCATTTACTGTAACCGGCACCGCAATGAAGCCGCCGAAAAAGAACTGGATGCCACCTTTGTTCCTTTTGATGAATTGTTACAACAAAGCGATGTTATCAGCATACACACCTCCCTTACACCGGAAACAAAAGAAAAATTTAACCGGGAAGCCTTCCGCAAAATGAAGTCCACTGCCATTTTCATTAATGCGGCACGCGGAGGCATCCACAATGAAACAGACCTCATTGCCGCTTTACGTGAAGGGGAAATATGGGGCGCCGGACTCGATGTTACCAACCCTGAACCCATGCAACCGGATAATCCACTGCTGGAAATGCCTACCGTAGCAGTACTGCCGCATATTGGCTCTGCCACACTGGAAACCCGGAACGCCATGTCCAGGATCGCTGCACAGAATGTAATTGCTGCGTTAACCGGCCAGCCGGTGCCGAACCCGGTGAATCATATTTACGACCTGTAAACAAATACCGCGGTTGATTGTTGGGCTGGTACAATTCAGTAACTTTAGTTAAAGCACAGCAGCATGAAAAAGGTCGCTATCATTGGCGGATTACGTGTCCCTTTCGTAAGATCCTTTAAAGAGTATAACCATATCAGCAACCAGGAAATGTTGACCACGGTACTGAGTGCATTGGTGGACAAATACCAGCTTTCCGGGAAACGGCTGGGAGAAGTGGCATTGGGCGCATTACTGAACCGCTCCACGGATTGGAACTTCGCCAGGGAATGTGTACTGGGTACCTCCCTGGACCCGCATACGCCCGCCTATGGTGTGCTGAGAGCCTGCGGTACCAGTCTGGATACCACTATACAACTGGGACTTCGCATTGGCTGCGGACAAATAGATACCGCCATCAGCGGCGGCAGCGATACCAACAGTGATATCCCATTGCTGTTTCAACAACAGCTCGCATGGAAGCTGGCAGACCTCCGCGCTGCCAGAACCTTTTCCCAACGGTTAAAAATACTCGCCTCCATCCGCTTCAAGGATCTGAAACCATTATACCCTTCTATTGTAGAACCCAGAACGGGATTATCGATGGGCCAACATACTGAAAAGATGGTGAAAGAATGGGGAATTACACGGGAAGAACAGGACGCGCTGGCATACCAAAGCCATATGAATGCCGCAAAGGCGTATGAGGAAGGTTTCTTCAATGACCTCATTATTCCTTACAAGGGTGTAAAAAGAGACACTATTGTACGGGCAGATACCACGCCGGACAAACTGGCTGCACTAAAGCCGGCTTTCGACTTCAGCGGCAAAGGTTCCTTAACAGCGGGTAACAGCACTTTATATACCGATGGCGCGGCTGCTTTGTTAATGGCCTCCGAAGAGTTTGCCCAGCAACAGAACTGGCCGGTGCTGGCGCACCTCGTGGATGCAGAAACTGCCGCCGTGGATTATGTGAACGGTGAGGGCCTGCTGATGGCGCCTACCTATGCTGTGGCACGTATGCTGAAACGCAATCACCTGAAGCTCCAGGATTTTGATATTTATGAAATCCATGAAGCCTTCAGCGGGCAGGTACTGTGCACGCTGAAAGCATGGGAAGATGCGGCCTATTGCAAAAAGCTCGGCTGGGATACGCCGCTCGGAAGCATCGATCGAAACAAATTAAATACAAAAGGCGGCAGTGTCGCTATTGGCCATCCCTTTGCAGCCACCGGCGCACGTATAGTTGCTCAAACGGCTAAGATATTGCAACAACGCGGCAGTGGCCGGGCATTGATTTCTATCTGCACCGCCGGCGGCATGGGCGTAACGGCTATCCTGGAAAGATAAGCACCAGTTTCGCCCTTACTTTTTTAAAGAGGCCAGGTATGTAACCAGGTCCACCAGTTCCTGCTGCGGCATGGCCGTAGCAAGGCCGGTAGGCATCAGGGAGTGTTCGTATGCTTTCCGTGATACAATGGTGCTTTTCTGCAGTTTTACACCCTGACCACCCGCCGTACGCACATCCACTTCCTCTTTTGTTTCCCCGGCAACATAGCCCAATACCTGCGAGCCATCTTTCAGTTTAAAGAAATAGCCTTCAAAGCCAAAGCTGATACCCGCATCCGGTTCGATGATGGCGTCGTAGATAGCGCTTTTGGTAAGCTTGCTGCCAATTTCCGTTAAGGCAGGGCCGAAGTTCACACCGGAGTTTCCATCCAGGTGGCAGGTAGCACAATAATTATTAAATACTTTTTTTCCTCCGGAGATGTTGCCCGGCAAGGCTGCCAGCTTATCCACAGGCGGCAGCACGTGGCGTACGGCTGCAGGCTCATAATAGGCTACAGCTTTGGCTTTGATGTCTTGCCGCCATGCGTTGGTGAGTACTGCCCTGGCCACCGTATCCAGGTCGGCAGGAAGTGATTTGGCTTCTACCATATTCCACAGATCTGCAAATCCGTCCCATCCATGACCGAGGTTGCGGGTCGCCTGCTGCCGTAACGTTAAAGAATATACGTTGTTGCGCATCAGTGAAGCAAGCAATGCGCGGTTGGTGCGGTCCTGTCCTTTGCCAATGGCATTTATCAATATAGCGCCGGATAGGGAATCCTTTTTTGAAATGGCTTTTATCACCAGCGGCTGTCCGCCGCATTGCAGGAGGGTTTTCATGGCGTATCCCTGCACATCGTCGCGTTCTGACTCCAGTACCATCTGCAAAAGCGCTTCATTCTGATCGCGGACATGATACTTTTGCACGAGGTCAATGAACTCCATATGTCCTTTGAATGCACTCAGGCTGTTGCGGAGCAGGACTTCGATATCCCGCGTTTTGGGCACTGCTTTCGCATCCAGTTGTATAAATGCCAGTGCATTGATATAGGCTTGTTGCGGGTGCTGGCCTTTCAGTAATCCCAGCAGTACCGGCGTGCTTTCTGCGGCGGGATAAAAATCGAATGCGCGGAAATAACGTTTGTTTTGCAGGGGATCTGTACCCGGTTCCAGGATCAGCGCCGCTAACAATGGCAGTGCTGCCGGTGTTCTGGCGCGCCAGATGATATCGTGGTCTGCTGCGGGATTCTTTGTATTGGGAGGCAATTTCCGCCACTCGTTGAAGCAGGCATCCCAGTTGCCATCTGCCGCGATGCCCAGTGCTTCCAGGTACCACCGGTCTTTCCCGTTGTATTGTGCCGCCAGCAATGCCCAGTTGGCCGGCATGTCTTTTTCACGGCTATGATGCATGGCCAGCAATAGCTGACGGCGCACAGCGGCAGAAGTATCTGCCACCAGCAGATTGCCATAGGATACGCCGGTTTCTTTGGCAGCGCGGATGGCGGTAATGCGGATATCTTCATCTTTATCTTTCAGCGCCGTTTGCACATATCCGTTACCGTTAGGCAACCTGCTGAGCAGCCATAGCGCGCGGGCGCGGTAACGGGAGTTGTCACTGGCATACAGTTGCTGTAACTCCTTTTCTGCGGCTGCACCCATGCCGGACAGTTTCGTCCAGGCAAGGTAACGGGTACTGAGATTAGGATTCTTCAATGCAGTAATGGCATCGGCCGCGGTGTTGAGCACCGGTGGCTTCACCTTATACTGGCTACCGGGCGGGGCTATACGAAATATCCGGCCCCTGTTCAGGTCGCCTACCTGGTGACCACCAACACCGGGATCATACCAATCGGCTACAAACAGGGAACCATCCGGCGCCACACATACATCTGATGGCCGGAACCACTGATCGGAACCGCTTTCCAGGATATTTTCAATGGTGGCCGTATAGCCGGCACCGTATTTTTTTACAGGATAGGATCTTACCACATTATGGCCGGGCTCTCCGTGGATCATCTGGTTACGGAAAGGAGCGGGCAACAGGTCGCCTTCATAGATCACCATACCGGTAGGTGAACCGGAACCGGTTTGCAGCAGGTTGGGTACCACACCGGGATCATTAAGATGCCAGTGCCGGTAAGGGATAGAATCTTCCATATTCATACGGCGGGATGACCAGCCAGCGCCGGTCATCTCATCCGTATAACCATAGTTGCCGTGTTCAAGAATATAATTGATGCGAACACCCCGGTTACCATCATCATCGTTATCACTCTGCCACATGTTACCAAAAGCATCCACCGCCACTTCGTAGTTGTTGCGGAAATTATGCGCCATTACTTCCAGGTTGCTGCCATCTTCATTACAGCGGAAAATCATCCCCTGCCGGTAAGGCCTTCCTTTGTTGGCGATAAGGTTACCCTCCGCATCACGAATTACGTTTCCGTTTTTATCAAGTATGCTGTCGCCGGCATTACCGAAATTAAAATACAGTTTTCCATCGGGACCAAAAGTAAATGAGTGGATGGCATGATCATGCTGTACGCCGCCAATACCACGGAACAGCAATTCCTTCTTATCCGCTTTATCATCTCCGTTGGTATCTGTAAAAATAAAAACGTTCGGGCTGCAGGACACAATCACTTTATTTCCGAGTACACAAATACCTAATGCTGCATTAATGCAGGTATCCTGGTAAAACACTTTGGCAGTGTCTGCCTTACCATCGCCGTTAAGATCTTCCAGGATCATAATACGGTCACCGGCAGCCTTGTACGGATGACCAGGATTTAATTCATTGCGGTAATTATAGGCCTCCGTGATCCATACCCGCCCCTTTTCATCAATGTCCATGTTGGTGGGATTCATGATGCTGGGTTCACTGGCAAACAGGGTTGTTTCCAGGCCGGAAAGTGTTTTCAGTCCGTGTACGGCATTTTCAGGCAAGCGTTGCTGGGCTTCCGTTAGTACAGGCGGGATAGCCGCAGGTTTATTGGATTGGCATGCGCTGATAACAGTGGATACCATAAATAACAACCGGTGAATGTGTTTCATATACGTGGAAATAATTAAATGTCAATATAACACGTATTAAAAGTAATAAAATAATTTACATTTTTTCATAAAAAAAACCCGTCCCGGGAAACCGGGACGGGTGGTCCATTGTCATCCATTTCACCGAATAAATAATTCGTTGCAGGTATAGTGCAGATACCATGCCGGAAATGAATAAACAGATGAGGATTAAAAACTTAGTGCAGTATTTTTTCCAGTTCTTTTTCCAATGCTTCCCCCCTCAGATTAGTAGCAATAATGCGCCCCTGCGGATCGAGCAGGAAGTTCTGCGGAATGGAATGGATCATATACAATTTGGCGATATCACTTTTCCACCATTTCAGATCGCTCACATGATGCCATACAAGACCATCCTTTTCAATAGCAGCAGTCCATTTTTCTTCGTCGCCGGTTCTGTCGAGTGACACACCCAGGATATCAAAGTTCTTATCTTTAAACTTATTGTATGCTTTTACCACGTTAGGGTTTTCAGCGCGGCAGGGACCACACCAGCTGGCCCAGAAATCAAGCAATACATATTTACCTCTCAGGTCAGATAACTTCATCGTTTTACCATCAGGAGTAGCAGCAGAAAAATCAGGAGCTACCTGGTTCTTTCCCAGTAATGCAGAAGCTTTCAGCAGTTCGGCTGCTTTTTGCCCCAGGCTCGACTGCCGCAATGCCGCTGGAAATTTATTAAACAGTTGCTGCGTACCTTCCACGTCTTCCACGCGGCCACCCATGTTTTCATAAAGGGTCGCCAGGCTCACATAATAATCGGTGTGCGCGAGCATAAACTTTTCCTGCAATGCATCTTTCTCTGTTGCCAGTTTTCTGAAAGCCATGCTCAGCGCGTAATAACCGGTAGTATCTCTTTCGGCCTGCATCATCATTTTCTGCCCGATAGCACGGAGGGAATCCATACCTTTTGTAACAGGCGCCAGCGCCGCATCCATTTCCTGCTGTTGTTTGGTAATGGCGGAACCTTTGATCACTGCACCGGACAATGCGTTGGTTTCACCAAGCGTTTTGAGTGTGAAGGTCATCTTGTCGTTCGGCGTAATATACAGGGCCTGGTTGCCACGCAGTGGTTTATCTGCCGCCTTGGTCGCTACGCTTAACATCGCCGCTAAAGTATCGGTTACTTCATACTGCAGTTTGAAAGCGCCTTTTTCTATCAGGGCAGAATCCAGTTTTTTATAGCCGTTACCGGATACATTGAAGAGGTAGATGTACTCCTTGTCAAAAGCCGCGGGTATTTTACCGGTAATGACAGACTTCTTTTGTGCAAATGCACCTGAAACGGCTACTGTTGCCAGGCAGCCGAGAATCATTTTTTTCATACGATGAATGATTGGTTGGTTTTGCCCGAAAGTATAAAAATGCAGCAGCCCCTTCAAATGCTTAATGACAGGCGGTCGATGAACCATGATTACCGGCGTGACTCAGGGAATGAGTACCAGCCTGCTACCGCCGGGCACTTCCCTCGTCCAGGCCGCGGATATTTCACGGAGGGGCATCTCTATAGTATTAATCAGCAGTTTCCCTTCGGCGGCATTCTTCATAATTTCAGGAAGCATTTTAAAGATGGCTTCTATAGATACGCTGCCAATACCACTTCCAAGAATTTCCAGCCGTGAACTGCGCAATGCGCCAGAAGGGAGCGAAATAGGATCTCCTGCCATAGCGCCCACCTGTATGAGACGCGTACGCGGTGTTTCCTTCACCATACTTTTAGTCATTAGTGCCGTGATAAGCGCCATTACCGGCTCGCCCCACAGGTAATCCAATACCACATCATAAGGCTGGGCGGCAAAAGCTTTTACCAGGTTTTCGGGAGATTGATCCAACGCGATGCACTCATCTGCTCCAAGCCCGCGCAATTTTTCCAGCACGGCTTTATTGCGACCGGCGGCAATTACTTTGCCGGCCCCAAGCAATTTTGCCACCTGTACAGCCAGTTGACCGGATGTACCGGTAGCGCCTAGCACCAACACCGTTTCCCCTTGTTGCAACTGGGCCTGGTAGGTTAATGCCATCCACGACGACATAGCGGGATTAAAAATAGCGGCGGCAGTGGCATCAGTAAGGTTGTCCGGCACCGGGATATGCCAGCCCGGGGTGGTAATGCTTAATTCCGCGAAAGTGCCATAAGGCTTACGTACGGCGCCGAAATATACCCGGGAGCCGTCTGCCAGCAGCCCTATACCATCCACACCGGGAATAAAGGGCTGATCGCCACCCGCGGAATAATGCTTTCCCGCTGCAATAGACTTTACTACATGATGTATGGCCGCGGCCTTTACCTGTATGATTTGTTCTTTTTCTCCGGCGGCAGGATCGGCGAAATATCCATATTGAGGAGCCTGACCGGGTGTTACAATTGCTGCATTCATCTTCTTTGCGTTTTTATGTTACAAAGGTGCACGACGAAAAAACAGGATCACTTTACATTTGTTAAGAAATTACCGCTGGAGTTTATTCCTGATCCGGCTAAGGGATACGGGGGTAATGCCAAGATAGGAAGCAATGTATTGCAGGGGAACCCTTTGCAGGATGTGCGGTTGCTCACGGATCAACGCCTCATAGCGCTCCTGTGGCGTATCACGGATCTGGGATATGAACATTTTAGCGTAACGCAGCAAACGTTGGAAAGTAATTTCTTCCATCTTCGACCTGAAACCCGGCATGCTATCAATTACCAGGTCCATGTTTTCTTTCGAGATCTTATAGAGCCGGGCGGCAGTAATAGTTTCTATTGTACACATACTTGGCTGGCCGGTACGAAAACTTTCAATAGAAGACACTCCTTCTCCCTCAAAGAAAAACTGGAAGGTAGTATCTTTCCCTTTATTGTTAAACCACACACGCACCGCTCCTTCTATGATGAAATAAGCATACCGGGATATTTTGCCTTCCTCCAGCAAAACGGATTTGGCAGGTACGCTGATATCTTCATAGAGGTGCTGGTACCGCGACCAATCAATGTATTCAGATCCATTCATAAGTGTTGCAGCTGAAAATATCCGAGGTGAATAGGATCGGCTGTCACACCATTTGCCGGGCTGATCTCCAGTGTATATTTTTCTTTGAGATGCGCCGGTAAAATATCTTTTACGGTATGCACATCATCCACATCTACGCCATACTTATCATCCACATGTGAAGTAGCCTCTCCGAATGAAGTATGCTTATAAAAGGCCGTTTGTTTGGATGCCCGTATTGATGCGCCGATATCTTTCTGCACGCTGAGGATCTTGTAATGAAACTCTTCCATTTCATCAGGCTTGTAACCGCCCAGGTTGAGGAAAAATAATTGCATCTCCTGTTGCAGGGGTTCTTTTTTCTCCACCACCCTGATCCGGTGGTTATCCACCACATTCACTTCCCTGTACCCATCGATGTGCAGTTTATCTTTGGCCTCCGGCCAGAAGGCCTTCATATCAGGGATCAGGTCACGCAGGTGATGACCGATTCCAAAAAAAACATCGTGCTGCTCGGTATGACGCCCTTCCAGCGAACATCCCAACACCACCATGAACAATTTTAACGCTGCCATTTTTTTACTGTTTGCAGTAAGAAAGGTACAGTATTTCATCAATTATACGATAGTAAGATGAAAATGCTGGCCTGCCTTCAATTGCAGTGGTGTAGACAGTTGAATAGTTACAGCGCCGTTTTCTTCTTTGAAAGTGGCGGGTATTTTTTTATCTCCCAGCAATACCTGCTTCGCGCCGGTATGCTGCAAGCACAATGTATTTATTTGCAGTTGACCATACTTCAGCTGCAGTGTATGCCTGCGCCCTTGTTGTGTATAAGTTCCCCAGCCTTCGGCGGTGACAAAAGGCGCTTTGAAATGCTCCTTGTTTATAGCCGGTGCAAAGGCGATAAAACCTTTAGGGCCATGATAGCGGAATCCGCTGGCAGTAATAAAAGTGCCATAGCTGGCCATTGCCCGCGCATAGTGATCACTACATTCAATTTCGTTAAACGGGTTACGCTTTGCTGCATGGTACCGGTCGTGTACGGCGCGGGTAAGCGTAAGCGCTTCATCTGTCATGCCTTCTGCCATCATATGCGCGGCTACCTGGTGTTCAAAACCACTCATGCATTCATTAAAATAACCGAGCTGCCACGCATTTTTTACACCAAAGGGAAACTCCTCATTGCGGGGATTCGTATTCAGGATCATACCGCCTTCGCCTGCGAGGGCATAGGGCCGGCCTCCGGGATGAGCCGTGATATAAGGTCCCACGTCTGCCTTAAAATTATATTTATACAACGCCTTTAAAGCCGATAGTGTTTTTTCACGGTCAATTACCCGGTCCATGCCTACCTGGAAAGCCCAGCTCTGGCCATATACCTGGTCGATATGACAGGTATTGTAAGAGCCGATTACCGACCTGCCCTTTACCTTATCCGGCTGATGAATAAAATATTCGCCGTTGAATAACTGCGTTTCCATGTTCCGTTTCCCTTTCTCCGTATAGTCGTTGCAGATAGCAGCGAAGGCAGTGTCATTTACTTCTGCGGCCATGAGTGCGGCAGCTTTAACAGCGGCGATACACAAGCCTACTATCCAGGCAATTTCCCCGTCCCAAACAGCATCCAGTGTATTTTCCATCGGTGTGTCTTCCATGCCGTCGTTGTTGCGGTCCTGGCGGATCAGGAACAGAGTGGCCTTTTTTATACTGGGCCAGTTTTGTTGCAGGAAAGAATCATCCCTGCTCATCTGGTGCTCGCGGTAAATACGCAATATGGTGCCTGCTTGTCCGTCGATGGCCGGGCGCTTTTCCGCTTCTCCGCGGAACAGGATGCCACCATCAGGCATCTGGCCGATGCCGAGATCCACCCGTTGCCGCGTGTCGCGCTCCAGCGCCGGGAAGATACGTCCAACGGCCTGCGCATACTGCCATACGTGCGTGCAGGTACCTTCACAGGCGCCAACGCCTTCCCAGGCATAAAAACGTCCGGAACGGAAACGGTGTGCCGTGGTGGTTGCCAATGTTGATATGTTGAGAAAAGTACGTTCCATAAACCACCATGGCAGCGATGCATCGTACCAGGTATCTTTCCACAAGCGGCTTTCACCGGCCAGGCGCGCATAATTTTCCTGCACGTATTTCATTACTGCCAAGGCATCGGCAAACTTATTAGCGTAGTAGCGTCCCTCACCCTGGATATCTTTGAAATGCAGGTTAGCCGCGTACCAGCTGATAGCAAAATCAGTACGTATAGTCTTGCCCGGTAGTATGGTATGCCTGGTGGCAACGGTGCCGGTCAACTTCTCCCCAACTCCTTTTACTGCCTGCTTTGCAGACATCCGGGAAAAATGTGCGGCCGTTAATTTATCAGCGGGCATTGCCGGGTTTACCATTACTTTATTACCTGCTGCAGCAATACAAAAATTTCCATAGTTGTACTGTTTTTGAAAATCCTCGTCATTGCCGCTTTTAGTACGTACTGTTTCATAAATGCCCTGCCAGTTCTTTCCTTTCACCGTAGTATTTACGCGTTCATGGGCATCTCCGGCAGAATAAATAGCTGTTTTATTTTCCAGCCATCCGAGCACGGTTGCAGTAACAGGTACGGTATCTTTGTTCTCTATTTTATAAGATAGAATGGTCACGGGCAACCCGGAATCATCTTCATTCAAAGGAATAAAAGGTGAGAATGCTTCCAGCGTAACAACTACCGGTAGTGCAGGATCTGTATACCGGATAGTGGCCATCGGGTAAGTGGCTTCAAAACTGATTTCAGGCCAGCTTTCTTCATCGAACCGGCGGATAATGGTTTGGTTGCCCCAGGTAAGTTGCAATGCAAATCCCTGGTCCAGCGGCCGGATATTTTTCGACGGCTCAATATAGCAGGCGCCATCGCGGGAGCGCACTTTTTTTCCACCATCCAACACATTGGCGCTATAGTTAACTACTTTGGGTTCTATACCTTCCTGGTTTTTATTAAAAATGTCCCAGAGCCACAGGCGGCCATCGCCGCCGAGGTATACCGTGCCACACATGATACCTCCCACCGGCATACCGATGTACTGCAGTTCATTTTTGCTCTTGAGATAAGTGGTAGCGTTGCCCCGTTCATACAGGGAAGCGATCCATGCCGCGTCCGGCTGCCGGGTAAACAATAAGCGGCCACTTTCTGCCATAGCGGAACCTAACACCGGCAGGCGCACGGTAAATGCGCCAGCCATTGTTAAACCAATATTTCTTAAAAATTTCCTGCGTTCAATACCCATAAAAAAGTGTTTTATTTCCAGGCAGCTGTTTGTACCAGGTTTTTGTTTTTATCGAGGGCCGATTGTCACCGGTACCGGCATTACAGAAATTGGCAATTTTGGGAAGTCCGGTCATCACGCGCAGGCATAACGCCTTTAGGGCATTACTATCATTGTTCAATATTATGTCTTCCTGCCTGGTATTAATCATAACGGTGGTAAAGCAATATATACAACCTTCAGGAGGGATCATACCATATGTTAAGGTAGCGTCAGGAAATGTGAAGAAATCATCAGGGCGGATGTTGTCTTTCCCAGGATTACACTGATTATGTTGATTACATTGATTCGATTTTGTTCACTGGATTTATAAGGATTAGGGAAGATAGTAGCGAATTTATTCCCCTGTTATCTTCCCTAATATCTTAAAAACAAAAATAAAATTAAAAATCAAAAATAAAATCTAATCAATGTAATCAACATAATCAGTGTAATCAACATAATCAGTGTAATCCTGGGAAAGACAACATCCGCGCTACCATACAAACGTGGCCACTTCTCCCCCACGAAGGGATGCAGCCGCCAATTTGCCTTTTGCTTTGATCTGGAAGTCCTGCGCCGCCGCATCGGTGTTTACCACAATCAGTACGGTTTTGCCGCCAGGCGTTAAAAAGGCGACGTTATCAAGCGGACCGGCAATATTGGAAGCGATTCTTATGGAACCGGCAGGGACAAATTTAGAGGCATGGCCTATTACGTAGTAGGAGGAGTTGCGTGAAATAGCCTGTCCATCAATGGTAATGCCACCGAGGCATTGGGAGCATCCACCCTGATCGGTATGTGGATTCCAATGCGCATCAGCGGCGAGGTTCCATTGCAATACATTGCGGCTCCAGTTACGGGTGGCGCCTACAATCAGTTTGCTGACATTATTTTTCAACTCGCCGGAAAAACTGCCTTTTCCATCAGACCATTGCTCTGTGAAGTAAAGGTGCTTTTCCGGGAACTCATCATGTACTTTACTCAGTGCATCAATAGTGCCGCCATACAGGTGAAATGCAGAGCCATCCACGTAAGGATAAGCGGCTTTGTCTCTCAGAATAGTGAGCGGGTATTCCGGTTTATCACAGTTGTGATCATACAGGATAATTTTTGTTTTGACGCCGGCCTTTTTAAAAGCGGGGCCCAGGTGATCTTTGATAAAGATGGCCTGGTCTTCCGCCAGCATCAGCATGCTCGGATTATTTTTAGGATGTAAAGGTTCATTCTGGATGGTGATGGCATCGATGGTGATGCCAGCGGCTTTCATCGCCTTTACATATTTTACAAAATATTGGGCATAAGCGCCGTAATATTGCGGTTTCAGGCTGCCTCCAATAAACGAGTTGTTTGTTTTCATCCAGGCTGGCGGCGTCCAGGGAGAGCCTAAGATTTTAATACCCGGATTTAGTGCGGTAATTTTTTTCAGCACAGGGATCAGGTCTTTTTTCTCTTCGTTGATATTGAAATGCTTCAGTTCCGGATCTGTTTGTCCTTCGGGCATATCGTCATAGGTAAATACCGATGCGCTCAGGTCGGAAGCGCCGATGCTGAGACGCAGGTAGCTGATGCCAATGCCATTTCCCTTTGTGAGGAACAGTTCTTTCAGCAATGCATCCTGTTGCGCAGCAGGCAGCTGGTTGATCAGCGTGGCGCTGCCACCGGTGAGGGTAAATCCGAAGCCGTCTATCGACTGGAATTTCTTTGCGGCATCTACTTCAATGGTGGCGATACCTTTATCCTGCGCGGTAAATGCCAACTTAGCTGTTTGTTGCTGCAGCGCGATGGATTTGTCGGGAGATGTTAACCAGTAACTGATCTCTTTATTTTTTTTCTGCTGACTTTTTACTGGCTGTATACTTCCTGTCAGCAAGGCGAGGCAACATAGGAGTTGTCCGGTTCTCTTCATCATAGCAAAACAAATTATTAATCGGTAAAAGTATTCAGGAAATTCCGGATTTTCTTATTTGGAGCAATTGTTTCGTTAGAAAATATCAACCTGAATTTCATTGCTCAGGCGTACGGTCTATACTTCCAGTATAAATGCCAGCGCCCTTTTTTCTGACCAGTAAAAATCTTCTCCAAACTTCACAAAGCCTACATGGCCTCCCTGGTGCGGAGTTTCCAGGAAAAGGTAGGGACTATCGGCCGCTATCTCATAAGGGTAACACTCCTTTCCCAGGAACGGATCATCTTTCGCGTTGATCACCAATACCGGTATCCTGATAGAGGACAGCAACGGCCGGGAACTGCATTGTTCCCAATAGGTAAGGGCGTCTTTAAACCCATGCATGGGCGCCGTATAGCGGTCGTCGAACTGCCGGAAAGAACGGATGTCCGCATACCGGTCGAGGCTGATGCTTCCCGGAAACTGCAACTCTTTCAACCGCAGCTTTTCCCCCAGGTCGCGGATGAACCGCTGCATATAGATGATATTGTGTCTTTTCTCTAACTCCGCAGAGCCGCTTTTCAGGTCACACGGCACAGAAATAGCCACGGCCGACTTTATAGCACTGTCCAGCGATGCGCCCCTTTCTCCCAGATACTTTAATGTTACATTCCCTCCCAGGGAAAAGCCTACAAGGTGGATGGCCTTATATTTTTCCAGCGATACCAGGTATTGGATCACGGTATGCAGGTCCTCCGTTTCACCGCTATGGTAAAAACGCAGATTTTTATTCGGTTCGCCACTACACCCCCTGAAATTCATGGATACCGTGTCAAACCCTGCACCATTGAAGATATGCACCATTCCCAGCACATACTTGCGGGTGGCGTTACCTTCCAGTCCATGCAGGATCACTACAATACGCTCATTCCCCTTTTCACTAAAATCCAGGTCCAGGAAATCGGCATCGGGCGTAGCAATCCTCTCCCTCCTGTAAGCCGCCGGCCGGATGCTGCGGAATAAAGAGGGATAAATGGTAAGCATATGGCGATTCTGCAATAAAAAAGGCGCCTGGTAATCTGAGTTATGTAATACGGGCATCCTGCAAATTTACGGATTCAAACACCTTAATCCGTATTTTCGCGGCATGTCACTTCCCGTTTTTGGTATAGAGAAAATATTTAATCTCCCTTACAAAAAGGAAGATTTTAAAATAGTATATCATGCACCGATCAATATGACGGTGATACCGGAAGCGCATAAACATGACTTTTTCATGCTGCTGGTGATTAGCCAGGGAAGCGGTGTTCATACCATCGACTTCAACGACTACAAAGTGAGCGCCCGCAGCGTTTTTTTCCTGGCGCCGGGCCAGGCGCACCACTGGCAGCTGTCGAAGAACACCAGCGGCTACCAGGTGATGTTTTCTGCGGAGTTCATGTTACAGAAAGGGCCCCTGTGGCCTTTTTTCACGCCGTCGTCCAAACCGGTATTAAAGCTGGACAACGCACAGTACGACCAGCTTTTCCGGGAACTGCAGCTGATGGAGCAGGAAACCACCGCCATTATTACGCAACACCGGCTGCAGATTGTGCTGCTGTTGCTGCAGCGCTGGTACGCCGCCATCCACCCGGAAGAAGTGGCTGCCGCGGGGAATCACCTGGTCAACCGCTTCCTGCTGCTGCTGGAGAAACATTATGCGCAATATCATGAAGTGGCCTACTATGCTGCCAAACTGCATGTTACAGCCAGTTACCTGAACCAGGTATGTAAGAAGGAAACCGGCAAAACCGCCGGCGCCTACATCCGGGAACGGCTGCTGCTCGAATCCAAACGCATGCTCACACTCACCGATATGGATATAAAAGAAATCGCCTTTACGCTGGGCTTTAATGATACTTCTTACTTCTCCCGGTTCTTCAGAAAATATACGCTACTTACCCCCATGGATTTTCGGCGCCAGTTATAAAATGTACCCGTGATATTATAACCAGTACCATTTCCCACCTCCATACGGGGATACCTTTGCAGCTATAGCATAACATTCGTATGAAAAAAATACTGTTCTCTTCGCTGATACTGCTTTGCGGGATATCCGCATTCAGCCAGCAAAAAAAAGCCGACCTGCTGATCAGGTCTGTACGCATCATTGATGTAAAAACCGGTAAAATCACTGCCAACCAGGCCATCGCGGTGCGCAACGACAGTATCATTGCTGTGATGAATAACAAACAGGCCACGCAATACCAGGCCACGGAAACGGTGGATGGGCAGGGTAAATATGCCATGCCTGGCTTATGGGATATGCATATGCACTTTGGTGGCGGCGACACACTGGCCGAAGAAAATAAAAACTTCCTGCCGCTGTATCTCGCCCACGGTATTACTACCATCCGCGATTGTGCCGCAGATATCAGCACAGACGTTTTAAAATGGCGCGATGCCATCAACAACGGCCAGTTACAGGGCCCTACCATTTTCACCTCCGGTCCAAAGCTGGAAGGTTACAAATCCGTTTGGCTCGGCGACCTGGAAATAGGCACCTCCGCAGAACTACAACAGGCGCTGGATTCCCTGCAAAAACTGAAAGTCGACTTTGTAAAAATTACCGAGAATACCATTAAGCCGGAGATCTACCTCGAAGCATTAAAAGAAGCCAGGAAGAGAGGGATGTTTATTTCCGGACACGTACCTTATGTACTCACCATGCAACAAGTAACAGACGCAGGACTCAGCTCCGTAGAACACCTGACCTATGCCTGGAAAGCCGGCGTAAAAGATGATGCAGCCTTTGCGCGTGCCATCGCCAATGGTGAAATCAAAGGAAAAGAGATCAATAAATATATTCTCAACAACTTTGATACCGCCGCTGCTATGAACACCTACCGTCACATGGCAGAGAAAGGCACCTTCATAACGCCAACGCTTACACTGGGAAATGTAATGGCGTACTTTGACCAGGATAACCACGCACACGATCCCTACCTGCAATATATTGGCAAAGGTATTCAACGCACTTATGAAATGCGCGTGAAGCGCGTAATAGCAGATGATAGCGCTGCCATTGCCTGGCGCAAGATGATCTATGAAAAATCATCTTCCATCCTCCCGCTGCTGCAGAAAGCCGGCGTTACCATTATGGCCGGCACCGATGCTGGCTACCTGAACTCATTTGATTATCCGGGCATCGGTCTTCACCAGGAACTGGCACTAATGGTAAAGTTCGGATTAACTCCGTTACAGGCACTACAGGCCTCCGTGATCAACTCACCCGCTTACCTGCATAAAACCAATTATGGCGCTATCGCTCCCGGCAAAAAAGCAGACATCCTGCTGCTGGATGCCAACCCGTTAGCGGATATCCACAACACACAGAAAATCCACGCCCTCCTAGTAAAAGGTAAATTCCTCAACAGATCCGCACTCGACGGCCTGCTGGAGCAGGTAAAAGCCAACGTCGCGCGTACGAAGTAGAGCGCGGATTTTGTCTTGGCTCAGGATTACGCTGATTATACTGATTAGTTTGATTTTTACTTTTGGATTTTATAAAGGATTAAGGGAGATAGAAGCGGATATATTCGCTCTTATCTCCCTTAATTATAAATCTAAAAATCTAAAAATCCAAAAGTAAAAATCAAACTAATCAGTATAATCAGCGTAATCCTGAGCCAAGACAATTTAAAAGCGCCGAAGGCGCCCTACTCTATCGCCGAGAACAGCCGCCCCCAACGAATACGGTTATGATGAATGCTCATCCAGATGATCCAGGCTTTGCCCACTACATGGTCTTCGGGAACATAGCCCCAGAAGCGCGAATCCATCGACTCGCGGCGGTTATCCCCCATCATCCAGTAATAATCCATTTTGAAGGTATAGGTATTGGTTTCCTGGTTGTTGATATAAATTTTTCCGTTTACTACGCGCAGCGTGTTATGTTCATAGGTATCTATAATGCGGCTGTAAAAGGGCAGTGTAAGCGTGTCCAGCGTTACGGTGGAACCTTTCCGCGGGATATATAAAGGGCCAAAGCAATCTTCATTCCACTCGTAGTGTTTTGTATCAAAGGGAAACACCCTGGAATCCGCGAAGGCGTCATATACATAACGTTTTACGGTAGCGCCCATCGACTTCAGGGTATCTATATTGGCGGTGGTGAGGTTGTAAATAAACATACCTGAATCGCGGGTAGCCCGTTGGATATGGTCTGTTCCCAGCACATCCCGCATAGAGTCGCTGAGTTCTTTCTTATCCGGCATGGTAACATAATACCTCGCTTCAAAATGTTCCGGTGAAGCGGTAGGTATATGATTGATATACACGATGCCATCGATGATCTGCAGCGTATCACCGGGAATGGCAATGCATCGCTTGATCCAGTTTTCTCTTTTGTCGACCGGCCGGGTGATAACAGGAGGATAATTTTTATGAACGTATTCCGCACCAAGCGACCGCATATTCGTGTAGTAATCCTCATCATCGCCGGTAATGGTTTTCAGTACAGTATCCCCGCAGGGATAATTAAATACTACCACGTCGTTTCGTCGAATACTGCTGAAACCCGGCAACCGTGTATAAGGCCATTGAACAGCTGTGGAAAAGGGTGGGGTGTTTCTGGTAAACGGAAGGGTGTGATGGGTAAAAGGCCAGGCCAGTGGTGTGATGGGGATACGCGGACCGTAACTGATTTTGCTGACAAAAATAAAATCGTTGATCAGCAACGTTTTTTCCATAGAAGCGCTGGGGATAACAAAAGCTTCAAAGATAAAGGTACGGATAAGGGTAGCGGCAACCACAGCAAAAAGAGCAGCTTCTATCCATTCTCTCACCTTCGATTTCTTCCGGGTACCTTCCTCCGGCTGCTTTACATCGCTGAAAGAAAAATTCATTTTACACGTGGTTTTGGATAAGTAACTACTAACAATTTAATTAATTATACCCACATCTTTTCAAAATTTACAGGAACAAAAAAGGCTGCTGCAATGACGCAGCAAGCAAGGCGTACAAACCTTTACAGCAGTATCATACAGCTGAAAACAAGGGTTGCTGCAGCGAGGTATCTGTGTTATTGAAGCCAGTACATCCTGTTGTACTATTCTACCCGTTTCCGCAAAAAAGTATTACCTCCCGTTATCCTTTTTAAAAAATTTCAACAAGATAAAATCGTTTTATTAAATTGCTCTGCGTAACCACTTCAGTAGTTGCACATTTACCCACGTTCCAAACATAATTACCATGCATACGTCGAGACGTTCTTTCATACAACAAACCGGGCTGATAGCCGCAGGTATGATGTTACCCGGTGCGCTGGCCGCCATGAACGGCAACAAAGCGCTGCCAAAGAAAATAGGTTTACAGCTGTATACCCTCCGCGACCAGCTGGCCAAAGACCCCAAAGGCACGCTGGCCAAAGTAGCAGGCATCGGCTACAAAGAAGTGGAAACGTTTTACGGCTACCAGGGAGCGGGCGACAAAGCTGAGTTCTGGGGACTGAAACCCGCCGAACTAAATGCCGTGCTGAAACAACACCAGCTCAGTACGCCCAGTGGCCATTACCAGCTTAACGACTACCTCACCAAAGGCAATGGCAACGCAGATGCACTGCAGCCACAAATTGACCTGGCCGCCGCACTCGGACAACAATATTTTATCGTTCCTGTATTGCCCCTCTCCCTCTGGGATAAAAAGCTGGGCGCAGATGATTATAAGTTCATGGCCGAACAACTGAATAAAGCCGGTGAACAATGTAAAAAAGCCAACCTGAAAATCGGTTATCATAACCACTACTGGGAGTTCAAACCACTGGCAGACAGCCCCGGCACCGGTTATGAGATTATGCTGAAAGAAACAGATCCTGCACTCGTTGCCTTTGAACTGGATCTTTTCTGGGTCGTAAAATCCGGGCATGATCCCATTACGCTGTTTAAAGAAGCACCAGGCCGATTTGTCGCCTGGCACGTGAAAGACATGGACAAAGCCAATACTGCCAGTCTTACCGCTGCAGGCACAGAAAACAAAACCTCGATGGAACTGCTCTCCGGCGTTACTTTTGCAGAAGTAGGAACCGGCAGCATCGACTTCTCCAAAATATTTGCCCAGGCAAAACTTGCCGGTGTAAAACACCTCTTTGTAGAACAGGACAAAATCACCATCGAACCATTCGACAGCATAACGCAGAGTTATAAATATGTGAAGAACGTTTTGTTGAAATAGCGAAGGTTGTCTTACTCAGGATTAAACGGATTTTATTGATTTAAGGATTTGATCCTGTTGGATTTTAAAAGATTTGGGGAGATATAAGCGGATATGCCCGCGGATTTTCTCTTACTCAGGATTAAACGGATTTTGTTGATTTTACTTTTTTTGATTTTATAAAGGATTTGGGGAGATATAGGCAAAATTCGCTTATATCTCCCCAAATCTTTTAAAATCCAACAGGATCAAATCCTTAAATCAATAAAATCCGTTTAATCCTGAGTAAGACAACATCCGCGAAGACAAAATTCGCGTAGTTTTGCACAAAAGCAAGTAACCTATGGCGATGCATGAAATTGAAACATTGGTGGAACTATCTGTTCTTTGCCTGGATAAAAGCCAGGAAGAAGGACTTGATCGCAGAAGCCTCTTTTTTAATCTGTACAAATTACAACAGCAATATGACACCGGCTTTACCCATTTCCGGGTAATGGATGTATTAATCAAACATCATTTCGTTTATACCTTTCCCGTTACCGCGCATCCGGCTTATGTCACGCATGCGGCCTGGTTTGATGCATTGGCTGCCAGTCAGAAGTTCAGCTTTATTTATGAAGAGCCTACGGCTGAATGGGATCAGGAAACCAATCCTGTAGCGGGTTACGCCAATTTCGATTTTGCCACCCAATCCTATATTTTATATTGCGATGCGGGATCTTCTCTCTGGGCCGCTATGGTAGCGAATGGCATCCTTACCGGCGACGATGCCGCAGCGCCGGAAAAGATGGATACCTTCCCGCTGGCGCATGAAGTGGCGGAAGCAGCCGGCGAACAAAAAGATAAAGATGTGCTGGGCCTCTGGTACCAGCTCCTTCCTTATATGGTAATGGAGGCAGAACAGGAAGGTGAACCCATTCACTACAAAGCACTGGAAGCCATACTGGAACTGGTAGTAGCCAACGACGCCATTCCTGATGAAGGATTGCCGCCGGCAGATGAACTGCCCGTAGGCGGTGAGCTGGGAAAATTCTGTAAGTGGTGGTACGCGCCCGCAGCAGATAAAATGCCCGCCACCGCGCCGGAAGATGTGGAAGAAGAAATAGACCTCGAAGCCGTACCATTTACAGAACAGGTCGATAAAAGTGCTGCCTGGTACGAACAACAGGTAGTACAGATCCTCCAGGACGCCAATGCTGCCATCACGCACATGGAAGACAGCGGCCCCAATGAAGCCACACAGCGAAGCGTGTATGAGCGCCTGCAACAAGGATTGGTGTACGCTAATAAAGGACTGGAGCTATCACCCGGTCAGCCGCCACTGCTCATGAACAAAGGCTCCATACTGATGCTGCTGGAACAATACGATCAGGCGCTCGCCGTTTACAACGAAGCACTCGCCATTGCACCCGAAAATCCATATGTACACCTGAACCGTGCAGTACTCTTTTATCATATGGAGCAGATTCCCGAAGCCATTGCCTCTTTTGAACAACTGCTGCAACTGGAACCGGGCAATGAATTTGCACAACAGTGGCTTTCACATCTGAAAAGTGACGGGTAAGATCCAAATCTGAACCAGTAAAGCTACCGCGCCCCGGCCTGTTGCAATAGCTGTACGATCTCCTTATAACCCCTTTTCTGTGCATGTTGTAAAGCCGTTACACCGTCTTTGTCCGCTATATTCACATGGGCGCCGGCGGCAATCAGCATTTTCAGCACCTGCTGATGCGCGGCGCCACCCTGACCTAATATCACTGCCTCCAGGAGGGCACTCCAGCCCAGGCGGTTGATGTGATCCACCGGGAAATTTTTATCTGCCAGCAAAATGGCTATCACTTCAAGGTGTGCGCGCTCGCAGGCAGGGATCAACGCAGAGCCGCCATAACGGTTATACACTTTATAATCCGCACCAGGCAGGTATAGTTTTACCAGATCGGTATAGCCTTCCGCACCGGCATACAGGAAGGGGGAGTTCTGCAGGTGATCCTGCGTATTTACATTAGCGCCGGCAGCCAGCAGTAATTTTGCGGCAGCAGTATGATGATGATAAGTCGCCACCATTAACGGCGTACGCCCTTCCGCATCTTTTGCCTCCACCTGTTCGCCCCCGGCAATCGCCTTTTTGATAGCATCGGTATCATTGGCCGCAGCCGCTTTAAAAATGATCATATCACGCATAGTCATCTCTTTTTCTTTTTGTGCGCAGGCCGGATGCATAACCCAGAGCAGGCCCAGTAATAAGGTTAATCGCATTGTTGAGGATTGTTACACGAAAATAAATCAATGTTGCGTTGATAACTGGTGCTATTCATGCATAAAACATGACTAATTAAAATTACTGTTCTTCTTCCGTCCGTTAAAAAGATATATCCGTTCATCTATTTTAAAGCCAAAATCCGGAATTATTTGCTAACTTATTAGTGATTAAATCTGGTAGAAAATGCCACAGGAAAACGACCAACAAAATCATCCGCAGAAAAAGGAAAAACATGAAGCCCGCCGCGACTTCCTGAAACAATCCTCCGCGATGATGGCACTGGCCCTCACGCCACCGCTGGTAATGAAAGCAGCGCAGCACGATGAAGCCATTGCCGGCATCTTTGAGAAGATGCCGGTTAGCATGGAAATAAACGGAAAAAAAGTACAGGTTACTGTAGAGCCGCGTGTTACATTACTGGACCTGCTCCGGGAACAACTGGATCTTACCGGTACCAAAAAAGGCTGCGATCATGGTCAGTGCGGCGCCTGTACGGTGCATGTAAACGGCCACCGCATTAATTCCTGTCTCACGCTCGCCGTTATGCAGGAAGGCAAAAAGATCACTACTATTGAAGGCCTCGCCAACGGGGAACAACTGCACCCGGTACAGGAAGCCTTTATTAAGCACGATGGCTTCCAGTGCGGCTATTGCACGCCCGGACAAATCATGTCGGCGGTAGCCTGTATCCGCGAAGGCCATGCCGGTTCCCCGGAAGAGATAAGAGAATTTATGAGTGGGAATATTTGCCGCTGCGGCGCATACGACAATATCGTTCATGCCATCATGGATGTAAAACAGGGAGGGAAAACAGTATGAACCAATTCTCCTATGTACGCCCTGCCAGTCTGAAAGCTGCTATAGATGCGGTGGCAAAAGATAACACGGCCCGTTTCATCGCCGGTGGTACCAACCTGCTGGACCTGATGAAAAGCGGTGTGGTGATACCGGAAAAACTGGTAGATATTAACCGTTTGCCGTTAAAAGATATCCAGCTAAACGGTAATACCCTGCATATAGGCGCACTGGCACTTAACAGTGAACTGGCCGCACATGAGCTGGTTACCACGCATCATCCGTTGCTGTCGCAGGCATTACTGGCAGGTGCGTCACAGCAACTCCGCAATATGGCTACCGTAGGCGGCAATATGATGCAACGTACCCGCTGCACTTATTTTTATGATACTACCATGCCTTGTAATAAACGCAGCCCCAACAGCGGCTGTGGCGCCATTGGCGGCATCAACCGTATGCATGCCATTTTTGGTTCCAGCGAAAGCTGTATTGCCGTACACCCCAGCGATATGTGCGTGGCGCTCGCCGCACTGGATGCTACCGTACTGGTAAGCGGCCCAAAAGGTAACCGTCGTATACCTTTCACAGATTTTCACCGCCTGCCGGGCAATACCCCGCAGCTGGACAACAACCTGGCAAAGGGAGAACTGATCACAGCGGTGGAAATTCCCGCTAACGCCTACACGAAAAATGTATACTACCTGAAAGTACGCGACCGCGCCTCTTACGCATTTGCCCTGGTATCAGTAGCTGCAGCGCTGGATATCAGCAATAATGTAATCAGGAGTGCCCGGCTGGCAATGGGTGGCGTAGCGCATAAGCCCTGGCGGCTATATGAGGCAGAGAAAGCACTGGCCGGTAAAGCGCCCACGGAAGAAAATTTCCGCGATGCCGCCAACATCGCCCTGCAATCTGCCAAAGCATACCAGCATAACCGGTTTAAAACCGGTTTATCTGTCAACAGTATCCAAACCGCCTTACTTAAAGCTGCCAGCGTATGAAAAAGCAACAAACAGGACAGTCGATGGACCGTGTAGATGGCCGCCTGAAAGTAACCGGCGGGGCAAAATATTTTGCCGACCATCACTTGCCGGATCTGCTATATGCCGCGCTGGTATGCAGCCCTATCAGCAACGGTACTATTAAAAGCATCAATACTACCAAGGTCCTCAGAGCCCCCGGTGTGCAGGATGTGGTGTCTCACCTCAACGCGCCGCCGGTGCCGGGATACAAGAATTCCGATCCCAACGCGAAAGACGGTCTCAAAATATTCAAAGACAACCGCATCTACTCCAACGGGCAACCCGTAGCCATAGTGATGGCCAATACAATGGAACGCGCCGTATATGCCGCCTCCCTGGTGGAAGTACAATACAACCAGGAAACGCATTATACCGAAATGAATGCCAATATGGGCAAAGCCTTCCAGAACAACCGGATGAAAGACTATACGCGCGGGGAAGCCGACGCCTGGAAAAAAGCGCCGGTAACCATTGATGCCACCTACAGCCTTCCGCTGGAAGTGCATAACCCGATGGAACTGGCTGGTATTATTGCCCACTGGGATACGCCGGATTCACTGGTAGTGTATGCCAAAACCCAGGGAGTAAAAAATGTACAGGACACCATCAAAAGATTATTTCAGCTACCTGAACAGAATATCACCGTGCATTCACAGTTTGTGGGCGGCGGTTTTGGTATGGCACTCCGCGTATGGCCACTTGAAATAGCCACTATACTGGCCGCAAAAAAAGTCCGCAAACCGGTGAAGCTGGTGATAACGCGTGACCAGATGTTCACACTGGTAGGTTACCGCCCCGCCGCCGTACAGCAATTAAGCCTGGGCGCCACAGCGGATGGTAAACTCACCGGTATCACCCATGAAGCAGTGGCCGTTACTTCTCCTTACGAGGATTTTACCGAAGGCATCGTTGCCATGAGCAAATTCATGTACGCCTGCCCAAATGTAAATACCCGGTATAAACTGGTGCCGCTAAATATCAGCACGCCTATCTGGATGCGCGGCCCCGGTGAAGCTACCGGCGCATTTGCGCTGGAATCGGCTATCGATGAACTGTCTTATAAACTCAATATGGATCCGCTGGAGCTCAGAATACTGAACCACGCGGATACCGATCCTGAAAAGAACCTGCCTTTCTCCAGTAAATATCTCCGGGAAGCTTACCAGCTGGGAGCTGAAAAAATTGGCTGGTCGAACCGCAAAGCCACTCCCCGCAGTATGCAGGAAGACGGTATGCTGGTTGGCTATGGCATGAGCAGCGGTACCTTTGGTGCATTCCGCGGTAAGGCTACGGTATCGGCTACACTGAAAGCAGATGGTACGCTTATTCTCCAGAGCGCCGCTGCCGATATTGGTCCGGGTACTGCTACCGCAATGGTACAGATAGCAGCAGATGTAACCGGCATTGCCCCTGCGAAAATAAAGTTCATGCTCGGTGAATCTGCTTATCCGTTCGCACCCCAGCAGGGCGGTTCTTCTACCGTATCTACTTTAGGTAGCGCAGTAACAGATGCCTGTAAGGCGCTGCAGCAAAAGCTGACAGACCTTGCCATCAATCATGTACCGGCGTTTAAAAATGCTGCTCCGGAAACAATTACTTTTGAAGATGGACAACTGCAGAGAGCCGGGCAGTCGGAAAAAATTTCTTACGAAGCTATCTTGCAACAACAGCAGCTGCCGGAAGTAAATGTGGTCGCCACTTCGCAAAGCGGGGAAGAAAGAAAGAAATATTCCATGTATTCTTTCTCCGTTCACTTTACCAAAGTACATGTACACCCGGCTACCGGCGTGGTTCGTATAAAGCACATTGTAAGCGTGGCAGATGCAGGTACCATTGTAAACGCCAAAACGGCCCGCAGCCAGATGATCGGCGGCGTGGTTGGCGGCATAGGCATGGCGCTTACCGAAGAAGCGGTCATGGATCACCGTTTCGGACGTTTTGTAAACAATAACTATGCAGACTATCACGTTCCTGTAAATGCAGATACACCACCCACCGATGTATATTTTATTAACAAGAAAGATCCTTATATTAATCCGATGGGATCAAAGGGCATGGGAGAAATAGCGCTGATAGGCTTTGCTGCCGCAGTTTCCAATGCAGTGTACCACGCTACCGGCAAGCGGATACGCGACCTGCCTATCACTCCCGATAAAGTGCTTGATGAGAAAGTATACCAGTTGGAAACGAAAAATAAAATGAATTCATGAAAGAACTGGAAGATATCGTAAAATCATATTATGCTGCCTGCAGCCAGGGCATAAAAACCGCGCTGGCCACCGTGGTACACGTAGAAGGCTCTGCTTACCGGCAACCCGGTGCAAGGATGCTGGTTACAGAAACCGGTGTGCTCACCGGCGCCATCAGCGGCGGCTGCCTCGAAGGAGACGCCCTCCGGAAAGCGCAACTGGTAATGATGCAGCAACAGCCCATGCTGGTAACCTATGATACCAACGATGAAGACGATGCCAAACTAGGCGTAGGACTAGGATGCAACGGTATCATTCACATATTGCTGGAACCGGTGAACGCGGAAGATCCCACCAATCCCGTGGCCATGTTGCAGGAAATAATATCCCATCGCACATCGGCAGTATTGGTGACCCTGTTCACCCTGCGCCAGCGCAAAGCGCCGCAACCCGGTACCTGCCTGGTACTCACCGCCAATGGCCAGATGCAGCATTGCATAACAGACGGCGACCTGCAAAACGCCGTCACCGCAGATGCACATCACGCATTGCAAACGCATACGTCTTTTACAAAAACATACCTCTCTACCGGCAACGACTATACGGCACATATAGCTTACATCCCGCCAGCGCCACAGCTATTGATCGCCGGCGCCGGCAACGACGTCATCCCGCTGGTAAAAATAGCCGCGTTGCTCGGATGGCACACCATCGTTGTAGATGGCCGTCCTGGTTACGCTACTACCATGCGTTTCCCGGAAGCCACACAGCTGATCACCGCCAAACCTGCACAGGTGCTCTCCCAGGTACAAACAGATCACTACACCGTGGCAGTGCTGATGACGCATAACTACAACTATGATCTCGCCCTGCTGGCGCAATTGCTTCCGCTGCAACTGCCTTACACCGGTGTGCTCGGCCCCGCCAAAAAGCTGCAGCGCATGTTCGACGAATTATCTGAAAACGGCATCTGCGTTTCCGCGGAACAACGGGCACGCATATACGGACCAGCAGGACTGGACCTGGGTGCAGAAACAGCGGAAGAAATAGCCTTGTCCGTTATCAGTGAAATAAAGTCGATACTCTCTGCTGCTGCCGCCACATCACTCCGGGAAAAAAGCACTGCTATCCATTCCCGCGAACAACAGATCATCCTTCAACAACAACTATAATGGAAACAACTGGTATCATCATCCTGGCCGCCGGAGCCTCAAAACGACTGGGAACACCCAAACAACAACTTCCCTTCCAGAACAAAAGCCTGTTGCAAAATGTAGTGCATGCTGCCCGTCAGTGTGATATGCCCACAGTGGTGGTGCTTGGCGCCTTTGCCACCCAGATCAGGGAACAGCTGGTGTCAGAAAAAGTACATACCGTGGTAAACCCCAACTGGCCCGCCGGCATGGGCGGCTCTATCCATACCGGGTTGCAACACCTGCTACGTATAGCCCCTCACGTAAGTAATGCTTTACTGCTGCTGTGCGATCAGCCTTTTATTACCACTGCGCTGCTGGAAGAAATGTTTGCACTGAAAGATGCTACCGGCAAACCCATTGTAGCCTGTACCTATGGCGACTCTACCGGCACACCGGCGCTTTTTGGCAAATCATTCTTTCCACAACTGCTGGCACTCAATGGCCAGGAAGGCGCCAAAAAAATATTGCTCCAACACCGGGAGCAGGTAGCTACCGTCGATTTTCCACAGGGAGCAGTAGACATAGATACCAGTGGTGACTATGAACAACTGCTTACCAGTACAAAATAAACCGCTGTTTCAGGGTACAACTCCAGTATAAATACACCCTTCTATCTGTTACCCAACCGGAGAAACCTTTATGGTACTGTATTCCAGGTACCTGACCGGGTATTCTTTCTCATTTCTGAAAAATAATTTTTGGTAAATAAAATGACATGCTTATATTTGTCCACAAGATTGGTAGACTAATAAAAACATACCGCCATGAACACAGATCAGGATTATCTAAAGTCGCGCCGGATAAGCGCATCAACCAACCACCCCGCAACAGCGGCGTCTTATTGTTGTTGTTAATTCCCACTCCCCCCTGCGGTCACCCCACCAATTGCCGCGACACCATTTTCTATTTCAACAACTGATTTAACACTGTTAACAAAAAAATCGTCATGAAAACGACCAACCAACCCATATTCTCCCTTGCCGGAGGAGTCACTGCAGCGCATCTTGCCTGGTTCCGTACCTATGGCATCATACAGTTCAAAAACTTTCTCGACAAAAATGCATTGGCAACCGTGCATGAAGAAGTAGAACGTGTACAGGAATTACTAATCCGGAATAACATCCAGAAAGTAAATGGTATTCCGCTCAAATTTGGCACAGACGTGGACGGCAGCCCGCTGATCCAGCGCATCGCCTTCGCATCGCACTACAGCAATGTGCTGCGGGAGCTATTAAAAGATAAAAGACTGCAAACACTCACAGCTTTGCTGGGTCCTTACTCCGGCAGGATCGGTGAAAACGAAAAAGACGGACTGGTGGTAAACCATTACGTCAACACTACGGAGAGCCAGTTTAAACAACTGGGCTGGCACACCGACAGTCCGCGTGATCTGTTCCTGGGCTCACGCATCCTGCCAATGCTCAATGTAGGCATCCATCTCGACGATTGCCCGCTGGACAACGGCGGCCTGAGAGTATTACCCGGCACACATGAACAGGGAATACTGAAGCTATTGTTCAGAAAGAAATACTTCATCGATAATAACCCCGATCAAAAAGAAGTGGGCTTTGAAATTGAAGCGGGTGATCTCACGGTTCACGACGGGCGCCTCTGGCACCGCGTACAGCAGTCGCCCTACACCGGTGAAAAAAGCCGCCGGAGAGTGATGTATATTCCTATCATCACCGGCGCCTATCAGCCTAAAACAGCCAGCAGCCCTACTCCTTTTTATCACAAACTGGCACATCTCAAACAACATCTGTATGGTGGCAAACCACAATGGGCACATATAAAAGCCCGGTCCGAAAGCCTCGCAGAAGTAAACACGCCATCTCTTTAAAAATATATTCCGATGTCATACGCATTAATAACCGGCGCAGCAAAAGGAATAGGAAAAGCCATTGCTGCACAACTCGCAGAGAGAAACTATCACCTGTTGCTGGTAGATATAGATGAAAAAAGCCTGGCTGCAACAGCAGAAACACTCGCGGCGCAATATCACGTGAACGTACATACGTTACACCAGGATCTGTCGGCCCCGGACGCTTTATCAAATGTTACGGGCTGGAGCAGCACCTGGCATCATTCGCTGACCGTAGTAGTGAATAACGCCGGCTATGGCATCAACGGACCGTTTGAGCAACTCACGCTACAGGAACAGTTCAACATCATTGATGTAAATATCAGGGCACAGGTAGGCTTATCGTACGCCTATATACCTGTACTGCGGCAGTTTTCTAAAGCATACCTGCTCAATCTTGCCAGCACTACCGCCTATCAAACGGTGCCTTATCTCAATATTTACGCGTCTTCAAAAGCGTTCGCGCTTTCCTTTACACGCGGACTCCGGTATGAACTCAGGCATTCCCCCATATCGGTGAGTGCCCTGAGTCCCGGGAGCACCGACACGGATTTTGTGAACCGGGCACGCATGGGCGACTACACCCGCAATGTTGCCAACCGCTTCAATATGACGCCGGAGAAAGTCGCCAAAATTGCGATAGACGGCCTCTTCAAAGGCAAAGCGGAGATCATCCCCGGGTTCACCAATAAACTGAATGCATGGCTACCAAAATTCTTCCCGAAATTATTTGTAGAGAAAATTGCAGCAGGTATCTATGAACCAAAAGAGAAAGAAGCCGGCACGATAGCACTCAGTGCATAATACAACCCTTGCTTATATCAGAAAGCTGCATCAAGCCTGGTGCCGCTTTCTGATGTATATGGGAACAACATTTGCAGCGCTCTTATTAAAAAGATAATGGTAACTGCAGGCATTCATATCGGCACATCCGGCTGGAGCTATAAACATTGGCGCGAAATATTCTATCCAACAGGATTAAAACCCGTTGACTATCTTCCCTGGTATGCAAAACAATTTAAGGTAACAGAAATAAATACCAGCTTTTATCATCTCCCAAAACCTGCAACGGTAGAAGCCTGGATAGAGAAAGTGCCGGCGCGGTTCCGCTTCTGCCCAAAGATCAGCAGATATATCACTCACGTGAAAAGATTACTGGATCCTGAAGAATCACTGCCCAGGTTCTTTGATATCTTCGATCCCTTCATCAAACACCTCGGACCTGTGCTCATCCAGCTGCCGGCAACGGCTGCTTTTGATGCAGAAAGAGCTGATCATTTCTTTAAAGTGCTGACTGAAAACTATGCCGATTATCATTTCGCATTGGAAGCGCGACACCAAAGCTGGATTTCTGATGAAGCAATGGCGCTATTGCGGCAATACAAAATTGCGTGGGTAATTGCATTGTCGGGACACCGGTGGCCGTTTGCAGAAGCCATAACGGCAAAACATATCTACGTCCGCTTCCACGGACCCGACGGCAAATATGATAAACTATATCCGGAAAAAACGATGGATACTTATGCGGGTAAATTCAAAGAATGGCAACAGGACAAACATACTGTCTGGGCATTCTTTAACAACGACGGGCACGGCTACGCTTTGCAAAATGCGGAACAGGTGATGGCCCTACTCAAATAATTCCTGCTCATCCGTGTAATACGTTTTCCGGCCGCCGCCGGTATCCTTCTTAATGGGAGCGCCACCGGGACTCTCCGTTAATTTAGCGTTATGTACCAGCATAAAATCGCGGACCTCGCCATTAATAATATCAGGGTTACTTTTCAGGATCTTCTTTTCCGCTCCTTCCAGGATCTTTTTAACTGATTTCAACAACGCTTTGATCTTTGGCGCCGGTATTTTATTGGCAACAGAGAAAGGAGAGATCTTTGCATCCCACAAGATATCATCTGCATAGGCGTTTCCAATACCCAGTACATTGTGCTGATCCAGCAGGTATTTTTTGATGGTTATTTTCTTCTTTGCCAGCTGCGCTGTCAGGTAACTTTCGTTGAAGTCTTTCGACATCGCATCCGGTGCTGTTTTCTCTTCCGGATCAAGGGTGATATTGGCGGCTGCCTGGAAATCCGTCAAAGCCAGCCCGGTGCCATCGGCAAACAATAATTCTACAATAGTATACTTCTGCTCATTCTTCTTTTCAAATAAATACAATTTCCCATGCAACATTAAATGCATACCCAGCACATGCCCGTTTTTAAACACAAAATGCAACTCCTTTCCCACCCGCTGTATATGTTCCAGTGCCTGTCCTTCCAGGGCTGCCTGCAGGTCTGCCTCTTTGGTATGTAATTTCTTCGCGTTCTTTACCGTAACGGACTTCAGTTTTTTATGAAGTAGCGCCTTTTCCAGGTTATGCCGGAAGGCTTGCAGATCAGGTAACTCAGGCATAATGAATATTTTTAAGATAAGTTAACGAATATGGCGGAAATAATAAAGGGCCGGCAGCAATAACCGGCCCATTTTATGGCAGTTTTTTCCTCTTACGAAACAATAAACTAAAGATAAGGATCATAGCAGATCAGCTTTTGCTGATATTGTCCATCATTTAACCAATATTAACCACTTATACATAATTTCCATGTATGTGAACGGCCTGTTAAAATATCCGCCCAGCGGCCTCAGACGCGGATTTCAGGGCTTTTTCAACCCAAAAATCAGTATATTTGTAGTCTATGCCTTTTCTCTAAACCAAATAAAACACGGAGTGTGAACATGAAATTGAAGAAAGTGATTAAACCGTTGATTTTTATTATTACCATTTGTCTTTTCGTATTCCTATTTACAAACTTTACAAACCTCACCACTGCCGGAACATCCACCGCGGCCATCAAACCGGCTACTGCTGTAAAAACGGACTCGGTTCAGCGGGAAAGTTTATACGACATGATGCGACTGGATACCACCGGGCTTTCCAGGGAGGCGTTTGACAATGCCCTGGTAGGATACGAGCATCTGCAGGAAAACGGAAGGATCAAAAATCCGGATGTGTTGTCTATTATCGACTTCTCCCTGCCCAGTACCAAAAAGCGTTTGTTTGTGATAGACTTGAAGAATAAGCTGCTACTTTTTAATACGCTCGTATCTCATGGCCGGAACTCCGGTAAGGATATTGCCAATGCTTTCTCCAACAAGATGAACAGCTTTAAAAGCAGTCTTGGTTTTTATGTTACCGGCGATACCTATAACGGCGAACATGGTTATTCTCTCCGTTTGGAGGGAGAAGAAGCCGGCATCAACGATAATGCCCTCAGCAGGGGTATTGTGATGCATAGCGCAGATTATGTGAATGATAACCTCGGTAAATTACAGGGTTATATTGGCCGCAGCCTGGGATGCCCTGCTATCCCTGAAAATGTGCACCGTAAAGTGATCAGCAGCATCAGGAATGGTACCTGCCTGTTTCTTTACAGCCCGGATAAATATTATTCTGCACATACCCGCATTCTTGTAAAAGACAGCACCGCGTCTTAAATTATTTAAACAGCTTTTCCTTAAAAACGGCGTCATGCCCATATACATCGGAGGCAAAATATAATTTGCCTCCTTCTGACCATGCTGTGAAATAAGTGATAATCACCGGCACCGGATCTTTTACCGCCACAAACTTTTCCTTTCCGCTGTTCATTGCACTGTCAATTTTTTCGTTGGTCCATTGGGGTGAGTCCTCCAAAACAAACTGCGCCATTTTTACCGGATCTTTCAGTCGAATACAACCATGACTGTATGCCCGGTTATCACGGTCAAAAAGACTTTTCTCAGGCGTATCATGAAAGTAAATATTATAACTGTTCGGAAACAGGAACTTCACGCGGCCAAGGGCATTACGCTGTCCGGGCCGCTGGCGGATCACCGGCAACCCGTTCGCCTGCCCTGTTACTTCCATATCTTTCGAGGCCAGATAGCCCCTGTTGCGCTGAATGGCTGGCAGAATTTCCTTTCGCACAATGCTGCGGGGTATATTCCAGTAAGGGCTGAATACCACCTGGTTCAGCATTCCTGAAAACATGGTCGTGCTGTGTCCTTCTTTTCCCACCACAATATCCATATCGAACAAACGTTTATCCCCCTCCGTTACATGTAGCATAAAAGCCGGTATATTCACCAGGATCAGCTTCCCCTGCGGCTTAACAGGCATCCATTTCATGCGTTCCATATTCAGCAGCAGCGCCTGCATCCGCTCTTCCGCAGAAACGTTCAGTGCATTGATCACTGTATCATTCAACACACCGTTTTGCGTATATCCATTGCTGTTACGGAATGAATTAATGGCAGTTTCCAGTTCATCATTAAATACATCGGTGCTGTCATTTTGCTTCAGCTCCCCGGTTATCTGCAACCGTTTTTTTACGGCTATAATTTCGGGAGATGATTGCCCTTTTTTTAATCCCTTCTTTATCACGGGCAATGGTTGCCAGCCACCATTTTTTACATATTCCCGGTAGGCTTTGAGCGGCTCCTTCATGGGGGCAACTGCCGGAAACATTTTATCATTGGTTTTAAGCATGGAATCAGCCAGTTCCATGACGGTGTAGCGCTGCGCCGGTATCATATGTTCAAGCTGACCAATACTGCCGCCGGTTTCCCTGAAATAATTGATGAGCCGCCAGGTAAGCTGCAGTTCCGTTTTAATGAATTCTTTGTCCGTGGCGCTCACCACCAGGCTGTCTTCATCCATGAGGGCATTCAGCCGCTTGTCAAGCGCCCGGTTGCTGGTACTGTCTTTACTGTAATTGTACAGGCTCCGGAAGGCGGCGGCTTGTTCTACGGGCCCTTTACTGTCGAACCAGGCAAACTCGAAATTACGTGCATTATAAAAGCTGCGTAACCGGTCAGCAATGGTATCGTTCAGTTTTTGGGCGGTGATGAATGCGGCTATCGCCGAACTGTCCAGGAACAGGTCGTTATAGGCATTTTCAGGGGTAATCCCAGTGTTGCGGGGACTAATGTGTTCAGCAGAGGTGGCTGGTGCAGACGGGGAGTTACAGCCATTGAGTATGTATGCAAACAATGTAATCAGTAGTAGCCTTTTCATACTGGTCTACTATCAAATTAGAAGCCGGTTGCCAGATGCCATGCTACAGCGGCAAAAGGAAGAGCGGACGTAGCCGCGACGGAACAAACTGTGCATATAGCGCAACAAAAAGCCCTCCCGGGATACCAGGAAGGCTTTCTCACGAAAATATCTGTGTTAATTTTTTAGTCCCAGGTATTGCTGTACAGACTTA
Organism: Chitinophaga sp. RCC_12; assembly: GCF_041360695.1. NCBI lineage: Bacteria > Pseudomonadati > Bacteroidota > Chitinophagia > Chitinophagales > Chitinophagaceae > Chitinophaga > Chitinophaga sp. RCC_12. Next base: position 1,268,690 of record NZ_JBFUPS010000001.1, read on the forward strand.
TAATTCTTCCAGTCCACTCCACTGGCGCTACGGGCAGCAACGCCGCCGGGAACCAGCACATAACGGAACTGCTGGATCACTTTTTCGCCGGGATAATTGCCCGAGCTGAGATCATGACTGGCCAGGATAACGATTCCTCCTTCGGAGGCGCGGAAACTTACAAACAGGTACGGATCCACGTAAGGCAAAGGCACGATATAAGGCGCATCGGCGGAGTCAAGGTTGAAATAAACATTTATGACGCCTTTGGTTAGTATTTCCTTGGTCAGTTTGGGAATTTCTATGGCGCCAATAAAGCCATCGCCGGTTGGCACGCCATTTTCATCCCGGATACTATCAAAAGCAACGTTGAGCCAGTCCGAGTAGATCACATTGGCCACGCCAGTATCACCTTTGGGACCACCGGGGCCGGCAGGACCGGCAGGGCCCCCTGGACCAGCAGGACCAGGATTTCCGGCAGGGCCCTGGGCTCCGTCTTTGGAGCAGGCAGCAAAAGCCAGAATTACAGCAAATAAGCACATCAGGGGCAGGTGACGGGAAGAAAGTTTCATAAAGGAAGATTTTGGATGATTTAATATAATTAATGATATGTGGAGATGCAAGGCAACGGGATCTTTAACACGTTAGTCAATATACAAAAAAACAAACAACAAAAATGCGATAATTTAGTTCAGGTAGCCCTCCGTAACTTCCTGCCCCCTGGCTAAAACAAAATCGCTCTTTGTTGGTTTAAATACAATAGACCCTTTTTATCATCTGAACCATTTCTTTAATAACCTATAGTTAAAATATGACCGTGCACCGCAAACTCTGTGTAATAATACCTGTACATAAGTCCGTGTTGTCCGAGGAGGAAGCGTTATCGCTACACGCCTGCTACAGGCATTTAAAAGCATTCGACTGTTTTCTTGTTTTCCCGGAAGGCTTGCCCGTCGACCGCTATCTCGCAATCCATCCCGGGCTCATCCCAAAACCGGTAGCTCCGTCGTGGCTTTCTTCTCTGGCAAACTATAACCGGATGAAATTATCTGTTCCGTTTTACCAGCAATTTGCTGACTACGAATTTATGATGACCTACGAATTGGATGCTTATATCTTTAGTTCCAAAGTGCACGAGCATCATGGATTCGATTTCGATTTTATAGGAGCGCCTGTTTTTGAGGGATACCTGAATGCAACGCCGGATGCACCATTCCATGGTGCGCTTAATTCCGGTTTTTCTATCCGGAATATACAATCATGTCTTAGCGTGCTGAAATTACTTAGAAGATATCGGTTAAGATGGAAGTTCTACCATTTTATTTACGCCAACTGCGCCGCTTTACGGAAAAGAATAAAACAGGATCAGGACGCTATCTTTTTTAATATCCATCTTAAAAAATATTATACCGGGAAAAGTTTTAATGAAGATATGATCTGGACGCAGGTAGTTCCACTCCTGGATCCCTCATTCAAAACAGCTCCGCCGGAAACCGCCGCTGCATTCAGTTTTGAAGTAAATCCAGAACGGCTGTATGAATTAAATAACGGCAGGTTACCACTCGGATGCCATGCCTGGTTCAGATTTCCTTTCTGGAAAGAACATATAAAGAAGATAACTGTGCACTGATCAGTTACCCCTTGTTTACCATGCATCATTTTATTAAATTTACTATACATCTATTTATCAGGTATGGCCAATTATCATGTGCAATCACCTGTCCTATTATTATCCTTCAACCGACCTGATACTGCCTTAAAAATATTTGAACGGGTAAGAGAAGCCCGGCCCGCTAAGTTGTATATCGCTGCAGACGGACCACGAGCCGGTGTAGAAAAAGATACACAGCTATGCCGGGAAACAAGAAAGATTTATGACCAGGTAGATTGGGACTGTAGCGTGCACAAACTATTCAGTGAAGAAAATAAAGGTTGCAAGGTTGCTGTAGCGGAAGCTGTGACCTGGTTTTTTCAACAGGAAGAGGAAGGTATTATCCTGGAAGATGATTGCCTGCCCACCAACGACTTCTTCTATTTTTGCGATCAGCTGCTTCCCCGGTACCGGCACGATACCCGTATGGTAAATATCACCGGTACCAATTTGCAGATGGGAAAAAAGTGGGGAAACGGCAGCTATTATTTCTCACAATACAGCCACATCTGGGGATGGGCAAGCTGGCGGCGGGCATGGGAAGCATACGACATCGACCTGGAACACTATAACGAAACAGACGCCGTTGCTGTACTGGAAAATATCTTTAGTGATCAGTTCCTGATCGATGGATGGATCGAAATCTTTCAAAAATTAAAAAGAAAAGAAATAGATTCCTGGGACTACCAGTTTAACCTGATTAACTTTTTCCGGAATGGACTATGTATTACACCAAATGTAAATCTGATCAGCAACTTAGGGTTCAGGCCGGATGCCACCCACACTTATAATGTTCCGGAAGATCACGCCAATTTACCGGCGGAACAACTGGAAAAACCTTTGGTGCATCCTTTGCATTTTACGCCGGAAAAACGCGCCGATTATTATTTTTTAAGCAAAGACTTTAGGCTCGAAGAGAAATGGCAAAAAGTAAAAAAAGAGCAACTGCTGAGAAGACGGTTTAAACGGTGGGTAAGAAGTCTTTTTAAATAAATCATCCTCAAACGTCCAGCAGTATGTTTAAAAAAATGATAGAAAGATCTGCCCTGAAAAAGATCCACCCCTATTACGAAATAGATGGATGGCTAACCGAACGGGAAGCACTGGGACTGTTCCTTACCGCACGCAAATTGCGTCGCGATGCGGTAGTGGTGGAAATTGGCAGCTGGCAGGGCAAAAGCACTTACTGCATTTCAAGAGGACTCCGGTCAGGAAAAATCTACGCGATTGATCCATTTAATGCAGACGCAGGGTTCGACCAGGGAAGCCGGAAGGAATATGCAGAAAAAGGCGCCACTACTGATCTTTTGATCCGCTTTACGGAAAATATGGAACGCCTGTCTGTTCATGATAAAATCATCGTGAAGAAAGGCTACTCATATGAAATGCACAACGACTTTCAACAGATCGACTTCCTCTTTATCGATGGCGACCACTCCATCGCAGGATGCAGATCGGATTTTGAGTTATACGCCTCCAAAGTGGTAAGAGGCGGCTACATCGCTTTCCACGATTACTACCCGGACCGGGATGAACTGGGACCTACTTATGTAATCCAGAACCTGGCAGGCGACCATTTTAATTTTTCCAGGCAATATGACTCGTTATGGATTGGAAAAAAACGATAGATTATTCACTGGTCATATGCACCTTTAACCCGGACGAACGCATCCTGCGACGTTGCCTGGAAGCAGTATACCGCCTGGACACTACCGGTATTTCCACCGAAGTTATTTTAGTGGATAATAACAGCGATCTCCCACTCCACCAGCAATCATATGTAAAGGAGTTTGAAGAAAAGATCCCCGGCATGCACCTCCTCCTGGTACAGGAACAGGGCGTAAATTATGCACGGATGGCGGCCATAGAAAAAGCCGCCGGCAACTTTATCGTATACTTTGATTACGACAATGAACCGGAAAGGGATTACCTCCGGGAACTAAAAAAACTAAACGAACAATTCCCTAACGTGGCAGCCTGGGGCCCGGGTAAGGTGAAGGTGGATTTCATTGACGGCGTAGATGCTACCATTATGCATTTTGCCAGCATGGCCTTTCAGCAACGGGAAGAACAAACGGTAAGAACCGCATGCGAAACTTCATGGCAATCCTGTTATCCTTTTGGTACCGGTCTTTGCACTACCGCTTCCCTGTTAAAAGAATTTGTGCAGCTGGCCCGCCAGGGACGCTTTACCGCCTCAGGAAGAAAAGGGAATAAACTCAGCAGCGGAGAAGATACCCAAATGGTACTACACTGCATCAGCAAAGGATACGAGGCAGGCGTATCCCCGGCTCTGAAACTTACACATATCATACCCCGCAGCCGGGCCAACAGTCAATACTTGCAACGCCTCCTGTATGGCACATTTATCTGCTATGAAACCTGCCTGTTACAAGTATTCCCGGAACAAAAAAGATCGCTCGAACAAAAAATAATGCCGCGATGGAAATTCTCCCGGAAATCCCTGAAGAAATTCATCAGGGCCAGGTGGAGTAAAGATCCGCACAAAATGTTTGACCTCGTGGAATTCATTGCCACCAATGCGGGCACCTATGCCGCACTGGATAAACCAATACCGTTGCCGGTAAACCAGATAGTAAGGATCCTAAAAGTGGAGTAGCTTAAAAATAATTATCAATATGAAGTGGAAGATTCCGGAAAGTAATATGAAAGGCGTTTCAGTTATTATTTGCTGCTATAACAGCGCTTCCCGGCTGCCGCAAACATTAGCGCATCTGAATGAACAGGTAGTTCCGGAAGATTTTTCCTGGGAGATTATATTAGTTAACAACGCCTCAACAGATAATACCGTTGAATACGCCAGCACGGTGTGGAAGGAAAATAAACCGGTGAATGCCACCTGCCGGGTAGTGGAGGAGCTTACACGCGGGCAAATGTATGCCCGGAAAAGAGGCGCCAGGGAAGCTAATTATGAATGCCTCATATTTTGTGATGATGATAACCTGCTGGATAAAAACTACGTTTATCTTTCATGGCAGGTGATGTTGAAAGATAAAAAGATAGGAGCTGCAGGCGGACAAAATGTTCCGGTAACAAATTCGGCAGCTTATCCCGACTGGTTTGAAGAATATAAAGATAAATATGCCATTGGCATTCCCGCGGAAGAATCGGGCGATGTAACACATCGCGGGTTTGTGCTCGGCGCCGGGCTGATTACCCGCCGGGCGCTGTTCCTACAGGTATTTGACGACAGGTACCCTTCCCTCCTGAATGGCAGGAACGGGGAAAAACTCACCACCGGCGACGATTTCGAATACTGCAAACGCCTGCTCCTGTGGGGGTTTACTTTATATTATGATAAGGATCTGAAGCTGAAACATTTTATACCGGCAGAAAGATTAACAATAGATTACAGGGACCGCCTGATGGAAGGCATCCGCGAAGCCACAAAAGTGCTGAGCGTGTACGACAGGGCGCTTTTCCTGCACAACAAAAACAAACATAAAAACAGGTGGCGCCTACTCGCGATAACTCCCTTCCGGATACTGCTGGCAAGAATAGGTTTATCTAAAAGGGATCTGACAACAGAAAGACAGGTGCTCTTTTACCTGTCGCCATTTGCACGCGAACAGGACGAAGTAACCAGCTCAATTAAAAAATTCTTAAATAATAAATGATGGCAAGAGAAAGAAGAAAGCAGTTTAAGGTATTCTCTTTTTATAATCATAAAGTAAATCCCCGCGTACCCCGGTACCAAAAAGCGGTGTTTGGTAAATTCGGAGTACCGGTACATCATATTATTGATGAACAGTTCAGTCATGGCGATTTTCTGAATCATATATGCAGAACCGTTACTGATACCGACTACCTGATTTTTTTTGATATTGATTGCGTGCCCACGCGTAAAGAGTGGCTATCTGATCTTTTGGAAGATCTTCGCGAACCCCGTACCATTGCCGGCGCCGCGCAAACGGCCAATCACCTGCGCGATGCAAAAAACCTGTACGTTTCGCCATTCTTCTTCGGTATTTCCACGGCTTATCTGAAAGAGCTGGGATACCCGGATATGAATATGACAGAAGATATGGATGCAGGGCAAAACCTGACAGAAGAAATTATCCGGCAGGGCGGCCATGTAAAATACTGGTGGCCCACCCATATCGAAGACGAGCAATGGTATCTGCATCATCCGGAACATAATAAATTCGGATACGGCACTACTTACAACGACCGCATTTATCATGCGTTCCTGTCGCGCCACGATTTATCGCAACGCTTTATAAAGAAGTGTAAATCAATATTACCGTTATTTACCAAACTCCGTTTGAAGCTCACGGATAAAAAACAATCTCCTCCCATAGGACAATAAAAAAAGGCGTCTCCTGTTAAAGAGACGCCTTCAGGTAAATATTATTATACTCTTCCCATTACCGGGTCGCTTATGCTTTCTTTCCCGGTTTCCACCCTGCCGGCATAACGCTGTGCAAACAAGTCACTGCCGGTGGCCTTCACAGAAAGGTCGTACCAGCCGTGGCTTTTAGCCAGATCTATTACTAAGGTGGCGGTTGTGCGTGCGGCTACTGTTTTCTTCAGCACGCCTTTGTTATACCCCAGATCGCTGATGGTAAAGGTGGCTGGCTGCGTGCCGTGGTTTACCAGTTTCAATTCCACGTTCCCGGTCAGTTTCTTACTGTTGGTAAGGGTCCGTTGATAGCTGCACTGGATTTCCACCTGCGGGTCGCCGGCATCGCCGGTAAACTCACGGTAAAACCCATTGGGGCCATATACTCTCAGGTGATAATGCGCGTTTTCAAAAGACGATAGCGGCCAGGTATCTTTCAGCTGGTCTCCTGCCTTTACAGCATACGACCAGGTGCTCACCGGCTCCATTGTTTGCGTGGTTTCCTGCAGGTATTTGCCGGGCGCATATACATTGAAAGGGGCGCCGGCAGCCCGGTCGCCAAACACCTTGCTGGCAGCTTCAAAACTGATTTCAAATGATTGCTTATCCGCTCCCAGTTTCCCGCCCACATATAATTCATAAGGCAATGCGTTGGCAACACGGGTGCCTTTCTCCTGCTGTGGCATCCATTCTGCTGTGGCGGGATTGGCATTGATCTTTTCAATTTCCTCCGCAGTGAGCAGCTTAAATTCATCCGGCAGCTTCTTGAACTTCGCATTGTAGATCGTTTCAATAAACTCGTTCCTTTCAGGAAATGGCACTGATATTTTTTCACCATTAAAAGGACGGAATACGGAAGTAAGATCACTGCATACCGTACGGCGCCAGGCAGATATATTCGTTTCCTTAATGGGCTTCCCCGTTTTATGTTGCAGGAAATGCTCCATTAGTTGCAGGATGGAAGTATGGTCGCATACCTGTGAATTCACATAACCACCACGGCTCCAGGGCGATGCAATCACCAATGGTACGCGGTAACCCAACCCGATAGGACTTTCCCGGATTTCATCTGCGCTGAGATATTTCTTTGCTTCTTCTTCCTCACGTGTTACATATTCCAGGCCGGTATCAATTCCTGCGGACACTTTGCCGGTACCGGGTTTATGCGGTGCGGTAAACGGAGGTACGTGGTCAAAATAACCATCATTCTCATCATAACATAAAATGAAGATGGTCTTTTTCCATACCTCTTCCTGGCGGGTAAGGATATCCAGCACTTCCGACACATACCAGGCGCCATACCATGGCGATCCGGGGTGATCGGAGAATTCGCCCGGCGCCACCAGCCAGGAAATAGTTGGCAGCTTGCCCTCATTTACATCTGTTCTGAACTGGTGCAGGATATCTCCTTTCGGCACCTGCACGGTTCTTTCCGTGTCTCCATCTTTGTAGGTGAGGGTTTCCAGTTCATGGTAATCAGGATCGCCAATATTGGTGGTAAATGCTTTTTTATGAAGATTTTGCGCGCGCTGCGGCAATTTTGCAAAATTAGCCGCTGTAAACTTTTCTGCATCAGACTTTGCTCTTTCCAGTTCCGCCTTACGCTGATCCAGTTGCTTTTGCAGCCTGGTGGCTTCTTCCCCCGAAGTGCCGCCCAGTTTGGATGCCAGTGTTTCTATTTCAGCCGGCAGTTCTTTGATTTTGCGTTGCAGGTACTGGATATGCCCCGCTGCAAAACGAACATTATAGGCAGCAAACCACTCTATGGGGTTATCGGTAAAGTTGGCCAGCATCCCATCTTTTTCTCCTTCCAGGCCCGCGGCGCTGATTTCATTCTGGTAAATTTTCCAGGAAACCCCGTTGTCTTCCAGGCGTTCAGGGAAACTGGTCCAATGCGCTTCCCGGCCATAGTCCACGTCTTCGTTCCATACGTTAGCTTTGGAATCAGCCTTTTGCTCATCGCGCAGGGTACCCGTCCACAAATAAAGCCTGTTGGGCGTGGTACCGGTTAAGGAGGAGCAGAAATTCTGGTCACATACGGTGAAGGCATCTGCCAGGGAATAATAAAACGGGATATCTTCCCGGTTATAATAACCCAGTGTGAGTGGCATCGGGGCCCAGTCTTTATTGCCTGATTTCTTTACCAGCAGCCACTTGTCGTATTTGCCGTTATTACGGGCATCTACCTGGTTACCCCATGAATGCGGCAGGCTGCTCATCCACGTGGCCTTTGTTTCCTTCAGGTTAAGCCGGAAAGGGGCATACGTTTCATTGTTGGCATTGCTCTGCAACCACACCAGGTTTTTATTGGGCAGCTGGATAGCACGTGGATCATTGTAGCCCCGTACTCCACGGAGCGTTCCATAACAGTGGTCGAAGGAGCGGTTTTCCTGCATCAGCACTACGATGTGCTCTGCATCCAGGAACGTGGTACCCGGCTTCGGATCAATGGCCATTGCCCGCTGGATAGACGCCGGCAGGGCACTGAAAACGCCGGCAGCTCCGGATAGCAACGCCGCCTTCTTAATAAAATCTCTTCTGTTATCCATTATTCGTTGAATTTTTCATGTACACTGTAAAGGGATTACGAAAGATGGAAAATAGTAAAAATCCTGTGCTATACGCAACTTACTATGAAGAATGGCTGTTATTTTATTATTATGGTTCCGGTTTAACGGAAATAAAAAAGGCGCCCGTTTCCACGGAAGCCTTTATATATGTTGAGAAATGGTAAAGCCGGTTTACTGCGCAGAAGGTATCAATACAATTTTCACTCTCACTTTGGTAGCCGGTTTTTGTGAGTTAACACCGTTTACACCTTTGATATCAACTTCTACTGCCTGATCATCATGAATAATGAAATAAGACTGATTGTTATACACCTGCGGCAATAATTCAAATGACTGTGGTACCACTGTTGGGCTGTTGGCATCATATCTGGCCATAGAAACGATCACACCATCCAACTGGTTTACATTATTTAGCTCCGATACAGGAATGGAATAAAAGTAAACGCCGGTAGCAGTATCAAATCCCCAGTCGTTCGGGTTTATTTCAAACAAAATCGTTTGGTTAGGGATGACTACTTCATTGGTTGTTTTTGTGCAACCGGGCAATATAAAACCCAGTAACAGCAGCGGCAGGTAAAACCATGTTTTCATATTGAGTTGCTTTTAATATTATTTTACCAAATACAATGCCATAAACATATAATTCGGCGCTAATCCGTATTTTTATGGCATGTTACTGCGATACCCAAAGGCCTTTGAACATATCCCGGCCGTCCGGCAACAACATGCCGGGAAGTCGCTGGTGGCGTGGTTCAGGCAATCTAACGAACCCGGCGAAGAACAGGGTTTTCTTACTGAAAACTCCCTCGTGTTCATTCTACGGGGCACCAAACATATGCACTTCCCCGAAGGAGATATTATTGCACATGCCGGCGACCTGGTGCTGCTGAAAAGAGGCGTGTATCTGATGACCGATTTTATTACGGATGGCACCGATTACCAGTCGCTTTTACTGTGCATAGATGATACCCTGCTCCGTTCCTTTATCAGTGAAGATGGCATATCCGCTCCTACCACACAAGCGGGATCCCCGGTAGTCATCTCCTGTAAAAATAACCTGCTACAGGTGCGGAACAGCATCCTGGATTACCTGGAGCATCCCAACACCCATACTACCCGGTTGCTGGAACTGAAAATACAGGAAGTACTGCTGCTGTTGCTTTGCGGCGAACACCAGCAATCCGTCCGGGCATTCCTTTCCCATCTTTTCGACAACAGTGCGGAAAATATTTCCCTGATCATCCGCAATAACCTTTTTCAACCTTTTACCCTGGAAGAATATGCGAAAATGTGCGGGTTAAGTCTTAGCAGCTTTAAAAGGGAATTTGCCCGTCTGTATGATGCTCCTCCCAAAAAATGGATCAATGAAGAACGGCTGAAACATGCCCGTGAACTCCTCCTGCATTCCCGCAACAATGTCAATGAAATCGCCTATGAATGCGGCTTTGAAAATGTATCTTACTTTATAAAACAATACCGGCAGCTATACGGCACTACGCCCAAAAATGCACAACGGGCTAAAAATGCTATTTTTTGAACGATTCCTGCTACTGCTTCATCTCCGCCGGATATACCTTTGATAAAAATATTATCAACTATGAAACGTATATCCGTATTGGCTTTCATCCTGATGTCCGGTCATGCCTTTGCACAACAAAAAATCAATAATTCCGCATTTATGCACGCGCCGGAAAGCGTAGCAACAGACAACAACAGCTATTATATTGCGGACATTGGCGAAGGCGGCAACCCCACCAAAAAAGATGGTAACGGGATCATTTTCCGTATGGACAAAAAAGGCAACGGCGCCGTCTTCGCAAAAGGACTGGATGCACCTAAAGGCGCCTTCATCCTGCATCATACGCTCTTTGTAGCAGATATCGATAAAGTAAAGGGATACGACCTGAGCACCGGTACACAGTTATACAATATCAACTTAGCACCCGCCACCGCTTTCGTGAATGATATCACTGCCATCAACGACACCACCCTGGTGGTTTCTGCAACTGATGTAAATAAACTCTTCCTGGTGTATCCCGGTAAAAATCAGCGCGTCGAAGAACTGCTATACACCACACCCATAAAAGGTACCAATGGTGTGACATACGACGCCCGCAGTAAAAAGCTGTATGTGTGCGGCTTTGGCGGCAATAATAAACCCGATGGGCAAATCGGTTATATTGATATGACAGCAACGGAGAAAGTATTCAAACCACTCACCAGCCGGCTGGGTTATTATGATGGCATTGCACTTACAACACATGATACACAGCTGATCATATCCGATTGGGTAGCTTTTGAAAAGAAAGGGATACTGCTTAAACTGGACCTGGCCAGTGGCCATATCACCACGCTGAATGAGGAACTGATTGCCGGCCCCGCTGATTTTACACTGGATGCCGCCGGTGCGGCGATTGTACCTGCTATGCTGGAGGGAAACGTGTTGCGGTACAATATCTCAAAATAAAAATATTTCAGTGGAGGAAGTGCGCTTCCTCCACTGAAAATAATGCTTACAATCTTACCTGTACACCGGCGGTTCCGCCAATATATCCGCCATGAAATTTGTCGTTGTTCCTATGCTCCGACCATACATAATGGTTGCTTAACTCCGTTCCCACACCATGTTCCGTTTGCACAAAATTAAGCGTAGGTCCGGCAAATACTTCTATCCTGCTGCCAAAGCGGTAGGCGGGAAATATGCCCAGCGTTTGACGGTGATAATATCCTTTTTTGAAATCGGAGAGCACCAGCGTGGTGGCTTCTGCATTGATCCTGAAATGCGACAACAACGGAAGATGTGCACCAACACCTGCCTGCAGGGCATACAGCGGATTGGGATTATCTTTAAAGTTATATCCCACGCCAAGAATACCGTACAATATCCTTCCGCCTGATTTGAAAGAGGCAATGGTGGTGGCAGTTTCATCAATGCTTACACTCACCTGCTTTTCCCCGCCTTTCACGATGTTGATCACACCAATCGGGCATTCGCTGCTATCCGCGATGTTAATAAAACCTATCTGTACGCCTTTTACTTTTTTGGCAATATTCAGGAAACCGGTTATTTGTGTATGCACATTCTCCGCTTTATTCATAAAACCAGCTATCTGTACGTTGGCATCTTTCTTTACAATATTTGTAAATCCTGCTACCTGCGCCTGTGAATTATTAACGCCCATATTCATAAAACCCGCTATCTGCGTACCTTTCACATCCTGCCGTACGAGGTTGGCGAAACCTGCCATCTGGAAACCCTGCAAACTGCCGGACAGGTTCAGGAAACTTGCTACCATAACGCCGTTGGCGCTGGTTTTCACCTGGTTCATAAATCCTGCTACCGTAACCGCGTGAAATGTTTTACCAATGTGATTGGAAAAACCCGCTACCTGTACACCGGTAGCGCTATCTTTGATGATATTGGAAATACCCGCGATAGCCGCGCCTGTTTCGGCTTTGGACACGCCGGCAATAATATGTAATGAAAAATGATTGGTATAGGCTGCTGCATTTTTTCCATTGCTGCTCAATGGGTATACAAAACCAATATGCGCGGGACTGGTAAGCGGTGATTGCGCGTAAGCCGCTGTGACAAAGAATAAAACGGAAACAAAAAAACAAATGATCCGGCTGCTGAAGTAAAATGTTCTCATGGTGTGTTAGTTATTTCGTACTGTATAACGACACGTTGAAGAACTTATACCCCTATGCGGAAAATGAAATTTAAAAAAGACTGATACCAGCCTGCCAGCCCAGCCAGGAAGTAACTGAGTTGCCTATATTAAAAGAGGGATAATGCGCGCCAAAATCGACCGACTTATAACCGGGCATGGGTCTTATTTTATCGTCAAAATAGATCGCCATTGCAGGCCCTGCAAATAAGCTGATGCGTTTGGATAGTTTCACCTGGAGAGAAGGCTGCAAACGGAAGATCTGCGTATTACGATCCCAGCTGCCCAGAAAAATATTCTGCGCAGTAATTTCTGTGGATAACGACAATGTTTTATTAAACGGGATAATTTTACCGATGCCATATCCCAGCGACCATGCCTTATTGTTTTCGCCAAAATCCGCGCCACCCAGCAGGATGCTGTATAGCTCACTGCGACCGGCTTTCCAGGCGATATTAAAAGGCAGCACATCTGTACTGAATAACACCACCTTTTTGTAGCCTTTCCGCACAATATTGATGATGCCGATACTATACCCCGTTACCGTATCTGCAATATTTACCAGCCCAATCTGCACACCATCCATTTGCCGCGCATAGTTAAAAATAGCGGCAATCTGCACGCCTTTCATCACCCCACGGTTAATATTGCCGCCACCCGTAATCTGCGCACCATAAACGTCTTTCGCGTTATAATTGGCCAGACCGCTCAGTTGCAGCCCGTCGAGATTTTTACCGTTATAAGTAATTCCACCGGCTACCTGCCAGCCTCGGGTATTGCCGCGTATTACGCCCGCGATCCCTTGTATAGATGCCCCGTGCATATTTCCGTATACCTGGCCAATACCGCCGGTGATTTGCACACCTTCCATGTTGCCTTCCGTGATATTGCTGATACCAGCTACCTGTACGCCCTTCATAGAGTCCAGTACATTATTGTGAAAGCCTGCCAGTTGCACGCCTTTGGTTTTTCCTCCAACTACATTCACCATGCCGGCGATTTGCACATGCTGCATATCATTTTTCACAATATTGAAAACAGTGCCTATTTCCAGGCCATCTACCCCGGCCGCATAGCCACCAAGCATGTTCATGGAAAATTTATTCACTACCTGTCCGCTCATTTTGCCATGGGTTCCCAAACCCGGTGTGAGAGACACCTGGTAGGGCTTATCGGCCAGGAAGCCACCGATATTCAAACTGGTTAGCTTCTGACGGGAAGATAAAAACATGTTACCGAACCAGGTTTTTTCCACGTGCGAATGCCCGGTAATATCCACCACTTTCAGCTGATAGGTAGCAGGGGCAATACTTACAGCGATCTCCTGATCGTAGCCTGTAGTAAGCAAAAGAGAAGTATCTGCATAGAGGTCCTTACTAACACTAATGGCTGCGGTAGGATATTTATCCTTTAACCGCAGCCTGAAGAAACCGTCGTTGTTTGTTAGCGTAGAAATGAGTTGCTGTCGTTCATACACACTCGCATTGGGTAGCCGTTGTCCTGTTTTCCGGTCCGTGACGACCCCACTGATCAGGTAGTATACTTGTCCCGATGATTTTTTCAGCAGGATAATATAGTTCCCCGATTCTTTATATAAATAATCACCGTTGAATAAAATATCGAGTACCTGTTTTACGGTTTTGTTTTTTTCGGAGATGTTTACCAGGCTATCCTGTGGAAGGATGGTACTGAGATACGAGAAATAAAAGCTGCCCTGCTTGCTGATGGTGGTAAGCACTTCCGAAAGTGGCCGCTGCTTCGCATCGATGCTCACCGTTTTGTTCAGTAGCTGCTGAGCCGCCAGTGGTAGTGAAAAACAACAAACAAATAATAATGTCAGCAATTGCTTAGGTAGTAACATACAGTACGAAGGCTATTATTTCAGTGTGATTTGTGATCCCTGTTTCTCCACGGCGATCTCGTAAGTAAGCCCGATTACTTTTAAAGTACTATCCAGCGAACTGTTGGTAAAGGTAGAGTTAATCTGCAGATTGCGTTTATCATTATTGGCAATAACAATGTTTACGCCATATGCTTCATTCAGGATCTCCACCAGTTTCCATAAAGGAGTGTTATTGCATACAAATGTTTGGGTACGGTAGTAGTTATACAATTCATCTGTATTATTTTGTTTGCTGGGAGCGGCTTCCTGGTCTGTTACCACTGCTTTTTCATGTTGCTTCAGCTGTACGCTGTTATTGTTTTTTGTTACTTCCACGGCGCCGCTTTCCACAATTACTTCTGTTTTACCGTGTACGCTTTTAACATTGAAAGAAGTACCCAATACCGTCACTGTTACATCATTCACCTTTATCACGAATGGTTTTCCGGGGTCCTGTGCCACGTTAAAAAAAGCTTCGCCTTCCAGTTTTACCGAGCGTTCTTTCCTGTTGCCGGCATAGGTAATAGTAGATTGTTTATTCAGTGTTACCTGGGAGCCATCCGGCAAAACGTCCTGTTTGATTTGTTCCCCTGAGCTTACGATCAGCGGGGTATTGCGGTTTTGCGAGATAAACCAGGCGCCGGCAGCGCCTATCATGACGATGAATATGGCGGCAATGCGGAGTATAGGTCGCCAGGCAATGCCGGTATCCAGTTTTACGATGCGGGTGGTATTTTCGTTGGTGCCTACCCGTTGCTGGAAGCGTGACCATGCATCACTTTCATTCACTGTGCTTACCGCGGCCAGTTTACGGCTCTCCTCCCATATCAGGCGGAAGTGTTCAAAATAACGCTGGTGCTCCGTATCCTCAGCCAGCCATACGTTCACGGCTGCTTTTTCGGATGGTGTGGTAATATCCAGCAGGTGCTTTACCAGCAGGTCGTCGTTTATATGTGTAGATGTTTTTTTCACGGATGCACTTTTACAGGTGGAGCAAAATTAATAACAAGGGCAGAAAATCTACCAGGTTGAGTCGTAATAAGCGCAACGCTTTGCCCATCTGATTTTCCACAGTTTTTATAGAGATATCCAGGCGATCTGCTATTTCCTGGTATTTCAGTTCTTCGAAGCGGCTGAGCTGAAAAACGGTGCGGCATTTTTCAGGTAGTGCCATCAAAGCTGCGTCCAGCTTCTCCTCCAGCTCCCGCAACATTACTTTGCCGGATGCGTTACCGGTATCATGATCATTACTCATCTGGTATTTGGTATGTGCCTGGTGGGTAGCTTTCACTTTCTGGTGCCGCAGATAATTAATGCACTCGTGATACACCGCCCGGTATAGGTACCCCGAAACAGATTGCTTTATTTTTATATCACCTGATTTTTCCCACAGCTTACAAAAGACATTCTGTACCATCTCTTCCGCCATCACTTCGTCTTTTAATAAGGTACATGCATAAGCATGCAAGCCTTTAAAATGAGTTTTAAAAACCTGTTCAAATGTTAATGAGTTTTCTATTACCGGTGCTGCAGTGTTACCCGGATTTATAAATTCCATGCCTAGGGTTTGATATCTAACGTCAAATATAATTCCTTCTGCCAATTGAACTGATTTATTATACGACACCTTTCTAAGTACTTACCCCTACGCGGAGTTTGTCTTTCTCAGGATTTAACTGATTATGCAGATTACCTTGATTTTATTTTTTTTGATTTTACAATGATTATAAAATATATAAAATGTTATTTTACAATATGTTATATGATATGATAATCTGAAAATCAGATAAAAAAATAAAATCAAGGTAATCTGCATAATCAGTTAAATCCTGAGCAAGACAACCTTCGCACGTCACTTTAACATTACTTTATATTCGTGTTAAAGAATATTTCACAACTGGACGATTATTATTGTGGAAATTATCCCGATGAAATTTATCTGTACACTTTGTCTTTTGCTGTCAGGAAGTACTGTTCTGTTTGCCCAATCCAAAACGGGCTATATTAATTTTCAACAAATGATTGGTATGATGCCGGAAAGTAAGCTGGCAGGAGATTCATTAAATATTTTACAAGAGAAGCTGAATGCCGACGGGCAGCAGCTGGTGGCCGAGTACTCGAAGAAGGTAACTGATTTTGACAGTACCCAGCATACGTTAAGTCCGGCTATGAAGGAAGTGAAAGTATCTGAAATCAAAGCGCTGCAGGCTAATATCCAGAAATATAAAGAGATGTCGGAACAGGCCATGAATACCAGGGAACAGCAATTACTGACACCTATTCTTGATAAAGCAAAAAGATTTTAAAGGCGGTGGCTAACGAAAAGGGCTATACGCTGGTGATTGATAACTCCAGAGACGCGGTGTTGGTATCCGCAGAAGCCGATGACCTGATGTCAGCAGTCAAGGTGAAGATGGGAATCAGGTAGAAGGGCATTTGAATATTTAGTTATTTAGTTATTTGACTGGTCTCAATGCCTGATGAATCTTCCGCCATTCTAATGCTGATAATGTGGATGGCCGGCAAATAATTAAATAACTAAATGTCAAATGTAAAATAAAGAGCTATATGTGTAAGCCATGCGCCAGCAGCGTTTTCCACTGAGGATTGCTGCGTACAAATTCTGCCACTTTTTTGCTGGAAGGCACCATACGGATATTCTGTGCAGAAATTTCCTCCATAACTTTTCCCAGCATCATTGGCAATACACCCTGCTTTTCCAATACCGGAGGCACTTCTGCACCAGTCAGGAAAATACGGCTTCCGTTTCTTTCGTAAATAACTTTAGCCATTTGTCCGGCGATATGCGCCTCAAACTGCCTGGCCTCTTTGTTGTCAATAATTTTAAAATCCTTCATGATCATAATTATTTTTTACATGATGTTTCTAGCGGTAGCATACTAAAGGGAAGTATCTTATGCAAAGGGAAGTTGAAATAAGATAGTACGAATGGTATTAAAATACCCTGAAAAGCTGATTCCGTCTGCAAATATACTAATAATATAGCAGAAAACCGTGAAACAATAACATGTAAAAATAATTAATACCTAAAGTAGTTGGCAGGTAAGCCTTTAACAGGTAGCCTTACGTGAAACACGCTGCCACTAAGGGGAAATTCAGCCACCTGTCCGGCCGTCATGTGCTCCCGGGCAGTTGTAATCAATAATTCATTCATATCCGGGCCGCCAAAAGCACAGGACGACACATTGGGCGCCGGCACCTCCACTTTTCCCAGCAACTCACCGGTTTCAGGATTCCAGCAATATACACCGTAACCGCCCCAATGGGCTATCCACAACATCCCTTCACTGTCTGTTGCCATGCCGTCCGGCCAGCCCATTTCCGGCGGAATATGCAAGGCCACTCTTGTAAAGGCAATCGCACCAGTGGATACATCATAACTAAATTCCTGTACCGTGCGGGTATGCGTATCGTTGTAATACATTTTATTGCCTTGCCACACCAACCCATTGGAAATGGTTACACCGCCCAGTTTTAATACAGGCGCTACTGATCCGCTGATGCAATACAGGTTACCCGTTCCTTCTTCCGCCGGCATCTGCATGGTGCCAATCCACAGCCTGCCCGCAGGGTCACATTTACCATCGTTGCAGCGCACCTGGCTGCGTTCCTCCAGCACAGCGATACGTTTACCCAATCCCTGCTCCGGTGAAAAAAAGGCAATGCCATCTTTCAAACCCACCACCAGCTCATTCCTGCCGGCAACCAGCGTCAGGGTGGTTACATAGTCGCCAACATAAAACTGCTGCTGGTAGCCATTTACGTCCTGTATATAAATTGTAAACCCAAGGATATCCACCCAGCACCAGCTATTCCTTTCCGGCCACCAGCAAGCGCCTTCGCCCAGTTCACAAGTTAATGCAGATAATATGGAGGCGTGGAATGTTTTCATGTTCGCGCTGTTGATTTAAATAAAAGCAGTATTGCTCTTCATTTCCATACGCCACAATATATAGTTTTGTGCGCTGATATTGTATATTGCAGGAGTTAACGAGTGTTAATTCCAACTACCTTAACTCCATCTATGAACATTAAAGTATTTGAAAAACTCCGCGCAGCAGAACTGATAAATGATGCGGAGCTGACAGCAGTTAAAACTGCGGAAGATCAGCAGCTATTCTCCCTCCACTGGGAAATCAAAACACTACTGTACCTGGGCGTACTACTGTTGAGCGGTGGCCTGGGCATCCTGATTTATAAAAATATCGACACTATTGGTCACCAGGTAATATTGATGATCATTGGCGTCATCTGCGCCGGTTGCTTTAATTACTGCATCCGGAAAAAAGCGCCGTTTTCATGGAGCAAAGTAGATTCGCCTAATGCTTTTTTCGATTATGCGTTACTGTTAGGCTGTCTCACGTTTGTCACCTTTGTGGGTTATCTCCAGTTTCAATACACCGCATTTGGTACGGCCTATGGACTGGCCACTTTTATACCACTGGCCGTGCTCACCGTGAGCGCCTATTACTTCGATCACCTGGGAGTGCTGTCGATGGCGATCACCAACCTCGCCGCCTGGATGGGCATTGCAGTAACGCCCTTTCAGCTGTTATCCGCCAACGACTTTGGCAGCGTACAGCTCATTTATACGGGCGTGATACTGGGCGGACTCCTGCTAGGGCTGGCATTCCTGTCTGCCTGGAAAAATCTGAAAAAACACTTTGCCTTTACCTACCAGAACTTCGGGGCGCACATCATTTTTATTGCCTGTATTGCCGGCATGTGCGTGTTTGACACCAGCTGGCTCGCCTGGCTCGCATTCATGGCAGCTATTGGTTTCTTTCTTTTTAAAGAAGCATTCAAAGAGCGGTCGTTTTACTTTGTACTGATCACCGTTTTATATGGCTATATCGCAGTGAGTATTGCGGTAGTGCGTTTACTTATTTTAACAAACGATATCGGCGGCCTGTATCTCGGGTTATTGTACTTCATTGGTTCTGCCATTGGGGTCATTGTATTATTGATCAGCCTCAACAAAAAAATTAAACATGCTAGCGTATAATTCCCAAACACTCGACAACCTTGAAATAAAAGAAGAAGCAGAAAAAGCGCTCCGGAAAAACTGTATCACCCAGCCTGCCTATCAGGCTATTGAAGCAGCGCACCCGGTAAATTTTTATACACCCAATCCGGTGATTAAAATCGGTTTGTTTATTCTTACGGTGGTGATCATTTCTTTTTCGCTTGGCTTGTTATCGCTGATGGCAATGGATATGCTGCGTAACGAAGACGGGTTTGCCGGTCTTTGTATTTTCGCCGGATTGGTATGTTACGGTATCCTGGAAATGTTTATCAGAGAGAAGAAGTTATTCCGCGCGGGGGTTGATGATGCCCTGTTATGGGGCGCTGTAATGCTTATTTGCAGCAGCATGGTTATCGTAGACCGGATCTCTGCTTCTACTATCTGTTTCGTGGTTGGTTTTGTTACCGTGCTGGCTACCTTACGGTTTGCAGATATGCTGATGGCTGGTGTGGCTTATTTGGCTTTCTTAGGATTTATATTCACCGTAGCGATCAAACTGGGGCCTGTTGCCAAAACCATTGTGCCGTTCCTTATCATGTTCATTTCCATTACGGCGTACGTGGCGGCGAAAAAAATATCGGCCTACCATAGCAGCAGGCATTATAAACATTGCCTGACGGTGATATCTGTATTGTCTTTACTCACGCTTTACCTGGCGGGCAACTATTTCGTGGTGAGGGAGCTGAGTAATACCATGTTTGATCTGCAGCTGCAGGACGGAGAAAGTATTCCGGGCGCTATCTTCTTCTGGATTTATACAGCCGTTATCCCGGTAGTATATCTTTACCTGGGCATCCGTAAAAAAGATGCCGTGCTGCTGCGCACGGGTATGATATTGCTGGCAGCTATTGTATTTACCATCCGCTATTATCATAGCGTGCTTCCGCTGGAAACTGCGATGGTGCTCGGCGGCCTTGTACTCGCGGTAGGCGCCTGGGCGCTGATCCGTTACCTGAAAGAGCCGAAACATGGCTTCACCTATGCAGAACCGGAAGATCCTTCCCTGGCAGATAAACTAAGACTGGAGTCGCTGATCATTGCGCAAACTTATGCGCCGGGTGCGCAGCCTGCTGGTAATGATGTACAGTTTGGCGGTGGTACCGGTGGCGGTGGCGGGGCAAGCGGAGGATATTAAAAACAACGTAATCTTTCGCCTCCGGGCATAAAAAAAGCCTGACTGAAATGATCAGTCAGGCTTTAGAGCGAAAGACCGGGCTCGAACCGGCCACCCCGACCTTGGCAAGGTCGTGCTCTACCAAATGAGCTACTTTCGCAGATGTATTAAGAACTTTATAAAAAACTGGAGCGAAAGACCGGGCTCGAACCGGCCACCCCGACCTTGGCAAGGTCGTGCTCTACCAAATGAGCTACTTTCGCAGGTATTAAAAACTTTGTTATTTTAAGAACTCTCCCATTGAACTGCATTCTTTCGTTTGCTTTGCCCCGTGGCGTTTTCGTTGGGATTGCAAAGATAGGAAACGGACTGAAAACACAAAATTTTTTTTGAAACTTTTTCGAATATTTTTCACGCCGCTGTATACAGCAACTTGCTGGAACACAACAGGGAAAAGCATTTCAACAGAAAGATAAGTAATACTTTTTATTTACATTGTGCTCGGTACCGCAGATGCCCGGATCACCACAGGCTTCTTTTTCGACTTCTTCCGTTTACCCCACCATACATAAAAACCCGTTACCGGCAACGATGCGCAGATCAGGCTGATAATGAACGCCAGGATCTTTCCGGGCAGCCCTGCAATAGCGCCTACGTGGATATCGTAGTTCATATCTATTAACCGCTCTCCGGCATTTTTATGCGAGTCGTTCCTTCTTCCAAGCAATGCACCACTGTATTGGTCGAACGTAAGGTTATCAGAGCCGTAGTAGGTTTCCGCTCCTTTATTTCCGCTGATGATGTTCACACCGGTTTCACCGGCTGCCGGGTAAATGAACAGCCGCTTTGCATCTTTCAGTATGGGCAGAGCCTTGCTGTAAGCGATATCCAGCGGGTCCTGGCTCAGCTGTGCAGCTGTTTTGGCAGATTGATATTCTTTTATATCAGGCGGAGTGGTGCTGCGGGAAGCCACTACATATACGGTTGTCTGGAACCACGTAAACGCCCATACCATGCCGGTAAAAGCTATTACCAATGCAATGATCATGGCATAAAAACCCAGTACATTATGCAGGTCGTAGTTCACTCTTTTGAAGCCTGCTTTCCATTTTATTTTAAAGCTCTTATCACGGTTGGCTTTGTTCCACTTCTTTGGCCACCACATAATCAACCCGGTAATCATCAGCACTACAAAAATGAGGGTGCTCCAGCCTACAATGGTTTGTCCGTACTTATCGTTCAGCAACAGGCTCCAGTGGATCCCTTTTACAATCGAAAAGAAATTGTACTTATAGTCGATTTTCCCGGTCACTTTTCCCGTATAAGGGTTCACCAACACCGATTCATAATGCTCCAATGTGCCAAAATAGGTTAAGGCAGTATCGTTGCCCTTATAGGACATAAACTCCCATGCCATATCCGGCCTGGTGTAGGTGGTGATCGTCATCGCCGGTTTATCGGGCCCCAGGACGGACTGCGCCGTCTTTTTCAGTTCGCTTACCGGGCGGAAGGGTGTATTTTGCGGGGTTACATATAATACTTTACGATAATAATAATCGTTCACTTCTTTCTGAAAAACAAACAAACAGCCGGTGATGCTCACAATAAGCACAATAATGCCAGCCCCCAGCCCCAGCCAGAGATGCAACTTATCCACAACTACCCTGAACAGCGACTTGTGCTGCTTCTTCTTTAACTTGTCCGTCCGTTTAAACATACTAACACCCTCCGGTAGATATCATTCCGGAGATACAAAAGTCGATTCAAATGGTCAGAAAAACCGATCGGATCGGGAATTTTATTTACGCAAAACGGAAAGGCATAAAAAAACCTCCACCGGAAAACCGGTGGAGGCTGGATAATTATGTTGAAGCCGCAGCTTACTTATATTTCGGATTGTACAGCGAACTTTCCTGCACCTTTACTTCGGGCTTACCCTTATATCTGTGTGCGTAAAGCCCGTAGCTAACTCCCACGATAAAGGCTACCATACAAAACAATTGTACGTAGAAAAGCCAGCGGGAACGGGAAACCTTGTCTATAGTGATATCGTACTTATTTTCTATTGTATTCTGTTCCATAATCAGTTTATTTCCGGTGCAAACCTACATAATATTTTGAAATTTTCGAATTTTCGTACCGGGTTATTTTGTAAGATAAGCAACTTTTCCCGGAGCCTGCCGCTGCCTAAATCAATTCAGAAAAATGTTTGTGTCCCAGAAAATAATAGCGCCAGATCATAATACCATGAAACACACCACTCATTTTCATCAGCTTCATTTCCGGCAGGTTATCTTTCTTCACATAATTCCTGCGCCAGCGATAATAATCCCTATAGGCCCGGTAAATAGCCGCCATATCCTTTGGCTTTCCCGCTACCAGGCTTTTAACGCCTGCCAGTATATCCAGGAAAAAGCGTTGTACCAGCACTATCCAGCGGTCTTCGCTATGCAGGTTTTTCCACAGCATCATGAGGTTGTTCCTGAAGTTCAGGTACAGCTTGCGGGGATTGCCCTGGGGCAGGCTCCCTCCTCCTACGTGAAACACCCTGGAACCCGGGCAGTAACAAATGCGGTAACCCGCTCTTTGCAGCCGCCAGCAAAGGTCTACTTCTTCCATATGTGCAAAAAAATCGCGGTCAAAACCTCCTACCTGGTGATAACAGGCCGAACGGATAAACAATGCCGCCCCGGTTGCCCAGAAAATATCCTTCACATCATCATACTGCCCGTTGTCTTTCTCCGTAGTGTACAGGATGCGTCCCCGGCAAAACGTATAGCCCAGGATATCCATCCAGCCGCCGGCTGCCCCTGCATATTCAAATTCATCGGGATCTTTGTAAGCCCGCATTTTAGGCTGGCAGGCAGCAATCTTCGTATCCTGCTGCATCAGCGCCACTACCGGCTCTATCCAGCCTGGTTCTACCTCCACATCCTGGTTGAGCAGCACGTAAATGTCGGCCTGCACATGCTGCAAAGCATCATTGTACCCGCCGGCAAACCCATCATTCCGGGGATTCTGAATAATCCGGATCTGCGGGTAATGCTCCGCCACAAAAGCCACGCTGTCGTCCGTAGAGGCATTATCGGCCAGCACCAGCTGCAGGTTGCCATAGGTAGAACGGCAAACTGATGGCAGGAACTTTTCCAGAAAAGATCTCCCATTCCAATTTAAAATAACAACTGCTACTGATGGCAATACGGACAACGGCAATTACGTTTATGCGTGAACAATTATTTTTGAGATGCAAATATGCAACAAAGGATTCTAATATTTGCGAATCATTACAGATTCAGGTAAGTCGAATAAGGCTTAAATTAGAAGTATGTTTAAACAGTATATCGGTTGGAAGTTTGTACTGGCCTCCATAGCAGTGCTTATCATAGGCACTACTATCTGGTTCGTAAGTAATTTATCCCGGAACATTCAGGAAGAAGAAAGAAAAAAAGTTGCTACCTGGGTGGAAGCCAACCGCGAACTCCTGCGGGCAAGTTCCGAAGCTAACCTTAACCTGGCAGTAGACATCGTTACCAATAATACCACCATCCCGCTGATACTGACCGATGAAACCGGTAAGATCCTGGACAGCCGTAACCTCGACTCCATGCGGATCATGCAGGACCCCAGCTTCCTGAAAAACGAACTGCAGGCGTTCAAAAAGCAACACCCGCCGTTTATCATGGAAGTGGATTCCAAACAGAAACTGTATAACTACATCTACTACGGCGATTCGCTGATACTCCGGCAGATTCGCTACTACCCATACATTCAGCTGATCGTGGTAACCCTTTTCATTGCCATTGTGCTTTTTGCCCTGTCCAGTACCAACCGCGCCACCCAAAACCAGGTATGGGTGGGACTGGCCAAGGAAACGGCCCATCAGCTGGGTACCCCCCTCTCCTCTATGGAAGCCTGGCTGGAAATCCTGCGCGACAATGAAGCCAATGCCACCATCGTAACAGAACTTTCCAAAGATGTGGACCGGCTGAAACTCATCACCGACCGCTTCTCTAAAATAGGCAGCGTACCGAAACTGGAAGAGAAAGACATTGTGGCGCAGATAGAAAACATGACCAATTACATCCGCAAACGGGCGCCCCAGAAGGTTATACTCACCGTTCACAGCGCAGAAGATGAGCTGCCCGCTATGTTTTCACCCCCACTTTTCGACTGGGTGGTGGAAAATTTATTAAAAAATGCGCTCGATGCGATGGAAGGAAAAGGAAAGATAGATATCACCATAGAAAACCACCCTACTTTTATCACCATCGATGTGGCCGATACAGGTAAAGGCATTCCTAAACTGAGCTTCGAAAAAGTGTTCAAACCCGGATTCAGCACCAAAAAGCGGGGATGGGGCCTGGGACTGTCGCTGGCCAAACGGATCATTGAAGAATATCACCGCGGCCGGCTGTATGTGAAGTCGTCCGAAATAAATAAAGGAACCACTTTCCGGATCTTATTGCGGAAATAATGACCCTTTTCAGTAAAATATGAATAAATAAATTTGCTTATTTTAAAAAAGCCATTATTTTTGCACCCCATTCTACCAGATGCGAAGGTGGCGAAATTGGTAGACGCGCTACTTTGAGGTGGTAGTGCCTGAAAGGGCTTGGGAGTTCGAATCTCCTCCTTCGCACACGAAAGGGTAATGTTTTAAAACATTACCCTTTTTTATTTTTATTGCCGGAAACCTATGCCCACACCGGAACATCGTATTTTCTTGAAAGCTCTACTCCTTACTCACTTCATGGCAATTCCAATAGATTTTAACTAAAATACTTTATGATAGAGCATTTGCATTTTGAAAACTGGATATTATTCCGGCGATGTGTTTTCACCGTATCCCCGGAAATATACAGTTCACTCCGTATGCCTCCATTAAGTCCCCTGATGATCAAACCCAGTATTTTTTTCTCCTGTTGAGACAGGGAACAGGAGCGGGCGTAATTAAAACAATCAGAATACTTCCCACTTTTTTTTTATTCCGCATGGGTATCATCTCCTGTTCAGTATACTTCTATTATTATGAACTTACCGATTCACGTTATAGAAAAATACCTGCGTGGGGAAGCCAACGGGGAGGAAACCCGGCTGGTAAACGATTGGTTCTATTCGGCAGACGCAGCAGAAGCTCCCGCAGATGAAGCACTGGCAGCATTAAGAACGCAGATAGGAAAAAGGATACATGACCGCCTGGATAAAAGTATAGACCTCACTATAAGGCAACGGAAGAAACAGCGCTCAGGAGTGCTTAAAATCGCAGCAGCAGCGGCTGTTATACTGGGCATCGGAACATACTTCCTGGTGCAGAGGGGGATGTTCTCCAACAAACCGCTGCTTGCCGCTAAAACAACAGTAAAAAAGGGAGATGCCGGAAATAACAAAGCAACGCTGATCCTGGCAAACGGGAGGCAAATTGAGCTGGATAGTACTGCAGATGGACCTATCGACAACAAAAGCGGGATACAGATCATAAAATCCGAAGATGGGAAGGTAGCCTATGTGCCAACACGTGAACACGGGCAGTCGTCATCGGTGGCTTATAACACTATTATTACGCCTAAAAGCGGACAATACTGTGTTACCTTGTCCGATGGAACAAAAGCCTGGCTTAATGCGGCGTCGTCACTCAGGTACCCGGTAGCATTTAATGCAGACAGCAGGGAAGTGGAATTGTCGGGAGAAGGATATTTTGAGGTAGCCACTGTGCTTTCAGAACAGGGCAGGAAAATTCCGTTTATTGTATCCGTTCGTAACACCGGACTGCCCAGGGCCATGAAGATAAAAGTGCTCGGCACAAAGTTTAACGTGATGGCTTACGATGATGAAGCATCCATTGAAACAACATTACTGGAGGGAAAAGTGGAAACCGCTTATTCCACGGGCACTGCCTCACTATTGCCGGGTTTACAGTCGACACTGGAGAAAACCAACCTGAAATTTAAAGTTTCTAAAGCCGATATAGAGCGGGCGGTTGCCTGGAAAAACGGGGAATTCCGGTTTACCCGGATGGATATTAAAGGCATCATGCGGCAAATTGCACGCTGGTATGATGTTTCAATAGAGTACAGGGGCAATATGGATAATATTAACTTATCTGGCGTTTTTTCCAGGAAAAGTGACGTAAAACAGATGCTGGATATTTTGGAGGCCACTGGTACAGTGCATTATCAACTGGAAGGAAATAAAGTTATCGTATCAACCAAATAAGAATCTAATGCCAATGAATAGTACATAATAATTCCGCGTACATGCAGATCCAAAAATAAATCCGGAAGTGCGGTCACACTTCCGGACGATAACATTTGGGTCCAAACAGCCTGTAACAATATCACTTTACAACCATTTATCACCCAAACATTATAAAGATAATGAATCTTATTCCCATTTGGGGCAGATTTAAACGTCTGCAGCCCTTCCATGCCTCGTTTTTTCTAGCCATGAAGTTAATTGCTTGTTTTATACTTGTTGCCACTTTCCAGGTGAATGCCACCACTATGGCCCAAACAGTAACAATAAGAGGAGCGAACATGTCGCTGCCGGCCATCTTTGAGAAGATCAAAACGCAAACCGGTTATGCTTTTGTATACCAGGACGACCTGCTTAAAAAAGCAGTACCAGTTACTATTAACGAGGTGAATAAACCGCTGGAAGAAATACTGGTGCAGATCTTCAAAAGCCAGCCGTTTAGTTATGAGTTAAAATACAAAACAATTGTGATCAGGGGAAAGCCTGCTCTTCAGCCTGTACCCAGGCAGGGCCGGTATATTGAAGCAACGGGAACCGCTTATAATAACATCGGGGAACCGCTGGTGGGGGCTACTGTAGTGATTAAAGGAACACAAACCTCTACCATCACCAACAATGCCGGCAAGTTTACCATAAAGGTGCCCGATACGGGGGCCACGTTGGTGATTAGCTATGCCACTTACATTTCCCAGGAGATCAGTGTGCTCAGTACTACCCGCTTTCCCATTGATGTGGTACTGCAATTGAATGCAAAAAGTATTGAAGAAGTGGTAGTAGTAGGATACGGTACACAAAAACGGAAATACCTTACCGGCTCTATTGCTTCTATTGGTCCCAGGGAGCTAAGGCAAAGCCCCGTTGCCAATATCAGCAACGCGCTGGCCGGCAGGTTACCGGGCCTCATTACGGTGCAAAACAGCGGAGAGCCCGGAGCCGACGGATCCAACCTCTTCATCAGGGGATTAAGCACCACCGGTAACAATAGTCCCATTATCCTGGTAGACGGTATTCAGCGCTCCTTCAGTGATATCGATCCAAACGAAGTGTCAGACATCAGTATCCTGAAAGATGCAGGTTCTACTGCTATTTATGGTATCAACGGCGCCAACGGCGTAATACTGGTTACTACCAAAAGAGGTACTACTTCCAAGCCACGTATAAATGTAACGCTGCAAAACGGATGGCAAAGCCCTACCAGGTTACCGGAGTATGCCGACTCTTACGACGGCCTTACCATGTACCGCGAAGGGCTTATCAATGACGGGCTGCCGGTGGCCATACAGTACACGGATTCCGTATTGCAATACTACCGCAACAGGAGCAAACCCGCTTACGAGTATATCTACCCCAATGTAAATTGGATGGATGCCATGCTGAAGCCTTACTCCCTTATGCAACAGGGAAATATCAACGTTACAGGAGGCAATGAATTTGCCAAATACTTTGTATCCATGGGGTATTTAAGACAAAACGGGTTGTACCGGTATGAAGACCAGATCGAGGGATACAACATGCAGGCCATCACCAACAAGTATAATTTCCGCTCCAATATTGATCTGCAGATCTCGAAAGATCTCAGCATGGAACTGGGATTGGGTGCTATTGTGCGCGACAGGAACTACCCGGGCGCCAATGCAAGCGATATTTTTAACGCCATTAAATCAGCGCCTGCCTGGTGGTACCCGGTTACCAACCCGGATGGCAGCCCCGCAGCATTTAATACCGTACCGGCCTCTCCATATGTGCAGTTAACCCAATCGGGCTACCAACGGAACTTTGAAACGAATCTTCAGTCGACCGCAGGCTTTAAATGGGATATGCATTATTTCCTGAAAGGACTCAGCTCAAGAGTAAGACTCTCATTCGACAACACCAGCTATCGTAACGTGAAACGGGGCCTTTCCAGGCGCACTTTCCTTTACAAGTTACTGCCCGGCGTAGTAGCCGATACGGTGACCGACCTCGCAAAAAGCGGTACCTACCAGGTGATTGAAAACGGGGATGGCACCTTGGGCTATGACGTAAGTGCCAACAGCACCAGGCGCACCACGTTGGAAACATACCTGAACTATGATAATACTTTCGGCAGGCATACCATACAGGCCATGGTCCTTTACACCCAATCCTCCTTTTTTGACGGCGTAGGCGGCGGAGTGAGTAATGCTATTCCCGGGCTTCCGTATAAAAACCAGGGCGTTGTAGGAAGGGTGATGTATAACTATGATGACCGCTACACGGTGCAATTTTCCGGCGCTTACAATGGTGCGGAAAACTTTCCGTCCGGTAAACGCTTCGGGTTTTTCCCCGCTGTTTCTGCAGGCTGGGATATAGCCAAAGAGTCATTTGTCCGTTCCGCCCCGGGGTTATCATTTGTAGACCAGGTAAAGATAAGAGGCTCTTACGGGATCACCGGAACTTATGCTTTGCCATCGGGAAGGTTCTCTTACCTAAGCCAATGGAACCCCAATGATGCAGGCTACCAGTTTGGCGTAAACCGGGATGGTACCGGTTATGGCGGTGCCTATGAGCAACGGATTCCCAACCCTAACCTTACCTGGGAAAAGGGTTATAAAACCGATGTGGGACTGGACGTCGGGTTATGGAAAGGAGGATTGAATGTGACCGTAGAATATTTTAGGGAGAAGCGTAAAGACATTCTTATTAATTCTGAACTGGTGCCGGCCACCGTGGGACTCCTGAATCAACCCGCTTTGAATGCCGCTATTGTGAATAAACAGGGGATCGACCTGTCTGTTGAGCACCGGCACGAATTCAGGAAACAGGGCTATGCCGTTCGTGTTAACTATTCGTACGCAACAAACAGGATAGCCTATTATGCGCAACCTGACTATAAAGGCAGGGAATGGCAGGCCCGGGCTGGCAGCGAAGTGGGATCCATATATGGGTATACCGCCATCGGTTTCTTTAAGAATAATGATGATATAGCGAAAAGCCCTTCACAATCCGTGTTTGGAACCGTGCAGCCCGGCGATATCAAGTACAAGGATATTAATGGAGATGGTATTATTAACTCCCTCGATGCCGGTTTCCTGCCGGGAAAACGTAACCAGCCCACGTCTATTTTAGGCGTAAGTTTTTCTTACCACTACGCCGGTTTTGATGTAAGTGTATTATTCCAGGGTGGTTATGGCGGCTCCCTGCTGGTGAACGGGTCTGGTATCTTTCCTTTCTCAAGATTTGCCGGTGTGCTGGAAGATGTGAAAGACAACCACTGGGTAGCTTCCAATCCTGACGGCGATTATAAATATCCACGCCTCTCTTCGCAGGACAATACCAACAACCAGCAAAATTCCACGTTCTGGATCTATTCCAGCAATTACCTGCGCTTAAAAACAGTAGAGATAGGCTATAATATTCCCCGGTACTGGCTTAATAAGATAGGATTCAATAATGCGAGGATTTTTGTAAATGGTATTAATCTCATTACCTGGGATAAATTGAAAATTTTTGATCCGGAAATAGCCAGTAACGGTACCGGCACTTATCCGCAACAGCGGGTCATCAATACAGGATTGACCTTCTCATTTTAGTAAATCAACGCGATCAGGCACCTGTTATCTGAATAAATTAAAATCAACAACAAATGACACGTAAAATATTATTCCACGGACTCCTGCTTCTCTGGATAACAGCCATATCCTGTAAGAAGTATCTGGATGTTGTTCCCAAGGAAATTGTTACAGAAAAAGATATTTACGATAATATAAATACGGCGGAACGGGCCTGGGCCAATATGTACACGTCGTTAAATACAAGTACCACGAACATCTACTATAATACAGTGTTGGGCGCCTGTACGGATGAATGCAAAAATCACTGGGAAAATGTGCCGGAGTTGAAATTTAACGCCGGCGCCTGGGGGCCTACGGATAATTCGCTGGACAATTGGGGATGGTCTTACCAGTTTATAAGGAGGGCTAATATTTTCCTGAAAAATATAGATAACACCCCGATTCCCCAAGACCGGGCAGATTACTACAGCATCCGCATACCTCAGTATAAGGCGGAGGTACGTTTTCTCAGGGCCAAACTATATTTTGAGCTGCTCAGATCATATGGTGCAGTGCCGCTGCTGGGAGAAGATGTTACGGATGTAAGCGAGGGTATTCCTGATGCACTGAATACAAGAAAGCCGGTAGATGAGGTGGTGAATTATATAGTAACAGAACTGGACCAGGTAGCGCCAGTGTTGCCCATCGACTATACCGATAATCCGGGGGAAACCGGGCGCATAACCCGCGGCGCCGCGATGTCATTAAAAGCTATTACGCTCGCATATGCTGCCAGCCCCTTGTTTAACGGGAACACCATGTACGCCGGCATAAAAAATACAGACGGCGCACAACTCTTTCCACAAACTTATGACAAGGAAAAATGGAAAAAGGCAGCCGATGCAGCAAAGGCAGTATTGGATATGAATGTATATGCGTTGAACAATCCCAATCCGTTGAACCCGATAGATAACTACGCACGCCTGTTCTACTCCCGTGAGTATAAGGAAACCATTTTACCCTATTTGATAGGCTCCACCAGGGACCTGGACCAAACGATGCAGCCGAATGGCCAGGATGCACAGTCGGCGGGTGGAAATGGTAAATTCAGCGTATTCCAGGAAATGGTAGATGCCTACGAAATGAACAACGGGCTGCCAATTACCGACGTCCATTCGGGTTATACCAAAGATGGTTTCTGGGATGGCCCTCTCTGGGACGGAAAAGCATACCGGCAGGCAAAAAACATTTCCAACATGTACAAAAACAGGGACCCGCGTTTCTATGCCAGCATCAATTTTCAATATGCCTTCTGGGATTCCGCCAACCACAGGCGCCCGTTAAAATATGCCTACTTTGGCAACAACGGCGGGGCTTCTGATGGATGGCCCAAATCAGGCACCAATTGCGAGAGCGGGTATAACTGGAGAAAATGGTGTGACCCTGGTGTAAACCTGAGGGGAGGGGGAAATGGCAACAGGAATTTCCCGGTAATACGACTGGCCGAAATTTATCTTATTTATGCCGAAGCAATGAATGAATACCTGGATGCTCCCAGCCAGGATATGTATGACGCCATCAATAAAGTAAGAACCCGTGTATCGATGCCGGCATTACCGGTGAGCGGCACAAATGATAATACAAAAGCGGGAATGCGAAAACGAATCCAGAATGAATGGCGCGTGGAGTTTGCCTTTGAAGGAAAACGTTTTTGGGATGTGCGCCGCTGGCTGATCGCTGAAAATGTAGATAACGGGGATGTGCATGGTATGAACGCCCGGCCCTCCTCAGGCGAACTGCAGGCTACCGGTTTTGATCCTGGCAGCGAAGAAGCGGGCCTCGCTGTGTTTTACAAGCTCACCACTATACAACGCCGCGTGTTTACAAAGCGGCACTATCTTATGCCAATTCCTCAAACAGAAATAGATAAGGGAGGTGGTAAACTGGTACAAAATTTTGGCTGGTAAAAACAAATAAAAAAGCGCCGGTACCTCAGCAAAGGTGCCGGCGCTTTTTTATTATCCTAAAAATGAAAAAAGCATATGCCTGAACCGGAACTTCAAACGTTCCAGGGCTTTATGGATCTGGTTATCCACTGTTTTTTTGCTGATGTTCAGTGTTTGGGCAATCTCCCTTGAGCTCATTCCTTCTTCCCGGCTGTATTGAAAAATGAGTCTGCATTTTTCCGGTAACTGGTCAATTTCTTTATATACCAGTTCCAGTATTCTCCTGTTATGTACGGCATCACTGATTTCGGGTACTAATTCAGGGTGGTTGTCCATAGCGGCATCCCTGGTATATTTCCGGGCGTAAGCCTTCTTCCTGATCTGGGTGAGCACCTGGTATTTGACTGCCGTTACCAGGTAGTTTTCGAACTGACCTATTTCCACCTTCTTCCTGTTATTCCACAAACTTAAGAATACATCGTGTACCACGTCTTCTGCTGCCACTGCATCTTTCAGGTGCTTATTGGCAACAATGAATAATTTCTCCCAATACCGTTTGTATAAGTCGTTAAATAAATCTCTATCACCGTTGGCTAAAAAAGTAGGTGATTCTTCAGACGTGGACATAAATGTAATAACCTATTTAATCACGAATAGATATACTGATCTGGATTTTAAAGAGATCTTCACTATAGCACAAATATAGTATATT
Source organism: Chitinophaga sp. RCC_12 (assembly GCF_041360695.1). Lineage (NCBI taxonomy): Bacteria > Pseudomonadati > Bacteroidota > Chitinophagia > Chitinophagales > Chitinophagaceae > Chitinophaga > Chitinophaga sp. RCC_12. The sequence goes on from NZ_JBFUPS010000001.1 coordinate 1,301,389, forward strand.
CCGGGGCATTATGGCCCCGGAATACGTTTTTAGTAATGCGAATTTTGGGAGATAAATGATTGGAAGAATTACGTTTTGATCTGCAGGCTTTTGCAAAAATTCTATTGGATACCCGCTCTACTTAAAAAGTACTTGCGCAAAATTGAACAGGTTATTCCGCCATACCGGCCAGGTATGGCCACCTGGATATTCGCTATAGGTATGCTTTATATTCAGCTCGTCCAGTTTCGCCAGCATCAGCTGACAGTTCTTGTAGGCAATATCTTCCTTTCCACCCATGGCAATCCACAGCGTTTTCAGATTATTGTTAATCGTGGCAGTATTGGCTTTCATAAAATCGTACTGCGCATCCGCAATACCGGCCTGCCGGGACAGTATCCAGCCGGAACTGAATACACCCAGGGAAGAAAACAAATCCGTGTTTTTAATACCTGTATAAAGCGTATGGATGCCGCCCATCGATAACCCGGCCAATGCCCTTTTCGTTGCAGCTGCTTCCACGCGATAATTTTTTTCTACCAGGGGAATAATCATATCCTTTAGTTCCGATTCAAATGTCTTCAAGGCGGATTCGTCGAAAGCAGTGCCACCTACATTGGCATCGGGCATTACCACCAGCATAGGTTCGGCTTTCTTTGCAGCAATCAGGTTATCCAGGATCAGATCCGTTTTACCCTGCGTAGCCCACCCGGTTTCGTCTTCGCCACCGCCATGCAAAATATAGAGCACGGGATATTTTCCGTTTGTATTTGCGTCATAACCAGGGGGAACGTAGATATACAACTGCCGCCATGAACCGGTAACTTTTGAGAAATATTTTTTGATACGGATATCTCCATGCGGTACATCTCTTAACGCATAATAGTTACCACCGGCAAACGGTATTTCAATACCGCTTGCCATTCTTCCCATGCCGTAAAAGGTTTCACTGGCGGGGTCCGCAATGGCTACGTCATCTATCAGCAGCGAATAGTAATGAAATCCTTCGCCGATGGAATCTGTCGTTACGGTCCATACACCACCGGTGTCTTTCACCATGTCATATTTGCGGCCAAGGTCAACCTGGACCTTCCGCGCTTCCGGCGCTTTGACGCGGAAAACAACGCGATGATCTGCCATTACCTGCGGATACTTTGCATTGCGCACATTGGTTGCTGCAGGGGCGCCCACCACGGGGTATTTTGAGAAGGTGGTAGTATCCACCGGTTTAAAGATCAGCTGCGAAAACATAAACAGCCCGTTCTTCCATACTTTAAAGTCATGTACACCCGGTTCAATGTAATAGATATGCGGCACATCGTTTTTTTGCAGGTAATCATGTGTACGTTTGCTGAAAGAAATTAATCCATCGCTGGCGCCGCAGGAAATCCAGAGTAGTTTTATTTTCTGCCTGGCGCCGGCAGGATCCGGTACCAGTTGCTCCGGTGCTTTCGTGTTTGGGGCAGACGAAAAACCGCCGATCCACGCAAATGTATCCAGGTTACCCAGTCCGAAGTTCAGTGACTGCCCCCCTCCCATCGACAATCCTGCAATGGCCCGGTGATCCCTGTCGGTATAAACAGGGTATTTCTTTTGTATATAGGGAATAAGATCGTTCAGTAAATCTTTTTCAAAAGTGGCAAACGCCTGCACCTTATCGGGAGCCATTATATTACCGGTAGCCCGGTCGTCTTTCATGGCCCTTCCGTTAGGCATAACAACGATCATAGGCTCAATTTTCCCTTCAGCGTACAGGTTGTCCAGGATTACCTGGGGCGTGCCGCCGTTCAGCCATTCCTTTTCGTCACCGCCAATGCCATGCAACAGGTATAACACGGGGTATTTATGCTTCCTCGAAAATCCCGGCGGCAGGTATATCAGCGCTTTGCGCGGATTGCCTACGGTTACAGAGCTATAGCTGATGGTATCGATCCGGCCATGCGGTATAGCTGTATGCAGGGTATCAAAACCGGGCGGTGCATGCTCAATAACGCCTTGCGTAAAAGCATTGAGGGTAAACAATAACAGAATGACAAGATTAAATACTTTCTTTTTCATGTTGAATGATTTTTCCTGTTACAAATGCGCGTAGTGGGTTAAAGCACCTGTTAATAAAACAAAAATACAGGGACCCACTTTTAACCGATGGCTTATTTGTTGAAATTGATAGTATAATTGTCTTATGGACAATAATTTCCATCATAGGAAACAATTAAAGGGTTAGTGCGGCGTATATTTTAGCCGGCGGCGTCTCATAGGATCTGAAGCACGCTGCCCGTCAACTGGTATTTGATATCCGTAGTTTTCGACAGGTTATCCATAAATTCCGGCAGTCCTTCTTTTTTGGTAAGCACCCCGCTCACCGTGATGTTTTCCGCACCTGGTGCAGTGAATTGTACCTTCACATCAAACAGTCGCCTGATCACCACTGCAATTTCTTTCAGGCTGGTATTCCTGAAGTAATATTTTCCTTCCATCCAGGCAAGCGTATTCCTTGCATTGAATTCATCCACCCTGAAACCATTGCCTTGTTGAGGATTGTAAATGGCTTCATATCCCGGCGACAACTGTACGCTTTGATTACCGGTTTTACTTTTCAGGGAAACCTTACCCGAAGAAAGCGAAAGCCGGGGGCTGTTGCTGCTGTAGGTGTTGATATTAAAAGCAGTACCAAGTACGTTAACAGAAAACTGCCCGGTATGTACAATAAAAGGGCGGTTAATATCTTTGCGGACAGAAAAATAGGCTTCCCCGCTTACAAACACTTCACGTGTACGGCCATTGAACGATACCGGGAACCTGATTTCAGACATCGCATTTAACCATATTTCTGTACTGTCCGGCAACGTAAGCTTATAGTCTTTTCCTGCCGGCACCTGCAACAGGTTTATCGCAGTAGGTGCATCGGTACCTGCGGCCTCGTATTGCAGGCTTTTGGACGACACCCGCATCTGCGCAGAGCCGATATTGAGCAACGACGACTGCGTGGTATCGGAAAGCACAATGGTTTGTCCGTTGGCCATCTGCAGGATAACACTGTTGGCCGGCGCGGCGCTTTTTACAGCAGCAACCGGTTGCTGCGGCTGTTCCCTGGGAAAGAGAAAGTACAAAGCACTTCCAAGCAGCAGCAATATGCCGGCAGCAGCCCAATACAGTACCCGCATGTTGCGGGTATTATTTTTCTTAAACAGGTGTTTTCTTTCTTCCCACAACTGCGATTCATCCAATTGATCGAGGTATTGTTTTGCAGCAGGCTCGTTGAGTTGCTGTTGCAAACAACTGAACGCGTCTTTCAATGCCGGATCGGCCGCCATGAGCTGCTGCAGCGCATGGTCGTCTTCCCCGGAAATGCTCCCGGTTAGCTTTTCCAGCATTAATTGATCAATATGTTGCTTATCAGAGGTCATTGATAGTAAACTTAAGAAGATAGGTGAACGCTTGCAGTACATTTCATTCCGACACTGGTGGATGCAGTTTGGTGCGCAGTGTTTTAACGGCCATTTTAAGATGGGTTTTCAGTGAATTGATGCTGATGCCCATGTTGTCGGCCACTTCATGATACTTCTTTTGTTGCATGTATACCAGGGTAAATGCCCGCTGACGTTGGGCCGGAAGCTCGCTCAGCAATTCATGCAACTGCCGGTGAAGCTGCTCCTGCGCGCTCCACCGGTCTTCCATATCCCTTTCTTTAAGCATATTCGACTCGTGTTGGTAAGACCGGTCAACCGTTTCCGCATACTTCTCAATCTTCTTCAATGCCCTTTGCTTCACCTTATGATAATCATTCACCTGGTTACGGACTGCCGTGAGCAGGTAATTTTTAAGACAGCCTTTTATATTCCGGTACAATTTCTTTTCCCACATACCGCTTAATACCAACTGCACAAGATCGTCTGCCGCCACCGGATCGCTGGTGCCGACATAGGCTTTCGCCCACATTAACCGGTAATATTTCTTAAAAATAAACTCAAAAGCATCACCGGCATTTCCAGTTTGTAATAACGCCAGTATGACTTCATCTCCCGGATATTCAGGCATAAAATACTTTTTAGGCTGGTTGATCAGATAACGCGGACAATATTTATTTGGGAAATAGAAATTAAATATAAGTTGTTTGCCTGATAAAATGTTAGTTTGACAATTATTAATTTTTTTAAGCAAGCGGGATAACGGTTTTTTCATTCACCCGTTTTTAAAATGTGTCGTCTTAGTATAGTGCACCACAAAAAACAGGCACCCATCGTTACCACGTTACAGTCATTGTCAACCAAACAAGGAAAATGAAAAGAAGTATCCCGTTATTGAATACTGGCCGGCGTTTTTTTGCCGGGTCCAGGGTGTGTATCACCATTTTTTTGCTCTTTTTTCTACACCTAAATGCGAGAAGTCAGCAAATTCCTGCCGCCACGGTAACTATCAAAGGAAATAATATGACGCTGGAAGGCATTTTCCAGGTGATTGAAAAACAAACAGACCTTACCTTTTTTTACAGCGACGACCTGCTGAAAAACGAGGTAATCAGCGGCCCCATTGACTACACGAATGCCAAAGTGGCCACCGTGCTGAACGAAATACTGAGAGGCCGCAGTTTGTTGTACGAACTGAAGAAAAACGTGGTGTTGATTAAACGGGGACCCAAACCCGCTTCCGACGATGCCAGTCCGGCCGAAAAAAAGAATCCCGGCGCTGCACAGGACCGCCAGGTAGCAGGCCTGGTACTTGCCGAAGATACCCGGACGCCTTTGCCCATGGCAACAGTGATGCTGAAAGGAACCACCACCGGCGCTAAAACAGACCAGGACGGCCGTTTTAAACTAAAAATCACCGGTGATAATAGAATACTGGTGGTGCAATACGTAGGCTATGTACCAAGAGAGGTACCCGTTAAAAATATCGTGGGCGATTACGAGATATTACTCTCCCCAAAAGACAACACCATTAAAGATGTGGTGGTAGTAGCTTACGGTACCCAGAAGAAATCCAGTATGGTCAGTTCCATTACCGCCATTGACCCAAAAGAACTGAAAGGACCTACCGGGAACCTCACCACGATGCTCGCCGGCAGAATTCCGGGCGTCATTTCTTACCAGCGCAGTGGCGAACCCGGAGCCGATAATGCACAGTTCTTTGTAAGAGGCGTGGGTACCTTCGGTGCAGGAAAAGTGGACCCGCTTATTTTAATTGACAACATAGAATCCTCCTCCAGGGACCTTGCCCGGCTGCAACCAGATGATATTGCCGGCTTTTCTGTGTTGAAAGATGCAACGGCTTCCTCGCTGTACGGAGCCAGGGGCGCCAATGGCGTGATACTGGTTACTACGAAAACAGGGAACCTGGGAAAAATGCGTTTCAATTTCCGCATGGAAAATTCCACCTCTGCCAACACACAAAATTTTAAACTGTCCGATAATATTACCTATATGAAGCTCGCCAATGAGGCGGTGCTAACCAGGAACCCTTTGGGCGTATTGCCATACTCACAAAATAAGATTGATCATACCGCTGCAGGAGATGACCCGCTATTGTATCCTAATAACAACTGGATTCAGCAGCTGATCAAGGACCGCACCACCAACCAGCGCTTTAACATCAATGCCAGCGGGGGATCAGACAAGGCAAAGTACTACCTGGCCATGACCTATAATATTGATAATGGCATCCTCAAGGAAAACGAATTAAATAATTTCAACAATAACATCAAGCTCCGTTCCTATTCCATCTTATCAAACGTTACTTTAAATCTCACCAAAACAACAGAAGCACTGGTGAGCCTGAAAGGGCAGTTCGATGACTATAACGGCCCTATCGGCGGCGGCGCCGCTACCTTTAATAATGCCATCTGGAGCAACCCGGTGGCATTTCCGGCAGTATACCCGTCGGACCTCATGCCCTACGCCAAACACCCCCTGTTTGGAAACGCCCTGGTACCAGGTGGCGGCGGGTTATATGTAAACCCTTATGCGCAATCGCTTTCCGGATTCCAGGCCACCAATACCAGCACACTGACAGCCCAGCTCAGTTTGCGCCAGGACCTGGCAGCGATTACCCCCGGTCTTTCCGCGAGGATGATGGCATATACCGGCCGGTACGCAAACTTTGCCGTTTCCCGCCAGTATAGCCCCTATTATTATCAGGCAGGGTCACTGGACGGAAAATTTACCGGCTTAAACCTGATTAACGATGGTAGCGTGGGAAGCGTTGGAACAACTCCCACTGAGTACCTCACCTATACACCCGGCGATAAAAATGTAAACACCACTACCTACGCCGAAGCAGCCATAAACTATTCCAGGATCTTCGATAAGGTACACAACGTAGGAGGCATGCTAATTGGTACCATCCGGAATTACCTGACCGGCAATGCCTCCACCCTGCAGCTTTCCTTGCCGGCCCGCAACCAGGGCATATCCGGCAGGTTTACCTATGGCTACGACAACCGTTATCTCTTCGAATTTAACTTCGGATACAACGGCTCTGAAAGATTTGCCGCCAACCACCGGTTTGGATTTTTCCCATCTGTGGGAGGAGGCTGGATAGTATCTAATGAAAAATTCTTTCAGCCGCTGGCGAATACCGTTAACCAGTTGAAGTTCCGGTTTACGTACGGACTGGTGGGTAACGACCAGATAGGCAGCGCCACCGACCGCTTCTTTTATCTCTCGGATGTTAATTTAAACGGCGCTTCAACAGGATACTTCGGTACCAACTTCACCTACAACCGGCCTACCGTAGCCATCAACCGCTACGAGAACCGCGATATCACCTGGGAGTTGTCGAAACAAACCAATATCGGGATGGACCTCACCCTGTTCAAAGATTTCACTATTACAGTAGATGCTTATGAACAAAACCGTTCCAATATCCTCATGGTAAGAGGTACCGTGCCCAGCTCCATGGGATTACAGGCAAATATTTCATCCAATGCAGGAAAGGCATACAGCAGGGGAATAGACCTGGCGGCCGATTACCGTAAAACATTTAATAATTCCTTGTGGATACAGGCACGCGGTACCTTTACCTATGCTAAAAGTAAGTTGCTGGTAAATGAAGAACCACAGTACGCAGAAAATAACCGGAACCTGTCAAAAGTAGGCAATTCGCTGGGCCAGATCTATGGCCTGATTGCAGAAAAACTGTTTATTGACCAGGCGGAAGTAAATAATTCCCCCCTGCAATACGGCAGTATCATGGGCGGGGATATTAAATACCGGGATATTAACGGAGATGGAAAAATAACCGATGCCGATTATGTGCCGATAGGATATCCCACTACCCCGGAAATTATATACGGTTTCGGTTTCTCTGTTGGATACAAAAATTTTGATCTGAGCACTTTCTTCCAGGGTTCCGCCAGGTCGTCTTTCATCATTAACGCCGCCAATACAACTCCGTTCTACCTGAACGGCGGCTACCAGAATGGCTTGCTGCAGGTGATCGCCGACAGCCACTGGTCGGAAGATAACCGCAATTCCTATGCTTTCTGGCCGCGGTTAAGTAATACCATCTCCGACAATAATACGCAACCATCTACCTGGTGGTTAAGAGATGGCTCCTTTTTACGCATGAAATCAGCAGAGATCGGGTATAACATTACCGGTCAGCTTTTGAAGAAACTACACCTGAGCAGTGGACGCGTTTATGCCAATGGCCTCAACTTATTCAGCATCAGCGCCTTTAAGCTATGGGACCCGGAAATGGGCGCATCAGGATTGGGATACCCTGTTCAAAAGGTATATAACGTTGGGGTAGTTGTAGGTTTCTAACATTCAAATAAAGCATTTAATCATATGAACGATAATAAGTTTAATAGCAACAGCCTGGTAGGCACACCCGCTTACAATAACACCGGGCATCGCATTGCCTCTTCCATCATCTGCCTGCTCATTATAATCATTTCCGGAATGGCCTGTAAAAAACCTTTCCTGGATGTAGTGCCGGATAATGTAGCCACCATCGATAATGCTTTTACTTCCAAAACGGAAGCAGAAAAATATTTGTTCTCCTGTTATGCATACATTCCTGTTAACTATGATCCTACTTACAACGTAGGACTTTCGGCCAGTGATGAGGTGTTTGTGCTGGATCCAACCAATGTTATCAGGTCGACCAATGTATTAAGGCTGGATTATGGAGATCAGAATACATCAAATCCTATCGCCAACTACATGACCGGCGACAGGGATGGTGTGAGCTGCTACAAGGCTATCAGGGATTGTAATATTTTCCTGGAGAATGTAAGCGATGTAAGTAAGGTAGTGGATCTCGACATCGACACCAGGAACAGGTGGGTGGCGGAAGTCACCTTCCTGAAAGCCTACTACCATTTTCTTATGTTCAGGGCTTATGGTCCTATACCACTGATAGACAAAAATTTACCTATCAGCGCTTCTCTTGAGGAGATGTTTGTTAAACGCCAGCCGGTAGATTCGGTAGTAGATTATATCGCCGGTTTGCTCGACGCTGCAGCAGTGAACCTGCCGGTAAGTATCGCCAATATCTCTTCAGAATTAGGACGCGTTACAAAGCCCGCCGCATTAAGCTTAAAGGCTAAATTGTTAGTAACTGCCGCCAGCCCTTTATTCAACGGCAACTCCGACTATGGGTCTTTTAAAAATAAAGACGGGGTACAACTTTTTAATACTGTTTTCAACGCTGCAAAATGGCAACGCGCGGCAGACGCCTGTAAAGAAGCAGTAGACCTCTGCACTGCACAAGGCATCCGCTTGTATACTTTCCCCGCGCAAACGATACCGCTTAGCGATACCACTATGACGCAGATGAGCATCCGCAATTCCATGAGTGAACCCTGGAACAGCGAACTGGTATGGGGTTCTACCAGCGGCGTTACCTGGGGTTGCACCTTCCTGCAACGCTGTGGTATAGGGCAGTTTGATTTTGTAAATGCGATAGCATCAAAAACGGGAGGGCATCCGTTGCTGGGGCCCACCATCAAGATGGCTAAAATGTTTTACACGCGAAACGGCGTTCCGATTGATGAAGATAAAACACTCGACTTTTCAAATATCGCTGCACTGCGGGTAGGTTCCCATGCCGAAAGATTTAACATCAAGGAAGGTGAAACCACTGCCCGTTTAAACTTCGACCGGGAACCAAGATATTATGCCGACCTGGGATTCGACAGAGGCATCTGGTACATGGCCAACAGCCCGTCGAAAAGCGATGAGAATACCTTCTGGCTGATGGCCCGCGGCAGTGAACTGAGCCAGTCGTCGCCGGTGCCCATAGCAGGATTTTATATGAAGAAAGTAGTGAACTGGCATATGGACTGGAACACAGTCACCTACCCATCTTACCCTTATCCCGAAATACGCCTGGCAGATCTGTATCTGCTCTACGCGGAAGCGCTGAATGAAGCACAGGGGCCTACCGCAGATGTATATGATTATGTTAACAGGATAAGGGCCAGGGCCGGCTTGCAAACCGTGCAAAGCTCATGGGCCAGTTACAGCCGGAACCCTTCCAAATACACTACTAAAGAAGGAATGCGGTCCATCATCCAACGGGAAAGAGCTATTGAACTTTGTTTTGAAGGACATCGCTACTGGGATCTGCTACGCTGGAAAACTGCCGCACAGGAGCTCAGCGGCAATATCACCGGCTGGGTAGTAAGCGGTCAAACGGCAGAACTGTATTACCGCGAAATTTCTTTTCTCTCCAGGCATTTCGTAGCCCCCCGCGATTACCTGTGGCCAATAAAAGAAAGCGACCTGCTGGCAAATCCCAACCTGGTGCAAAATCCTAACTGGTAACCTGCACACCGTGCGGATGTATTAACATTAAATCATTAAGAAGTGAAAACAATAAAACCAGGTACAATCTTATATACAGCCTTTTTCCTGATGCTGATATCAGGCTGTAAAAGAGATGAGCTCAACAAAGCCATTATTACCAATACCAATCCTCCCGGCGTGGTAACTGGAATAACAGTAGCGAACACAAATGGTAAGTCAGTGATCACGTATTCCCTGCCGCCCGATGCAGATCTTTCCTATGTAAAAGCCGTGTATGAAACTTCTCCCGGTCATCCGGCGGAGGTGAAAGCTTCGCACTATGAAAATAACCTGACGGTGGACGGTTTCGGTGATACGCTGGCGCACACTATTAAACTGTATTGCGTAAACTCCAGCGAGGTATCCTCCCCGGCAGTAACTGTTACGGTGAATCCCCTGACGCCCGCTATTAACCTGGCTTACAGATCCCTGGATATAGAGGCTACGTTCGGCGGATTCAATCTTACCTGTAATAATCCGACGCTGGAAAATTTAGCGATCATTCCCCTGGTGGATACGTCCGGCGCCGGGCAATGGGTGCAAACCGATGGAATGGACAATGTATACAGCAATGATCCGGTGATCAAAAGTGCCGTGAGGGAACAACCTGCTATCAAAAGAAATTATGCCTTTGTGGTAAGAGACCGGTGGATGAATTTTTCAGATACCTTGTTAGTATCACTCACGCCATTTTTTGAACAACTGTTACCAAAATCAGATTGGAGCAACTACGTATTGCCAAAAGATGCAGAGATCCTGAATAACGGTGGCAGAACAGATGTACGGTACATCTTCGATGGCGACCTACACCCGGGATGGCCACGTTGCCTGTTTACCGTGGAACAGGCCGGCAGTCCGCAAACAGTAACGCTGGACCTTGGCAAGGCGCACATCTTCAGCCGTATGCAGGTAAATCCCTATAAAGAGGTTGGCGATAACTACTATGTAAGAGGCAATGTGAAAGACTTTGAAATATGGGCTTCCAACGCCCCCAGCCTGAGCGGCGACCTGGATGAAAGCTGGACCAAACTAACTACCTGTCATGTTGTAAAACCATCCGGATCTCCTTATGCTACTGAAACCGCATCCGACCAAACACTGGCCTACAACGGCTGGCAGTTTGATTTTCCTGCAGGACAAACCCCTTACCGTTACATCAGGATAAGGAGCTTGTCGAACTGGCAGGGATCTTACTTTATCAATATCGCGGAGTTCACATTGTGGGGTAACTAGTTATGATCAATCAACGAAATTTAAAACAAATGAAACAGCATCAACTTACAGCTTCCTGTATCATCCTGGCACTGGTGTTAATTATAAGCGCCTGCTCTAAAATGGACGACTACAGGGATAAATATATGACCGGCGGAGCCATCACCTATCCTGGGAAAATGGACTCCGTAGTGGCATTTTCCGGTAAAAGCAGGGTGATGATCACGGGGCTTTTTACCTCCGATCCCAAGATTTCCAGTTACAAAGTATTCTGGAACAGCCGCCAGGATTCTATTGAAGTAGCCGTTAAAAGAACCGCCGGCGTGGACACCGCGAAGGTGATTATCCCCAATTTGCCGGAAGGACTGATGAACTTCGAGATCCGGACTTACGATGCCGCCGGTCACGTTTCCATCCCGGTAAATACTGCCGCCAACGTATACGGACAGCTATACGAAAGCGCGCTCATTAACCGGGGTATCGCCAATGCGGAAATGCAGCCCGACGGTTCCGCCCTGATCAGCTGGGCAGATGTGAATGCAGATGCCGGCGTGGTGAATATGCGGATAAAGTATGAAGATAACGCCGGTAACCTGCACGATACCGTGATCGTGTCCGGCAGTACCGCCTTCACCACTTCGTTGCCCGCTTTTAAATCAGGCAATGCTATCAGTTACCAAACGGCATACCTGCCCAATACAACAGCGTTTGACACCTTTTATGTGGCCTTCCAGGACCATAGCGTAAAAGCCGATGTAACCGCCCAATACCTTCAGAATACCGGTCCTTTTGCAAGGGCCACCTACGATGGCGGCAGATGGGGCACCCTGGCCGCACCCTGGATCACCAGCGCCAATGTAATGAACCACTCCGGTTTTGGTGGCTATGTGGCGGATGCCGGTGGCTGCCTGGTAATGGAATCGGGCTGGGGCGGAACAGCCAGTATCATCAATGGTAAAATTTATCAAACGGTTACTTTACCTGCGGGAAACTATATTTTCCTGGTGAACTACTACACAGAAGCGCTTGACCCGGTATACGTGGTAGCCGCCGCCGGTAATACGCTGCCGGATATCAGTGACCTCTCCACTGCCGCAGGATACACCGCATTTACCACCACCACATTCGTGAACGGAACCGCCCAGTGCCAGTTTTCCCTCGCACAGCCGCAAACCGTTTCGTTAGGCTTTCTGGCCACTATGACGTCCGGCAACCAGTACTGGCGCGTGCCGTCCGTTAAACTGATAAAAAACTGATCCTTTTTACCCTATGCCTAAAAAGCCTGTTCCGGTAACGGACAGGCTTTTTTTAAGACTTACTACAGAGGCAATCCACGGCAGGGTTTGTCTTGACCTGATTCCCACGGAAAAATTATCTGATAAGGATAGTTATATAAAGATTTTTGTAAATTAGGTTTTATATACCTATTATTTGTAGCACCTGAATGGAGTAATTCACTCATATTTTACTTCATAACCCCCGGGACATAACTTATTGATGCCTGGCCTGTTTTAAAACAAGTGTACAAAACAATACAAGATAATAACCTCTGAAATTAACACCATGAAAAGATTTCTATTTGCATTAGCAGCATTATTCCCCGTAGCGGCTTTCTCCCAGAACTCACCAACAGTAATAGAACCCGGAACAAAACAAATGGCTGCGCAAGCCCTGGTGGAAAAAGGATATACTACTCCTTCCGGATGGACTGTTAAACCGGGCGATGAACTTAAGATAGGAAAGGGATCCATGCCCAATAAAACATTTTCGTTCATTTATCAGTCGCCCGCAGGATTTGCAACAGAAACTTCCGGAGACAATTATAGCAATAAGCGATATGCGGGTACAAATATGGCCGGTAAATCAACAAAGGTAAAATCATTGATTGCTTATGGAAATAAGAAAACAGGGTACACCATTGTTGCAAGGGTTGGCTTTGGAGAGCTGGTTAACTATTGGATCGAAATAGATAATGCTGTTGACGGCGGAGAACTCATTCCACCTGCTGCATACGCCAAAAAAGAGCAGGGTGGTACTTCAACAGGAGGCTCTGTTGCCGATGAATTAAAAAAACTAAAAGAACTTTTAGATTCAGGCGCCCTTACCCAGGAAGAATATAACGCGCAAAAGAAAAAGCTACTGGCACAATAACAACATTAGTTAAATGTATATAAAAGGGCCTGTTCCGGTAAGGAACGGGCCTTTTTTCGCTATTGGCAACATCCGCAGTCACCATCCTTAACAATTCCCTAACCCACACTTAACTTCCGCCTAACAATCATTTCCCATCTTGCCGCTGTTACCCCGGCAGGAAATGCTATCCGAATTGAAAAACCCGACTAACGTTGTTTGTTTTAGCCATTATTGATGCAGGAGGAAGGAAGAGCAAGCTCCTTCCTTTTTTTATTCCGGCTACCAAACCCCTATCTTTACGTAATTTTTTTACTGAAATACTATGGGAACATCAATTACCTGTCCCAGTTGCAAGCACCAGTTTGTCATGGAGGATGCTTTTGCAGCGGATATAGAAAAAGAAATGCGGGGAAAAATGGAAGATGAATGGCGCCGCCGCCTGAAATCTCTCCAGGAGGAAAAAGATACACTTCTTTCTGAAAGGAATAAGATGGCACTCGAACGCCGGCAGATAGAAACGTTGAAACAACAGCAGGAAGAAGAAGTGACCCGCCGAGTGCTCGCAGAAAAAAAACAGCTCCAGGATGCCATGGAGCAGGAACTGCGTAAATCCATCACCGCCGATTTCGGCAGTCAGCTGGCAGCACTAAAGGAAGCCAACCAGGAACAGGAGGAAAAGCTCCGGGAAGCCCGCAAACAGGAGCTGGAATTTCTCCGCAAGGAGCAGGACCTGAAAACAAAGGAACAGGAACTGGAAATTGATCTCCAGAAAAAATTACTGGAAGCCCGGTCGGAACTGGCCGACCAGATACGGAAAGAAGAATCCGAACGTAACTCCTTGAGAGATACAGAACACCAGATGCGCCTTCGTGAACTGGAAAAGCAACTGGAAGACCAACGCAAACTGGCAGAAGAAATGAAACGCCGGGCAGAACAGGGCTCCACGCAACTGCAGGGGGAAGCACAGGAACTGGTACTGGAAGAAATGCTGCGTGTTCACTTCCCGTTTGATGAAGTAACATCAGTAGGCAAAGGCGTCCGCGGAGCCGACTGTATACAGCTGATCCGCAATCAATACGGACAGGAATGCGGACGCATCATCTATGAAAGCAAACGCACCAAGGAATTTATCAAAGACTGGGTAGAGAAACTGAAAGCAGACATGCGCAGCCAGGGAGTGGATGTGGCCATCCTTGTTACCCAAACCATGCCGAAAGACATGGAACGGTTTGGCGAAAAAGAAGGCATCTGGATCTGCACCTTCGCAGAAGTGAAAGCGCTGGCTTATGTACTGAGAGACGGCATCATCAAAATTTCGGGTAAGCTCCGCTCACAGGAAAACAAAGGGGATAAAATGCATATGCTCTACGAATACCTTACCGGTGGCGAATTTGCGGAACAATGGAAGGCTATCCGGGAAGGGTTTATGTCTATGAAATTATCCATCCAACGCGAGCGTGATGCCATGGAAAAACTCTGGAAAGCACGCGAAAAACAACTCGAAAAAGTATTGCTCAACGCAGCGCATATCAAAGGCTCTATTGAAGGCATTGCCGGCAGCGACTCGGTAGACCTGCAACTGCTTGAAGATGCAGCCGATGAACTTCCTGAATAAATACTAACCTATGCAACACAAAAAAATCAACACAATTATATTTGACCTGGGCGCCGTATTGATCGACTGGAATCCCCGTCATTTGTACCGTAAAATTTTTTCTTCGGAAGAAGAAATGGAAACCTTTCTCCGCGATGTATGCAGCTCCGACTGGAACGAAACACAGGACGAAGGCAGAACCCTCGCGGAAGGCACTGAGCTGTTGGTAAAAACCTTTCCGCATCATGAAGAAAACATCCGCGCCTATTACGGCAGATGGAGTGAAATGCTCGGCGGGGAAATTGAAGGCACAAAAAATATATTGCATCAACTGAAAGAAAGCGGACAATACAAATTATATGCGCTCACCAACTGGTCCGATGAAACTTTTCCTATTGCCTGGGCCATGTATCCGTCCCTCCACTGGTTCGACGGTATCGTAGTGTCTGGCAAAGAAAAAATGCGAAAACCCGACCACGCCTTCTTCCAGCTGCTGCTGGACCGCTATAACGCAGATGCATATACGTCATTATTTATCGATGATAATTTACGTAATGTAAAAGCTGCGCGTGAGTTTGGTATCGATACCATCCTGTTCGAAAATCCCGAACAGTTAAAAACAGCATTAGAAAACAGATCTATATTAATTTAATCCACTACATTACTTATTGTGTTTGTTAACCCATCGTCCACTTTAAGATTTCATTAACACTCCACAGATAAACTTTCTGTAACAATCAACCATCTAATCCGTTCAAGAAGCATACACGGAAACCGGAATGTCAGGATACCAATCTGCTTGGTTCATGACTGTTAGCCTGTATATTTTATTTTTTTAAATTAATACGCTAGGACATGAAAAGAACTTTGTTTTTATTCAGTGCCGCTGCCGCATTGGTAGCGATGGTTTCATTCAGTAGCTGCCGTAAAGATCCCCTGAAAGATATGACTAATGAAGAGTCAAGGATCTACATCACTAACCACGACAGCACCGCTAATTTCACCTCTTATTCCACTTTTAGCATAGTAGATTCAGTGGCAGTGCTGACGCGTAGCAGCGATTCAGCTAAAAAAGAGCTGACCGACTACGACAAAAAACTGATTGCCTCCGTAAGCACTGCTATGCAGCAACGGGGCTACACACTTGTGAGCAAAGCCGCCAAACCTGATCTGGCTGTCAACCTCACACGTATCGACAACTCCTATACCAACATCTCCTGGAATCCGGGATGGTGGGGCGGCGGCGGCTACTGGGATCCTGGTTACTGGGGATATCCGGGTGGCGGCTGGTACTGGCCCTCCTATTACACGGTTTACCAGGTGAATGAAAGACAGGTAGCCATCGATGTGTTTGACCTCAAAAACCCCAAGAATAATAAGCTGACAGCTGTATGGAATTCATTATGGCGAGGCTCAGGCGTATGGAGTACCGGTAACATCGATTCAATGGTGCAGGCATCTTTTGCCCAATCACCTTACCTGAGTAAAACCGCTAATTAATGTTGATTGACAACTTTTAAACTGACAGGAAATGAAAAAGATAAGAAACTGGATATTGATTTTTGCCGGATGTTTTGCTGCACAGGCAGTATCCGCACAGGTTCGTCCGCCTTTATCCGTAGATGTGAATTATTCCATTGCACAGCCCCTTGGCTCATTAAAGGACTATTCCGATAAAACCAGCTTCCGTGGCTGGAGTGCAGGGTTGCAATATCAATTGAACAACCAATGGTCCGTAGGATTACGTTCCGGGTTCCAGGACTTTTACGAACGGCTTCCACGTGCAGTATATCCCGATAAACAAGGCGATGTATCTGCTGTTCAGTCACGCACATTGCAGGTAATCCCGATCCAGGCAACGGTGAGCTATGCATTCACCAAACCTTCTGCAGCCGTTATTCCGTATGCTACTGTAGGTGTAGGTACCGCTAATATGAATTATGAAAAATACTGGGGTGAATTTGTAGAGAAAGATAACAGCTGGCAATTCCTCGTGAGCCCGGAAATAGGCATCAATGTGCCTTTTGGCAAGGCTTCACCGTTGATGTTCAATGCCAATGTACGGTATAACTACGCGCCTTATAAGTATGGCGACATCACCAATTACAATACCGTTCAGGGAAATATTGGATTGAAGTTCTCGTTGAACTAAATCCTTTTGAGTCCATATTCTAGGAAGAAAGTGTGCGTGTGAGTCCCGTTCGTGAACCAGCGAGCGGGACATTTTTTTTAGAACTCCATATATGCCTTAAAGCCTTTACTAAAGGCTTCCTTAATGGCGCCATCTGTGTCTTTATAAATATAAATAGCTTCCAGTCCATACGCCGGATGCTGTGCAATATAGGCGAGTCCCTTTTCCACACCCATCAGGATAAGCGGGTTATCAAAAGCATCGGCAGTAAAACAATCTTTTGCAATTACCGTTACGCTGATAATATTATTATGCAGCGCTATCCCTGTTCCCGGATGGATCGTATGCGCAAAACGTGTACGCCCCTGGTCAAAAAAGCGGCGGTAATTCCCACTGGTAGCGATGCCTTTACCAGGAAGCCGTACCAGCCCCTGTACCGGCTCATAGGTGGTATCGCCGGGCGATGGCCTTTCTATCCCTACACTCCATACTTTATGCTGATGGTTATGCCCTTTTGCACACAACTCCCCTCCTACATCCACCAGGTAATTATCGATTCCCTGTTGCGATAAAAAATGTCCGATCACATCTACCGTATAGCCCTGGGCGATACCATTACAATCGATCTGCACACCTTTCTTTGCGGCATACAGCTGGTTGCCTTTTACACGGAGATAACGGTAACCAATATACGACATAGCGGCCTTGATACTGTCCGGTGGCGGCACGCCTTTAAAAGAAGGTTTGGTAACGCTAAATCCCCAGAGGTATACCAGCGGCTTTACCGTAATATCAAAGAGGCCATTGGTGGCTTTACTGGTAAACAAGGCTTTCTGAATAACCGCTTTCATGTGTTCATCCATCGTGATATGGCCGGTTTCATTAAACCGGTTGATGGCCGATCCGGGTTTATACAGGGACAACGACTGATCGATCACTCCAAATAAAGAATCAATGCGTTTATCCATTGACGTCGTATCGGCCGATAAATATTTCACGAGATAATAAGTACCCTGTGCTTTCCCTTCGCAGGTGATCAACTTCAGGGCAGGCGCCTGCTGCGCCCGGGTGTTGGCAGACCACAGGAAAATGGCCAGGAAAAAAAATCGTTTCATGTACAGCTGTTGGCAGTCAGCATAAGCGGTTAACCGCGTATGCCGCTATTTAAATGCGTCTAACCCGGTAACGTCCATACCGGTAATGAGTAAATGTATTTCGTGTGTTCCTTCGTAAGTCATTACGCTTTCCAGGTTCATCATATGCCGCATTACAGGGAATTCGCCGGTAATCCCCATTCCACCGAGGATACTGCGGGCGTTGCGGGCAATATTGGCAGCCACTTCGCAGGAATTGCGCTTGGCCATTGAAATCTGGGCAGCCGTTGCTTTCCCTTCATTTTTTAATACGCCGAGCCGCCAGTTGAGCAGCTGCGCTTTGGTGATTTCAGTGATCATCTCCGCCAGTTTCTTCTGCGTAAGCTGAAATCCACCAATAGGGCGATCAAACTGGATCCGTTCTTTCGCGTATCTGAGGGCCGTATCGTAGCAATCCATCGCCGCGCCGATCACTCCCCAGGCAATACCATAACGCGCAGAAGAAAGGCAGGTTAACGGGCCTTTTAACCCGCGGGCTTCCGGCAGAATATTTTCTTTAGGTACTTTTACATTATCAAATACCAGTTCCCCGGTAGCGCTGGCCCGCAAACTCCACTTCCCTTTTGTTTCCGGCGTGGTAAACCCTTCCATTCCTCTTTCCACAATGATACCGCGGATCACACCACCTTCATCTTTTGCCCACACTACGGCGATATCCGCAAATGGCGCATTGGAGATCCACATTTTAGCGCCGTTCAGGATCACATGATCTCCTGCTTCCCGGAAGTTGGTAAGCATTCCTGCAGGGTTGGAGCCGTGGTCGGGTTCAGTAAGGCCAAAGCAGCCCATCATTTCGCCTGTAGCCAGTTTAGGCAGGTATTTCTTTTTCTGCGCTTCGCTGCCAAAAGTATAGATCGGGAACATCACCAGCGAACCCTGTACGGAGGCAGTAGACCGTATACCGCTGTCGCCCCGCTCCAGTTCCTGCATCATTAGTCCGTAAGCAATATGATCCATTCCGCCGCCTCCGTATTCCACCGGGATGGTAGGGCCGAAGCAACCCAGTTCTCCGAGTCCTGCTAAAATCTGTGATGGGAAAGCAGCGCGCTGGCAGTAGTCTTCAATAATGGGGGATACTTCTTTCTTCACCCATTGACGTACGGCGTCGCGGATCAAAAGGTGTTCTTCTTTCAGCAAATCATCAATGGCAAAATAATCAGGCGACTGAAACAGATCTTGTTGCATTAACTACGGGTTTAATACCCAATATAAGAAATTACCCGTTAGGAACCACGTCCACGGGGAGATTTCAGCCATGGAACCTATATTTTTTTCCTGCAAAATACCTGCACAACAATCACGTTTTTTCATGACAAGTTTGTACCTTTCCTTCAAATTCGACAACTATGGCAAGCAAAGTTATACCTGCGCTTTTGCTATTGGGATTTTTAGTCATTGTGATGTTATCATTTCACCCCACACCATTACAATCTGTTGCACTAAGCAAAGTGCTCCCCCCAAAAGTCAAATCAGGCGCACCACCTGAATTAAAAAGGTATTGGATGGTTCTGCTAAAGAAAGGTCCCGTCCGGAACCAGGATACTGCCCTTGCGGCAAAAATCCAACAGGCTCACATGGACAATATCAATAAAATGGCTACTGCCGGCAAATTGCTGGTAGCGGGTCCTTTTGAAAATGATGAGGAACTGCGTGGTATTTTAATTATGGATTGTAAAGACAGCCTGGAGGTAGTGTCGCTGGTAAACAAGGATGCTGCTGTGATAGCAGGCCGGCTGAATTTCGAGGTAAAGCCGTGGTGGACCGTAAAGAACTGTATTTTCAAGTAAAAATCAGGGAGATGCCGGTACCTGGCGCCTGCTGCAAACCGCAGCTGCCAGGTACCGGTATTAAAAAGTTATTTACACGGTAGCTACTATCTTGTTGAGATATCCGGCCATTTCCACCTGGTATTGTTTTGCTATGCGACGGGCGTCTGTAGCAAAATCGTCTCCATTACCTGCATAAATGATAGCGCGACTGGCATTTACCAGCAGTCCGCAATCCTTATTCATGGCTTGTGTGGAAATTTCTTCGAGGCTTCCGCCCTGAGCGCCTACACCTGGTACCAGGAAGAAATGGTCAGGTACCAGTTTACGGATATATCCCAGCTGTGAAGACTGGGTAGCTCCGATCACGAACATGAGGTTGTCCGGAGTGCCCCATTCCATCCCGGCTTTCAGCACTTTTTCAAACAGGAACTCATCTCCGATCTGTTGCATCTGGAAATCCTGGCTACCTTCATTGGAGGTTAATCCCAGCAGGATCGCCCATTTTTCAGAGAACTGGAGAAAAGGCGTTACACTGTCTTTACCCATGTAAGGCGCAACAGTCACTGAATCGAACTTATAGGTTTCGAAAAATGTTTTCGCGTACTGGGTGGAAGTATTGCCGATATCGCCACGCTTGGCATCAGCAATGGTAAATATCCCCTCCGGGATATACTCAATGGTCCGTTGTAAACTTTCCCAGCCGCGCATGCCCATACTTTCGTAAAAGGCCGTATTAATTTTATACGCTACACAAAGATCTTTGGTAGCGTCAATAATCGCCTTGTTAAAGGCAAACACCGGATCTGCATGAGAAAGCAGGTGTTTTGGAATCTTTTGAATGTCCGTATCCAGTCCTACGCACAGGTAAGACTGCTTTTCCTTAATCAGATTCACCAATTCCTGTCGATTCATAGTCGGTTAATTTGGGGCGCAAAGTTAAGAAAAACTTAAGCATTGACGCTTCTTTAAACATATTATGATTACCTGTAATTGAAAAACAACGCTATTTATTCACTGTGGTAGTTGTGGTTTACCGACAATGTTGGATATTTTTTAACGCGGAAGATTAAAATAAAGATATTCCTTTTTGGGATTACGACCATCAACAAAAATAAAATGTTTCCGTCTATTTTTGGGTTGACCGGCGGGCTTCCATTTCTGCAGCCACGCGTAATGAATTTTCATCGCCCAATGCCCGCAGATGAGCGATTACGCTGAAATAATCCGCATCTTTTTTATTCTGGCTGAGCTTATAATTGGCATTTACCTCCCGGATACTCATTTCAAATCCCACAATAGCTTTTACATTGTTGCTGAGTGTTTTATCATCAATATCGCTGATATGCACCGGGCAGGCAGATGCCGCCTCGTAATGATCCACCAGCGCGCCCAGCGCCTGTATCACTTCCGCTTCTTCCTGGATACGGATGGTACCGTGAATATGCACGGCCATGTAATTCCAGGTAGGTATCTTTTCCTTTTCATACCATGAGGAAGAAATGTACGCATGATGTCCGGAAAACACCGCCAGCGTTTCATTTTTCTCAAACCATTCCCACTGGGGATTGATCCGTGCGATATGTCCGTGTAAAACAAATTCTCCCGGTGTTTTTTCCACCAGGGTCATGGGAATATGCGTAGCGTGCGGGGTTCCGGCGTTATCGGTGTTGATCAGCAATCCAAAACCATTCTCCCTGATAAAATTGGCAATAGTATCCCAGTTGGTTTCCCGGGTAAGTTTTGGTGTATACATACGGAGTTGTTAGAGAAAAAAAATTACGGATCACAGATATTCCTATCTGTAATCCGTAACGGATGATTCTTTTATACAATAATTTCTACAATCCTGGTGGGAGCAACATTGGCGTTGCGCATAGCGATGCTGCGTGCAGCTGCACCGGCAACATCCAGGAAAGCCTTGCGGGTTATTTTATCGTCGCCGGCCATAGCGGGCACACCGGCATCACCGCCTTCGCGGATGCTTTGTACCAGCGGGATCTGGCCAAGGAACGGAATATCCATTTCTTCCGCCAGTTGTTTTCCACCTTCTTTTCCAAAAATGTAATATTTATTTTCCGGCAGTTCAGCAGGTGTGAAATAGGCCATATTTTCCACTAATCCGAGAATTGGCACATTGATCTGCTGTCCCATGAACATGGAAATGCCTTTTTTGGCATCTGCCAGGGCTACATCCTGCGGTGTGGTTACAATCACAGCGCCGGTAACAGGCACCGTTTGTACCAGGGTGAGGTGAATATCACCGGTGCCGGGCGGCATATCGATGATGAGGTAATCCAGTTCATCCCAGTATACATCGGTAATAAATTGCTTCAAAGCACTGCTGGCCATAGGTCCGCGCCATACCACCGCCTGTCTTTCATCTATCAGCAAACCGATGGACATTACCTTGATACCAAACTTTTCAATCGGCTGGATCATGCCTTTGCCATCTACATTCACCATCAGCGGCCTTTCGCCGCGTAATCCGAACATAATGGGAACGGAAGGACCGTAAATATCCGCATCCATCAGCCCTACTTTGGCGCCATCACGGCCCAAAGCCAGCGCCAGGTTGGCTGCCACAGTGGATTTACCCACTCCTCCCTTTCCAGAGGCCACCACAATGATATTTTTTACATTAGACAGGACGCCCTGCCCGTTTGCTCTTTTGGTATTTACATTGGCCGTCATGACAACTTCCACTTCCGCATCCTTGCTTACCAGCATGTGAATAGCGTTCACACAGGCATTACGGATCAGGTCCTTTAACGGACAGGCCGGCGTGGTAAGAATGACCGTAAATTTCACTTTATTGCCATCAATCTCTATATCTTTTACCATGTTCAGCGTAACGAGATCCTTGCCCAGATCCGGCTCTTCTACGTTGCTCAGGGCCTTTAAAACCTGCTCTTTCGTGATCATAAATTGTTGTTAATTTTGAATCCAGACAGCAAAGTTAACCCAATTGGGATTTAATTTACAATTTCTCTGAGCAGGTGATCAACTGCATGGAAACACGTAATTAAATTTTTATATCTTAGGGCCGGCATGCATCAGAAAAGATCCTACATACTGTCACTCATAATTGTTTTCGTTTTATCTCCTTTCCTTTTGAAAGCTCAGATCGCGGAATTCAGAGACAGCGTTATACAAATTTCGGGTATTACCATGACGGCAGACAGCCTGCGGGCCATCCCCGCGGTGAGCATCCTGGTAAAGGGACAAAACAGGGGAACTATCTCCAACAGATCCGGTATATTCTCTATCGTTGTATTCAAAGGCGATACCCTGTCGTTCAGTGCGGTGGGCTTCAAACATAAAAATTACCGCATACCTCCCGATATCAAAGGCAATAGCTTTTCCCTGATACAGCTGATGGTGGAAGATACCACCTATCTCCCTGTAACTATTATCAAACCTTATCTTTCCAGGGAAGAATTTGAACGCGCCTTTGCCAATATGGACATTCCCGATGATGCCTATGAGGTTGCACGAAAAAATACCAGTAACGCCAGGCTTCGCGCCATGGCCCGTTATACACCTATGGACGGCACGGAAGGTACCAGTCAATACCTCAAGAAACAGGCACAAAGCCTTTATTATGCCGGTCAGCCACCTCCGCAAAATATCTTTAATCCACTGGCATGGGCCCAGTTTATCCAGGCCTGGAAACAGGGCGACTTTAAAAGGAAAGACGATAGTTATGGCAGTTACTAACGGTAACGCGTAATACCTTAAATTAGCGCCTTATTCAATTCCGACAAATCACTACACCATGCAAAAAATTGCGGTTATCGGCGCTGGTACTATGGGAAATGGTATTGCGCATGTATTTGCCCAACACGGCTACGCCGTAAACCTGATAGATGTTTCGGCCCCCGCACTGGATAAGGCGCTGCAAACCATTACCAAAAACCTGGACCGCCAGGTGGCAAAAGGCACTATTACCGAAGCCGTAAAAGCGGATACCCTCCGTAATATTTCCCTGCAAACAGACCTGGCAACCGGGGTAAAAGATGTATCCCTGGTAGTGGAAGCCGCTACAGAAAATATTGCGCTGAAACTGAAAATATTCCAGGACCTCGACCTCCATGCTCCTGCTGACGCCATTCTCGCTACCAACACCTCTTCTATCTCTATTACAAAAATTGCCGCAGTTACCAAACGCCCGGCAAAAGTAATAGGCATGCACTTCATGAACCCCGTACCAGTAATGAAACTGGTAGAAATCATCAATGGCTATGCAACTGATAAAGAAGTAACCAACACGATCGTGGCACTTTCCGAAAAACTGGAAAAAGTTCCCTGCGTAGTAAATGATTATCCAGGCTTTATCGCCAACCGCATCCTGATGCCCATGATCAACGAAGCTATCTGCTCCCTCTTTGAAGGTGTAGCCGGCGTAGCGGAAATTGATACCGTCATGAAACTGGGAATGGCGCATCCGATGGGACCACTGCAACTGGCCGACTTCATCGGGCTGGATGTTTGTCTCTCTATCCTGCAGGTGCTGCACGACGGCTTTGGCAATCCCAAATATGCACCCTGCCCGCTGCTGGTAAACATGGTTACAGCGGGTTATCTCGGTGTTAAAAGCGGTGAAGGATTTTATAAATACACGCCCGGTAGTAAAGACCTTGTTGTGAGCGGGCGGTTTTAATCAGAAGGCCTTTAGCGATTGACTTTGTCAATTGCTAAAGGCCTTGCATAATGAGATTAAATAAAAGGTTGAAATTTGTCAGCTATCATACTTACATACTACAGAGAGTAAATATAGCATAACTCCCAAATGCTGTCTTTAGTAGCCTTCAGTCCAAATTTATCAAAGAAGGCTTTCATGTCACCTTCCAGATTTGAAAACTCTTTTTCAATCACTGCTTCACATTTCGTTTTGCTCTTCAGCACTTTTACATCATTGTCCGTCACGGCTAAAATCTTCCTGAAAAAAGGTAACAGATAAGCGGTATATACCTCATGTCTTCTGTTATTGACAGACGGATCTGCCAACTCTTTTTTTGAGGTAGCCAATAATGACGTTAAAGCTCCTTCTTCGATCAGGCGGATGATCTTCTTTTCACAATTCCTGAAAAAATTCTCATCAAGGACCTGTGTATAGCCAATATCCACCTTAATGTGAGCCGAAAGGCTACTAAGCCCATCATCAGGCCTGTCAATAGGTCCAACCCACAAAGTGGTTTGCAGGGAACCATCCTCCTTATACACCCTGGCGATGACATAACAATAGAAAATATCTTCGATATGTTTGCTCAATGCCACCAAATGGGAATACCATAATTTCTTCGGCTGTTTAAAATCAAATTGCTTAATCAGATCTTCAAATTCATTGACTACGCTAAAAAACTCAGACATACTATATCTCTTATTTTAGTGGTGACCAGGGTATGTTTTACCATGTGTACGCGTTATGCCGGCATCATCCATTTTCTTCAGTAAAGCCTTCATTTCTGTCGCTACACCTGGATCATGATCAAAATGCCAGTGCGGATCTGCTCTTCCGGCAACTTTGTTAGCAATATCTTTATCTATCTGTTTATCCATCCTGGCTAAAGATTCTTTTGATCTCGGGCCTTTGGAGAAGTTATCAGATTTGAACTCAATATCTTTGCCGTCATAATATTTATCATAGTTACGACCGCTTATAGACCGTCCCTTATTACCTGTTCCAAATATCTCATCGGCACGTTTATCATGCCATTGTTTGGCCCAGTTAAGCCAGCCCCTGCCTGATCCCGCTCCTGCACCACCAGCCAATCCATACACGTCTACCCAGCTATTCGGATCATGCACATAGCTGTAAAATTTCATACCTCCCAGCAATCCAATTGGATCCTGGGAAATATACATGCCGCTTCCGGAGTCGTAATACCGGAACCTGTTATAACTTAACCCTGTTTCAGCGTCTTCATATTGTCCCTGATAAAGATAATTACAAAATGTTTTATCACCATGCAGGCGTCTTACTTTTCCGTAGCAATCAAGTTCGCGCTCCCAAACTTTATTTCCTGATGTATCAAATGCGTGCACCGGCGTACCAAGGTGATCTGCAACAATACTGTAAGATCCTGCCGCGGTGAGCTTCGCGCAGGGTACCAGGGAGCTTTCTTCAAATACCCAGGTTACCAGGTTGTCTACCGGCTCCTGTTCAATCTGCAACGCCCCATCGGCTACTGCTTCCAGGTGCGGTGGATAATCACCCGTATACTGCCATTCATGCAATGGCACATTGCCATCCCATAACCAGCGGGTTACCTCCTGCTTCCGTTTATTTACCTTCGCAATACGCCTTCCCAGCGGATCATAGCTGAATACAATTTCTCCTCCCGCCGGTGTGATCACTTTCCACAGCCATCCGTTTGCTTTCCACTCATACACCCAGCCGGTACGGCTTCCCTTCAACACTATTTTGTTTGCTTTGCCCCATGCCTGCTTATCTTCCGCTACCTGGTGGTTGTGACGGAATTCCTTGCAGATAAGATTTCCTTCTCCATCATAATAATAGAAGTAATCCGGGCATTCCAGCAGGCGTCCGCCTTTGCCATACACGCGATCCGTTCGTGCAGGAGTTCTGAAAAGATGCCCCAGCTTATCGGGTATGCGATAAACGGTGTCGACGGCGTTACCATTTGATTGACCGTAGGAGGCACTTACCAGGTTATCAAATTCATCGTAGGAAAACTGCGCCTGCGCCCCATTCAGTTCATTCACCATCCGCCGCAGCTTTGTACTTCTTCCCCATTCATAACGAATGCGGCTCTGTTCTGCCTTATGAACCCCGATAGATTGCCTCACCACCTTTCCCTGCTTATCACGCTGCGTTTGCACGGTTACTCCACCGGATAACATCCGCAATACTTCCAGTCCACTTTCATTATGTTTCCACTGCGCCTGCCAGGAATTATCGGTTCCATTAGTTGCCTGCATTCCATCTACATATCCTGCTGCATGGTGTTCCAGGTGAATAGCCGCGCCCAACGTACTTCCTACAAAAACCGGTTCTCCCCATTCATTGTATTCGCGCGTTACCGTGTAAGCGCCTTGTACCTCACCGATAGTATGGCCATACGCATCGCGTTGAATGGTAACTGCGCCGTCTTCATTGAAGGCGCCAGTCAGCTGCCCGTCTTTATTATATCCATATGCTGTTACGCTGCCATCACTGTACTCCTCCCGCACCAGTAAACCGGTACCATCATATTCGCAGGCAGTCCAGCGATTGTCTGGCCGGAATATCTTTTTCACGCGGCCTGCGGCATCCCGCTCGTAGTGGTAATGCACGCCATCGAAGCCCCATTCATTAATGATATTCCCGTTTGCATCCGGCTCCTGCCGGTACAGCTCTCCTCCTTCATTGGCAATACTGCGTAACTGCAACTCTTTATCATAATTAAACCGCACATTTACGCCATGCTGACTTCTTCCCGTTAACACGCCCAGTGGTCCGTAAGTAAAACTTACTTCCCGATGGCCGTCTCCTGCCTTTATCATGTTGTCAGCGGCGTCGTAGCTAAACAGATGAATACTCCCATCGGCTTCTTCCACACGAATAACATTACCGGCAACATCATATTCATATGCGTACCAGTAGCCTGTTTCAGTGGTTTCTTTTACTAATTGCCCCAATTCATCATACTTCCAGTGACGTTGTGCATTTTCAGGTGAAGTAATTTTGCTGAGGTTATGTTGTTCATCATATTCCAGCTCAAAGGTGCGGCCATTCTTATAAGTTACATGGGTAAGATAAGGCCCTGTATACCCGTATTTCGTTACCACTCCCTCCATGTTCTTTTTCCTCACTATCAGCCCCTCGTCATTGAACATCCATTCCATTCGTTTGCCACCAGGCGTTTTAAGCCCTGTTAAACGCTGCTCTTCATCAAAATAAAACAAGGTAGATTCCCCATTACCATTGGTTTCTTTCACTTTATTTCCAAAGGCGTCGTATTCGTATTTCTCGGTGTTTCCGGCAGGATCTACCACTACTTCCAGTTCATCATACCTGTTGTAATGCTGCAGGGTAACGCCGCCATTGCCATCAATGAATTTATAAATAAGCTGACGTTCGTCGTAATAGTAAGTTGTCGTGTGCCCAAGACCGTTAGTAACAATGGTTTTCCCTTTTTCATATCGCGCATGATATTCCAGTACGCCTTCATCTCCCCAGGTATGCACACAGCGTGCTTCATCTCCCTTACCTTCATACTCCCAGTAAAAATTCATTCCGCTCTGGTTCGTTAGCCGCACCAATAAGTGTCCTTTATAGAAAAAGTATTTGCTGACATCCCGCGCATTGGTAGTGCTGCTAAGATTACCGGCTTCATCAAAGGAATAACGTACCAGGTGAATAACTTCCGCTCCTTTGTGGGTGTAAATGTCTTCAATGCGGCCATAGTCATCGGTGGTTACTTGTAACAGCCGGTTGCTGCTATCCACGATCCGTTGCAGATAGCCTTGCCCGTTATACCGGAATTGTATATAGCACCCGGCGGGGTTACGGATTTCAGATAACATACAACTGCCATCGGGGCCAGGCCGGGCGTTGAAGCGATATTGAAGTTGTTCTTTATCTTCCAGGTAATAGCCGCTGCTGTCACGGCGCCACCATAACTGCTCTCCCCTGTTGAAATAGCTGCTGTTTGGCGGTATTGCCGGCATCACGGTTTCGCGGCCGTCTGCCAGGCGGATGCTGAAGTAACCGTTACGCAGGTCATACAGGCTGAGATTGTAGCTATGGTGCCAGTTGTACCCTAAAGGCCCTGGCACTTCTGCGTCGCTATAATACGTGCGTTCCCATACCAGTGGTATAGGTCCGGGCAATTCAAAATCTATATTGTTGGAAACCACCCTGCCAGTTACGGCATCCACAGGTTCTCCAAATCTTTTACACTTAAAGTCCTGCAGCATACCAGCCAGCTTGGGAAACCGGCTTTCCATTTTATTGACGGTTTTCTGCAAAGCCGCGCCTGCTGCTTTGGACATTCCTTTCAGGCCCAGCTTAAACATCAGCTGAAACAGGTCGATAGTTGGCGGACCGCCTACCAGTACTGGCTTTCCGGAGGATGTCATGATCAGCAACATGGACGTGGGCGCCATCAGCGCCATCGCCGTACTTTTTTTATTCAGCCTTGGCGGCGAAGGAAGTCCTACCAGGTTACACGACAATGCCGGATGGAACTGCGTAGAAAAAGGGCCGCCATCTGCCAGCACAGTAGAACTACCCATCCACATTTCAGAAGCCGCTTTGGGCTTCACGATCGGGAAGGGCAAATGTGCAATGATGGCTGGTAAATGCAGGATAGGTGTACCTGCATTGGCTACCCATTGGTTATGAACTTTTACGGAAGGGCTGAGCGCATGTACCAGCATTTGTGCGGTGGCTGCCAGCGAGAATGGTTCCGGTGCGGGTTCTTTCCCTTCTTCCACTGGTGGTGGTGGCGGCGGTGGTGGCACTACACTGGCAATAGCAGCCATAATAGCGCCTATGATATCGAACACCATACCGATGTGCGGCACCGGCAATAACGGCGAAGGAGGAAATACGGAATCGTGAAAGTCGATGCCTATGCCGAGGTCAAAATATTTTGCAGCGGGCATTCCCGGGAAAGCAGGTAGGATACTGGCCATTCCTTTCTGGATATGGTCCAGTGAGTTTTTCTTTTCTGCAAATAATGCCCCAAAGCCTTTGTTTTCTACAGCCATGATATGATTACTTTACTCCCTCTTGGGATAGGATCTTAGTTAAACTCAAACAAGGTTGATTTACGTCTTACAGTGGCTTTATCCATACCGTCTGCCTGTAACAATGTATGCCAGTCGTCGCCCAATAATTCCTGTAAGTTGCTTTCCAGTATTGCCAGATCTTCCGGCCCGCGGATCTTTTCACAGAGGTGTACAGCCATTGCTGCGGCATGCAGGAAAGTGGATTGTCTTCTTACTTCCCGTTCCAGGTAGCTGCCGCCGGTCATTGACAGCAACAGGTTTTCAAAAGCCGTATTCATTTGTCCCAGTTCATAATGCAGGTGACCGCAAAGCCGGTATCCTTCCATGATCATAAAAGCATCGCCTTTATTCACGGCCTCCAGTGCCAGCGCTTCATAGAGTGCAATGGCCTGTTTTCTTTTTTTCTTGCCCGCCAGTATGGCGGCGCGGATCATCACACAGGATTTCCAGGTAGGATATCCTGCCGGATCATTCCTGTCCATCAGCTGCCTCGACAACCGGATGGCTTTATCAGCGTAGCCGGCGCTCTTATCGGATTCACGCGCCATGAAATAAGCCTGTGCGGCTATCATCATACCGGCTACTTCATGAGGTTCACCCCCCATTTTTTTGCTCAGCGAAAGCAGTACGGATATTTCCTGGTCCAGCGTGGGCGAATCAGGTTGTGTGGTACAATCCATCACTTTACGGATCTGTTTACGGAAACGTGCATCTACACTGATGGTATCAGAATTGCCACCGCCTTTATCCATTTCATGGTTAATAGCGGCTACCATTTGCAGTGATGGCTGTAATATCTTTACCTGGTGGGCAAATGTTCTCGGTATGGTTATACGGGAATTAGCTGCTATATCTATCGTAACAAGCCGGATACCGTCCGGCAGTCCTTTTTTCAGCACATCGGCATACCAGGCGCCTGCATCGGCCTGCTCGGGTCTTAAAGGAGGAAAATAAATACAGCACCCGGTTTCTTCCAGTCCGCGCACACAGCCCATAAAACGCCGCAGTTCTTTCCAGATGCTTTGTACTGTTGGCGCGAGGTGTCGGTCGGGCTGATAATCTGTTTTCAGCAGCCCGTCTTTTTTCAGTGCACCGTAAACATCATATTCTTCGCGGGGCACGGGTTCAAACCATTCCAGGAATTCATTCCACAGCAACTGTTCATATGCCTCGTGATCTTCCTGGTAAGGGGAATCGAATCTGAAAAATATCTCTTTAAAAACACCAATGGCGGTACGTTCGGTTTCCAGGAATTTATCGATAATTTCCACGTCGGCATATTGTATCAGCCAGATAGCCAGTTTCCATTGGTGATCACGGTCGGCGGCAGCCCATGTTTCCCTTACTTTATAAAACTCCTGCCCGATAGTTGGTGAGGTTGTCATAAGTGAGCTTTAAGGATCAGGAATTTATTTTCACCAGCCCGCCGGAAACTACTACGTCGCCATGCCCGGTCACGGTAACATCCTTTGTACCATTTACCGAAACAGAGGCGCCGGTAACGTTGGCATTTTTGCTTCCGGAAGCCAGCAGGTCTTTCGATAGCAAGGTGAGCGACTCTCCTCCTTTCACGATCGCATCTTTACTGTTGACGGTTACCGTTTCTGTGCCTTCCAGGTAGATTCCTTTCTTGGCTGTGATAGAGCCCTGCTCGGACGCTGCGATGCTGAATTTCTCCGAGGTTATTTCAACTTCTTTGGAAGATATGGACATTTTTGTTTTAGAGAAGAGGGACATTTTATCTGTGCCGTCAATGAAGATGGTGTTACCGGCTTTATCTGAAACGGTAACGCTGCCGTCGGCATCATTCAGCAAAATGGAGATACCGGTGCGGGTACGGATGGCTTTCATGTCGTTGTTGGCAGTCCCAAATCCCGACTTACCTTCTCCGTTGTAGGTGGTTCCCAGCACGAAGGGAAGCTCGGGGTTCCCTCCTTCAAAATCCACCACTACTTCTTCTCCTTTTTCCGGTACCATGTACATGCCTTTGCTGCCACCGGCGTGCGGGCCAACCACCCTCATCCAGGGGGTCATGCCTTGTTGCTGCCATTTGAAACGGGCCCTTACCCTTCCCAGGTCTTTCGGATCATGATTGTCCACTACGATGGCGCTCTGCGCCTCACAGAAAGGCATATTTTCCAGGTTCACCGGTGGGGCAGCCGCATCTGCAGGGATACCTTCAAACTCGTTGTAATAGTCGCCGTTGCCGGTTACATGATGGGTGAGACCCCAGATCATGAATTTCCCATGATCATCTTTTGCGTATACATTCTCCTGGATAGAGATATGATCTCCCACGCGGAGCGCAGTATGCCTGCTGCTGCCTTTCAGTTGCACCATAGCGGCCATACGTCCTTTTTTCTGCCGGGTTACCAGCGTATCCAGTTCTGCTTTGGCATTGCTGGTAAAGGCGTGGGTCATTTTATAGGTGGATGTATTGCTGTATAATTTTTCGCTTAGTCCCTGTACATGCGAGGTATAGTCATTGACTTTCCCGGCAGGCTGTGCCACCGTCGTATTTTCCACTACTTTATTGTTCCGGTAGTCAAATCCGTTCAACTGCTGATTGTTGGGTTGCACCTTCATTTCGAGGTCGAAGCTCATGAGGTCAACCAGGTGAACCAACGATACTTCGCGGGGTTGGTATTTTCCAAAAACCAATTGTTGCCCGTTATAAAAAAACCATTCCCCGAACCGCTCGGAGAGCCGGTGGAGAAAGTCGAATGATGTTTCTTTGTATTGTACTATATACTTCAGCGGCGATGTGGTATTGGGGTCTACCATCGGGCGTGCCACATAAGGGCCGCAGGCTTTCAGCGTTGTGTTTACAATAGCGCCCAGGTCCTGGTTTTCAAAGGTCTGTACATGCAGGTCGTTACTCAGCAGGATAGTGGGACTGTATCCGCGGATCACGCAAAAGCCGTGGGTACCATCGCTTTCTTTACCTGAGCTCACAGACATCACAATACCATTGAAAATAAGGGGTTCATACGTTTGTAATTGTTCAAACGCCTGTATGGTAATGCTCACTTCTTTTCCCAGAAATGCTTTGGTAGCCGACACTATACCGGGACCCAGTTCCTGCAGCCAGTCGTAGCCTATTTTCAGCTCAAAATGATGATGTCCCTGTAACTGTTGCTCCAGGCGCAGGGAATGAAATTGTTTAAACTGTTTGTCAGCAATAGATACGGTTGTTATGGTATGTAACATATACAGGGGGGCTTTTAAATTAATATGGTCCTATATCTGATCTGAAAAAGCTGGATGGGCGCTGCTGTATAAGCAACTCTCATCTCAAAAAATACCTGAAAAACGGGTTAAGGAAATCCTAGTTAACAAAATTAAATTTAAGGAAATTTATATTACAACCCCCTCATTTTATGGAAATGGGGAAAATATTTTCGGGGTTATTTTTGGGGGGAAGATGATCCTAAAGTACGGATTCCTATCTACATGTTGTAACATCCGCCTGCTTACCAGGATCATCCATTCTTCTTATTAATTTTTTTGTGGTTGCACCTGCAACCCGTAAATATCTTTTAAGCGCAGCAGGCAAAGTTCTTCGCCTGATTTCGGAACGCCTATCACCATTTCGCAGAACAACTGAAGTTCCTGTGAAATAACGGTGCAGTTATTTTGCTTTACCACCATCATCACGTCGTTCATGATGGTATAGTCGAAGCTGAGGTGGTATTTTGCTTCTATGTTTTTCTGGATCACGGGGATCAGTTGCAGCACCATAGCGGCGCTCATCTTATAAGCGTTGATAAGCCCCGGTACACCGAGCAGGCTACCGCCGAAATAACGCACTACTACAATGAGCACATCCGTAATCTGTTTACTGTCTATTTGCCCCAGGATGGGCTTGCCTGCTGAGCCGGAAGGCTCTCCATCGTCGCTGGCGCGGAACTGGAGCCCGGCGGTGCCAAGGCGGTAAGCATAACAGTGATGGGTGGCCTTTGGGTGTTCTTTTTTCACCTCTGCAAGGCATTCTTTTACTTCCTCCGGGGATTTAACAGGAAATGCGTATGCGAGAAATTTGCTGCCCCTGTCCTTGAACTCTGCGACTGCTGTTTTATCAATTGTAAAATAAACCTCCATCAAAATAATTTAATACGCGCTTAAAGCTGCGCGGGATGATAAAAATCGATACGATCGCCCGCTACCTGCAGGGTATGCGTGAGCAATGCGTTGGTGAGTACCGGCGCTGCCAGTCCTTCCGGTAGTGTACCCGTACCGGTTATAACACGCGCTTCGTCCCACAAACCCGCTGCAATGAATTGCTGCAGTACCGCCTGGCCGCCTTCCACCAGGATGCTCTGGATCTGCCGCCGGTGTAATTGCTGCATCAGTTGCGGCAACAGGGCGGTATTGAAATCCAGTGGCAGGGTTTCGGTAAGACCGTGGGTTTCCGCCGCTTCCGCGGTGATGAAAATAGTAGGAATGCTGCCATCCCACACATGATGGGACCGCGGCACTTTCAGATCCCGGTCAATGATCAGGCGTACCGGGTCTTTACCGGTCCACAGCCGGTTGTTGAGCCGGGGGTTATCACTTATGGCGGTGCGGGTACCTGCCAGGATGCCCATTTCTTCGCTACGCCATTTATGCACCAGGCGGTCGCTGTATTGATTGGATATCCGCAGGGGCGCCCCGCCGGCGCCGGCGATCAGGCCATTGCTGGTTTGCGCCCACTTAAGTACAATATAAGGCCGTTGTTGTTCATGAAAGGTAAAAAAGCGGCGGTTGATTTGCCGGCAGGCCGCTTCCAGCACGCCTGTTTGCACCTGTACACCGGCTTTCTCCAGTTTTTCAATACCCTTTCCGGCTACTGCTGAAAAGGTATCCACGCAGCCAATCACCACCTGCCGGATGCCCTGTGATACGATAAGATCTGCACAGGGCGGCGTTTTGCCGTGATGCGCGCAGGGTTCCAGGCTTACATACATGGTAGCCAGCGGAATGAGCGAACGTTCTTCCGGGGCTACGCTGTTCACACAGTTCACTTCCGCGTGGGCCTGCCCGTACTGCCGGTGATAGCCCTCCCCGATGATACGCCCCTGGTGTACCAGCACGGCGCCCACCATTGGATTAGGCGCCACCTGACCGGCTCCCATAGCGGCCAGTTCGAGGCAACGCTGCATATAAAATTCATTGAACGTGCTATTCATAATCACCGCGCGAAGTAATATTTTTGCAAAAGTATCGTTTTTAACGAATGGAAAATGCCGCTCCCCCAGGTTTGCACTTTTCCTGTCACATGCCTTAAACTGATTATATTGACTATACAAACGGCCTTTACCTATATTACAGGCGCCATCAGTGAACTATATGATGAGCGGGAAGCCGCCAACATCGCACATATCATAATGGAATATCTAACGGGTATGAGTAAACTGGACAGGATTGTTCACAAAACAAAAATCCTTTCCCCCGATCAGAAGCAACGTCTCCAGGCAGCCATAGAAGCGCTGCAGCGCCATGAACCGGTACAATATATCACCGGCACCAGCTGGTTTTACGGCATGGAACTCCTGGTTAATAAAAATGTACTTATTCCCCGCCCCGAAACAGAAGAACTGGTAGAATGGATGGTGCAGGACGCTGCACACCGCCACCGGCTTCACTTGTTGGACGTAGGCACCGGCAGCGGATGCATTCCGCTGGCACTAAAAAAGTCACTGCCGGATGCACAGGTATCTGCCATTGATGTAAGTGAAGGCGCGCTGGAAGTGGCGCGCAGCAACGCAGCACGTCAGCGGCTGGAAGTGGAGTTCCTGCACCTGGATGCGTTGAACCCGGAACAGATGGCCGGTTTACCGGAGTTTGACATGATCGTGAGCAATCCCCCGTATATCACACAGAGTGAGCAAACCTCCATGCAGCAGCTGGTTTGGGGCTTTGAGCCATCACTGGCCTTATTTGTTCCCGATAATGATGCCCTGCTGTTTTACCGCCATATCTCCGAAATGGCGCATTCCAGGCTGGTTCCCGGCGGCGCCCTCTATTTTGAGATCAACGAGGCGCTGGGAAAAGAAGTAGTGGCACTGATGGAAAGCACCGGGTTTACCGCGGTAACGCTGAAACAGGATATGTTCGGGAAAGACAGGATGGTAAAAGGAAAGAAGGCATAAAATAAAAAAGACCTGGTGGTATTGCACCACCAGGTCTGCTATACATGAAAGGCATTATTACTTGTGTGCGGTGGCCAATACTACTTTGGCTCCCATCTCCCTGGCCACTTCCATCACACTCACTACATCTTCCACCGGTACAGATTTTTCCGCATTGATAACAATGGTGGGATCAATCTTTTCATTGCCGATAGAAGGCGCCAGCGCCTGTTTCAGGTGATCAAAGGTTACTTTATTGGTGCCTACAAAAAACTCGCGTTTATCGTTAATACTCACTACTACCGTTTGTTTCGACTTGGTATTGCTCTTTGCTTTCGGCAGCAGCAGTTTGATCACATTCGGATTAGCCAGGGTGGAAACAATAAGGAAGAACAACAACAGAATGAACAGGATGTCATTCAGTGCTGAGTTGTGCATTTCCACCTGTCTCTTATTTCGTCTGCGTAAATTCATGAGGGTGGTTTTAGCGGGTTGGTTCCTGCAAAATATCGATGAATTCAGCAGAAGCGCCTTCCATCTTGTTTACTACCTTGTCAATCTGGGCATTCAGGTAACTGTAGCCGATAAAGGCCACGATACCGATAATTAAACCGGAAGCGGAAGTAATCATTTTTACATAGATACCGCCGGCAATGGTGCCCAGTGTGATATCAGAGGTGATGGAGATATTGAAAAAGGTTTGGATCATCCCTGCAATGGTACCGAGGAAGCCGAACATAGGAGCAATGCCTGCAATGATAGACAGGATCACCAGGTTCTTTTCCATCCGGTAAATTTCCAGCTTACCCACATTCTCCATGGATTTTTCAATATTCTCAATTGGCTTGCCTATGCGCTGAATCCCTTTCTCGATCATACGGGCAATTGGTCCGTAGGTATTTTTTGCCAGTGATCTGGCAGATTGCATGTTACCCGTGGTGATCTGATCACGGATCATGGGCATAAAGTTATCAGGCAACCGGCCGGCTTTACTGATGGTGATGGCCCTTTCCACGAATACATATACCGCTATCAGCGAAAGTATTCCCAGGGGGATCATCAGCACACCGCCTTTCATCAGCATATCTATCAGATGGATTTCCGGCGCCGGGGCTCCGGCAGCACCAGCTGCCAGGGCTGCTGAATCAGCCGGAAGAGACGATAAAGAATCCTGTAATAATGTAATAAAACCTAACAACATGAACTATATTTTAACGGGTGCATAAGTAGAACACTACTATAAACGGTTAAAGTAATAAAATATTTGCGAATGTGCGCGGCAATATTTTACGCCTTCTCTTCCCAAACCTGTGCCAGATACACAATTGTTTGCACGGCTTTCTGCATATCCTGTATGCTCACGTATTCATGTTTGCTGTGAAGCGCCATTTCACCGGTAAAAATATTGGGGCATGGCAGGCCCATAAACGACAGGCGGGAACCGTCGGTGCCACCGCGGATGCTCATTCTCAGGGGCTGCACACCGGCGCGGCGAATGGCTTCTGCCGCATTGGCGGTTACTTCCGGATGATTTACCAGCACCTCTTTCATATTGCGGTATTGTTCTGTTACTTTCAGCGTAGCCTTTGCGCCATGGTGCTTTGCCAGCACCTTATCCATGATCCGGCGCAGGAAAGTTTCATGCGCTTCGAGGTGGTCAGTTTCAAAATCACGTATAATAAAATCGATCTCCGTCTTTTCCACAGTGCCCTGTATGCGAACCGGGTGAATAAAGCCTTCCCGGTCGTCGGTGGTTTCAGGAGAAAGACCGTCTTTCGGTAACGCATCTACGATTTCGCCGGCTATTTTGATGGCGCTTACCAGTTTATCTTTTGCAGCACCGGGATGGGCGCTGATGCCATACACTGTGATCCTGGCGCCGTCGGCCGAAAAGTTTTCATCTTCCAGGGAACCCAGTTCACCGCCGTCCATGGTATAACCAAAATCGGCGGCCAGCTTCTTCATATCCACTTTTTCCACACCGCGGCCCACTTCCTCATCCGGGGTAAACAGGATGCGGATAGCGCCATGCTTCACTTCCGGATGCGTCATCAGGAAGTTGGCGGCATCCATGATTTCGGCTACGCCGGCCTTATCGTCTGCTCCCAGGAGCGTGGTGCCACTGGCAGTAATAATATCGTCGCCTTTTTTGCTGGCCAGGTAAGGATGTTCTTTTGCACTGATCACCACTGTTTCATCGTCGGGCAACACAATATCGCCGCCATTATACTGGCGATGCACGATTGGCTTCACGCCGGTGCCGCTGCTGTCTGAAGAAGTATCCACATGTGAACAAAAGCAGATCACCGGCACTTTTTTGTCGGTGTTGGCCGGAATGGTGGCGTATACATAACCATGTTCGTCCAGTGCTGCATCGGTAATACCCATTTCCTGTAATTCCTTTACCAGCAACCGGGAAAGATCCTTCTGTTTTTCCGTGGTAGGAAAAGTGTTGCTCATCGGGTCCGACTGTGTATCTATCTGTGCGTAACGCATGAAGCGTTTATCTACTGTATATGAGTAATTTGTAAACATATTGCAAACGTAAGGAAAATCATCTTCACACTCCTGCCGTAGATTATTCTGTTTTACCATCTCTCACAATATCGTCAACAGTAAATTATTCTTTAAAATCCTGTTTTTTTAAGACAAAAAACCAAAATTAACCGGAATGATCGAACAAAGATCTAATAATGATAGGTTTGTACAGAATAAAATACATCCTATATATGCTAACCAACATTCCAGGCTATCCAAGAATAGGTAGCCAGCGTGAGCTGAAAAAAGCCTGCGAAAATTACTGGGCCGGAAAAATTTCACTGGAGCGTCTTGAGCTAACGTCAAGGCAGCTACGAAAAGAAAACTGGAGCGGGTTACAGCAAGCCGGTATTGACCTGATCCCTTCCAACGATTTCTCCTGGTACGACCAGGTACTGGATATGTGCATGACCCTGGGCGTAATTCCTTCGCGCTTTAAAGCATTGCAGCAAACATTTGCCAACCCGGGCTGCCCCGAGTTGTATTTCGCGATGGCAAGGGGTTACCAGAAAAATAACTTCGATATCACCGCCCTGGAAATGACCAAATGGTTTGATACCAACTACCATTACCTGGTCCCTGAATTTGAATCCACTCAGCAATATACCCTTCACCAGCCCAAGTGTGTGGAAGAATTCAAAGAGGCGCTTGGTCATGGTATTACCACCAAACCCGTACTCATCGGGCCTGTTACCTTTCTCTTATGTGGAAAAATTAAGGGAGATGACCTTACGCACACCCGGCTGCTGGAAAAACTGCTGCCCGTTTATATCGAATTACTAAGATCCCTTCAACAGGCCGGCGCTACATGGATCCAGCTGGACGAGCCTTTCCTGGTGACCGACCTGGACCCCGCCACCAGAGACCTTTACCAGGCCGCATATACCGCTATCAGCCAGGCATTACCTGCGCTCAAAATACTGCTCACCACCTACTTTGGGGCGCTGGAAGACAATACCACCCTGGCTTTGCAGCTGCCGATGCAGGCGGTGCATATCGACCTGGTAAGGGCTCCGGAGCAGCTGGACGCCGTACTGGTGGCCCTGCCTGCAGATAAAATGTTGTCGCTCGGTGTAGTGGACGGACGCAATATCTGGAAAAATGATTACGCCGCTTCCCTGGCGCTGATTGAAAAAGCAATACAACAAATCGGCGAAGAACGTTTGCTACTGGGCACTTCCTGCTCCCTCCTGCATGTGCCCTATAACCTGGAAGATGAAACCCCGTTAGACCCGGAAATAAAACAGTGGATGGCTTTTGCCAAACAGAAAGTAGCCGAGGTAATAGCGCTGAAACACATTATAGCCGGCGATACTTCCCTGCTCATAGACAATGAAGCGTTGATGAACAGCCGCAAAACTTCCTCCCGGATACACCGGCCGGAAGTGAAAGCCCGGCTGGAAAGTATTACCACAGCGGATACACAGCGGCACAGCATCTTCCCTCACCGCCAGAAATTACAGCAATCGGTATTACAACTTCCCCTGTTCCCCACAACTACTATCGGCTCTTTCCCGCAAACCACGGAAATAAGGCAACTCCGCGCTGATCTTAAAAAAGGGATTATTACACCGGAAACTTATAACGCCGATATCCGCCATGCCATTACGGAAACCATTTACCGCCAGGAAAGCCTCGGGCTGGATGTGCTGGTGCATGGCGAGTTTGAGCGGAATGATATGGTGGAATATTTTGGCGAGCAGCTGGACGGATTTGTATTTACCCAAAATGGTTGGGTACAGAGTTACGGCACACGGTGTGTAAAACCACCGGTTATTTTTGGAGATGTACAACGGCCGGAACCCATGACCGTTGCCTGGAGCCGTTTTGCACAGTCGCTGACCAATAAGCCGGTGAAAGGTATGTTGACCGGCCCCGTCACCATTCTGCAATGGTCCTTTGTAAGAAATGACCAGCCCCGTATGCAAACCGCGATGCAGATTGCACTCGCTATCCGTGATGAAGTGAAAGACCTGGAAGATGCCGGTATTACGATCATACAGGTAGATGAACCGGCCCTGCGTGAAGGGCTGCCACTGCGTAAAGCACAACGCGCCGCCTACCTTGGACAAGCCGTGAAAGCTTTCCGCCTGGCCGTAAGCACGGTGGATGATTCCACGCAGATCCACACACATATGTGCTATGCGGAATTTAATGATATCATTGAGCATATCGCCGCAATGGATGCAGATGTGATTACCATTGAAACATCGCGCTCACAGATGGAGCTGCTGGAAGCATTTGCAGGATTTAAATATCCGAATGAAACCGGTCCGGGCGTATACGATATCCATTCGCCAAGAGTGCCGGCGGTGGCGGAGATGGAGGCATTACTGCACAAGGCGGCCGCATTACTGCCGCTGCGTAATATATGGGTAAACCCCGACTGCGGATTGAAAACGCGGAAGTGGCCGGAAACGGAAATGTCGTTACGTAATATGGTGACTGCTGCAAAGAATGTGCGGCAGGTGGTGAGCAGCTAGTGCCCTGGGGCTTTGGTAAATGCAGCGAAAATCATCCGCGCTGCATTTACTGAATGCTGTGTAAAATCCGTAATTTTAGGGATGGCATGTCATGAAACCGTAACCTGTCCGCGGTGCAAACGCACCTTCGAATGCCGCGTAGGCACTATTCTACGCTGTCAGTGCCAGGATGTGGTGTTGAGTGAAGAAGAGCGATATTTCATCCAGCAAAAATACAGTGGTTGTCTTTGTGCCGACTGTTTACGTGATATGAAAACAATTTACCAGCAGCCGGAAACATCGTCCTGAAACTGTTTCCCTTAATGGGTTTCCGCCATTGCTCCATCTCCCTGAAAAATCAGGCAGCAGCATAAAAAAATTTACGGATGCAAGGGTAGTGTTATCCACCGGTTCCTGCATCCGTAAATCAAAAAAATAACTGAATATTATGCGATTTCAACCAGTTCGAGGTCAAATACCAGGTCTTCGCCAGCCAGCGCGTGGTTAGCATCCAGGGTAATAAATTCGTCGCCGATAGCGGCTACTTTTACCTGGAAAACCTGTCCCTGAGGATTGCTCATCTGCAATTCCATACCTACTTCAGGATTCAGATCAGCCGGGATATTTTCTTTTGGAAAATCCATGATCATTTCATCACTTTTGGGGCCATATGCCTGATCAACAGGGATATGAATGGTTTTCTTGTCGCCAACTTTCATGTCCAGCACACCATTCTCAAAACCTTTGATAACCATACCGGCACCTACCTTGAATTCGAGCGGAGCTCTACCTTCGGAAGAATCAAAAGTAGTTCCGTTCGTTAAACGGCCATGGTAATGCACCTTCACTGTATCCCCGTTTTTAACAGTTTGCATAAAAAATAATTGTTTAGTGTTAATAATTACGCGCAAGATACAAAAAGCAGCCATAATCCGAGCTTTTTGATACAGTCAATAAAGCTTTGCATTATCTTAACGGTATGAACCGTATTCTCCTTCTTTGCATCTTCCTGGCAGGATGTATTTATGAAACCTCCGCGCAATATGCGGACCATGTATTGCCAGGCGCCACGCAAACAGCCCGTTACCTTCCGCTGCTGAAAAACAAGCGGGTGGCGATGATGGTGAATCAAACCGCCACTATCGATAAAACGCACCTGGTAGATTCCCTGTTGAAACTGAATGTAAAAATCCAGAAGATTTTCAGTCCTGAGCACGGCTTCCGCGGCAATGCAGGTCATGGCGAAAAAGTGGCCAACAGTATCGATTCCGCTACCGGCATTCCCATTGTGTCGCTCTACGGGCAACACCGTAAAGCTACCGCAGCCGATCTGAAAGATGTGGATATCCTGTTGTTCGATATCCAGGATGTGGGTACCCGCTTTTTTACCTACATCTCGTCCCTGCAGGAACTGATGGAGTCCGCAGCGGAAAATAAAAAAACACTCGTCATACTGGACCGCCCTAATCCAAACGGCGACTATGTAGACGGCCCCATCCTCGATACCGCCTACCGTTCCTTTATTGGCATGCAGCCCATTCCCATTGTGCATGGCATGACGGTTGGCGAATACGCCCGGATGCTGAACGGCGAACGCATGCTTCGCAACGGCGTGCACTGCGATATCAAAGTGATTCCCTGCGAAAACTACAGCCATAAAACATTTTACCGGGTACCCATCAAACCTTCACCCAACCTGCCCAATATGGCCGCCATCAACCTGTATTCCTCCCTCTGCTTTTTTGAAGGCACGGCACTTAGCCTGGGACGTGGTACAGACAAGCCTTTCCAGGTGTATGGCTCACCGGATTTTCCTAAAAAAGGCTACTCATTTACGCCCCGCGCCAGCGCCATCAATCCAACACCAGTGCTGAAAGACCAGCTGTGCTACGGCTTCGACCTGAGTAATGCGCCTGAAGCCACGCCGCATACAGGCCGTAAAATTGAACTGAAATGGCTGCTGGAAGCCTATCGCATGTTCCCTGATAAATCTAAATTTTTCATTCCTTTCTTCAGCAAACTTGCCGGTAACAACATACTACAGCAACAGATCGTGAAAGGGCTGTCTGAAGCAGAGATCCGCAAAAGCTGGGAACCCGGACTGGCGAAGTTTAAGGTTATAAGGGCCAAATACCTGTTGTATTAAAAAGCAGAAGAGGCTGTATCATAAATAAATGATGCAGCCTCTTCTATTTTGCTGATATATTTATCAATTTGAGATAAAATCTTAA